>DAHVFT010000009.1:0-672 GCA_027316895.1 Thermoplasmatales archaeon | reverse complement strand
GCTGACAATACGTGAAACAAAGGGATTGAGTCTTGAGGTGGCTTCAGAGGAACCGTCCCAGGGAATTCGTAATTTCAAGCCTAATGAGAAAAAGAAAGCTGAGAATGTAACAAAAACAAATAGAATCAGCTGAAATTCTAGGAAATTATGATATATACTAAACTTCGAAAGATATATCAAAGACTATTTTCATCATATTTCGTAAGGTTAGAAATGATATATTTCAGTTTAATGATACTCGATAAAAATGGGGAAAAAGTCTTATGAGTAAAAGATAAAAAAATAGATAATAACATGATCTATGGCAGGCATGAACTCTTATAATATAACTTAGCCCAGTCTGGGATTAATTGAATTTATGAGATCACGTTATGTAAGAGAGTCTGGCAATAAATCTGGAAATCTGCAATTAGTTGAACTAAAAGTACTGTATCTAATTTCACATAATAGATGGTTTATGTTTATTTTATCGAAAGTTGGTTATGATATATATGGTATATATATTATTAAGAAAATCTATAAGCATATCCAGGCATTTTACAGATGATGGGAACATCAATGGAAAATAATGATATATTAGGTGGCCTCGATAACTCCGGTTTAAAACGCGGCCATGTCAGGACAATGTTTGTAGCAGGTATGGGATTCTTTACAGATGCCTATTTACTGTTT
>DAHVFT010000008.1:705-902 GCA_027316895.1 Thermoplasmatales archaeon | reverse complement strand
ATAGATCATCATCCAACTATGGGAAATACCATTACACTGTCAAGGGCCTGCTTGACACAATACCGTCCGTCAGGTATGAGGACGGTAATTTCATCATCAGGGAGAATGATTTTCCTGTTGTAAAGAAATTCCTCAATGAGAGCAGAACACGCTACAGGGCATGGAAAGTAATTCCGGAAAAGGATGAAATGGAAAAG
>DAHVFT010000008.1:0-695 GCA_027316895.1 Thermoplasmatales archaeon | reverse complement strand
TTCTGTTTAAATATTTGTTCAACACAGCACTCTCTCTTGCAGAGTGTTAAATTATTTTCCTTAAAGCACAATTGTAATGCACAGCGAAATGTCATGAGAAGCGCTAGTTTCTGTGGTTGCTATGACAGTCAGATGCAGAATAAGGTTTGCATTCCTTTTCATCGGCAGCTGTGCAGGAAAGAAAGATAAATAAGAATTAATGTTATCAGCATAAACCTGCAGGGGTTGTCGAGATTGGTCAAAGGCGCCAGATTGAGGGTCTGGTTCCGTAGGGATACGTGGGTTCAAATCCCATCCCCTGCATACATCGAAAAGCCCATAACAGAGCAGTTTTGCGAATGATCAGGGGTAGCGTCTGCCCTGTTGATCCGTTGGTCTATTATTCTCACGTCAAGGATCGCATACATTCGCATTTTCACTTGATCCTCATGCATTTTTGAAAAACGCATTAAAGCTAAAAGCTGAAAAAATATATCAATTTCTGTTTCTTTTAAATATATATTTAAAAGAAACGCAGTTTTTTGAACCAAACACCATACACCATATACGCCCTCACACTTTTGATCCAGCTGCTGTTGGTGTGATTGATGTGAACGATGAGGATCAACTCTGAATTCCCGCCTGTTACCACCATTACTATATGGCTGATGCCATAATTTAGCACATTTCTATAATGTAAATATTTAAGTATAATG
>DAHVFT010000007.1:0-1605 GCA_027316895.1 Thermoplasmatales archaeon | reverse complement strand
AGTGGCGTTACTAAAATTACAAGTTTAGTGACAGGGAAAGAATTCAGCAGGTGTAGTTGACGTATATTTCTACATTAAGTGAGCCTGAATATGGATGATAGGGAGCGACTATCGTTACTATGTAATCTGTTGGCGTGTAGGGAAGAAATGTAAGGGGTAGGTTATGAATTTGATAGACAAATCCTGGAGTTAAAGAATAGGCTTTTGTGATTGTCAAGGAGCAATTGATGTTAGATGTGAATGGAAAAGTTCCGTTAAAAGAAGAGCCGACAATCATAGTATAGTTCAAAGGCACATCATAAGTCCAGTTAGCCCCAGTCTGGGAATCATAATAATGATAGTCTATGCTGTTGACATTAACGTTTGTGGCAGGAGAACTATTTGAGAGCAGGAACCTGACAACATAGAAGCCAATAAGGAAGAATATTACTCCAGTGATAATGCGCGTCAACCACGGAATCGTTTTTGGAGGCGCTTTCGTTTTCTGAAGATCTGAAATTTTAGGATCTTTCTCCACTTTTATATCTCTATTGGAATTTATGGTTTCCATGAAACTCACATTTTCGTTTATGTGTTTTTTGTTCGCAGTTAACCTTCACTTGGTTAACCTTTTCCTGATCTCGGTTTCCACGCTCTCCATGTCTTTGCCTTTCTCCCGTTCTATTCGATCAAGGTCAGAACGCCATTTCTTGATCAGGTCGTCAGACCCAAAGTACTTTGAATATCTTTTATAGGTTTCGTATTGTCTTTCCGTTACCTTGAAACCCACTGTCTTTGTGTATCTTTCTGGTCCTTCGTTTATTTCATTGCCAGAGCGCGAATTCTGTGATATTAGGCTATCCAAACCTCTCTTCTTGATATCTGTCATCATTTCACCTTTAGTATTCTTCCAATTTCCTTTGCAAGCGCAATATACGATTTGGATGCAGGTGCGGTTTTCCGGTATCTTACCACGGGAGAACCTGCCATTGTGGAATCCGTTATGGTCACATTCCTTGGTATAACTGTCTTAAGGAGGCTCTTTGAGTAGTGCTTCCTGACATCCTCAAGAACCTCTTTGGATGACCTTGTCCTGGAATTGAACATCGTTATGACCATTCCAAGCAGCTTCAGATTCTTTGAGAGCCTTGAGTTCACGAGTTCTATGACTCTCATGAGTTGTGTCAAGCCTTCTAAAGCGAAGAACTCGGCCTGCACAGGTATAAGTACGTAATCGGATGCCACCAGTGAATTGATTGTAAAAATTCCCAGACTGGGCGGAGTGTCAATGATCACAAAGTCATATTTCCTGGCTATTCTCTTGAGCTCATTATCCAGGATGTACTCACGGCCAATCTTTCCTGTTAGCTCAACTTCGGCTCCTGCAAGATCGATGGTGCTTGGTACTATGTCGATTCCATCCTTTCGGATGATTGCCTCCTCGATCCTGCCGTCAAGCATTACGTCGTATATTGTGTGCTTCTGGTCTGCTTTGTTAATGCCAAAATGAGTTGTGAGGTTTCCCTGCGGGTCAATATCAACAAGGAGAACTTTGTGCTTTTCTGACAGTAATGCTCCCAGGTTAGCTGTAGTTGTTGTCTTTCCGCAGCCTCCTTTCTGGTTGGC
>DAHVFT010000006.1:0-2889 GCA_027316895.1 Thermoplasmatales archaeon | reverse complement strand
TTTTTACCCTGATCTCACGGAGCATGGTCCTGGCCAGTTTGCTGAAAAGTATCTCCACTATGTTGAGCCATGATCCATGCTTTGGAGTGTCGGGATATGACGAATCCAGTTTCTTCAGGAATGCTATGAAATCATTGCTGTTATGTGTTCTGCTCACAGTTTCCGTAACAATACCGGAATGCAGGTCTATGCCTGCCAGAAGGGACAGGGTGCCCAGCCTCTTATACTCATAATCCCTTGTGGCAGATGGATGCTTTCCGGGAACAGGAGAGAGCTCCTCTGAAGTCATTGATATTGCCTGCATTCCCGGCTTCTCACCGAATGATATGGTTATTGTGTCCTTCAGCTCAGGTATTATGAAATCATTGTTGATCATCTCCACCTCCTCGTATACGTGTAGTACGGTGGCCATTTTCCCCCCAAAGTCATGATCCCTCTTTTCCATATAGTACCTGATTTTGTGAGGTTTTATCTCCGCCTCATTGAGTATTTCAAAGACTGTGGATCTGCTTATATTCTTAAGGGAAGACCTGTTCTTCCTTATGTGTTCGGTCAAGAGGGTATAGGGCCAGAGATCATCCGGGTATCCATGTTCCGCTGGTTTTGTGCATGCAAGGTTAAGGATCATGACTTATCATCATTTGTAATCGTTCTGGGCTTTCCAGGCCTTGGAAGATCATTCAGTGCAGCCTCCACGCCAAATTCCCTCAGCTTGGACAGGCATTTCTTCACCGTATTCTTGTTTATGCCGTTCCTTGCTGGAATCCTGTCATCGCTGTAATCCTGGAGATAATCGAGGATTATGGATGCCCTTTTTACTTTCTTCCTTCATCGATGACCTGATTCTCCTGAGCTTGTTCAAATCCTCTTTTGAAACGTCCGGCTTTGGATATTTTCTCTTAAAACCATTATATCGCAAGTATAACGTAAATGAAGATGTAGGTATAGACTATTAATCAAGCAAACGATAATCTAGTTTATTTTGGGTTCAGTACACGCTCTATTCTCTGAGATGGGAAATAGAACGCACTTTCAGCATACTGGTAGATATCATGAAAACAGAGAATATCTGGTATACTATGAACTGGGATTATGACACAGCAGTTGGTATAAAGATATCAAACATGAAGAAGCGAGAAAAGCCAGTGGAGACGATGTAGATCGTCGTTTGCTAAAACATGAGACGCCCTGATAGTAGATTAAATAGTCGAGTTAGCTATCATACAATAATGGATAAGCGTCAAAGAGGCGACAGTGGGTGGCTGAGCATTTCCATAGCAGAACTCAATACCATTTCCCTTATTTATGAAACTGGGAATTTTGGCAGGGTAGCCGAGATCATGGGCATAAACACATCTCTTGTAAGCTACAGGGTGAATAAATTGGAGAAAAACCTTGGATTCAAAATATTTGAGAGAGATGGGAAGACGATAAGTAATCCCACAAAACTTGGGTATAAATTTATTCAATCTTCACAGGATATTCTTGCAATAATTCTTAGGAATTTTTCGGACGCCATAGTAAGCAGTAGTACGAATCTGTATACTGGTGAGGTTGCGGCTCTAACTTTTCTGCCTAGACTGATCCAAAGATACGAAGTCAAGTTCAATAAACGCATCAGACTCCAAGTGTATAACAATCTAGCTGTGCTAGATAGTGTAATTAAAAGGAGGGCAAGCCTAGGCATAGTTTCTTTCATAAATTTCAAAGAGATCAAAGGATATATCCCTTTGTTATCACAAGAGAAAATTTTCTCGGATGAAATTATCATAATATGTCCAAAGGAGTGGAAAGATGAGATCAAAGGTCCAATTTCAGTGGAAAACCTCTCAAATCTCATTAAAACAAAACCTTTTATCGGCAGAACATATGGTTCAGGTATAGAAGCTTTGATGGAACAATGGTTTAGAAGGAACGATTTAGTCTTCCCCAAGCAGGAGTTTTCATTCTCTAATTCATCTTCTGTTATATCAGCTGTTTCTAGGGGAATGGGTTTCTCAATGGTATTCAAAACACAAGTTTTGCCTCTGTTGGACGCTGGAATGGTCCTTGGGTTTTCATTAGATCCAATGTTTAAAAGGAATTTCCACTTAATCATGCTTAAGAATTCGGTTGACCAGGAAACTCTAAAAGTTGCTAAATTCTTGGAAAGAGGAATGCTTGAGGATACTTGACATTACTGTTTATTTCATTTCCTGACAACACAGGAGGGTAATTAAGAGGCAGTTCTAACTTTTTGGCCTTCTTTTCTTAATTTCCAATTTTCTTTCTTTCTTGATATCCTTGTCTTCTCCATCTGGCTTTGATGGGATGCTTAAGAGGGCAGGATAGCCCTAAAAGGTAATTTATCACCAGTGTTATTGTGGGATCGCCGTTTAGGGGGCGATGATCCCACGTATACAGGAATGGATATTTCGACAAAAAGTATTGCGTGCACCACGCTGGACGATGAAGGAATTGTTGTCAGAAAGGATGCAGTGGAGAACAGCTTCGAAAAGCTTGGGGAATTCTTCGAGAACTTCTCTCCAGGTGACAGGTTTGTCATGGAATCCACGGGCTTTTATGAACCGCTGTACGATTTCATAGAGTCTCGCGGTTTTAATGTGATCCTGGCCAACCCCCTGAAGATCAGGCTGATCGCGGAATCAAGGATGAAGAATGATGATGTGGACTCAGAGTTCCTTGCCAAGCTGCTGAGAAACAACTGAGTACCGGAATCATACATACCGCCAAAGGAGATCAGGGAGATCAGGAGAGTCGTGCGGACAAGGATTCAGATCAAGCAATCTCTGAGGTCATACAAGAACCGCATCCGATACGAGTTATTGAGGATGCATGTGGATTACGAGGTCGATCCATTTACCCGAAAAGGGAAGGTCTTCCTCATGA
>DAHVFT010000005.1:0-34873 GCA_027316895.1 Thermoplasmatales archaeon | reverse complement strand
TCTTATTATGCCTTTTCCCTGAAATCTTGGTTTTCCATTAGATATTTAGTGAGGTATATGGATCTTTCCTTTGAAAGGATTCCATTTATGTCTCCTAATCTTTCCCTCCTTGCAATAGACATGTACTCCATTATATTTGTTAGGATGAAATCATTTGCCTTATCAAGAAATATCTCCTGCGGGAAAATTATGTCGCAATTCTTCCCTTCCTTTGATTCACCGTTTACAAATATGGGATACTTCATAATTGTACGACTTAAACCCATTACAGGTGTGTAACTCTCAGATATACTAAAATTTGCACCTTCACGGGCGATACATACATCAGATAATAGAGTGAGTTCAACACCCAGATCCTTGCAGGTTCCATTTACAAGAGAAAACACAGGTTTGTTTATCATGGCTATAAATGAAGCCACAGTGCTTACCATGTCCAGATACCTTACAGATTGCACTGATTCAAATTTTCTTAATCCTGTGAGAAAATTGTCATTAGAACCTGTTATTGCAACCGCCCTTACCTTATCATCAGTAATTGCAAGAGATATAGCTTTTAAAAATTCTTCAAAAAATAATAGGGAAACTCTCCCCTGATCATCTGATAGGATTGTGATGACGCCAATCCCATCCTCCTGCCAGAAGCTTATCTCCTTAAATCCGGCAACTTTAGGTGCATTACTCATTGTAGTATGCCAGCCTGTAAAGTCTTATACCAATTCCTACTATGAATAACAGTGCACCCAGTCCCATACCGAAACCTGCTTCCTGAACCAGATTAGTTGGGTTAACCTGTATCATCAGCCATAATATTTCCGCTGCAATGATGAAAAGAATGGCAACCAGAACGTTTACCGTTTTCTGACTTATTTGAATTCCCTTCACCGTTTTTGTTTGTTGCATTGAAAGGTGCGCGAAATTGGATGATTTCATGGTTCCAAATGCCGCAAATGCAGTAGCAGCTCCGTATGCGCCAACGTTCAAAGTGTTTGAAACTGTAACCCCATGCATCATATTCCCCAGTTCCAGTGATAGTTCAAATATACCCAAGGACAGGAGAATTACGAATATTATGAAAGAACCTGTGAGCTTAGCCAGTGATGGCTTGAAGGCACCTTTCTTATACAGGTGACCAAATGCCAGGAAGAAGCCCATGACTATAATGAATGGTGGAAGTAATACCAGTGCCACTATGTCATTACTGATTGGTATACCTGGAGCAAGTACTCCCCAGAGGGAGAGAATTATCAGATATATGATTGCCAGAACACCGAAGGCAGTAAATACTGGCCTGGAGAGGGGATGCAAATTGTTAGAACGGTCTAAAAATGGCACCAGTAGGAAATAAACCAGTGGAATGCCTCCAAAGACTGCTGATGCCATCAGCGGTGAGTATGCACCAAATGTGTTGAAGAATTTAAAGTCTATTGCTTTGTAAACAAACAGTAAGAACCATGGAGGATATGGAGGAACATAGGGTGCCAGAGGTGATGTTGATGCTACCTGTGGGAAAGGATCGAACAGTGCTGGAACTCCCATATGTATTGCCCTTAGGGCGTCAATAGCCGATGGAAGAAATAGGAGAATACCAAATGTAAAAGCCCCTAACTGCATCATAAACATCAGGTTGTAAGGATACCATTTTTTGTATTCTGGCTTATCCTTGTCAACTGCTGGCGCCTTATAGTTTGCTAGTCTCTGAGAAGGCATCATTCCATTTGCCTCGGCCAGGTAGAAATGGAAGCCAAATAGGGCACCGATTAGTGCTGCAAGAATTATGTGAAGTCCAAGCATTCTGATAAACAGGGAGGTATTTGTTCCGTTTCCGAATACGATTTCCTCTGATATTTTACCTATTACAGGAACTGAGAGTGCAATTCCCCTTCCAACATCAGTTGCGTCAGATGATAATACATCTCCCGTCATTGAATACCCGAAATATCCAACTCCAATTGTTAATGCGAGTAATATAACTCCCGTTACCCACTGTAATTCCCTTGGTCTCTTGTATGCACCATTGAAATAGTTCCTGAACATATGCAGGTATACTAACACTACCATGGCATATGCGCCATACAGATGTGTTGTTAAAAAGATTTCACCATATGGAACGTCCCTCAACACATATTCAGTACATGCATAGGCGTTGGCGGGATTATAATAAAGCAGCAAAATAAGTCCGGTTACCACCTGATAAATGAACGCCATTGATATTAACGCACCGGTCCAGTACCAGAATCCTCCTTTTTTTCGCATATAGTCAGGTACAGTCGCCAAGGGCAGCTCTTCTATCTTTAGCGGGTCTTCTCCCAGTACATTTTTTATACTAAAGTTCTTTCTTATATCATTCATGCTCATTGATTCACCTTTAACTAGATGCGAGTTTGTTTACAGTTGTCTTACTTAGGTTGCTTATTGCGTGGCCTCCTGTGAGATCTGACGGGTGTCCAAAAACTACTGGCCCTGTTAGTTTTTTAGCATAAAGGGTATCAGTAAGATTGTCGTACTTCAAAGTCACAAATGGTAGTGGTCTTTGCGTTGGGTGTGTAATAATACCCGCACCCCTGTAAGGATCATATGTGCTTCCATGACAGTCGCAGTGAATAACACCATATGTAGGCTTGGTCGTATTATAAGTCTTTAATGTGCTGATGACGTTTGCGGGTAGAGTGCCCTCCTGACCCGGTGGGTAGTAATGTATAATTGGGGGTATACATCCCAAATGCTGACAAATTGCACTATATGATACGATAGAATTACCTGGCCCCACACCCCCTGTAAAAGTGTATACCTCACCTGAAGCATCTATGGTGACAGATGTTGGTGGGACTTCCCTGTCGAAGCGGATTATGAAATTAGGTTCATCTGATAGCGGATAATAATAAATCCAGATGTTTGGTGATTCTACCTCGAATTGACTTGCCTTCAGTGGCACTGGAGCACTGTTTGGAGTACTTGGATCATTCCAGTATAGTAATGTTTCTGGAAAATTTGTCAAACCTACGGCAGGTGTAATCAGGTTTTGAACCACTCCCTTGCCAAGTCCCCCTACAGCAGCAACAGCTGAGAGACCAACCATGGCTTTAAGAAATCCCCTTCTTGATGGATCAACTTCTCCTGTCATAAATGGTTATTGAATTAATGGTTAAAATGGTTTTCCCTCGTGTTATAACAAGTATTTATACCGACACGGGGGTTTTGGATCTTATGATAAGAAAAATCTATCTCTCTATATATTATCTTAAAAAAATTATTATAGACGATCTCAATTGAACAGAATGGATTTTGATGAGTATGCAAAAATGCAGAAAAGAACTTCGCCAAAGGGTTCAGATATAGTTATGGTCGCTCTCGGTCTTACTGGGGAATCTGGAGAATTTGCAGATATGGTTAAAAAACATTTGTTCCAGGGACATGAACTTAATAAGGAAAAACTGATCGAGGAACTTGGGGATGTTTTATGGTATATCTTCGAGGGTGCAAGAGTTTTAGGAATAAATGCCTCCCAGATTGCAGAGGAAAATGTAAAAAAATTAGAGAAAAGATACCCCGATGGATTTGATCCTGAAAGAAGCATAAAACGCTAGGTCTGCACTTTTCATATAATAACGAATATTTTAATTTGATTACTTTTTTATATGTGTTAATTATTTCAATTACCAATAATGAAACCTGTCAATGATGTCCTAAACTCAATAAGATCCAAGCTGAAACCACGGTCTATAATTATTTTGGCAGTAATTTGTGTTCTCATTTTCCCGGCAGTGCTTATCGAGAATGATTCCATACCAACGAGTGATTCCCACCTGTATTTTCTAAGTATGGGAAGCAACAGTTTCCCAGGACTTATCTTACCAAACGAATACAGTTCTGGAAATTCAAGCGCAAACAGCCAGAAAACTTTCTTTCTGTTAAACAACAGGCTGGAAACTGTTTCCAATACAACTGTAAGGCTGAATGCCTCTGTAGTTGATACAAACCTGTTGTCCCATTCATCTATTGTTCTTAGTCTGTATTTCGATGTCACTACAGGTATATCAGGAAATTTTACCCTGAATAATACGGTTTTAAGGAGCCATCTACCCATAGCTTACAATAGAACACAGAATATTGCTTCGGGTTATCAAATTTATAATTATACTGTCTTAAAAAGTAACAATAAACCTGTTCCAAATCAAAAGGATGATGGATTTGAATTTAGTTCCTGTGCGATTGTTGTAAATAATAAGACAGGGGTAAAAGGCACTTTGAACATGGCCTTTTTACCCTCTTATCAGTTAGGTTATTATGGTATCGCTCCCGTCTTTTTCATGAGTGGCAAACCTGACGGCAGTTATAATCTGTCATACCACCTTTACAATCCCCAGAATAATAATTCTGTTGGTTCACTTGTGTGTCTTGGCAATTTCTCGTTCAATAAGATGTACACAATCAATTCAAATGAAGAACCGATTCTTTCCATGAATGAAGCATACAATGTAACTTTTTTTGTTAACGGGACTGCAGTGGGAATAGTTTATCGGAGCAGTTTTGTAACTTCATTTTTCTCAGGCATATCGATCCTGGGATTACTTGGAAACACCGGTTCAGAGATAATGCTCTTGGTAACTGTTTTCATGGTGTTGATGCTGTTCGTACCGATGTTCAATCCCTCCGTCTACAGGTATTATCTATCTCTTCCAAGGAAGAGATGGTATACGATTGTTAACGAGTTTATCTCGTCCTTACTGGCAATGTCAATCTTTGAGGGTTTCGCTTTTGTGGCGACCTACATGATTTCCGAATTAGTGCTACACTTTTCTATTTCTGGTCTTGCCTTTGCATACATTTACCTATTCAGCCTGGCTGCATTTACAGTCTTTGCATCCCTTTACCTCCTGGTAGGTGTTTATTTCATAGGCAAAGCCATGCCCAAAACTTTCCTAACAATATTCCTTGTCTTAGGATATCCCATAATAGATTCACTTTCACAAACTTTGTTTGAACTACAATCACTTCTGCCATTTTATTCTAGTAATTCCCTTTTCAAGCCAGTGCTGGAAAACATACGAACAATGAATGTCATCAGTGGTATATTGCCTGTACTAAACGTTGAAGAGATGAACAGCTATTTCCTGAGAAGTCCGGTCAGTGGAGTGATAATGCTGAATCATCTCTCAATATTCGATCTGTCCCCCATAATATTCCTGTCATCCATAATTGGCATTTCAGTGGCTTTGTTTTACCTGTCAATAAAGAGGTATTACAGGTATTGAACTAGAGTGTTAATACCATATAGGCGATCAGAAGCACTGCGATCAGAAGAATCAGAATTCCTGATGTTACTATTGCAGTTGACGATGGCTTGAAATCTCCTGATTCTATACTTTTCATGTTTTTCATGAAACTTCTCAGGGCCATTACCTGCATGAAACCACCTGACACAACCAGTATTATTCCTATGGAAGCTGAAAAAGGAGCAGTAACGTTTGAAGAACCTGGCACAAGTTCTTTTATAATTATTCCGAATTTTGCTACAACAAATCCCAGTGCCATTACTGCAATTCCTGTTCTGACCCATGCCAGATATGTTCTCTCGTTGGCCATATGATCCGTTACAGTAGACATATTGCATTTCTGATTATTGTTCGTGTAATAAGATGCTATTAACCTATTTAAAAGCCATTTTCTGCAAAAATGAAGTTACACTAAGTTTAAAGATCTTTACCTCAGTTTTGCCTGCTAGGCATACCCATATCAGTTTACTTTTGAGTGCATGGATTCTTTTCGAGGTATGAATGAAGATAAATGAGACTGGTTTTTTTGACAGAACCAGGTGATTTTTTTCTGGTTACAATGAAGATGAGGTGTTTATCAACTTTTATATTACATTTTAATTATTGTTTAATAATCTTTATAAAGAACGTATTATAACGAAGTAAAATGAATGTCGTTCCCATACTCGACAGTGTTAATGGTTGTTCTTCATATATAATAGGAGATGAAATTTCTGGGAAGGCGATTGTGATAGATCCACTTCAATCCTATGGGTTTAAGAATTATGTTATAAGGGCGGCGAAAGAAAGGTTATACATAGATATGATTGTTGACACTCATGTTCATGCTGATCATTATTCTGCAGCAAAACCTCTAGCCAGAGAACTTGGACTCATGGTATCCATGAGCGAAAATGCACCCAATGAATTTGTATTTAATAAATTGCGTGATCAACAGGGATTCACGCTGGGAAATCTTGAAATTAAGGTTATGCATGCCGCCGGTCACACTCCTGATAATATTGTCATAAAAACTATTGACAAATCCCGTTCAGATGAGGTTGGGTGTGTATTTACAGGAGATTCACTTTTTGTTGGAGATGTGGGAAGACCAGATCTCGTATATGAAAGTGAGGAAATGATAAGAAATGCCATTAGAGATCAATACAATACCATATTCAAGAAATTACTTGTCCTCCCTGACTATGTAGAAATATTTCCATCCCATTCTGGATCATCTTCCTGTGGTGGCCTCTTTCTAAGCCCAAAATTCAATTCAACAATAGGGTATGAAAAAAGATACAATCAGTTTCTAAGAGCAAAATCTCTGGAAGAATTTTCCAGTATGGTCATGAAAACACTGAAACCTCCACCGGTAAACGCAAAGCGGATCAGAGAGTGGAATCTGAGCAGTAATATTGAATACAATAAAGAAGAGGTGAATTAATGGATACTGAAATCATAAAGAAGGAACTTGCGAATCCTGGAACTGTTCTCATTGATGTAGATCCCATGCCCTATCTGGAAATTGGATATCCGGAAGGTGCCATATGTCATCCCATATCCATGGAGCCGTGGGAGGAAATTCTTGAGAGCATGATGGGAAAAAATCATAATGCCATTGCTGTATACTCCTCTTTCAAACCTGTTGGAGAGTACGCAAGCAGGCTTGCTACAGAATATGGAATTCCAGTTAAATTCACGTTTTCAGAGGGACTGGATAAGTGGTCATCAATGGGTCTTCCTGTCACAAGAATTAAGTCTATGGATGTAAAAGAATTAGAGAGAGATTTGAACCAATTCAATGTTATAGACGTCAGGGAAAGGGAAGAGCTGAAATCGGGATTTATAGATGGATCCATAAACATTCCGCTTAGTGAAATAGATTCTGCCCTATTCAGGCTTAATGTTAAGGAAAAATATGCGGTTATATGTGCCCATGGAAACAGGAGCAGGGAGGCCTCAAAAATACTTTCTGAATATGGTTTTGATGCACGGACAGTTAATGGTGGTATGTCCCAGTGGATAATTAAAAAGTTTTCGACGAAGTACTGAATACTATGATCGTACCATTTTGACATACCAAAAGTCAAATATAGTTTTAGTCCTTAAAGATCAGTATGACAGAGATAATTGGCGGGATAATATTAGAAAAAAGAATGCCGGAAACACTCCCTAAAGTAACGGTAAGCTGGACCTGGTTTGACCAGTTAAACGGGACAGTTGAGTGGACTTTCAAGAATAATACAAATTCTGTCCAGTCATTTTTACTTTTCAGGAACACCTACTATTTTGGCAACGCCTTCTGGCCTGTTTACATTAATAATGAAGGGTTTAACGAGAAATTTGCAACCGCAGCAATCCCTCTTTCAGATTCAGGTACCAGTAATAACTCTGCACCACTTTGTGTTGCTGAGTTGCAGGATAAGAAGAGGATAGTAAGCTTTCTCTTCACGCTTTCACCAAATCAGCAGTGGTCAATGATAGAAGGTGGCTTTTCAGAATCGTTTCCTCCCTCAGGCTACTCGGCCATAATAGCAAACATTTCCGGATCGAAGGACTACTGTATTAAATATGATGAAACACAGGTAACGGACTGGGATTCACAGACCGGAACCAATTATACGGGATACGAACCGAACCCAAGCACATTTAACACGGTAACCGCAAAAGTTCAATCAAGTTTTGTGTCATTGTTCAATGATGTAATAACCCCCGGTGAATGCCACAATCAGTGAAAGGATCGTGATAACCCATATGTTGATAGAAATCTAGTTTCTATCCTCGAAAGTTATCATTCTACCATCTCCATATGTCCTGAAATAATATCTGTAGGTTTTATCTCCAGACATTGCCTCACATTCTCTACCCTTACTGTAGTTCCCAATCAGATTAATGTAGTCAATGTTATCCCATCCTGTCCTTTTCTTTACCTCATTAACCATGTTTTCAAATATATCAGCGCAGATATTGCAGCAGAAGAACATTCTCTCTCCTTCTATTTCCCTGTAATATTCCCCCCAGGTTGCGTCACATAATGCACATCCTTTCTCATTGTTTGTTTTTATACATCTCACCTCGTTCTATTCTTGCGTCCAGATATTCGCTGAAAACCCTTGCGGAATTCAGGTACGCTGATTGTATGTCTTCAAAATTTTCCCCAGTTGCATATTTTTCAATAATGTCCAGTGCCACATATGAATGGGATACATCCGCTTCATACCCCTCTTTCAGGAAGTCCTTTACCTCCTGCTTCACTGACCTCTCTTTCAATATCTCTGGATTGAAATATGGATATCTTGCTCCATACCTGTTCAGATCTCTGTTTGCAACAAGTTCAAGTGAATGCATTGCAGCCATGATTTCGATCCACGATCTTTTCTCTGCAATATTTTCCCATGTTCTCACAGCCATCGCAGTTGCTTTCAGTGGTGTTGAATTCAGGATTTCTTCCCTCCTTAGACCAAGGGAAATCCCCATCCTGATTAGTAGTTCATGGTGAGATGGCTCCTTTTTCCCGAACCCCTGCATCTCTGTCATAATATTCTCCATCTCATAATCGTGTATGTCGTCAAAGTCACTTTTTGCGATTACATATGCACATGATTTTATCCACTGCTTTAAAAAGTGATGATGCTCCACGGCATAACCCTTCAGCAGATCTTCATCATACCTCTGCATAGCCATAATAAATGGATGTGGGTTTTCTCCCCTGAAGTTTAACACGAAATTATCTATAATCCATCTTTTAATTCCCTTATCTTTCAGGGAATAAAATTCTGAAATCCTCTTTTCAAGTTCTTCCCTGCTCAACTTATCCTTTGAAATATTTCTGTTCAGCCAGGACACATGTTCATAATTACTTTCTGAAGCCTCGGAAAGCAGATGTTCAGAAAGTCCATTAAAATTAGCTTTATCAAATGAACTGTAACAAACAGGACAATTTACCATGACTATCCTAATCAAATTTATTATAAATTAGTTTTGCTCGTATTAAATACTTATTATAAATGACTAACATTGATGAATTCAATGACAGAATAGTCATTTTGTCTTTATAACTCTCATATAAACACTGCGAATTATAAGGTCAAAGAATTGAACTTATATTCCTTGAAAACCCTTAAATAGACTGCTAAAATGGATCAGGGATGATGTTATGAAAATAAGGAATCTTGGAAAGACTGGGCTAAAGGTTACTGAACTGTGCATGGGAACCATGACGTTTGGAAATCAGAGCGACAAAAAGACATCGTTTCAGATACTTGATAAAGTATACAATGCTGGAATAAATTTTATTGATACGGCAGATGCTTATCCTCTTGGAAAGGATTTCAAATACGCGGGTGCCACCGAATCAATTATTGGCGAGTGGATAAAGGGTAAAAGAGATGATATTGTTCTTGCCTCTAAATGTTTCATGCCAACCGGTCCCGGTCCTAATGACAGGGGTATGAGCAGAAAGCATATAATGAGTGCCATAGACAGAACTCTTGAAAGACTGGGAACAGATTATCTTGATCTTTACCAGATTCATAATTTCGATCCTTCTACCCCCATTGAAGAAATGATGAGTGCCTTTGATGATCTTGTCCATCAGGGAAAGATCAGGTATGTGGGTGTTTCCAACTGGAGGTCCTGGCAGGTTGCAAAGGCAAACGGCATAGCAGATAAGAGCAATTTCGCCAGAGTGGTAAGCGTTCAACCAAGATACAACCTGTTGTTCAGGATGATTGAGGATGATATAGTTCCAATGGCCCTTGATGAGGGCGCAGGTATAATGAGTTTCAACCCTCTGGCGGGTGGAATGCTCACAGGACGTTACAGAAAGGATTCAACACCTGAAAGTGGCACACGGTTTGCCCTTGAAAACAATGCAGGAGATCTTTATCAGGAGCGTTACTGGCAAAGTGCAACTTTTGATGTGGTTGAGGATTACCTTGCCTGGTGCAGGGGGCAGGAGCTTGATCCTGTCAGCACTGCAGTCCACTGGGTAACCCAGCAACCTGGCATAACATCGGCAATTATTGGAGCCAGCAGGGTTGAACAGATTGATGGCAGCCTGAAGGCAGCAGATGTTGAAGACCTGACTCAGGAACAATTAAAATGGCTTGATCAGCTGTGGTACAGATTGCCAAGAAGGAAGGAAGTCAGGTAGGCAAGATACCGGGTAACAATTTTCCCTGATTTACCAGTTAACCTGAAATATATAACTGGAATTGCTCACACATGAGATCTTTATGATTGTATTTACTGGATTTTAATTTGTGCTGCCTGATATTTTATTGAACAAGAGCGACTTCTTTTTCTCTTACCAGCATTCTTCTCTGCATATAGATTACTGCGAATGATACGACTGAAAAAATATCAAGATAGATGAAGTAGATGTTATCCGAAGGAGATAATAGAGAATTGAGAATCCTGAAACTCCCGTATCCAATGTAAATGAGAAAAATGAACCGGATAAGATATCCTGTTGTTATAGAAATGGTAAAGTTTGAAAATTTCATCTTCAATATCCCTGCTCCAAGAGCAAAAAGAACCTTGCCATAGGGTATGAATGTTGAGATAAAAATAGAGAATGTTCCATGTGTTGCGATCCAGTCATCTGCCTTATTGATGTCTTTTTCCCTTATCTTGATCTTTGATAGTGCTTTAAGTAAAAGTTCTCTTCCCGCGAATCTCCCGCTGAGATATTCAATCAACGAAACAAAAAGCATGGCCAGTACTGAAACAAAGAGTGTGGCATAAACGTTGAACAGGCCGACAAAAGCGAGATACCCGTAGAACGGCACCAGTATATCGTCAGGCAATGGGCCAAAAGCTATTATAATAAACATTCCGAGATAACCAAGCCTGTAGATGGGTTCAAAGGCGCCGAAACTTACATTCTTTAGATTTATATCAGTGCTGATATAATGGAAATATCCATTTGCTATATCCAGAGAGCTGAGGATGATGAAAACAATCAGTAATGTTTCAGCATAAAGGTAATACCTGTTCAGATTTGATCTCAGGAACCTGTACAAATCAAGAAATGTTTCACTGGTCGTATTCATCCACTGTAACTGATTATATCACCTGTGTATTTAAGGAATATAGCTGACTCATGACTCTAATATGATTCCGTTATACTATTTTCTAAGTCATTTCAGCTGGTAGATGCCTGTTCTGGACTGTAGTGGATTCTTCCCTTCTCCTTATACATGAACTTATATGAAAGAGCTCCTAAAGTTCCACCTATTACTGGAGCTACCCAGTATATCCACTGATAATACTGTCCTTTTAGTAATATCCCCGACAGTACTGCAGGTCCAAAGGATCTGGCCGGATTGATAGAACCCCCACTTATGGTTGCTAGCATGAATATCATAATTGAAACATATATTCCAATTACAATTGCTATAATTGCAGTATTACTTGTTCTGGAAGTTACTCCCATAATGGTCCAGAGGAAGAAGAAAGTCATTATCAGTTCACCTGCAAAGGCGACCCAAGGTCCCCTGATCCCTGGAATGGTTGCACCGAACTGAACACTATTTGCGACGTTATAGCCAAATAAAAGCCCGACTGTTGCTGATGCCAGTACCGCCCCTATTAACTGCGCAATTATATACTGAAACACATATTTTCCTGGAAAACGCCCGGCAAAGAACATTGCTATGGTAACGGCAGGATTGACATGTCCTCCAGAAATGTTTGCAACTGCCATGATGCCGATGGAAATCCCCAGTCCGAAGGTGATGGCCAGATAGAAAAGCGTTGATGGATTGAGAGTTTGATTGAAAGCAGCGATGAAAGCGACGACGCTCCCTGGTCCAAAAAGGACGAAAATATAAGTTCCAACGAGTTCAGCCAACGATTTCCTGATGATATCTGCCATATTCAATAACTAATAAATAAGCATTATAATAATATTTTTAATTTTATTTTTTCCGAAAATATACTATTGGAGTTTAAGTATTGCGAATCCTCGTGACCTTCTCTCTTAGCTTTCGCAGGGAACTTCCCACTTCAAAGGTTACTGACAAATTCTCAATTGGCTTGAATTCCCCCGGTCTGAAGGTACTATGTATTTCATGCTAAGCCATCTGACTTTACAGATACAGGCACGTATGAAGCTATATGCAATCCGATCTCTTTCACTTCTGGCCTCCAGCAAACACACCATAATAATACCTCAGCAAGTTGTAACTGTTTATCTCGCTTTCATCCACTATCTTTCGAAAAGGGGATTCCCGCTCGCAAATTTAAAGAACCAGCCATATAACTAGTCAGCTGCCTTGAATGAGGCTTTGCGTTCATAGAAAAATGACTGAAACCTGTGATAGCGAGACTGAAATATAGCAAAAACCAAAGAAAACATAGTGAAACAGAGAACATCTCGTGACTGAAATTTTATCACATTGCAGACAGAAATTTAGGATACACAACCAAACAATATATGTGATATGGATATTTACGCTGCCCATGGGACGAAACTTGAATTATATAAACAGCCTGGCAGAAAATACACCATCAATACATTATCATTCATATGCTACCATCCTGCTAATCGCATGTTTAAGTTTCTTTGGGGCAGAGATCCTGACCGGTTCCACAAGTGTCGAAGGAATTTTTCAATATCCTGTATCTTTCCTGATGGGTCTCGCTTTCTATGGATTCCAGATCACAATCATTGCTGACATTTCGTCTAGATACAACCTCAAATTAGGTACTATTTACATATTAGGACTTATTTATGGAATTCTTGAAGAAGGTATATCCATATTTACGATGGAGGCTACCGGCGCACATAAATTATGGCTCACCGCATTTGGACTGAACCTCACGTGGACCCTATATGTTATGATACTTCATGCTGTAGTCACAGTTATTACAACCCTTTTTATCCTAAGGGTTATCTGGCCTAAAAAACTGCAGAATCCAATTCTGTCCAAAAGGAACTATATGATCATGGTTCCCGTAATCATGTTAATTTATTACTTCTTGATGGTTGC
Organism: Thermoplasmatales archaeon; assembly: GCA_027316895.1. Classification (GTDB taxonomy): domain Archaea; phylum Thermoplasmatota; class Thermoplasmata; order Thermoplasmatales; family Thermoplasmataceae; genus Cuniculiplasma. Next base: position 21,621 of record DAHVFT010000005.1, on the reverse strand, counting down.
TTCCATTTCTGCAGGAAGAGTGCCTGGAATTCTGCCAGTTATTCTTCTCATTTTGCTGCTTTTTGTATTGATCTTTGCAGCATGGAAAAATTCTCAAATAGAAAGAATGAGGAAAAAAGAAAGAATAGGTACCGGGGTAAAATACGGCGTTTTAATCCCATTCGCTGCTGGAATGATTCTTCCCTTCATTCTCGGAAACCGCCTTCCAGAAATTTTAATCCCGGAAACTTTGGCACTGCTTCTTTTAACGGTCTACCTCTTTCTATATTTCAACAGGTTTGACACTATAGTGAACATTAAAAGGAAATTTCTATGGTCCTTTAGCTCAATCATTCTTATTATAATGCTAGTTGGAGGTAGTTTTAACAGAACTGTTCCCAGTGATGTATTGGCGATAATTGCATGCGTCATTTTCATTCTATTTGGGTACATGAAAGTCAGAAGAACTGAAAAGGATAAAAAGTGTGTAATTTCCTGATCATAATATCAATCTTGAAAGAACTCTGTTGAAATCGCATAAAAATTAGAATGCAGATTTGGATCATCTATGTATTGTTATTGAAAATCGCAACCTCCTTTAATATTGCATGTACCCTGAACTCCCGTGGTTTTACCACCACGATATCTTATCAAAAGCTTCAAGGATATCCTTCTGCTTCTTCAGCATCTCTTCAATGCCAAATGCATTTATTATAAAAGCAAGGGGGATGAATGGTCCATGAACGAGGCTCCTTCTTGGAAGAACGCTCCTTACCTTCCTTGTCTCTCCGTTGTCCTTCCTCCCAATATATTTGTAGTGGTAACTTATGTTATTTATCATTGGATTGTAGTTCGACACCCACTCATAGACGTATGCATTTCCATTGACAGAGTTTTTCTATGAACCCAAACTTTGATTTTATGGTGATAAAAATTTTGGAAATCAGGATATATCTATTACTATAGGACAACTCTGTCTCATTATTTAAGGGGGCAGACCAATGTCACAACTAACATATATGAATGTAAGTCGATTGGATGTTTTGTCTGATGAAAGAAGAGTTGGTTCTATACAATTGCTACAATTTTAACAAATAGGACAGAAAATCACGAACTCTGAAGTGAAATTTAAATATAATAATATTCAACATATATAAACTAACTCTTGTCTATAGGCACAGATACTGTCAGGAAGCCGGTTCCTTTTGTAACGGGTTGTACATAACTTTGTTCTTTTATCCACTCTTCTAAAGTGTCGACATTTTTCTTCGATAGAGCGTGTATATAGAGAACGTCAGAAATTCTATAAAATCCGTATTTCTTTGATTCCTCAACCTTCTTATTAACTTCTTTGTTTATATCTTTTACTGACATACCGTGATTTACGAATACCGTTAACAACCCATTTTTAATTATCATCTCGTAAATGTTACTAAATATTTTATTAATTCCTTCCTTTCCCTTCGTACTCCTGCCTATCTCTTCATACAATGGTTTTATGAAATTTTCAAAGTATCCAGCTGAGCATAAATTAGTTATGTTCTTACCCCTTTCTCCAAACTTTTTTATTACATCTTTTTTTACCTGAAATATATTTTCATTATCCTTATAAAGAGCTCGAATGAATAAAGAAACTCTTAAAGCCTCAAAGTCCTCCTTTGGAATTTTATCCTTGAAAAATTTTAGCATTGTTTTGTCTGGATTATTTTTTTCGTATTTATCAAAACGTTCGGAGTAATTTTCCAAATTGTTTGTAAGAATCTCTCCTTCCTCTTGAAAATGTTCACCGACTATTCTATCAAATCCTTCCCTTTGCTCTTTGTTTAGTCCATTAATATTAACGGTGATCTTCTTTCCGTTTTGCTCTATGTTTATGGCCTCCTTACCTGTAGTGCTGACGATATTAATCTCAGGAGAATTTATCCTTATACTTATGTGAAAAATATTTTCTATAAAAGACTTAAAGGAATCAAACCAAGACATTCTATTCCTTTTTGCTTTTTAGTTTGATTAGTGATACAACGTTATCCTCGATAAAAATCTCTGAACCTTTCTTAATCCCACCAAAATCATCTACTGTCAGCGGATTACCTTCAAAAGACATGACTTCTTCATTGGACTCCATTTCAAGCACTTTTCCATCAACTATTTTCTTGTTAAAAATGCTAAGAATATATTCTCTCGCACTTTCATCAAAAGACATTCTTGGTTTTTTACTTTCCATCTTTCCACCTTGTTCTAGTATTACATATTGACATTTATCTGTTAATTATTTCTACAATGTTCCTAATATTCTTCGGCGATGACAACTCAATTAACACTATTATAATACTACATTAATTGTCTCTATTAAAATTTGTGGGTATAGGGGTTTTATCTGTGTTAAATTATGCAATTCTGCCTAAAAAAAACGAGTTAAATGTTTGAGAGCATATCACCATTCATATCATTTCAAGATTGCGTTGAAGAGATTATATGCCCTGAACCTAACGATTGCTGAAGATTACGTGAAAAAGGGATATCAAGGGCGGAAAGATCAAGAATGAAAAGATATTGTAAAACTGGAAAAACAATGAAGAGGCGTCAATTCATCTGTTGCTGAAGGATTGAAGACCAAGATTAAGACAGTATTCAGGCGTTGCTGTGACTTCAGGACTGATGAATACAATGATGCGATCATATATCTTGTGGCAGGTAGTTTGAAATTACCCACGATAAACTGAAGAGACTCTACAAAATTATCAATTGCGGAATTAATATTCTAAGCAGTTTTAATCAATATTTAAACCGTATGTGGAATGGGACCGTTGAGATTTGAACTCAAGTCACTAACACCCCAAGCTAGTAGGATACCAAGCTACCCCACGGTCCCAAAAAGTATATGCCTTAGGAGAAAGGCATTATTTCGTCTATAAGTTCGATGTGTGAAAGAACCATTCTTCTGCAGCAATATCTTTCAAGCCCGAGCCTGTCCATAATTGCAGAAATTTCATCTGGAGTTGGTTCCCTGTTCCTGGCCCTTATCTGGTTTAACTCAGCCTCGAATCGCCTGTAGTCAGAGCCTATAACCCTGCCGCAGCTGAAACATCTTACCGGTATTATCATTCAGATCACCTGTAAGATTTCTGTCTTTTAGCTCTGGCTCCTCTTCCCATGGGCTTCTTTGGCAGCTTTCTTCTGATATCGTTAACCATTATGGTCCTGTCATACTGTCTGTATATTTCCTCTATTGTATTGTCCTTCAGGAATTTGACTATTCCCTTGGCCATTGCTGTTCTTGCAGCGTCAACCTGTCCTGTCAGCCCACCACCACTTACGGAAATATCCACGTCAATTGCACCTGATCTTTCACCTATCAATGCTATTGGCTCCATCAATTTTTCCCTAAGCAAGGCGACAGGATAAAGTTCAACCGGATAATCGTTTATCCTGAATTTCCCTGTTCCACTCTTTGTATATGCCCTTGCGGTAGCTGTTTTTCTCTTTCCTGTCGTGATAACTATTTCTTCACTCAATTACTTTTACCTCCTTTCCCATTATTTTTGCTACTTCTGTAAGGGTTACAAAACCACTTACCCTGTTATTCTGAGCCTTTTCAAATTTCTCGAATTGCTTGTCCTTCAGTTCTGGTGGTACCCCATCGTAAACAATGCATCTCTTCAGTGCTTCCCTTCCCCTGGCCTTGTCTTTTGGAAGCATGTCTCCAATGGATCTCTTGAGAATAGCCTTTGGATTTCTCGGATAATAGGGCCCCTTCCTGACACTCCCTATATCTCTTCTGCTCCTGAACTTCCCTAGTACTGCATCCCTGCCGCCTGTTACCGCTACCTTTGCAGCGTTCACTATTGTAACTGATTCTCCTTCAAGCAACTTTTTTGCCAGTATAGTTGAAAGCCTGCCATAAACTGCGTTATCCGCATCTACATATATCATTATCTTACCTCATTATTTTTAGATTCTTGGGTTCAGGATTTTCCTTTGCCAGATCAGCCAGGAATACAAATTCAGAGCCAGAATCCTTGATCTTCTTCATTGCCTTCTCACTGACATCAAGTGCTGAAATCTTTAATTTCCTTTCCATATATCCGCTTCCAAGCACCTTGCCTGGCACAACAACTATATCTCCATCCTTGCACATTTTTGATATCTTGCCAACGTTTAGATCTGCATAATTTTGCCTTGTCTCGGAGAGCCTCTTTGCAATGTCCCTCCATAGGGGTGACTGGTTTTCCCTTGACAGTTGTAGAAGGGTTTCAACCGTTTCCATAATTTTAGGGCTTGTTTTTCTTTCTGCTTGTATACTCATTTTGACCATCGGAATATAAACCTGAATGCCCAAGAATTAATAAAGATTTTCACGAAGAACCATCTTTTTCATTTCTCATGTCCCTGGATGCGATTTCAATTTTCCTAAGTATACCCATGATTCTATAAAATTCACTTCTTGCCATGTCTGATCTTGAAATAAGCCTCCTGAACATCACCATTGTGTTTGGGATCTTATGTGCAGGAAAATTAACCTTGCCCATTATATTATTGATATTATTCAGCAGAATCTCAATCTCCTCACTTGATGCCCTATCTTTTTCTGGATAGGCAACTTCATCGTTTGACATTGACTCATACAGGATCAGTGTGACGGCGTGGGATATATTATAAACGGGATATTCTGGATTTCCAGGGATAGTCAGGAAAAAGTCACATAGCTCCAGTTCAGAATTTTTCAGTCCATCCCCTTCCCTTCCGATCACAAGAGCCGTCTTCTTCTCATTCCTGTAATGATCTGACCAGAATACTGAGGGCTTCATTGGTATTCTCCTGTAATCCCTCATGTTCTCGGATGAAACTGCGGATGTTCCTACCAGAACGTCAAAACGATTCCTTACTTCCCTTAGATCTGGGTAATATTCTGCCTTAGCAAGAAGGTCAGATGCTTCTTTAGCCCGTGCAAAGGCGTCATCGTCAAAAAATGATGTGCCAACAACTATCAAATTATTGAAAAATGTATTTTTCATGGATCTGGCAACTGCGCCAATATTGCCCTGAACCTCTGGTTCCACCAGTACGATGGAAACCTGATCCCTGTCCAGTTTCATTGTGCACTGACGCTTTTCTCGTTTTCCTTGTCTGTTGTTTCTTCTGCAACGGGTTTATCCTGTGCACTGTCTTCCTTTACTTCTTCTTTCACTGGTTCATACTTCTCTGTTATGTAAAGAACAAGGTCCTTCAGATATTTTCTTGTCGCTTCAACTACCCTGTATTTTGCATCGAACCACTCTATGTTAAATTTCATGTCTTCCGGGACAACTATCTCCAGATCATTTCCCCTTTCTTCAATCACAAAGTTATCCGATCCTCTTGAGAAGTTAAGGTCGATTATCCCCTTGAGCTTATCCTTCTTTCCATCCAGCTGCTCAACCAGGGAATATTTATAGAAAACGTCCTTTCCAGCCCATGGGTGATTATAGTCGACAACCACTCTACCTGGACTGACAGAGAGTATCCTTCCCCTCTTGTTGTTTATTCTCACTTCTGCTCCGGGAACAGGATCTATGTTATTTCTCTTGAACTCAGACATGGTATGCACTTTTAGATTCTTTGAATCTCTCATACCATAGGCATTTTCTGCCTTGATCTCCACTTCATGCTCTTCTCCAATCTTTGAACCCAGCAGGCTGTCATTTATCTCCTTGAACAGATCCTCTGATCCAACTACAAGAACTCCCTCTCCATACTTCTGATCCGGATCATATATATTGTTCTCTTTTGCTAGTGCTTCATCGCTCGTTGCAACAAGTTGTTTATCTGACCCGACTCTCATTTCGAATTTAATTTTTACAAAGTCTCCATTTTCCATGGTATCACCGGAATAAGTTATACGTAATTTCAGATATTATTTAAAGGTATTCTGTAAAAATTAAGCTTTTGAAATGCTTTCATGAATAAACGAAGCCAATATCGGAATCTATGAGCACATTATCACCATCTTTGACATCATTGAGCACTATTGTACTGTATATGCACGTTTTCCCTGCTTTTTGAATTTTCTGTATTACCGATCTTACTGGATTTCCTGTTATTATGAAAGCTTCATAGGAACTGAAATCAAAATTATCTCCTGCAATTTGTTCGCAGCTTCCCATGTAGATACTTCCATTTCCACTGTTGATTCTTCCAGATACATTCTTTCCTGATGCATATCCTCTGGCAACAAGGGTTCCAGCTGTGAGAACACTGACCTGGGCTGTACCTGCAAATAGGTGATCGGGATGACCGGAGATTACAACTATCCTCTCCCCCTTAAGGATCATCCCATCCCTAACCAGTGCATTTAGAACATCCTTTACAGAGATATCTTCTGTGAAATTTTCCATGACATATGGAAACACTCCACGGTAAAGATTGGTTCTGGATGCAACATATCTTGAAGGTGTTACGGATATTATTCCAGAGGATGGCCTCATTGATGATGCCATCCTGGCGGTGTTCCCACCCCTTGTGCATGCTACAATATGATGCGCATTTATCTGGTCAGAAAGAATCTTCGTTGACCTTGCGACAGAAAAGGTTACCCTGCTTCCCGTGAATTCCCTTGGCTCTTCAAAATTATGGTAAAATGACTCCACATATAGTGAAGTGTCTTTCAGCACTTTCACAGCTTCAAGCGGAAAAGAACCTATTGCTGTCTCTTCAGAGAGCATGAGTGCGTCAGTGTTGTCCAGGATGGCATTTGTCACGTCTGAAATTTCTGCCCTGGTTGGTGAATCACTGGAAACCATGCTTTCAAGCATCTGGGTTGCTACTATTATTGGTATGCCATTTGAATGGGCCTTCTGCATTATGTACTTCTGGCTTACTGTTACCTCATGAACAGGCATCTCTACACCGAGATCGCCTCTTGCAACCATTATGGCATCAGTTGCCTTTACTATGCCGTCTATGTTTTCCATGGCCTGCTTGGTTTCAATTTTGGCAATAAGATGGATGTTTCCCCCCATCTCTCCTATCATGTCATGAACCATGTCTATTTCATCACGATTCTGGACGAATGAAAGTGCAATATATTCAACATTTTTTTCAACTGACATCTTCAGGTATTCCTTATCCCTTTCCTGCAGTATACCCATGGGAATGTACCTTCCAGGAATGTTCATTCTTCCGTTGTTTTTCAATATGCCATCAACTGAAGAACTCAATTTGCAGATCCTTTCTCCTTCCCCGGTAACAGTAGTTCTTATCTTTCCATCCATGAATAGAACTTCATCACCCTTCTTCAGTGAGTTAACCACACCATCAACAGCTATGCAGATGTCAGCTTTTTCATCCTTCTGTCCCAGAGTATATTCCTTGCCTGCAGTAATGGTAATTGTATCTCCCTTCAACAGGGCTCTCAACTCCGGACCCTTAAGATCGACCATTATGCTCACGTACATCTTCCTCTCACTGGCCATCCTATCCCTGAAATCTACCAGATTCTGAAGTTCTTCCTTCGTACTGTGTGCAGTGTTCAGCCTGAAACATGTAACCCCAGATTCTACCATACTTTCCATTATATTTTCCTTGGAACATGCAGGACCATATGTGGCAACAATCTTGGTCTTAGGTCTCTTTGAAATGTCCATCTTCTGATAATTCATGGATTTAAAAGTGTATTATGGTATAATAAGAAAACTAATGATTCGTTGTGAAGACCTGTTCAGAATTGCATGAATAAACATTGACAAAAATAAATAACTTTAGTTTTATCATGATCTGAATGACGGAGAAATATCCCATCGAAGCAGTTATTGAAGTTGAACGGGACGACTGCAAGATTACCCAGGCAATAATGATGATGAAGGGGGTAAAATCAGTAACGAGACTCAAGATAGAAGTTGATGAGACACTGCATCTGGTTGAGAAGGAGACATTTACGGATGAGGATATGAGAATCATCAATTCCCTTTCAAAAAAGGTTGCAAAAACCGGTCCCGGTAAGTTGTGGATATATGGAAAGAGCTGTTCGGCCTGCAAGGCGCTGGCACTGAGCGAGGCGGTCATGGTTTCCAGTAAATCAGTTGACTCGAGGAAGATCCTTTTCAGGATACTGGTTGAGAACAGAGTTTCACTGAAAAAATTGATGAAACAACTTGAAGCAGATCAGTTAAACCCAAAGATTGTTGAAGAACCGGATGAACAGAGGAATGAAATGTCAGATAGAGAACTGAGTGTGCTCAAGATGTGCTATGATCTTGGTTACTTTGAGAACGACAGGGCATCATCACTAACAGAGATAGCGAAAGTACTGGGTGTTTCAACATCATCCCTATCAGAAACATTGAGGAGGGCAATGAAAAAAACAGTGAGGGATTATCTCACAAGAAAGAATCCCTGATATTTTTCCCTCTATTTTATTGACTGTAACAATACCTGATTGAAATTCCTGGCTAATGATATTTATTTCAAAAATGAAGAATCAGGTAATGCCTGATTCCCTGGTTTAGAAAATAATTCAAAGATTCAGTGCCCTTATTTTCATGGCCTTTTCGTACAGTGAAGAAAACTCCTTGAAGTTCAGTTGCTGTTCCTTATCGCTCATTGCCTCTTCCGGCCTTGGATGCGTTTCAACCATCAATCCATCTGCTCCGGCCGCCACAGCTGCCAGTGCAAGTGGTTCAACATATTCCCTTCTTCCTGCTGGATGACTTGGATCCACCACTATGGGGAATTTTACCTTTTTCCTGAGCACAGGAATTGCCGAAATATCCAGGGTGAACCTGGTAGAAGTTTCGAACGTCCTGATACCCCTCTCAACGAGAATTATATCCTCGTTTCCACCAGCACTGAGATATCTGGAAGCCTGATAGAATTCCTCAACAGTGTTTCCGAATCCCCTCTTCAGAAGGACGGGTTTTGATTGTTTCGCCACGTCCTTTAACAGGGAAAAATTCTGGCAGTTCCTGCTTCCTATCTGCAATATATCTGCATATTCACTGACAAGTTCCAGTTCATCGTTTCCCATTACCTCGGTAACTACAAGCATATTGTATTTATCTGCTGCTTCCCTCATTAGCTTCAATCCAGTTTCAGCGAGTCCCTGGAATGAATCTGGAGAGGTTCTGGGCTTGAATGCTCCTCCACGGAGTATCTTGACTCCCAGTGTTGACAGGAATTTGGCCGTCTCCATCATCTGGTCTCTGCTTTCCACGGCGCATGGGCCTGCAATAAACCTCAGGCTTCCTTCTGGAAAGAGCTCTCTAACATTATTCATTTCTTTCATCATCGTAATCACTTCCTTCTTTTTTAATTTCTACAACAAATTTTGGTTCTTTCAGAACAGATGTGCCTATAAGGTATCCATCAAATGGCATTTTGAGCGACTTCCTGAAATTGTCTCGGTCAAGACCGCTTTCAAGGACCTTCACACCGTGTTCTGCCATCATATCTACTACCTGATCTTCCCTCCCTTCCATCTTTAGGGTCCTGAGATTTCTTCGGTTATATCCACATATCACATTTCTTCCATGAGGTATCCTGTCAAAAACTTCCTTTTCGTGGAATTCGGCAAGTACATCCATATGCATGCTACCTGCGTATTCTGCCAGTTCTTCCAACCGTGATGCTGGAAGGAAATCTGCAATCAGTAATATGGCGTCAAATCCACAATTATATGAAGTTTCTATCATTTCCTCCCTGTCTATGAAGTCCTTCATAAGAATCGGCTTTTCCAGTTTCTGCAGATTTAAGGCATCAGTGAAATTTCCTGAGAAGTGATCTGGCTCAGTGAGAACGCTGAACGCATCGGCATAATCATTGACATATTCTGCAAATTTCTCAGGACTTGGGAATGTGGGGCTGGAAAATCCCGAAGGCGACTCCCTCTTGTACTCTATGATCAGTCTTTTTCCCCCTTTACCCAGCACATTCTTCATCGATATTGGCTTCCTTGATCTCATATCCTCATTTACGAGATTACGCTTTTCATTTTTCTTGTAAATCTGTTCAACTACATCCAATTCAATCCCTCATGAAATTCTCCAGTAGCTGTCTTCCATATTCGGAATAAAAACTCTCGGGATGGAACTGCACTCCAAATCTTTTCATATCTGGAGTGTGAAAACCCATTATGCTGCCATCTGATTGGGAGATGCAGTCAGGTATTATTCCAGGAGAAGGACGCACTGTAAGGGAATGATACCTTATTGCCCTGAACTGCTTTGGTATGCCCCGATATAAGGGAGAATCCCCGTGTATCATTGTGTCAACTTCTCCATGAAACTGGCGGTCCATTCGTTCAATCGCAGAACCATTGTTATATGCAATAACCTGATGACCGAAGCATATACCCAGGATCCTTGAATTCTTAACTTTAGTGAGGAGTGTGTCAAGATCACCCCTGTCTTCATGAATCGATGGGCTTCCGGGTCCTGGAGAAATAACTATCCTGTCGTAATCACTTACTCTTATGCCACTCAGTTCATCATTCTTCACAACTTCCACGCTAGATCCGATTTCACCCAGAAGCTGTTCTATATTATACACGAACGAATCGTAATTATCAATTAACAATATCTTCATTTAACTTACCTCCAACTGCTGAGTATGATTTCATCCTGATTTCGTCAACTTCCCTCTCTGGATCGGAATCCTTCACAATGCCTGCACCGGATCTTACGAAATATCCATTTCCGTTTCCATAAATTGTTCTTATTGCCAGTGCCATGTCCATTCTTTGATCATCAATCAGGCCGAGGCATCCTGCATATGGCCCTCTGGGAGATGTTTCAAGATCATTAATGATCCTTATTGCCCTGTCCTTAGGTGCTCCACTTACAGTGCCGGCGGGAAAAACAGCGTTTATGATTTCACTGTTTTCAAAACCTTTCCTGAGCCTTGATCTAACCTGGCTAACTATGTGCATTACAGATGAGAATCGCCTGATTTCCATGGATCTTTCAACATGCACGGACCCATATTCTGAAATCTTTCCCAGATCGTTTCTTGCAAGATCTACGAGCATCCTGTGTTCCAGTAGTTCCTTTGGATCTGACAGCAAATCGCTTGCGATCACCTCATTTTCCGTTTCATCAGTAGAGACCTTTCTTGTGCCAGCGATAGGTTCTATCATCAATTCATCTCCGTCCCTGCTTATGAGATTTTCAGGGGAACTACCAAATATTTCATATTCGTTGAACCTGAAATAGTAGACATAAAGAGATCTATCCATTTTCAGGAATGATCTAACCATTTCCACCGGATCAAGTGAAAACGGCCCGAATTCCCTTGAAATGACAACCTGAAGAGCTTCTCCATTCCTTATCCTTTCCCTTGCCTCGATTATTTTCCTTTCCATTTCAGGATCTTTTACACTTTCCGTCATAGGTGAATGGACTGCCTCACGAGATCTCCTGTATTTTCCCCTTACTGTTGTTTCAGGAATCAGCATCAACAGAGGAGGAAAGAGTCCTTCCTTTGCCCTGGACTTAAATATACTGTTTACAAGTGAAAATGAAAGAATCACCGGTGTTTCCTCATGTATGTTCCTCAAAACTTCTGTGTTACTGGCTTCAACAACATCTGTGCCTGAGATCAGGGTTTCCTCTCCGGTTAATCTATCTTCGTCCACAAATTTACAGAAATATGCAAAGTTTTTATTTCTCCTTTTGAGTTCTTTTACGGTTGCTAAAACATCACTTTCCATATCCAGCCTCCCTGAAAAAATTCCTGATCTTTAAGGCATCCTTCTTTCCAGGATAGGCTTCAAGCCCACTGCTGGCATCCACAAATCCCGGGTGGTAATCAATGATTTTTCTTATGTTTTCCGGGTTTATCTTTCCAGCCACACCCACCTTTTCATTGAGGAGGAATCTTATATCCTGCATTTTCCCTGATATGCCACTCCTGCTTTCGAGAAGCACAAGATCCGCTTTTCTTGTTCTTTCCTTCATTGTGACTGATTCTATTACCTCCCGATCAACATCGATCACGGAAATTATCTTTCTTCCATCCTCCCTTATCCTGTCAATATCCTGGGCCGTGTTTGGAAAATGAAGCTGTGCATAATCTTCTCCTGAGTCGTACTTTAAGCATGTTTCCATATCTGTATAAACTGAGGCCACATTCATCCCATATTCCTTCAGCTCCATCACCAGCTCCCTTGACCCCTTCCTCGGAGATATATCTGACAGGACTACTCCTATTATGGATGCACCTGAATCCTTTGCAATTCTTGCATCTTCAAAATTTGTTATTCCGCATACCTTAAAAAACAGAGGATATCGCCTCCTGTACCTTTCCACCGGTTATCTCATTGAGCTTCTCGACTGCCATCCCATTTTTTATGCTCCTGTATGCTGTTCCATAAGCTTCCTTCATGTCTCCTGAAATGCCATTCAGTATCAGGCATGGCGCTGCATTAAGTGCAATGAATTTTGCAGCTGATTCGTTCCTGCCACTCAGCCCTCCAAGTGTTTTTACAAATATCTCGTCCTTATTCTGGCCTGTGACCTCATCTTCCTCTATTCTTCCTTCTGTTATTCCACTTGCTTCAATTTCTTTCCTTTTTATTCCCTGATCTACAAAGGAGAGGGTGGACTTTCCACTGAATGAGATTTCGTCCATGCCGTCATTCCCCATGACAATAATCCCCTTCCTGTTCTGTATCCTGATAACATTTGAGAAGATATCCATTACCTGCGGTTCTGTGCAGCCTATTACAATTCTTCCAGGATTCAAGGGATTTGTCAGTGGTCCCATGAGATTGAATATGGTTCTGTGCCCCAATTTCTTCCTTACAGGTGAGAATTTCTTGAATGCTTCATTATAGTGTGATGCTAGAATGAAGACAAATTTTCTTGATTCCAGGTCAGACCTGATTTCATCCTCGTTTCTTGCAAACCTGTATCCTGCCTTCTCCATGAAATCGGCCCCACCAGATTTCCCGGTTATGCTCCTATTTCCATGTTTTCCCATTACTATTCCAAGTGAACTGCATACTAAGGATGCTGCCGTGCTCACGTTTATTGTTCCCTTCATGTCCCCACCTGTTCCTACAATATCAGTGCATCCAAGATATTCACCAACAGACGCAAGTTTCCTCAGTCCCTTTGAGAAGCCAGAGATTTCATTCAGATCCTCGCCCCTGACATGTATTGCTGAAAGAAAGGCAGCCCTTTCTGAGTCATTTACATCTGGCCCAGAAAGATAAGCTGGCAGCCTTTCCATTTCACCTTCACTAATGTGTATTCCTTCTATGATTTTCATAACAGTTTCAGATACCATTGAGACCATCCTCCAGCATTCTAATTTTTGAGTCAAACCCTGCCGTGTCCCCTGTTTCCATGAATGGCACCAGGCTTGAACCTACAGCGATGCCATCTGCACCGGACTCCCTTAATTCCCTTATTTCTTCTGTACTGTTGATTCCAAATCCAAATATCAACTCACGTCCTGGACACAGTTCCTTTATCCTGTTTACCATCAGATCTATGCTAACAGGTACCCTTATCCCGGTGGAAGGTTGCAGCCCATGATAGATCCAGTCGTTTGTCCTTGATGCAATATCCCTGATCACAGTATCAGGAGTGGACGATGTGAAAAATGGGATAAGTGAAAGCCCAGATTCATTCATCTTCCTGATAAGCTCATCCCTTTCTGAAAAGTAATCTGTCAGTAAATCCGGTATTATTGCCCCGCTGAAACCCATTGACTTCAGGTTTCCAAGAAATTCACTTTCATTACCGATAAAATGGTTGTAATAAACAAGCGTGTATACTTTTATGCCCTTTGAAATGGCAGTTCTCAGGGTTTTTCTCAGCATTTCTTCTGAATAGTTGGCCCTTGCCCTGCTGTGGGTTTTCCTGATCACCGGTCCATCGTAATATGGATGATCGGTGGGTATTCCAAGCTCAAGGTAGTCATACCTGTGATTGAGGGATTGATCAAAGAATCTCTGGAAGGTTTCCCTGTCTGGATATGGGAATGTGAAGTAGAGTGCCAGCTTCATCCTAATCCCTTATTATGGAAAGGTCGAGCAATCCATGTCCACTGAGGTTGAATACCACGGTTTTTCCCTGATTTTCAGGGTTCCTGCAGTAATCAATCACTGTTGCGATTGCGTGGGATGATTCCGGTGCTGGCACTATACCCTGGGTTCTGGCAAACAGTTCCATGGCCTGCATACTCCTCTCCTCTGTAACTTCATCTGTCTTTATTCTTCCATTTTTGATCAGGAGGGATAGGGCAGGAGCTGCACCGTGATATCTTAGCCCTCCGGCATAGATAGATGGTGGAATAAAATCAGCCCCAAGGGATAACATCTTCAATTCCGGCATTATACCTGCCGTGTCTATGAGATCGTACTTGTAATTTCCCTTACTGAATTTCGGGACCTCACTTGCAGCAGTTGCAATCATTTCTGAATCCCCTCCAACAAAGGGGAATGTGAACCCTGAAAAGTTGCTTCCTCCTCCAACACAGCCAATGAGTGTGTCGGCCTTTTCTCCTATTGCTTCAAGCTGCTTTTTTGTTTCCTGACCGATCACGCTCTGATGGGTTATTACAGCATTTTCCACACTTCCCATCATGTATTTAAGATCGTGATCAAGGGCATACTGAACTGCCTCACTGATCGCAATGCCTAATGTTCCAGGATGATTCGGGTTTTCTGAAAGTATCTTCCTCCCGTATTCAGTCATGTTGCTTGGACTTGGATATGTATTCCCTCCATACAGCTTGATGATCTTCTTCCTCAATGGCTTCTGTTCATAGCTCACCTTTACCATGAAGACAGTTGACCTGATCCTGTTTAGAGTGGCTGCAAGGGCTGTGGCTGTTCCCCATTGCCCTGCACCTGTTTCTGTGACAACTTCCTCAACGCCCTCCTTTCTTGCATAATAGGCCTGTGGAAGTGCGGTGTTTATCTTATGTGAGCCTGTGGCAGTTGCCCCTTCATTCTTGAAGAAGATCTTTCCCCTGAAATTCAGCAGCCTCTCCATGTTTATTGCTCTCACAAGAGGTGTGGGTCTTCCAATCTGCAGATACTGTTCTATAACCTCATCGGGTATATCCTCATACCTGCTTGATGTGAACTCCTGCCTGAGTATCTCCTTTGGCAGGATCCTGTTCAGAAGATCTATGGATGATTTCTCTGAATCATGGTCTCTTGGTGGAGAAAGTGGTTCTGGAAGATCAGGGACTATGTTATACCATTTTCTCGGTATTATTTCCTCCTTTGTTATTTCGTACATAATCCAGTAATGTAATGTTCATATTTATACATTAATGCTTATAATCTCATATCTAAAATATTAATTTGGTGCTATAAAATTTAAAATTGTTGGCCCTTAAAATGCTGAATCACTCTTTTACACCCCTGTGTATATACACAGAACCTGCTCCCAGCCTGAATGTCTCAACATTTGTGTAACCTGATTTCTTCATCATCTGTGCAAAAGTTGAAGGTGTTACGAAATTTTTTACTGAATTTGCCAGGTACGTATAAGCTTCTGTGTGGGATACCCTGTTCATTATTGGGGGAACTAACCTGTAGAAATATACCCTGAAGGCAGGAGCTATGAAGTTTTTTCCAGGGTCAAATATATCCATGTTGCAGAATATGCCTCCATGCTTGAGAGTCCTGTATGATTCATCCATATAATTCTGCAGTGTCGGAATGTTTCTTGTCAGGAAGCAGGAGACACACCTGTCAAATTCTCCATCGTCAAATGGCAATTTCTCTGCTGATGCGACGGTGAAATTCACATTCTTGATTGGTCTTGGAAACATTTCCTTAGTCAGATCTACGGCATCTATCATAAGGTCCGGCATTCTTTTCAACATCTCTTCCGTGACCTTTCCGGACCCTGCACCAATATCTTCGACCCTCATTCCAGGTTTAATGTCAAGAAGATCAATCACTATTCTTCTCCATCTCCTGTCCATGCCAAAACTCATCAGGGAATCGATGAAGTCATATTTAGTGCTTATCGACTTGAATATCTCCCTGACCATGACCTCCTTTTCCAGACTATCACCTTATCATTTTGGCGAACTGTGCATGAGGCACTCCTGAAATTGTGATTATGTTTCCCCTTTCAACAATTTTGCATTTTATTGCAAGTTCAACGGTGTTAATGCCTACAAAATTTCCTATTGTGCACATGCCCATGCTCTCAGCTAGAAATTTTTCAGTTACCTTTGTTGAACCATAGAAAGATTCCTTCACATCTATATGAAGAATGCCCTCCCTGAGTTCCTTCCCGATCAGATCTTCATCTGCTGCGCTTAAAATAACCTCACCCCTTATCTGCGTGAGCTTAGCCCTATACGCTTTCATCCCAATCACACCCTGTCGATGTATCCTGGTCCTGGGCTGTACAGGTAGCCAGTGCCTTTTGCCCTCTCAAGAGATTTTGCAAATTTCTCCCTTGGGATTCCACGTTCTAAAGCTGATTTCAGCACATCCAGTTCCTTTACAAGGCTGCCATCAGATCCCTTTAGGTCTGCTATTATCTCATAAATTATCTCAAGGTCCGATCTCTGCCTGGCACTGGTTCCTGTCATCAATAGATCTATGTCAACACCTTCGTCATCGCTTGCCACATCTTTGAGGTAAGAATCCACTATTCTCTTTGCAAGCATTGCATCATCAATCGAGACAAATTCTGATAACCTTGCCTTGGCAGCTGCCTCTGCAAGCCTTATGGTTGACTCCAGCTGCCTTGCAGTTATGGGCACTGATTTGTATTTCCCGATCTGGTGGCCGGTATTCCTTGTGAGGACATACTCCTGACTGAGATATTCCATTGCCTCATCTGTCAACCTTGGAACAATGTGCCCCTTTGCGTAAGCTACATACTTCCTCAACATCTCCCTTGGAATTGGTGGCTCATATTTTCTCTCGTTGTCTCCGATGCTTCCATCTTCAACATTATTCATTTCCATGCTCTTGAAGATTTCTCCGAGCCTGTGAACTTCAAGTACGTGATCTGCAAGGTTCTTGTCCCTTTCCTGGTCAGGATTGTCTATAAGCTTGAAAATGACGTCGAATCTTGAAATGAGAGGCAGTGGGAAATCTAGCTGCTTCATGAAATCCTCCTCCGCATCAAACCTTCCATTCTTCGGGTTTGCCGCGGCAAGGACAGAGCACCGTGATTTCAGTGTTGCCATGATTCCCGCCTTTGATATTGTTACAGTCTGCTGTTCCATGGCCTCATGCATGGCTGATGTATCCCTTTCATCCATCTTATCAAGCTCATCTATGGATACAAACCCATTATCAGCTAGAACAAGTGCTCCCGCCTCCAGTGTCCATCTACCCTCCCCGAATTCATCTCTCACTGCAGCAGCAGTCAAACCTGCAGCACTCGAACCTTTTCCAATTGCCATCACGCCTCTTGGTGAGATCTCCGACATGTACCTTAGCAGCTGTGACTTTGCCGTTCCCGGATCACCAACCATGAGTATGTGTATATCCCCCCTTATTATTGTCCCATCCTTCATGAATTTCCTGACGCCTCCAAACATCTGCAGAACAAGTGTTTTCTTGATGTTATCGAGGCCGTAGATTGTTGGTGCTATGGAATCTGCCAGCTTGTCTATGATCTTTGGATCTCTGGAAAGTTCCCTTATGCTTTCTTCTTCCGCATCACTGATCTTAATTTCATCCAGTTCCTTAGTGGTTTTCCTGAAATTTATTGCATACAGAAATATATTAAATTCTGTCAGCAGGTTTCCCGAATAGATCTTCTGCTCTGCCCTCAGGATTCCATCCATTGTTACCCTGTCTCCAGGGAATAGCTTTCCGGAAAGATCGTCTTCAACTATAACGGTGAGCCTCAGGGGTTGTGCACCTCCATTTATGGTTTCCGGATTCTCCTGAAGTTCTATCTTTTCTGTATCAATGAACTGTGAATCTTCTATAATTAGTGAAAACCTTGCCTTGGGCTTCTCACCGTGGCACTCCTCATTGGAACATCTTTCAGGTTCCTCAAGCTTTCCCCTGTTCTGCAGTACAAATGTTCTTGAGCCACACAGTGAGCATTGAAATGCTGCATTGTACAGTCTCGGAATCACTTCTGTATTTTTCCTGATGATACCGGTGATGCTGAGAAGTTTTCCA
The DNA here is from genome assembly GCA_027316895.1 of Thermoplasmatales archaeon. Lineage (GTDB taxonomy): Archaea > Thermoplasmatota > Thermoplasmata > Thermoplasmatales > Thermoplasmataceae > Cuniculiplasma. Next base: position 3,542 of record DAHVFT010000005.1, on the reverse strand, counting down.
ACATTCATGCTTCTAATATTCCTTATATCGATCCCGAGATGCTCAGGCAGATTGAATAGCCTTATGTTTATGATTATGGAATTTGAGTCCTTAATAAGGTAGTTCCAGCCTGAGTTGGAAATAAATTTCCTGACCCTAGATATGGCAAGCTCAATTGCCTCCTCAGAATTCTGAAGAACATAGGTGGCGAAATCAACATCAAATTCATCTATATCCTCATAGGATATGAAAAGACTGCGCTGCTCTGGATAATGCGAGCTCAATTCTGTTATCTTGTCATAATAATGATACTCCTGAAAAAAGGCGTCCCATAGGCTTTCTTTCTGATCCCTATCTAGCCTTATCTTTTCTGTTGACTGGACATGATCGTTGAACATAATTTACCATATGTCAGTATGTATTAATGAATTTTGTTTTGATTTTTCTAATAAATATAGTCAGACATTAACATGATTTACCTTTTGCGCCTGATAGTATTGATCCTACTCCGTAAGGCAATTCACGATATTTCCTTAAGCTTCTTCTCTGCTGTGTTTTCGCTATCCAGTCTGTGGTCTATCTTTATGATTGTTTCTACCCTCTTTATGCCCATTGATATTATTTTTTCCTCTCCCTTCTTTATGGCACTGAATAGTTCGTCCAGGGTATTTCCCTCTATGACACTTGACATGCTCCCCGGAATGACCTTCAGACCGGTTTCCTTAAGGGTGTTTACAGCTGCCTTTACATACTTTGCTGCAGAGGTTCCTTCCCCAATGGGATAATAAGTTACTTCCAATAGAATCATGAAACAAAATGTCCGATTAAGACTTAAGGTTTTTCAGACTTATCTGTAATCCTCTCTTCTTACAATATTGCGGGGTTTTCCAGTCTTCATCCATAATTCTACGTTCTTCACTGCACTCAGGAATGCGTTGATGTCAATCTCCGGTATTATCCCCGAGTTGTGAGGTGAACCTATGACATTTGGCAGGTCAAGGAATGGATATTTCATTTCATATTTTCCTGTTGTTATGGGCTCTTCCCACCACACGTCAATACCAGCCCTGAATTCTGGATTTTCCCTGAGATGATTATACAGGTTCTCTTCATTGACTATGGCGGCCCTTGCAACATTTACAAGGATTGCGTTTGCCTTCATTTTTTTGAGCTCCCTGTTGGTTATTAGGTTTCTAGTATACCTGTTTAGTGGAAGGCTTATAAATATAAAGTCTGAACTTTCCAGAACCTGATCAAGTGAATCCATAGTGCCTGAAAAATGAACCTTTTCATCCACTGGTTTTCTTGAAATCACCTGCAGTTCCATTCCAATTCCCCTGCACAGCCTTCCGATTTCACTTCCTATGCCACCATATCCAAGTATTCCTGCCATTTTTCCTTCCAGTTTCACGCTGGGTGATCTCTGATCAAATACGCCATTCCTCATCTTCATGTGATTTGACAGGAGGTTCTTCGATAATGTCATGGCCATGGAGACTGCGTGCTCCGCAACTGGCAATGCGAAAGCGCCTGCATTGCTGCATACTGTAATATTATCAGGAATCTGGTTGAAATCGAGCAGATCAACCCCTGCGGAAAGTGTCTGTATTAGTTTGAGTTTCGGGAGTTTTGAAATGTATGAGTTCATTGTTTTCAGTTTTGGAATAAAGGAGAGAATGACTTCAACGTCTTTCCAGTCGTCATTGTCTTCTTCAAAGACTGCCTGCATTCCAATTGATTCTGCCATTGTTCGTGCAACGTCCTTCAGGTCATCCGGGACCTTTGCCAGTACAAGTAATTTCATAATTAGTAATGAGCGTATAGAATATTTAACTTACTGAGAGAGATTGGTTAAAATGGTATCTAGATTAAATATCCAGGGACATAGATCATCGAATCATGTTAAATGAAAGACCCCCTTTTGTTATCGGGTATGGTTATTTCAGTTTCCATACACGTTCTTCTCCAAAAGAAGTACAGACTGCCAATCTAAATATAACACTAAGTAATATGGTATAAAAAGACAGAAAAATATCTGTATTAAAAGAAGAGTGCACAAATGAATACGTTTGAAGAGTTAGAATTGAAAAAACCTTTGCTTGAATCATTAAGGAAGATAAATTTTATTGAACCCACAGAAATTCAGGCAATGACAATACCGGTTGCCCTGAACGATAAATCCATCATGGTAAAATCCAAAACTGGAAGCGGAAAAACAGCAGCTTATCTAATACCATTGATACAGCTCACTGAACCAAAGGGAAAACTGATGAACCTTGTACTGGTTCCAACAAGAGAACTTGCAATCCAGGTTTTTGGAGTATTTAAATCTCTGGGAGCAGGATGCAAATTGAAGGGAGCCTTAGTTTATGGTGGAGCATCCATATCAAGACAGGCAGAAGAGATAAGGAACAGGCCTGAATTTATAATTGGTACCCCAGGAAGAATCAAGGATATGAGGGACAGAGGCTATCTGAACCTGTCCAGCGTCGAAAGAGTTGTCCTTGATGAGGCTGATCTCATGCTGGATATGGGATTCTATGATGATGTTGAAGATATAATAAGTTCAACGAAGAAAGACCGGAGAATGTTTCTCTTTTCAGCAACAATGACTGGTGATGTGAAAGGTCTCGCATCGAAATTCATGAAGGAATCAGAATACATAAATGGTGAAGATGAGGACATGACACCGTCCACAATAAAACACGATTACATTATTTCTGAAAGTCATGATAAGCTGGATTTTCTTGTAAGATACATTCAGGATTACAACCCCGAGAAGGCAATAATTTTTTCCAATACAAAACATGGAGCATCATTCCTCAGCGACAAGCTAAGGAGAGAAGGCTTCAAGGCAGTCCAGATTCATGGAGACCTTTCCCAGAAACAGAGGGAGGATTCCATATCAAAGTTCAGGAGGAAGGAAAGATTTCTTGTGGCAACAGATGTTGCAGCCAGAGGTGTTGATATCCCGGAAATAACACATATCATAAATTATGATCTGCCAAGGGAGGACAAGATATATATCCACAGGGTTGGAAGAACGGCAAGATTTGGCAAGGACGGTACTGCAATGAGTATAATACTGCCAGATGAAATGTATCTAATAAACAGGATAAAGAGAACTGCAGGTGTTGAGATCTCAAAGTTGCCCATGGAAGGACAGGCAGAAGAAGCCAGGCCAAGGAGAGAGCAGAGAAGGAGGCCATCCTATGGGTACGGTGGTCAGAATAATAGGAATAGCGGCAGGAGATATGATTCCAGAAGCAACAAACGACAGGAAACAAGAAGCGGAGGAAATGCATCAAAAAGAAGACCCAGAAGAGACTGAAGTAGCCATACAGGATCTGGCTTGATAAAGGTAACGACTGGTATTCCTCAGGTTCCATGTATGTGGAAGGTAATAGGACGATGGAATTCTCAATAAGAGACCTGCGAGTTACCCATTCATGAGTCGGACTCTCTGATCGCCCGAGATGAGAGTGTGAGGGATTGTATTGATCTTCCAATTCTCTCATTTTCCTTGAACTAAGAATGTGAGAAAAATTTAAGATAAAAATATC
>DAHVFT010000004.1:0-81621 GCA_027316895.1 Thermoplasmatales archaeon | reverse complement strand
GCATTAGTCTCCATGAATCTGCTATTGGAAGTATGTATATTGATCCGAGTCCTACCAAAGCACCGGATACAAGACCGAATCCCTGCATTGCAAATACCATGCTTACCAGTTTGCCCCTGTGTTTACTGCTTGAATACTCACTCATTATTGTTGAGCTTATTGGGTAATCTCCACCAACACCGATACCAACAATGAATCTTGTTATTATGAGCATTAGGTAATTAACAGATATTGCAGAGAGTACTGTAAAAATTATCATGATACTTAATTCTAGACCATAGATTTTCTTCCTGCCGTACATATCTGAGATGTGCCCGAATATTAGGGCACCAAAGAATGCTCCAAACAGTACCGCTGATGAGATCAGACCTTCTATTATCTGAATATTAAGAACCTGAAATCCTAGAAGATTGGTTGTTCCCTTTATTGCTACCAGATTGAAACCATAGGTTGATGCTAGTATTGGACTTGCTACAGTAAGAACAAACAGTAAATAGGCATCTGTAAAGAATCCCATCCCCGCTACAAACATTGTCTTGACATGACCTCTTCTAAGACCTGAATTATCTAGACCTCCAAGAATATTATTTTCCATCCCGTTCCCGATAGAAGTAGATTGCATGATTTTCCTTATAGATTTTCTTAATAGTATATATAAAATATATAGACATACAGAGACTAATAAATGATAATGATAATATATAGTGAATTTAAATTAAATAATTTTTTTTATTCTGAGAGAAACTTATTGACTGAATGGCTAACACCCTTTTCCAAAACCTTAATTAGGCAATTGATCTCATTCCTGAATTGAATAAAAATATAGTTGTTGTCGGTGGGGGACCTGTTGGGGCCTTTTCCTCATATTTTCTCAGGAAAAGTGGAAACAGTGTAAAATGGATTTCAGGCAAGAAAATCACGAATTCGGCTGCATGGTCAAGCGCAGGACTTGTGGGACCAGGGTTAAGTTTTCCTCTTCCTGATTATGAGGGGTTGAAAGGCAATATGAAGTGGCTCTTCAGGAGAGATTCCCCTGTCAGGCTTGGCATGGGATTCATGCTTTCCAATTTATCATGGTTTTCTGCTTATTCAAGAAGCAGGCATAAGATTTTATCTGAAAGTGGGAAGAAAAGCCAGTATATGCTGACTACTGGATCGATGAAAATTCTGGATGAATTTGTTGAGAATTACAGTATGGGTATTGATATTGTACATACCGGATTGTTGCAAACCTTCAAAACTCAGGAAGAGATGACAAAGATTTCAGAAGAGTTAAGGAAAGATGGAACAGTTAAATTTGAGGTTCTTTTACCTGAACAATGCCTTGAAAGGGAGCCCGCACTTGGAACAAAAAAGCTATCTGGCATTTATTACCCGGAAGAATCTTCACTTAATCCTAGAAAACTACTAAGCGAAATGAGGAGGATTAACAGGGAATCAGGCATTGAGGTAATTGAGAATGATATTGAAAGTGTAAAAATGAATGGTAGCTCAGTGAAACACGTTGTTTCTGGTGGTGATGCTATAAAAGGCGATGAATTTCTTATCTCATCTGGAATGGGTAGCACCGTAATTGCCTCCATGTTTGGTCTGAAGCTGCCACTTGCCCCAGGGTGGGGTCACAGTATTACATATGATGATGTAAAGGAAAGACCTCATATGCCTGTTGAATTTAGTGAGGATGGTGTGTATGCAATACCAATGGGTAACAGTCTCAAGGCGACAAGCTTCTTCGAGTTTAGAGGGCAGTCATTCAAACCACCAGCTGAACGCTTTGAATACCTTAAGAGAGTAATGAGTGATAAGTTCAAATTTCTGGATGGAATAGAACCTGCAAGTAAAAGTTCAGGAATGAGACCCTGCACACCTGATAGTCTGGCCATCCTTGGAAAGTCTTCAAAATTCACCAATCTCTTCTGGGCAACAGGTAACTGCAGACAGGGGGTAATGCATTCAGGTGAGATGGGAAGGCTGGCTTCCATACTGATTGATGGTGGGAAAATACCTGAAGAATTTGATCTCTTCTCTCCATCAAGATTCAGTGTGTAATATTCTGGAAAAATAAAATTTCAATATTTTATTTGCACTTAAACTTACTATCTTGAATTTCTATACATTTCAAGAACTGTACTTAGATTTCTGTATGCCAGTTCAGGGGAATATGGAACTTCCTCGTCTCTTTCAATAGTTGTCAGGAACCCAGATATTTCTGCATCGAAAACATCAACCTCCTTAATTTTCTGTATCTTTCCATTGAGTACAGGCATACCGAAAGCAGTTCTTGGTTGACCAGGTTCCCTCATACCCCTGAATTCATATATGCTCCCCTCAGTTCCTATTACCTCAAATGACGGAACATCAGGGGAAGAAATATAGTTCCATGAATAGTAGAAAATTCCTGTGGCACCTGATCTGAATTTGATAAGAGAAACAGTGTTATCCTCTCCCTCTATAGATGACTTTCCCTTATACACCCTTGAAATTATATCTTCATACTCTCCACCCAGATCCAGCAATGCTTCAATGAAGTGTATTCCTCCATCTATTAGCGCACCACCACCCATCATCTTTTCATTAGTTCTCCATCCCTGGTTGTTGAACTGGTTTTGACTTCTTACTATGATTGTGTGTACTCTTCCAATCATCCCTTTTTTCTCGTATTCCATTGAATGAATTAGTGAGGAGTCAAAATGATACTGTTCTGCTACCATGAATTTTACATTGTTTTCTTTGGACACTTTTATCATCTCTCTTGCTTCTTCGAGAGTGCCTGCGATAGGTTTCTCTATCAGTACATTTTTGCCTTCCTTCATGGCTCTCACAGCCAGATCTCTGTGCATATAATGTGGCATTACCATATCAATTACGTCATGAGAAGAATTCATTGCCTCGTTGAGATCATTATACGTATTCTTAACATGAAATTCGTCTCTGTATCTTTTCAAAACTTCCTCATTTCTTGAAAACACTGAAAAATCGTACCCAAGTTTCCTGTAGCTCTCTGCGTGAACAAAACCAAAACCATTTCCTCCCAGTAGCAATATATTCATATTGATCAAATAACAAACTCATATTTTACCTTAATATTTGTGATCTTTAAACTATTTACAGTAGTAAAGAAAAATGGATATAAACGGGATTACTATTTTATTTAAAGAGATATAAGTGGATGAATTTAGAAGGGAGAGAAGGGAAATCCAATTTCGACCCTTTGAAGTACTATGTATCATATGGGTTATTCTCGTTTTCTAATGGGTTGTTTGGGATCTTCATAAATGTACTTTTCTTCACTTCAAATAACATAAGTGATGTGATATATTACCAGTTATCACTTCAGATTTCTCAAACATTATTCTTTCTTGTTGGCACATATTTAATTGCATACGTTAGTGCTAGATTTCTATATTCTATCGGTACTTTCCTTAAAGCTGCTGTAATATCAAGTCTTTTTATTTCTCCTTTTTTCTCGGGAAATGCTGTATATTTTGGGTTACTGTATGGGGTTTCATCAGGTATTTTTTGGGCAGGCAATGCGACATTTACATTGGCGATCTCAAAGACGATAAAGAGGTTTAACTTTCTTTCAATAAATTCTGCAGTATCAAACCTTAATTCACTCGTTGCACCTTTAGTTGCTGGTCTACTTATTGCCTATTCTTTTGCAACAGGTATAGAAAGGTATCTTAACGATTTTCTTCTTGCCTCTATTCTGCTTCTCCTTTCAGGAATTGTATCCCTTCTTGTTAGATCAAGCGGAGAAAAGGGGGGAGAATTTCATGTAAAAAATACAATAATAAAGGAAGATAAATATGGAAAGTTCAGGTTATTATTTTTTACTTCATCAATTCTGGGAATGGTGATGAGTGCAGTTATTCCAGTTTATGTTTTCTATTTGACTAGGAATTTTGTCCTCACAGGTATATACGGGACTGTTACAGCTTCTGTTGGGTTCGTTTCCAATGCAATTGCTCCATATATGAAAAAGAAAGTGAAACGTTATGTGCCTTATGCAATATTTCTTGTTATACTTTCGTCACTTGCCTATATTGTCAGATTCTCATATACCCTAATATTAATATTTCTCGCATCTTCTATAATATTGTTTTTCATAACACCTCTTTCTAATCTTGGTGTGAGTGAATTTATGCAATATCTTGATGGTTTTAAGAGAACAAGACACTTTTGGATAAATAGGGAATACTATCTGGTAGCAGGACGTGTTCTTTCTCTTGCCGGTATACTATTTGTGGCAGACTACTTCTCACTTTATGATGCGATAGCAACGTTGCCACTTTTTGCCACATCTGTTCTAGGATATATTCCAGTATTGAGAAATTCTAAGAAGTGATTGGTTGTGATATTTGATTCTATTTAGTTTGCTTTCTCATTTTATTAATCTTTAACACCAGTATGCCTCCGGAAGGGAACAGAACTTCTATATTATTTCTCTCCACTTTTTTTATCTCAGCGTTTCCACCAATTTTAACGAAATCGTTGTTTATGTCTGATATAATAGATACTGATTCCGGACCATGATTAATCATTACCAAGAATTCTCCATGGTTAACTTCCTTTCTTCCTATTTCTATCCATGGACATGTTGATTCATGTTCCACAGCTACTCCACTCATTTTCCCTATCTCTCTATATATCTCGTGATATTTTTGATTCCAATTATTTTCTTCAATAGAAGATAGAATAAGCTCCATTGGGATATTCATAAAGAAGTTCTTGCCTTTGTTTGATTTGGTGAAAATAGGATTTCCAAACTGATCCTGAGCAATTACTTGGGCATCTTTTACCTTTACCCTATATGAATATACTTGCAATTCGTCAAGAATGAGTTCTATCTTTTCTCCCTTTTTAATCTTCCCAAAGTTTGTCAGGAAGTTTAATGTGATTTTTTCGCTGTAATGAATTCCTTTTTCACCAGCTTCCAGTACATTTTGCAATCCAAATAATTCTTCCCAGAGATAAGTAAATGATTCATGATAATTATTTAGCGAAATCTTACCGCTAATTCCCCGGAATGTTGAAGCATATATGCCTACTTGCTTTTTTTCACTCGCTTCCATGATTTTCGACCAAGATGTTGCCTTCAATGTAGGAGTTGATGGTATTATTATGAGTTTCTTCGATTCTATCTTTTCTGTAATGTTGTCTTCGTAAAATGCACTATTCTCAATGTTTGCCATTTTCATGAGTTGAATGGAAATTGTAAGCCCATTTGGAAATCTACTGAAAAGCTGTCTCTTGTAATTAGGATCAATTGACGTATATTCATTGGATATAAAGAAAGGTACAAGAACAGAGGCGTTAGATGATTCTGAAAAATCTTTACTTTTTATTCCACTGCTTTCCAGTTCCATTATTTCGTCTGAAAATTTCTTGAATAGTTTTCCCGATAGTTTAGGATTTCTGTGGTTATCCATCAATCCAAAATTAAGTTCTATCAATCTCCATTCGTAAGGTGGGTCTTCTATCTGTTCAAAATCTGAACTACACCAGATAAGGGCACCAAGAGAGCCATTAATAAAGGATGACCATAGTATGGAATAAATGAATTCTCCCTGAGAGTCCTCTGATACTTGATTTGTACTAAACCCGAATTCTTCAAGAAAACTTCTGTTATTTCCATCGTTTGAGTATATTCTTAACATAGAGCCATAGGTGAATCTATGTCTTATTTTATCATTATCATAAAAATATATGTGCAGCCCAGAATAGTCCGAATAGCCTTCTATGTTTTGTGGTTCCTGGAGATAAGAAATAACTTCTCCGGATGAAGCCAGATGTTTTGGATCATAAAGTTTTACAGTTTGGTAGAATGATTTTTCAATTGAAAGAGCTTGATACTTATCCTTTGGCTCTAAAACTATGCTCATTTCATTACTCATTAACCATCCTTCGATAGCTGGATGATTCCTGAATCTAACCACTATAGTTTTCACAAACTCAGTGAATTTGATTATGGACTCATAGTCATAGATCCGGTTTTCAGGTGCCCACGGTATAAACCAGTTTCTTCCACTCATATGACCTACCATGAATGTAAGCATTACATTTTGCCCACGGGAAGCACAGATGTCTAGAAATTGAGATAGGTTTTTCAGCGCTTCCTGATTTATTTTCCCATAATTATCTATGAAATCCTCGTCCAGAATGAAACCTCGCAATGTTGTCGTACCAAGCTTTGATAGGGAAGTTATATCCTTTGAAATCTCTTCTGGTTCCCAGTTTTTCCACATTTTTATATTCTGTCTTGTTGGCCAATAATTTACCCCTAACAAGAAATTATCTTTCCATTTATTTTCCATCATGTATGCCTAGAAAATACGCATATTTATATTTGATAGGGATGATCGAGTTTTGACCAAATGTCACTACTGACTGTAAGTATTTTGAATCTATAAATACTGTTTTAGATATTTAGTTTTATGAAAGCGACAAAATTATTGATAGTGTTTGTGACGCTTCTCATGGTAGGTACCGCATTTTATGGAATCATTGCCAGCGATACTCCCTTGGGACATAGTTCACAAAGTGGAAATGTAACTAGTGATGTAGCCAATAGTACTGCTATTAAATCTGGAGGGACAGCCATAGTTTTACCATCCCCTTATGAGTCATTCACTGATTCATTTAATCCTTTCAGCTCTTCTATATACCCTAATGGAGTCCAGTCATTAATATATGAACCAATGTTTCAGATTGATCCATTAAATGGCACCACGATTCCCTGGCTCGCGACTAGTTATGCATGGAGCAATGGAGATTTGACACTTACTGTGCATCTCAGACAGAATGTAACATTCAGTAATGGAATGAAATTCAATGCAAGTGATGTTGTCTTTACTTTTAACCTTATGAAGAAGTATCCTGCACTTGACTCATACTCTGTTTGGGATTATATCACTTCCGTAAGTGAGGTAAACCAATATGAAGTGCAGTTCACTTACAAGACACCAAATGTACCATCGTTTTACTACCTGAACTTAGTCCTAATTGTTCCAAAGCAGATCTGGCAAAATGTGTCAAATCCTGTGACATATACCAATCCAAAACCTGTTGGAACAGGTCCTTTCGTATTGACAAGTGTTTCTTCAAGTGAGATAGAATTAAGTGCTAATGCCCACTACTGGCAGCCTAATGAACCACATTTATCGCACATAGTTTATTATGCTTATACCAGTAACAATGCAGCAGACTTAGCGCTTGAAGATGGGCAGGTGTCATGGGGTGGTTTATTCATACCAGGACTTCAGAAATTATATGTGTCTAAAGACCCAGCTAATTATGGTTACTACTTTGGATATGAAACGCCAGTTGCCGAGCAGATGAACAATATGAGATTTCCATTAAACCAAACATTCTTCAGAGAAGCTATGGGTTTCGCTATTAACAGGACTAAACTTTACATGCAGGGTGAATATGGGTATGAAACACCAGCCCTTGGATTAAGTTTGATGGAATCCCAATCTTCAGTATTAAACAGTACAAATCTAAAATTAGCGAATTACCTTTCTCAATATAATGTATCTCTTGCCAAAAAAATATTAAGTGAACACGGATATACGTGGAATAGTAAAGGACAGTTGGTTGAACCAAATGGAACCCTAGTTCCAACGATGACAATAATGACTCCAGCTGGATGGACAGACTGGGATGCAGATATATCAATCATATCTCAGGAAGAGGCTGCCATAGGTATAACATTAACAGTTGTTACTCCGGTTTATAGCACTTTGTACAACGATATGCAAACTGGAAATTACTGGATAATTCAGTACTCCAACACCGAATGGGGGCCTAATCCATACTACGGGTTTTATGGTCAGTATTATGATGGTGGAAATGTAACTCCAATAGGCCAAACAGCAACAACTGACTGGGAAAGATTCAATTCCTCGACCGATGGTTTTTCCACATATTTACAGGAATATTCAAAGACCACAAACGTTAACGACCAAAACATACTTATAAATAAAATGGCAAGCATAATTATGAAAAACGACCCTGTTGTAACTACGGTTAACGCAGCTATATGGTATGAATACAACAACAAAACAATAGGAGGATTCCCAACTGCTAACAATAACTACTGGGTTGGGGCACCATGGCAAAACCCAGCACTTGAAGTTGTTGCACTTCACCTCTTCGATAGAGCAGATCAAAAACCATCCGTAACTGTTACACCATCAAAAACCCCAATATCTAACTACATCTATGGGATCATAGCTGCGATCGTTATAATTGCTGCAGTTGCTGTGTCCTATGCATATATAAATAAAAACAAAAAGGAGAAAAAATTTAACAAATAATTTTCTTTTATGAGTGAGAGTATGAGATATAAATTTTTTTTTGATAGAGTGGTTTACTTCATAGTTTTGTTTTTTATTACAGTTACTGTCGGATTTGCGCTCCCAAGATTAATTCCAGGTAATCCTGCCGAGGCCGTGATTGCAAGACTTTCAGCTAATGGAGCATATGTGAGCCCTACTCTGATTAAAGCAATAGACCTTGAACTAGGAATATCACATCAACCATTATATATTCAATACTTTAGTTACTTATCAAACTTGTTTCACGGAAATCTTGGTGTCTCTATCATATATTTTCCAGAGCCTGTCGCAACAATTATAGCAGACTCGTTCTGGTGGACTATTTTTCTTGTGGTTGTACCAATAGTCATATCATTTTATGTTGGAAACTATCTAGGAAGAGTGGCTGCATTATCCAGAGGTACATGGAAAGATTCTCTTTCAACACTCATCCCAATGTTCATGTATGGAATTCCAGCATTTGCGTTTGCAGTCATACTTATGCTAATATTTGCTGTTGACTTGAATGTTGTTCCAGCTTTAAATGCCTACAAACTGGGATTAACCCCAGGCTTAAATTTAACATTTATATCCAGTGTTGCCTATCATGCTATATTACCAGTTTCAACTCTTGTACTTACTACCCTGTCTGGTTGGGTTTTTGGTATGAGAAACAACATGGTAACCATTCTGAATAGCGATTTCCTTAAATTTTCTGAACTTATGGGCGTAAAGAAGAAATTAATGAGAAAGAATGCTACAAGAAACGCCATTTTACCAAACATGACTAGCTTTGGCATATCCATAGGAGTTTCTATAACTGGAGTTATACTAATACAACAGATTTTTTCATATCAAGGTCTGGGGGAATACCTTTATCAAGGAATTGAAGGTTTAGATTATCCACTTGTTAATGGTATTTTCATTGTTATAGTTTTGATCTCGTTAGTTGCTAACTTTATTACAGAAATATTATATGGAATAATGGACCCAAGAATTAGGAGTGATTCGCAATGACCTTATCACTCTCAAATTTAATTAAAAAATTTATAAATTCTGGAATTTTTTCGAACAAAAAATCATCAATTGGGTTTTTCCTCTTAATAGCATACATTTTATTGGCAATTTTTGGGCCCGACTTTTCGCCGTATTCACCAAGTTTTAATTCTTTCGCTATCAATTTGAGTCCAAGTTTTTCCCATATTTTAGGCACTAATGCGTATGGAGAAGATCTGTTTTCAAGATTCTTATATGGGGCTGCTCCCACTCTTGGTGTTGGTTTGGCAGTTGGTCTTGTATCAACTTTAATTTCTATTTTGGTTGGATTGAGTGCTGGTTTGATTGGTGGCAAAACAGATAAGATTTTAGATGGTCTTAGCTATGTTTTTGTCATAATCCCTGGAATCATGATTGTAATTATTATTGGTAGCTTATTTATTGGAATAGGGATCTCTTTCAGTTACATTGCTATCTTTTTGGCGTTATCGATTACTGGTTGGGCATGGGGTGCAAGAGTTTTAAGGTCTCAGACTAAGAGTCTTGCTACCAGAAATTTCATTAAATCGTCAAAACTTATAGGAGAGTCAAATTTAAGCATAGTATTCAGACAGATTATTAGAAATATGTTTCCATTGATAGTTAGCAATTTTTTCTTCGCTGCAATGTACGGAGTACTTGGATTAACATGGATAGAGTTCTTTGGTCTTGGTAACGTTGATTCTATCAACTGGGGAACAATGCTGTATTGGGCTATTAGCAATGAAGCATATCTTTCAGGTGAATGGTGGTGGTATATACCCGTTTCTATTGCGATCGGGGGTTTGGCGATGAGTTTTTCATTACTCAACAGTGGCTTTGATGAAATAGCAAATCCAACGCTGAGAGTTTATTCTAGGAAAAAAATCCAAAAGTCGTTAAAGAAAATAGGTGATAAGAATTGAAGTTTGAGGTTAAAAATATGATTTCCGGGTATCTGAGTGAATCAGGATTTGTAAAGATAATTGATGATCTCAGCTTTGAATTAATGGATGGGGAAATTTTAGGGATATCCGGAGAATCTGGCTCGGGTAAGACTACACTGCTTTATTCAATTTTTAACTCACTATCATATCCAGGGTATATACTGGGAGGAAACGTGGAAATAGATAATAAAGACATGTTAAAAATGAAAGAAGAGGAACTAAGAAAAGTAAGAGGAGAGTTTATTAGTTTTGTCCCACAAGGAACACAGAACTCTCTAAATCCCGTGAAAAAAATTATAGATCAGTTTATGGACATAATAGAGTCTCATGAAAGAGAAATGAATACTGAGGATTTACATAGAGTTCTTGATATTGTACATCTGGGTTATGATGTTCTTTATAGATATCCTCATGAAATAAGTGGTGGGATGAAACAGAGAGTCATAATCGCAATGGCACTGTTGTATTCACCCAAAATTATAATTATGGATGAACCTACCACAGGACTTGACGTGCTTGTTCAATATGAGATTTTAAAAACTATAAAAGAGATTCAAAAAAAACTGTCATTGTCTATAATTATAGTTACACATGATATTTCGGTACTTTTTCAGATATCAGATAGAGTACTGGTTCTATATGGTGGAAATATAATGGAAATGGGACCTTATAAGGCACTTCTTACAGATGCAAAACATCCATATACTAAATTACTTCTTGATAGCATTCCCACTATGTCTAAGTCAATAAACAAGTTAAATCCTATTCCGGGAGAGCCATTGGATTTCTCAGAAACGCCGAAAGGTTGTGTTTTTTCGGCAAGATGTCCTTTTGTGATTAATGAATGTAGAGAAAGAAGACCAATCCTAATAGAGGAAGATGGAACTAAATACAGTTGCATAAGATACCCAGATTGGAAAAAGGAGGCTATAAACAATGCACGTTCTAGAGCTTAAAGATGTAGTTAAACGATTTGATGTAAAGGGCAAAAGAGGATCTGAGAATTTTGTGGAAGTTCTCCATGGCATTAACATGTTTGTTGATAAGGCTGAAATAATTGGCTTGGTAGGGGCAAGTGGAAGTGGAAAGTCTACAATAGCTAATTTAATACTTAAGATGAACAGAATTACGGAAGGAAAATTGCTATACAATGAAAAGGATATAACAAATATTAAAGGAAAAGAATTAAAGGAATATCGGAGAAATGTTCAGCTTATTTTTCAAGATCCGTACTCATCTCTAGATCCAACACACAATGTAGACTGGCATATAAGACGCCCTTTAAAACTTAGAAATGCACAAAATATCGAGGAAACAATAAATGATATTCTAGCAGACGTATCTCTAATACCTCAGGAAAATTTCAGGTGGAAAATGCCACATGAACTTTCAGGAGGTTTAAGACAACGGGCATACATAGCAAGGGTTCTGGCAACGTCTCCGTCTCTATTGATAGCTGATGAACCGGTTTCCATGCTAGATGCCTCTATTAGAGCAACTATTTTAGAACTTTTTAAATATCTAAGAAATAAAAGAAAAGTTTCAATTCTGTATATAACCCATGATCTAAGCACAGTTAGTTACCTGACTGATAGACTTTACATCATTAATGATGGCAGAATTTTGGAATCTGGTAAGACAGCGGATGTTATCAGCTCTCCAAGTGAAGACTATACCAAGAAACTAATAGAAGCTGCACCTGATCCTTACAAAAGAATAGGTTAAAAATCTTTTTAACATAAGATCATGCCACATTTTTTATAGAGTTTAAATGGAAAAATATTGCTTTTTCAGGCTAAGGCTTTTTTAAATATCATACGAATCTTTAATATCAGTCTAACTAACTTTTTCCAATAACAGTGAACGACTTTTCTCGTGGTAAAGGCTCACTTATATTTGAATATATAAAGATTTTTTCTTTAATTTTAAAAAGCAACCATAGGAGAATCATATTATAAAGTAAGTATATATTTGGAATTGTTTAAATAAGATAGAGTCTTTAAACCCTAAAGGTTTTCCCGACTCTGAGATTAAATTCTATGAACATTTATTTAGTAAATTTCCGCGAATGGTTGCAAAATATTATTAGGTTGTTTAAGGCTATCAATTTATGGTTGAAGAAGAAATTTTTGAAGAACTTGAAAGGTTCCATCTTTCAAAGTATGAGATTAAAGCTTATTCCTGCCTTTTGTTAAACGGTGCAATGAAACCAACGGATATAATAAAAGAAACGGGAATTCCACAACCTAGGATTTACGACATACTTGGTAAACTTCAAAGGAAAGGGTTGGTAATTATTAGTTCAAGACTAAAAAAATCTTATGAAGCAGTCATGCCAGAGGAGGCTTTTAAGTCAGAACTGGATGATATGAAGAAATACTTATCCAGCCTTGAAGACTACGTTAAGAAAAGTAGAAAGAATTTCCCTGTTAGGGTTCCTAATATGCTATTTATCCAAAATAGTAGCACCGCTGAAAATAAATTAGAAAATGCTATAGAAAATGCAGAGTCTGAGATTCTTTTTTCTTTACCGAGCGAAAAAATAATGACGCTTATATCTAGCTTAAAAAAGGCACATCAGAATGGGGTTACCCTATGTTTCGTTTTAAATAACAACCTAGATAGAAAGATAATTGACATTATCTCAGAAATAGGAATACTCAAAACGAGTGAAATGACTAACGCAGAGATGGTAATAATTGACAGAAAGATTTCTTTCTTTAATGGAAGATCCGTTTCACTCGAATCAAACTATTCAGTCTTCTTGCAGGAAGATGAACTAATGGATATAATGAGTTATTATTATTTTTTTATGAACTGGCTTCCAGCAAATTATATTATCGATTTTAATTTCTACAAACACGAATTTAAAGTGACCACTTCTTGGCTAGCATGTGATGCCATAGAGAACCTAATGGCTAAGGGAAAACGTCTTCGAGCTACGGTACTTGGAGTGATGAATGAAGAAATTATAACAATAGGAGGTGATGTTATTTCAATAACAAGAATTCCTGGTAAAATACAATCATTTAACATTTTGAGTGAAAATGGTGAAATTACAGTCGGAGGAAGAAATGGGAAACTGGAACAAGTAAAGATGATCGATGTCACTTTTTACATAATACATTAATTTGTGTGTTTGATTAAGATTACAAAATATCACCAGTTGTTAATTTTTCATTTTTCTCCCAAGTATTACCAGAAGCAATTAATCTTAGTAGTATTTGCAAATATATTTATGATAAAGACCGATTCTAAAATATGTTTAAGGATGGCTTTTTGCTTGGATTTTCTCTCGCAGGTTTTCAATCTGAAATGGGTATTAGTGATAATGACGAAAATTCAGACTGGTGGAAATGGGTTCACGATGAAAACAACATAAAGACAGGTTTAGTTTCTGGGGACCAACCAGAAACTGGTGTTGCATATTGGGATCTTTATAAAACATACAATCAAATGGCTAGGTCACTTGGTTCTAATGCGTTTAGGTTAGGGGTAGAGTGGACAAGACTTTTTCCAAAAGCTACTCCTGAGATTAAGGTAGACGTTGAACAAAACAATGACGATATAATATCCATAAATGTAACTGAAAAAATATTAAATGATATGGATAATGTTGTAAATAAGAAAGCGCTGCAACACTATAAGGAAATATTTGAAAACGTTAAGGAAAATGGAATGAAGCTAATAATAAATGCTTATCACTGGCCATTGCCTCTTTCGTTGCATGATCCAATAATTTCTAGAAAAAATGGACTCAAGAATGAACAGAATGGCTGGCTGAATCACAGGACTGTTATTGAGTTTGTAAAGTATTCAGCTTATTTGGCATGGAAATTTGATTATATAGCAGATCAGTTTTCAATTATGAATGAACCCAACGTGGTTTTTGGAAATGGATATTTCAACGTCAAAACTGGTTTTCCACCGGCATACCCTTCAATTGAAGCAGGAAACCTCGCTAAAAAACATATTATAGAAGCAATTGGAAGAGCTTACGACGAAATGAAAAAGTTTACTAAGCAACCAATTGGATTGATTTACGCAAACGCAGATCTGGTACCAGAGAAAGAGAATGACAAGGAAGCTACAAAAATGGCTCTTTTCAATGAAAGGCATTCATTTTTTAATTCTCTGATTTTTGGAGACATGAAATGGGCGAAAATCATAAACGAAGCCAAAGAGTTTAAAGAGAAATCAGATGAAAGAAGAGAAGACCTGAAAGGAAAACTGGACTGGATAGGAGTGAATTATTACACCAGGAACGTAATAGCTAGCAAAGAAAGTGGATATGTAACTGTGAAAGGTTATGGTCACAACGCAGTAGCTGGAATGAAAAGTAAAGCTGGACGTGAAGTGAGCGATTTTGGATGGGAATTGTATCCAGAGGGACTATACCACGTTCTTAAAGATTACCATGAACACTATGGGCTTCCTATGATCGTAACTGAGAATGGTATTGCTGATTCAACTGATTCGCTGCGACCAAAATATCTTGTTTGTCATCTTTACGAAGTGGAAAAGGCAATTAAGGATGGTATGGATATTAGAGGATACCTTCATTGGTCACTTTTAGACAACTACGAATGGTCATCTGGTTTTGGGATGAAATTTGGTTTACTTGGCGTTGATCAAGAGACTAAAAAGATTCAAATGCGACCAAGCGCGTTAGTTTTTAAGTACATTTCTGAACACAGAGGCATACCGGAAGATTTAGAATGGATGGTAAAATAAAATAGGAAATGTTAGGACACTTAAAACATTTTTATACTGTGTAAATAGAGGTAGAGTGTATGAAGTATAGGACTATTGGAAAAACGGGAATTAAAGTATCAGAAATAGGGTTTGGGGCCTGGGCCATAGGTGGAACTTGGGGGAAAGTGAATGATGATGAATCAAGGAAGGCTCTTAATGCCGCAGTGAACAGTGGTATAAATTTCTTTGATACTGCTGACGTTTATGGAGATGGTAGATCTGAAAGACTTGTTGGAGAGCTAAAGAAAGAATATGGGGATCAGGTCCATATTGCTACAAAGGCAGGAAGAAGATTAAATCCGCACACTGCTGTAGGTTACAACTACGAAAATATAAAAGGATTTATTGAAAGAAGTCTCAAAAATTTGAATCTTAGAGAAATTGAATTACTTCAACTACACTGCCCACCATGGGAAGTATATTATAATCCCGAAGTTTTTGATTCCATGGATAGATTGAAGGAGGAGGGGTTAATTCTGAATTATGGTGTGAGTGTTGAAAAGGTTGAAGAAGCCATAAAAGCTTCAGAATATCCAGGTGTTTCTTCGGTCCAGATTATATTTAATATGTTCAGACAAAGACCATCAGATTATTTCTTTAACCTTGCAGAGAAGAAGAATATCGGTATAATTGCTAGAGTTCCGTTGGCATCAGGACTATTGACCGGAAAATTTACAGGAAAAGAGGAGTTTGAGGAGGATGATCACAGAAGATTTAACAGGAATGGAGAGGCTTTCGATAGAGGAGAAACTTTTGCAGGTGTTGATTTCAAAACTGGTATAGAAACTGTGAATGAACTAAGGAAATACATACCAAATGGATTTACAATGACTGAATTTGCTCTAAAATGGATTCTAATGCACAGACAGGTTTCAACTGTAATTACAGGGGCTAAAACGATTAAACAGATATTAGAAAATGCACATGCCTCGGAAATGCCAGATTTAAATGATAATACAATGAAAATAGTTAATGAGATGTATGAACAAAAAATAAAACCCTTGGTGCATCAGTACTGGTAAAGAGTGGATTTATCAGTTGGCTATGTGATGTTAATTGATAATTTATTTTCCATTGTCTACTTAAATTTGTTTCTTTTTCAATGAAACCTTTTTAAGCACTCATGGTTCTGAAATAAATGCATTTTCAAAAAAAAACTTCCTAGGATGATCTTAAAGGAAATACATATCTTATAATTATGATATTTTAAGGTTCTTTTAATTGCTCGTTTTATTGTAATAATAGATTTTTTGTGCTGTTGTGATATTATCACAGGTCACATCATCTTAAAAACTGCTGTGTATACATTGCTCTTTCTTTAAAAAAATCACCTTTCATATTTTGAGCTTATATCCAGTCCGCTTGAGGAGAGTGATAAAGCAACAAGATGTGCACTGTTCCCAATAACATATACCATGTCCAGTATGTATAAATATTCAGTAACATCGTTGTTCAAGAAAGCAAGAATATTGATAACCAGAATAACTATAGAAATTATGCCAACAGTAATAATTGCATAGATGCTCTTTTTCATCGAGTTATTACTTACAGGTGCATAATAAACCTATCCCTTACTCTGAAAGACAGACTTTGATGACTCAAGGAGTTTGTATCTAATTTTAAAAATGAAATAAAACACAACCAATTTGACCATTAAGAGAATCTTCGGGTGCTTGGAATTGATGTGAAACCATATACGATCTTTGGTCAAGTAACATCAAGAAGTTAATTGCAAGATATAATGAGATAATCTAGTACTGGATATAAAATTGCTATAAGATTAAAACAGAATTTGCAGTAATATAAAGAAAGCTTTATGATTTTGTATTGAGAATAACATGTAACAACAAATCTTCAGAAAATCTGAAAGGTTTAACATAGGCTTTGTTGTTGAAATCAAAAACTGATGCCAAATAAAAAAATAGGAGGTCCTATTGACCTGCCATGTGAAGAGGTTTATATTTCCCTGTTCTTTATTTCAATACCTGTCATATCTCCTGATTGACAGGTAAAATAAGGCCACCGAAATTCCTACTATGGATGACAGGAATATTATGGGAGATAGATCAAAAATTGAGAGATGATTCAACATTACAACTCCACTGGTTGGACTTCTAAGGAAATAGCTATTCAGTTCCTCTACATTGAGAACGGGTAATATGCCGCTCATCACATTCAGGGTTCTTATATTATCAAGCACTGGCTTAAATAGAGAGTTATCTGTATTAAATGGCAAAAAAGAACCTAATTCAAGTATGGATTGCAGGATAGAAGAGATTATGGGATACCCCAATACCAGGAATAATGTTAGGAATGTTTTAGGGGTTGATCTGCCTATGAAATAGGTACCTACGAGGAGATAAATGGATGCAAATACTGTATATGCAGCAAGACTAAATAAATAGATATAGAGAAAAGCAAGACCTGAAAGAGAATATTTTAACACTGCTTCTGAAATGACATATGTGGCAAGAAACGCAAAACCCTCAAATATTGACATAGTGATGAGGGATGAGGTGAATTCAATCATTACTGTGTGCCATCTCTTTCTGGGCAGTGACAGATAATACTTATAAACAGAGGGGTTGAACATTGGTACAAATAGCATTAACACCATAAAAACAGCTACCAGAAGCATTATCTCAGAGCCGGTATTGCCAAGTAATCCCACCAGGGAAATTACTGATAATGATGAGGAAAAAAGACTACTTCTAAAATTAGTACTCATAAATGTTCCATTAATAAAGAATGTTACATTGTATGCTTCATTCATTGATAGAACAAGTTGCTCGTTTGAGTTAAATGCATAAATCTTATTGTATGAATAATTTCCCAGATAGACCATTGGTCCCACTGAATTATTTTGCTGAGGATTATACAGGTGGTAAGATAGGTTGTAAATTCCCCCTTTAGGTCCCTGAACTAAAATGACTGGGGAAAGCCCGTAATATCCTAAAAGATAAGAGGGCAGGTAAGCTATGTACATGTTACTCGTTGTGTTTTTATTTTTCGTGTTTATAATTTGATAAGAGCTGAAGCCGAATCTGTCATCCTTTTGGTTTGCCAACTGATATCCCTTAGTATTAAGCACGGAATAGTTTTCTACACAGTAGTATAAAATTGAATATTCCTTGTTATCATATATCTTTGGTGAAAGTGACATTAAATATGAATTATTGAGTGTGAAATTACCCTGATTGCCTGTCTTTTGCACGAAATATATATTGAAGGATTTGAAGCTTTTGACTATTAGATTTTGGGCTTGGACAGACACGTTTAGTTTCAGCGATAAATTCACACCGGGGTCCAGTTTGTTATTTAGTAAGTAATATGTTTGAGGAGTGCTACTGCTTAGATTAGAAAATCCTATAAATGTATCCATTGCACCATTGGGGCAGCTTAGAAGGAACATGTTTGAGTCACTTGTTGGAATAGAACTATTTTCTATGAGAATAGCTGGAAAGATCAGTACGCATACCAGTGAAAGAGAAATGATCACTCTTGGCTTCATTTTTGAGCGAATTGAATTTAAAATGTCTTTGACAGCATTCATGGGAAACTATTGAAATATTTCACTTATATAATAAAGTTTTTTATTAGTTTATTTTATATATTTTTCAACACCTTATGAAATTTTGTTTCGCAAAAAGCCTTTTATTATAATGAAATTATTTGTTTTTAGTAACCCAGTGAATTTATCCTAATTTCGTGATCGAAATTTTTGATTATTTCATCCAGATCTTTTATTATACGGTCTCTGATTGCAATGTTTGGTGTGGTTCCCTGTTCATTTAAACCCAGTACTATACCTCCCACTGCAACGTGATATCCGTTGAAAAATTTGATTTTGCACCTGACACTGGAAGAAATCCTTTCCCT
Source organism: Thermoplasmatales archaeon (assembly GCA_027316895.1). GTDB lineage: Archaea > Thermoplasmatota > Thermoplasmata > Thermoplasmatales > Thermoplasmataceae > Cuniculiplasma. The sequence goes on along the minus strand of DAHVFT010000004.1, from coordinate 62,705 downwards.
GATTATGGACCCGGCAATCATTGTACCTCCAAGTACAGAAACTTCAGGACATTCATCGAAAAATTTGAGCATTGAGTTCACGATCATCGCATCATAGTCAGCTGCATTGTTAATGATTTCCATGGCATATTTTTCCCCATTTCTGGCCATTTCAACTACCTTTGGACTTAGCAATGCTACCTTTCTCTTGCTACGATCTCTTTCAAGTGAACCCACAACTTCCTTGAAATCCTCACCGAAATGCCCTGACACAAGGTCAACAAAGTCAGTTCCTTCCAGTATTCCATCCATCTGCCTTTCCGCGGTTCTGATTGCTTCTTTTCCTATCCATGAGGCTGAACCCTCATCACCAGCAAACCATCCCCAACCACCAATCCTTTTTATTTTTCCATCTTTCTGGAACATGCCAACACTACCAGTACCTGGTGCAAACACTACTCCATCACTGAACATGTTTGACATTCGGTATGCAACAAGTCCATCATTCTCTATCCTCAGGTCTTCTCTTTGAAAAATGCTCCTTAGCATTTTTTCTCCCCGTTCTGTTGCTCCTGTTGAATCTCCGATTCCTGCTAATCCTATTATAATTCTTACCTTGTCAGATTTACTAATACCACTCTTATTTTCTATCTGTTTAATTGCACTTCGTATATTTTCTGAGGCTGTGGTTTCAGGTACAGCTGTAAAGTTAGATGGTCCAGCCAGACCTACAGATAATAACTTCATGGAACCCTCGTCGAAAAGAAGTGCACATGTTTTTGTGGCTCCGCCGTCTATTGAAAGAATCATCTTTGGTAATCTAAACATGTCTTATATTTTTTATATAGTGAGTGCCGTAAATTTTAAAAAAATATATTCCTTAGATCATATAATATTTTATATTAATCTCGAAATGCAGAAATACGATTCTATTGCCGGTGATTACGTTAATTAAAGCAGATAAGAGTTATAATGGAATTAGTGGATACAGGTAACATGGCTGGTAATAGTTTTATTGAAAAGATAGACCCTAAAGAAAGGCCGGAAGAAGCGAAATTTTCCATCCAAAACATGGATACGAACGAAGACCCAATGGCGAATTTTTTCAGATTCGCTAACGGAAAATGGATAGATACACACCCAATTCCTCCTGACAAATCCTCATGGGGAGGATTCATGGAGCTCAGAGACAGAAATATATACATCCTGGGAAAGATACTTGAAAAATGTGCGCTTGATGATGGAAAGAAAAGAGGTATAGAAAAAATGGTTGGTGACTTCTATATTTCCATAATGGATCAGAAGAAACTGGAGGAGAAAAAATTTGATCCCATAAAGCCCATAATGGAAAAGATAAACAAAGTAAGGGATAAAAATGAGATGGTGGAAGTTTCTCAATACCTCCATTCAAATGGCATAGGAAATTTCTTTTCAGTCTTTTCAATGCCAGATGAAAAGAACAGTTCAGTATACGCATTTTATATTTATCAGGGTGGACTTTCACTGCCAAACAGGGATTATTATATTCAGGATTCATTCCAGAAGACAAGGGATGAGTTTGTAGCCCATATGCAGAACATGTTTACCATGTATGGATACTCCCCTATGGAGTCAAAGGATTCCGCAGAAAAGGTAATGAAAATAGAAACTTACATAGCAAAGGCAAGCAGACCTCAGGCAGATCTAAGAGATTCTGAAAAGAACTATAACAGAATACCATACAGTGAACTGAATAAAAAGTTCAGCAGGTTAAACATTGTAAAATACCTGGAAATTTCCCAGGTACCTAAAACTGAATATATAGTTGTTGGGCAGCCTGAAGTTCTTGATGCCGTGGAAAAAATGCTGGAAGAGTTTTCTCTGGAAGACCTGAAAACGTATCTCAAATGGAACACAATTAACTACGCCGCACCTTATTTACACGAGGCCGCCGAGATGGAACATTTTGATTTCTTCAACAGGAAACTGCTTGGACAGGAAGTGCCAGAAAAAAGATGGAAAAAAGCAGTAAATATTGTAGACAGATCAATAGGTGAGGCTCTTGGAGAACTATATGTGGAACAGGAATTTGGTAAGGAAGCAAGAGAAAGAATGCAAACAATGGTTGATGATATACGATCTGTCTTTGAGGAGAAACTTAAGAATTTGCCCTGGATGAGTGATGTAACAAAGAAAAAGGCACTTGAAAAATTCAGTAAGTTCAGGGCAAAGATCGGGTATCCATCGAAGTTCATTGATTATTCGTCCATTGATATAAGAAAGGATGATCTTCTTGGGAATGTTATGAGATCTGAAAATTTTGAGTTTAGAAGAGAGGCATCAAGAATCGGTGAACAGGTTGACAAAGAACTCTGGCTAATGACGCCTCCAACAGTAAATGCCTATTTTTCCCCAACAGAAAATGAGATAGTATTTCCTGCAGGTATACTTCAACCACCGTTCTTTGATGCTACCATGGATGATGCGGTAAATTATGGTGGAATTGGAGGAGTTATTTCACATGAAATTACCCATGGATTTGACGATCAGGGAAGAAGATATGATATGGATGGAAACCTAAAGGACTGGTGGACAGAGGAAGATGCAAAGAAATTTACAGAAAGAGCAGACGAGGTTGTAAAATTATACGATTCTCTTGAGGTTTTACCTGGTCTCCATGTTAACGGAAAACTTACTCTGGGAGAAAATATCGCAGATCTTGGCGGGGTTAGTATTGCGTTTGAAGCATTACAGAGAAGATTGAGGAAAAACCCAGAACTTAATAAGAAGATAGATGGCTTCACACCGGAGCAGAGGTTCTTTTTATCCTGGGCTCAGATATGGAGAGGAAACAACAGGGAACCAGAGATCAGGAGAAGAATATCCATAGATCCACATTCTCCCAATGTGTTCAGGGGTTCCATACCTGTTATGAATCATGAAAAATTTGATTCCTCATTTGTTGAACTTTCCAAGGTCAAGAAGGGACTGGATAAGAAGATATTCATCTGGTAAATCATATTTTCAATAACTTTTTTTTATTTTTATAAGTGCTATTGGTTCAAATTTTGAACTTATATACCTTTTTAATACATTCCATGATATTTCATGTTTATGATTGAAATCCATAATGTAACGGCCTCATATGCGGGTGCTGAAAAGAGGTTAGCACTCAAGAATATAAGTTTCTCCATTGGAAAGGAAAAGGCTGTAATGATTGGACCCAATGGCTCTGGAAAAACAAGCGTTATAAAACTTATTCTTGGTATTCTTGAAAAAACAGAGGGAGAAGTCACGGTTGATGGTGTGGATACGAATGAAATTCATGATTACCTTGGTCTTTCAACAAATCTTGCCGATGTTTACAAATTAATGGATGGAACAGTTTATGACACAATTGGGATCTTTGCAGAACTAAAAAATAGTGATCCTTCAAATGTCCTAAAACTGATTGATCATTTTCAGCTTGGAAGTATTCTAAGGAAGAAACTTTTCCAGCTTAGCTCTGGAGAACAGAAGATGATAGGAAATATTCTTGCCATGAGCTTTTCTCCTTCCATAATACTACTGGACGAACCCTTCGATAATGTTGACCAGTCAAGAAGGATAAAATTGATAAGACTACTGAAGGAAGTGAAATCGGATATCCTTCTGAACACTCATGAATTAAACCTGCTGAATTATCTTGATGGTTGGTCCCTCTACTTCATACTTGATGGGCAAATTTACGGTAAATTCAATACGGGTATGCTGAAAGAACTTTACATATCGAAAGGAGATGTTCCTGGAAACCTGGGATTGATCGAATCTGATATTGGAAAATTTTCCATAACAATTAATGGTGGAGATGTCCCAATTTCATCTGTCAGTAATCTAAATTCTCTCTTTGATGAGGTGTCCCTATGATAGCCAGATATTACATAAAAAGCCTTCTCACGAATAAGTCCCTTCTGGGATGGTCCATAGGCTTCATGTTCTTCTGGATAGTAATGGGGGCTTATCTGCTTGATGGTACCTCCAGCTTTTCTTCACACAACAGTAGCCTGGAATACACTTCAGGATGGTTTGCCTTTATAGGACTTATAGCAGGATCAGTACTCTCTACCTCCATAGCCTATTCAGTATACTATGCAAATTCCTCACTAATATATTCCTTCAAATTTACAGTTTTGAAACCGTTTAATTACCTTTACAATTTTGTGGTATCTTCTGCCATAGTGAGTCTTATTATTGGAGCTGTTCTTACAGCACTTATAATTATTGTTTTCAGCCTAAGGGCCGGATATTTGATCTATCCTGTGGAAGTACCGGAGACAATAGGACTTTTTGTTTTAACGGGAGTATTTATGTTACTGCTCGCAGTGTTCTTCGTAATCGCAGCAAACAACTACATTGGTCTGAAAAATATATCATTTGTAATGCTGTTGCCGCAGCTATTATCCTATTTGTTCGGACTTAGCGCTCTCGATGTTGGCCTTCCGTCATATATTGTCTATGGTTCACCCTTTACTGCTATTCTGAGACTGTTCCTACAGGCATTCTATGGAAGAGAACTTCCACTTAACATGGTAACATTAGCAGGTGGAAACGTAAACGGTTATCTTTTGCTGGGGTCTATGGTTATGTGGTTACTTGCCCTGTTGGGACTGGATATGATTCTCGTGAAGAGGATAAAGTACAGATCTATTGAGGAGGCGAGGAGAGTGTGACTGAAAATGAATTAACTCAGGCAATAGATCAGATAAAAACTGCCAGCATGGATGCAGTAAGGCTGGACAGGAGGATACTCAAGAAGACATGGGGTTTTTACTATATGATCTGGGCAACAGCGATTACACTTTTTTCAACCATATATATTCCTCTGGAAAATATATCCAACACAGTATATCAGGATATACTTTTTTTCACTGCCTACGGAATCGTTTTCATAGTTGCAATATTTGTTACGATGACTTTATTCAGGAGAGCCTATATGATAGGACAGATAAACTCTGGTTTTAAAGGGAAAAACAGGAGAAACGAAATTAGGAGCATATCCATCAACGTGTTGCTCTTCATCCTAATTCTTTTCCTTGCCTCAGGTATTCTGAAATACCCAGAAGGAGTGATTGGACTTTTCTTTGTATTAGTACTGATTTATATTGGTATGCTGAGCGGTATAAAACAAAGCATGGGAAAGTTTCCATTTGAGGGTTATCTGTCATCTGGGGCCTTTCTCTTCAGTGCTGTGTCGAGTACAGTATCCTTATTCCTTAACTATGGCTATGTGGTATACGGACTACTATGGCTGGTTTCTTCAGCCATATGGTTCCTATCTGGATACATCTCCCTGAGAGACTACAGGAAAATGGTGAATGGAGCAGATGAAAGTCTAAGGGTTGATTGAATTGGGAGATGAGAGAGTTGCACAGCTCCTTGAGAAACTGGGAAATAACTTAAAGGAACCAGTTATGAAGTCCACTGCAAGACTGATAATACTGCTCTCACTGGCAATCAACGGAAGGATGAATCTCAAGGAACTAATGGCAGTTACATCCTGTGGAAAGGGTAGTCTGAGCAATCATCTTGATAAACTTCAGGAGAGTGGATTGGTTTCTGTGAAGACTGTTCTTAAGAGGAAAGGCCCCAGTATCTCAGTAACAATTACTGATAAGGGAAAAGAGGCATATTCTACCTATGCTGAATTGATGAAACTAATTTTCGAAAAGAAGTAGTAAGTACCAAGTGGAGGTTGATTATGGTAAAAGCATTGAAAAACCCTATTTACCCTGTAATTATCCTTTCCTCTGTACAGGAAATAAGATGATCAAAGTCGAGATTATAAAAGTAAGAGGGAAAAGGAAATACATGGTTCTGAGATTAAAAAGTGATGGCACTTTTTCTCTCAGAGTATCCAGTCATGTAACAGGTTCCCAGATTGATACTTTTCTGGACAAAAACGCCAGTTGGATGAGAAAAACAAAGGAAAAATTTGACAAAGCAATAGAATTGAAGAAAAATGTCAGATTTGAGGATGGGGAGAAACATCTGCTATTTGGAAAAGAGTATGAGATTAAGCTGGTAAAAGATAAGAAATGCTTATCCTTCGATGGTTTTTTCAATCTTTCAGAGAACTGTAAGGACAATGGAAGAAAGGTTTTCAGGCATTTCTACCGTAATATATTACAAAGTTATCTTGATGAGAGATTGACTGTATTTTCCAGCAGAATGAACTGTACCTACTCCACATTTTCTGTAGGAAGTGCAACAAAAACATGGGGGAGCTGTCGTAACAAAACCGTATTAAGATTCACGCTTCTACTGGCAATGGCCCCTGTTGAAGTAATAGATTACGTGATCATCCATGAGCTTGTTCATACAAAAATTGCTGCCCATGGAAAGTTGTTCTGGAATGAGGTGGAAAAAATTATGCCTAACTGGAAAGAAAAGAGAAAATGGCTCATGGAAAACCGTGACCTACTTTTATCTTACGTGTAAAGCAATGCCTGATATTAAATAAGAAAATAGTTCACAAAGCTTTTATAAGTACTTTACAGATGAACCACCATGGAGAAAGTTAAGTTTGGAAATACTGATTCCATGATTACACCTATGGGTGTTGGTACCTATTATGATTTCAAATGGATAGGTCTGGCAAAAACTCTGAGGATAAGGCCCGGAAAGGAAAGGAGAATTAGTGCAATAAAAGCTGCCTTAGATGCTGGTATTAATTTTATCGACACTGCGGAAATATATGAAACAGAACCCTTTGTGGCTGAAGCCATGAAGGGAAGAAAAAGAGATGAACTTTTTATAGCGACCAAGGTATTTCCACTGCATTATTCATATGATGGAGTTATCAAATCATGTGAGAGGAGCCTGAGAAAACTGCAGACAGATTATATAGATCTGTACCAGCTTCATATGCATTCAAGTGCCGATAAGGTTAAGGAGGCTTTGAGAGGACTGGAACATCTTAAGGATGAGGGGAAGATTAGGCACATAGGAATAAGCAATTTCAATCTTGAGCAAACAAAGGAGGCGGTCTCGTTCATGAAAAAATATGAGATCAAGTCAACACAGATGAACTTCAACGTTGCCCATAGAAATATAGAAAAAGATTTGGTTCCGTACTGCAGGGAAAACAGTATTGCCATACTTGCATATTATCCACTTGCTCATGGAATGCTCACGTCTGAATCATCACTGGGAAAGGAAGTATTAAGTGAAATTGAAAAGAATCATGGAAAGAAGACCATGCCTCAAATTGCACTCAACTGGTTTTTCAGTAAATATGACTTTGTGTATCCCATTCCTAGGGCATCAAATCCCGATCATGTGAAGGAGAATGCAGGGTCTATGGGCTGGAAAATGACGCCGGAAGAAATTGAACTTGTGGAAAAGGCTGCCAGTGGTGTTCAGGGTCCGTCCTGGAGTGGAGACAATACCACATGATCCATAATTAAGACCTAGAGTACTCTTTCATTATCCTAAGAGGAAAGCAGAAATTCAATTACTTCTGAAGAGACAGTGTCATACAGAGGTGGGTTAAACACCAGTGCCGGAATTTCTTTTTCCCATTGAGTTTTGAGGCTTCTGATCCTCTCAACTGCTTCTTTTCCTTCATATGCTTTGTTATAAAATTTCATTTTCTCTTCTACTAAGTTAAGGTCGAGCGCTATGTTTCTTTTTATCAGAAAATATATATCATAAAGGTCCCTTGCTTTTTTTCTTGTCAAAAGTGCCCTTATCTTCTCAGAGAATACTTCCTTCAGGTCCATTGCAATGACCAAGTAAGGCATAAGATCTCTATATATGGGAATGATGTTGTAGTTTACAGATGGAAGGATTACCTTCTCACGCATGCTAATGTCTAATCGTATTGTCTGCAATGATATGGGGGATTTATATAAAGGTCCATGAATCTTTATTATGTACCCCATTGAATGATCTGCTTTATAACCTGAATAAGATGATGGATAGTAACGGTTAACTTCTGCCAAGGCGAGTTCTATCTTCTCGGATCTTAATTTGTCTTTAACTGTAAAATCTAGATCTTCTGAGAACCTGTTTAGGCCACAGCATTTCTGGAGAGATGTACCACCCTTGAAAATCAATTGGTTTCCTGTATTTGCATATATCCTTGATAAAATTATATGCTGAAGATAGTCTTTTTCTTTCTGGTAGGCGTTGAATGATAAGGGTACACTTAATAGTTCCTCTCTACTCAGCATACTTTACCCTCCACTTAGAATCTTTTAGGTTACCTGATTCTCCAAAATTAACGTACCTTTCTGATCTGTATTTAAGTAAAGCTTCACAATCATATCCAAATTTCTCCAATACGTGTCCTAACCTGTTTACAGTTGCACCTGAATGCATGAGCTTTCCATATTCTAGTAGTCTGTTAATATTCAATCCACTATTGTTTTGCAGAGCCTCTTCTGTTTCACCTATAAAGGTGTTCAGATAAAGTGAATCAACAATAGCCTTTTCAAGAGTGGCTACCATGCCAACATCTGTCCGTTCAAAGCCAAATATTCTTCCCCTACTCAACTTAATGAAAATGATTCTTGTCTGATCTATTAGAAGAGACCTGTGCTGGATAGGGGAAATGACCTGAATTTCTATAGGAATTTGTGTGGTGGAGCCCCTAATATAGAAGGCAGAAATAAGACTCACATATGAAGGTGAAATGATGCTTGAGGCAATGGTGGATACTGACGTACCCTCTACGTAATACATTCCTTTCATTATTCTCTTGATTTGTTTAATAGTAGAAAGCCTGTTAGATACATACCTTTCACTTTTGCCGAAGATTCTAGCTGCATCGTGTATGCTAAAAACTTCCAGTTGAAAATAGTTTATCTTTTCTAGGAAGTCCTCCCTTTTCATAATACTCTATACATTTGTATGTATTAAAACATACTATTATGAGTATTCATATATACAGATGTATTAACAACAACATTAGCATTTAAAAGTAGACTGGCATATGACCGGTTAGTTGGCCTAAAATTATATTACAAATTTTTGATTAATATTTCAATCGCACATGTTTTATGAAGTGAAGTCTTAAGGATTTATGGAAGACGTTGAAATTATTTCAAAGCAAACCGAGATACTTGGCGAAGGGCCAACATGGGACAGGAGAAATAACAAAGTTTACTGGGTAGATATTAAGGGTCATCTTTTTAGATCCTTTGAACTTTCCACCGGAAAGATAGAAACTGTGAAGACAGACGGTATGATATCTTCTCTTGTTCCCTCTCGATCAGGAAAGATGTATGCAACAATTGGCCACAGGTTTACATCCATCGATCCATCAACTGGTAAGGAAAAGGTACTTGTGGAGACTGAAAATTCTCTTGAAAATAACAGGTTCAATGATGGAAAGGTGGATCCATATGGAAACTACTGGGCAGGAACTATGGATATGAATGAGAAGGAGCCTGTAGCCTCACTCTATGTCTACACAAAGTCAGGCGAATTGAGAAAGGTTCTTGGAGGACAAACCATTTCCAATGGCCTTGCATGGGATGTGAATAGAATGATGTTCTATCACATAGATACTCCAACCAGAAAGGTTAGATCATACACATACAATGAGAAATGTGAGCTCACGAATGAAAGGATAGCTGTAGATTTTACCACAGAAGTGGGATTTCCAGATGGGATGAACATAGATACAGAGGGAATGATATGGGTTGCCCATTGGGGAGGACACAGGATATCAAGATGGAACCCCTCAACAGGAAAGAAACTTAGCGAGATTATTTTTCCAGCTACAAATGTAACATCCTGCACTTTTGGCGGTAAAAACATGACAGAACTCTTTGTTAGTTCGGCAAAACTCACCAGTAATCAACCAGAAGATCCGAAAGATATCGGAGGTTCTATATTCAGAGTAGATACCGGGATCAAGGGCGTAGAAACCTATTATTATGATGACTCAAAGCAAAAGTTGTGATGAACAAGTAGGAAATTCCTGAACAACAGTCTCTAATTAAGATTTCACTGTATTTCCTGTTACTCCCTTTTACCTTTTGGGAACCACTAATTGTGAAGTTGAGCTAATGAAGGGAATGAATATAAAAAATCATGCAGTTGTGATTTCAGTTGCGTTATAGAAGTTGTCAGGTGCATGGAAGAAATATGTTTGTCCGTTTAGATTCAGTTCTATGGGATTATTTGATTCAAAATAATTCACAGTATAATTTGATCCCGGTGCTGGTGAATTCGATATAAATGAAAAGATCTGTGCGTTTCCAGTATTGGAAAATGATCCAACTGAGGACATGTCTCCTAGTATATCTCCACTGAGTCCTATCACATGTGCTATTATGGATGTCACTGCAAGTATGACAGCCGGTTCTGTTGCATCCATATCTGCGCCGTTTGCAGCGGATTCTGCAGATACTATAGCAAGTTCAAGCCCCAATGCGGCGGAGAAGATCTTAAGACCGTCCGATACCTGTTTGTAGGCACTTGATACATTGAGCCATCCGGCTGAATGTTCGTAAAATGTTGCTGTAGAATAGGTGTCTCCTCGCCCGCTGTCATTGAGATTAAATGATCCTGTCTTAGTTTTCAAGTAGTGCTGTATTACCCACACAGCGCTTATCGGCAGGTTTGAATAACTCAACTGGAGGCCATTTGTTGTATTTATATTGGTGATCTGCCCTACTGTGTACCTGCCATCAAAGGTGGTTTTAAGTATGCTATTGGATAAAACATTGATTGAATAAGAACCTGTATTTGGGCACTCCAGTATTTTCAGTTTTTCTTTATGAAGATATGTATAAGTTGAATATCTTTCGAAGTAGTATGAAACACCATGAATTCCTATTACTACTGTTGTATGGTTCAGTGCTTTGCCTTCTGTAGAGTTTTTGACAAGAGAATTCCACATTGCTGTTGGATAAGCATTTGCCCCTGTGGCTGAACCACCCCCTATAAAACTAAAAACTTTGGAAACGGAAGGATTTGGTGATACGGTAGTGGTGATCTGGCCTGATGAACTTTCATATACCTGATTAGAACTTAAATTTATGATTGAATCAGAAAGGGAAATGGTGTTACCTGTGTCCACTAATGATTTTCCATTATCAGCATTCCTTCCTATGTGTGCAATTGATAGTGGCAACATGCCGTGGAAGTCAGTTACATTTTCTATGATGCTGGATGTCACATTGTAGTACTTGCATTCATATTTGACTATTGGGTTCCCACATTTTACAGGCGTTATCAAAGCATTCATCTGTTCGTTCTTCATGTTGTTATTGGAAACATAAATATTAGGAACGGAATGTTTTTCATGTACAATCTCTAAAGGCTTATCTGAAAAAGAAAGACCTACGTTGAAATTAATAGGTGTATAAACCACCTGTGAATATTGTGTCACATTAACATCACTACCATTGAACCACCTGTTTAACACATTTATACTAGCTCCTGTTGATGAATCAGAAACTTCTGTAACTGCTGAAAGTTTTCCTATATGTACATTTAATGGATTAAAAGGGACATTGTTGTAATATTGGTATATGTACAAAGTACCATTATCATGAGTAACTGTCTTTATTGCCTCAACAGTCATAGACAGATCGGTATTTCCCGTGTAGTGCTTCGTGATATTACTCCATTCATGTGATACACGGTCAAATGTTATTGGCAGGAAGAATTTTGTGTAGGTGTCATTCAGTGGGTATATTGTTATATTCATTAAAAGGTCTTCAACACTGTTGTTATACCTGTTCATTCCTAACATATCAACTGTGTTCAGACCTTTGTGAACTGCCTGTGGAACAGGTAGGTACAACTGAATATTTATTGTCGTATTGTTGGAAAGATGAAACCCGTCACCTTCTAAAGTATTGGGGCAGGATATGTTAACAGACGGTCCAAACACCCCAGTTACACCAGCGTTATTTGGCGAACTCCCGTTATCCCTGTAATATTCCGTGATTGATATAGCTCCTGCGAATATCATCACAGAGATAATTAAAACAGAAGTCAGCTTTTTGTTGTTCATATATATATATGAACAACTCGTTGTATTAATATTTTTCTTGGAACAGAAGCGTGTGACTCTATTCTAAGACTTGCCCATGTTGAACACGTTGTGCCATACACCGGTGAAGAACAGTGCACTGCCTACCCTATCATCACTACTCTTAGATATATTTCAACCTGGTATATTCTTTCGTTTGCGAATCACAATTAAAGATGGTCTAAAAAAACTAAAGATGGTTCCTATAGAAAGAATTGTCATGCATTTATAGGTGTTAGTTCTGCCAGAATGAAATTTTACGTTTTAAATGGTAATGCCCCAATTAAACATAATATTCATCCTTCAACTTATCAGCAATTCTATTATTTATGGTATTCTTAATGAATTTATCCAACATACCAGACTGTAGCCGCATTTAAAACCTGATGAAATACAGTACTTCAGTATAATAATATTTTTATAGTATATTTTAAGTTATTATATAATGGTGTGAGGCAAATGATTTGCTGAACTAGTGTACCTGCATACTTAATTTAGGAAAATAAATTAAACAATGAATAATTGTAATCTATGACAGTTAAGGATATTTTTAAAAATCTGGATGGAGTTGAAAAGATTCTCATAAAGAACGGTGGTGAGAATGCCATTGACCGTTCTTTTTTCTACCTTTCACAGGTAAACGGAGGGTTGTTTGAGGGTTCATCAATTATTGCAGATAGAGATCACATTCAGATGTTCGTATATGAACTTGAGGAACAGACAGCAAGGTCAACGGAACATGAAGTACATGTTGCAAAGTCTTCAGCACAGATGAATGATATGATTCAAAGGGAGTTACGTGGTCAAACTAAAATAGGTGTTAACAAAGATTCCCTAACCGTAAACATGTTTGAAAGTGTCAGGAAAACAACAGGAAATGCAGAGCTTGTAGATGTGTCAAGGAACATCGCGGAGGCAAGGATGATAAAGGATGAAACTGAAATAAGAAAGCTGAGAGAAGCTGCCAGAATTAGCAGTGAGATATACGATGCTTCAATGAATCATCTGAAAGAAGGTATGACTGAAACGGAACTTTCAGCATATATGGTATATCTAATGATTTCAAATGGTGCATCAGAGCCTTCATTCAGCACGATTGTTTGTTTTGGTTCAAATGCATCTGAACCACACCATTCTCCAGGAAATAGAAAATTAAAATCTGGTGATTTTGTTCTTACCGACTACGGAGCTGCATTTGAAAGATATCATGCAGATACAACAAGAACTTCAGTGTTTGGAAGAGCAACGGAGAAACAAAAAGAGATATACAGCATAGTGTTTGATGCACAGAAGTCAAGCATGAACATGATCAAACAGGGGGTAAATGGAAGGGATGTCAATGCAAAATCATATGAAATTATAGACAGTTCTCCCTATAAGGGGATGCTAATGCATGGTGTTGGACATGGAATAGGTCTTGATGTTCACGATCACCCAGCATTTGGTGGTTATGATTTTGATTTGAAAAAAGACATGGCTGTTACAGTAGAACCAGGAATATACATCCCCGGGTACGGAGGCGTGAGGATAGAGGACGACGTTTTGGTTAAGAATGATGGATTTGAACTTCTTACCCAGAAGCCCCCAAAAGACCTCATTGAGGTTTCTTAGGGCAAGTTTTCTTTGTAATCCTTTGATCCATTCCGGTACTTGTGTGTATGGAATAACATTACTGTTAATTTCAATGATATGATGTTTAAATTAGTAAGAAAAATATATTAACAATAAGCCTAATTTGCGATATGTTTTTATAGAAGTTTAGAATTACTATATTGCCTCAAAGGAGGTGAAAAAATGGCAGAAGTAAAAGAGATAAAGGAAACCGAAAAAGATGGAAAGAGTTTGGTCAGCGAGAGTAAGTCCACCCATACCAGAGATGTTGTGACAAGGGACACAATGATCCAGATGGATGAAATTTCTGAGGACATCTTCGAAGTTTTCAGGAAGTACGATCTGTCCATTTGGGAGGCAAAAAATATTATTCCATACCTTGTGGCAAAAATCTCAGAAGAGGCAAGGGACAATGAGATGGACATTGTGGAATATATAGATCTCTACCTGAAACCCAGTGCACTGGATTTCTCCAAGGGGCTGAGAAACTTCAGAAAATTCTCAGAGAAGAAATTCCACAAGGTAGAAAGTGTGAGGCAGTAGACTCACACTTTCGTTTACAAATGAAATACTTTTTGTAAGTACCTCATACCCAGTAATATTTAATTTTGACAAATGCTTCAAAGTTGCTTTAGAACCCCAGTTCATAAGAGCATCTTTTCCTCTTCTTTCAATGCTTTTTTGTAACTCTCTTTATTCACTTCATCTTGTTAGGTATATTTTTATGTAAGTCCTTATTTAGTAAAAAATTCAAATATTTATAGATAATAAGATTGTTCCTCTAGTGGCGATGTGAATAATGGATAGAGGAGGTATTAACAATCCTGAAGAAAACAAATCTGCCTCAATGCAAATAGATAAAATAATAAAAGAAGAGAGGACCTGGAAGGGAGAAATCCTAATTAAGATCCGGAAGGTCATAAATGAGACAGATCCAAGAATATATGAAGAGGTAAAATGGAAAAAGCCGAGCAATCCAGCAGGCATCCCTGTATGGTCATATAATGGCATAATCTGCTTTGGTAACATTTTGAAGAATTCGGTAAGGTTAACATTCCCTAAGGGAGTAAAAGTCGTGGACCAAGATGGATTATTCAATTCAAGAATGGACAGCAAAACTGTAAGGGCGGTTGATTATTTTGAGAATGATACTATTGATGAGAAAAAACTTACCAGTGTTATTTTGCAGATCATTGATATGAATGAGAAAAACGCATTAAAAAAGAAATGATTTCATTAATTACTTTCCCTGAAAAATATTAGGTATATATTAAGATGAAGAGATTCTGACAACCTTTAAATAGATTATAATTATTATTATCTAATACTAAGTTAATCTTGTAAAATGGAGTTGAATATGAATGGAAGAAAATAAATGCCCTGTGAACCATGGAAATGAAAGTCATATGTCGTTAAATGAATGGTGGCCAGAAAGACTTGATCTTGGAATATTAAGACAGAATTCGGAAAAATCTAATCCGATGAATGTTGAGTTTGATTACAGAAAGGAGTTCGGTTCACTCGACTACTTTGGCCTGAAGAGGGATATTGCAAAAATCCTAACTGATTCTCAGGAATGGTGGCCAGCAGACTTCGGAAATTACGGTCCTTTCTTTATCAGGATGGCCTGGCACAGTGCTGGAACATACCGAATTGGAGATGGAAGGGGAGGGGCTGGATCTGCTCAGCAGAGGTTTGCACCTATTAACAGCTGGCCAGACAATGTGAACCTGGACAAGGCAAGGAGGCTACTATGGCCGATTAAGCAGAAATATGGACAAAAGATCTCCTGGGGTGATCTGATAATTTTAACTGGAAATGTCGCCATGGAATCAATGGGATTTAAAACATTTGGATTTGGAGGAGGAAGAAAAGATGTTTATGAACCTGATCTTTCTGTGTACTGGGGGCCAGAGGGAAAGTGGCTGGACGATAGGAGATATTCCGGTGACAGAGAACTTCAAAACCCTCTCGCAGCAGTTCAGATGGGTCTAATATATGTAAATCCAGAGGGGCCAAATGGAAAGCCAGATCCACTTGCAGCCGCAAGGGACATAAGAGAGACGTTTTCCAGAATGGCAATGAATGATGAGGAAACCGTGGCACTCATTGCCGGAGGACATACATTCGGAAAGACTCACGGTGCTGGTCCTGCCTCCAGTGTCGGACCTGAGCCTGAGGGTGCACCCATAGAAGATCAGGGACTGGGATGGAAAAGTACCTACAGATCTGGAAGCGGAGAAGATACGATTGGTGGTGGGCCCGAGGTTACATGGACAGAAACGCCAACAAAATGGAGTGATAACTTCCTCTATAATCTGTTTCACTATGATTGGGAACTGACAAAAAGCCCGGCAGGTGCATATCAGTGGAAGGCAAAGGGTAATGCAAAAACTATACCAGACGCTTACCACAGCAATACATACCATGAACCCACCATGCTTACAACAGATCTTGCATTGCGCTTTGATCCAGTATATGAGAAAATAGCAAGAAAATTTTATGAAAAACCATATGAATTTTCCGATGCATTTTCCAGAGCATGGTTTAAGCTAACCCACAGGGATATGGGTCCCAGATCAAGGTACCTGGGGCCAGAAGTTCCGGAAGAAGACCTGATATGGCAGGATCCTGTTCCTCCATTGAAACACAAATTGCCAGACAGAAATGATGTTAAGTCCATGAAAGAAAAAATTCTCCATTCAGGTTTATCTATATCAGATCTTATCTATACAGCATGGTCTGCCGCTTCGACCTTTCGTGGAAGTGACAAGAGGGGCGGGATAAATGGAGCAAGGATTAGGTTGCTTCCTCAAAGGGAGTGGAAAGTTAACGATCAGGAATTGCTTGAAAGGGTCTTATCAACACTTGAAAGGATTAAGAAAGAATTTGATTCAACAAATAACAGTGGAAAGAAAGTTTCATTTGCTGATCTGATCGTTATAGCCGGATCAGCTGCGGTTGAACATGCAGCAGAAAATGGTGGATTCAGGATAGATGTTCCTGTTACACTTGGAAGGAACGATGCCACACAGGAAATGACAGATATAATATCATTCAATGTATTGGAGCCAAAGGCAGACGCTTTCAGGAATTATCTTGATGAAGGAATTCATGGAAAGACAGAGAAAATGATGATTGATAAGGCACAGCTACTCACATTAACGGTTCCTGAAATGACAGTATTAATAGGTGGAATGAGGGTTCTTGGTGGGAATTATAAAAATACAGATATGGGTGTATTTACCAGCAGGAAGGGTGTGCTAAGCAATGATTTCTTTGTAAATTTGCTTGATAATAACATTGAGTGGAAGAAGGTGAATGGAAATGAGAACCTGTTTGAAGGCCATGAGAGGAATAATGGTGAGAAGAAGTGGCAGGGATCAAGGGTTGATCTGATATTTGGCGCACATTCAGAATTGAGGGCAGTTTGCGAGGTATATGCCAGTTCTGATGGTAAAGAAAAGTTTGTAAAAGACTTTGTTTCAGCATGGACTAAGGTTATGAACCTTGACCTGTATTACATGAGTCATTGAATCAGATAAAAACTCAATTTTCCCACTCTATCTAAAAATTGTGGAATGAACTGTAACTGATCGTGGGATAAAAGGTTCATATTAATCAAAAGTTGTTTTCCTATTTTTTATATAGAAATTTTAGAATATTTACTCCTTTAATTTGAAAATGAAAGTTGCGATTAAATCTTTGAGGTTTCAATATAAATCTGACCGCAAAATGGAGTTGATATGCGATTTAAACCTGTCGAAAGCCTTCCTTTTCCAACTTCCTGGAAATTGCAGTCCTTAACTGTGTATACAGCCTCAGTTTCGCTTTCAAGCAGTAAATTACTACCGGATGAATTAATTATGATTTCTTCCTTTCCATCCACATTAACTGGAATTGGTGAATAACAAACAGTGATCTTTTGATTGTTTATTATTGAAGAGACGGTAGGGAAATTCAATTCCATATGTTTAACACTTATCTTTCCATGGAGTAAAGTTAATCTGTGTTCCTTCCAGAATTCTATCCATTTTCTCAAAACTTCCAGATTTTCACTCTTCTGTTCTTTCAGCATTACAGATATCTGTGGTACCGTAAATAGCACGTTTATAAATGCAAAGGATATGTTTTCCATTGAGTCTTCACTGTTCCACATAAGTGGATCACTGTGTACCGGAACTATACCGGATATCAGTCTTGTGCTTAAGGATCTGATCCTGTTTTCTATATGATCCCCTGGACAATCTGCAGATCTTATCATATTGCAATATTGCAGCATTATGGGAGAGATGTATCTCTGCCTGAACTCTATTAACTTCCCATTGGCTGGACCCAGTGTCTCTCTCAGAAACTCTGGTATTTTCCTGTAAACATCATCCCTGTCATCAGGATCTATTATTGAGTCTATAAAATCAACCTTTAGACCGTCAAAACCCAGTTTTACAAGATAATTTACCCTTTCTTTAATATAATCTGTCGTTTCCTGATCTAAAGGGTCCACTATGCCTGTGCCCCATCCTTCATTGACTCTCAGCAGTTTCTTATTAAATTTATTGAATATTTTTGATTCCTTGCCAATGAATGGAAGTGCAATCCAGACTACGTAATTTAAATTTAATTGGTGTATCCTTTTTACATGACCTACAGGATCTGGAAATTTTGACCTGTCGAATTCCCAGTCACCTGTATATTTATACCCTCTTCTGTTGTCCGATGTCTGCCATCCATCATCTAGAAATACAGATTCAAACCCAATTTTTTTTGCTAACTTAGCTTCTTGCTCCACGGCTTCCTGACTAACATTCTGGTGCATGGAGTACCATGTTGAATATACTATGGATTCCGATTCATTAGGGATAACAGGCTTTGGATAAAATGAACTAACCCATGAGGATGCGGAAAATATGACGTCTGTAATCTCTTCCCCTGATGTGCTCAGGAGAACGCTGAAAGAATCCTGTGATTTTCTTTTTATTTTTATTATGATTTCTTTATCCTCTTCACTTACTCCATAGGATATATTAATGGGGTTGAGGCAGTCTGATATTGCTACAGTGCATGAGTTTTTCCCTTTTTGATTATAGAATGAAATGACTGGAATGTTAATGTTTGGCCTTATCTTCACTTCTCCGTTCCAGTCTGGTTCAAGCCCATTGCTCCTTCCAGAGGTGGTGAACCATGAAAATTGTATATTAATTAGGGGTATGTGTATTTCAAGTCTGCATTCATAAAGTGGCTTCAGAGTATAGATTGTACCATGGAGACTTTCCTTCTTCATGGCTTCATAATTTTCATACAGGAGATATATGCCATCCGAACCGTTTTGTAATTTCATGACAGAGAATTCGAAAAAATAGTAAATAATGTTTTGGTATTTCCTCTAGATAAGTGTTTTTTGGGATTTTTATAGATTTTTCCTCAGTGGTTTTTTGTCTATCTTGCCAGTACTTGTCTTTGTGAATTCCTTTATCACCATATAATCATCCGGCAGCCAGAATTTGGCTATCCTTCCTGATTCAACATATGACTCCATATGTTTTTTCAGGTTTTCAAGGTTGAACTTATCATTTACTGTTATGAAGGCAACAGGCCTTTCACCCCATTTCTCATGACTTCTTCCCACAACTGCAACCTCATTTACACCTGTAGCAGTACTGATAAGATCCTCCAGAACAAGTGTTGGGATGAATTCACCTCCAGATTTTACTGCGTCCTTCTCCCTGTCCACTATTGATATATAACCATAACTGTCAACAACTGCCAGATCGCCAGTGTGCATCCATCCGTTATTCCAGAGTTTTTCTGTTCCTTCCTTATCCTTTACGTATTCCTGAGTTAACCATGGTGCCCTGACTACTATTTCGCCAATTGATTTTGTATCCCATGGAACCTCCTTACCTTCCCTATCAACAACCCTTAGATCAACAAGACTTATTGGTACACCTGTCTTTATCCTGAACTCAGATTTCTTCTGTTCATCCATTTCCATGACTTTCTGTGTATATGTTCCAAGAGTTAGAATTGGAGCGGTTTCAGACATTCCATAACCGGCCACTGTATCGATCCCAATAGAGCTTGCCTTAACTGCAAGCCCTTTTGGAATGGCCCCTCCTCCAACTATGACTTTCAGGTGATTTTCTTTCAACGCCCCGGAAGCATCTGGATTACTTATGATCATGTATAGGATTGAGGGAACCATGGCACTTACAGTGACCTTTTCCTTCTTCATTATACTGAGAATCAGTGGTACATCGTATCTTCCAGGAAGAATATATTTCATTCCCTTCATTATGGTGGAATATGGAATCCCCCACGAATGAACATGGAACATGGGTACAAGGGGCATCATAACATCACTGCTCTTCAATCCAATGGGCTGATCGCTGAGTCCTGCTATGGAAGCCAGTGCATGTAGCACAATCTGCCTGTGTGTAAATGAAACACCCTTGGGAAGACCTGTTGTTCCTGATGTATAGAAAGTTGTTGCGATTGTGTCTTCTGTTATTTCTGGAAGTTTCACAGGGTCCTGGCTTTTTACAAGATCATCAAAATTCACAGAAGGCTCTAAAGTACCTGGAATTTTTCCACTTTCTGAATATACAATCCACTTTCTGATAAAGGAAAACATAGCCTTATTCTGTGCAATAAGAGGTACGAATTCATCCCTTATGATCACATATCTGTCCTCTGCATGCTGCATGGAATAGAATATCATTTCAGGTGGATATCTTATATTTACAGTGTGCAGTACAGCCCCAATCATGGGAATTGCATAGTATGCTTCCAGATATCTTGTGGTGTCCCAGTCAATCACAGCGATCCTGTCACCCTTCCTGATACCCATTTTTAATAATGAAAATGCAAGGTTTCTTACCCTATCATTGAATTCTTTATATGTTATGTTTTCCCTTCCCTGGTAAGAAATGATCTGGTCAGGGTTGTTTCTCACTGAGCTTATCAATATCTTGTCTATGGTCAATTCATACCTGTTTGACATATATTTACATGGACAGGCATGGCTTAAATTTTCTGGTGCCTTTAAACATGGTTCGATTTTCAATCATTTTCCATAAAATAGAACTTTGGTTATGAATTTTCATTTCTGATGCGATTAATCAGGTTTGGAAATGTTTATTCCTAACAGGGGTATAGAAGCATAAAAGGAATACCATGGAGATACAGAGTAAGGAAGTTCAGTGGAGGGTTCATGATATTGATATCTATGGGACCATTACCAGACCAGTCGCATGAGAGAATCTTCCCGCTGTGATCCTTCTGGTAGGCAGCGGACCTACTGATAGGGACTGGTGCTCTCCGCTTCTTCCAGGATCTAATGGAAGTGGAAGGTTAATTGCAGAAAGACTGGCTGAAAATGGATTTGTAACCCTAAGATACGATAAGGCCGGTTCTGGTGTACATGCAAAGGAGAATATTCAGAAGTTTGCAGGCAGGGTAAATATGCAATATTTTGCAGATGAATTACATGGTGCTTTTGAAAAACTTTCCGGGGAGGATGGAGTTAACATGGACCTTATATTCGCTCTAACAAACAGTGAAGGTGCCATACATGCGGTTAATTACCAGCTTGGGAATTTTGAAAAAATTTCAGGGGTTTCATTCTTACAGGTCCACATGGAAGATCTGTTGGAGATGTTGCCAGAAGCCAGCTTTTGTCACAGTTTGGAAAACTGCCAAATGCAGATACAATTATGAAAGCATATGATCTTGCCATAAGGGAATTTATCTCAGAGAAACCTGTTACAGTAAATGATGATCTGCCATTGCTAATGAAACAACTAATTTCCAGCTTAGAAACACCCATAAATTTACCATTTTCTAGGGAATTTTGGGCATACAATCTTGGTGATCACATCAGTATAGTTAAGGATCCCATAATGGTGCTGATTGGAAAGAAGGATATTCAGGTAAGCTGGAATGATGATGGAAATATGCTAAAGAAGTCGCTTTCTGAAAATATGAACACCTCTTTCGTTTTTCCGGAGAATGCAAATCATTTGCTGAAACATGAGGAGCTTCCTCTGGAAAAATTATCAGCACAGTATGTTTCTCTGAACTATAATTCTTCAGATAGAATACTTGATGAGGAAGCCCCCAATAATATTTTAAGCTGGTTGAATGAAAGGATTGAAAACTCGTGAGGAATAAAACTTCAGGGAGATAAGATTTTCTGCATATTTATTGTGCCGTGCGAATGAGGAGCATGCCGGTTTAGCCTCATATATCAGCCTCGTAATAGAAATAATCTCAAGTTTTATTTATAACCATGATTCTTTCCGAAACCTTGAGGGTTGAAAATGGCAATAAAAAGCTAATGCTTGGTAATGAGGCCATTGCAAGAGGTCTTCTGGAGAATGGAAATGGGTTCTCTGCAACCTATCCTGGAACACCTTCCAGCGAAATTGGGAATGTTATGGCACGGGATGGAAGTAAGAATGGATCCTATTTCCAGTATTCAATAAATGAGAAGGTTGCATATGAGACCGCCTATGGCGCCTCCCTTGCAGGTCTAAGATCTTCTGTGTTCATGAAGCACGTTGGATTGAATGTTGCCTCTGATCCATTTGTCAGTTCAGTTTATACTGGAATTGGCGCTGGGATGATGGTAATGGTTGCGGATGATCCATCAATGTTTTCTTCTCAGAATGAACAGGATTCCAGAAGATATGCTGATCTTGCACATGCTCCGATGATAGAGCCGTCAACTCCGCAGGAATGCAAGGACTTTGTGAAATTTGTTTTTGAGATATCAGAGAAATATTCCATACCTGTCTTATACAGGACATCAACAAGGGTAAGCCACATGAGAGCGCCAGTGGAACTTGGAGAAATCATGAATGCTCAGAGGAAGAATATTGATGTAAAAAGCATTAGAAACAGGACAACGGCCATCCCTTCCAATGCACGTATTCTGAAAAATGATCTGCTGCATAAGATGGCTCTTCTAGGAAATGATAGCTTCTTCTCCTCACTCAACAGAATTGAGCGATATGGGAGTTCCAGAATTGGTATAATCACCTCAGGGTCCTCGTATAACCAATCCACTGATGCGATCTTTTCTATGGGTATTGAAATGAATGTGCTGAAACTTGGGCTTACCAATCCAATCCCACAGGAAAT
This sequence comes from Thermoplasmatales archaeon, assembly GCA_027316895.1. Taxonomy (GTDB): domain Archaea; phylum Thermoplasmatota; class Thermoplasmata; order Thermoplasmatales; family Thermoplasmataceae; genus Cuniculiplasma. The sequence goes on along the minus strand of DAHVFT010000004.1, from coordinate 39,964 downwards.
AACGGCTCAATTCCTGAAGGAAAATGATATTGTTCTTATTGTTGAAGAACTTGATCCATATCTTGAGACAAAGATAAGGACATACAGGGATATTCTTGGCAGTGGTGCAATCATTCACGGAAAGCTGGATGAATATATGCCATGGTCATATGAGATGAACCCGGACATTGTAAAAAATGGCATCAGGAAGATACTTGGCCTTAATATTGAAGACACATCAATCCCCAAGCCTGCTTCCAGACCTGATTTCTGCCCCGGATGTCCTCACAGATCATCCTTCTACACAATAAAGAGGGCACTAAAACTTGCAGGAAAGCCGCAGACTGTGATCACCTCAGATATCGGATGTTATTCACTTGGTTACTATGAGCCATACTCTGCTGGAGATACGATGCTTGATATGGGAGCGTCCATCTCCACCGGTTCAGGCATAAGCCTCGCCACAGGACAGAGAGTGGTATCGTTCATCGGTGATTCAACATTTTACCATTCAGGCATAACCGCTCTGGCAAATGCAGTAAGATCAGGAGCTAACATGCTAATATTCATTTTGGATAACAGCACCACTGCAATGACTGGTCAGGAACCAACACCAGAGAAGGATGCGGTTGTAAACGGTGAAGAATTCACAGGAATTCCACTTGAGGGAATGATCAGGGCATGCGGTGTAAAGGATGTTATAACTGCAAGCAGTTATAACCAGAAAGAGCTCATGCTTACAACCATGAAAGCGTTAAAATCCTCTGGGATTACAGTTGTTATAACAAGAGGAGAATGTGCCCTCATAAACAGAGAAGAAAAGGCACGGAGACTGAAGTATCAGATCAACACTGAAAAATGCAGCCTTTGCAGAAACTGCATTGATGATTTTCACTGTCCAGCAATTCAGGAAAAGCCAGATGGAACCATATTCATAGATTCTGGGGAATGTGATGGATGCGGAATGTGCTCTGACATTTATGTATGTCCATTCAAGGCCATAGAGGTGGTACAATGACAGGTGCATACCGGATTGCCGGTGTTGGTGGTCAGGGAGTGATTACCATGGCAAAGGCAATTTCAACCATTCTTATGAATGAGAATCTTGATCCAGTCATGTCTGAGATTCATGGTCTTTCACAGAGGGGCGGAAGTGTTGTTTCAGATATAAAATATGATGGGGCAAAATCGCCCATACTTACAAAAAATGATGCAGATGTACTTATTGGAATGAAAACATCAGAGGCATTATCAAACATGTATGTCCTGAAAGAAACTGGAATATGTATCGGAAACAGAATTAATGATCCGGGGAAGGATGTTGTCATTGACTTTGTTGAGGGAAAGAAGGTTTACTGGGTTGACTGCCAGTCCATAGCCGGTGATGATTCCAGTGGAAGCATCAACATGGTACTTCTAGGATTTATTAGTTCCATGGATCCGAAAATTCATTTTGATGATGCAATGAAATATGTAAGTAATGCTTTTGGGGGAAAATATACTGAAAGAAACACGACCATGCTAAGGAGAGGATATGAGGCAGGAGTTAGAATTTTCGGTAATGTAACCAACTGATCAGAAATAGAACGGAACTGACTTTCAGGTCAGCGAATACTTAATTTTTCTTTGATTTGAATAGATAGGAAACTATTGAATAAATGGATTGTCCCATAAGCTGCCATATCTTGTTATAAGTACTCATAATAAACGTTAACTGTATCATATAATTACATAAGTATGGAGACAACTATCCAAATAAAAAAGGATCTTAAGGAAAGACTCAATTCTTTGAGACTCAATCCAAAGGAGTCCTACGATTCAGTCATAAGAAGACTTTTAAAACTTGCAGAGGACGAGGAACCTCTTTCCAAAGATACAATTGAGAAGATAGAAATGTCTCTAAAGGATATTAAAGAGGGTAGGGTATATTCAACCGATGAAGTGAGGAAGAGGCTAAAAATTGCCTGATTACGAGGTAAAATTGATAGAAACAACTGTCTGATTCTTGAAGAAAATGAAAAGTGTTGGCGTCGAAAATATCTTGAAAAATATGATGATTATCAGCAAAAATCCGTTTCATTACATCAAACGTCTCAGGGGAGTACCGCTTTATAGTTTGAGAGCTGGAAAGTACAGAGTGATCATGAGTATAGAAAGGGAGAAACTTGTTATCTTTGTGATTGAAGTGGGAAACAGAAAGAATGTTTATGATGACTTATAAATCACGGTAAAATGCATTCACTCAGGTTTTGACATTCTGTTCCATGTTTTACTAAACTCTCCGGATAATCCCAAGGCCTTTACAAATCCCATTTTTTGATAAAATGCAATAGCCTGTTTGTTAATTAATGGTGTATCTGCCACAATAGCTTTTAAATGATCCTTTGGAATTCCTCTTAACAGAAAACTACATGTGCCTTTTCTTCTGTGTGGGAAATTGATTACTACATCTTCGATGTAAAAATTCCCTCATGAACATGCTTTTAATGTCTGCTTCTACAGGCCCTCTGAGCAAAAGTTCTGTGGTCATGATTCTTTTTATGTAACATTGACTTGTTGGTGTCTTGATCAGGAATTTGGAGTTTGATCTGGCTGAATCGATATAGAAAGGATTGCTAGGAATTTTTAGAACGGAGATAGATGGCTAATTATTGCATGATTTCTCAGGTTAATAGTTAAAATATTATAATGGGATATTAAAATCAGGTGAAAAGTGACGGGCACTGAAAATACAAATTCAGAAACTATTTTAAAACGTGTTGTTCATTCAATATTGTTTTATTATTATACCCTCACTAATTCACATTCTGTAAGGGAGAACTGATAGAATGGATAATGAATTCGAGAAACTGTCCACAAAGGAATGTTACAATAAACTCAATTCTTCATCTTCCGGTCTCAGTTCTTCCGATGTAGAACAGAGGATCAGGCAATATGGTAAAAATGAGGTTGTGGAGAAGAAGGAGAACGCTGTCCTGAAATTTCTGAAGAAGTTTTGGGCGCCTGTACCATGGATGCTTGAAATCACTGCGATCATAACATTTTTTATAGGGAAGGATCTGGATACATATATCATCCTATCCCTTCTAATATTCAACAGCTTCATCAGCTTCTTTCAGGAATCCAGGGCCAGTGATGCAGTGGAGATGCTCAGGAGCAGGATCACTGTAAAAACCAGGGTGCTGAGGAATGGAAGTTGGGAACAGATCATCTCAACTGAACTTGTTCCAGGAGATGTGGTTCATGTAAGAATGGGAGATGTTGTTCCTGCTGACGTTAAGATTGAAAGAGGAAAGGTAGAAGTCGATCAATCAGCACTCACAGGAGAATCAAATCCTGTTAGAAGGGGAGAAAATGGAGAGATATTTTCAGGTTCAATTGTAAAAAAGGGAGAGGCAACAGGACTTGTAGTTGCAACTGGAGCTAAAACACTATTTGGACATACAGCAGAACTTGTCAGCAGCGCAAAATCAGAATCACATCTTGAAAAGCTCATTCTCAGCATTGTGAAATACCTTGCAGTTATAGATGTTATTCTTGTACTCGGCCTCGTCGTATTCTCCTTTATCTATAACGTTCCTCTTATCGATGCCATACCTTTCTCACTGGTAGTTCTGATAGCATCAATACCCGTTGCCCTGCCTGCAACATTTACGATCGCAACTGCATACGGTGCAATAGACCTTTCAAAAAAGGGTGCACTTGTTACAAGGTTGAATGCAGTTGAGGACGCTGCTTCCATGGATTCCATATGCTTTGATAAAACCGGTACGCTTACAAAAAATGAACTGACAGTGCAGGAACCTGTTCTATTTGAATCCTCTAGAGAAGATATTACAAGATATGCCATGCTTGCATCAGATGAATCCAGCCTGGATTCAATAGATCTTGCAATCATAAATTTTGGGAAATCAGCAGGAGTAAATATGGAAGGGTACAGGATAACTGATTTCACACCCTTTGAACCCGCCACAAAGAGGACACAGGCAAAGGTTGAAACACCTGATGGAATGATCACTGTCACAAAGGGCGCACCACAGGTTTTAGCCGCCATGTGTCCTGGAATCAAAGTAGATGAGGTTATGGAAAAGGCCAGGGAACTTTCTCTAAGAGGATATAGAACAATTGCTGTGGCGGTAAATGATGGAACTACCTGGAAATTCAGTGGACTCATTCCCATGCATGATCCTCCACGGGATGACTCGAAAGAACTCATAGGAAAACTAAGGGACATGGGTATTGTACCTAGAATGATTACAGGTGATTCTACACCCATTGCAGAGGAGATAGCAAAGGAAGTTGGTATAGGACAGAATGTAAGCAGGGTTTCTGATGTTATTTCTGGAAAAACGAAGGTGGATGACTGCAATGCTTTTGCAGAGGTATTTCCGGAGGATAAATTTTCCATTGTAAAAATCCTGCAGAAGGAGGGACACATCACAGGAATGACTGGTGATGGTGTCAATGATGCTCCAGCACTGAAGCAGGCAGAGGTTGGTATTGCAGTTGCCTCGGCCACAGATGTTGCCAAGGCTTCAGCCAGTATAGTTCTTACCCATGAGGGGCTTACAGATATAGTCAGTGCAGTCGAGGACGGAAGGAAGATCTTTCAGAGAATGCTTACATACACTCTTAACAAGATAATAAAAACAGTACAGGTTGCAATTTTCCTCACAACTTCGTTTTTCATATTCAGATTCTTCGTCACAACACCCTTTGATATAATCCTGCTACTTTTTGCGAACGATTTCGTTACAATGTCCATCGCAACTGACAATGTGAGATTCTCAAAGAACCCTGAGAAGTGGAATGTGAGATCGCTTGTTGGATCCTCCTTTAGCCTTGCAATGTTCATTGTTGTGGAATCCTTTGCTATCCTGATTATAGGAATGAGGCTTGGCCTAAACAACAATCAGATCCATACATTCATATTTGACATGCTGGTCTTTTCTGGCCAGTTCACCGTCTATATGGTTAGGGAGAGGGGAAGATTCTGGAATTCAAGGCCAAGCAAATGGTTACTGTCTGCGACAGTTGCAGATATAATATTTATCAGTCTGATCTCATGGCTGGGAATACTGGTTACTGCTATTCCACTGCGTGATATTCTACTGGTTCTCGCCCTTACGTTCCTTTCAATGGCCATAATTGATCTTGGTAAAAATTATATTTTCAGGCATTATGGTATCTGATTTAAATAAACAAAAAGTACCTGAAGTAATACAAAATCATTTTAATTTTGTGTATAAAATTCTATCAGTGTTTATCAGGTTCCCTTTCCAGAAAACCACTCATCCACGGTTGAATTTACCATAAGTGATCTGGTCCCAGAAGATCTTTGTATTATACCTTTCACTATCATGTCCTGGAAGATTGCATGACCCAGTGATCCACCAAGATGCAGTTTTCTCTCTGACACATCCCTGCATCCATAGGCAAATATCCTTCCATGCTTCTTCTTTACGGGTATATTTACACCTAAGTTCTTAAGGCGGTCTTCACCTAAATCGGTAAGCATAAATGTGGGTTTATCACTATTCTCTACTGCTATCCACCCTCTTCTGAGAAGTTCCTCAAGAAGATACACCCCAATTTTTCCCGCCAGATGATCATAGCAGCACCTTGCATAAGAAAAACTATCTGATGAGGGAACTATAACATTCATTTCCCCATGTAAGCTTCTGTTCATCTTCCCTGAAAGATCCTCTGCCCATGACAAAAGGGATTCCATCGCCTCTGGTACGATGGAATAAATGATCTCCTTTCCTGAACGAAAGGAATCTACAATGCCTGCGTTCTGTAACATGGATAGATGTGTGGAAACCTTCGGCTGCGCAATTCCTGTTTTCTTTACAATCCCTGTAACATTAGATCTCCCCCCAGCCAGGATCTCAATGATAGCTAACCTTTCTGGATTTGATATGGCCCTGATAACGCTGCTAATGTGTTCCGTTGAAATATTTTTCATTTTATTTACAACCATTGTTGATCACATATTATGTTTTTCGGATATGTCAATCAGTTAACATAGAATTTTACGATGACAAAGACATGGATAAGAATGAACATGAAAAAAATACTGAATTAAGCCAGTCAGATGTTACCCATATCAGGGGAAACTTTTTGAATATGAATGATGTTATGGAAAAATCTGGAGTTACTCATGAGGTTATCACAAAGTGGCTTGATAGAGGTGAGTTTCCTGAACCTACCTATTTGACGCAGGATGGTGTACTTTGGTACCCACCATATCTTGTTATTCTTGTACAAAGGAGTCTCCGTAATGATACAAATCCAAAATACGAATTTTTACTGGACGCAAAAAAGGTACTGGATAAACCAGGATATGTATACAGGTTTGGACAGGTAGAAAAAACAGGTACAGATGATGAAGACGCAGAGAAAATGTGGGATGACTTTAAATCTGGCCTCTATGGGGCCTGCCTTAGAAAACCTGACCCCAAAAGTATTATGGCAAAAGGTAGCCTTATAAAGACCATAAAGGAACTGTTAGCAAATCCTGATCCGGAAAACGTTGAATGGTGTGAAAAACTGCGTAAAACAGTTAATGAACTGGATTCAGTTGAAGCTCAGTTCACAGATTTTGATAGAAAAAGATTTGGAGGTACTGTCTCAAGGGACGTTTACATAACCAGCATAAAGAAGCAATACAGTCAAATATTCACTGAAAAAAATAACATCAGGTGAGTTAAACTTTCATAATTGAAGTAATGCAGTGATAGTCTCTCGATTCAATAAGATTCTTCACTTATTGGGGTCCTTAAGATTTTTATTTTAAATCTATGTAACATTATCACCAGAATTGTGGGTATAATGTTACATAAACTTTATTTTCTTTTACCATTTTTACCTGTTATGATTTACAACAGAGTTATGGATACTCTTGAAGAATTACAGTTACACGGAAAAACTGTGTTCACAATAAATGATGCATCAATGCTTATGAAAAAACCAAAAAAATATGTTTCCAAGATATTATCCTCCAACAGAAAGGTGAAAAGAATTGAAAGAGGACTGTATTTCATAAGCTCTTCAGGGGGAGATAATCTCTATGAGATTGCGTCTCAGATTGTTTTTCCATCATACATAAGTCTATTCGCTGCATTCCAGTATTATTCAGTTACAGATCAGGTTATTAAAAAATACAGTGTTATATCTATTAAAAGGCACAGGGAGATTAACCTTGGTGAAAATATAATTGAATTCAGGACAATGGGAAGAGAAAGATTTTTTGGATTCAATAGAGTACAGAATACCTACATAGCCTCCATAGAAAAGGCAATCCTTGATTCCCTTTATCTGAATATGCCTTCTTTCTCATATGTAAAAGAAGCTTTCGATTTATCGAGACAGAATTCATTGCTGAACCTCAAAGTGTTAAGGGAGTACGCCCATAGAATGAATTCGGGAAGTGTTAACAGGAAACTCTCTAAACTGCTTCATGAGGATGATGAAATTAGAATGTCAGAGGGTAATTAAAATGATTGACCCGGGTGATCTTCTGAAGCAATCCGGAAGGTTCAGAGATACAAGGCAGCTTGAAAATGACTATCTTCTTAAACTTCTGCTCTTCGAGATTTACAGGGTTTTTGACTACAAACTAATTTTCAAAGGAGATACATCATTAAAATACTTCTACAATCTTAATAGATTTTCAGAGGATCTTGATTTCTCTTACACAGGTGAAAACAATTCCGTGGAAAGAGGAAAAATAAACAGGAAATTTGAAACAGCCATGGAAAGTGTTGGGAAGCAATACATCATTAACAGAAATGAACATAGGGGACGAAGGGAAAATGACACTGTTGTGGGAATTAACTTTGAACTAAGGGTTCAGGGTCCTCTCTATGGAAGTTCACGACAGATGCAGAATATAAATGTTGATATAAGCCTTAAAGGAGATGTTCTAAGGGAATCCGAAAATAAGTACATGCTACCACCTTATCAGGATATTCCTCTCTTCCTGGTACCTGTATTGAATCTTGAAGAAATTGTAGCAGAGAAGGTTGCTTCCATAATAGAAAGAGACAAGATCAGGGATATATATGATCTATATTTTCTTCTGGACATAAAAAAAGTGAAATATGATGAATCTTTGGTTATTGAAAAAATGAATAGAAGGAATGAGAAGTTTGAAAGAAATAAACTAATGGAAAAGATACAAATTGCTTCGAGCCGTATGAAATGGAATTCAGAACTATCTTATCTCGTTAATCCCCTACCTGACAATTTGTCCGTTGTTAAAACACTTGAGAACATACTATTTAATTCTAGTCTGAATTAAAATTAAATGGGCGGAAATAGACATGACCGGAAATGTTCCTTTATAAATCTCTCTGGTTCCTTGAAGAAGTCAACAAATGGCAGACTTGACTTACAATCAGGAACGTGAGATTCCCACCATTCATTCTATTTTCAAACGAGTAAGCATGTTATTTATACAATGGGGAGTATACTTAAAAGTTTAGATATGCTCAAGAAAGGGATTTATGAACAACTCATTAACGATTTGATTAAAAACGAATTGGAATCTATGTCCAACCATACTGATTTTCAAAAATCTCCAATAGATGATGATGATTCTTCTAAGGTACTTACGCTATACCTGAGTGGGTTAATAAGGGAAACCCTTGATAATGTAAGGAGCCGTGGACATGGAATTAGTGAGCAAATAGATATTGTAAATAAAATTTTAGACTCTCTGGGAAAAGATAAAAATCTCTATCCAAACATTTCTGATAATCATGAGAAAAGAATTGAAAACCTTTTGGCGATTTTTGATAAAAAAGAAAGCCAGAGTCTTGGTCGCACAGTAGATAAAATAGAAAGACCAATAACTTCTATTTCACAAAGTTCTCTCTTTACTGGGGCATCCAGGGAGCCTAGTATGTATTCTGAACTAAAAAAAGAGATCTTGTCATCTGATAGAATTGATATTCTCGTTTCTTTCATAAAATGGAGTGGTATTAGATTAATAATTAATGAATTGAGGGAATTCTTTGAAAAAAATGGTAAACTTCGGATTATAACTACAACATACATGGGTGCAACTGACGTAAAATCGATAGAAGAATTGAATAATCTCAAAAACAAGAACGGTGAAAGCCCAGAGATTAAAATCTCATATGATACCAAGCGTACAAGGTTACATGCTAAAACTTACATATTTTATCGTGACACCGGTTTTTCTACTGCTTACATAGGGTCCTCAAATCTTTCTAATGTAGCCATTTCCAGTGGACTTGAATGGAATGTAAAAATAACGGAAAAGGACATGTTAGAAACGATGAATAAGGTCAAGGCAACATTTCAAAGTTATTGGGAGTCTCATGATTTTGAGTCTTATTCAAATGGTAAAAGGGATAAACTTGTTTCTGCTATAAATTCTGAAAGAAATATTGGAAAAGAGAATCCTTCAAAATTCATAGCAGACATACATCCATTTGCATATCAACAGGAAATCCTTGACAGGCTCGAAGCAGAAAGGGTTGTTCATGGTAGATATAAAAACCTAATAGTTGCGGCAACCGGAACAGGCAAAACTGTTATATCTGCTTTAGATTATAAAAGATTCAGAACCCAAAATCAAGGGAAAACTAATCGTCTACTATTTGTATCACACAGAAAAGAAATACTTGAACAGGCAATAGATTGCTTTAGAAGTGTGCTAAGGGATCAAAACTTTGGAGAGATTGGCGTTGGAGATAATATTCCAAATAGACTGGATCATCTTTTCATGTCAATACAAATGTTCAACTCAAGGGATATGACAACTAGAACCGCAAGCGATTATTATGATTTTATCATTATAGACGAATTTCATCATGCATCAGCTCCAAGTTATCAACAATTACTTACTTATTATAAGCCAAAAATACTGGTTGGTCTGACAGCGACACCAGAGAGGATGGATGGGCAGGATATCCTAAAATATTTTGAAAACAAAATATCAGCCGAAATGAGGCTCCCAGAAGCGATTGATAGAAAGTTGCTATCACCTTTCCAGTATTTTGGGATAACGGACAATATAGATCTAAAAGATGTGAAATGGGTTAGGGGAGGATATGATAAGGACCAATTAAGTCAGATATATAGCGATGGAAACAGGTCTTCAATGGAACGAGTTAGCAACATAGTTGATGCTCTTACAAAGTATGTAGACGATATAAAGAACGTCAGTGGCATAGGATTCTGTGTTTCACAATTGCATTGTAAATTCATGACTGAACAATTCAATTCTTATGGAATAACGTCTATGTACATTGACAGCAACTCTAAGAATGATGAAAGAAAAAATATAAAAGAGTTGCTTGAAAGAGGAGAGATAAAATTTGTGTTTACTGTGGATATTTATAATGAAGGTGTGGATATTCCAAGTATAAACACAATCATGTTTCTTCGACCAACTGAGAGTCTTACCATTTTCTTGCAGCAACTTGGAAGAGGACTAAGGATTTCTGAGGGAAAAGATTGCCTGACTGTCCTTGATTTTGTTGGACAGGCTAATAAAAATTATAATTTCAGAGAAAAATTTTCTGCAATGCTTTCTAAGACCCATATGAGATTGGAAAGAGAGATTACAGATGGATTTCCAGATGTACCTAAGGGATGCTATATTCAGCTTGAAAGAAGAGCTCAGGAATTTATACTTGATAATATAAGACAGGCAGTTGGATCAAGATCTAAGTTAAAGTCCCTGGTTTCCACTTTTACTGCAGATACTGGGCTACCATTAACACTCAAAAATTTCATTGAATATTATCAATTGGACTTGAGGGGAATCTATTCAAAAATGAGTTTTTCAAGATTAAAGGCAGATTCTGGTTTAGCCCTTGATTTTAATAATGACATGGAAACTTTGATGACTAAAGCATTTCTTAAGCTTTGTTCCATAGACTCACGAAGGTGGATTAACTTCCTATTGAATGTCCTTAAATCAAACAATCTACCTGATGTTAGTAAAATGTCTCAAACAGAACGAAGGATGCTGAACATGTTTCAATACACTGTTTGGAAAAAATCATTCGACCAATGTGGTTTTAAATCTCCGGAGGAAGCAATTAATAGAATAAAGTCAAGTGGCCCATTTCTGGATGAAATAATAGAGTTACTGGAGCTAAGACTGGACAAGATAGATTTCCTGGACAGTCCAGTTAATGTTGGTTTTGATTGCCCGCTTGACCTACATTGCAATTACACAAGAGATCAAATTTTAGTGGCAATGGACATTGATTCTCCTGAAAATATGAGAGAAGGTGTCAAATACATTCCAAAATGGAAAATAGATTTATTATTTGTGACATTAAACAAGAAAGAAGGGGATTATACTCCAACAACACTCTACGAAGATTACTCGATTAATGATACATTGTTCCATTGGCAAAGCCAAAGCACAACATCAGTCGATTCAAAAACTGGAAAGAGATACATAAATCATAAAGAATATGGAAGTAAAGTTTTACTGTTTGTCAGAGAAAATAAAGAAGATAAAACAGGTGCATTTCCATATACTTTCCTTGGCACAGTGGAATATTATAGCCATGAGGGCAGTAGACCAATGAACATAATATGGAAACTGAAAAATCCAATACCTGGAAAATATCTTGAAGTGTCTAATAGTTTACTTTCATCTTAGAGTTTTTATGTTTATTATATGAAGTGAAGAGTATTGGTTACAAAGTCATTTTTAAGATTTTCTTCAACGTTGCACTTAGAGTAAAAACCTAACAACTAATTTAAGGAAAAATTCAAATATGAATCCTTTTAAAAACACTTTGGACTTTCGATCAACTTAAAAATTTTTAGAGATTTAGATGGTTATGTATCAAAAATCTCCATAATTTTTTAAAGATTATCTTGAAACTATGTTTATTCCAAATTCGGATATGATTCTATTTTTTTCCACAAACTAGTAATCAAGTGTTACCAGGTTTCTAGCATTGATCTCTAAGCAGGCAGAAATATGCAAAGTGCCAAGAGTTTTCATTTTAATTTTAAATACCATCTCAGATGCGCGGTTGAAGACTCTGTTTAGGTCAGATTCTACAATTTGTAAACCTATATCGGGTAAATATTCAACATAAACCTCTATTTCTGCTTCACTTAGATTTGTTTTCCTTGAAAGAACTGACCTAAGCTCAAGTAAGGTAATTTCAGATATCATTTTTGACTCACTTATTGCCCATAACTTTGCTGCCTTATCGCGGTTTAAATCGTTTTTATTAGGGTAACAAAGAATGACATTCTTATCTATATAATTCATTTATTCTCTTTCTTTGATCGATATGTCTGATAGATCTTCGGATAGAACTGGAAATCCTTCCTCTTTCCATTTCTTTATTATTCTACGGCTTTCTTCTTTGTTTTCGATTATATGTGTTGTTTCCATTATACCGTGTTTCATTATGAATTTCAGAGCGTTCGTCTTGGTTTTAACCAAACGGAGTGAGATTAATTTTCTTACAGTTGTTGAAGTTTTCGTGTCAAGTCTTAGGCTAATAAAATCTGTTTTCATATGTTAATGAATATATATTCTATAAATAAGATGTTCTGCTTTACATGAAAAGTAAAAAATAAATCATAGAGAAACAGGCTATAAGGCTATTTTTTAATTTAAAATAAGGGTTGATAATACATGCGGTCTGATTGCCTAATGTAAATTTCAAATTTCAAAATTTCTTAATGCCATTTCATGGTTAATGCATAAAATATGGACTGAAAAAAGTTGTATTTTTATGAAAAAATGTTGACCTGATTATGTGGAACTCTTCCAGGCTCTTGCTGCCTTAGATATCCCTTCATTTGTTGTGGGATGCTGATCCGGGAACTTAGACATTTCCAACGCTGTCAACGAATTAAAAACAGCTGTGCCTATTTCATTAATGAGCTGTGGTGCATCTAATCCTACAACCCATCCCCCAACTATCCTTCCTGTCTTTCTTTCAAAGAATAGTCTTATCTCACCATCCTGTTCCTCATACATCTGCGCCCGTGAATCTCCTGACATGGCATAGGATGTCTCCGCTATATCCATACCCCTCTTCCTTGCCTCATCTCTCAATATGCCTATGTATGAAATTGGAGGGTAGGTGAATATTGAGACCGGTACATTGAGGAAATCCATCCTGTCTGTGGTATCACCCAGAATGTTGTTTGCTGCAACCAGTGATTCCCTGACCGCGGCATGAAAATACGGTGTTCTTCCTGTTATATCACCGGTTGAATAAATGTGTGAAACATTTGTCTGTAGTGTGTCATTTACTTCTATAATGCCCCTGCTGCTGTATTTCACTCCAGTGAGATCCAATCCTTCGGGAACAACACCTTCTCTTCCTACGGCAAGTAGAACCTCATCTGCCTCCATATTAAGATCAGCTCCATTCTCAGTGTAGTTGATCTTTAGGTTCCCCCTCTGTCCTGTTATATCTCTAATGGTTGTATTCATATGAACCCGGTATGGTGTTATTAGTGGATAGGCAATATTCACAAGATCTCTGTCTACATTCCTGAGGATCGTTTCTGTTCTAACAAAAAGATGCACTTCTGTTCCGAGGGCGTTGAACATATCTGCAACCTCAAGTGCTATGTAACCTCCGCCCACAATCACCATTTTCTTTGGAATTTCCCTGATTTCTGAACCGAATGAGAATATATCATCACTTGTTATGCAAAAATCAGATCCCGGGAACGATATCCTTGAAACGACTGTTCCTGTTGCAATGATTGCATAATCAAATTCCACCTCGATCATTTCACTTTCAGTGGATACTCTTGCGCTGTTTTTTCCTGTAAAACTCACTTTTCCCTTCATGAATTTCAGACTTTGGAATTCTGACATTTCCCGGTTGTGCTGGTCAAAACGCATTTGCTGCACATCATCCTTATGCTGCTGAATCAATCTGAAATCAGCATGATTTTTTGAACCAAGCAATCTGCCCGACCTTTCATTTATCTCGATAAGCTCTCTTACTGTCTTTGACGGGATGCACCCCAGATAGAGGCAGTTTCCCCCAAGCACACCTTTTGGATCAGCCATAAGAACAGTCTTTCCAGATCCAGCAAGCCTGAATGCGGCAGGATATGCGCCACCCCCTGCGCCTATAATTAGAACGTCAACTTTCATATCTAAACATTTATTCATAATACTTAAGAGGGGAACCTCATATTTTGACTGTTGGTTAATAATTCATTTTTTAAAAATTACATTTTATTATGAGGGTTGCTGAATAAGATTGGACTCACCCTCACTTTCTACTAACCTGGCAATATCTGACACTTTTTCGGGTAAATTTTTCAAAATCCTAAATGCAGGAAGTGAAACTACAACTGCACAGATTCCTGCAGCAGCCATTATATATGGGAAATAGAAATAATTAGAGAGTATACTGAAAAGTGCAGCCATCAGGGGTGAACCTCCAATTGAAAAAATTGTGACAAGGGAATTTACCCTCCCCATAACACCATCCGGTATTGCCTTCATGAAAATGGTCTGAAGCCCTATATTTATAAATATCACTATGACTCCAAGTAAAATTCCCAGTGCTATATCAAGATAGATGATTCTTGAAAGTGCAATAAATAGAAGCACTATTCCCATGGGAACGAGAAGTATGGAAATTGTACCTGTCTTCGCTATTACACCAGAAAGCTTTCCTGTGAAAAGAGAGCCAACTATGATCCCGAATGGGAATCCAGCAATAAATAAAGAATAATCAAATGGTGTTCCATGAAGAATTATGTGTATTAGACCGGATCCGAAGACATCCAGAGAGATGAACAGACCGTTTAGGAGTAAAGATAGCATTAGGAAAGGCACAAGCACCAGTATAATACGGTACGCGCCCCTGAAACCGTATTTGTCCACCATACCGGATCTATTCAGCGTCTTACCTAACCCGAATAGGAGAGATATGACAGGTAGAGAGAAGAGGGTAATAGCAAGAAACTCAAAGGGAAGGTATAGAAGAATCCCTCCTGCTATGATCCCTGACAGTTCTGAAACCGCATTTGTTCCCTGACTCAGAGAAACTGCAGACTGAATTTTTTCCTCGTTCACGGTTTCCTTTAGAATTGTGTTGAAAGCATCAGAATTTATTGATGATAGTATGGAAGATACGAGTGCGACCAGATACACAATGGCAAGGCTGTCACTGTAAACCAGTATCAGATATGTGAACGCAAGCAGCAAAGACGATATCCTGAAAACTGTGCCTCTGTTATGCCTGTCAAGAATATGGCCCTCAGGTATGACTATGATCAGGTATCCAAGCAGTGAGAAAGCTGGTATTAACCCTGCAAGAAAAACTGAATTGTACGCGACAATTGTTCTCCAAACGAAGAATATGTTGAATATAAAATAGGCTACCCTGATGATATTTCTTCCCATAAGATACTTCAGGAACTTATTCCACTGGTTATAATCGTGTATGTTTTCATTACTCATATAAATTTGCCTTATACGTAGATTTATATCTTATATATAAATCTTAGTGCATGCCTCAGGACAGACTGGAAAAACTCTTTGATGTGATGTCTAGCCAGACAAAGAGCCACATAATAGCCTTACTCGCATTGAGTGGAAAAATGACTGTTACACAGATTTCGAAACATATCAAAACCAGCAGGTCAAATCTCTATCAGGCCATTTCAGACCTTCAGGAACAGGGTTTCGTGAATCCTCCAGATATTGTTGTCAGGAAAAATTATGTGGAGAAATATTATTCTCTAAATGATTCTGCTTTTAACCAGACAACGGCAGGAGAGATGAATGAAGAGTTTAAGAAGATGTCCCCTGACAAATTGAGAAACCTCATGGCCACATTCTTGCTGTCTCAGTCACTTAACTTGAAAGTCATTGCGCAGGAAATAATGAGCGTTTCAGATGAAGACATGATGAGGGCTGTTGAAGATGGAACGAAAAGCTATCTAAATCTTTCTTTCAGCACTCTTTCAAATGATCACTTTTCAACGGGCGTTAAAAAACTCAAACCTTTTATGGATTATGTTGACACTCCTGAGAATTTTAAGCCTGAGGATACGAATGAAAAAAAAGATGGAGATCATAACATGATTCTCGTCGTAGCCATACCAGAATATCTCCTTAAGTCTCTCAGGAAGATGAAGTGAGAAGGAACGCGATACTTCAATTAATTCTTTTTATTTTGATAAAGAAGGATTTTCACGATTATAGCAACTCTTCAATGGTTCATTGCCAGACATCTATCATATACCGGAGGTTATAGGATTGAGCGGTCTTTTTCTTTTTAGTTCTTTTTTTTAATTCGCAAATGGGTTTTTATTTCTATCTTCCTTCTTAACACCTTTATCACTACAGTTAAATGAATTCGGTTACAAGCCATAGAAATGACAGAATCTCTCTTACTGCATAAACCAAGATGAACTGGAATACATTAGATATCCTTGTTGTATTAAACTAATAATGTTTATAATTATTTTTCACATGGATGGGATGTGATTAGTTCCGTGTGCTTTCTGCCTAATACCCCAACACTTATTGGGGATCTGGGTGTCAAAAACGATAAAACATTATCAGCGTTGAGATCATTAGGTGATGAGATCAGAGATACTACCGATGCTGTCATTATAATGTCACCCCATTTTCAGACTTCAGGATCATTCGGAATAGTTTCAAGCCCAAGGTTGAAACAGATCTATGATTTCTATGGATTTCCATCTGATTTTTATGAGATCAAATACGAACCACCAGGTGATCCAGATCTTGCAAAGGAAATAATGAAACTTGGATCTGAAAATTCTATAAGAATTGGTCAAGTAACAAACTGGGGGCTCGATCATGGTGCCTGGTCTCCGCTGTTTCATATTTTCAGGGATTCAGATGTGCCAGTGGTGCCCCTATCAATATGCCCTGAAATCGGTCCACAGGCTCATGTACTTTTAGGCAAGCTTATGAGATCCCAATCTATTAAGAAAAATATCTGCGTCCTTTCAACAGGATCTCTGATTCACAGGCTTGATCTTTTCCAGAGAGGCAATCAGGAAACACCTCCAGCGGCGGTTGAGTATCTGAATCTTTGCATTTCAGCCTTTAATGAAGGTAACTGGGAAAAGATCTGGAATGCTCCACCAGATATTGTAAGGGCAGCCTCTCCGGAGGGACATAATCTTCCCCTAAGGTTCATTCAGGGAGCAGTTGGTGAGAAATTCAAATCAAGAGTTTTGTCAAACGAAATCGAGTTCAATGCTGCCTCCCTAACAACAGTTATTTTCAAGAACCTTTGATTTATTTTTGATTTTATGAATCATTTTGAAAAACTGAATGAACCATTGAAAATAGTTACGTTTTGATCTGAAATATTCTTTTAGGATTTATCATATTCATTAATGATTTGGTTCGATGATGAACTAAGAAGAGATCTATAAAATATCTACCTACAATCCTCGTTCACTCTTTAAGAAACTATAGGTAGATATATGATCTGGAAAAACAAAAAAATAGTGATAAAATGATCTTATATTTCATGTATCTAAAAATAGGTACTGAATCACTTAATTTAAATTTTTACACTATTCTGGTAATCTCTATTTCGTTCCCAGTTTATTCTCGCCTTAATGCCTACAATCATGGAAACCAGGGTTAGCAACTCAGTGAACAAAGTAGCAAAATATCCCTGGCTCACAAAACCTCCCATTATATATGGCGTAACTGCGATTAGAATTATCTCAATAACCATGAGTGGGATCATAATTCTGTTTGAAATAGGTTTCATCTTTTGTTACCCCTACTTACATTATACACTTCTGGTGCAGTATTCCTAATCTTAACGTCCATGTGATTTACATTTATCCTTTTGTTAATAATATTGTCTTATAGAATTTAAATCTTATGAATTCTTTAGATGCTATATTATCGAGCTTCAATTATCATGTCAAATTTCAATATGTCAATTAGAAATGAAGTATCAGCTAACGTTTCTATTTAACTCGTCAGTAATTCTATCTACTCTTTCCTTACTCATTTTCCTTGACTCTCTAATATTTTTCTCTATGGATTTTCCCTCATCTTCACTCATGATTCCCCTTAGGTCAAGCACATTTGACTTATTTGTCAGCCTATAGATGAGTTCTGTAAAACTTTCGTTCTTTAGCTTTAACTCTGATAATCTTAAGTATGCATCTTCCGAAATGGATATGTTCTTGCTTCCCATTTGATTCAGTTTCATACACATTTGTAAAAGATATAAACTTTCTTCTGAACCATATTCCACACTGGAGCATTCCTTCTTATTCTCCTCGATCATTGATCCAATATTCTATGAACTATACCATATAGGTTATTTTCTTTGTGTTAGATTGAGAAATAGCGAAAAAACTTGAATAAAATCATTAAATCTCAATCATGTTTCTATGAAATAAAAATAAGGGATTGATTTTGTTTGAAAAGCAGACCAGGAATGCCTGCAGAGAAAATTTAATTGATTAGTATATAGTTTCTGCTAAAGGTTATATGTTTGTAATAGTATGTCAATATGATTGAGCAGTGAGTAGTGTTTGTATATGGTTCGTTTAGAGTTTGGTGTCTGTAAGAATTGTGGACATACTGTTGTTAATTATAATTCAAAATGGTTGCATCACATAACAAGAAGTAAGCTCCTGGGTTTACCACACTGGCCTGCTGGACACGTAATTACATTAGATTGCAAGTGGAAATGTGATTGTAACATTCCTGAAGTTGATCCGAATAAGCCTCTTAAGACTAATCTGGTATATCTTGGTCAGAAAATAGATAAATAAAATATCAGATTAGGGATAGTACGGTTTTATGTGTTCAGACATTTATGTCGATGCTATCCAAAAAAGAAGGCTTGTTTCATAATGTATGAATCGTTAGTGAATGCATATTTATCTTATATTGGACAAATTAGACAATCAGTTAGGTTTAAAAAATATAATTTAGAATTTTAAGTATTAACAAAATGGTTAGAAGTGAATGATGTAATTCTGCAACGAATAGAAAAATTATAATTGAGGAAATTCACTTGTATTTCTACCACCGGATTGTTGTCTTTTGTTGAAATTATATAGAGGCAGTTCAGGAATAATTTTCCTTAACTGTAGTACGTTTTGAATATTTTGAGATGAACTATCCTGTATTTATAGGTTTTTTGGTTGGCTGCAAAAAGGCTAAATGTCTCCTTTGTTAATATAGAAAAGCTAAGTGAATACAATGCCATGATTGTCTCCGCATATATCCTGATATTGTCACTAAGAAGAACTTCATTTAGTTAGACCAAATCTCTGTGCCCATTTAGGTATTCATTTACCGAAACCCTGTGTTTCTTAAACATTGTCACACATGAGTCACAAATACTTGAGAATTTGTCATTTCTCCTTACTACCTCTAGAATTTTCTTATGACCATGCATGTGGACTTACCATTACATTTGGTTCCTCTGTTCCCTATTAAAAATTGAGTCAGTGCTCATGGTTTTGTATTTCTTGAATTGTGATCATCAATGTTAAATAGACCGGTTAGGATTCGATTAAAGCTTTATGCGAATACCGAAATGCCGAACAATTTGAACCAAATCTGATGGGTTTTGGAGTTATAGAAAACCAGTCAATTCCGTCCATTTAAAAGCGCAGTTGACTTAGATTTAATTGTAAATTTTATTAAAATGAATTATGCAACTTACTATAAAATTTAATAAAAAATTTAAAATTTTTATTTGTCGAAGCATGAACAGCTATTTATCTTCTTTTCGATTTCATCCTTTTTGACATTACCCATTATTTTTATAACTTCATGCCCGTTCAATTCATACACGCCTACCTTATTTTCACTTAAAAAATCAGAAGAACAGCATGAGCATGAATTTTCGCCTGAGGAACATGATCTAATAACCTCATTAATATCATCAGCATCTGCACTTTCTGGCACTATAATTTCTACGCCATCATTCTTCTGTACAACTTCCTTTTCCGCCATTTTCTCACCAATTAATGTATTCATTAATGCTATTTATTGACCACTTTTATTGCATTCATAACCATTAATGCATTTAGATATACCGCAGTCATCCTTTATTCTTTTCAATGTTCTTGAAAGGATTTCCTGATGAAGACCACTCTTATTTTTAATATCAATAAATCTTATCTTGCCTGAATTGCAAATTATGTTGCAAACATTTTTCTCTCTTTCTGTAAATTTAATAATCGGAGAACATGCATTCATAATGAATATAGAGTGATATAATATTTATTGACTTCCTTTATTCACAGTGAAAATACCAATGATGTCATGGAGGGTATAAAAATAATAAGATGAATTAAAAAGAAAATAAAGAAACTATATGGACATAATGTATATGATTTCAAATTAATTTACAATAAATTAAAAAATAAAACTGCAATACCTGTAAGAAAAAACTCATCGACATTACCTAAGGGACCTCCCTATAGATGCAAAGTTACAAGATTTATTAAAAGATTCAATGAAAAATTATGGAAGATTAAGAATAATTACGGCCTAAGATGGAATATTGAAATATATTTCCCCGGAATGAAGAGATTATTCGGTGAAACAGTAAGGGCCGTTAAACCTGAATGTATAATTCAGGAGATAATGTTAAATGTTTATTTTTACAATGAATATAATAAATTAAGTGAGGGATATTAATTATGCAACTTACTAAATCATCAGGAAATTCTTCTATAGCGCCAGAAAGGTTTTCGACTATTTTCTTCCAATCTTTTTATCAAGTTCAAGGTATGATTTTGATGCAAGTGTGGATTTACGATATTTTACCACTGGATAACCTGCCATCGGGGGAATCTATTATAGTTACATTCCCTGGTATGACCATTTTAAGAAGGTTCTCTTGGTAATGCTTCCTCAATTCATTTAAGACCTCATTTCAGGGCTTTGTTAGTGAGTTGAAAATTGCCAGTATTATGCCTAACACTTTTAAACCTCTTAATAATCTGGAGTTTACGAGTTTTATAACTCTCATGAAGTGTGTAAAAGGATACGCTGAGATGAATTGTGCCAATCATGAATAAAGACATAATCTAATGCAACGAGAGAGTTGAGCATAAATGTTCTAAGTCCGACTGGTGTATATATAAGAGCAAAATTAAAATGGACCGGTCGGTATTTGATTAAAGTTTTAAGGGAACACCAATTTCTTCAAGCAATCCATGGAGATTCCTCGCCCTCAAATCAGTCGGTATCCCATAATAATTACAATTTGAAAATCGGCGAAAACTTTACATACTGATTTGATATGTGGGAAATGAAGTGGGAATGGGACAAGAGACTGTGATAGATGAAAAGGGTAGAATAGTGATCTCGAAAAATGTCAGAAACTCTCTCGGACTCAAGAATGGAATGAGAGTAAAAATGTACATTGAATCCAATCGTCTAATAATTGAAAAATCTGTATCCCCGGATGAATTTCGCGTAAAGATGAGAGGATTTATCAAAAAAGGTTCAGGGATACCGTTAAGCGATCCTCTTGAGCTTAAACACATCTGGAAGTGAGATTCCATTGGTCCTATCATATGTAGATGCTAATTACTGGATTTACTGGTTCGATGAAAGACTCCCAGAGCATGATTCAGTTGACGATGTAATGCAAAGAACTATTCATGGTGATGTAGTGGTCAGCACTGTTACCTTAATGGAAGTAGCACACTACTTTAGGATGATCCCACCGGATATTTTGAACGAGAAAATGAGAATCATAGCTGACCTCACAACTCTTAGTCTAGTTGATTTCACCGCTACTATCATGCAATCGTCAATTAATCTTCTGTCAACTTATGGTTCCATGGGGCTTGGCTCGAGGGACTGTGTAATTCTTGCCACAATGAAGTCAGTAGGATCCAACACCCTCATCACTCATGACCAGTCTTTCAAGAACGTCAAGGATATAAAAGTAATTGATGAAATTAGATGATGAATAGAAAATGTTTCCTGACCAAGATGACTTAATATGGACCGGTCGGGATTTGATTAAAGTTTTAAGTGAATACTGTTGAAGGTTCTTGGGACAAGAAGGGAGTTGCTGTTCTCGCATTATACCTGGGATTGATACTTATGCCTGATTGGAAGCTTAGTAAATAGAAGAGAAAAAGTATATTACGGCACTCACAGGGCTGTTTCTATACCAAGCTTCCTGGCTGCTGCATTAAGTCCCCTGTCAGCCGAGCAGAACACAGTCGTCCCCGATTCAATACAGGTTTCTAGTTGAATTGCATCTACAATGTATATGCGTTGTTCAAGAACTGTCTCGACAGCTTTCCTTATTATCTGGCTACTAACAGGATATATTTCAACCGAGGAGGATCTTTCAAGTATGGCCAACTCACTTAGCATTGCCTGGAGACGTTTTCTAGCGTCAATACCCGTTTTCCTGGAGTATTTATCAAAAACAACAGCTGCCTCGCCAAGGTTGATCTCAGACAGGCAAATAACTGTCTCCCCTCGATGGGCTTGATGGAAGTAGCTGTCAGCTAGGGCACTGTTTTCCTCCTTAACGTACCTCTTGATTAGTATACTGGTATCAAGATAGACGTGAGATACGTTCATTTCGCATTTCCCTTACTTCTTTTTCCGATTCCACTCTACCAGTGAGATCAGGCCTGTTCTTCTCTACATCTTCCCCGCTCATGTATCCGCAATCGAGATTAAGCTCCTTGCACAGATCGCTTAGAAACTCAGCTGTGGAAAGGGAACGAAGTGATTTTTCTATGTAGTCGCTGAGGGTCCTTCCCTTTTTCAATAGTGCCAACTTTGCGTTTTCCACCACTGGTTTTTCTACCGATACAGTTATCTTGGTTTTAACCATCTAACCGTATATATGGTAAACCGTATTAAGTATTTCCACTCATTTGGTTCTTAGCCGAGAACATATTCAACAGCAATAAACAGGTCTGACATACTCTCACAGCTGAAGATTGTGAGGTTCGCACTTTTGCTTCGGTTTCGTCTTCGTCCCTCACGGTCCAGTCTGTTTTGCTGGACCCATTACCGAGTATTGAGGCCGCTCCAGTCCTGAACGTTGCCTCTTTAGGGATATCAGTGCTCCCTTTGCGCACATTCAGAACAAATCACACGTGCATCACGCCGAGGTACCTCAATCCTTCAGAAATAATTTTGACTACATAAATAGCATATTTTCCATCCGGGTCGGGATCCGGATTAAAGATAGTGACATCAGCACCAATAGTGCCCGGTGCCAAGAAGTTCACCAATTTAGCAAGATCCTCACCACCAATGACAAGAAGAGTGTTTCCACTCTCTAATATTCCTATGATTAGTTCTTTAATTTTCTTGGAATATTTTAGTGTTTCATACTCATTTCGTATTCTTCCAGATGAAATTTTATCAGGGTATTAGTCCGGGATTGTTGCTCCATCATCTATTCCCTCCTTTTAAATGAAGAATCTGTAGAACCCAGCTTCCCTCAGCGCTTCATGGAGCCTTCGCACATCCGGGTACACTAGAAACTTCGGGTGGACGCAACCCTAAGTTGGTAAGTACAGACAACAATACTATCTTCCTCATGGTCAAAGAACCTATTTATCTGATTTGGTATGTGTCTGCTAATACTTGATATATTTAATCATCGGGACCAAATTTAAATATGGAAAGGTAGGGACTTGGTTGAAGTTTTAAGTGAATACTGATTTAAACAAGTATATATTATGAAAGACCATCTTCAATAATGCCCGAACAGCCCTCATTTGATAGTTTAACAAACCAATTTATTGGGAGATATTTTCAGGATTATGATTATAAATATTCCGTAAATAAACCCCTTTAGATCAAGCTTTTTATAGCGAAGTACTTACAATTATTAAGGAAGTTTATCCATATATTGTGGGCTTTTCATTAGAAAGAATATATGATTTTGCGAAAAAGAAGCTGCATGAAAGAAAGGAGAAGGAGGCCAGAGTGAACCTGCTGGTCGGCGAAAAAAAATATGGCCACTATTGCAAAAGTTTTATGCGCGCTCATTTTTATTATCATCTCATTATCGTTTCGATGATCTTCCTGTACTCCTCCTCAGATATCTCTCCCTTTGCAAGCCTCTCTTTGGCGATTTCCTCAGCTCTGGATATGCTCTCTGTATGGACATAATTGACTGGACCTCTAATGGCGTCAAGTATGAAATATACAAATATCAGAACCAGTATCACTGATATTATCCCAATTATTGGCATTATTATGCCCATACCATAGAAGCCACCCATCATTCCATATGGTCCGTATCCTCCATTGTAGTACCGGCCTCCGAACAAGATGGAAGTGATGATCGCCACTGCTGCAACCACTGCAACGAGCCCTATAAGGACCCATATCAGATTTTCAATTCTCTTTTCCATAATGCAATGTATCCTGAAAGAACACTTAACTGTTGTCTGAAACAGGTTTCATGAAACTATTTGAAATTGGTTTCAACTAGGATTATTTCATTCGTGACGCCCTTTCTCATCCTGACGACGACTCCCTTGCTTTCCAGAGAAGTAATGACCCTGGAAATGGACGCCTTTGAGGCATTGATCGTCTTTGCGATATCACTCTGAAGGATTCTATTTCCATGGTTCTTGAGCATGTCTATAATCTCCAGCTCTAAATCTGTGAAATACTCTGGATTTAACTTTGGTGCAGAGGGCCTTTCAGCACTTGCATGACTTTTATTGTTTATTGAAAAAACGATGGTTCTGCGGTCCGTATGTTCTGATTGAAACGAACCATAAAGGCCCATCAGACCCCTTATTGATAGCGCCGATATTGCAAAGTTGACTATTACAACTGAGACAAAAATGTATAGGAATTCGCTGGAGACTTTTCCCTCAAGGTAAATAATCATTACAAAAAACGTCACGGATATGACTATGATCAGAAGCGACAGAAGAAGGGATATACCATAGAATATAGCTATTCTTAGGATTTTCTGTCTCTCCGATGGATCAAAGCCATTATTCATGCTGTTTTTCATCCTTTATAGATAATAGATCATTATTATAATATCAATTCTGCTTGTAATTTAAAAAAAATAAACGAAACAACGTATATGATTAGATCCCTCTGATAATCCTATCAAGGTTAAGATGCCTCACATTGTAGAAAATTTTTCTCATTCTACGATATTCATCCAAATGTAAAAATTTTATTGACGCTAAATTGGACCGGTCGATATTTGATTTAAGTTTTAAGTGGACACTAATTTAAAACACTTAATTTCAGTTGCTGTTTTGTTGTTTATTAAAGCATTAACTATCATACCAGATAAACGGACTTCAGACCGGATGAAAGAGTAACCTTGTGAAGTCTTTCATCTCCAGTATAAAACTCGTTACATTTAACTTCAAGGGCACTTGTGATCTGTAGAGCAGCAGCATAGATATGATACTTAATTACAAAATCCCAGCTACCCTCTATTATCCTTTCTGATAGTGGGATTATCCTAACCATGCCTATCTTTCTAAGCCTTGTAGTCTCATCTGAGAATCTGCCCATAACCACATTTAGCTGTTCTTTTGTTATTCTCTTTTGTCTATGTGCCTTGTCAAATATCCCAATTACTTCCCCAATATTCCATATATTAAATGAAAGCAGAACATTTCCAAAATATGCTTCATGATATTGTGCACGAATAATTTACGATCCGTTTTCATACACATATCTTTTTATTATGGCACTACTGTCAAGATATATGACTTTCTCTGTCATCCCTCATGCTCCTTATAAGATCAGATATTTTGCTTTTGGGTTTAATGGGTTCAAAATCTAAATCAAATGTGCCCTGAATTGAATATTTCATTAAAGATTTGTCAAGATTTGAATTCAGTTCATTTTCTATAGCATCTTTTAGTATGGAGCTTACGTCTTTACCCCGTTCTAAGGCAAGATTCTTGAGTTCCATCCAAATCTTTTTATCTATAGATATACTCGTTTTCACGTTCATGTTAATAAAAAATGGTATTTTGGTATATGATTATTTACCTGCAAGCCGTCACTTCGAGCATTGAATGTAGGCTCAGTGTAACAGCAATTAGAATGCAAGAAATTCCTCCTGAAAATTTGACGCAAGAATTCATCGTTATTTTTGATTAAGGAATTAGGAAAATTCAGAGTGGACCGGCGGGGATTTAATTAAAGTTTTAAGTGAATACTTCACCACCAACTAAATGGAGGCGACCTTTTTATTAGATAACTTTAGAGTACCCATTTATTCTTGACTTGATTTCAACAATGGTCACAGTTTCTTTGGACTCAATAACCAGATCTAATAGTAATTCCCTTTCCCCAATGGCTATTGGATATGACCATTCCATTTTTGCTTCGTGCGAGACCCTAAGTTTATCAGGTAAAACTGAGAAGTTATTTCAAGGTTCTCTTTCATATCGTATCTGTATTTAGTGATACCTTATTGAATTATCAGTGATAAGAACTCTAAGAAAAGATAAGGGATTTATTTTCTTTTATACTGAGTTTTGAGGATACTCCTCTCCTATGATTTCCTTGATTTCCTTTAAATTCTCTATTTATAGATTCAAAGTATCCTTGTTATTTGAGTGTAGCATTTGACCATTTATGTGCATAAACCTGTTATAAATATTATTGTGCCTCCTCACCTACTCCTATTCAATCTAACTAAATGATTTTCTCTTAAGTGGATAACAAAAAGTTAGCTCTTTTCAAAATTCAAATTGATTATGTATATCTGTGTATACCCCTTTTTTTGAATTTTTTAAGCTCTACATCAACTTTCTAAAAGTTTAAGTGATTATTCGATCGGATGTTGTCATTTACTGTTAGAATTTGCGCAAACTGCTTTGATTGAAATGCCTTATAATTTTCAGGTTTAACCTGCATTCAACTGAAATAGTTTTTACAACAAATTCAGAGTGAAGAGAGATAATGTGAAATGGAACGAATGAAAGCAACCGATTTAGGTCCGTTTTTATCTATAGACATTGATTTAAAACCGATACTTTATAAAAATGGCTTAACCTGTTTATCGCCGTATTAGTTGAACTTCCTTCTAATAAAGAAAATATAACGCCAGAATGTTTTATATATCCACATTGGCTGTAACAGTATGAGAAAGGTTATCCTTGATACAATAATTTCTCTGGACGGTTATTATACAAGTCTGAATAATGAAATTGACTGGTTTGGTTTCAGCAAGGAGGAAATTGAATGGTCTAAGGAGATTCTCAGAAGGGTAGATACAATGCTTTATGGCCGTGTAACATATCAGGAGTTCAGCGAGTTCTGGCCAAATGCTTCTCCGACTCCAGAAGGTTTTGACGCAGAAATCATAGGAAAGTTGAATGACCTTAAGAAGGTGGTGTTTTCAAGCAGCATCAAAGATGTTCCATGGGGTCCTGCAGTTTTAATACGTGAGAATCCTGTTGAGGCAGTATCCAGATTCAAAAAGGAGAAGGGCAAGGATATGGTGATCGTTGGGAGTGGGACTCTTGTGTCTTCTCTTGTTGCAAAGGAGATGATAGATGAATACCGCATTCGTATTAGACCCATAATTCTGGGTTCAGGGAAGACGCTTTTCAACGACAAAAATAAAAGGCACAAACTCAAACTTATTTCTACCAGTAAGTTTTCGAATGGAGTGGTGGCCCTGCACTATGAGCCAGAAATTCAAATGTGATCATGACATAATTTACTGAACAGCGTGCTTTGATTTTTAGTCTAAATTTCAACAGAATTATTCATATCAAACTTAACTTAGTTGGAAATTCTTTCCTTTATGAGCGCATGGAGAATTTTTATGATAATTGATAATATAAGTGAACACTAGGGTTTTGCCATATAATTTTCTGGTCAATACCCTCTTCACCACATTGAAAACTATTCTGGTTATATGAATATCCAAAAGATTTAATCTATGATAGTGTAGACTTTGTATTTTATAGTGACTAAGCGAATTTGAATTTTTGTTTTACATATTTCTTTATGGCACAACCAGAATAAAAAACCTTATATTTTAATAATCGGTATCTACGTTTATGAAAGGCAGAAACCACTTGAAGGTAATATCTATTCTAGCAGTGGTGATAGTTATTGCATCTTCAACACTGGTGGTACTGTCTCAACCAGTAACGGTGAATAAACCGTTCCCTGAAGAGGGGAAATTGAGTGTTACAGAAAATAAAACATTTGGTTATTATGGTATGATGTTTGCATTTCGGTCGCTAAATTACACACATATATCTGGTATAGTAAAGTCTAATTCTACCAGTTACCTAACATTTCTCATGACTCCTGGACAGTTGTTTGGATGGTTGAACGAATCTAACAGGTCTATATGGGGGAACAAAGCTATTAAGGGAGTGTTTAACGGAACAGTTCCAGTAGGAATCTTAACCATAACAACTAATTTAACTCCAGTTAGTTATATAAATAACCAAAAAGGTTCAGGGAATTTGCCTTTGTCGTGGAACCTCATCCCAGGAAAGAGTTACATTCTATTGTTTGTAAGTGCCCGTGAAACTAATGAAGTGCTGTCTATTGATACAGATCTTGGCTTGAGCTACACACGTGACTTTACATGCTTTGAATCTTAAAACACTTTCAGGTGGCTATTGCACGGACCCGCCAGGAATTTGGGTTCAGGGTGCTAATTCAGGTCCCTGATGCCAAGGATGTCCATGGCCTTTCTCCCCCTCTCGTCCTCCGACTTTATCACTTTCCTGACTGATCTTCCTCTGGCGAGCATGGTTATCCTGATCGTTTTCAGGATCTCCGTGGTGGATGCCAGCGATCCGATCTCACTTATCCTGTTGTAGATCAGGGCAAGGAACAGGTATGCTATGTGGGAAAAGAGCATGTGAACCCTTATCTTCTGGTCCGTCCAGTGGTATTCCGGGGACATGAGATCACGCATGCTGATGGTGCGGAAGCAGTGTTCCACCCTGTTCCGCTTCCGGTAGAGATCGATGATGTCCCCGGATTTCACGTTTTCAATGTCCGTGAACAGCGCCCCCTTCCCGAGCATTCCCAATCTCTCATGCATGCGTTCCCTGTTGACCCTGAGATCCGGCAGGAGAATTGTCTCCTGCAGGTGCACGGATTCCAGATAATATTGCGCCCTGATCAGGGCATCGGAATCCCCAGATGCCATGATGCTGCGTACCTTCATGTATGCCATTTTGAACCTCTTCATGAAGGAGATGATCTGTCTCTTCTCCAGCCTGGAACTGTGGTATACAATGATCCTGTGTTCCCTGCCGTAAACTCTCTTCCTGGTCTCGGTGAACGAATCCCTCCCAAGCGGAATTGCCATGAGGTCCCTGTGATCCGACTGTATCAGTGCGCCAACGTACATTCTCTTCTCTATCTTCTTGACATTCTCCTCCGAATTGTATCCCCGGTCAAAGATCAGTATTGAATCGTCAGGGACATTCTCGACGATCATCCCGAACGTGTTGACATCCGGTTCATTGCCGGGATACGAGTCACCATAGAGCGGTATGTAATCCTCGTTGGCCTCTATGTAGTATGCGATCTGGTTCAGGTCATATCTGTGAGCCTTGTTATGACCCCTCCTGGCCATGCCGTTCTCCCTCATGTAGGTGTAGAAGTTCGATCCGTCGATGAAGATCCTCGAGCGATCATAGCCCATGGAGATCAGGCGGTCCCTGATCCTGACCTTGATCTCCCTGATCTGTGGTTCCGTGAAGCGATCCATGACGTTCCAGTAACCCTGTGAAGATACCTGTGAATATATGGTGGATGCGAAATCGGTGGCCATCCATTCAGCCATGCCATTCTTTGATCTCGGGTCGGAGAGCCTGTTCATTACAAACAGCAGCACATAGTCCCCCGGTGACATGCCGCTACCCCTGTGCCCCATAATCTCATCCACAATGCCCTTCACCCCCACTGTCCTGTCCATGGCGATTACCGATGCAGTGGCACCGTAACCGAGGGAAGTGATCTCGAGATCCGCACCCGGATTCTCGAGAATACGGGCAAGCCTCTCCTCATCGCCTATGTATATCTCCTTCGTCACCCTGGACTGGCCATTTTCCCATTTCTTCCACCTTAGCACCATGTACTTCTTCCCATGCACAGATTTCCAGACGATTCCAGGCATGAACATGTATGCACCCTGTGAATAAAAACCTTACCATCCATGACCACACAAACGCCCTGAAATACCAACCATGATGAACCAGGCTCAAATACACGCCGTAGCACCCTGACAAGCGGACCCGAAAAACCAGTGAAACACAGGTTCCACAGAATAAAAGGAGACGATTGATGTAAAGTCACGTATATTTAATTATCTTATACCGTATTAGCGGCTGTTGAACGGAATTCCGGAACATTGTCTGAAGCTGAATGGAAACGCAAAGAGGGCATGGAACTGCTAAGGTCGGGCATGAAGCAGACTGCCGTGGCCAGGAAAGTTGGCGTAAACCGGAGGACTGTATACGAATGGAAGAAACGCATCGAGAATGACCATGATTACAGGAGCAGGAAGAAGACGGGCAGAAAATCCCACCTGTCAGTGGATCAGAAGGAGACACTCAAGAAAATCATTGACTCCGGTGCCCTGGCCTACGGATACCCACGTATATATGGCAGCTGCTCGATGTGCTGGGATACAGCTCACAGATGCCTCTCCTCAGTGCAGTGGAAAAGAACCGGAGTATGTAAGAGAATGGCTTGAGTATGAATATCCCGAATACGTGAAGGATGCACGCGAGAAGAATGCAAGAATCCTCTTTCAGGATGAATCCGGAATGCAGAGCAGGCCCAACGTGAGAAAGACATTGTCACAGAGGGGAAAAGCGACCGGTCATGAAGGTCAGGGAAAGGAGGGATAAGATATCCATATCCTCTGCAGTCACTGAGGATGGCGATCTCTATTTCATGATCGCGAAGGGGAGGATGAATGAGGATCACATCATAACGTTCCTGGATCAACTTCTTTCAGGTATTGAAGGGTTTCTGTACCTGTTCTGGGATAACATCATGATCCACAGGAGCAACAATGCGAAGGAATACCTCGGCATTCACAACAACAGGCTCATAGCAAGACGCATACCTGCATATTCTCCAGAGTTGAATCCTGACGAACTGGAGTGGGATGCACTGAAGTATCAGGAACACCTGAATTTCTGCCCCAGGGGCTATGATGAACTATGCAGCAGGGCAGAGACAACACTGGTGAAGTTGAAGTCAGACCCAGTGAAGATTAAACAAATCATAAAGGGGACGAAACTTCCCCTGCTATCAACACTGGGAAAATAATAAGGTAAAGAAGAATAACTGGGCTGTTCTTGCGGCATTCGCGTACACCATACCATTTTACATAATATTCTCATATGGCGTCATATACGGCGGGATTCTGGGTATTTCCGCTACTACAGTTTTCTATCTCTTCGCAGTGATGTTTGTTAGCGATGTCGTAACGAGGTTCATAATCCGTATTAAATCACCAATACAGAACAGGAGACCCTACATGGTCTTTGCAGTTAGTATTGCGTTAGTCTCTGCGATATTCCTTGCACTGAGTTCAGTTTCAATAGCATTCTTTGTTCTTGCGTTCCTCATTGCGGCAATTCCGGATGGGATAGCATGGACCCTCGGGATACAGATCGCAAACACCACATTCAGACCCGATGAGATTGGAGCATCAACTTCGTTCTTCAGTTCAAGCATGATGATCATGAGTGTTCTCATGCCTCTGGTGGGATATATGGGCTCGCTGAAGGCATTTGGCTTTGCAACCACACTTTGGTTATTCGCAGCAATAACAGCTGTGTTCTTCATGTGGGAGATCCTCCTCAGACCGGTAAAAACTGAGAAGGAACGGGGGGCAGATGCCGTGCAATAATTTTCCTGAATAGCCGAAAACAAGACGATACGAAAACCCCTCATATTCCTGTAATTCCGCACTGAGCGAAGCGAGATTGTGCGGTCAAGAATTCCCCTCCCCTGAAATTATCCCCTATGAATAATGTGCCCGAAGCGAGCCGGAAGTCTTGCGTAGCAAGACCGAGTGGTGTAAGCGTTAGCGGTGGGTGGTGTGGAACACCAAGCGTAGCGTAGGTGTGTAGCACCACCCATACACCACGAGCGGCGAGCACAGGACACCACCCTGAATGAGCATAGCGAATGAAGGGCTCTTCGAAGAAGAGTGCGAGACGGAAATCAAAAGAGGGGTGGATTGCGTAAGCAAGACGGGGTGAATTTTGATTGGAGGCGAAGCATGGGG
The DNA here is from genome assembly GCA_027316895.1 of Thermoplasmatales archaeon. Lineage (GTDB taxonomy): Archaea > Thermoplasmatota > Thermoplasmata > Thermoplasmatales > Thermoplasmataceae > Cuniculiplasma. The sequence goes on along the minus strand of DAHVFT010000004.1, from coordinate 7,724 downwards.
TCCTGTGCTCGGCGTGCAAGCGAGCGAAGGGCACATAGTAATTGGCGAAGGCTCAAAGAGGGGTGGCCGCCAGGTCGGGGTGAATTTGAGCTGAAGCATACCAAAAGGTATTAAAATCTGAAAGAATATAGAGTTACGATATGACCACAGCAAAACAGTCAAGGCTTGTAAGTATACCTAAATCCGATCTGGACAGCCTTGAGGCTACCATAGAAACTCTGGAAAATGAGTATGTCATGGATCAACTGGAAAGGAGCGAACAGGACATACAAAAGGGCAGAGTAAGGAATGTGCGAGCGTTCCTGAAAGAGCTCTAATAATACTTCTTTGCTTCGTCTTTGTGAAGGATTGCTCTGAGCGTCACTTTCTTTTCCTCTTCGTTTATTTCATACCAGACCCTGAAAGGGCCTATTCTGAGTTGCCACAGTCCATGAAGCCTGCCTCTCAATGGCTTTCCTGACTGCGGTTCCTGTTCCAGTCTTTCGGCCATACGCAGCAGCCACTCCTTCTTGTCCTTGTGATTTCTGGAGAACTCCTTTTCGAACGCTTCCGTGGATTCTACGGTGTAGCTCATGAATACCAGCCATTAACCTCTCTTACCGCCAGCTTGAATTGGACGTTAATAGTCCTTAAAGCCCATGTAATCTCCCAATGTGCCTCTGACCTTTGCCTTTGTCAACTTAGCATATTCTAATATTTCGCATGTAGTAGCTCCCTGTTTTTTCATCTGCTCAAAAGTGTTCTGACTCAGTAGCACGTAGCTCCAGGAACAGTTCATCCTTTCTTCTACTGGCAATTCGTTCACTTTGCCCACCCAATCTATTGCTGCCAGTCTCTTGTTCTGCACATTCTTGTTGCTCATATCTCTTTCAGATTTCGTCTCAACCAAGTAAATCTGGTCACAGGCCCTGATCATAAAATCAGGATAGTAATGTGCCAATAGGCCGTCGTCCCGGATATAGATGATGTTTGCAAAGTCATTGTAGTATTCGTTTATCTTCACAAATGCCTTTACTTTCGAGTCTGCGTCTATGAACTCGATAAAGTCCTTCTCAAATCCGCCACTGTGGGATGGGTATGAAATCTTTTCGTATATGTTTTTTGCAACGCTAATTGCGTAAGTTTCTCTCACCCTTATTTCTGGGACTTCTGAGAAATACTTCTTCACGATCCTTGCTTCGTTCACCTTGAGGTTCTTCATAGAATCGTATACGGCCTGGGCAATGTTACTAACGATGTGCTTGATTATGCTCTGCTGTGTTATCAACAGGATACGCCAGTTATTGTCCTTGAGAGGATCAAATTCCTCTCCGAACAGCCTGTGTCTTATGTATTCATCCGTAAGTTTGGCAATCAACGCTGAATTCACCTGCATCACTGGGAAATCCCTCTGTTTTCTTCCTCTGGCATTGACATGGATCACCGAGACTGCATTTACCACCTTCTGAATGAATGAATTGTAGCTCTTGGCCGTGAATATATCTGCAGAGACTGTGTATTCTCCAAAGGTAGTCTTGACCGTGAGTTCTTCGCTATAAAAGGTGTCTCCCTTGTTCTTTACCAGAGGCTTTAATTCATCCAGTTTCATGGGAAAAGGATCAAGTTTCTCTATGGAGAGATCAGGAACCGCCAGTTCCTCCTCCTTCTCCTGCAATATTATGACCCAGAAAAGGTCATAATCTCTGAAGTTTGGTTTGAGTCCGACCCTGATCAGGTCACCCACAACCTTTGTCTTTGTTGGCTCTTCTCCAACTTTGCCGACCATTCCCGCAAGGACCCTTTCGTAATACTCGATAAAGTTTGGATGTTCGACCAAGCTCAGGATATCTATGTAACTGTCAGGCTCTTCCTTCTTCACCAGGAGTTTTTCCCGGTTCTCTGACCTTATGTCGTCATAGTCTGGTCCCCGCCACATCAGTCTTAGGCCTCTTCCTATGAGTTGTTCTAGAAGGACGTATGAAGATGCGGATCTGAGAGGAACTATAACGCAGATGTTGTTTACGTCAAATCCTTCCCTGAGCATCAGGACAGAAACTATCACCTTTGGTTTCTCGTGTCGGTCTATGTCAAACAATCTCTGCTCTATTACCTTCCACTCATCTTCACTGACGTCGCCCTTCTTGGTGGAATGAATCTCCATTACTTCATCCTCGGAATAGCCCTCCTGCATCATAAAGGCTACAACAAGAGGTACTACCTTAGTATCTTCACAAACGACAAGCATCTTCGGGTATTTTGTGGGATCAAGTTTTGTGAATTCCTCCTCCAATATGTTGAGTTTTTTCATTCCAGCCCTAATCATCAGTTTCTGGCCATCTGAAAGACTAGATACCTGCCTGCCTTCGCGCTCGGCCTTAAATTCCAGGTCTTCAAGAGGTATGGCACCAAATTCCTTTCTCTTGTCAATGGCTACTGTCTTTACTAGTCCTTTCTTTATGGCATCCACTAGTTCAAAATTGGCCACGATGTGCGGGAAGTGATTTTGTACCCTGCTCTGGCCGCTTCCCGTGACCACGTAAGGAGTTGCGGAAAAATCAACTTGAATGAAGCGGTTCTTCTTGTTGTCTGATATCCTGTCGAGTGCTTCCTGCCATTTCTTCTCCACGAGTTGGTCCGATTTCTTCATCTCTCCAAGGTGGTGGGCCTCGTCATTGAAAACGACGAGATTGGGTAAATTGGCCAGGTAATCAAGTTCCTGGCCTCTGAGATATTGATTGTCCAGTTCTTCCAACGAGTGACCCTGTGAAGTTCCTGGCGTAATGGGCAGCAGCTCATTCACTGTTATATCCGGTCTGTCCAACGGTGATTCGGCATCCATAGCTTCCTCGTCCTCTGCCAGCAGGTGCCAGTTGGTTATTGCTATCAAGCCGTCACCGGTCACTTTCTTGCCGATTTCTTCCTTCTGTGTTACACAGCCTTGGATAAATCCAAAGATCTCGTCCTTGTGTGCCGAAGGGATAAAGAGCTTTTCAAATTTCCAGAAGTCGGATTGCTCAAAATCCCTGGTTCCATCTTCTCTTCGCTTGCCTAGATACGCATCCAACAACCTTTCATAGACGATAATTCCCGGAGCAACCAGAAGGAAATTCTTGGAATACTCACCGCTTTCACTTTCTTCATACTTTGAATTTAGGTATTGCCAGATTAGGAATGCCTCAAGAACCCAAGTCTTACCAGTTCCTGTAGCCATCTTAACGCAATATTTCGGATGCTCGTACTTGTCCCGTTTCAGATCAAGCAGATCCATTTGAGCTAACAATTCAGGATAGATTTGAGTGTAGATTTCTCCAACGCTTTTGAGTTTGAGAATCTCATGGACGTAAATTATATTCAGAATGGCTTGCCATTGGCCCTCATGGAAGTTAATGTTTCTTTCATCAGCGAAGACACCGTTTGGATCCCAGAATTTTAGGAGTTCCTGGGTAATTGTTGTAACTTTTTGCATAAATTCCCCTGATTTCCACAGTTCGTTCACTTCTTCCGTTATTCTTTTTGCAAGTTTCAGCGGAATGTCCTTGGTGCCTAGGGACTTTATGTTTACCATCAGAATACCTCTTTGACTGCCACACTCTCAAATCCGAATACATCTACTGCTTTCACACAGACTTTTCTCTTTCCATTGATCTTTGGGACGAGAAGCTTCACTCTTCTGTCCACCTTCGTGGTGTCTTCATGGTTTTCCCTGTAATCCTGCCATTTACTCCTGAACACTTGCCCATCATACTCAGGGTCGATACTCCAATACTCAACAAGACTCAATGGGTCTTCCTCAATTATCTTTTCAAGTTTGTCCTTGTCTGCCTTATCTAACGACAGGGCATCCGGAGATAGGAGAATGTAGTTTTCGAGCTCAATAATTAGCTCTTCCTTATCGTCTTCTGCCGCTTTCCTAATGATCGGTTTTACAGTGAGGTATTGCAATGAGCTGAATCTTACGCTACCTTCCTTTATGAGTTTCTCATAATCGGCTTTGTGTTTCAGTTTTTCCAGCAGATCTGGGGGAATCACCAGTACTTCGAGGTTATCATCGTTCAGACTATCTATGATTTTGCCAATATCTGTTCCGAAGTTCCATCCCAGAACAACGATCTTCTCCCAACCCCCCATGAACGATGCTCTGAGCTCTTGGGCCTTCTTGAGAGTAGCATAGCCTGTGATTTTTGTGGGGGAATCAACAAACACCAATGTCTTGCTCTGTTTTATGTATCCCAAGTTGGCGGGAGTGCCATCTTGCATCGGAAAGGGTAATGCACCATATAGGTTGATCACTACATGAGCAAGGTCTCCTATACGTCTGAATTGCGATCTTTCGAACTGTTCCTTCTGGTAGTCTCCAATTGATTGGTAAAGAAATGGCTTTGAATCTTGGTCGATAAGACGTTTTCTCGAAATCATACTTGCAGGTTTCCCAAGATCGCACATAATCCATTTTCTGCCTAATTTTTCGGCCACTGCTCCCAATGTGCCAGAACCAGAAAAGAAGTCAGCAACAATGGAACCCTCGTTGGACGACGACAGCATTATTCTTTCAATTAGGGGCTCCGGTTTTTCAGTGTCGTAGTTGAAATTGGACGAAACTCCAATATCTGTCCATATAGACTGCAATTCAACTCCTGGTAAATCCTCAACATATTGTATAAAATTTGGGACATGGTTGGTACTCCATACTATCCTCCCCATATCCTCCAGTTCTTCAAGAGCCTTAAGTGTGCTTTCCTGTGCATCTTTACTTAGATTTACACGTATAAAACCAGGAATTGCCCAATGCCTTCCTTTTCCAACTCTCGATGGGTCGTATCCCTTCCACGGTTTACTAGATTCACCTTCGGCAGTTTTCCCAGGCGCGGTTAAAGGAGAAAGCCTGTATCTCTTCCCGCTCTTGTCGTAATTTCTAAACATTTGGTCAATATATTCTTCTCTGTAGTCAGTGTATTGTTGATTCCAAACAGAAGACTTAGACTTGGAATATAGAAATATTACATCATGAATGTGATTGAAATATTCGCTTCCCCCTCTTGATGTGGTTCGTTTCCAGACTATCTCGTTCCTGAAGTACTCCTTTCCAAAAATATCATCCAAAATGACCTTCACGTAGTGACCCACATGCCAATCTATATGTACGTAGATTGAGCCCTGCTCACTTAGTAGTTCCCTCATTAGGACGAATCTTGGAACGATCATCTCTAGGTAAGATTTCGTACCATCCTTCCAGGTATCTGAATATGCGAATTGTTCTATAACAGAAGGCTTTTTTTCAATATCTACAGAAGGAAGGTGTATCTTTGTTCTATAATCTGCCTTGCTGTCAAAAGGTGGGTCAATATAAATCAGATCTATTTTGCCCCTCATTGAGGGGAGTCCTGTGTCTGGGTCCCCAGCTAGCAGCGCCTGCATCGCAAGCAGATTATCACCATATATGAGTCTGTTAAGAAACTCATTGTTATCTTCCTTCTTAACAGCCTGGCCAGTGAACTTGGTTAACCCTCCGATGGCCTTAGTCGGCAGGACCAATTCATTTGTCTGAAGAGTTATTCTTTGTGTCTTGGAAAGCCCATCGAGGATTCTTTGAGCCTCTCTTTTACCTCTTTCGACTATTTTTGGTAACTCTTCAATCAATGATTTCCTTTGGCCATTTCCACCTTTTTGAGTTGGATCACTTTTTTCCTCCGACGTATCAAGCATGTAAAACACCACGATATTGAGTGCTACCTAAAGCCTCTTCCTTAACTCTCCAGATACAATCGACGCATCAGATAATAATATTTGTGATTCCATTGTGTAATATCTGCCTATCTTTTTCTTTATTAGCGTAACAAGACCAAGGTTCTGCAAGTAGTTTACGCTCTGGAAGAAAGTCGACTTGCTCACTCCCCTGAGTAGAAGGTGGTTGGATGCTGAGACCTCGGAATAAGCCTTATTTGTATCCTGATTCTTGATCAGTGCGGCTAATATTAGCAAGTCCCGATCTCCAAGGTTCTTGAGCGTTTCGCCTTCAACTTCCACATAGGCTTGTTTCAGTGCTGTTATTGCTGAGTCCTCATCCCATTTATTGTTTCTTCCTAGAATTTCTAATGCTTTTATGCCTATTCTGGCATCACTTCTGTAATCCCTCACGAGCAATGCCGATAGGAGGCCTAAAGACTCCTTGTCGAATTCATTGAGGCCTTCTTTAGCCCTCATTTTCAAGATTTCCCTGATCTCTTCTGTGCTGTATTCATGGAACACTATATGATCCGGCTGCAGCGAACTCTTTACGCTCTCATCATTCATGTTCTTGTACCAGTATACCTTCTGAGTCAGCAATATCAGGTTTGCCTTTGTGTGCCTCGTTATGTGATAAAGAACGTCATAATCCTGCAGGAAATCAATCTCGTCTAGTACTACAAGAGACTTGCCGGAGAGCAATGAGTCACATTTGCTCCTCACTTCTTCCACTTCGTGTCCCTTGCCAAATAGCCGAGTTATGTTCCGATAAATCTTTGTAGACGTTGGGTTCTCTCTGACATTTATGTAGAAATAGGGGACAGCTTTGGTGTCCCTGAGTGCCTTAGCCATGATAAGTGCACTCAGCGTTTTGCCTGATCCTTTGGAACCGTAGATGATGATGTGTCTCGGAAGGCCGAGATTTACATAATCAGCAAGATCATCGGTTACTCTTTCCAATTCTGTTCTAATAAGTATCTCATTCGGAGTATAGCCGATGTTGAAAACCTGTGCATTCTTCATGTTGCTCGTTTCAGCTGCACGAGCGGTGAGCTTTGCAGCCATAAACGACTTGGGATTCTTTGTATCCATTGTATCATCAGCAATGCACAATAATTCTCAGATAGTAAGGTTATTAATACTATCGAACGAGTCGAACACATGTGTGTTAGGAAACGGTAATTTCTGATGCAAGAGTGTGTGTATCAAAAAACGAGTAAATCTTTACATTGGAACGATGTCATTCAAAAAATACGAAAAATTCCATTTTTTAGAATGTAATGTTCATTGTATCAGTTATATATTATATATAAGAAAGAACCTGACGCGTTCGGGAACACACACACTCATTCAACCAGCAACCTATTTTCCCTCAGAATTCTAAGCACGGGAGTGATGGAACATTCCATGGACTTTGCTATGGCTCTTGCGGACAGGCCTTTCTCTTTTAATTCCAGTACCTTCCTCTTATCTATGAAACTGCCGTTCCTGGTCTTTAAGGCAGGTCTTCCGAACTTTACTCCTTTGTTCAAAGCCTGCTCCCTGCCTGCCTTGGTCCGGGAATTGATCATGTTCCTCTCAAATTCCGCAAATGCGCCCAGAATTTGCAGCAGAAGCCGTCCATTTGGAGTGGTTGTATCTATGCCAGGGTCGTTGACGCTGATGAATCCTACACTATTCTGGTCAAGGTATTCAAGCGTCTTCAGGAGATCGGATAAGGAGCGGGCAAATCTGTCTATCTTTGCAACAATGACAACCTTCGGCTTGGCATCAAGAGATTTCAACATCCTTTCGAAATCTGGTCTCTGAGTGTTCTTCCCGGACTTTGCACGGTCTTCGAAGAAGCCCAGTTCATATCCTCTGGATTCCGCGTACTGAATGATTACATCCTTCTGTCTCTCGTTGGAGCCTTGCCTGACTTCCTCCTGTGTGCTGGCTCGAACATAGGCGAAAGCGAGTGTCATTAAAATCAGAGAATTTAGGCACGTATATGTTATTAAAATCCAGTGTTTAGTGGCGTT
>DAHVFT010000003.1:0-116702 GCA_027316895.1 Thermoplasmatales archaeon | reverse complement strand
CATCCAGGGGCACCTGTGTCGGTTCTTGGTACGAACTTGAGTTTGACCCGTACACACCTTTCACGGACTCCTGGAATGGAGTGAATACCCAGAAGGGCACTCGAACATTTTCATAGGTTTCTCGTCATTACAACTCTCCCCCCACTTATATGTCCGACCACGTTGACTCCCGTGGTCTCCCTATCCGGAAGTTTATATGTACGGCAAAACACTCAAGGCACTGGAATATTAACCAGTTTCCCATTCGGTCATCTCCTGTTAAGGATGACCTTAGGATCGGCTAACCCTCGGCTGACGAACATTGCCAAGGAACCCTTAGCCCTTTCGGCGGAATTGATTCTCACAATTCTTGTCTGCTACTTTTACCAAGATCCGCGATGCCATTCGGTCCACTCCTCCTCTCGAAGAAGCTTCCGCCCACATGGCACGCCCCCCTACCAGATCACCTTTCGGTGCTCGAAGGTCTCGGTAACTAACTTTAGCCCCTTCCATCTTCGAGGCAAATAGCCTCGGTGAGTGAGCTGTTACGCACTCTTTGAAGGATGGCTGCTTCTAAGCCTACCTCCACACTGTCTTAGGCCATTAACCTCTTTAATTTGCACTTAGTTAGTTTTAGGGACCTTAACCCTCGTCTAGGATGTTCCCTTCACGGGCACAGAGCTTATCCCTGTACCCTAGCACCCAGCTTCTACGATTTGGACAAGTTCGGAGTTCGATAAGTCGACGCTGATTTTCATCAGCTAACCAACTATTCGGTCGCTCTACCTCGCCCAACATCTCTGCTGAGGTCTACCTGCGGGTAGTATCGGGGGGAACCCGCTATTACCGGCCTAGATTGGCCTTTGACCCCTACACCCAAGTCATCTGAACGATTTGCACATCAGAACCAGTTGGGTCCTCCACCAAGTTTTCACTTAGCTTCAACCTACTCAGGTGTAGATCGACCGGATTCGGGTCTTCCTCAAGTGACTGACGCATTTATTACGTTACACCTCCATTGCTGTGCGTGTAATTGCTTTCGCTACGGCTACCTCTCATAAGAGTTAACCTCGCCACTCAACAAAACTCCCTGGCCCGTTCTTCAACACGGATAATAGAACGCCGCTCACTTCGTGTTAGGAAGATCACCGCTTTAGCGCCCTATAAGTTTATCACTGTCTGGTTTCAGGTACTTTTCACTACCCTTCCGGGTTGCTTTTCAGTTTTCCCTCACGGTACTTGTACGCTATCGGACTTGAGAAGTATTTAAGGTTGGATGTTGATGCCACCCATCTTCCCGCGCGAATAACGACGCACGGTACTCCGGAACTTCTTCCTCGTAACCTTTATACTTACTCTTACAGGACTATCACCTTCTTTGGTTGACCTTTCCAGGCCATTCTGATTCGTATACTAGATGTTGGGAAGAGTCCATACACCACAACTTTTCCTTTTCTTCAAAGGAAAATTCGGTTTGCCTTATACCGCTTTCGATCGCCTTTAGTAACGGTATCTCAATTGATTTCTTTTCCTTCAGGTACTAAGATGTTTCAATTCCCTGAGTTCCCTCTCCTTTCGGAGTGTCTTACGACAGGAAGTCCCATTCGGACATTCTCGGATCAAGGGCTCCTTGCGCCTCCCCAAGACATTTCGCAGCTTGGCACGTCCTTCATCGGCTCTCAAACCAAACCATCCCCCAGACAGTTTTCACAGATTGCACAATCCATTTTACTGGAACATTAACTGGCTTCATAGATTAACTAATAATCTCATACCCTTCCCCTCTGATATCTATTCAAAGAGTGCATCTTTTAGTGCGTATCACTCGTATTAAACGGACCTTTATTAATATTGTGGTAAAGCCATGATTTTACCTATTTCTTCTCGTTTGCATTTATATTATTATCCCTGAGTATTGCTGTTCTTTAATTTTCTTACGTTGTTTGTTCCTGAATATTCAGAGTTTAATGGTTAGATTCTTGTTTACATATCTATCCATTGTAATTTCAGCTATATCAGTTGAATAGAGGCCAATTCTTGAGATTTCCTCTACTATTCCTGAGTATGAAACGTCTCCATATTTCTTTTTCATCAGCTGAGCCTTGTTTGCTATTATGTTAGTTTTTACGTTAACTATTTCATTCAACGTTTTTAGGTCGGCGCCGAGAAATGAGGTAGTAGCTTTTTGGAATACCTCGTAGCAGTACATTATGAACTGCATCAATTCTGATTTCTTTTTCTGATCAAAATTCGGCGAATCCTTGAGTATTGTACAAATATTTACTGTATGATCTGCAACCCTTTCCAGTATTCTTGAAAAAATAAGATTGAAAATGGTATCTTTTCCCTCATATTTTCCTATAGAAATCTCCTTCATCATATAGAAGTGATATCTGTCTACATCATCGTCCCTGCCAATTATATTTTCCATCAGTTCAGATTCCATACTATCCAGCGCCTTGGCAGTGTCCCCCAGCATGAGGTTTACGTTCATTATCATTCTTCTTAGAGCAGTGGTGAGAGGAAATGATTCAGAATCCAGGACATTTTGCAGTGTTAGGGCTTTAGCGGATTCTTCAAAGATTTCTACGCCCATTACCAGTCTTGAGAATTTCTTCACTATATCCTTTATCTCCTGACTTATGTAGCTCTCACTTTTAATTATAAGAGTGTCAAAACCTGAAATATATAGTGAAACTAGAGTTCTAGGTAAAAGATCGTTTGAAAGATTACCTGTAATTTCAAGTTCTTTTACAACTTCTCTTTTCTTTCTTTCATTTGGATATAATGTAAGAGAATCGCCCAGTGATTCAATCGTAACTGTACTTCCCTTCTTTATCTGGTTTGCCTTAACCCATGTAGGTGGCAGTGATACTATATATGTTGAACCTCCTGTTATCTGTATCTTCCTTGATTCAGTAGTCATATGAATCTATATGGAAAATACATATTTAGTTTACCTATATAGTAATCATAAAAATATATATTATTTTGTCATTCTCTGTGTTAACTTCCTTTTAGAGTTGCTTATGGATTTGCTGAACAGCAGGAATATAATGAAAATCACAATTAACAGAGCGTATAGTGGTGTATAATTAAGAAGCAATGAAAGTGCAAAAATGTTTTCAGAATAAACGATTGGACCCCGTACAAATCCCGTTGTAACATTGTAGCCCCTGTTTGAATGTGTATAGTTTAGTATTACTTCCACGTAATAATCACCATCGTGCAAATGGTTAAACGTATAATTAACTGCTATTACGCCATCACTGGTAGTAACGTTTTGAAGTGAAACCTTACATGTAAGATTTAGAAACTCTCCTGATGAATATGCCATGAAATAAGGCTTATATGAATGACTTGTGTTCAATCCATAAAATGTTGCGTTTACGCTGTATTGAGAATATACACCAGAATATGGCGATATGTAGACGGAGAAATGCGAATCGTTTGGTGTTTTTCCCTGTAAAATTCCTGGATTTTCATAGGAAACGGGCGTGAGTATTAGCGTCTGTATGAGGAGTAATAGAACAAATACTGGGATTGCATATTTTAAACGTTTCTTCATACCCCATGTGTCGGTGTAATGGGCTGCGATAAAGATAATTATTGGAATTAGAAAAATTATGTAAAGAAGTGCAGTTACGAAGATGAAAATCAAAACTATTAGTATCGATGGTACTAAGGCAAGAAGTGGAAATGTTAAAACCCTATTCTTTTTAAGGAAAGTGGATAAAGGCGTTTCATTCTTTTTTGAGCTCAACTATATTCAAACGGGTAATGGAAAATTATCATTTTATAGTTTCCCCTTAAATGATGGTAATAGAGAACTACAAAATGTGAAAAGTTAAACTGATTTTTGGATTAAATAAGTTTGATATTTTTATAGAATTCAAAGACTCTGAGATTATACATAATCAATTTTACGGAATATGATATTACGAAAGGTAATATTTTCTAAAAGTTTTAACAATAATAATATTACCCAAATATGAATCATACCTTCATGCTTCCTACAGTTAAGGAGATTTCCAAGATGAGAAAATCTCTTGGAATTAGACAGAGGGAACTCGCTTCTGTCTGTGGAGTTAGTCAGTCGTATATTGCAAGGCTTGAGAAGGGAGACATAAATCCAACTTATGAAAATATAAGAAAAATCTATAACTATCTACAGAGCCATTCGAAGAAGGCAGATCAGATGGATATAGAAGTTTCAAAGATTATGACCACAAATGTTGTAACCTGTCAGGCTACTGATTCTATACTGACAACCCTTGATATTCTGAAAAAATATGGCATTTCACAGATGCCTGTGCTAAATTCAGAAATGAGGGTAGTTGGTACAATAGGAGAGGGTGAAGTCAATGAATTTCTTATGAAAGGGATTTCCCCAGATGCTTTAAAAAAGATGACAGTATCAAAGATTATGAGCCCCGCACTTCCTCAACTTCCTCCAAACACTCCCATATCTGCTATTTATCCAATACTGAGATTCTCCAATGCAGTACTGATAACTGACAAGCTTGAATTAAAAGGCATAATAACCAAGGCTGATATACTGAAGGCTGTAGAGACATATGCAGAATCTGGCATTTAACATCCTTGCAGGATTATTTGCCTTTATTCCGGCACTGGTTGCCAATCCAGGTGCAGTTATCACAGGAGGAAAAGGCAGAATGGATTTTGGGAGGAATTTCATAGATGGAAGGAGAATATTTGGAGATGGAAAGAGTATAAGTGGATATTTTGGTGGAATATTGATTGGTTTCATTTCTGGAATAATAATTCTCCCAATCCTTTCTATTGCAGGACTATTTCAGTTCCAGGTTTCATTTGAAACTATGATAATTGCCTCAGTTAGTCTGGCATGGGGGTCACTAACAGGTGATCTAGTAGGATCATTCATAAAGAGGAGAAAGAATATGAAAAGTGGAGAAAAGGGTAATCTTCTGGATATGTGGCCATTCGTTATCTTCGCTTTCCTATTCCTGTTTCTATTTTCGAGATCTTTCTTCTTATCGCTCTATGGAAATTTTATAGATATTGTGATAATACTTGTAATAACACCACTTTTGCACAGGGGTGTAAATATACTTGCTTATAAGATGCATAGGAAGGATGTTCCATGGTAGAAGAAATGAAGATGATAATTGGCGTGAGAAAAGATCTTGACATGGGGAAGGGGAAGATAGCAGCTCAGGCTTCACATGCTGCTGTAAATTGCGCTCTCTGGGCTCAAAAAAATAACAAAAAAGTGTTCAGAGAATGGGAATCCCAGGGACAAAAAAAGATAGTGATAAGACTGCAGAATCTTGAGGAACTTTATAAACTAAAGGCAGAATGCGAAAATATTGGTCTAAATACCTCAGTAATATCAGATGCTGGTTATACACAGGTTGATCCTGGCAGTACAACATGTATAGGGATTGGCCCTGCTCCAGCTGATGTAATTGATAAAATTACATCCGAATATCCCTTGCTTTAACCCCTTTTATTTTCATTCTCTGTTATGGCATATCGGGTTATCCAGTGCCCACATATGCTGCATTTATCCAGTCTTTTAGTATATTTTGTACCGCAACCTCTGCAAAGATATCCCCATCTTATACTCTTTTTGATAGCCTCTATGCCGCATCCATAATATTCTATGCTCATTTCTGAACATACATTTTGAAGGGAATAATCATCAGAAATAACAACCCCACCATATTCCTTTGCTATTGCAATGATTTCCATATCAGTTTGGCTCAGATATGGAAAGTCTCCAGTCTTTTTTGAAGCTTCCCTAACCTGTTCCATATATTCCTGCCCGGGAGAAGCGGTTCGTATGATATTTAGATCATGCCCAATGACCCTGCTCATTTTACCATGCTTGATCTCTCCTATAACGCTTGTTGGGACAATGCAATTCATTGACAGAATCTCTATTTTTCCTGTTAATATGGCTGAGGTGTCCGGAATTATGAGCTTTTCACCGAGATTTATTCTCTCCTTTTTTACTGCCATTTCAGTCTCTATCCTGTATTGGGATGTATTTTCTTGGCCCTTTTTCTCCTACGTAAAGTGCCTTTGGCCTGAATAATCTATTTTCTGTTGAATATTCCAGTGCCCTTGCTACCCATCCTGAAATTCTGCCTGTTGCAAAGATTGGAGTGAAAATCTCAGTTCTGAACCCCATAGCGTCGTATATAATCCCGGAGTAAAAATCAACATTCGGAAAGATTCCTCTCTCTCCATACTTATTAATCATCAGTTCTTCGATTATTTGAGCGGTTTTGAATGTTTCGTTTCCTTTCCGTTCTGCAAAATATTCTGCATATCTTTTCAGAATCTTTGCTCTCGGATCGTATACCTTATAGACACGGTGCCCAAATCCCATCACGCGCTCACCTTTATCAGTCATAACCTTGAGCGCTTTCTCTGCATTTTCTGGCCTTCCTACTGATTGGATCATTTTCAATGCTCTTTCATTAGCTCCACCGTGCAATGGTCCTTTTAAAGTACCTATGGCAGAGGTGATGGCGGAGTACATATCAGCCATTGTTGATATGGTAACAAGTGCTGAAAAAGTAGATGCATTCATTCCATGATCTGCGTGAATTATTAGAGCAGTATCCATTATCTTTGATTCAACAGGATCTGGCCTAGCACCAGTGGACATATAAAAGAAGTTTGAAGCATATCCAAGCTCAGGGTCTGGTTTAATTATTTCCTTACCGGAATATACCCTGTGTATGGCTCCAACTATTGAGGGCATTCTTGCAATAAGACTTATACCTATCCTTTCCTGATTTTTAGTGGAACTATCAGATTCCATACTGTCCAGCACTGAAAGATATGAAATTACTGTTCTCAGTGCCGACATTGGATGGGTCCTTCCCCCTATGTTTTTTATTAGTGATAAGACCTCATCCGGAAGTGGCATCTCTTCCCTCAATCTCTTCACATATTCCTCATACTCTCCCCTTTTCGGAAGATGACCATAAAGAAGAAGATAGGATACCTCTTCATAATTGCTCTGTTCTACAAGACTGTTGATCTCATATCCTCTGTAAAAAAGCTTCCCATCAGATCCATTTACATATCCTATTCTGGTCTCTGCTGCTAGTACACCTTCTAATCCCCTTCTCAGTTCTTCCTTTGCTTCACTCCCTTCATTCATATTACTCAACCTTTTTTAATGAAAATTATGTTCTTCCCTTGTGAATTCAACACACAGACCTTAATATATGAAAATGGCTAATTAACATTTCTTTGAAAGTAATGCTTTTCTTTGCATACAATAAGAGTGATTAATTTTACCTTTTTAGTATAATATGAATCTCTTTAGTTCTAATAAAGACATTTCAATATCGAAAGCAATATGTTTATATATCGATATCGAATAACTGATATGATAATCATGATGGGAAACATGTTTGGAAAAAGAAGAGATTTGAGGTTTACTATTCTTGCAGTGCTGAGAAGTGGACCTAAGAACGGTGCTGAGATAATGGATTCTGTGGAAAAAATGACCTTTGGGATGTGGAGACCATCACCTGGATCACTTTACCCGATGCTACAGAAGATGGTAGATGAGAATATGATCAAGAAGGAACCTTCAGGAGCTTACAGTCTTACGCAGGAATCTGATAGCTGGTTTGGTATGGGACATATGCATAATCCATTTTCCGGAAACTCTCCGAGAAATTATGATGAGGCTGTAGATGAGATCAATGGTCTTGTCAATTTTCTTGAAGATATAAAGGCAAATGGAAGCACAAAATTGAAGGAAAATAAAGAAGTACTTGATAAGATAGCAGACAGAATAAGGAAACTTACATCTGATTGAGTACATTCAATTATTTTTTATAATTTTTAAAGGTAGTAAGAGGTCAGGAACCTCATCATTAATATTTATTTTTGTCGGAATTGCTGTTTTTTTATCCAGTATGATGTCGATTATTCGCCAGTCATCCTTGTCCTGTAATAATGCACAGTTTTTTACATGGAGTTGGTTCTCAAAAAACTTAATCATCTCATTTAAAGGAATTGATCTTCCCCTGTGCAAATAGACAGATTCATTTTCAATATCCCTCGCAGACATGCTTTCTATGTTGATGTTTGCAATTGTGTAGAACTCTTCCTCGTCTTCATATTTGTCGCAGATGTACATATACGGGATTTTAAAAACGCCAGATTTTTCTTTGCCACCTGATATGAAATTACTCTGACCAGGTCCATCACCGATGAACTGTTTTGAAATTATGGGAACTGAAACGCCTTCATATTCCATTATGGAGAACAGGGAAGACCGTTTCTTTCCCAGAAAACTAACTTCATCCATGTTCCATTGAAAATTTGTTAGGATTATAGATATTTTTTCAATTGCTGACTCCCTGAATTCCCTCAACGCTTTGAAACCATGCATATTTAACCAGAGTACAATTCCCTCTTCTGGATCGTTTTTCATTATTATTTTTTCCAGATTTTCCCTGAAATTCTCTACCATAATGATTCTCTCTCCCTTTAATATAGGTATCAAGAGTCCTTCGATCACATCTGGACAGGATGTTGGTTCTTTCTGGACTGCAAATGCCTGGTTCTTCCTCATTGGAAAGAGGTCCATTGTTAGCTTCAATGCAGAAATTACTTTCTTAAATGTATAATTCAGGAAAGTAAATGATGAATCTTTTTTCCACTGTATTTCAGATATTGCTATATCTGTGAATATATCAATATGTTCACCTTCCTTAGCTTCATTATAACACATTTCTTCCATTACTGCTCTCTGTCTGGTCCCCCTTATTCTATAATCATCCATATCTGGATTTCTTTTTGAAATTATTGACCTAAATTCAGAAGAACTGGTCAGTATATTGTAAATATTTGATGTTTCATCCCTGTTTATATGGCTGAATAGAGAGTCATAGGTGATTATTCCAGATATTTTTCCGCTTGTTGCTATTTTATCAATCAATTCCAGAGGCGTTTTTACATCGAGTGGAATTGCACTCACTCCGTTTCTCCACAGTGCGAAATAAGAAAGTAACAGCTGATAGCTAGGTGGGAGAATTATGAGAACTCTCTGGCCTTTCTTCATTGGAAAATTTTCTATCATGGATGATGCCAGCGATTTTACCATGTCGCTAAACTGTCTATAACTCCACAAATTGTTTCCATAACCTGCTACAGGGTCGCTTTCAAAATTTTCTACTATGTAGTCAAGGATATCATCCACTGACCTTATCTCTTCAGGATCTATATCGCCCAATGACCTTGTATACAAATAATTATTAATAACTTTAGTCAATACTGTCATTTAACTTTGGAATTTAATTATTCATTACTGATAATGAAGTCATAATATTGTCGAAATGTCCTACCCATGCTTCCCAGTAGATCATATGTGTTAAACCAGTATGATCTTTCTTTTTCCACCCTCTCCCCGTTCTTTTTGTTTATAAAAGACCCAAGGACCGCTGCGTGAAATGGGTCCATGTTCCTTGCCATGAGTCCAGTACATAATCCTGCAAGTATGTCGCCTGTTCCGCCCATTGCCATTCTTGGGCTTCCTCCTTCGCTGATAACTGTTTTTTTGCCGTTTGTTATTATATCAGCGGGTCCCTTCAAGAGTATGGTGCAACCATACTTCACACTGAATTTTTCTGCGTTTTCCCTGTTGGCCTCAGTTCCTGTCAGGACCTCGAATTCATGGCTGTGAGGAGTGAACAGCATATTCTGATTTATCAGGTCTCTATGTTCCGCCATTATATGAATAGCGTCAGCGTCAAAAACTGCTTTCTTTCCACTTTTACATACTGCTAGAACGACCTTAACTGAATCCTCAGATATTCCCATCCCTGGACCTGTTAGTACTGCATTGCATTTTTCCAATTCATTTTTCATATTCAGTGAATTAAAAACTCCTACAATCTGATCCTCTAGTTTGATGGAAAATATTGTTGATGATGCCTTTGGTACCAGCATTGTTATGAGGTCTGGAAGTGCATTCTCTGCGGCTCTTGCTGTCATACAGCCTGCACCAGTGAATTTCCATCCTGCCATGATGAGAACTTTTCCGTTCTGCCCCTTGTGCCCATTTTTCTCGATTTTTGGGAAATATACCATGTCACCTGGACCAGCATAATTAATTTCCCTTTCATCTATACCTATATTTCTTACGTTGATTGATCCTGAATTTTTCTCGTTCATTCCCTCCTTTACATCTGTAAATGTAACCGTTGCATCAGGAAGAACGCTGTGGGATGTTCCCAGCCCTGATGGAACATCTATGGAAATAACTTCTGCCCTGCTTAGATTAATTTCCTCTATAATAGAACTATATGGTTCCTTGACTGGATCCCTTATTCCTGTTCCGAAAATGGCATCTACAATAATGTCAGACTCCGATATCATCTTCCTTATATCCCCTGTATTTGGATTTTTTATTAT
Source organism: Thermoplasmatales archaeon (assembly GCA_027316895.1). GTDB lineage: Archaea > Thermoplasmatota > Thermoplasmata > Thermoplasmatales > Thermoplasmataceae > Cuniculiplasma. The sequence continues at coordinate 106,289 of DAHVFT010000003.1, read as the reverse complement.
TCTATCATTACCGAATTTTTCCATAGCTCTTCTGGAAAGAGAGCTTACAGAACCATCGCTCCTTGTCATCACTATTAATTTTAGATTATTGTCAGAATCAAGATTGTGGGCAGTGATTATTCCATCTCCACCATTATTTCCACTGCCACTAATGACCAGTATATTTCGATTTTTTCCATATTTTTCTGTTATATATTCACTTACTGCTTTTCCAGCGTTCTCCATTAGAATAAAGAGATCACCGTGATTCCACTTGTAATTGAAATCTATTCTTTTTCCTTCAATGTTTTCCATCATGGCATAATGTAGCCCTTTCTTTTAGAAAAAACTTTATGTTTATTCACATGGGATCACCATGGAAGATAAAATCCAAACCAGTCTGGAGAGACTGAGGAAGGAACAGATTGAGTTTTTGTATATGCAGTTCACCGATATTCTGGGAAGAGTGAAAACACTTACTCTTCCGAAGAACAGGTTTGAAGATGCCCTTAATGAAGGGGTTGTCTTTGATGGCAGTTCAGTGGCTGGTTATGCACAGATAGAAGAATCTGATATGAGAGCTGTTCCTGATCTGGATACATATGCTGTGTATCCCTATAGCAGTCAGGGAAACGCAGCAAGGTACCTGTGCAATATCTATAATCCAGATGGTACAAGATTCCCTGGCGATCCGAGATATGTTCTGGAAAGAAATTTGAAGAAGGTCTGGGACAGGGGAATGGAGTTTTATGTTGGTCCAGAGTTTGAATTTTTCATTTTCAAGAAGAATGAACACGGTGATCCTATTCCTGAACCCAGTGACCACAGTGGGTACTTTGATCACACACCAAATGACAGGGCGGCTCAGGTGAGGCTGGAAATACTGACACAGCTAAGAGTCCTTGGATATGAACCAGAGGCGGCTCATCATGAGGTTTCCTTTGGCCAGCATGAAATAGACTTGAGATACTCAAATGCAATGCTAATGGCTGATAGAATTACTGTGTTAAAAAGTGTCATAAAAAATGCAGCAGAAAACCAGAACCTCTTTGCATCCTTTATGCCAAAACCGCTGAATGGCCTGAACGGATCCGGTATGCACATCCACCAGAGTCTAATGGGAAAAGATCAGAAAAAGAACTTCTTTTACGATGAGAAAGACAAATACGGATTGAGCAAACTTGCCAAGAATTACACTGCCGGTATATTAAAAAATATAAACCAGGGATCAGCCATACTTGCCTCCACCGTAAATTCATACAAAAGGCTTATACCTGGATATGAAGCCCCTGTTTATATTTCGTGGGCAAACAAAAACAGGTCAGCCCTCATAAGAGTTCCAGCAGGAGTCAATATGAGGAAAAGGATAGAACTAAGATGCCCGGATCCAGCAGGAAATCCATATTTACAATTTGCAACTGTGCTTGGAATGGGAATGGATGGAGTGGAGAATGAATATGAACTGCCGGAACCGACAGAGAAAGATATCTTCCATATGGATGCAGAAATGCGCAGGAAAGAAGGAATTGAGTCTATGCCTGAAAGTCTGGGTGAAGCTATTCACCATCTGAAAGGAAGCAAGCTAATGGAACAGATTCTTGGAAAACATGTCTATCACAACTATCTGACAGTAAAGCAGAAGGAATGGGATGCTTTCAGATCTCATGTGACAGAGTGGGAATTAAATAGATATCTAGGAACCCTGTGATTCAGCATCCTAAATTATAATTTTTAATTAATTGATGTTTAAATCAATCCATATTTATAAACAGTCGAAAGGGGTTCAACCACTTCCGATCTGGCATGGGAAAACATGCATGGTTCTTAAGAAAAAGTTATTAATGGTTTTTATATGCACATTGACTGAGTGATAGTTAATGGTAAATGTTAAAGAGGTTCCTGCTGACCTTTTGATTGAAAAGCTTACTGAGGAATTCAGTAAGAATGATAAGATTAAGGTCCCAGAGTGGGCAGAATTCCTTAAATCAGGTGTTCACAGAGAGAAGAGCTGGGTACAGGAAGACTGGTACTACAGAAGACTCGCATCAACACTGAGGAAAGTGTATGTGAGGGGAAATATAGGTATACAGAGACTTAGCGAAGAGTATGGCGGAAAAAAGGATGGCGGATCCAAGCCCTATCACCCCGCATCTGGCAGTAGAAGTATAGTGAGACATGTTCTCAACGAACTTCAAGACCTTGGATTACTGGTTAAAAAGGAAACGGGGAGATCCGTATCTCCAGTTGGAGAGGCAATGCTTCAGAAGGCATCAAAACAGGTAATGGAATCGCTTTCTGAGAAACAGGTAGAATTAAAGAAATATCTTTAGAGGCGTATAGGCATGGATTCAGACAGGGAGCTTGAAGAGTTAAGAAGGAAAAGAATGGAGGAGATGCAGAGAGCTCAGGGTCAGGAACAGGCCGAAGAAGAGCAAAAAAATGCCCAGGAAGCAGAAAGGGCCAGAAAGCAGCAGATATTGAGGCAGATTCTTGATATCGCAGCAAGAGAAAGGCTTGCTAATGTCAGGCTCGTAAGACCAGATGTGGCTGAAAACGTGGAGAATCAGCTTATTCAGTTGTATGGCATGGGGAGAATCAACAGAGTAATTTCAGATGATGAAATAAAGCAGATACTTGGACGGATGACAGAAACAAAGAGAGAAACACATATAGAGAGGAGATGAGGATGAGTAGGAATAAGGAAACAGGCAGAAAAATAAGATTAATGAGAAAGGTCAACCAGAACAGGAGAGTACCTGGTTGGGTAATAATGAGAACTGATAGAAAGGTAACCCAGAATCCATACAGGAGACACTGGAGAAGAAATAATCTGAAACTTTGAGGGAATGAAATGGCAGAAGATAGTGTTAATGATGAAATGCTTATGAATATCCCATTGAGAAAAGCCTTTGCCAGCTCCAAGAGGAGAAGGGCAGATACAGCTATTAAGGTAATTAGAGAGAATGTTGCAAAATTTACTAAATCAGATATTGAAAACGTTTGGATAGATAGCAAAATTAATGAAGAGATATGGAAGAGAGGAAGGTTCAAAATTCCAACCAGCATCCAGGTAAAGGTTCTAAAATTACAAAATGAAGAAATAGAAGTTTTGATGCCATAAATGATTAAGAAGCTTTCTCTCTTTGAGAACAATTATATTGGACTTTATCTACGCACCTGGGATGACATGGTTTTAGTACCATCATCTCTTGAAGATAGTGAAATAGAAGCCATACAGGAATCTCTTCAGGTTGATATCAGGAAGAGTCGCATGGATGATTCTGGAATGTATGGAATTTTTTCAGTTATGAATTCCAATGGGATAATAATCAGTGGAATGTATAGAAATAAGGATATTGACTTTGATACAGGACAGAGGAATGTGCTCTTCCTGAAAGACATGATAAATGCCGTTGGAAATGATATAGTAGCTAATGATCACGGAGCTATGGTCCATGAAGATTTTTCCAAAAAAAGTGTTATGGCAATTGAAGATGCACTTGGGGTAGAGACTATTCAGGGAACCATAGGTGGTTTTCCAACGGTTGGTTCCAGTTCAGTCCTCACAAGCAAGGGCATGATCGTTAATCCAGAAACAACAGATGATGAGATTGAGATTCTAAAAGATTTCTTCAAGGTTTCAGTAAAACTCGGAACAGCAAACTTTGGAAGTCCAATGGTTGGTTCGAGTATAGTGGCAAATAAAAACGGAATAATTGTTGGGAATGATACTACCTCCATAGAACTGACAGCAATAGATGATATACTCTCCTGATAATTTATTTTTGAAATATTTCCTTTAATTTTACAAGAGATATTAGTTCTACTCCGTTGTCTCTTAGAAGTTCATAACCTCCTTCCTCCCTGTCAACGACTGTAATCGCCCTGTTTACAATACATCCATTATCTCTCAGGAGATTAACTGCCTTGAGTACAGAATTCCCTGTTGTAACCACATCCTCGATTATGTTTACTTCTGAGCCTTTTTCTGGGTTCCCTATGATCAGTTTCTTCATACCATGTTTTGATTCTTTCCTTATTATAAGATAGGGTATGTTCATCTGATATGACACACCAATAACAATAGGTACTGCACCAAGCTCAACCCCTGCGACTACCTTTGCATTCAGTTTCTTAACCACTTCATGTACGATTTCCTTCATTATGTGGGGCCTAGCACACGCATCCTTTATATCAACGTAATATTCAGATTGCTTACCCGATGTAAGTGTGAAGTTCCCTTTTTTTACAGCATTCTCCTCAATAAGAAGTTCTTTAAGCATAAGTGGATAAAATTTAGATATATTTAGAATTAACTAATTTAAGGATGCTGTATAACCCCACTCAGCCAGGGAAGCCTTAGATTACATTGTTCTCCAGTGAAAGACTATTCTTACCTTCGATTATACATCTGACCTTATCTCCACTATGTATTTCGACTGCACCAGGAGTACCGGTGGATATTATATCTCCAGGTTCCAGAGTGAAAATTTTAGAGTGAAACGAAATGAGTTTTTCAGGAGAAAACATCATATTTTTTACGATGTTTGCGTGTTCTATCCTGCCATTTTTGATCGTGCTTATCTTCAGTGTGTGAAGATCTGGAAAATCATCTATTGTTGCAATTTCCGGTCCAATACTAAAAAATGTATCAAAGCTTTTTGACAGTGTCAAAAAACGTGGATTCTGCTCAAGAATATCAAGGGCCGTCATATCTATGATAGGAGTTATACCAAAAACGTGAGATATTGCATCTTCTTCACTGATATTTTTCCCCTTCTTTCCAATGATTATGCCAAGTTCTGCCTCCGCGGTAATTCTCCCCCATCCTTTTGGAATTACAATATTTTCTCCCTGAGTTATCATTGAGGTTTTTGGTTTCATGAAACTGGCAGGCATGACTGGCTGTTTCACATTCAGGTCCCTTGCGTGTTCAATATAATTTAGACCAATTGACCAAATCTTTCCAGGGTGTGAAATAGGTATAGCATATTCAGCCTCATTTTTTTCTAATTTATGTAAATTTGATACTTTTCCTCTGTTATAATCAATATGCCTAAGATTATCCACAACACCACTATTTCTTATCATATCATCAAGCGTATCCGGCATCCTTATACCCATCAATTCCTCCATATCTTTGAGCTGGAGGAATTTATCATTCAGGCAAATGGATGGAAATCCTCCTGAATAGTTTTTTAACATACAGAACTTCATATGGATGCAATTATACTGTATTCTTAAACGTTGGCTCAATACCAATCTTGTTAACTTAAACCCAATAAAAATCTGATATCATTTTGCGAGTGATGCTAACTATGTCAGATGCTTGTCCGATATTTGTATTTCGAATTTAAAAAAAGTTTATATATTTGTCTGTCAATTGTCTATCAATGATGGAATATGACAGCGAGATGGAAAAAATCCTTAAAACCGCTAAAGTAAGGATTAAGGTAATAGGCTGTGGTGGTGCAGGATGTAACTCTGTTACAAACCTTAAGAAGTTTGGACTATCAGGTGCAAAACTCATTGCACTTAACACTGATGCCGCACATCTTAAAGATAAAACTGATTCTGATGTGCTTATGCTCATTGGGGAAAGATTAACTAATGGACACGGTGCAAAAGCTGATCCAAATGTGGGGAGAGATGCAGCCATAGAAAGTAGAGATTCGATTATGAAGGCTACTGCAAATGCAGATCTTGTCTTTATTATAGCCGGGATGGGTGGAGGTACTGGAACCGGAAGCGCACCCATAGTTGCTCAGGCAGCAAAGGCCAATGGTGCACAGGTTATATGTTTTGTAACCCTCCCAACAAAAAGTGAGGGCGAAATAAGAAAACAAAATGCAAAGATAGGTCTAGAGAGTCTCACAAAAGTCTCGCATACAGTCATAGTTATTTCAAATGAAAGGCTCAAGCAGATAAACAACAAAAAAAATGAGGAGGAAAGCTATGCTATGGCCGATAAATTCATTGTAGATCAGATTTCAGGTATTGTTAATACGATTACAGACACCAGCCTGATAAATGTTGAATTCTCTGACCTCATGAGGGTGTTATCGCACTCAAGAGCTGCATATGTTGGAGTGGGAGAGTCTTCAGGTGGAGAAAAAAGAATGGATTTTGCCCTTAATGATGCCTTAACAAACCAGTTGATTGATGTGGATATATCAAAGGCGAAGGGATGCTTGATGAGGGTCATAGGAGGTAACTTTACCATCGATGAATTTGATGACATATCAAAGAAAATGCTAGGGATGATGAATGAAGATTGTGAATTTATAGTTGGAGCAGACATAAAGGAAGAGATGGGCGACGCGGTTAAAATTTTCCTGATTATTACAGGTGTTGATTCTAACTTCATAATCGGAAATGGTGACGATATCGATCCTCACCTTTTTGGCGATGATGACAGTGACAATAGAATTGCATAAAGTCTGAAAACTACATTTAACCAATTTTTTTATATTATTTGTAATTAGCCATCATTATGAATCATAAAATTGTTGCATCCCTTGATATAACAGACGAGAAGAAGTTGATTTCTATTGCTGAGGAAATAAGTAACAGCGTGTTTGCAATTAAAATAAACTGGCCAACAATATTGAGCCTCGGAAAATCAATTATAGGAAAACTTTCCATGTTTTCAAAAGTGATTTGCGATCTGAAGATAGCAGATATACCGAATACCAACAGGCTTATTATTGAACAAATTTCAAAGGAAAACCCATGGGCAGTTATTGGACATCTCTTTCCAGGACCTGATTCTATGAAATCTCTTGTTGATAATTCTGGTGAAATAAAAATAATTGGAGTTGCATCAATGAGCAACCCCGGGTCTAATGTGTATCTTAACCCAAACTTTGAGAATCTGGTTTCTGATGCCATAACTCTTGGATGTTACGGTATTGTGGCACCTGGAAACGATTATGAACTCCTCGGAAAAATATCAAGGGCAAAAGGACCATTGAAGATTTTCTCTCCTGGAGTTGGTGCACAGGGTGGTGGGTACAAAAAAGCAATTAGCTCTGGCTCAGACTATGTAATAATAGGTAGATCTATCTATGAGAATCCTGAACCACTGAAATATATAATGAATCTGGAAGGAGAAAACTAACCACGAGAAAATGTCACAGGTCGTTAACTATTCGGCCGTAAAGTTGATCCAGTATTTTTGTAAGTATAAGTAAGATTTATGAGAGTATTTATGCAAATTAACTACGAAAGTTATATATTGTAATCAAAAATACAGGTAATATCACTACAAAGACTGATCATTATGAGTGACGTCCTTCCTGAACTAGAACAGAAAAGAGAGATTTTAAGAAATCTGGTCGAAGACCATATCAAGAGGCGAGATGAGCTTTCGCAAGAAGCCCATTATTACGCTGAAGAGAGGGATAAACTTAACCAGAAATCTAAATCTATGCGAGAAATTGTTATGAAAAAGATTGACGATAAGGGACAGCTTATCGAAAAAATTCAGAAAATGAGAAATGAAAAAGAAGATCATTTTAAAGAACTTTCTGAATTGAGAAGGGAGTTAAGAAAATACCGTGATTCATTTAAATCACAGGGTGCTGATCCTTCTGAATTAAGAAGAAAGGAAAAGGAACTTCAAAGACTTGAGAAAACCCAGCAGACTACGCAGCTTAAGAAGGATGAGGAAAAAAGGATAGTTCTTGAGATCAGGAAGCTCAGCAATGATATTAGAAAAACAAGGGAAGCTGTAGAAAAAGAACTTAAAGAAAACGACAGTGTTAAGGATTTATCTGGAAAGATAAACGAGAAGAGAAAAGTTGTAGATGAGTTCAAGAAGGAAATTGACGAAATATCCAAACAGATAAATGGGCTTGGAGACGAGATTAGTAAGGGTCTTCAGGAACTTGATGAAACAAGAAAAAAAGCCGATGAATTTCATGAAATGTTTATAAAGTTCAATAAGGAATCTGAGAAAGAACATGAAGGGTTCATTAAGGCAAAAACTGAACTCAGAGACCTTGAAAAGATACTTGGTGGAATGGCAGCAAAAACTAGAGCCACCAGAAAGAAGGAGAAGGAAGGAGAATTACAGAATAAGGCAAATGTTCTTTTTGATAAATTCAAGAATGGGGAACAGCTCACAACAGAGGATCTCCTGATTCTCCAAAAAGCTGGATTTCTCTAATCCAGGCTATTATTACTTTCAGAAGAAAGAGATACATTATAAATTCTTGACCCGTCCTGTATATTTATGTTTGATGAGAGAGCGCTCTCTATTACCTCACAATCCTTTCCAATGGAAGTCCCTTTCATTATTACCGATTTTGAAACAGTAGATTTCTTCCCTATACTACAGTTTTCAAATATTATTGAATCCCTGACATTGCAGTTCTCTGCTATTACCGCGTTATCATAAACTGTTGAATTCTCTATTAAGGCATTCTTTCCAATTTTAACTCCTTCTCCTATATAGCAACTTCCTGTAACAGTAAAATCTGATCCTGCAGGTCTTTCCCTGATTATCATTTTCCCTTTAAAATTGGTCTCATTTATTTCATTACCATACTTTTCAGACATCAGCTGGTTTGCAAGAATAAGTTCCCTGGGTCTTCCTGTATCAAGCCATGCTCCCTTGCCGTGATAAGTATTTATCTCAACTCCTTCTCTTAATAGTTTGGGAAAGAGTTCCTTGGCAAAGTCATAAGTTTGATCTTCAGGTATATGATTGAATATTTCTGGTTCAAGAATATATATTCCTGCATTCACCATATTTGTAAAAACCTCAGCAGCGGTAGGTTTCTCAAGGAATCTCTTAACAATATTATTTTTATCCTCAACAATACCAAACTGAGTTGGATCTTCAACTTTAGTTAGTACTATGGTTGCAATCTTTCCACTCTCCCTGTGTGACCTCACTGCCTCTTCTATATCAAAGTCAGCAAGAACATCTCCACTTGCTACAACAAAGGTATCATTCAGAAAACCCTCAACCATTTTTACAGAACCTGCGGTTCCTGCTGGTTCTCTCTCTACAGAATACAGTATACTCTGCTTCTGGTGCTTTGTTTTTATCAATCCTGAAATCAGTGCTTCGAATTTATATCCTGTAGTAACTATGATATCTTCAATGCCAGCCTGTGCAAACGATCTAATTGGGTATTCCATACATGGTATACCAGCAATGGGTACCAGTGGTTTAGGTATTGCATAGGTTATTGGCCTCAGCCTTGTTCCTCTTCCACCGGCCATTAAAACTCCCTTTAGAGACATAGTTCTACATACTCATTAATATTAAAAATATTGAGTATATAGAAGATGTGGAGGAAAATAGATAAAACCTATATTTTCTTCATTTGGTTCATAACTTCCCGTGATAGATTATAAGATCTATAATGCGGATTATTTCTCTTCTTCGCCGTAGTATGGAATCTTAAATTTTACCCCCTTTCTCAGTAACTCCTTCGATGATTCATATCCCGCATCCGCATGTCTTATAACTCCAATTCCGGGATCTGCATTGAGTACCCTTTTAATTTTATCCTCTGCTTCCTTTGTTCCATCGGCAACAAGTACAAAACCGGAATGGATTGCGTTACCTATTCCTGTACCTCCACCATGATGTACTGAAACCCATGTTGCTCCAGATGCAGTGTTTAGTAGAGCGTTAAGTATGGGCCAGTCTGCAATGGCATCAGAACCATCCTTCATGTTTTCTGTTTCCCTGTATGGAGATGCCACAGAACCCGTGTCGTGGTGATCTCTACCGATCGCAATTGGGGCCGAAAGATCTCCATCCTTTACCATGTCGTTCATTATAAGACCTATTTTTTCTCTTTCTCCATAGGCGGCGTAACATATCCTTGCCGGTAACCCCTGGAACTTTACCTTTTCCCTTGCAAGTTTCAACCATTTCACGAGGTGATCATTATATCCTAGATGATATGAAATTGCCTCGTCAAGCTTGTAAATATCTTCCGGATCACCAGATAGGGCAACCCATCTAAACGGACCGGAACCAACTGCAAATAAATCTCTAATATATGCCGGCACGTATCCCTGTATCTCAAATGCCCTGCTTTCTCCACCTTCCTTTGCTCTGGTTCTCAGGTTGTTACCATAATCAAAAACTTTAGAACCATATTCCTTCATCTTCAGTATCGCCCTAACTTCCTTGACTATGGATTCATAAACCTTCTTTCTGTATGCCTCGAAATCCTCTTCCCTAAACTTTGCAGCACTTTCAACGGTATATCCTTCTGGTATGTAACCTAAGTTCAGGTCATGGGCCGCTGTCTGATCCGTTACCACATCTGGAACTATTTTCTTTCTTGCAAGCTCATCGAAAATCGTTGCAGCATTTCCAAGCAGACCGATTGATATGGGTTTTTTCTTCTGCACGTATTCATCCTTAATCCTAAGGGCATCGTCAAGATCCTTTGCCTGAACATCAAGATATTTTCCTTTCAATCTTCTGTCTATTTTCTCCTGATCTACATCCACAACTAAGCCAACACCATTGTTCATTGTGATTGCCAGAGGTTGGGCACCGCCCATCTCTCCAAGGCCAGCTGTGAGAACCCATTTTCCGGTGAGATCCGGCTGATTGAAATCCTTCTTGGCCATTGCGTGCAGTGTTTCGTATGTACCCTGAAGAACACCCTGACTTCCTATGTATATCCATGAACCTGCAGTCATCTGCCCAAACATTGTGAGACCTCTCTTTTCCAGATCCCAGAATATATCATCGGTTGCCCATTTTGGAACTATCTGGGCGTTGACAATAAGAACACGTGGTGCTTCCTTTGTTGTCTTGAAAGCACCCACTGGCTTGCCTGACTGGATCAGTAGTGTTTCGTCGTTGTAAAGTTCTTTCAGCATTGCAACGATTTCATCAAAATCCTTCCATGTCCTTGCAGCCTTTCCCTTCCCTCCATAAACTATAAGGTTTTCCGGATCCTTTGCAACTTCTGGATCGAGATTGTTCATAAGTAAACGAAGTGCGGCTTCCTGCTGCCATCCCCTTGCATTTAATTTTTTACCTCTTGGAGCCCTTATTTCTTTATATTCTCTCATAATTGTGTAAGGAAAATTAGTTTAATAACTCTTCTTTGCCTAATAAGGAGTGTTTTGATGGTTCCTGCATGTTGTTTATGAAATTTATTTCTCAGTTTTTGCCTGAATAGTAGAGACTCCCACCAAATGCCAGCGCCCAAATTATATTCGGAATCAGTATCAATCGTTCTATTCCCCCTACCCCAAGTCCCAAATCATAGTTTGTGGAAACTTCTATAGTTAGAGTGAAGAGTATTAAAGCTACCAGACCAAATGCTCCAAGAATGGCCCATATGATTGCCATTCCATCTTTCTTTTTGAAAAGCACAAAAAATGAAGCTATCGATGCAAACACGAAGGCAAACAGTGCAAATATGAGATGGATATCTCCAAAGTGTTCGTTGAATATTCCAACACCTGCTGCTCCTATTCCGGATAGTATAAGTGATACTGTTAATCCCATAGAATATTTCTTTAGAAATATTCCAGATAGCACCTCAAATATACCAAGAACAATTATGCTGATATCAAAAATATAGGGAGTATTATCGATTCCCAGATGACTTATGGTGTTGTTTGATATACTGTATCCCTTGTCCACAAAAGCAGCTATGTTCAAGAATATGAAAAATTGGGCTATACCTATGAAGAGGAACAACCCCCCATATTTGAAACTTTTATTATTTGATGCCATAAAATATCAGTAGATTATACAATTTAAACTATAGTATAATTCTATTTCATTTAATAACTAAAATGGTTATTTGGTTAGAATTGATTTTAATTCATTGTTTTTTCAAGAAAGTTCCTTGTTTCCTTCATGAATTGTAGTATATGTTCCTTTTCCGTAAAACCGTGACCTTCTCTGGGAAATAGAAGCAATCTTACATCCTTTCCATTTTCCTTTAGAGCTCTGTAGAACTGGAATGACTGGCCTACTGGAACACATGGATCAGATTCTCCATGCATTATGAGAAGTGGAGTCTTTATGTTCTTTACGTACCTGAGAGGTGAGAACTTTAAAAATTTATCAAACTCAAGTGCTTTCTGATCGTACTGAATTTCATCCCATTCAGGGATATTTGTTGTACCATGAAAGCTGATCCAGTCAGAAATTCCAAAAAGAGCAATCGCTGACCTGAAGAGGTCTGTTTGTGTAATTGCCCATTGAGTCATGAATCCACCATAGGAACCACCTGTGATTGCTATTTTTTTCCTGTCAGAATATCCTTCCTTAATCAAGAATTGAACACCTGAAAGCACATCATGCAGATCCATGCCTCCCATGTCTCCAAAGTTCAATCCTGCAAACTTCCTTCCTCTTCCTGTACTACCCCTAAAATTTGGCATGAAAATGGAGTACCCCTCAGGAAGAAGGTATGAATACCTGTCCATGAAAGTTTCCTTTACAGAACCGGTTGGTCCTCCATGAACGATCACAAGAGTTGGCAAATTCTTTCCCGGATTTCTCAGGAAACCATTTATCTCAAGACCATCAATGGATTTCCATGATACAGATTTCCATTCATAGGTCTTTATGTCCTTCATTTTCTCATTGTGTGCTGTGATCTGTTTATCATTTCTATCATCAATATCTACTGCAACAATCTCAGATGGATTGCTCTGGTCCGAAAATTCTATGAATACTTTTCCTGAAGTATAAACAAAATCTGGAGCCATGCCTGGGCCTACACTTCCTCTCTTTTTCCATAATATTTCAGAATTTCCGCTAGAAAATCTCTCTATCATGAAATATTCCTTTTCCTGACAAATTGCAAGAAGATTTCCATTCTCATCCCACCTGGATCCACTGTAGCTTTTTTCTGCATCCTGACTTATGTTTGTAACTTTACCTGATGCCGTTTCAAGAAACATTAGATCCCCTGTCGTTACACCTCTATCACTCCATATAGATTCCACAAAACTTAGTCTCGAACCATCATTTGAAAGTGATGGTAGTGCAACCTGCCCATTACTTGGCCTGTAGATCTTTCTCCATGATCCATTCATACTTATTTCAGCCAGATAATTCTCGAACCAGCTCCCTTCTCTTGGTGAATCCGATGAAACTGCGTAAATCTTGCCACTTTTATAATCGAATTCCCATACCTGAGGAGTATCCTTTATTTCACTGAATCCTTCTGTTAACCTGAGTTTGAATATTCTATTCTTTTCATCAGTTTCTTCAAAGAAATGACCATCTTCTGCCTTCTCGATTTTATCCTTTGAGATAGGGGACGTGAGCATAATGATCTCATTATCTTTTCCCCACCTATAGTCTATTGGGCTCCCAGGGCACTTTAATTCCATTTCAGCTTTCTCCATTAAATTCCTTATATGAAGATTCCAGCTATCGTCCGTTCCTGAAATATATGATAGATACTTATCGTCCATAGAAAATTTAGGAAGAGAAAGTTGATGACCAGATTCTGATATAGATTCTTCAGACCCAGAGTCGATATTTTTCAAGATAATTTTATTTTCCTGAGTTTTCTTAAATTCCTTATATCCCTGACCCAGTACATAACTTAATAACTTTCCATCACCACTTACAGTTTTCCCGGTTATGGTACTTAGATCGAAAATGCTTTCAATAACTGGTTCTCTTGACATCTGGAACCATTGATTTCTTATATTTATAATTATTTAAGATTCGCAATGCCTCGAATTATTTTTATTATATGACTAATCATAGCTTGTTTATTAATTGAAACAATGTGAGTGACCATTGAATTAGTCATTACTGTGATAAGATTTTTCTTAAAGTATTTCTAATAAGAAAGATTACCAGTTTAACGCCACTGTGGCTTAGTAGGTAGAGCAGCTGATTTGTAATCAGCAGGTCGGGGGTTCAAATCCCTCCAGTGGCTTATAGGTAAAATAGTGAATTTTTGATTTTGAGTGATTTTCATTTTTCTGTAAGTGTATGTAATGTGAATGCTCATTTTTTCCCTATTTTGATGCATTTTAATTTATAATGAATTAGTGTTATTAGATGATTTACAGTGATAATTAAACATTCTCAAACGGTAATTTAGTTCGTGCATATGTTAATATTTTTGTTCGATTTCAATCAAATTTTAACTATTTCAAGAATTAACCTTTTTCTTCCGCCAAAATTATCGAGAAATATCTTATAATTCACCACTCCAGAGAGACGCATCAACCGTTTGATGCTACCTCTGGTATGATTGAAGCTGGGCATTGCTTCAAATCCACCAATAAAGTTTTTTTCCACAATTCCACTAGATCTGTGATTTCTCAGTTCAATAATTGCAATTCCTTTTTCCTTTTGTACCCTGTATATTTCGTGAATAACTTCGATTTGTTCATGTTCATTGGAAAGCTCGCTGAATGCGTTCCACATGCAAATGACATAGTCAAATGAATCTTCCGGGTATGAGATGTTTTGCATGTTCCCGTTTTTGAATTCAATATTCAGGCTTCTTTTCTTAGCCTCTTCCCTGGCTCTTTCAATGAAAATTGGAGTGATATCCATCCCATAAACGGTATACCCATATTCTGCAAGGGGAATCGAAAATCTTCCATATCCACAGGCCAGATCCAATATTGTTGAACCATTTCTTAGGATACCTGTGAGATATGATAATTCACTCTCAGTCTGGGCAGTGTTTTTTCTCGCAGAAAGCCAATCGACACCCATTTCTGTATAAAACTCCTTTGATGTTTTTATGTGCATATGTTAATAATTACCAATCGCGTATTACAATATTAATCCACCTTTGCCAATTTTGGATTTAATTATCTACCTTTGGTTGTTTTAGTGGTAATCTCTTTTTAAATTTTCTACATATTTATCACTAACCAGAGATTCTTCTAATAGATAATTGAAATAATGCCTTAAGGCCATACTCTGTTTAAATGAAATTTCATAGGGATGAATGACCTCTTTTTTAATATACTGTAGATTATACCATTCCATATGGATAGAGACATTGTTCAGGTATCAATGAAAGATGTTGCCAGATTCTCTATTATTCGGCAGCACCTTTCGGAAAAGCCGGGCAAGAGATTGAATGAGAAGCAGAAAATTTTGGTAATTTTTAAGGATTTAAAATACGTCCAGATCGATCCTGTGTACACAGTAGAAAGAAGTCATTTCCTTACCCTCTGGAGCAGATTGGGTAACTTTAACAGGCAGAATCTTCTAGACCTAATATACAGAGATCATCTTCTGGTTGAATCCTATGCTCATCAGGCATCTATTTCAATTATTGACGATCTGCATATTTTAAAAATGAGTATGAATGAAAGAAAGGGGAGATATTTGAAAACACATCCCGAGATAAAGCCTTCAATCGAACAGATTAAAGAGCTTATCAGATCCACCGGACCTACAACATCAAACAAACTTTCAGAGTTAAAAATTGAGTCAGGAATAAGTGGTTGGGGGCATGAAAGAAAGGTAAATTTACTGCTTAACCTGATGCACAGAATGGGAGAATTAATTATATGTGATAGAACAGAATCAAACCAGAAGGTGTGGAATGTCCCTGATAGTGATTTTAGTGGGTTAACGGAGAAGAACACTATTGACAGGAAAGAGGTAGAAAAGGTAGTATTTCAGAAATCCCTTGAGTCACTTGGTATTGCCTCTCCAGAGCAGATCAAAAGGCATTATTCTCCTGTTAGTATTTCTAATGGAGTTCAAATCGTGAACGAACTTCAGGATGAATCAGTTATAGTACCGGTAGAAATAACCAATAATAACTCAAAGATGAGAAAAAAATGGTTCATACTAAAAAAGGATATACCATATCTGGAAAATCTTGAAAATAATTGGATGCCACCATCTGTCCTGCTTTCTCCCTTTGATAATCTAACTATAGACAGAAAGAGGACAGAAGAGATATTCAATTTTGATAGCCGAATGGAAATGTATATTCCAGAACATAAAAGAAAATATGGGTTCTACTGCATGCCATTCCTTCATGGTGACAGAATAATAGGAAGAGTTGACCTGAAATTAGATCGCTATAATAGTGAACTAAAGATCAATGCGATCTATGATGAGGGTAGATATTTTTCTCAGAAGAGGGTTCTAGGAACAATGATTGATTCATTAAATTCATTGTCAGAATTTCTGAACGCATCATCTATTAAAATTCCTCAAACCATTCAATATAGTAAATGAGAAGTTTATCCCAAAATTTTCCCTTATTTTAATTGTAATATTTTGGTTTTTTCAACGTTAAATGGGTGTTGAATGAAGAGAAATGCGCCTCAGAATGACTTATTGTGGGGATTATAACTATTGTTTTAAAGTTGAAATGAAGAATGTTCATATTAATAATGTGTATGTTAATTATTGATTCTATTAAGAATGGCTGCGTGGAGTATATATCAGAATTTTTCTGAATACAATGCTAATTTGGGATAAAGTAAGATTGTAATCATCTAAAGAAAGGTTTATATTGCTAGACACTATCTAGCACGATGAACACAAAAAGAAGTGGTTTATTTTATAGGCAATGAGAAAACAGATGATAATCTTGAAAAATTAAGAGAAGATCTTCTATTGAATACTCTTAAAATTACAGATATGTTCAGGAAAAGAGTAGAATTATCACGCCTTATATTTCAGGAAAAGCTAAGGAAAGGTGTTACCCTTCGTGATAGAAATCAAGAATTGAGGGTTATCAGAAGAATTGGTGTAAGGTCTGTTGAGGAACGCAGTTTCGTTAATGCGCTTTTTGAACTAACTACCCAGGCACAGGCAGGTTTGATATCTGGAAAGTCAGAAGAAGAATGTGATTGTGAAACAGCAGAATATCAAATTGGAAGAATTATATGCCTGACTGGAGATGAAATATACCACAACTGTGACAGGGAGCATCCATTCATTAAAGCGGCAATCTCAAGAGGTTCACATATAGTGTGTGGCAGCATAGAAGATTATGACCTAAAAATTAGTATTCGAACTGATGAACTTAATCTTAAGATAGACGCTTTCAATAATAAATTGAAGAAATTTTCCTTTGATGATTTGCTAAAACCGAGTGGATTCAAGAAAATTCTTGTGGAGTGTGATTGATATGAAAATACTGGTTGTGGGTTCTTCCGGTAGGTTTGGGGCTACTCTCCTGAATTTATTCAAGGGCAATGGACATGAAGTGAGAGGAGTTGATATCCAGGATTATGGGAAATTAAAGGAAGAAATGAAGATTGCTGAATTTATATTTCTGGCTGTTCCAGCCTCAGTTGCCCTGGGTATTATAAATGAGTTTGGTGCTACAGGGAAAATTATTGAGATATCATCCTCAAAGAATCCGTTCAAAAAATTTGCTGGAAAGATAATAAGCATACATCCGCTGTTTGGTCCTCTTTCCTTAGATGATCTGAAATTGAGAAATATACTGTTCATAAATGACATTTCATTTTTAGGATCAGAAAATATAATATCTGCTCTTTTCCCTGGTTATAATATTATTCCAATGAAATCTGATGAGCATGATCACCTGATGATAGAACTTCAGGTAATACCCTATGTAATTTCCATGTTATCTTCCAGAATCTCCAGTAAAACTGAATTGAAAACTAGATCTAGAATCATTCTGGATCAGATGTCTGATGTCTATTCCTTACAGGGTTCCTTAACCCTTCTGGACACTATCAGATTGAATCCTTTTTCAAAGGATGCAATTGAGACTGTAAGTAAAACCATTGATGACCTAAGAGGTGAAATTTTTGATAATAATACCAAATAATGAGGCGAACGAACCATTAGTGAACGATGCCCTCATGGATTCTTCAATGTCGTTCCGAAAGATCAGTCTTTATGGAAGGAGCCTTTTTATCACTAATTTCTCCTCCACAGAAAATATTGATTACATACCGATCAAGGATGCAATGGTGATATCTGATGGCCTGTACTCAAGAAAGGTAAAAAAGGACTCTACTAATGTTACTGTTGGAAACGTGAAAATAGGATCTGGAAAACTTGTGATTGCTGCAGGTCCATGCGCAGTAGAATCGGAAGAACAGTTGATGGAAATTGGAGAGAGAGTTAAGGAAATGGGTGCAAATATGCTGAGAGGGGGAGCTTTCAAACCCAGAACAACCCCATATTCCTTTCAGGGTTTGGGAGTTAAGGGAATTAACATGATGAAGAAAGTTAGTGACTATACTGGACTTCCAACTGTCTCAGAAATTATGGATATATCATATTACAAACATTTTGATGGAAAAATTGACATGATTCAGGTAGGGTCAAGGAATTCGCAGAACTTTGCACTTCTGAAATTTTTAGGTCAGAAAGGAATGCCTGTACTCCTGAAGAATGGAATGGGAAATACAATATCAGAATGGCTAAATTCAGCTGAATACATTCTATCGGGAGGTAATGGAAACGTTGTGATGTGTTATCGCGGTGTAAGAAGCTTCGAGGACAGCACACGATTCATGATGGATAGTGGTGCCATACCTGTTTTAAGAGAAAGGTCACATTTGCCTGTTTGTGCAGATCCAAGCCATCCTGCAGGAAAGAGAGAATATGTCGAGACACTGGCCATGGCGGCAGTTGCTTCCGGAACGGATATGCTGGAAATTGAAGTACACAACAATCCGGATGAAGCTCTTTCTGATGCAAAACAGCAACTTGATTTTATGGGATTCTCAAAATTGATAAAGAAAGTCAGAAAATTGAAAGAAATTGTTGGATGAGTTGAGTGAGAGATTTAACAAAGGCATAATAATTAATCCTGAAAATAATCCTCCTTGAAATGGTATTTGAACAGCCATTCATAGTGACCACGAAGTGATCCCCAGTAAATTTCTTCCATCACCTTCTTTTCCAGATAGTTCATTCTTGATGGCTCAATTTTTTCCACAGGCTTATCGTAAGTTCCAACAACAAACGTAGCTTTGTGAAATCCAGTTTCCATTGAACACTGGGTTCTCCCTGTAAATTTGTAATTTTTTCCTGTTCCGTGGATATCACCTATTATATTGCTTGCTACTACTATGCCCTCAAGATGAGCCTCAACACCTGCCTTAGATGTTGGTATATCTGTTGTGTCTCCTATGGCAAAAGCATTGTCATATGTCGTTATATGCAGATCTTTTCTGTCAACCTTTACCCATCCATCTTCGTCTGACATCTCAGATCCCTTAAGAAAATTTGCTGGCTTATGCGGGGGAGTGAGAAATAAATGATCATATTTCAGCGTTTCTCCTTCAAGAGACGTGATCTCTTTTTTCTCAGAATCTACCGTGTCAGTATTGAATGTGGTTATGCTTTCAATAGACCTATTCTTATAAATCGGTTCTATCACCTCATTTATTGACTCTGCAGAGTAAATTCTGGTAAAAGGAGTTATGTACACTATCTCGACCTTGTCTCTTATGCCTTTCCTTGTGAAATATTCATCAAGCATGAATGCAGACTCATTTGGAGATGGCGGGCACTTATAAGGTAGACCCCCAATACCAACCACTATTTTCCCGGATTTTATACCTGAAATCTCTTTATAAATAAGGCCAGAGCTACTGGCATTTGTGTGAAAGTCTTTATTTGCTTCCCTAAGTCCAGGAATCTGATCGTAATCTGGAGATGATCCTGTTGATATGACCAAATAATCAAAATCCCTATTTTCGTCACTCCCTTCAGTCCTGATATACCTGTTTGCAAGATCTACTTTTTCAACATTCTCATACACTATCTTAACCCCAGGGGTCACCAGCTTATTCACATCTTTCCTTATCTTTGAAGGATCAGTTCCACGGAATGCCACCTCAAGATATCCAGGCTGGAATTCCTGTTCAGTTTTCTTATCATATAGTGTGATAGAAACCTCTTCTTTCTTGATCTCATTTGACAGTTCCCTTGCTAATTTACTGGATGTTATAAGTCCCCCAGCACCGCTTCCAATTACAGCAATTTTTTTCGTTTTAACCACCTTTGTATTATTTTGAAGATTGATTGCCAGTAACCGCTTTTTCTTTCAGGTTGCAATGACAATCTCATTTTCCTGACTGTATCATTTCTATGCCTTTCTTCCCGTCACCTTAATGGTAATTTCGAAAGAGTTGTCTATTTCCTTGGAACCGACAAACTCGTTTTTTGTTCTTTCACACCACACTTTTGCGTCTGGCACTGCACCAGGATCGTTAGCAACAAGTATTATGGTGTCCCCATTCTGTGCTTTTTTATAAGCTCTTATTAGATCCGTTATAGGACCTGGGCAAGCTGTCCCTTTGCTGTCTACATTAAATGTTGTCATTTTAATCACCTCACAGCATAATGATCTGGTTTTCAGCAGATTGAATCATGAAATTTGTTGCCCCTACAATATCCTCAACAATTGGATCGAAATCCTTTTTCTGGAGATTCAAAGCACTTGACATTAATGAACATGCGTAAACTTTTGCATCACCATCTTTCACTGAATTCTGTAAAAGTTCGTGCCATCCCTGAAACTTTACCTTTATAAGACCCTCCCTTAACTCTTTCATGAATCCTTCAAACCCGGCAGGAACAACTGGCTGCTTTGTATACCCATCTTTCAAAAACAGAGGAATAGCTGTACCGGTGATGAAAACTCTCAATGGCATTCCAAGATTAACAGCTGTCTGGCTCAGGACTCCCAGCATCACCATTTTTTCTTCAGTTCCCGTAGATATTACGATTGATATACCTTTTTCACCCATTTTAATCACCCTTTACCCGGTAATAATAAATTGCGTGGCAAATGATAAATAAGCAACCTTAGCTGTAAGTCTTTTTTGCGACGGCATAAAGTATATTAAGATATTAAATGGTGAATTGTGCCCTGAATTGATAAAATAAGTTTATCCAAAGATGATTACTTTTGGGGCATATTTTTATACTCGCTGTTCAGTTTCGTAAACTTCACAGTCAACTGTTCTGCTACCCTGTCCTTTTCAGGATCAGGAAGATACTGTTCTACAAGACTGAAAAGCCCGTTTTCCTCTTTATATACATGCTGAAGCATGATCTTTGCTATCTGACCGCCCTTTCCTATTATTTCCTCCTGAGTGAGGGTTATGTCCTGTTCTCCTTCATAGATTCTTGGTTTGTTAATCCCATTAAATATACCTTTTACTGATACATGTTCGCCTGATATTATTCTAATAGGCTCCTCGAACTCCATGTATTTCCTCAGAAATGGACTAAATGCGGGAATGAGTATTACATCCTCCAGAGAAAAATGAACTTTTATTGTATAATCTATGTGCTTTAAAAATTCAGTAATATCAATTTTGTTGTCCAAAAAATCTTCGGTAACTCCAACGGTTGTATAATGCTGATCTCTCAGTAACTGTGTTGCTCTAGAGCCTTTAAAATTCATTGTATCCCTGTAGCTCATGAGTATTCATTCCTTTGGATTATATAAC
Organism: Thermoplasmatales archaeon; assembly: GCA_027316895.1. Lineage (GTDB taxonomy): Archaea > Thermoplasmatota > Thermoplasmata > Thermoplasmatales > Thermoplasmataceae > Cuniculiplasma. The sequence goes on along the minus strand of DAHVFT010000003.1, from coordinate 84,896 downwards.
CTTAATTAGTATTCTTCAAAGTGATTTTTTTAATTGCAAAATTATGCCATACCTGTAAATACTAATTTTTTTACATATATGGCTATCAAATTATTATAAAAAAGGTGGTTGATTTCAATCATTGTGGCAGATAATCAATCAGTGCTTCACTGGATAATGATTCCATCTCTGATATTTCACTCTCTGTAAGTTTAAATGCTGCTGAATCCGCATTTTCCTTTGCCTGCTTGATGTTCTTTGCACCCGGGATTGGTATTACATCCTTCTTTGAAAGCAACCAGTTCAGAGCAATCTGTGCTGGCGTTTTTGAATATTTCTCACCAAGAGATCTCAGTAGAGAAAGAATATCCTTTACAGCCTCAAGATTCTTAGGGGCAAAAAGTTCGTTTCCTTCCCTAACATCACCCCGGGGTATATTTCCTGGATTGTACTTTCCAGTCAGCACACCCTGTGCCAGTGGACTCCATGCGATTATACTTATATTGTGTTTTTTACAGTATGGAATAACTTCTTCCTCTATGTTTCTCTGCAGTAGATTATACCTTACCTGGTTTGATACTATTGGGACATCTCCCAGTATTCCTCTTGCCTCCTCAATGTCCCTGACCGCAAAGTTGCTGACACCTATTGCCCTGATTTTACCCTCTTCGTATAGCTTTTTCATTGCCCTGAATGTCTGGCTCATAGGAATCTGCTCCCATGGATCGGGCCAGTGAATCTGGTAAAGATCGATGCGATCTACTCCAAGTCTCTTAATACTAGCTTCGGCTGCTCTCTGCAGTTCGTCATACCTAAGATGGGCCCCATACACTTTTGTAGCAACGAAGAAATTTTCCCTGCCATATTTTTTTAAAGCCCTTCCCAGTACCTTTTCACTGTTCCCGTTTCCGTATGCCTCTGCTGTATCTACAAAATTAATTCCATTCTCCTTTGATACTCCAACTGCTTCTATAACATTTTCTTCATCGGCGTTCCATGCATTACTTGCCTGCCATAAACCCATACCAATTTTTGAAACTTTTAATTCTTTTTTCCCACCTAATGTCACATAATCCATAGAATCATTATGAAAAATTCAAGTATAAACCTATCTTTTCTTTTATGAATAGGCTTATTCTACCATTTAGATAGCTTATTTCAATTGCAGATAGAGGAAGGTATAAATATAAATCTTTTAATTGAATCTATTATGACAGAAAGAACTGAAAACAGGGAAGTACTTCCAACTGAAGAAAAATACCACCCCAGCATGGGTTCCTTTGAAAAGACTTACAGGGATTCAATAGACCACCCTGATGAATTCTGGTCAAAGGCGGCCACGATACTGGACTGGGATAGGCGCTGGGATAGGGTTCTTGATGAGAGCAATCCACCATTTTACAAATGGTTTGTAAATGGTAAATTGAATGTTTCATATAATGCAGTGGATAGACATTTACTTTCACACAGGAGAAACAAGGCAGCCTTCATTTGGGTTGGTGAGAATGGAGAGGAAAAGATCATAACTTACGATGGACTTTACAGAAGAGTAAATAATCTTGCCTTCGCTCTTCAGAATCTTGGAATAAAGAAGGGAGACAGAATTCTTATTTACCTTCCAATGATTCTTGAAGCTCCAGTTGCAATGCTTGCCGCAGCCAGAATAGGTGCAACATTTTCATTCGTCTTTGCAGGTTTTGGAGCCTCAGCAGTTGCAGAAAGGATTGAGGATGCGAAGGCAAAGATGGTAATAACGGCCGATGGTGGCTACAGGAATGGAAAAATTGTAGAGTTGAAGAAAATTATTGATGAAGCGCTGGAACAGACATCAACTGTATCTAACGTTATTGTTGTAAGAAGAACAGGTCATAACGTATCCATGCAGGAAGACAGGGATATATGGTACCACGATGTGGTAAGAGATGGAATGAATTATGTAAAACCTGTAGAAATGGATTCCAATGATCCACTGTATATTCTTTATACGTCTGGAACAACTGGAAAGCCGAAGGGAGTTGTCCATGGAAATGGCGGATACGCAGTTTGGGTTGCAAACACAATGAAGTGGGCATTTAATCCTGATGAAGATGATAGGTGGTGGTGTGCGGCAGATATAGGATGGGTTACAGGTCACAGTTACATTGTTTTTGCCCCACTTATCCTGGGTCTCACATCAGTGATGTATGAGGGGTCAATAACATATCCAGAACCAGATCGTCTCTGGGAAATCATAGAGCGTTACAGGGTGAATATCCTATATACTTCACCTACAGCAATCAGAACTCTAATGCGTTTTGGAGAGAAGTATCCAAAGATGCATGATTTGTCAACACTCAAAACTCTTGGAACAGTTGGAGAACCAATAAATCCTGCTGCATGGAAATGGTACTATGAAAACATAGGTAATTCAAAGTGCCCAATTATTGACACCTACTGGCAGACCGAAACAGGAGGCTTTGTAATTGCGCCTGCCCTGGGAATAGGATTGCCACCTCTAAAACCTGGATCTGCATCTTTTCCAATGCCCGGTATTGATCCGGTAATTCTGGACGAAAATGGAAAGGAAGTAAAAAGCGGAGAAAAAGGATTCATAGCCTACAGAAAGCCATGGCCGGGAATGTTTCTAACCCTGAATAATGATCCAGATAGGTTCAAGAGTGTTTATTTTGAGAAGTTCAACGGGAAGTATTACTGTGGCGATTATGCTGTTAAAGATAATGAAGGATATTACTGGCTGCTTGGAAGAGCAGATGAAGTTCTCAAGGTTTCAGGCCATAGACTTGGTACCATAGAAATAGAGGATGCACTTATTTCCTCGAGGGAAGTGGCTGAAGCTGCGGCATTTGGAAAGCCCGATGAAACGAAGGGTGAAAGCATAGTAACCTTTGTGGTCATTAAGGATGAGTTTAAGGGAACCCCAGAAATGATATCAACACTTAGGAAGAGGATCAGGGAGGAACTTGGTCCAATATATGTTCCTGATGAAATACACATAGTAAACACTCTTCCTAAAACTAGAAGTGGAAAGATCATGAGAAGGGTAGTTAAGGCAGTATTTCTGGGTCAACTTCCTGGAGACATCAGTACTTTGGAGAGTTCCGTATCTGTTGATGAGATCAGGACCGCCATAGAAACGTTCAAAAAAGAAACAAACAAATAAATATTTCCAGACTTACAGTAAAAATAATCCCTAATCTATTTTAATATCTATTTTTTTTAAGGTCTATTGCACACTCAAAAATATTATTCAGTGCCAATGTGAAATTTATCATTTATTGTTTTTTGAGATTAATTACATTCTAAATGGGGTAAATGGACATATATACATAGTACCGTTAGATCAATCATCATGGAAAAAATTAATGTGTGCATAGCGGGAGCAACTGGATGGGTTGGAAAGGCACTTACCAAAAGGATTCTTGAATCCAGTGACATCAATCTTTCAGGAGCGGTTGCAAGGAAAGCGTCTGGTATGGATTTGAAAAGTGTTTTTCCTGAGAGTAACACAGAATTAAAATTCGAGTCTTCTATAGAAATGGCTCTTAAAAGAGAAACGGATGTTCTAATTGACTATACATCTCCTGGTGTTGTTAAGAAACATGTGCTCTACGCCATTGATCACGGCGTAAGTGTTGTTGTTGGCACTTCTGGGCTAACCGATGAAGATTACAGAGAAATTGAACAGATTGCAACAGAAAAAAATGTTGGCGTCTTTGCAGCAGGAAATTTTGCCATTTCGGCTGCATTGCTTTTACATTTTTCATCGATTGCATCCAGATATATGCAGGGATGGGAGGTCATAGATTATGCATCGTGGAATAAGATAGACTCACCCAGTGGGACGGCACTGGAGATTGCAAACAGATTGTCTTCAATTGGAAAGCCAGAAGATATAATTTCAGAAGAACAGACGACTGGATTCAAAGAAAGCAGAGGGATAGATATTGGGGGCACCAGAGTACACTCTGTAAGACTGCCAGGATTCGTCATCGGTACAGATGTGATATTTGGAGGTGATGATGAGAGGTTAACCATAAAATTTGACGCCGGGACCAAGCCAGAAACCTATGTTGAGGGTACCTTAATGGCAGCAAGATATGTTATACATATGAAAGGATTGACCAGAGGTCTGGATAAGATTCTTTTTCATTAGATCTCCCAGAAATCACCCTTCAAGATCCTACTTTAAATCCATTTCTTGATCAATGGTTCCTTTCCCTGGTCTTCCTTTTTCATAGGTAGAAAGTAGCAGAAAGCCAAGAGCAACCACTACACATATCAGTATAAACTGAAGTGATTCGGTCTCATTAACTATAAATAGCGCAGAGAAAAACGCACTTCCTATAAATCCAGAAATTGCCTTTCCTGTGTAGAATACTCCATTATTTGAGGTTGAGAACTTTGTTCCGAAAATATCCCCTATCAAAGACATATACTGGGAAATCATTGACCCTCCAAAGAATCCAATAAGTACTATAGATTCAAGCAGATAGCCATTGAGAAGAAGCAATGACCCTATTATGAGGAAAATGTCTATTATTGAAACCATCCTGATCCTTCCAATTCGATCTGAAAAGAAGCCAAGAATTGGCCTGCTAATTCCACTGAGTAGGGGAAATAGAGACACAAGAATTGTAAATTCTAAAATAGGTATCCTCTTACCCAGAATTCCAAAGGAAGAAGATATTACTATAAGTGGCACAGCTCCAAGTACAAATGAGACATATAAAATCCAGAATCTCCTGTTTCTTAGGTTTCTTGATGGCCTATCTCCTGTTACCTGTTTTTCTGGGTACCTTACCTTACTGAGAAGTATGGGAAATAGGATAAGTTCCGTAAGACCAATTATAAGCATGGGCTCCCTGAAACTGGTTGCTTTCAGGAGGAATATATTAGCCACGGCTGCACCAAGCCCAAATCCAAATGAGACAAAACCAACAGCAAGACCCCGGTTTTCCTTAAACCACTTTACCGCAAGGTTCGTTGCAATACCGTATAGAATGCCCTCACCTATGCTTCCAAGAGACCAGAATATATAGAACATTGCTAGATTGCCACTTACTGAAGTTCCAATGAAACCAGCAGCCGATAGAATTGATGAAATTATGCCGATGTTTCTCGGGCCTTTCTTATCCGCAAAATAACCACCAACTCCCTGAAATCCTGTAGAAAATATTGCGAAAAGAGAAAATCCAACCTGTACCTGTATAAGAGTGACTCCAAGTCCTGTTTTTAGTAGTGGTTCAAAAACATTCCAGGAATACTGGTATAAGGAATTCATTGACATTATTAGAATTCCGATTACCAGGAACCCTTTTTTCATTTTCTTCAATTTCAAATTTATTAATAAAATTTAAGGGGTTTCTAATAGAATTGAAGAGACTATTTTGATAGTTTAAAATAATGTGGCAAAATTTAAAATCATGAATGACCGCAACTCTATGTTTTTGTATATGGCGCAGCTTCTACACGAGGGAGATTATAATTCGGGAATATCCTGGAGACAGTTTATAATGGCCTATGAATTTGTAAGTGATGAGAATTCAGCGGATGTGATATCCGATCTAAAGAAGCAGAATAGATTGGAGGATTTTAGTGAAAACGATTCGTTTATTTACTTTCCATCTTCAGACGTTGAAATAAAAGATGAAGATCTTTAAGTACTACTTTCGAAGATTGCAAACCTCCATCCTGCTATTGATGTTTCAATGTCCTTTAGGCTTGAACCATCCCTTGTTGATCTAATTTTGTCCTCGAATTTGTATTCTGGCGATTCTAGCTGGGATGATCTGAATAGGGCACTTATTCCAATAATTCTATCTCCTCGCTTCTTAAATGATAGAAGGACTCAAATTTTTATTGACGAGCTCTTAAGAAACAGCAAAGAGAATTTTAATTATAAGAAATATGAGACTAAGAGGTGGTTCATAGAACTTGCATTCATGATTAAGCGTGGTCTCTATGGTAATGGTGGTTATTCATATGTTTCAGGTATAAGCGACGCGAGAAGGACTGCCCTGATTAATGGGTCATATGATTTACTGGTTTCTGGAGGGCTGTATGAACTGATACTGAGGTTCAGATCGATAGTAACTGAAAGTGAATTCGGTTATAGAATGAAGAAATTCCAAAAGCTTGAGAAAATATCTACAAGGATTTCCCACATTTATTCTTATCTTTCCATAGGAAACGATATTCTAATTGGAATCGAGTTCCTTCTTGGAAGTTTTGAATTTCTTCCAAGGACCATATTTCCTTCGGCCAATGAGGTGATCGGTGTGTATCTTTTCATAGCAGGTAGTGCAGAATTATTAATTCGTCCCATGATTGAAATATCAAGAAGAATACATCTGAGGATAATTAATGGATCTGATTTATGATTTATCAGCATGTATTTCAGTGTATTTATTCCCATTAACCTTAAATGCTGAAATCTTTATGAAATAATCCTGTTTAAGAAAACCTCTTTTTACTCTTATTGTTCCATCTCCCGCTATGGATTTATCACTGGTGATAATCTTAAGGAAGTTATCAGAATGCTCCTCTGGAACAAAATAATAGACCCTCATCCATGCGCTTTTATATTTCTTCAATAGTTTTGGTCCATAATTTTCCAGAACCTTCCTGGCATTTTCAATTCCCCTCCTGAAATTTTGATCTGTCATTCCGGTGTTTGAAAATTCCCCTATAAAGTAAGGCAATCCCTCAACGTCAAACCCTATCAACCTTAGTTCCTGGGTGTTTGGCAATGTGTGTCTGGTCCTTATTGCTCCAACCTCCTTGATCCTGTATACCAGCCAGTTCGCACTCCTTAGCTCAAAATTCTTTCCTTCGGGATCGTCATATTTCTTAACAAATACGTCATGAAGGTGCTTCAGGAGTTCGTCGCTCATCCCATCATAAAAATTAACACCTGTACCCTTCGGCAGGGGCTCCTTAAAATGTTCACAGGCTGCTTCGACCACGATTCTGTGTATCTTCTCCTTCTGCAGATCCACTATGTACTCCTTCCTTGAGAAAGATTCTTTCTTTTCATCCTTTTTTGGAACTGCATTGTCTCTCTCTTCTAACTTCACTTCCTTTTCATTAAGCTCTTTTATCCATGCTTTCCTTTTCTCTTCTGTAGAATTTTCTGTAATATATTTTATGAGATCCGCCTTCTTATAGGTTCTAGGAATTGTTTTGAGCCCAGATTTTTTGGCAATTGACTTTAGTTCGGCAAAGGATAATTTCTCAATTGGATTTTGTTCATTCATGATTTCCTATGGTTGTTATGATTATAAATTTTTCATAGCTCACATAAAGAGTTGAAGGGTCATCACATTTTTTCCTCAACTTTTTTGGTTGCCTCAACCATATTTAGAAGTTTTTCAAATCCTACTTCCCTTGATCTTGTCCTCAATCCGCAATCTGGATTTATCCTCACGAGTTTCGGATCCTGAAGGATATCTAGTGCATAATTAATCCTGTTCTCAATCAATTCAGGAGATTCGATGGTGTCAATGTGCACGTCTGTTACTCCAAGGCCTATAAATCTCTTTTCCTGAAGTGTGTCATTAATTTCCCTGAAATATCTCAGGTCCTCATACCCCTCTCTGATCTTTTTATTGACTGAAAGTGAGTCTCTGTTAGCATATTCCAGATTATATCCGTGAAATCCCATTTCAGGAATTCTGTCATAAAGGATTCTGTAATCTTTGCTGTAGCACACATGGATCGTGAATTCAATATTCCTGAATTTTTCAATTGATGCATTCATTGAATCAACCACAATATCCATTTCTGCGGGATGAGTTGTTGTTGCAGGTTCATCTATCTGTATTTCCAGCTTTTCCTTCCTGCCTGATTTGTTCCATGCTTTTTGAAGTGTTTCTATTTCCTCGTGAATGAGTTCTGCAAATCTCATGGCCAGTTCCCTCCTGCTTTTATAATGCTCATTGAATGACCAGTCCATCATCGTATAAGCACCCGTGATTGGAACCTTCAGTGGTTTCCCTGTGGTCCTGAGTAAATATTCCAACTCTTCCAGATGAAATGGTTTTTTTCTCTCTGGAATCCCCATCACACTTCCCTTCTTGTAATACCTGTTATCAAATGATCTGACCAGCCCGTAAAATTCAATGTTTGAAACCCTTTTAGCAAAATGTTCATACATTTCCCATCTGTACATTTCTCCACCGACTCCTACATTGTGAAGACCCGCTTTCTTGAATGTTTCAAGAGTTTCATCTGTTGCTTTCTGACAGAGTATGCTGTATTCATCGGTTTCTTCTATACTGTGAAATTTCCTGCTCAGGTATTCTGGTTTTCTGAAGCTTCCTATTTCCTGTGTTATAAGTTTCTCTGACATCTAATTAACCTCCTGAAGTATCTTTACCTTCCTATCTGCTATTGTTCTTGGAAGGAAATCCATGTAATCATTATGCGTTAATATCAGATCTTTAAAGTTGAATTCCTTCTGGACTTCCTCCAGCATTTTTTCTATATCTCCCCCATTTTCTATTTTTGTATTATGTGCATCAAGAACCCCTAAACCTGGTATTCTGGAGTGATCCCCAGCCACGTTCAAATTCTCTTTCCTGCTGACAACAATAGAATCAAATTTGAAGCTGATCCCATCAAAATACTCAGATTTTATCACTTCTGGTGACAAAAGGATTATTTCATGAGTTGAGCATATTTTTTTCATGGATGAAACATCGTCTTTATCAATTTGCGGGGCAAATATTAGAATTTTCCTTGAACCCATCCTATCGGCTATTTTGCCATATATTTCAAGCAGGTTTTCTGAAAAATCCTGAATAGAATATTTGCTTTCGTTTGATGACATTCGGTACATGGCTACAGGTGATGGAAAAATTGGTAAAATTTTTCTATTACCTCCATAAAAAATTGGGAAAGGAGGATTCTCTTCAAATTCCTGATCGGTGAAAACGTCAATCTTAAGTTCTCCTTTTCCCTCAATCAAAGGTTCCCTGTAAAATGTATTGGTCTCGCCGTACCTTCTAAGTGGACCTAACTTTATTCCATCTACGGATAGAGCTATCGGTCTGAAAATATCATGCCAGTTGAAAAGTGGATCTGTTACAATATTGATTTCATCTGTCAATCTATAAAATATATCCTTTTCCTCTTTGATTATGTCTTTCAACTTTTCAGTAGAAAGTGATCCTCTTTCATGTCTTCCATAATCGAGCCTTAGCCTGTCGCTTCTTGGGTAAATTCCATATACCAGTGTTTTAACATTCATTTATAAAACCTCCATTATTTCTTTTGCAATTTCATTATTTCCAATAGGCATAATATGAACTCCATCAATATATCCTTTCATGTCGCTCACAAGATTATCTATTAGTTTCAGAGATGTGTCTCTCAGATTTTCAGAGTTAGCAATTATTGATTTTAAGCCTTCTGGAAGTAACACACCCATTTTTGATAGGGATTCTATGTTGCTCTTCTTCAGGATCGGCATAAAACCCAGAAATAGCTTGAATTTTCTCTGTCTTATCCATTTCTTTTTGAAGGGTTCACTGTTGTAACACATCTGGCTTATGAATAGTGTGGCCCCAGACTCAATCTTGGATCTTACTATTTCTTCCTCTGAATTTCTGTATGGATTTAGTGCTGCTCCTATTATTGCTTCCTTATCCCTCTCCTGCTCCCTGGAAAATTTTCTGATATGCCTTATTGTTTCGTTTGTATCCATTTCTCTTACTTCTCTCCCTAAATTACCTGATATTGGGTCACCTCCTATTACAAAAAAATGGTTGATGCCGAGTTTCTCTGATGTCAGAATCTGGGATGAAATATAGAGAGTGTTTTTGTCTCTTGGAGTAACATGAGGCATGGCGATTACATTTGTACCATGCGTCATTATATAAAGAGCCATAAGTGGATCGATTCCGGGCCTTCCCATCTGGTTTTCTGGAGCGGTAACCATGTCAGCAATGTCTGAAAAGATTTCTCTTGCTGCTAGCAGATCATCAATGTTTTCGTTCCTTTTTGGAACTATTTCAACTGATTTCAGGATTTTCTGTTTGCTCTGGAAATTTGAAATCTGCACTTCTTAGCATAATAACTTTGTATTAAGTTTTTAAATTCTAAAAAATTAGTGTGAGTAATTTTACCTTTCAAATTATTCATAGATACTGTTAAGTAAGAAACAGATAGATTTTACCAGATAGATTGCACCATTCTAAGAATAAAGCGTGAAATAAAGTTGAAATTCATCTGTTAATAGCATATCTATTGAATAAATATCAAAGATATGATTTGAAAATAAGATCACTCAAACTTGATATAACCTTGCTTGCTACTTCCACGGAACATACAAGAATGATTTCAAGATCAAACCGGTATATCTTTTCAATTGAAATCTGTTGCATGCTGAGAAATTCTACCACAAAAAGGGTTATCCCGGGTGCTTTTTTTGCTTCCGGAGGCAGGGTTATTCTTATACACGCAAGATTTCCCTCGGGATCGTTTCTGACCAGAAACTTGAAACCTTCCTGAGTTTTATATACGAGGAATACGTCTTCCCTATCTGGATCAAATTCCTTTCCCTCCTTTTCCGCAAATTTGAATTCCACGTCAAGATTTGATTTTTTTAGATAATTAATCTGATAATCCTCCTTTTCGCCTGGTGTTATGGATGTAATGTATTTTACAAGTGTGTTGAGTTTTACCTCTTTCCCAGTCATAGATTCCACCTGCTTCTTTATCTTTCTTGCCAGGCTGGTATAATTCACAATGCCACTCTTAATCATGAGTGAATACATTGGATTGTTTTCGATTATCAGATCTGTTGCGTTGTTGACTCCTTTCATGTTCCCTGATGTTATATGGAAATAAAATCATATCTGTGAATAAGTAAAAAATTTATGGGATTGTGATAAACTTTTAGAATGTGTATTAATATTGCTCTAAATCTTTAGTTTCTCAATGATTGTGCTTGCCTCTGTTCTCGTTATCTCGTCCAGAGACTTCTTTCCTATTGATTTCAGGTACTCTGTTACTATTTTCTGATCTTTCTCTGATTTCTGAAGGCTCTTAATGTAGTTTATCTGCTTTGGTGTCGCCTGGAAATCTGTCTGTGCCCTGGTTCTCTGGGGGTCTCCTTTCTTTTCCATTAGCCCATCTATTAGTAGAGATGCTTCTTTCACATTCAACTCATCCACACTTTTCTTTCCTGCCTTCTCGAGATACTTTCTTGTATATGCAATTCTCTCCTCACTATCCTGTAAGTTTGAAATGAAGGACTTCTGCTTTTTCGTGGGACCGGTACCTCCAGTTGAACTACCACCCTCACTCTTTATCTTCTGCAGTTCATCTATGAGTCTGGATGCTTCCTGTACACTCAGTTCAGATATCTCTCCCTTCCCAAGATTTTTTATAAATTTTTCTGAAGCTTCCAGTCTTTCTGAGGATTCCTCCATAAGTTTATTCAAAAAATTCTTCTGGCTTCTCGTTAATTCTCCACTCAAAGTTCACACCCTTAACTTCATGTTTATGTTCTTTATAATTCTCCCCATTCATTTTGCACTATTGAAATGAAAATAATGAAATTATTTTATGCGGACTGCATTCTGTCAAGAAGCTTCTGATTTATTTTCAGTCTTTCCATCCCTTTCATTATTCCCCTTTCTATCTTTGAGTTTCTTATGCTGTTAAGAAGATTCTCCATCTCCTTTACCCTGTTAAGGCCCACGAGAGGTACAAGGGCAAATACCAGATTTGATGCTGTTCCAGATCCGCTGAAGATATCCTGTAGCTTTGAGACCATTTTGCTGAATTCTTTTACTGCAAGATCCCTGTTCTCTCTGTATGCCCCAAATGAGGTAAAGTATGAAGACACATCCTGTTTCTTTATCTTACCCTCTTCTATGAGACCATACATTGAATTGAATGCATTCTCCCCTGGTATGTGTCCTGCTGCAACTATCAATTTTACCTTATCCTCATCACTCTTGAGCGAGAACATTTTCTTTTGTATTTCCTGCAGGTTCTTTGTTTCCTTTGCATATGCAACTGCAATGGAATCCCTTATATCTGGTATTTCATTCTCCATATTTTGGAATTTTGCAGCCATTTCCTTTGCCTTTTCCCAATCAATGTCAACAAGCCTTCTTAGTACTGTTCCATAGAGAATAGAATCGTTTACATCTTTTGATTTCTTTTCTTCTAGTCTCTTTACCTGCTCCCTGTGGAAGTTTAAATATACTTCATCAAGAGCATTGTTAGATGTGAGTATGTTTCTCAATTCTGAGAGGTCGTTTGATATCTGAGTCACAATGTTAAGTTCTGAAGAACTGGAAAATTCCCTTACCACATCAAGGTATACCTTCAGATTTATCTTTCCAGACACAACAAAAGCGTAAAGATCTGACAATATTCCTATGAAATCCTTGTAGTCCAGCTTTTCCGATTTACTGTGGATTCCAGCATAGAATTGTTCGGGATAAAGAACCCTGTAGAACCCAGTTTCTCCAACGTTTAGTTTGACAAAATTCTCTCCAGAAATTGTGGTTTCCCTTGTTTCCATCAGGATGCTTTCATCACCGTTTTCTCTCAAAACGGTTAGTGGAACAGGCCATATATCCCTGCCTTCCCTGCCATCAAGATAGAACCTTGATTGGGTTATCTTTATCTTATTTGAATCGTAGGTAAGCTTCAGGATGGGATATCCTTCTCTTTTTACCCATGATTCCATTATTCTATCAACCGGTTTGCCTGATGCTTTTGCTATGCTCTTCCATAGATCCTGGCCCTCTGCGTTTGAATATGAAAATTTCTCAAGATAATTGTGTAATCCAGCCTGGAAGCTCTCCTTACCTGCATAGGATTCGATCATTCTAAGGATCATTCCACCCTTTCCATAGCTTATTTGATCAAATATCTGTTCAATTTCCTCTGGTTCTTTTACATTAGCCTCTATTGGATGGGTACTTTCAAGCGAGTCGTCCGTGAAAGCACCTCTCCCTCTTGATAATAACATATCACCAGTGACCTTCCATTCAGGATAGTAATTTTCCACGACTTTATACATCATGAATGTTGCAAAACTCTCGTTTAGCCAAAGATCATTCCACCATTTCATTGTTACGAGATTTCCGAACCACTGGTGAGCTATCTCATGGGCAATAACGGCCGCAACCCTCTTTTTGGTTGCTCCTCCTGTGCTCTTGTTTACTAGAATTGCAACTTCTCTAAATGTTATTGCACCCCAGTTTTCCATTGCACCTGCTGCGAATTCCGGTACAGATATGAGATGCATTTTTGGCAATGGATATTTTATCCCGAAATAATCGTTAAAAAATTCAAGAGACTGTGCTGCCATCACGAGTGGAAAATCTGTAGTATCAAGGTTTCCTTTTAGTCCTGAAAGGTATAGCTTTACATTTTCAAAACTGCTTTCTTTCGTTTCAAACTTTCCTATTCCAATGTAAACAAGATAGGTGGACATCCTTGGAGTCCTCTGAAATTTGACTGTTTTCACACTACCCGATTTTACAACCTCTTTTTCAGGCATATTGGAAATAACATCAAGATCTGAGGCTGTTGTTATTTCTAAATCGAAGGTTGCCTTCATGGATGGATTGTCAAAGCATGGAAAGGCCCTTCTAGCACCTATGGATTCAAACTGTGTTGTTGCCATCTCAGAGCCGTCAGATGCTCTTGCCAGATAAAGTCCTGTTAAGGCTTCGTTGAGTTTTGAGGTGAACTCAATTTCAAGAATTGAATTTCCGTTTAATTTAGCTTCTATAATTTTTTCATCGTCCCTCCTGCCTTCCAGAAGTTCAACATTTTTTCCATCAAGTGTAATCTTATTTATTTTCTGTTCCAGCGTGTTTAGAATTAGCCTGTCTTCTTTTCCTTCTAGCTGTATCTTTTCCTTTCCGCTATATGTTTTGTTCTTGTGATCATATTCCAGTTTTATCCAATAGTTTAGAACTTCCATGTTCCACTATGAATTTAATGTGTAAAACTTTATTGCTTGCCCACAGTCATTTTAATAGTGTTTATTAAATTTGAGTATTCTTCTAAATGCAAATATTTATTTTACCTGATTAAATTAGTACGTATGGGGCTTAGCAAAAGAGATCTAACAAGAAAGAAAAAGAGTATAGAATCAAAGATAGATGAACTGGAGGAAAGGGCAAGACGAAATCCCAAGGACAAGAACATTCAGAACGAAATTAATGATCTAAAGAAAAAACTAGATAAATAGTTTATTTTTAAGAATTAAATCAACATTTATATTAAATCGAATAAACAGTCTCACTTTCATAAAATGTATGGAGGTATCAAACATTATATGACTGATAATAATTTTGGAATGTTCTGCCACAGAACACCACAACAAATATGCTTATGGTAAATAGTATTGCTTGGCCTGATAAAAGAAAGAAAAAGTATTCTGATAGGCAAATCATGACGATGCCTGTATTACTGAATAAATTCAGTGTAATCTTCTATTCAAATTTACCCATTATCGGCTATTGAATATTAACGTCCAATACGTTTTGATGATTCATTAATATAATTGAGTGTTTAAAAATAATATCATTATATGTTTTAAGTAGGGTTGATACTATTTTTTAGGTATATTTAAAATTATGTGTTTAAAAGTGAGACCGAATTTTTTAGCTCTGAAATAATTTCCAATTGAGATTCCAATTACCGGCAAACTTAAACAAGAAAATATCTCAATAGTCAATGTTTCAATGATATCTATATTCTTGTCATATAAAAATTTTGTAAAAGCAAATAATGCAATTATAACCAATCCACCAAAAATATAAACCATGGATGCATAAAAAGTTGTATAAGCCTTTTGTGATTCCCATTTTTTATTTCCTTTTTTTGGATGCCCATATATGATAAAATAGTATAAAACTGAGAAAACTCCCACTAAGATTTCAATTGTAACCACAGAAAAAGCTATAATTTTACCTTCATATAAAACAGATATCAATTATTGTAACACCCCTGATATGCCCAATTGTTCCATCCAACCGTATTGGCTATGCTGTGTATAGACCCACTAATTTCTGAGATATAGTACACTCCTTCAGCCCCCCCTCCTGCTACCATAGGTACATTTGGGAATATAGTAACCGTATTTCCATTGCTAAGGTAACCGTATTCCCCTATAGATGAATCTAGTGAACCAAAACCAAAGGACTGTAAGGGATAATAATAATTTATTGAATCATACAACCACATATACTTTTTTCCTGTATTTTCATTTGCGTAAGTTGACTCGTAAAGCTCCAGAAGTTTGGAACTAACATAAGCAGATTCAATTGATTCTGCTACTCCAACCCCGACTAATACTGAGGCAACAATAACCGAGACCAGAATAGAAGTTCCACCCGTTATAGGGGCAAACGCAAATCCAACTGATAATACACCAAGAATTACTGAAGCTAAAATGTCATAATTAGAAGTCCCGGAAATGGCTTGGTTAAAATATTTTTGTGCACTGTTTCCCAGGTAAACAGCATTTAATATATCGTGCTCACCGTAAGTAATAGTTGTGAATATGAGAGAATACTTAAAATAATTTACACTTACCATTAACCATTCTCCGTAATCTGTACAAATGGCTTTTGGAAGATCATTGGAGCTTATCTTAAAAGCATATGCGGTTTCGTTATTAGCATTGAGATTGTATACGGTTAATGATCTATTGCTTTCTATTAGGGTTGTCCGTTGAAATTTAGGTTCTCTTAGAGAATTGTTTTCTAATTTGGATAAAAAGATTTTCATTTCTATTTGATTTTTCTTTTGAAAAGCCTTTTCCTCTTTCAGTGTTATTTTTTCAAATATGGATTTGTAATAGGGGTTTTCACCAAGGAAAGTCAAAAAGTCCTGCAATAATATATTAGATGGATGATCTAAGACCTTTTGTATGGTTAATCCATTTTTGTTAAGCCATTGATAGAACCCGAAGGACAATCTGTCACTGAGATTGTTATCCCTGATGGATTCCACATATGATATGACCATCTGGTTCCCAATTGGTTTTTCCCCTTCTTTTCCTATTGAAGGGTTGTGATCTTCAGGATATTGCATTAATGTCATAAGCCCACCGAATATCATTGCAAATGAAAGCAAAACAGATACAATAATTTTTATTTTTGAGTCCATATTGATATTAATGATTCATTATATATATATTGACGATTTATAAACCCCACTCAAGTACTTAATTCGAATTAGATTAAAAGTTTTTGTGTTTACGATTTCGTTATGATAATAAAAGGTTATTAGGTTTAGGGAGCTATATCGTTTTCCAGTTTATTACTAAGATGTGCTTCCTTTTACTTTTGTATTACGTTACAATTAAGGGAGTGATTCTATAATGGTATCACTATACCAGAGAATGATGTCTCTAATATGTAACAGGTGCAAAAAATAGTTATATTCCTTTGAATATTTAAAATCCAACAGGATCAGATATGAACTCAACTCCATAACCTATACTTTAATCATAGTGCAGAGGGAGGGATTTGAACCCTCGTATCCCTACGAAACCAGACCCTCAATCTGGCGCCTTTGACCAATCTCGACAACCTCTGCTCCTGTTTTACTGCAATGTTGCAAACCTTATTTAATTTTTGATTGTTTTCTTTGATTTCTCCAGAATAATGAGTGATTCTCCCTGATATACAGAGTCCTCCTCAGGCCTCAACAGGTATTCATCACCCTTCCTAATGGCGATTATTTTTCTCCATTCATTTTCTACCATTTTATATAGTTCCCTGTAGCTTTTTCCCTTATAATCATCTTCCCTGATTTCCATAAAGTCCATACTTTCAGACTTAGAAAATATCTCAGAAATGAACTTCCACGATCCTGGATTATTTATCAATTTAATAATCGCTGATGAACTCATTTCCCCTCTAACAATAATTTCGTCCGCACCTGATTCTCTGGCATGCTCTCTACTTGATTTATTGATCAGTTCCACAATTGTGTTAATTTCAGGATTTAATTTTTTAACTGTCATCACTATAAGAATTGATTCTGCATCTACAGCCAGTGAATTCTCTGAACCATATTTCTCGTTTGGGAATATTATTGCTGTATGACTATTTTCTATACCAGCCCTCTTCAGATCCTTATAGTCCAGAGGGTTTCCCTTCACAAATTCCATATTTTCTTTTTCCTTTTCAGGTGGGTCCTGTCCCAGAACTATAAACGGATTTTTGTCCCTCATTATAACTTCAATTATGTCTGCCTGCTTTTCTGAATAATTACATATAATTACATGATCCTTCATTTTTGTTCGCACCTCTCCAAATCTCTTGAGAAGCTTAGCATCCACAAGCTCAGCGCCTATGGATACAAGTAATAAACTGAAACTTCCTACACCAATAATCATTATGAATATGGCATTTAATTTTCCCATAAATCCAACAATTGTAACGTCTCCATATCCAACTGTAGTAACTGTTTGCATAGTCCACCAAAGGGACTGAAAAAGGGAGTGAATGCCAGAGTTTGCAATAGGGTTCTCTATGTAATATTCAGAGAATACACTGTATAATAGCACAAATGCCGCAATAATTATGGTTTTACCTATATTGTGCTTTAATGCCTTCTTTACCCTTAATATGAATGTCTGTAGGTCAACCAACCATGGATGATTTAAGATTAGAAATATAATTTTTCTCTTTTATCACTGATTTTTACTTCCCAGTTAAATCTCCATGTGTATTACTTCAATAATACTAACTCACTGTTCCATTTCTTTCCCTAAAATCCCTGGCAGCAGTCAAGAAATACAAGGTGGCCGCATACGGGACATGCCTGCTGATGCCTGTATTCCACGCAGTATTCACATTTACACTGCTCCTCGAAACAATCAGAACACATTAGGTTGTTATGGTGTAGTAACATAAAAACTTTATAATTTGAATGCAATGCTGCAACGTGTCATACTTTGATCCTGCCATATTTCTTGCGGCAACAGGTATAATAGTACTGGAGATGTCAGAAGCGTCTGCAATTTCAATGTCCCTAGCTGTTGATGCTAAAAGCAATATTCCATTGCTTGCTGCAACTCTTGGTGTAATCACCGTTCTCATTCCAACGGCCTTTATAGGGAGTGCAATTTCACTACTTCCTCTAATTTATGTAAGACTGGTTTCTGCAACCTTATTACTGTATTTCGCACAAAGACTGGCAAAGAGTGCCAAAAGATCCATGAAATTCCAGTATCTGAAAAGCTTTCCAAAGTCCCATAAAGAAGAGCCATCAGATTCTGGAGTTTCCCTTACAGCATACACAGCTGGTGTTATAGAAGCTTTTGAGGCTGCTATTGTTCTTGTTGGACTCTATCCAGAAAGTTATTCTTCCACTGCCTACGGAATATTTCTTGGAATTGGGATTGTAATAGTTTTCTCCATAATACTAAGGTCACAGATAAGGAAGATCAAGCAGGCAATAATGAAGGTGGTTGTTTCATCACTCCTTTTTTCATTTTCAGCATTCTGGTACATAGAAACTGTGAAACCCATAGAAGAGATATTAATACTGCCTTTCTTCATTATTTTCTTCATGATAGTTTATGCATTTTCAACTTACGGGTTGAAAAATCTTAAAAATCCTGAAACTTCTTAATAAAATATTCATATTTTCACGAACCAAAAAATATCAGTATTACTACTACGGCGATTACAGACACCATTGATAAGACTGTTGCTATTTTTCCCTTTCCTGCAAAAATTGCCAGGAATGTACCCAGTATTCCAACCACTATAATTGGCGATGCAATTGCCGCTGTAATTCCCCTCTGAAACCCATACTGCGGTATCTGGCTCAGGAAAGTATATGCGAGATATGTAACCAATCCACCAATAAACAATGTTGTTATTGAAAAAATAATTACTGGATTTGTCTTTTTCTTTGTTTCTTCTTTCAATTTGTTTGAGTCTTCAATTCTGTCCTGCTCTGTTACGTCCCTAATTTCCTCAATGAATCTCCACGGGATGAATAACTTGTGATTTCTATATGCTACCATTACGCCCATGTCATCATATGTAAGAAGAGTGCATACTAGGCGGGTCATGTTGCCATCATACACCACTGTGACATTACTGTTTAGGAATGATTCTATTGCCAATACAGATAAATGAGTTTTGCGCTAATAAGATTTTCTTTTTACATCGATTATGATTTTTCAAAGACTGTTTTCATTTGTGTTCGTTTTTATCCATTCTATTGATAACTTTATTATCTCATCAAAATTTTCTTCGTAATAAAACTTCTTTTGATCTTCGTTTCCCTTTCCCTCCAGAAGCGATTCAAGGAAAATTGCAAATTCTCTGACATTAAAATTGTTACTGTAATCTCTAACAGCGGTGAGAAATAGATTCTTTCTTGACAGGCCTATAAGCATCTCATTGATTAATGGTTTTGATGAATATATTTCCTCTGAATAATTGAGGAGTTTTCTAGATATTACCTCCTCCTTAATCTCCTGAAAGCCCACTACTTATCGCACTTTCCATCAGGACATGCTGGATCGAACGTGGCCTCGAGTCTGAGGTATTTCGTATCCATTTTCTTTCTTTCCTTTCCTTCAGAAGTCATCTTTTCTATAATGGCGATTTTTTCCTTCTTCTCTTCTTTTGATGCTTCTTCCTTCTTGCCTGATGTTCCAGAATAGAGAACCTGTTCTGTTTTGCTTCTGTCTCTGTACACAGTTATTCCCTTGCAGTGTAGGTCCTTGGCCAGCCTGTAAGCCTTACCAATATCTTCTGGTGTTGCATCGTTAGGCAAATTTATGGTCTTTGATACACCTGAATCACAATATTTCTGGAATGTTGCCTGCATAAGTACATGCCATTCTGGATCAATTTCATGGGCAGTTTTGAAAAGCCTCTTAAGATCTTCTGGAAGGTCTATCTTTGAAAGATTTCCAGTTGTTGCAACGTCCTGCATCAATTTCTCAGAGTATAGATTTCTCTTTTTCATTATCTCCTCAAACAAAGGATTTACTTCTATTAACTCCTGACCATTCAATACATGCCTCATAAATGCTATGGCAAAAAGTGGTTCTATTGATGATGAACAGCCAGCTATAATAGATATTGTGCCTGTTGGTGCGATTGTTGTGGTAGTAGAGTTTCTCATAAGTATGTCTTCCTTTTCATATTCAGAACCATACCATCCCGGGAAAACTCCCCTTTCAATGGCAAGATTCTGAGATTCCTTGTGTGATTCCAAATCAAGGAAACTCATTACATTCTCAGCTATCTTCAATGCCTCCTCGCTGTCATATGGAACGCCAAGCATGATGAGCATATCTGCAAAGCCCATTATTCCAAGCCCAATCTTCCTTGTTTTCCTTGTCATTTCCTTAATCTGCCTGACAGGGAAGTTGTTTGCATCCACAACGTTATCAAGGAATCTTGTTGACATATGGACTGTTTCCCTGAGTCTATCCCAGTCAATTGTGTTGTCCTCCTTAACGAACTTAGCCAGATTTATTGAACCCAGATTGCATGATTCATATGGCATAAGAGGCTGTTCACCACATGGGTTTGTTGCCTCTATATCTGCTATATTTTTTACTGGATTTGCCCTGTTGATTTCATCGAGGAAAATTAACCCAGGATCTGCTGTTTTCCAGGCGTGAGTTATTATGGAATCCCACATCGTTCTTGCCTTTATTCTTGATACAACCTTTCCAGTTTTTGGATTCTTGAGATCAACATATCCATCACTGTCAAGTTTTTCGAAGAACTCATCCTCCATTCCAACTGAAATGTTGAAATTTTTAAGAATGGTGTTTTCAGAGTCCTTGCTGGTGATAAATTCCATTATATCTGGATGATCATATCTGAGGATTCCCATGTTGGCTCCTCTTCTTTTTCCACCCTGTTTAATGACTTCAGTGGTCGTATCGAAAATTTTCATGAAAGAAACAGGGCCTGATGCAACTCCCTTTGTGGAACCAACAATATCATCCTTATTTCTCAGTCTTGAAAACGAAAACCCTGTACCTCCTCCAGACTTATGTATTTCTGCTGTCTGTTTCACTGCTTCAAAAATTTCTTCTATACTGTCTCCAACCGGGAGCACGAAACATGCTGAAAGCTGACCCAGTCTTGCACCAGCATTCATCATGGTTGGTGAGTTTGGAACATATTCCAGACTCTTCATCATTTTGTGGAATTTTTCTATTGTGTCCTCTGCGATGGTTGGCTTTGTGTATATGAAATCCATGAACTGTCCGAATGTACCTTTTAATACCCCATCGTTTACAAGCTCATTGAAGCCCCTTTCCAAAACTTCAATCTGTGTGTTTAGAAGATTTGATATCTTCTTCCCATCTTCCCTTACCGTTCCTTTTTTCTGGAAATTAGCATAATCATAAAGTGCGTCAATAACTCCAACGTGATTTGCAACTCTCCTGAACATCTGATCCGGAGTTTCTATAATTTTTCCTTCCTCATCTTTTAGTAAATATCTTGCCTCAAGTACCTTTACAGCATTTAGCGTTAACTTAAGATCATCTTTTACACCTAGTCTTTCCTTTTCTTCTCTGATGAATCTTCTCTTTTCCCTATATAGAATGTAAGCCTTTGCAACTTCATTGAATTTTCTTCCATCTATTTGTGTTTCCATAAGAACTGATTCAACAGTATCCTGTATATTTTCTACTGTTGGGATCTCTTTTCTTGCACTCAATTCTTTTACAACTTTATCAGCTAAGATTTCTGCGTCTCGCATATTTCCAAACTTCAGTGAAAGCATTGCCTTGTAGATTGCCCGTGATATTTTTGTTTGATCGAAATCCTCAATCTTTCCGTCTCTTTTTTTGATTGATTTTATCATTACAAATTAGATGTTGTGTTTATATTTAATTTTAATGTTAACTCTAATAGCAATTTTAATATCATTTTAATCACCAAATCAATTTTTAATAAGATAACAATATGTTATCAATATTGTTAACAATATAAATAATTTTACTTCTGGTAAAAGTAAGATCTAAAATTTTTATGTAACTAAAAGTATTAACATAATAAAGTTAAAAATCTAATTAAAATAGGAAACTTATTGAAATAATCTGTAATGACAGATCATGCCTGTTTTAGATAAACAGATGAGAATGAAGCTTCAGGGAGAACTTGCATACGTAAACGAAAGACTTGACCAGATCAGACAGAATAGGGACGAGCAGGGATATTATAATTATGAAATAGAACTCTGGAAGAAAAAGAGACAAGAAATTATGAATCAATTATATTAGGGGGAGGGGGGTATGTTTCCAATGGAGCTTAAGGAACTATCCTGGGCCTTGATACCTTACCATTGAATTTTCTATCCCTTATACCAACGAGAATTGATGTATCACTTTTTGATTCATTTCTGTTTATGTAACCAAGTCCTATTCCCTTTCCAAGAATTGGAGAAATACTTCCGCTTGTGATTATACCTATTTCTTTACCAGATTCGTCATAAATTAAATTACCATGTCTTGGAAATGAACCTTTTTCATTCATAATAATTCCCCTAAAGATTCTTTCAGGTTTCTGATTAGATAGGAGTTTTTCTCTACCAATATAATTATGATCATTATCTACGATAAATGAAATAGAAGCTTCGTATGGGTTTTTATCTGAATTGAAGTCCTGGCCTGAGAGAAGCATACCTTTTTCCATTCTTAGAGTATCTCTCGAACCCAAACCACAAGGACCACATCCTATTTTTTTCAAATCATCCACTATTTTTTCCCACAGATTAACTGCTTCATTATTTTTTATAATTATTTCACATCCTATTTCTCCAGTATAACCTGTGCCTGAAATTATCATTCCCTTTTCCTCATAAAATTTGAAAAAATCTGGAAATTTTAAGCCTAAATTTTTCATAATATTAACTGAATCCTTTCCCTGGATTGCTATACATGATAATTCACTCGAAGAATTTTTTACCTCACAGTTATTAGTTTTATTTTTCAATATATGATCCAGTATCTTATCAGTTGTTGCAGCATTTGGTACACATAGAAATTTTTCTTTGTTAAATTTGTAAATTATTGTATCATCAATCATATTTCCATCATTATTCAGGAAAGCAGTGTATAAACAGTCTCCTTCTTTCATCTTTGATATATCTGATGGAAAAAGTTTCATTAGACTTTCCTCAGCTCCACTACCTGTTAGGAATATGTCACCCATATGGGAAACATCAAAAACTCCACATCTCTCCCTAACATACATATGTTCTTTTATTATTGATTCATAGTATAATGGCATATCCCATCCATGAAAGTCAACAATATTTGCATTCATTTTTACATGTTCATCATATAGAACTGTTCTCATTTTACAGTCACCTTTTCTTCACTTGTTCCACTGGAAGTACCCCCCTCTCCCCCTATCATTCTTATAAAATACTCATGAACTCTTGTATCATCTGTTAATTCAGGATGAAAAGTAAGTCCAATCACATTTCCATCTCTCACCATTATTGGTTTTCCGGCCTGGTATGCCATTATTTCACCATGGTTAACAGATTTAATAACTGGGGCTCTTATAAAAACAGCCATGTAATTACCTATATCTTTAATATCAACATTATCAATAAAAGATTCTCCCTGTCTTCCATATGCATTTCTTTCTATTTCAATATCAAGAAGGCCCATTCCCTCAACTCTTGTATCGTTTGTCTTTGAAGATGCAAGGATTATGCCGGCACAGGTACCCATAAGTGGTTTACCATGTTTTACACTATCTACTATATCTTCATAAATTCCATACTCTTTTATCAGCTTATAAATGGTTGTACTTTCCCCTCCTGGTATTATTATGGCAGAAACTTCTCTCAACTGGTCTTTATTCCTCACCCTTAATGGTTCTATATTTCTTCCATTTTCACTTAATATTTTCAGGATATTGATATGCTCTTCCACGTCACCCTGGAACCCGATTACACCAATCTTCACATAACAGCATTTTGAATAGGTTAAAAATAGTTATGAAACACTTCGCTAGTTTATGTAATAGTAGATAAATAAAATTATTTGAATAATTCTATATATTCATAAGGATTAGTTGTTCCGTAACAGAATTTGACTTGTTTAAACTCAGACTTTAAATTCATTACTTCTTCCTTTGCCTTCTCTTCACTGATGTTATTCTTAAGAATTTTCATCATTATTTCTGCAAGTGCCTTTACATCATTCTTTTCGAAACCTATTCTTGTTATCTCCTGAGTTCCAATTCTTATTCCACTTGGATCCTGTGAATTTCTATTTTTATCTACTGGAATCAGATTCTTATTAAGTATAATATTGCACCTTTCAAGCTTTTCAGCAACCTCCTTTCCACCTCCAAATTTTCTAACATCAGCCACAAGTGTGTGGGACGAGGTAAACCCTCTTTTTTCTGCCAGGACATCCATGCCAAGGGCATATAGCTCTTCTGCAAGAGTTCTAGCATTATCTATGATCTTCTGAGCATAGGCCTCACCATAATCCAGCATTTCTGCAAGGGTTATGCCAAGAGCTGCCATTGTATTTAGATGGTGATTACTGAGAACTCCTGGAAAGACTCCTTTCTGAACCTTTTTCCAGGTTTTTTCGTCAGTATTCCCAATTACCATTCCATGCTGAGGTCCTGGAAGGGTTTTGTGAGTTGAGCCGGTTATAACATCGGCCCCTTCCCTAAGAGGATCCTGAAATTTTTTTCCTGCTATCAGTCCAGCCACGTGTGCGCCATCGTACCACACTTTGCAGCCAACTTCCTGAAAGGTATCTCTGAGTTCCTTAAGAGGTGCAGGGAAAAGGAATACAGACTGGCCAAATAGACATAGATTTGGTCTAGTTTCCAGAATTGTTTTTCTTGCCCCATCAACGTCTATGGTCATGGTCTCTTCATCATAAGGATAATTTACAATGTCTAAACCTCTGAAGCCCAGAGCCCCAAATTTCGCGGCACTTATATGGCCACCACCTGACAGATCTGGAGCACAAATCCTTTCCATAGGTTTTGTAAGGCCAAAAATAACTCCCATGTTGGCATTTGTTCCAGACACTGGC
This sequence comes from Thermoplasmatales archaeon, assembly GCA_027316895.1. GTDB lineage: Archaea > Thermoplasmatota > Thermoplasmata > Thermoplasmatales > Thermoplasmataceae > Cuniculiplasma. The sequence continues at coordinate 59,854 of DAHVFT010000003.1, read as the reverse complement.
CTGGGATCAAACTGTGGTGCGTTATATAACTTCTTTCCCAGTTCTATGACCTTGTCTTCCAGCTGATCTACAAAGAAGTTTCCCTGATAGTATCTCTGATGAGGCAAACCCTCTGCATACCTGTGACCAAAGTCTGTGAGAAGCATCTCCATTGCCAGAGGACTCATCACATTTTCCGAGGCAATCAGGGGAATGCTTTCTTCAAACATTTTATTGTGTTTCTTTGCAAGATCCCTAATTTCCATTGCATCACTGAAAAATTTATCCATGGATATTGATGCATGTGAAATATTTTAACGTATGGTGATCTGAAATAATGGACGTATATTATTAATTTCATTTCCCAACTTCATGAATATGTGACATATGAAGTAAAGACAGCGAACACTTAAGAAAAGGGATCCAATACCCATCAACCGCTGTGATGAATTCAGCCTTGACTGATTTGTGATGAATGACAGGCAGACTGAGCGGTTAAAATCAGCAATAATTCTTTTAAAATGTTAAAATTTTGTTTTATCTCACACGTTCAAGTGAGAAGGATCCAAGATCAAAAGTTTCTCCCCTGTTGTAGACTTCTACCCATTCCCTTGTTCTTGCGTTAGATAAACCTACAACTTTCACATACTGTTTTGCATTAACTATTCTGAATTGAATGGTCCCATCCATTATGTAGCTGATAGTTTCAAAAACCTTTTGATCAAAGAGCCCATCTTCAAGCATATACAGTGCTGTGCACCTGCTCGCCTTCCTTTTCTGTGTGAATTGCTGTGTGAATTTCATGAAAACCTTCTCGTCAAACTGTGGAACGAACGCTGTAAGAGAAATGAATACAAGTCTGTAAAATGGGTATGTTCTGAGTAATTCCTGTTCAATCGTTTCCACAGATTTCAAAAGCAGGCTGAGGTTTGATATATTATCTATAACAACCGCTTTTTTAGATGGGCTCTGAGACTGAATGGATTTTGAATAAAGGTCAATAAACCTGATCAGTCCATCATCTTCAAAACCGTCCACGACTTCCGGTTCTACACTTAGAGTCTGGGCAATTTCATACTTTATCTGGTTAAGGTCTTTATCTGCTGTGATAATGACCACTGGCACGTTTTCTTTGATGGAGTTGGCCATGAAATTAGTTGCAAGCATATCCTTTGAGGTGAAAGGTGCACCAAACAGAACCACATTTGATGGCATGGGTAAACCGCCTAGAAGAAGTTCATCTATCTTGGAAATACCTGTTGAAATTTTTTGGTTCTTCCTTAGTGCAATAGGATCTTTCAAATCCACAAGCGCCTTCTTTGCCTCCTCTACCTTTATCTGTGGTACAGAAGCAGAGTCTATCTTTACCAGACTCTGGAGCATGTTCTCTATCTCTTTTTTCTTTTCTTCGGCCATCCTTATGGTTCTTTCCAGGTTTTCCTTGACCTGTTGCAGTTCGGCTATCTTGCTCGTAATCTCATTGCTTTCCATCGGTTCCCTCCCCTACGTATGTACCAGATACTACCCATGGGGGTGATTCTGGATCAAACGGTTCCATTCCATTAACCATATGTTCCTTTAAAGACTTTTCATCCATTTCAATTCCGAGACCGGGTTTACCTGATAATTTAAAGTGACCGTTTTCAAGTTTATATCCACTCTTAAGTAGTTTTTTCTTCCATTCTGGCCATGATTCCTCAAAACTCTCCTGTATAATGAAATTATTAATCGTGGTATCGAGATTCAGGGTAGCTGCAGTCTGGACGGGACCAAAAGCGTTATGGTATGCCACCGGAATTCCCCATGCATCAGCAATAGTGGCTATCTTGAAAGATTCGAGAATTCCTCTTGAGTTAGTTACATCAGGCTGAATTATATCCACTTTTCCCTCAACAATGTTCCTCATAAAATCTCTTGCATTGAGAACTCTTTCCCCAAGTGCTATGGGTGTATTCACAGTACTCCTCAGTTCAGGGAGCCTCATTTCAAGTTCAGGGTGGAGAGGTTCTTCAAAGAAGAAACAGTCATATGGCTCAAGAATCTGGGTGGCCTTTTTCGCAGCTTCCATAGAGAATCTCCCGTGAAACTCAATTAGAAGATCCATGGAATCTCCAAAGGATTCTCTAAGGCCTGATACTATATTCTCTGCACTTTCCAGTCCCTTCTTATTTATTGTATCGTAGTTATTTCCAAATGGATCAAACTTTACAGCATCAAAACCTTTCTTTCTAATTTCCTTTGCCTTGTCCACGAAATCATCAGCGGTAACGCAGTCTGAATACCAGCCATTGCTGTAAGCCCTAACGCTGTCCCTCATTTTACCTCCGAGAAGATTGTAAACGGGCTCCTTACAGCTCTTTCCAACTATATCCCAGCACGCCATCTCCACTGCACTTAGCGCAGAAGTGGCTTCCATTGACCTTGACAGATAGAATGAATGCTTGTAAAATTCCATTGTGTTTTTGTAAATCTCATTTACATCTTTGTTTAGAAAAACTCTTTTAACTTCTTCAGCGCTTTCCTTCACTGGAAGTGTCATGAGGGTTGTTGGTGCCTCACCGTATCCAACTATGCCATCACTGGTTGTAACCTTGACTATAATCATTGTAGAACTCCATGGTGATGATTTTTCGGATGTTTTTTCGCTTACGTTGTATATTTCTATCTCTTTTATCTTTCCTACCATGGATCATCATATTTCATTCTAATTTTAAATGTTTCCTAAAATAAGAAGATTGAATAAAAAATATTATATATCATAAAAATACATTGGGATATCTATTGCCAGATACATTAATTATTTCAGAGAAAGCAGATGCAGGAAGAAGGATTGCCTATTTTCTATCCGATGGTAAATCAAAACAGAAAAGATCAAAGGGTTTGAGTTACATAGAATATGAGAATGAGGTTGGTGGTTTTTATCTGGTTCCACTGAGTGGGCACATTGTGGAAATTGATTTTCCAAAAACACTCAAGGATTGGAAATTAGAAAATCTGAAAGAACTTATTTCATCAAATGTAATTCATAATGTTAAAAACAAGACCGCCTATGAGAGCTTAAAAACGCTTTCTGCAGGCATTAAAAGAGTTATAATTGCTACTGATTATGACAGGGAAGGAGAATTAATAGGTACAGAAGCTCTGGATATTGTTAAAAAGGACAAATCCTTCCATGGAGAAATCAAAAGGGCTAAGTTCAGCGCTCTAACAGGCAAGGAAATAAAGGACGCTTTTGCAAACTTTATAGATGTGGATTACAATCTTTCAGATTCAGCTGCTGCAAGGGAGGAGATTGATCTTTACTGGGGAGCAGCTCTTACAAGGTTTTTCTCGCTTATAACAAACAGGCTAGGTAAGAATTTCCTATCCATAGGAAGAGTGCAAACACCCACTCTTGGGCTAATCGTAAAGAGGGAAAGAGAGATAGAAAACTTTGTTCCGGAAAAGTTCTGGGAAGTTAAGGTTGACTTTCTCAAGGATGACGTTTTTACCGGTATCTACGAAGAAGGCAGAATAAACGATGAGAAAAGGGCAAGAGAAATCCTTGAAAATATTATAGGAAAGGATGGAATTGTAAACGAGTTTGAAAAGGGAATGGAAAGAATCTACAAGCCTGCTCCCTTCAACACAACAGAGTTCATGAGAGAGGCTTCTAGAATAGGAGTTATGCCTTCGAGAGCTATGAAGATTGCCGAATCACTGTATGTAAAAGGATTTATAAGTTATCCAAGGACTGATAATACAGTATATCAGAGAAGCATAAACCTCAAGTCAGTGGTAGAAAAACTGAAAAACAGTGAATTGAAGAAGGAAGCAGAAATGGTTCTTTCTCAGGAAAAAATAATACCTTCCAGGGGTAGAATGGAAGCGACCGATCATCCGCCAATCTATCCAACAGAGGTTCCAAAAAGTGGGAGCCTGAGAGCAGATGAAGCAAAGGTCTATGAACTCATAGCCAGGAGATTTCTGGCTACACTTTACAGGGAGGGTACCCGAGAGGTAAAGTCAGCAAAGATAGAAATTGACCATTATAACTTTAAGACAAATGGAACCAGAGTGGTCGATCCAGGATGGCTATCCATGTATACATATAGAAAGTTCAAGGACATCTTTCATCCCGATCTTGAGAAAGGTGAGAAGGTAAAGGCTGAAAACTGGAGAATAGAGGAAGGAGAAACAAAGCCTCCATCAAGATTTGATATGGCCTCGCTCATTAAGGAAATGGAAAACCTGAATCTAGGAACGAAGAGTACCAGACACGATATTATTGATAAGCTCCAGAGCAGGGGGTTTATTGAGGGAAATCCAGTCAGACCAACGGCCCTTGGCTCATCTCTTATAGATGGGGTCACAACAGTGGATTCAAAGATAGCTGAGCCAGACATGACTGCAGAGCTCGAATCGTTCATGAACAACATTGCAGCTGGGGAGAGAACAAAGGATTCAGTAGTTTCAACATCAAGAAACATGCTTTCCAGTGTTTTAGAAGAGCTTGGAAATAACAAGGATTCCATAGCAAATATAATTCGTGGAGCACTTGAAACAGGTACTGTTGTAGGTAAGTGCAACATAGACGGAACCAATATACAGGCAATAAAGATCAGGGACACAATAAGGTTCAGATGCGAGAGGGATAACTGCATCGATTACTACCACAAGATAAGGGGGTTAATCAAGCCATCCGAAGAGAACTGTGTGGTTTGTGGAAAACCTGTAGTAACTGTTATAAGAAGGGGACAATCCCCAGAAAAATTATGCATTGATCCCTTATGTAAATTCAACACAGAGAAGAAGGACATCGGTCTCTGTCCACTTGACGGTGGACATATGATTATAAGACAATCAAAATATGGAAAAAGATTTCTTGGCTGTTCTAATTTTCCAAAATGCAGGCAAACATATGCACTTCCACAAAAAGGTGAGATTAAGATGACAGGAAAGATTTGTGAATACTGTCATGCTCCAATAATATCCGTTTCCTTCGGGAGTGGATCAAGAGAAATGTGTCCCAACATATCATGCGAAAGTAATAAAAAGTCAAAATCCGATATGGAGAAAGTGAAGAGTACTGCTGTGAAAAAACCATTAACCAGAAAGAAAACTGTGAAGAAATCAGGTTCATCTGCATCTAAGGAGAAAAAAGCCAGGAAGAGTGTAAAAAATGCTTAACAGGAGAATTGCTACTGAAATTGGTACTGCAGTATTATTTCTGGTAGCCTCTCTTATCGGTCTCGTTATGGCTCTCGAACTGGAGAGCGTTAGTCCAACAAACCCAAGCCAGAATACTTCTGCAGGATTTGGATACGTGATATATTTCATAGTTGCAGTTATATTAATGTCTGTTGTGATTCTATATATCTCAAAGAAGAAGAGGCTTGGAATACTCAGGATCATTTTTGTATTATCCATGGTTTTTGTAATCTATATCGTATCAAGTCTTCTTTATGCACTTCTTCCAATTACATATCCTGAATACTATTTTCTCAGTTTTGGAACACCTGTACTTTTCCTTTATCTACTCCTTTTCAAACAGAACTGGATCGTAATAAATATTGCAGGGATTCTTACCGCAGCAGGTCTAGCAGCAATTTGGGGTGTAGATCTTGGGCTTTATGCAGCCATTGTTCTAATGATAGTCTTTGCCATTTATGATTACATAGCTGTTTACAAGACAAAACACATGCTTGATATTGCAAGAGCTACAACATCTTCAAACATGCCACTTTTTTTCATAGTGCCGGAGAACATGAACTTTGATATGAAGGATGCAGACATAGACATACCAAGAGAAGAGGGAAGAGAGAGGGGTGCAATAATGATAGGTTTTGGAGATATAGCAATTCCTAACGTAATGGTAATATCATCCTTCCTCTATTCCGGAGCAACAACTTCAAGTCTTTCATTTTTCATACTTCCCCTCCTTGGAGGCATAATAGCAATGTTCATTCTCTTCAGTTTCATAAAAAGGCCAGCCCCGGGATTGCCATTCCTGAACACTGGAGTTCTAATAGGTTTTATAATAGCACTGGTTCTCAGAGGAATCTGATATTGCTTAAAAAATAGTTTAATAACTAATCAAATAAAAAAATCATAGAAATGAAAGACTCATTTCTTCTTTTCACTCAGTTTTATCATCTCCATGATCTTACTAAGAGCAAGATCCATCTGTGGATCTTTTCCACTATGCCAATCTTCAGGTTTTATTTCCACTTCATATGTTGGATCCGTTCCGTAATTTTCTACGCCAAACCCAACATCCCTGAACTTCATCCCAAATCTTGGCTGAGTCACCTGAGTACCATCTGCCAGCCTTCTTTCAGGGCTTATTCCAATTACTCCACCCCACGTTCTAGTACCGATTAGTGGCCCTAGGCTTAACAGCTTGAAAGAATGACTGAAAATATCCCCATCAGATCCTGCATTCTCGTTTGTAAGAGCTATCATTGGCCCCTCAACAGAATAGGATGGATATGGGGAATCCTGCCCTCTCCTTGGATGAGTAAGTGCTATTCTTTCCCGCATTAGCTTTTCAAGGACAAGTTGTGAAACATTGCCTCCCCCATTGAACCTGACGTCAACTATAAGACCAAATTTCTTGAATTCCCTTGTATAAAGCCTGTAAAATTCTGCAAGTCCATCCAGCATCATGTTTGGGATATGAACATAACCTACCTCCCCTCCAGTTTTTTCATGTACCATCTTCCTGTTTTCCTCAACCCAGCTCCTGTATCTGAGATATCTATCATCTGGAATTGTCTTAACGTAGTTTGAAAATGCCTTCTTGTCCTGAGTTTTGACATCAATTCTGATTATCTCAGATGGTAGATTAAGTAATATCTCATCGATTGTTTTTCCATCGGGTCCAGGGGACTCTCCATTAATGGACACAATCTGGTCACCCTCCATGAATCCTCCCAGGAGCAGTGGACTTTTTTCATTCTCATTTGAAAGATCTCCATGATAAATTTTCTTTATGTAGTATTTCTTTCCTCTTAATTCAAAATCAGCCCCAAGATGTCCTATGGGTATGGCATCAGAAGAAAGGAAGTCTCCACCTGTTTCATAGGAATGTGACGTTCTGAACTCTCCCTGCATCTCTCTCATTATTTCAGACAGTTCAAACCTTGTGGTGATCTTGCTAACAAGGGGTTCATACTTCTCATATATCTGCCGTGCATTCTTTGTTGCAAACTCCTCCTTCCAGAAAAAGCTTGTTGCCAGCAGCCATGTCTCATTGAACATCTGCTTCCACTCTTCCAGAGGTTCTATCCTTATTTTCAGATCTTTGAGATGGATTTCCTTTTCCTCGTCAAAACCACTCACCATTTCCTTCGCAACCTTTGCCTGTAGCTTGAAAACTTTATTTTTTTCCTTTCTGATTAACACAGATTTTTCATCCACTGAAACTCTGAAATCAAGCACCTTTTCCGCAACAGTCTTAGGCTTCTTTGTTTCAAAGCTGAAGAAAACAAGTTTACCAGCTCTCTGTCTCCCCGATGCGGCATTCTTTAGCAAGCCTTCGGCCCTGTATGAAAGGTATAGCAAGCCTCCTTTTATGGCCCTAAGAGAATTGAAGTTACCCGAATCTATGGGTAATGAATCGGAAAATGATCCTGCACTCTCTCTTTCAGATTTTAGTCTCATGGATTCTGGTATCCTGACTGTTGGTGAAAAGTCTCCACCATCGATCTTCATATAATATATTCTAGTCATCAGGGGAAATGAGTAGTTGAACGTTGCCCTGTCCTCTACTGGATCAAAAGTTCTGTCAGAAAGATAATAAAGATAAGACCCAGTAGGATCAAAGGATGGTGAATAGTCATTAGCCGTTCTTTCTGTTATTTCTTTCTTCTCCATTCTATCAAGCACCACTGTTTTTACAATGGAACCGTCCCTCTGCCCAAAACCTCCTGTCATATATGGGAATGTATATGCAATTTTGCCTGAGTCATTTGACCATGCGACATCCCTTATCTTTCCTGCCTCACTTTCATCAATCAGATCACAAGACATATTCTCTATATTCACCATATAAAGCTGAAACAGAATATTTGTAACCGCAATCTTCTTTCCATCAGGAGAAGGAAACGTGTTATCTATCAGTCCAATATTTCTTTTAAGCTGCGTGTGCTTCGTAATGTCTGAAATTTCAGATATGCATAGAAATTCCCCATCCTTATCCTGCCTTACATAGGAGACTCTTTTTCCATCAAGGAACTTCATCAGTCTTACCCTTCCATGTGATTGAATTTGCAACTGTGGACTCATTTCTTCAGATGTTATGATGCCTTTACCCCGGAGGACAAATCCATATGTATCATCCTTTCCGTTCATTGTATATTCTTCCAGGTAGTTTGCGGTATCCGGGAACTTCGATGATGGAAACGTTATCCCTGAGTCCATTCTTACCTCAATTTTCTTTTCCTCCTTTTTTTCTGGATTTAATGTAAATAATTCGCCTCCCATGGAATACAACAGAACCTCACCATTCGATGAAAGATGCCTTGGATAATAGGTCTTGAAATCAGAATGCTTCGTTAATTTTCCTCCCTTTATATCAACGGAATATATTTGTCCACTGCCTTCATGATCGGAAACAAAAAACACTTTTTCACCATGGATACATGGGGAGGAAACGTGTCCATCCAGGTCTACTATTTTGTTAAATTTTCCATTGAGCTTTCCTGACCAGATAACGCCTCTGGTTCCACCTTTATAACCCTTCCAGTGTGGCATATCGTATGTATATCTTCCTATTACCACATCATCTCCGTGGAATAATATGTGAGATCCTGGACCAAGATTCAGAGGGTTCAAATTTAGTGTTTCTGTATCAAGTTCATAGAAGAATGTAAGAGCTCCAAACGGTGACATTGCATCTGTTGAAATAATTGGTACATCTCCCTTCCAGCCTGCAACATCTGTAAACATCCTTCTTGGTACACTTTTGCCGTTAAGGAAAGTAACCCTCTTCACCATACCTGTTACCCTGTCATACATATACAGGTCTGCCAGTGATCCATCCTTGCCCCTCATCGATCTGAAAATTATCTTATTTCTGTCTGGAGAAAATCTCGCATTATTTATTATACCTTCATTTGACACTACAACCCTTGAGCTTCCATCTTTCAAATCTCCGACCCAGATTTTATCATTGGAAACAAAAAGAAATTCGTTACCCATGATATCTGGCCCATGCTTGTAAAATACCATTGTTCTGTAGTGTAATTATATTATATAGCCATTTTCTATGAAACTCTTAATTTTTATACCTGTTCAAAGTTTAAAATATCTCTCAAAAAATCAAAACAGTTTAAAGAACCATTTTATAAGATTAGAATATTTTCATTGATGAAATTGAAAAGCAATAAAAAAATCATATCCATTCTTATGGTTCTTGGTTTCCTCTTTTCAACCATGGCAGTACTGTCAGGCACGGACCAGGTTTCAGGAATGATTACACATTCATCCGGTTCGCAAAACAAATCAATAGAAAACAACCTCCTCATTTCCTCCAATTTAGTTCCTTTAAGAAATTATGTAAACACATCAGAAAAATACAGCATAAAAAGCCCAAGAGAAGTTAACACAACAAACAGTAACAAAAGCGAAAGTATTCTCGTGGGATTCCAGTTCTCAAATCTTTCAGAACTGGTGAGTCTACTTTCGAATATATCTAATAAAAATTCTCCACAATATCACAGGTATATTTCCAGGGCTCAGTTTGAAAGGAGGTTTGAACCTTCAGATGCAATTTATAATAATTTTATAAAATATCTTCAATCAAATGGTATATATCACATCACAACCTATAAAGGAAGATCCATAGTTACATTCACATCCACAACGAAATTAGTTGACAAAATGTTCAGGGTTAAGACAGAAGATTTTGTAAATGGTTCTCAGAATTATTATGCAGCAGTTGGTGTTCCTAAAGTCCCATCATACTTCAATAACTATGTAACTTCCATAATAGGCCTGTCAAATTATTCGCAGTATGTAATGAGTCTGAATCTTCAGCATAAAGTGGCAGTGCAGAAAAATGCATCAGTTAAAAAAACACCGCAGGGAAACATCATTTCACCTGCCTGCTATGATGGTACACAGTATTTTTATGCTCCAGAATTTCAGTCTGCTTACAATGAAAGAACACTATTCAGAGAATATGGATATCCAACCTCTTCTGTTGAGGCAACCATATTATGGGGTGGTGAATATAATGGAACAAACACAAGCACTCCTTATGGAACCCTAACACATGACGAAAGAGTAGGTTCATTTGTTCCATCAAACGTATACTGTTACTTCAATGAGACAATGCCAGCTGGTGAACCACATGCTAAGGTTGTTGGAGTACCTCTTAACGGGGCTGTATCGCCAGGCCCTCTAGCGCAGTATGACAGCACTGGAGCAAATTTTGAAAACACTCTGGACATGGAAATGCTTGGAAGCACAGCACCCGGTTCGACCATATATAATGTATATGGAAACAGTTCCTCTTATTACAATATTAATCTGGCTTTCAATTATATACTGAATCCAGGGAGCAAAAGTTCTAAACTTAACAACGTTTCAGTAATTTCAAATTCGTGGGGAGGATGTAACGTTAACTGCACTAGCTTTTGTGAAGATGACATGGAGGCTCAGGCAAGGGGAATCACAGTTCTTGCCTCATCAGGCGATGCTGGCGATAATGCCAATAGTACTAAATGGGTAGGGACAAATGTGGAATTTCCATCTGTACTTGGATACAATAACTTTGGGGTAGTTGCTGTTGGAGGAACAACTTTCCAGTTGAATGCAACGTCTAACATCGAATCTCAGAGGAACTGGTACGTCCCAGAAGGGGACAAAAATTTAAGAGGCCCATATGGAACAAGTTCAGGAATTGACACATGTCTCAAGGAACCAACTTGGCAAAAGGATTCATCAGCGAATCTTGTAATTAAGGGGGAAGGAAGAGGTGTTCCAGACATATCTGCCATAGCCAACGATACACTGGTAACCATCTCAATTTCTGGATATACCTATGATGCAACAAACGCAACATACGGAGGTAGATTCGAATATGCATGGGGAACAAGCATTGCATCACCTGTCACGGCTGGAATACTTTCAGAAATTGATTCAGTCTTATATAAAAATAATGATAGTCGTTTAGGTTTTCTGGACTCTTTGCTTTATAAGTTAGGAAATGAACAGTTTGAAAAGGAATCTTCAAACAGCACCACAGGATACATTGACACTGGAACATATAATTCTACATTGCCTGCACTTCCATTCTATCCTGTAGAAACTGGAAGGAACCACATATATCACGCAAGATATGGATACAGCCTTCTTGATGGATGGGGATCAATAAATGCCTATAACCTTACGATATATACTCTGAAAAGGAACTTCAGGAACAATAATTCTGATCTTTTGGGAATCGATAATAATCTTACCTTAAAGTCTCTGGATGTCAGTTCATATAACTCGACCGGTTCTCTCAATAGATTCTATAATGCCTCAGTTCAACAAAATTTATTTCTTGCCAATGAAATGGGACAGCCACTTTACTGGATTCAAAATGTAATTTACTTAAACAAGACAGTTTCAGGAGGATATGTGGTCAATTACACCGGATGGGTTAACTATCCATTTTATGGAATTTATCAAACATCAACCGTATATCACTACACGTTCCCTTCAGGAAGAATAATCTTACTGCCACATAGTTTTAATATTTCTACACAGTTAAACGTCAACGGAAACCCCATGGACAGTTATCTCAAATTTTTTGTTAACAGGCATGAAATAAAAATGAATGTTACAGGGGCTGCGTTTATAATAGGGGCAAGAAACTATTCATATTATTATGAAAACAATCTAATTTATAATGGACCATATCCCAACAACAAATTTCAGGGTGGATTAGATCCACAATTTGGTCTTGTTGGTGGCCCTTCTGCATATCTTGGAATATTCAGGAATTCAACAACCGCTTATGTGAAAAGTTACATTGAAAATGAAGAAGGGCATTGGATAGTTCCTAGAACAAGATCATTCAATGAATCAATTGATCAGACAGGTGAAAATGCAACAAACCTGATCTACTCCCCGAATGGAACAGGATGTTACAGTATTGGCATAAAACCAGGAAGTAAGGAGCAGGGACTGGTTTTCTATACTACGACAGGAAGAGAAAAATTCAAGCTAGACTTCCTTGAGACAAATCTTACAGACGGAACAGTTTGGAACCTGACATTTGAAGGGAAGAAATATTCATCAAATCTGAACAACATTACTGTATATTCTGTCAATGGAACCTATACATACGAAGCTGAAAACACAACACTGTTTTACAACCAAAATTTTCATAAAGTTATTTCAGTAAGTGGCAAAAATATAACAGTACAGATCATTTACATAAGGTATTCATACATTCACGGAACTGTATCACCTTCAGATACAACTCTGTCATTTAACGGAAAGAATGTGCAAATATCCGGAAATGGTCAGTTCAATATAACAACCACTTACGGAAGTTTTGTTCTAAAGGCATCATCGCCAGGCTTTAAAACAAAATACATGAACTTTACAGTTCAGAAGGGGAAATCACTTAAACTTAATATTTCCCTTTCAGAAATTAAACAACATGGTCCGAATTATATTTACCTTTACTTAACACTGATCCTGCTTGTCATCATAACAGTAATTGCAGTCGCTATAAATTTAAAAAGGAGGAGGTAGTATTAGTGAAGAAAAACCCTTCTACCGGTAAAGTAAAGAGAGATTTCGTGTTTCTGACAGGATTCTATTACATCCTGATCCCTGATTGATCCTCCCGGTTCAACAATGGCCGAAATACCATTTACTGCAGCCACATCAACATTATCAGAAAATGGCAGATACGCATCTGAGGCCATTATGGACCCCTTTGCCTTTTCACCTGCCCTGCTGCATGCTATTTTCGTTGCCTCAACGCGGGAGGTCTGACCGGCACCAACACCAACTGTAACACAGTTCTTTGTCAGTACAACAGCATTGCTTCTGCAATGGGCTGCTATTTTCCACGCAAACTCTATCTCTCTGGATGAAAATTCTCTTCTGGTCTTAACTACCTCTTTCATCTGATCTATGCTTGTATTCATTCTTGTCTGTTCAAGAATTCCATTAAAAAGCGTTTTAAAGTTCCTATCAGGTCCATTGCCAGAATATTTTATCATCCTGATATTTTTCTTTTTTCCTATAAGTTTCCTAGCATCACTGTCAAAGTCCTTTGCGATTATTATCTCTACGAATAGATCTTTTATTGCCTCTGCCACTCTTTTATCTGCATTACCATTAATGCATATAACCGATCCATAGGCAGATTCTCTATCTGCTTCTATAGCTTTCTCCAGAGCATCTCCATGGTCAATCCCAGTTGCCGCACCACAGGGAGTATTATGTTTTATAACAACTGCGAATGGATCTGAGAAATCGAGAGCTGTCTCAATAGCTGAAGATGCATCGACGTAATTATTATACGACATCTCTTTCCCGTGGAAGACCTCCATCTCTCCATACTCTGGAATTTCATAGATAAAACCTTCCTGATCCGGGTTTTCACCATATCTAAGTTTCTTTCCATTTTCGAGTTCAATTAGTTTTATGCTTCCTGCATCATTGAGGGAATTATATATCATCATGTCATATTTGTAGGTTAGTTTAAAAGCGTCTAGGGCAAGTTTTTTTCTGGTTTCTTCCCTGATCGTCCCATGGTCAGCAATGTCTTTCTTTACAAGTTCATAATCATTCCTGTTTTTTACTACTGTAACTCTTTTCCAGTTTTTAGCTGCTGCTCTTAATAAGGAAACCCCTCCAATATCTATGTGCTCAATTTTTTCATCCTCTGTTCCATTTATATATTTACTGAAGTCGTATAGATTGCACATAACTATATCGAAGGGAAAATAGCCCTTTTCTTTAACTTGCCTTTTATCTTCATCACTATCACGCATTAATATTCCAGAAAAAATAGCCGGGTGCAGTGTCTTGACCCTTCCACCAAGTAAATCATCAAAGCCAGTCAATTCAGAAATGGAAAGGCTTCTCACACCGTGTTCTTCAAGGTATTTTCTGGTACCATCTGACGCATATATTTTCTCTATCTTTCCATTTATCGCCTTAAGAAACTCATCTGATCCTGATTTATCCGTCAGGGATGCAAGCACATTCATGATCTCTAAGCACTTCATTTTTAATATGCTTTAAGAATTTCAACATCAAAATGATGCTGTGTTCATTTTGTGAATTTAAAGTTAGCGCGAATAATATAATGAATAATCGTACGATCAACAGTCTCTAACTATTGGTGAAACGATGAGAATTGTGTAATATTATAGCAACTATATTACTGGTAGTAATGGTAAATATGTTTCTGTAATTTATTTTTAAAGTTGACAAAAGATTTTATAAAAAAGAAATCTTAGCGGTTTAGGTAAACAAATGGTTAGAAATATTTCAGTTGAAGCAATCAACCAGGTTCCAACACACCTCAGAGGCGTGGAACTAGTAGAAAGAAAAGGCCTTGGTCATCCAGATAGCGTATCAGACGGAATAGCAGAGTCAGTAAGCAGAGAATTGAGTAAATATTACATAAAGCACTTTGGAAAAATTCTGCATCACAACACCGATCAGGTGGAACTCGTGGGAGGACAGTCAGCACCTAAATTCGGTGGTGGAGTAGTTCTTGATCCTGTATACATTCTGCTGAGCGGAAGAGCAACAACAACAGTTGATGGTGAGAGAATTCCAGTTAAAGCAGTTGCAATTAAGGCTGCAAAGGAATATCTGCAAAGCAATTTCAAGCATCTGGACATGGATAGTGATATCATGATAGATTCCAGAATAGGGCACGGTTCAGTTGATCTGAGAGATGTTTATGATACAACAAAACACAGGGCCAACGACACTTCATTTGGTGTAGGTTTTGCACCATTTACAGACACGGAAAAGCTTGTAAAGGGAACAGAGAAATTCATTAACGGAGAAATGAAGAAGAAGTTACCAGCTATTGGTTATGATATTAAGGTAATGGGTTATAGACAGGATAAGACAATCAACCTGACAGTAGCGGCTGCATACGTTGACAAGTATGTCAAGGACAGCAACGAATACTTCGCCATAAAAGAACAGTTCCAGCAGCTAGTTGAGGATAACGCGAGCAAGATATCAAATGAGGATGTCAATATATTTATAAACACAGCAGACAAAGATGGAGATAAGATCACAAGCCATTATCTAACAGTAACTGGTCTTTCCCAGGAGAATGGAGATGACGGATCTGTCGGAAGGGGAAACAGGGTAAACGGAATCATAACTCCTTACAAGCCAATGAGCATGGAAGCAGCAGCAGGAAAGAACCCAGTAACTCACGTAGGAAAATTATACAACGTTCTTTCAAACAAGATTGCTGAGCACGTTGTCAAGGAAGAAGGCGGTGACGTGGTAGAAGTACTTGTCAGGATTGTTTCACAGATAGGAAGAAGCATAGACAATCCTCACGTAGCAAGTCTCCAGATCATTTATGGGGATAATGTTGATCCTTCAAAGCACAAGAAAAACATAGAAGCTATTACAGATCACGAGCTGGAACACATATTTGATCTGACACAGGGATTTGTTGAGGGAAAAATACCAGTATTCTGATCTGGCATTTTCCAAAATAACTTTTTCTTTTCATAATTCTATTAAACTCATGGTAATTTTCTCAAAGTGAAAAAGTCGTTTTTCGGATAAATATTATCCTGCCTGTAGAAGTAATCAATATATCACCATAATAATTGTTGATCGTGTATTCGCTGATTCAATAATACCCTGAGAAGTTGTCATTAATAGAACTTATAACGTATGTATAACTTTTTATCTCTTTTAAATTAAATTTTGTAATTTAAACCCGTTTTAATTCCTTGAGTTAAATGTTGTGTCTACTCAATCAAAATGGAAAAAATTAAGCCCGATTGAAGATGATCTATCATGAGTAGCGAGACCACGAAATTCGATGTTATAAACGATGGAACATTTTCTCTTGATCCGGGTGCTGCTTTCGGAGTTAC
Organism: Thermoplasmatales archaeon; assembly: GCA_027316895.1. GTDB lineage: Archaea > Thermoplasmatota > Thermoplasmata > Thermoplasmatales > Thermoplasmataceae > Cuniculiplasma. Next base: position 43,790 of record DAHVFT010000003.1, on the reverse strand, counting down.
GCCTAAAAATGTATGGTCAAAAGAATTTCAGCCGAATGAAAATTACAGAATAAGCCTTAACTGCAATATATGTGTAATTTCTATGGACGATAAGCATTACCTGATAGATTCAGGCATTGGAAATAATCCTGGAAAGTATCTGGAGAAATGGTTCGAGGCAAAACCCAACAGGAACCTTGAAAATTATATGAAAAAAAATGGAATTGAGAAATTTGAGGCAATTTTTCACACACATCTTCATTTTGATCATATGGGACACTCCTTTACTGACCTGTCAGAAAGTAAATCGTATGTGCACCATCTGGAGATTGAAAACTTTAGAAAACCTGAAGACTTCGCAGCAGCCAGTTATACATACAAAAGCAGTGAACCAGACGTTTCAAATCTTATTCCTCTTTTTTCCGATACTAGAACGGGGAATTTTGAATTGATTCATACGGGAGGTCATACAACAGGACATATGGCAATAATTTTTCATAATGAAAGTCTTAGATTGATGTTTCTTGGTGATCTTGCACCGACTACCTTCCAGCTAAAACCTACGAGATTAACTGCCATAGATTCAGAACCTCTAAAATCAATGAACGCAAAGAAGATCCTTCTAAAAAAGGCGATCAGGGAGGAATTTACCCTTGTAATGAGTCACGATCAAAAGAATGAGATAGTAACGGTAAGTGGAGATGCAGACGATCCAAAATACAGGAGTATTTTTTAGAGCCTTTAATTCAAATAAGTAAAACTGGGAATATTTGCAGTCTATTAGCTTTTAACACTATTTATTCTCAGCTCTGTATATTTTCTCAGGGTCATTATACCCCAGGCCAGTTCTATAACACCGAAGGGCCAGGCACCAGAGAGAAAACCATAGGATGATGAGAAAAAGCAAGTAAGTCCAAAGAGAAGTGTGTAAATTTTCCCATACTGTTCTCGAAAATAGAAGACCATCATTATTATAAGGACTATAGCCCCATAAATATTGACAGGAGATAGAAAATCCATATCATTGCATAATAACCAAGAATTAAAAGGTTATACATTTAATTTGAATTATAATATCTCGAAAAAAACATTCTCAGAGGAGGCATTGAGGTAAATTTATCGCAAACAACATTATTATATCTTTAGAAGTGATGGTTTTACGTTGGTAAGCGCTATAAAAAAAGATGTGAGGATAGGTTATGTCTATCTTCATCAGGATGATCCAGCAAAATCAACCATGAAGAAATTACAGAAATTCAAAATGGCCGAACAGATAAACAGAGACAGGATGGGTGGATATGTTGTATTGAGGTATGACGCAGATAGGACATTATTGCCAGATGACAGATCGGCCGTAGAAAGAAAAGGCATTTGCATCATAGAAGGTTCATGGAATCTTGGAGACCTTCTTGGCTCCTACAGAAAAGGAATTGAGAGAAAACTCCCTGTTCTGATGGCAGGCAATCCTGTTAATTTTGGAAAGTTCAATAAACTATCATCAGTCGAGGCGGTAGTAGGGGCTCTTTTTATAACGGGGCACATAGATCAGGCAAAAGTTATGATAGGAAAATTCACATGGGGGCACACATTTATTGAACTGAACATGGAACTGTTTAAGTCCTATTCAGCGTGCCAGACCATGGAGGACCTTGAAAATGTTTATCTTGAATTTGACATAGATCCTAATATTTGATCCATTTACTATTATCCAGTTTCCAGTTACCGTTTGTATATTCCGATATTATTGAATATATGCCTTCCCTATACTCCACAGGTATTTGTTCCATTATTTCAGTCTCTCCCGGAAGCAAATGGATTCCCGTAATTTGTGTATTCATGTCGTAGTCTCCGCTTTGAAGACCGTCTGTTAAAAATTCCAGTTCATCGGGATCTAGTTTCATTTTTTCCTCCTTTACCATATCAAGGAGATTGGTCTTCAAAGGATAGTGTATTTCCTCAGGGTCACCGTGAGCGTATTCAATAAATAATCTAACACCCAGACATTTAGTGCATTTTCCACATGGATAAACATCACCATTCTGATACCTGCATGAGTGGCATGATCTCTGTAGTAAGTAAAGATCATGATACCTGTTTACCAGTATATCTTCAACCACAGAGCCATATATATCGTAAAGGGCTGACCACAGTGTTATCCCGAAACCTTTTTCCTGTGTATATTTTGAAAATCTCCTCTGAAAATCAGGACTCTGATCGTACACGCCATAATAATGCTTTATTCCCCTGTATGGAGGCTCTTCTGCTGGATCGTCCATTTCATTTCCCATTATAATATCCTTTATCCCCTTTAACCTGAGAGAGGGAAATGTTGCGAACAGATAAACTGGAAATAGGAAAAGCTGTACAGGATAGTCATCAGCCCAGGAAAATGATACAACAGGATCAAGAATCGGCATCCTGTGATTCATGAAATTATAAAATCTATCAATGTTTGACCAGACCCTCGCACTCTCAGTGACCCTGCTGAGATAATCATGTGAATGCTTGGCTGCTTTCCAGTGACCTCCCGATTCATTGAAGAAATACGGCAGCGCATTTCCAGTAAGCTCCCTCATAATTCCATATGAGAGAAGGCTTTCCTTCCCTCCAGATAGCATTATTGCAGATCTGCCATTAGGGCTTCCCGAATAATTATCAACATATTCAGACCTAAATGTGAGTTTTGTATTTCCATTTGCATTCTCCTGTGTAACTTCTTCATCTGCAGGTAAAAACTCGTTCCTGAAGAAAGGATATCTTATTCTGCAGAGACGGTTTATAAAAACTTCAATATTGTTGATTTTAACCATTTCCTCTATCATTTTTCTGTCCGACTCAGAAGTTGGGAAATCAAATATAATTTCTCCGGTAAATAATGCATAGTTTATGACTGCTGTAGCGCCCATTAGACCTGCGAGATTTTCATTGAGTTCAACTTCATGATCATACTTATATTCAAGAGTGAATTTTTCTCTGTTATCCAGGGATATATTGATCTTTGCAAAATTTTTAGAAAAAGAATGCACACTTATCTCAAGTGTTTCAAAGCACCTGATCCTGTCGAGGAAAGGCAAGACTAAAACCCGGAAACTATGATTTCTGCCATTCTTTTTGATTCGAACAGAGGATCAAAAGCAGGGAGGCCATACCTGCTTTCCAGGTCTTTCTTAGCATCACTAATCTCCTTTTCAGTCAGTCCTTCTCTGTTAATTGCTATGCCCATAACCTTTTTGTCTGATAACTCTTCAAGTATCCTGATGAATTTTTCAACAGGTGGGATTTTAATTCCTGGAAAGCCATCATAATCAATTCTCGTCGGGGCGTGCTGTAGTATTATGCCATCTGGCTTCCCTGCTGCTATTATTTCAAAACTTCCTGGGTATGCAGGATGCAGAACTGAGCCCTGTCCCTCAAGGAACATGAAATCTGGTGATTCCTTCTCCCACGCTTCAACTATGGCACTTTCTATCCCACCGGCAACGAAATCATTTATCATTGAATCTATTACCACTGTATAGGGAAATCCCTGCATCCATGCTGTCTGGCCTGTACCTATCATGACCGAGCTCTTACCTAGCTTTTTCACCTCTTCGTTCAGATAAACTGCAGTAGTTCTCTTTCCTATGGCACTATCAGTACCCAGTACTGCAATCTTTTTAGATTTTACATCCCAGATCTTACCTGTAAAAAAGTCTCTTCTCATCATAAACATTTTCCTAACATCAACTATCTCGGAACCAGATTGTTCACTGAGTTTTTTGAATTCTGGGTCATCTGAAATGAACTGGTGAAGTCCACTAACAACAGTCATCTTTTCCCTTATTGCCCTTGATACAAACGGTCTGAAATATTCAGGGAGAAAGCCTCCATCCGTTGCAACACCAACTATCAGGGTATCGGCACCCAGATCTATGGCTTCTCCCATTGTTGAAATGATCTTTATATCTGGTCTTGCCTTAGGTACAATCTCCTGTATGCTGGCTCCTGAATGGGTACTATCTATGACACCCAATATATCATAACGCTTTGAAAATCTGCACAGGCCATTTGCAGTTTTGCCATATGTAGACCCAAGGAAACCCTCGGCAAGTATAACCGCTTTATCCATCAATTTCCCCTTCCAGTCAATACGGCAACTACCTCTCCACTGACATTTCTGTTATTTAAGTTCTTATGGGCTGCTGCCAGTGCTGATGCAGAGGCTGGAAGAACCTGAATAGATTGTTGATTCTCTATCATCCTTGAAAACTTCACCATTTCCTGATCGTTAACTCCTATTGCAACGCCTTTACTCTCATAAATTGCGTTAAGTGCTTTTTGGCCATCCATGGCACGGAATGAAACCAGTGGTTCGTTGGTTTCTGTCTCAATTATTGTTGATGGTTCCAGTTCCTGAATCTTCCTGAATCCGTGTTTCCATGAATACACGATAGGATTACCAAGAGATGTAGAAGAAGCAATGAATTTTGGGATATTACTGATCATTCCCCTCAGGTACAGTTTTTTGAAACCGCTGAATATTCCGGCCAGTGTTGTTCCATTACCCACTGGCGCCGCCAAATAGGCTGGTGAATGTCCTAGCTGCTGTACTATCTCATTTGCAATACTCTCGTAACCAAGTATATCAACTATTGAATTTACCGAGCCAGGACTGCAGTCATACCAGTTCTCATCCCTCGATTTGTCCTTGATATATTCAACAAGATCCTCATATTTCATGTTTTTCTGTATGATCTTTGCTCCGTTTCCATAAATTTCATCACTTCTTGCGTTAGTGTAGAAGGATGGAATTGCAACAACGGATTTGATTTTATATGCAGAAGCAAAATAAGATACAGATGCCCCGTAATTACCACATGTTGCAACTGCGATGGTATCATAACCTAATTCTATAGCCCTCCTAACATGAAGGCTTGAGATCCTGTCCTTTTGGGTTCCTGTAATGCTGGCACCTTCAAACTTAAAAAAAATCTTATTCATTTTCAGGAACCTCTCTATATTTCTGGCCCTGAAAAGAGGTGTCAATCCAGGAGGCTTTTCTTCCTCTGTAATCTGTTCCATTATTTAATACACCGACCACTCGGTCATGTAATGATGAGTACATTCTATTTAAATATATCTTATAAAAATTTCAATATATCTATAATCAGCAAATTGGCTGTTTTCCAAGAGTTTTAAATATCTATTCATATAAATGTATAAATAATTATATTGTATATTTTATTTTTAAAATTCTTAAATATTTTTGTACTATTCAGATCTAAAAGATATTTCTATTAAACCAAAAAAATGAGAGAATTGGAGATGTTTATATTGTTATGACTTCAAGACCTAATTGATCTGCAACTTCCCTTATCATAGTCATGCCTGCAGACTTTATCCCTTTCTTGTCAACCAGGAAACCCTTACATTTATCAGTTTTCTCAACTGCCATCAGGATTTCATCCTTTCCGATCTCATCCATTCTGAACTTGGAAATAATATGGCCAACATTGACATTCTCCTTCAGAACATATGAGGAAAATTTTGGAGCGTAATGCCCTCCACCGGCACCAACATAGTTCGGATAATTCTTCGGTGTGGCATCTCTCACTCCCAGAAACAGAGTCCTAAGTGCATCGACGTCTTTCCAATTTTCTGGCTCAGTGCCTATCTCTGCAAATATCAGTCTATTATTGGACTCTGGACCATGATGAGTTGCCTCAAAGGTCACCTGATACTTTTCCCCACTGTAAACATCGCACATTTTTCTAAGTATTGCAGTCTGTATTTCGGGTGCACATCTTGCAATGTTCCTTTCTCTTCCGCCAATATCATTAGTTGAGAAGTTCCCTACAGGATGTACTGTAATGGAGTTCACCTTTGCCTTGGAAGAATGTCTGCTAAGAAAAATAATAACCCTGTCTTCATTATCTATAAGCTTTTCTGGAAATTCTAACAGTGGTAGTCTGCCTTCAGTTAGTATATATTTTCCAAGTCCGGGACCATTAGAAATGAAGTAGTTATAAATACTGAAACTGGCATCATCGCTTTTCGTTGCAATAAACACAGGATCGTATTCCATTATCTCTCCACCAGATCGTGATACAAATTCTCGCTTCTTATTCTGAGTCTTTCAATGTTGCTTGCGTAATTTTCAAGATAATCCTTTCCCTCTTCATATTTTCTTATGGTTCCAAGGACAATGTCATGCTCCCTTCCAAGTGTGCTTGAAATGAAGAGCAATACACTCTGAATGCTCTCAGGATCTGGCGCTTCTACTTTCCTGTGGTTATATATCCTGATATCTGGTTCCCTTTCGAGTTTCTCAAGAGTTTCCTTCTTTTTAAGTGCCTCATTCATGAGGTTCAAATTGGCTATAAAATAATCAACAATCATCGAGATATTATTGTGAAATGTCTCATCCCTAATATCCTTAAGCTGCTCCTGAATTTTTAAGTTACTTTTTGTAATTTCATCAATTAACTCATCTTCCTTACTCATGCTCACTCCCATACCTAATATGGAAAGTGTTTTAAAAACTTTTGAGATAACAAGCCAATGGACTTTGACATTCCAGAAATGGAAAAAGAGATACTGAAAAAATGGGAAAAATCCGATCTCTCTAAACTGAACGAGGATGCAATTAAGGATGGAAAAATATACTCAATAGACACACCTCCACCCACAGTTTCAGGGGAAATCCATATAGGACATGCATATTCATACCCGCATCAGGATATAGCAGCAAGGTTTAGAAGAATGATGGGTTATTATGTTTTTTACCCGTCTGGTTTTGATAATAATGGGTTGGCAACGGAGAGATTTGTCGAAAAAACTCTGAAGCTCAGCCTCAACAACATCCCTGTAAAGGATGCAATAGAGAAGTGCGAAACGGTCTCTGGAGAAGCAATAGCGGAAATGAAGAAATCATTCATCAGGCTTGGTCTATCACAGAACTTTGAAAATTCATATATTACTTACTCTAAGGGATCCTGGAAGATTTCACAGGGCTTCTTTCTTGATCTGTTCAAAAAAGGAATAGCATACAGGAGTGAGGGAATGACCATAAGCTGCCCAACTTGCAGGACTGCAATTTCACAGATTGAAATGGAAGACAGTGAAAGGGAAACAGACTTCGTTTATATAGACTTCAGGTCAGATGATGGAGCAGTTATTCAGATAGCCACAACAAGACCTGAAATGCTTGCAGCTTGTGTGGCTATTGCACTGAATCCGGAGGACGAGAGGGCAAAAAAATTCTCAGGAAAGAAATTCAGGGTACCTCTATACAGGCAGGAAGTTGAAATTATAACAGATCCGCGAGTTCTGATGGATAAGGGCACGGGTGCTGAAATGGTATGCACCTTCGGGGATCAGACAGATTACGAAATATGGAAAGATCATTCCCTGAAACTTATAAGATTACTTGATGAAAGGGGATTCATAAGAGATGGTGGCCTCCTTGAAGGTCTCAAGGTAGAAGAGGGAAGAAAAAAGATAAAGAATCTTCTGAAGGAGTCAGGAGATCTTAAGTCCATAGAGAGAATAAAACATTCTGTCAATACCCATGAAAGATGTGGAACTCCAATTGAGATCGGCGTGAGCAAACAGTGGTATCTCAGGTATCTTGACATGAAGGACGATCTTATACAGCAGGGAAGAAAGATAAAGTGGACACCTGATTTTATGAGAATACGTTATGAAAACTGGGTAAATGGCCTGAAATGGGACTGGTGCATATCGAGGCAGAGGATAATGGGAATATCAATTCCAGTCTGGTACTGCAACAGTTGTGGTGAGGTCATTCTTCCAGAAAAAAGTGAATTGCCAGTAGACCCAAGGTTTGATGAGAAGAAAAAATGTCCTAAATGTTCATCTAATGATGTGACTCCAGAAACAGATGTTCTGGATACATGGTTTACATCATCAACATCGCCTACAATTTCTCTTAGAGATTCTTCCATAGAAAATAACGGAATTCCGATGAGTGCAAGATTTCAGGGGCATGATATCATTACAACATGGGCATTCACCACGATTTACAGATACATGGTTCATTTCCAAAAGATACCATGGGATAATATCATAATAAGTGGGAATGTCTTTGATTCCAAGGGTCAAAAAATGAGTAAGAGCAAGGGAAACGTGGTCTATCCAATGGAACTTGTTGACAAGTATGGAGCTGATGGGGTCCGGTTGTGGGGTTCTTCCTCGTCAACGTGGGACGACATTTCACTCAAAGAACAGGAGCTCACAAGGGGAAGAAGAACCATAATAAAGATATACAACGCAATAAGTCTTATCAGTGCACTACCAAAAAAGAGAAAAACAGAAATAAAGCTACCATTCAACAGATGGATCGCACAGGAGTTAAATAGAACCATTAAAAAGGCAGAAGAACTATACTCAAACAATGACTTTGCCAAAGCCAGGACAGAGATTGATAACTTCTTTTGGACAATGTTCTGCGATAATTATCTTGAGATAATCAAATCCTTTGTATCAAGGGGTTCAGAAGCGGAAAAAGATGAAATTGCATATGTTGCAAGAGAAGTTGCACTGGATATTATGAAACTTTATGCACCTATTGCCCCATTCATCACAGATAAGGCATATGAAATGCTGGGCATGGAAGGATCAATTCATGAACAGAAGTGGCCTGTAGAACTGGAAGATTTTGAAAAAGATGCAGAAATATTCAGCAATGTAATATCAGTAATCTCTGGGATTAGAACAGAAAGAAGTAAGCTAAAATCGGGAAAACAGGCATATAAAGGATTTATTATTTCCATACCTGTGGATTTGAAAGAATTCGATAAAAGGGTGATCAAGGAGACACTGAGGGAGGAAAATCTTGTGTTCAGGAAAGATAGGGCAATTAAAATTGAATCAATAGTTGAATAGGTTCATACATCTGCGTAAATTAAAATACATTGGATAACATGATAGGAAAGGCTTGAAATGTATCTCACACCTGAAAGAGCAGTAAAAATAGGAATGATACTGGTAGTTGCATCAATTTTAATAATGGGTTATTCCGCCTTTGGATTTTACACGTCATCCTCAGCCACAAAGGATACAGTTATTGCTGGTGGTTCCGAAAAATCTATGGATATAAACGTAACGTCAGGACTACTTCTGACATATACGATCACAGCAAATTCTACTGGAAACTTCAGGGCATGGTTCAGTGAACCATCAGGCAATACTGTTGTGGAATCAAACTTCACAGGATCGGGCATTTCAAAATCCATAGTGGCACCTGTTTCAGGACAGTGGGTTTTTCACGTGGAAAATCTGGAAAAAAATAGCTCTGCCCTGAAAATACATCTCGGACAGATTTCATATTACCTTGAAGCGGGATTATACTTTGGCATTACTGTTCTTATTTTGGGCATAGTTTTCATTCTCTATTTCTTCAATGTACAGAAGAGAGAAACCATAAGAAAAAGTAAGCGGTTTTAAAAATCTGTTTTTTATGTAAATATTTAAGTTTTAATATTTCACCAATTCTTTTAACCTATGTATATGTGGAAATAGGTGTGGAATATAAATCCTATTGTGTAGGTGATTGCCGCGGCTAGTAGTGACAAAATGGCTGCTCTGCTTGAAGATTTCAATATAGAGATGTTCAGTGCTATTGCTATAATGGAATTGCTTACTGCCTGAACTGCAGCCACAAGTATAACGGCAATGATCAGTGAAAGTATGCCAAGAGGAAAGAGGAAAGGAATTATTGGAAAAGCAGCTCCTGCTATATAGGAAAGACCGGTTGTTCCCGCTGAAACCTTTGTACGGTTCTCTTCATTTTCAATTTCAGTCTTCATCTTATGAGTGCTAGTGTTTGTAATGAGACTTTCCCTTTTAATATTCCTTATCCTGTACTCAATTTCGGAGGATTTTGAAAGATATGCTCCAAGGGTCATGCTTATGGTTCCACCGACTCCTATAACAAGTCCACTCATCGCAATTATGAAATTGTTACTTATAATTGCAGTTAATCCTGCGATTGCCGCCAGAACCTCAACAAGTCCATCACTCATACCATATATGAAAGCCTGTATTCTATCAAGATAGGCTTCCCTGTTAATCCCCATCTGTTCAAAGACGTTTTCATGACCTATCTCATCATTTATAATAGATTTTAATGCATTTACTTCATCGGTATCCTTCATATTCTTTAAAAAATCCCTGTATTTTCTAATACTTTCAACCTCTCCTCTTTCCAGAAGATTGACAGTCAGGTTATTACCCAAGATTCTGGTAAGGAATAGGAGAAAGAAAATCTTCACACCTCTAGGCTTGATCTCATTTTTTTCAGAGCCTAACTTTATGAGTCTTTTCATCCAGAACTCAGAATGGGACTCCTCCATTTCAGCGAGATAATCAAGTTTCTCTTTTAAAACTTTATTTCGGGATCTTTTGGCAAGTTTTCTATAGAACTCTCTGTCTGTGATCTCATCTCTATAGAATTCTGAAACCAGTTTCTCTTCTTCTCCCATCATTCAGGTAGGATTGTACATGAATATTAATAATTTTATATTGCATGAAAATAAAATAAGGATTTCCTTACATTTTACACAATTGTCACACTATATGTTATATTTAATATTCTGATATAACTCAACAGGGCAAATCCTCCTTAGAATAAGAATAATTTTTATATATGTTACGAAATACGTAACATTATTTCGTTTTTCATTCAATAAGCTATATATTTTCAATTGACATCTATTTTCAGGTGAAATTATGCAAACAAATGAAAACGATTTCGAGATGAAAGTGAATATAAAGGTAGTGCCGCCAGGACCAAAGGGTAAGAAAATAGTTGAAGAAGATACTGAATATCTGGCAACAAGTTCCAAGTCACTTCCTATAGTGGCCAAGAGAGGAAGGGGGGTTTATATACAGGACGTAGATGAGAATGTATATATTGACTTCGCAGCAGGTATTGGAGTCAACAACATGGGGCATATTCATCCCTATATTACCGAAAAAGTTCAGGAACAGCTGTTTAAGCTCTGGCATTTTGCAGGAACTGACTTTTATTATCAGGAACAGGTAGATGCAGCAAAGGCAATATCCAGCGTGACACCAGGTAAGTTCAAGAAGAAGGTCTTTTTCACAAACAGTGGAACAGAAAGCGTTGAGGCAGCAATCAAATTTGCCAAGGTTGCAACAAGAAAACAGGAGTTCATCTCATTCATAGGAGCATTTCACGGAAGATCACAGGGTTCACTTTCCATGACCGCTTCAAAGGGAATCCAGAAAAAGTATCTTTTCCCATCAATGCCAGGAGTTGAACATGTTCCATTTCCTAACCCATACAGGAACATTTTTGGAATAGACGGATATGAACATCCTCAAGAACTCACCAACGCAGCACTGGATTTCATAGAGAAATACACGCTGAAAATGTACATGCCTCCAGAAAACGTTGCTGCATTTGTAGTTGAACCAATACAGGGAGAAGGCGGCTATATCGTTCCACCAATGGATTTCCACAAGAAACTCAGGAAACTGGCAGATGACAACAACATGCTAGTTGTAATGGATGAAGTTCAGGCAGGCTTTGGTAGAACAGGAAAATTCTTTGCCTCAGAACATTTTGGTGTTGAACCTCAGATCATTACACTGGCAAAGGCAATTGCAAACGGGCTTCCAATGGGAGCTGTGGTGGTAGATTCAAAGCTGGACTTCCCAGAACTCGGGCTTCACTCAAACACATATGGTGGAAACCTTCTCGCTTCAGTTGCAAGCAAGGCAACCATAGAGGCCATGAAGAAGGAAGGTGCAGTGGAAAATGCAGCCAAGAGAGGAAAGCATCTCAGGCAGAGACTGGAAGAACTAAAGGAAAGATATGATGTCATTGGAGATGTAAGGGGTATTGGGCTCATGCAGGCAATCGACTTTGTAAAGGACAGAAGAACAAAGGAACCGGCCGTAAAGCTCAGAAACGATGTTGAGTATAAAGGCTTCCAGAATGGAATAATACTTCTCGGAACAGGAGAAAGTGCAATAAGGCTGATTCCACCTCTGATAATCACTGATGAGCAGATAGATGAGGGAGTTGAATGCCTTGAGAAGGCAATAAAGCAATCACTTTGAATTGCTTTCCATTAAATATTTTAGCATATTACTCAGTGGGGCACCATCCTCCCACTTCATTACAAAATTTTCATTTCTGGTTATTTCAATTTGAGGAAGTATATTGTAAAGATTCCTGTATCTGCCCATGGGTTCTCCCGGGACTTTGAACATTCTCCAGGGATCGCCTTCTGTATTTTTTAGCCTGAAGGCGTAAATTAGAAATATGCCAGAATTAAGGCACTTCTTGGCCAGTCTCTCAGCCTGATCCTGATTTTTTCCAGAGGAGGAAGAAAAGGCGAGTACTGGATTCTGTGAACTCTTTACCTCAATTACCATAGACATGTCAAATCTAACAGCAATCAGATCAGCACCTTTTGAACCTGCTGCCCTGGTCACAAAAAAAGGGTATTTAATCAGATGTTCATATGCTTCCTTTGATAGGAAATCAAGTTTTTTAGACAACTTTCCAATAACTTTCTGGCTTCCTGACAGTATGGATACCAGTTCCCTTTCATAAATACTTCCATTCAACACGCGTTAATGTCTCATGCATATAGAAATTTTCTCTGCATAACAATGAAAGCGAGTAATAAAAGAGGTAATCTGACCTAAGAAGGTTTTTTGCACAACCTAAACTGTAATATGTTTTTATTCTCCAATTATTGCATTTTTAAAAGCCGCATAGTTTAAAATAAAGGATTTTTATCTATTGAATTATGGACACACAGAGTGAAACTGTATTTTTTCCAGATCAGATGACAATTGATAACAGCAATATCAACGCCCTCAAAAACTTCATAGGGCTGAAGACTATTGATGAACTCTACACATTTTCAGACAGCCATATTGAACAGTTTTATGATTCAGTGGTTAGGCACTCAGGTATCTGGTTTTCGAGACCATATACAAAGGTTAGGGACAGCTCAAAGGGAAAGGAATTTTCAAGATGGTTTATAGATGGTGAAATAAATATAGCTTTTAACTGTGTTGAAAGATATAAGAAAAGTAAGAAACCCGCAATAAAGTGTGTTTATGAGGATGGTAAATTCAGAAGCATTTCTTATGAGGAACTTGACGTGTTAACAGGTAAACTATCAGGAGCAATGAAAAATCTTGGTATAAAGAAGGGAGACAGGGTAGGGATATACATGCCAATGGTTCCAGAGGCAATTATTTCCATGTATTCTATAATGAGAATGGGTGCAATCGCAGTTCCAATGTTCTCAGGATATGGAAGGGAAGCAGTGGAAACCAGGGTTAGGGATAGTGATATAAAATATATTTTCACCATTGAAGGCTACAGGCGGAAGGGTAAGGAAATAAAAATGGCCGCCAATATAAAAGATATAAAAGGAATAAAACTCATAACACTCGACAGGATCAACAAAGATGAGCTTGATTTCAACGAACTTCTCCAGAACGGAGAATATATGGAAAGTGAAAAAACGGGCTCAGAAGATGGTGCAATCATGCTCTATACATCAGGAACAACTGGAAAGCCAAAGGGCACAGTTCACGTCCATGGTGGATCATTCATCAACATTGTTAAGGAGGTTAAATACTACCTTGATTTCAAGGAAGATGATACAATCTTCTGGATTACTGATCTGGGGTGGATGATGGGACCATGGGAAATAATGGGAGCCAACGCTCTGGGGGGGACACTATTTCTCTATCCAGGTGCAGTGGATTACCCAAAAAATGAAAGAGTATGGGATCTTGTGGAAGAGCATGCTATAACCATTCTTGGTATTTCTCCTACCTTTGCGAGAACAATGAAATTCAATGGAATAAGTAGGTCATTCAAACATCTTAAAGCCTTTGGCTCTACAGGAGAACCGTGGGATAGGGAATCGTGGGAATATGTATTCAGGGTATGGGGCGAAAGCAAAGTCCCCATATGTAATGTATCAGGAGGAACAGACATAATAGGGTGTTTCCTTGCATCAACTCCCATAACACCACTCAAGCCAAAATGTCTTTTTAAAGGACTGGGCATGGCCATAACAGTTTTTGATAGCTCAGGTAAGGAAATCTATGATCAGATAGGCTATCTTGTGTCCAAGGAGCACCTGCCATCAATGACCCGTGGTGTTTGGAATAATGAGGAAAGATACAGGACCTCGTACTGGTCTCAATTTCCAGGGTTCTGGTCACAGGGTGACTGGGCAATGCAAAGCAAAGATGGTTATTTCTTCCTTTATGGAAGGGCAGATGATATTATAAAAACCTCTGGAAAGAGGATTGGTCCTGGAGAGATTGAAGACGCTGCAGATAGGGTTTCGGGCGTAGTTGAATCCGCTGCCATAGGAGTGCCTCATGAAAAGAAAGGCGAAGCAATTGTTATTTTCTACAGGGGAAAAAATGATGAGGCTGTTAGGGAGGGGATAAAAAAGGAGGTTGAGAAATCGCAGGGAAAGTCATTCAGTCCAGATAAAATACTAAATATAGATGAGCTTCCAAAGACCAAAAACGGGAAAATAATGAGGAGAGTAATCAGGGCAGCGTATTTAGGACAGGATCCTGGTGACATAAGTGGCCTTGAAGATCCATCAGTAATAGAAAGAATAGGGAAAATGAGGATAAAGAATTAGTCTTTCTTTTTCCAGTAATATACAGGCAAAAGAGCAAGGGCAGCAATTGCAGTTATTCCACCATAAATATCATTTACATTCAGCCCTGGTGGATTAGTTCCATCATAGATTTTTGTAGGTCGATTAGGAATGGATATGGCGCTCCCATGTGGAACATGGTCTCTAATTTCTCCGGTCGTCCTGTCATAACACACAATCTGTCCGTTCCCACCATTTCCGCTGCTACTTTCACCATTTAGACTGTAAACACCCTGGCCACCTGATACATTACACTTATTTTCAAGGGATATATTATCAAAATAGGAGAGAAATATTACTCCTCCTCCGCCTCCACCTATAAGACCTGTACCACTTCCGGTTCCACTCCCATTTGCACCTGATGCTATTATTCTTCCCACATATATGCTATGTGCACATATTGCTATTCCATAGGCCCCAGCGGAATATGGCAACCCGTTGAGGCTCTGTGCTCCAGCTCCTGAAAGGAAATTACTGAAATTGTTTCTGTACCAGTATGAGAAAAGGTTTTCTGTAGTGCTATTTATCTTTAAATAGGGGGTCGCTCCATTCCCTCCGGGTACAGTATTACTGCTTGAACCCTTACCGCCAGGGGCCAGGGTTGAGAATCCTGAAGAAATACCTGCATTTTCAGACTGGCTCTGTGCCCCTGCTCCTGAACCTCCGTAGGAAAGTGGATATGAGTCCATTGGGGTCATTCCGGTAATTATAACGCCATAGTTACAAAAGCTTCCGTTTGCAAAAATGTTCCATCCATCTGAAGTAACAACGACACCCGGTTCTATGGTAATGTTCGCCCCTGTTAGATTGGATGTTAGTGTAATATTAGATTTGATTATTTTATTTTCATTTGAAGTGTTTACTGAGCTATGGGCAAATTTACCTTCATGACTTAGCATATTGAAATTATGGGTATTAACTGAAGAGAAATTATTGCCAGACATAAAAATTAGAAGAATTGCAAGTAACACAGTTGCAATTAAACCTATATATTTCACTTTCAACGGATAAGTATTTTAAGAGTGATATTTAAAATTACCCTTACCGATTTGAATAGAAAAATCATCCTATTAATTCATTTTCCAGAGGTTCATGGAACAAATGTATCTTGAAAATGCTGAAATTATACTATTTAAAAAAACAGATTATTGACTAAATTATATACGCAATTCGCAAGTTATAAAATTAAAACTAACATGACTGCTATTCGGTAATTAGATAATATTGGAATTTTAAACACAATTTTTGTTTTATTATAAGTCTATGGAATAATGAAAATATCCCTGTCAACATATAACATGTATGTCCTTAACATTTAACACAAACAAATTAATAATAAAAAAAGGAGAGAAGCCATTCAAATACTATAATATAAGTTTTTTCCCGAGCATAGGAAATTTAATTAAGTAGTTGTAATACTCACATGATTTCAATGGTTGTCCTGAGACGCGAAACCCTGATAAAGGCACTTGAAAATGTTTACGGAACAAAGGGATTAACCAGAGGAGACGTCCTGGATCTATGTGATTTCCTGCTCGATTTTTTTGGATATGAGGACTATGTGCTGGACAATGTTCTATCACCACCAGAAAGGGACGCATTCTATGATCTTGAAGAGAATGGGATACTGAAAACACAGGCAGAGGAAGTAACACTAAGCAAGGGAAAAGTTTGGAGGGTAAATCAGTGGGTATTCAGAAGAAACAAAATAATTCAGTTCGCAAGCCTATCAGTTCACGAAGATGGACTTGAAAAGAAGTATGAAGATATTTTCAAGGAACTGGAAAATCAGGAAATACTCTGAGGAGTTAACCCAAACTTTTAAAAAAAGAAATTATTTTTCCTGTTTTTGATCTACTTTTTTCTCAGGAGTGTTCTCACTACGGCAAGTGTCGCTACGGCACCTGTTGCAATTATGGCTGCATATTTTGGCGAATCATAAAGGAGATGTTCCAGAGGTTTTTTCCCAGGATCATACCTGTCCAGATGAACTTCATATCTATCCCTGTACTCAACGGCGTGGACACACTGGGTTGTGCCTGGAACAGATGCTCTCCAGTCTGCTATCTGACCCTTAATCTCACCAAGAGATCTCCTGAATAGCCCAGAATCCCTGGGCTTAGGAACATTGCTGATCCCATCATTCTTTGGCACAACCACAACATCTCCCTGTATTGCCTCAGTTATCTTTATCTGCCAGAATGATCTTGAATTCTGATCCATATAATTCAGAAATGCCAAATCTTTATAATAACATTGGGTGATTCTATTTACCGGCATGCGGATAAGGCCAATTAAGGTATTTTGACGGTTAATATGTGAAGATTGTAACATTATTTTAATCATTGATACAACAATTTTAATAACAGCCAACTATTCATTAAAAATGAAGTATATTGTAATTACAGGAGGTGTCCTTTCCGGTATTGGAAAGGGAACAATTGCCTCAAGTTTATGTCACATACTTACTAATAGTGGGGTCAAGGTAACAGCATTAAAAATAGACCCATATCTCAATTATGATGCAGGAACAATGAACCCATACCAGCACGGAGAAGTTTTTGTACTGGATGATGGAAGTGAGGTCGATCTAGATCTAGGAAATTATGAAAGATACCTGGATAGAAGTCTAACAGGAAATAACAATATCACAACAGGAAAGGTTTACAAGGAAGTCATAGAAAGGGAAAGAAGGGGAGAATATCTTGGTAGTACCGTACAGATTATACCACACATAACAAATGAGATAAAGAGACGGATAAGAAAAGTTTCAAGTGCCGAAGATCTCGATGTGGTTGTAATCGAAATAGGGGGAACTGTGGGAGACATAGAGTCTATGCCATTTCTGGAGGCAATAAGGCAGCTGAGAAGGGAAGAAAAAGGACAGGTGTTTCTCGGTCACGTAACACTTGTACCGGAAATAGGAAGGGAAGAGGAACAGAAGACAAAACCAACACAGCATAGTGTTAGGGCATTGAAGGAAATTGGACTGCAACCTGATCTCTTACTTTGCAGATCAAAGAACCCACTGTCTAAGGAGGTGAAGAAAAGAATATCACTGTTCACTGATGTGCCTGAAGAGGCCGTTATAAGTGTTTATGAAGTGGAAAATGCCTATCAGGTTCCTGAAGTAATAGAAAAACAGTCTGTAATCGATATTATTAAATCACAGCTGGGTTTGCAGACCACGGTGTTCAGGGACAGCTGGGAAACGTACAAGGAAAATCTGCTCTCCCCGGACTCTTTTGTTGATATAGGAATAATAGGAAAGTACACAGAGTTGCATGATGCCTATATTAGTCACAGAGAGGCAATGAACCATGCAACTGGGAGTACGGGCATTGGAGTTAATATTATCTGGCTGGATTCAGATATGGTGAAGGAAAATCCATCAGTACTGGAAAAATTAGATGGAATACTTGTAACACCCGGATTCGGATACAGAGGGGTAGAGGGTAAAATACTTGCAGCAAAATATGCGAGGGAAACCAATACACCATACCTTGGCATCTGTCTTGGATTTCAGGTCGCAGTCATAGAATACGCGAGAAACGTTCTAGGGCTTGAAGACGCAAACAGCACGGAGTTTTCAACAGATTCAAAAAATCCTGTTATAGATATCCTCCCAGAACAGGTTGGCGTCAAGGATATGGGTGGTACCATGAGGCTTGGAGCCAAGAAAGTTGTTGTAAGTGAAAATACACTGGCCTTTGATCTTTATAAACAGAATGAAATAATGGAAAGGCACAGGCACAGATTTGAGGTTAATCCAGAATATATTAAAAAGCTGGAAGATCATGGTCTTATATTCTCAGGAAAAGATGAGGAGGGAATAAGAATGGAAATACTTGAGATTAAGAACAGAAAGAATTTCATTGCATCCCAGTTTCATGCAGAATTCAAGTCTAGACCACTTAAACCATCTCCACTGCACTTACATCTTGTTAAGATGGCATTTGAATTCAGGAAGGAAAAAGTACAAATGGAACAGAGAGCATGATATGGTATGGCCACCATAAGTGAAACTGATTATCAGCTGCTGGTCAGGAAAAAAGTCAATGAATGTTATGATGTGGCCAGGGTGGCAAGGTCAAGGGGACTGGACATTACTGACAGGGTTGAAATACCACTGGCCAATGATATGGCAGACAGGATAGGAGAACTGCTAAATCTAAAGGATATAAGTCAGGAAATTAGAGATTTATCCCTGACAATGAGCAGAGAAGAAGTGGCCCTTGAGATGGCAAAGAGGACCGCACAGAAATATTCCGGCGAGGGGATGGATAAGGCCGTTGATATGTCAGTGAGGGTCGGTCTCGCAATTCTTACCGAAGGCATCCTTGTTGCACCTCTGGAAGGGATTTCCAGGGTAACCATAGGTAAGAATTTTGATGGCACAGATTATGTTTCAGTTGTATATGCAGGGCCTATAAGGGGAGCTGGAGGAACCGCTCAGGCTCTTAGTGTACTTATTGCAGATCTTGTGAGGAGACAGCTAAATATAGGAAAGTTCCAGATCACAGATGAGGAAATAGAAAGATATATTGAGGAAATTCAGAGTTACAACAGGGTGAAACATCTTCAGTATCTCCCGGATGATCAGGAGATAAAGAATGTCCTGAAGAACTGTCCAGTATGTATAGATGGAGAGGGAAGTGAAGATGAGGAGATCTCAGGTCATAGAGATATGGAAAGATTCAAAACTAACAAGATCAGGGGTGGAATGTGTCTGGTTTTATGTGAAGGACTTCTCCAGAAGACAAAGAAGGTTCTGAAGCACACCACTAAACTGGGAATAAATGACTGGGACTTCCTTGAAAAATCAGGAAAGAACACAACAGATGTTGCAGTTGATCGGAAAGCCACAAAATTCCTTGGAGATCTTGTGGCAGGCAGGCCTGTTTTCGGCTACCCAAACAGACCTGGGGGCTTCAGGCTTAGATATGGAAGATCAAGGTTATCAGGACTTGCTGCAGCTTCCATACACCCTGCAACAATGATCATACTGGACGATTTTGTTGCCACCGGAAGCCAGCTGAAGGTAGAGCTGCCAGGAAAGGCAGCCGCAATGACACCCTGTGATGAAATCGAAGGCCCCATGGTTCTTTTAGATGACGGAAGACATCTCAGAATCAGGGACGAAAAGCAGGCTAAAGAGGTTGTAAAAAAGGTAGTTGAGATCACAGATCTGGGGGAGATACTCATATCATATGGTGATTTTCTTGAGAATAACCATGTTCTTGAACCCTCTCCATTTGTAATGGAATGGTGGAATAAACTCGCAGTTGCAGCAAATGTTCCAAGGGAAAGAATTATAGTAAGGAATGTAAAGGATGCAATTGACCTAAGTAAAGAATTCCACATACCTCTTCACCCGGACTATAACTTTTTCTGGCATGATCTCTCTGTTGAGGAAATTAACGAACTAGGGGATATCATAACTGATTCTGTGAAAAAAAAGAATTACCCATCAATCAGTGGTGCAGATAAAACTGAGGATATATTGAAAAAATTAGGAGTTGAATATCACACAGTAGGAAATGAGATCATACTTGATGACAAAAACATACTCAGGGAATTAATGGGCAATTTCAGGCATATAGAAACAACTGATCCTATGGAATGCATAAGCAGTATTGCGGGAGTTACCATTATGCCAAGAGCTCCGGTACGAATAGGTGCAAGGCTTGGAAGGCCAGAGAAAGCGGGAGAAAGAAAGATGAAACCAAAGGTGCACTCCCTTTTCCCAATTGAAAACACAGGCTCTTCAAGACGTTCAATAATGGATGCTGCAAAGTCATCACACTCCAAATATGAGGTTGAAGTAAATGTCAGAAAGTGCACAAACTGCAATCATGTGGGACCGGAGGTAAGATGCAGCGAATGTGGCTCTCCAATGAAGGATTCCGGGACATATGAAAAAATCAAGGTTGATCTATCAAAGATATGGAATTCAGCGCTGGATAATCTCGGGGTTAGTCCAAATGATCTAAAGGAATTCAAGGGCGTAAAGAAGGTAATGTCAAAGGGAAAGCATGTTGAACCACTGGAAAAGGGAATTCTACGCTCGCTGAATAATGTATCAGTGAATAAGGATGGAACATGCAGGTATGATATGAGTGACGTACCAATAACACATTTCAAGTCCTCTGAAATTTTCCTTCCTGAGGAGAAGGCAAGGGAGATCGGGTATGAACCAGGAATGAATGAACTATTCACGCAGGATATCATAATACCGATGGACTGTGCAAGATATCTTTTAAATGTCTCAAAATATGTTGATGACTTACTGGAAAAGTATTATAAAATGGATAAGTTCTATAATTGCAGGGATGAAAGTGATCTTATAGGACATATTGTCATAGGACTTGCTCCGCACACTTCAGGTGGTATAGCCGGAAGAATTATAGGTTTCTCAAGGGTGAACGGGGGATATGCACATCCGTTTTATCACGCTGCAAAGAGGAGGAACTGTGATGGTGATGAGGATTCTGTAATGCTCCTGATGGATGGACTTCTCAATTTTTCTAAAGATTTCCTTCCTTCAACAACCGGGGGTCTAATGGATGCTCCACTTGTAATGACTCTTTTGCTGAGACCTGATGAGGTTGACAAGGAGGCCCTGAATGTGGACTCACAATCAGAATATCCACTTGAATTTTATGAGGCAACACTGAAGAGGATTAAGCCTGCAGAGATAGAAGAAATGATGAAACCTGTGAAGTATATGGTAGAAAAAACAGGGTCTGCCAGAGGAATGGACTTTCAGTTCAGTACAAAAGACCTCAATTCAGGGGTTTTATTATCATCATATAAAACTCTTGAAACAATGTCAGAAAAGATAGAGAAGCAACTCAACCTTGCAAAAATCATAAGGGCAGTTGATCAGGACGATGTAGCATCCAGACTTATAAATTCACACTTCCTTCCGGATATGTTTGGAAACTACAGGGGCTTCTTCTCTCAGGAAATGCGCTGCACAAAATGCAATGCAAAGTACAGGAGAATTCCACTTTCAGGAAAATGCCAAAAATGCGGAAATGATAACTTGATCCTCACCATACACAGAGGAGGAATAGTGAAATACATGGAAGAAACTAGAAAATTAATGAAGAATTTCAACCTGCCACCTGCACAGATGTACAGGATAGAGAATATTTTCAGGTCAATAGACACATCATTCAACAGTACCGAGGATATTCAGAGGGTCGAAACACACATTGAAAATCCACTGGATAATTACGGTGAAATTGAGGAGGAGATTCTGGAATGAAAGGGGCACTTTTTGTAGCCGGACCAGCGGGAACAGGTAAGTCGACATTCTGTGCTTCATTCAAGGACTGGCTAACAACCAACAACATGGATGCAGCCATTGTGAATCTGGACCCTGGGTCAGAATTCATTCCATATGAAAGTGATATAGACATAAGAGAATGGATATCCATAAGCGACATAATGAGCGAATTCAACCTGGGACCAAACGGTGCCCAGATCGTGGCTTCAGATCTCATAATAGAAAATGTAGATAGAATAAAGGCACTTCTGGATGAACTCACTGACTACTATGTAATCTTCGACACACCGGGACAAATAGAACTCTTTACCCTGAGATCTTCAAGTTCAATGATAGTGGACTCTCTTGGGGGCAAGAAATCCATGCTGGCATTCATTGGAGATTCTATCATATCATCAATCCCATCCGGATATATATCGCAGAAACTTATGTACGCATCAGTAATGACAAGGTTCTTCAAACCAACACTGTATATAATGAATAAATCAGATATTCTTCAGGATGATCAGCTTGAAACGATTTCGCAGTGGGATGAGTCTGTTGACAACCTAATGGACAGCCTGATGGAGGAAAAGGTAGATCTTAGAAAGGACTTCTTCTACAACGTGATGAATTCTTTCGATGAAAGCGGTCTAAGCAGTAAGATGATACCTGTGTCTTCAAAGAACATGTTCGGAATGGAAGACGTTTATTCTGCCATGTCGCTCTTCCTTTCAGGAGGGGAAGATGAGGACACTATGTATAAAGATGATTGAAGGAAGACATTTCAAAACTTCCAATTTCGTCAAAATTTATCCATTATCATTTCATATCTTTTGAGAAATTTTATGGAAAATTATCTGGTAAACATTGAGAAAGTTTAAGTAAATAGTTTACCTATTAGAATGTGGCATCATATGAAACTGTCCGATGAAAAAATACTGAGAGGATTGCTCAGTATATACCTCTTAAGGGAAATGTGCATTAAACCACGTTACGGATACGAACTAAACAGGGAAGTTACGGAAAAAATAGGAGTGGAACTTCCAAAGGGTACAGTTTATGTTTTGCTCAAAAACCTTAAAAATAAGGGGCTTATAGAAAATGAAGGATCCTGTGAAGAGGATCATCAAAAGGCAGTAATATACAGGATAACAGATAAGGGACATGAGTTCGTAAAATCCCATTATCAGGCTCTGAGACTTGCCAGAGGCATGATAGATGATATCCTTATGACAATTGATAATAATTTATGACTAAGTTATTTATCCTTATTTGTAATCACTAATTATGAGCATTAAAGTTTTAACAGCACCAGGACCAGTTTGTTTTCCACTGCTTGCAGTTGACAGTAAGGATATAGATGTAAAATTTGGAAAGGATGGGAATGCTGACATAATCATGGATTCTTCAATCTCACTGATCAAGAGAAAGTTGCCAATTCATATGGTATTATTAAGTGGATTATCGATGGTTAGCCCAGATTTCAATGGAACAACAGCAATATTGAGAAAGGGTGGAGCAAGTGATGTTTTATCAAAAATTATTGTGAGGAATGAATCCTTGCCAGTAGACTTTGTTTATGGAGAGAATATGGAAGAAATTAAAGCACTGTTAAATAAGGGTAAGGCAACTTCAGCAGTAGTTATGTCCATGAGTGGAATGAAAGGTATTACACTGGAGGAAAGGGCTAAGAAAGCTGGGATCTATGTCCCAGGAAGCTGTTCAGCCTCATTTGAGGATAGGAGCACTCTAAACGATTTCAGGACCATTTACAACCAGGGACTGGAGGAATTTAATAAAAATCCGGAAAAGGCTGCAGAGACAGTTTCAAAAAAATTACCGAATAAATTTCCTCTTGAGTTCATAATTGGCACCATGAAATCCATGAAGCCAATACTGGAAAAACCTCAAGATTACAGCAAGCTGGAAGGGGCAGTACTTAATGCCTGAAAATTCAAACA
This sequence comes from Thermoplasmatales archaeon, assembly GCA_027316895.1. Classification (GTDB taxonomy): domain Archaea; phylum Thermoplasmatota; class Thermoplasmata; order Thermoplasmatales; family Thermoplasmataceae; genus Cuniculiplasma. The sequence continues at coordinate 19,890 of DAHVFT010000003.1, read as the reverse complement.
CAGATAGGCAAATAGATCATAGGACAGTAATCGTAATCATAGCGGTCATCCTTTCGATGACCTTTGCCATCAGGTCCAGTAACAATATGTATGTTACATCTGTACCTCTCTTGGCAAGGTACTACTTTTTCTATTCCAACGTCGAGATAGGTCTTCTGGCTTCAGCTGCATCCCTGACTACCTTTATAATGAGTACATTCATCAATGCAAGAGCTGAGTCCAAAACAAGAAGGAAAATTTTCATTATTTCGTCAATAATATATGCAGTTACTTTTCCGCTCTTCTATATATCAACTCCCTTCACAATATGGATAATTCTGCCAGTTGCATCTTTCACACTGGGTTCCATAATGCCCAATATTATCACATCAGCGTCTCTTTTTAAGGATAAACGACAGAGGGAAAGAATCCTTTCCATTTACACACTCACTCTCAGTCTTTCATTAATACTTGGACCGTATATTGAAAGTGAACTGCTCCACTACGTATCATTCCAAGAATCATTCCTTATATTCTCCATTTTACCGGCCGTAGGAATGATCGATTCATTCTTCATAAAATTTCCAGATGAGATGGGTGTCAGGAGAAGAGGATTTGATATAACAGTACTAAAGGATAAGGGATTTCAATCATCACTTCTCAACATCCTTGCCTATAACATCCCCTTTGCCTTTCTCACCACGTATGGTGGGCTCTTCGGCATATCTGACTTCAATATAAACATCTCTACGGTCAATCTGACATTCAGCCTTTTCTTTCTAACATCATTCATATCAAGACTTGTATTTTCTGTGAGGGTACCAGAAAGATTGCCAAGATTGATGTTTTCAGCGGTTATTCTTTCCGCCATAGGATTGCTTGTACTTGGAACAGCAAAATCCTATGATTATTTTATGTTAGCATTCCTGATCCTCGGCATCCCCCATGGACTTACATATCCACTTTCTGTAATGTCCATAACAAGGAGTTTTCCAGAAAACAGGAGAAATATGGCTAACAGTTATTTCTTTTCCATAATGATGGCCATTGGTACAGTAATGCCATTCATATCTGGTGAGGTAATAAAAATAGTAGGATACAGAAACGCATTCCTCGTGGTCATACCTGTCATATTTGTAATTCTGGCAACTCTGTACATTGTACTCAAGGCTAAGGAGCGAGAAGAATCAACCTCAACAATGGAAAAAACATAATCATCGGGGTCTTATCTTCCGGTAAAATTTCGGTGATAATAATTCTTAAAAAACAATTATTTAAACGTTATCGATACAATTTTTAAACCAGTAAATAATATTGATCTGGTGAAAAAATGGTAGAAAAATGGGAAAAGAAAAATCAATTCAAGCCAAAGGGACTGGATGGTATATCAGATCAGCAAATAGAATATCACTTTGAGACGCATTATAATGGGTACGTCACAAAGTTGAATGAGATTTGGGAAAAACTTCCAAATGCAGACAGAAGCAAGGCAAACCAGAATTACAGCGAATTCAGGGAACTTAAGCTGGAAGAAACCTTCAATTATGATGGTTCGCTTCTTCACGAGATATATTTCGAGTCACTGAAAAAGGATGGTCTCAAGAATCTATCTGAAGAACTGAAAAAGAAGATCTCAGAAGATTTCGGAAGCTATGAGAAATGGGTTGAGGACTTTAATGCTACTGGTACTGCATTCAGGGGATGGGCACTTCTTGTATATGACCTGAACACCGGAAAGCTGAGAAACATTGGTGCTGATGTACACAACACAAATGGAATATGGAATGCCATAGTCGTCATGGCTCTAGATGTCTACGAACACGCATATTACGTAGACTACGGGGCAAAGAGGGCACCATATCTGGACGCATTCATGAAGAATGTAGATTGGGCATCAGTGAACAAGAGATTCGAAAAGGCTCACAAGGCATATCTCGCATTCAAATAAACCCTCATTTTTCATTTTAATTTACAACCATAATTTTTTAAAAGTGGTAATTCGGTCTATAAAATTTGTGAAATCATACTTAAGAAATAAGAGCATATCTGCGAAATTATGTAATTTTAAAAATGTAGAATTGAAGGCAGAGGTAGTTATTTAGAGATTTTTAATTTAATGTCGTTACAAACCAAATACAATAAGCATAAAAGTGGAATAATTATTTGATCTAAAGTTAATTTAAATCAGGATTTTGCGCCCTTCCTCATCTTTCTGGTAATAGTCTCAGAGTTTTTCCAGTCCTCCTTGAACTTGTTATTGAATATCTTCTTCATCCCGTATTTCTTCACCATGATCCCTACTTCCCTGTTTTTCAGTAGACTTGTGGATGAGAAATTCTGTGAACCAATGAACACGAACTTTCCTGTATGGATCATCTTGGCGTGCATATAGAGTTTTTCAGCAGGCATTACCCTAATTTTTGCACCATTCTTCATGAGTTCATCTGCGTTATTCATGTCCTCATCGGAAATGCTTGAAGGAAGTATCATCCTTAATTTCTTTCCCTTGGTCTTCAGGGTGTCAAGAATTACCCTGTCATTACCAAGTTCTTCTGTTTCTATGAATAGCTTCTTTCCGTCCCTCAGTATTCCAAGGATCCTGTTCTCAGAGTCTGGTGAAACAATCAGATCCTTTCTATCAACCTCACCTGCTCTTTCTCCCTTCCAGTCTGATTCAAATATACTTGCAAGGGATTTTAGAACCTTTCTTTCATCGCCTATTACAAAGTACTCCCTGTTGCTCTTGAATGCTGCATCTGTCAGATTCATTGTTCCTATTAGGAACCTCTTTTCATTGTACATGTATTTCGCATGATCAAAAACGTCAGTATTATCAAATCTTGAAGGAGAAAGATTAACCTGTGCGCCTGTCCTTCTGAGTGCCTCAAGGCTGGAATGACTGCTTCCCTCATATGGCTCGCCATCAATTATTATCTGAACGTTTACCTTATGGGATACCCTGTCCTCGATTGCCTTCATGAATTCAGGATCGTCAATGAGATAGTAGTTCAGGTGCAGGAACTTTTGGCTTTCCCTTATGATCTCAAGTACAGGATTCTTTCCATCTTCGGGTTCAGTATGAATGTTCATATAGGGGACTAATAGCGTCTACCTTTTAAAAGTTAGCAGTAAACCTTTTAAGGGAATATCAAGGCAATATTCAAAAGAAATAGAACTGAATAGAAAGACTAATTCACATAAATGCGGTACAGAGTCAACAAGGATAACATGACTGGTAGCAATATAACAGCACAGAAAGTATGGTTCACAGAACTGGAAGATCTAATTAATTCCAAATTCAGGGACGAGGTGAATGAAAGAGTTAAGGAATTCGAATCATTCAGAAAGAAGGATGGACCAGAGATTTTTTTTGAGCTATGCTACTGCTTCCTGACAGCCAATACTTCTGCAGAATTAGGCATAAAGATGCAGAGAGAGCTGGGAGTACAGCCATTCATAGAGGATAGTACAGAAGTTTTAACTGCTAAATTAAAAAATGCGCATTATAGATTCTACAATACGAGGGGTAAATTTATTTCGGAGAACAGATGGATAATACCTGAACTACCTGTACTGTTGAATCATCCCGATCCATGGGTCGCAAGAGAGTTCATTGTGGAAAATGTTAAGGGAATAGGGTATAAGGAATCATCTCATTTTCTAAGGAACACTGGTGTTTTTGACTTTGCAATACTTGATAAACACATCATAAGAATGCTGGACGGGGAATTTGCAAGATCAGGTAAGGCCCTGAATAGAAAGCTTTACATGAAGTATGAACAACAGGTGATCCAGATTTCAGAACAGCTTGGGCTGAAGCCAGGTGTACTGGACCTTTACATGTGGAAGATGGCAACTGGAAAGTTAATAAAATAATCTAATTAGATTGAATGTAACAATCAAAAAACACAAAAAAATATCTAATTTGGTGCAATTGTAAAGCATGGGAAAACTGAGAAATAAATTTATCAAATATATTATCAATGGAACACCGCTTGCTTCTGTAGTAGCTCTTGCCGGAAGTTTGTATATTCGTATTTCCACCTCTACATTAAAAGGATCCATTTCACCCTATACTGCAAACAGGATCATTTCACCGTATACGTCAACTTCTGGTCCATATGGCCTTAGCTCATCTTATATTTATATAATAGTGGGTGATATAATTATACTACTTTTTATTGCGCTTGCAGTTGGTATGTTAAAGAAAAGGGGGCAGTAAATTTATATATAGATCAAAGGAAAATGATCATTTTTTAATTCATTTGTTATATTTTATTGTAAGTTAGTGAGATAGTGCGAAAATTATTAGTAATTTCCACAAATATAATAAGCTGAATTTAAAAGTGTTTTCCAATTAAATTTAAATAAAACATCTTTATAAGCGTTTGAGGATTTTCATGATTTATAGCGTTGGAACGTTTGCATGGAGTGCTGTGGTAACAGCAATGGCGACAACCAGTTCGTCTAACTATGTGGTTAGTACTTATGCACTGGAAGCTATTGCGGCTGCCATAGCCATTGCAGGCGGATTGATTGGAACTGGAATGGCCCAGCAGGGAATAGGTGCATCGGGTATGGGCATCATAGCCGAGAAGCCGGAGAAGTTTGGACAGGTACTGATATTTTTCGTCATTCCAGAAACCCTGTGGATTATAGGTTTGGTTCTTGGATACGTGCTTTTGAAAGCCATACTGTGATATCAAAATGTCAGCAGAGGATATAATAGAAGAGATAGAAAAAAAGGGTAAGGAGCAAATCAATAGAATATCCGCTGACTGTGAAAAGAGCCTTAAGGAAATAAGGGACAGAAGTCAGGAAAGACTGAAAGAACTTGAAAAGAACATGTCACGAAAACTCGAGGAGAGCCTGAAGAAAATTGAAGTGACATCAAAAGACGAGATACTGATTGCAATTAAAACCATAGAGATGGAAAGGAAGAGAAAACTTCTTGAGGATTTCTGGGAAATTGCATATAATTCTGAGTCTATCATTAGGAAGGACCCAAAATATGAAGAGTTTATCAGGAATTCCATAAAGGAAGCAGGTTCTAAGCTTGGAAAGGGCTTCAAAGTTCTAGGTTCCAGTGAAGATAAGAACATTATAAGCAAGGTTAATGGAGATTTTACCTTTGAGCAATCAGAAAGGATAAGGCTTGGGATACTCGTCACATCATCAGATGGAAAGAGGACCCTTAATATGACTTTTGATTCCATTATGAGCGATCAGAAAGAAAAGATCGAGGAGATGATAATGGAAAAGATGGGTGCGGATTAATGGATGCAACTTTTTTCGGGAGTGCGTCCAAGTGCCGATTACTCAATGATGAGCTTCTAAAGGAAGAAACCTTCAGCGAACTCATAAATGCAGAGAGTTTTTCAGATGTTTTAAGAATAATGGACGGAACCCCGTACAGCACCCATATTCAGGCTCTATCAGGATTATACAGTTCCTATGAACTTCTTGAGATTGCATCCAACAGAAGGATGATGAATCTTGTACTGAAAGTTGCAGAATCTCCTCCAGCAAATGGAAGGGAAGCAATTAAGAGTTACATATCACGATGGGATATAGATAGCATAAAAAACATCATTACTTCAAAGTATCTTGGGAAAGATATAAAGAAGAGTGATATCTTTGTTGTTGACAGAAACAACTACCCTGTGGGTATGCTTGGAAACGTGCTTACACCAGAAGATTATACATTAATGATAAATGAAAACGACATAGAGGGAATTTCTAAATATCTTGTGAAGCTAAGTTACGGAATATACCTATTAAAATATCTCGATGAGTACAGGAAGGAGAGAGATGTATCAGTGCTTCTGTATTCACTGGATATTGCATATTACTCAAGGCTTTTCGAAAGTGTTAAATATTTTCTTGGGAATGAGGAACCAGCGAGATTTTTTATAAGGGATGAGGTCGATCAAAAGAATCTTATGACACTGATAAAGGCAAAGACCCTGGGACTGGATTTTGAGGCCATAGATAATGGTCTAATGAACATGGGTAATATTGACATACAGAAGCTGAGAGAGATGTACAATTCAAGTGAATCAGAAAATATAGCAATAAAGTGTTTGAACCTTTACGGAGTAAAAGGAATAGAAAATGAAAATGGAATTTCATCAGGAGAAGCAGAAACTCTCATGAAGAGGACTCTTCTGGAGAGGACCCTTCCGAGATTTTCCCTTCAATCGAATTCCATAGGTTCCATATTTAATACGCTTCTAAGGTTTGAGAATGAGAGAAATAATCTGAGGATAATATTTGCTGGAAAGGCATATGGAATGGATAAGGAAAGAATAAGGAAGATGATGGTAAATATATGATCAATCAAAAGCAGGATGAAGGTAGAATTGCGGTAATTGGGGAAAGATCAATCTCAATGGGGTTCAGGCTCATAGGAATAGAAGATACTTTTGAGGCTGAGGGCAAGGAGGCACTTGAAAAACTTCAGTCAATTGAAAAGTCAGGGAAGTATTCCGTGATCTTTGTATCAGAAAGCCTGAAGTCAGTTATGGATACAAGAATGCTTAATTATTATGAGAGCACACTTAAGCCTCTCGTTATGTTCATCCCCCTGCCAGGTGTGGACAGAGAAGAAAGTTTAGAAACAATGGCCAAAAGAATATTGGGCGTAGATATAGGAAGGTGAAAAATTGGGAAAGATAATCAGAGTTTCCGGTCCAGTAGTGGTCGCGGAAGATATTGAAAACCAAAAAATGTTTGATGTGGTTAGAGTAGGTGAACTCAACCTTGTGGGAGAAATCATAAAGCTGAACGGTAACAGGGCAACAATACAGGTATACGAGGATACAAGTGGGATAAAGCCGGGAGAAAAGGTCGAGACAACCGGAAAGCCTCTTTCAGTTGAACTGGGACCTGGATTACTTAAATCCATTTACGATGGTATCCAGAGACCTCTGGACATCATACGGGAAAGCAGTGGAGATTTCATAAGGAGAGGTTATACAGCAAATCCTATAGATCTGAAGGCGAAGTGGGAATTCAAGCCTCTGGTGAAAAAGGGTGATGATATAAAACCTGGACAGATACTGGGAACAGTTCAGGAAACATCTCTTATAGAACATAAAATAATGGCTCCAAGGGACATAGAAGGTCAGATTAGTGAGATCCTTGAGGGCAGCATGACCGTTACAGACGTCTATGCTCATGTTAAAACAAAGAATGGAGATAAAAAATTAACCATGAGGCAGGAGTGGCCTGTAAGGACTATCAGGGGTGTAAAATCAAAATTACCACCTTCCATACCACTTGTAACAGGTCAGAGGGTAATTGATACATTTTTCCCTGTAGCAAAGGGTGGAACAGTTGCAGTTCCAGGTCCATTTGGATCTGGAAAGACCGTGGTTCAGCACCAGCTGTCCAAGTGGGCAGACAGCGATATAGTTGTTTATGTGGGATGCGGTGAAAGGGGAAATGAAATGACCGAAATTCTCACAACATTCCCTGAACTGCAGGACCCAAAGAGTGGAAAGCCCCTCATGGAGAGAACAATATTAATAGCAAACACCTCAAACATGCCTGTTGCAGCAAGAGAAGCCAGTATTTATACTGGAATATCCATAGCAGAATATTACAGGGATATGGGATATGGAATTGCTCTAATGGCTGATAGCACATCAAGATGGGCAGAGGCCTTAAGGGAAATATCTGGTAGACTTGAGGAAATGCCAGGAGAGGAAGGATATCCAGCATATCTGGGAAGGAGGCTTTCTGAGTTCTATGAAAGATCGGGAAATGCCATAATCTCTGGAAATCCAGACAGAAATGGTTCAATAACCATAGTGGGTGCAGTCTCACCACCTGGTGGAGATATATCAGAGCCTGTTTCACAGAACACCCTGAGAGTTACAAGAGTTTTCTGGGCACTTGATGCATCTCTCGCCTCGAGGAGGCACTTTCCATCAATAAACTGGCTGAACAGTTATTCGCTATATGAAAGTGAACTTCTGCCATGGTTCAGTGAGAATATATCCAAGGATTGGCCAACAATTTACAGTAAGATGATGAATATACTTCAGAAGGAATCTGAATTGCAGGAGGTTGTCCAGCTGGTTGGATATGATGCCTTACCAGACAGGGAAAAATCAGTTCTGGATGTTGCCAAGATAATAAGGGAAGATTACCTGCAGCAAAGTGCCTTTGACGATGTGGATCAGTTTTGCTCACTTAATAAGCAGATCGTGATGATGAAACTGATCATGCACTATTCCAATGAGATAGAGAAGACAATTGATCAGGGATTCTCAATGTCTCAGATAGAGAATATACCTTCGAAGGAGAAAATTTCAAGGATAAAAGAGGTAAGAGATCCGGATCTGGAGAAGTATTTCAATGAAACAGTGACCAGCATAGATTCAGATCTAAAAAGAATCAGGGGTGAAAAGTAATGGTTAAGGTTGGATACAAGAATATAAGCGAGATAAGTGGTCCACTGATCTTTGTGGAAGGGATCTCAGACGCAGGCTATAATGAAATGGTCACCATAGAGACACCCAGTGGGGAGATAAAATCAGGTCAGGTTCTCGACACAAGAAATGGGCTTGCCATAGTACAGGTTTTCGGCTCAACATCTGGTCTGGACAGCAATAATACAACTGTAAGATTCAGGGGTGAAACTGCCAGGATCAAGGTATCTGATGAGGTTCTTGGAAGGATTTTTAATGGTCTTGGTGAACCAATAGACAACGGACCACAGCTTCTGTCCAAAGAAAGTGTTGAGATAGTTGGAGATGCAATAAATCCATATTCAAGAGAGGAGCCATCAGAATTCATTCAGACTGGAATATCCACAATAGATGGAATGAACACGCTTGTAAGGGGACAAAAACTTCCCATATTCTCAGGTTCCGGTCTCCCACATAATGTGCTTGCATCGCAAATTGCAAGGCAGGCAAAAACCCTGAAGACTGGGGAAAGCTTTGCCGTGGTGTTTGGGGCCATGGGTATTACAAGCGAAGAGGCAAATTTTTTCATGAACGAATTCAGGAAGACAGGAGCTCTTTCCAGGGCTGCAATATTCATGAATTTATCATCCGATCCATCCATGGAAAGGATAATTCTTCCCAGGGTTGCCCTTACAACTGCAGAGTACCTTGCGTATGAGAGAGAATACCATGTTCTTGTTATACTTACGGATATGACAAATTACTGTGAATCCTTAAGAGAAATATCATCAGCAAGAGAGGAGGTTCCAGGGAGAAGGGGATACCCAGGATACATGTACACAGATCTTAGTACTATTTATGAAAGAGCAGGAAAGATAAGGGGAAGAAATGGATCAATAACACAGCTACCCATACTTACAATGCCAGGTGACGATATAACAAATCCAATACCCGATCTTACAGGATATATAACAGAGGGCCAGATCGTAATGAGCAGGGAACTCCAGAGAAAGGGCGTTTATCCTCCAGTGGATGTTTTACCCTCACTTTCAAGGCTGATGAATCAGGGAATTGGAAAGGGAAGAACAAGAGAGGATCACCGTGGTGTTGCAGATCAGCTATATTCAGCCTATGCAACTGGAAAAGATCTCAGATCACTGAGTGCAATAGTAGGAGAGGAATCTTTGAGTTCAAGCGATAAGAGCTACCTGAAGTTTGCAGATAATTTCGAAAACAAATACGTAACCCAGAAGCTGGACGAGGATAGGACAATAGAGGATACACTGGAAATAAGTTATGATCTTCTATCTGAACTGCCTGAGACAGAAATGAAGAGGTTGAAAAAGGACTTCATACAGAAATACGGAAAATGGAAGTGAGGAATTGGCAGACCTTAACATAAAACCGACCAGAATTGAGCTCATCCAGCTAAGGAAGAGGATTAAGCTGGCACAGAGGGGATATGAGCTGCTTAAGATGAAAAGATCAGCACTCATAATGGAATTCCTGAAGATGGCAAAGGACCTAAGGGGCATGAGGGAGAACTTAAGAAAAGAAGTTGAGAATGCACTGGAAAAAATGGCCATTGCAGAGGTCAGGGAAGGAAGGATGAAGGTCGAGAGTTATGGTTTCATGTCAGGGTCTGCTGATGTAACCTTAAAGGCGAGAAATGTAATGGGCGTGAGGATACCTGAACTGGGCATAATGATGGAAAAGGCCGTTCTTACAGAACGATTTAGGGCCATTTCTGTTCCTGCACCCATAGACGATGCCATAGATGCATATGATCGTCTGTTCCGAAGTCTTGTGGAAGTTGTGGAGAAGGAGAAATCCATGAGAAGGCTTCTTATGGAAATTGACAAGACCAAGAGAAGGTCAAATGCCATTGAATTCGTTATGATACCAAAGTTAAAGAGCCAGTCACAATATATAAGAATGAGACTTGACGAACTTGAGAGAGACACGTTTACAACTCTTAAATTTGTCAAGAAGAAGATGATATCAGAGGAGGAGGACAAAAATAAGGAGGGGGAATTACAGGCAGTATAATATTAACGAAATGAACAGACAGCAGTTGATCCTGTTCACCCTTAGGAAATACATGTTTCCCATAAGGATCATAATAATTGTTGTCGTACTTTTTACACTGGTGAGATTATGAATGCAGATGGAATTGATAAGATCAAAAAGATAAGGGAAACAGAGGAATCTGTTAACAGATCAATAGAGGAAGAAAAGCAGAAATGCAGGGAAATGACAGAGTCTGAAAAGGCAAAGACAGAGAAGGAATATAAGGATCTTGAGGACAGCCTCCAGATAAAGTATGAACTTGCACTGAAGGAAAAGAAGGCCGAATTTGATAAGCTGATGCAGGAAAAAGTCAGGGAAGAGAACGAAAAGGTGGCTGGAATCAAGCTGAACATTGACAGTAAAAGTACTGTGGATATGCTACTTGGCATTATGAAGGATTATGTGAGTGACTAAAGATGGGTTTTAAGCCGGTGCCAATGGCAAGGATGAGGATAATTGCCTACAGGGAGAAGGCGGCAGGTCTACTTACACTTCTACATGATATGAAATCCATTCAGTTTGAGGACGTTACGGATTCCTACAAGGAGGGAATGAAATCCTCGACAGAGATAGAGGGAAGAGGAAGGGTAATAGAACTGATGAATGAGATCAGGGGAATGGAAAATCTCCTGCCTCCAAGGAAAATAACTGGAAAGAGAAAATTTTCAAGCGTGCAGGAAATAATCTCCGCAGCTGAATCAATAAGGATCGGTGAAGATCTGAGAACTGCTGTCAATTCCATAAATGACCTGAAAACGGAGCTGAAGAGCATAGATAACAGACTTGAAATTGTGGAACCTCTTGAATCACTTGATGTGGATATGTCCTGTTTTAACAATTCTGTGATCTCATCCTATCTAATCCAGGGAGAATACGAGGGAAAGATAGGGGAAAATTACATTGTAAACAGGGTTAACGGAAACACGGTGCTTTCAATGCCCAAGAGTGGAGAAAAGGAGTTCGCCCAGAGCATTGGTTCTCAGTCTGGAAAGGCAATTTATATAATGCAGATGCGTGGAAAGCCCAGGGAGATCAGGGATGATCTTCTGAATCTCAAGAAGAACATAAACGAGAAGATAAGCGAATTGGAAACAGGTATAGGTGAGCTATCCGATAAGCATTATTCAGAAATAGTTTCTGTCAGGGAGGCCCTGGAAATAGAGGCAAAGAAGATAGAAGCAGCAATGAAGATGCCATCTTCCCAGAGTATATTCGTTATGGAGGGCTGGGTTCCAGAACCCAAATTCCAGAAGATATCAGATGCCGTTGAAAGGAAAGCTGATCATCTCTGCATCATAGAAAGGGTAAAAACAGATGAAATAGGTCCAACACTACAGGATAATCCAAGGAGATTCAGGCTGTTTGAGTCATTCATACGTTTCTATTCACTACCTCAGGATATTGAGATAGATCCCACCATAATATTTGCCATAGTTTTCCCCATATTCTTCGGTATAATGGTAGGTGATTGGGGATTTGGAATAGTAATACTTCTACTATCGCTCTGGCTTATAAAAAGAATCAATTCAACTGGACCCAAGAAGCCACTTCCAAAAAAGATGACTGGATTCATCACGTCCATATTCTCACCCTATCAGCTTCAGATACTGGCAAAGGCAATGCTTCCGGGTTCAATTGTGGCCATAATTGTAGGGATTCTATTCAACGGCTTCTTCGGCTTCGCCATACTGCCCACAACCATAGGGCCATTCCACATAACATATTTTAATCCAATTGTGTATACATCAAAAATACTGCTGATGACAGGCTATTTCGGTGTTGTAATGGTGTCATTCGGTTTCATCCTGGGTATACTGAATGACTATTATTACAATCACAAAAAGATGATCATCGGGAAGGTAGGGTGGCTCCTTTTCGTCTGGGGAATAGTAATTTACGGATTATCACTAATATATAAGTTAAATCTCAGCCTTACCACAAACCCATTTGCTGATATTGACATAGCATCAATGATACTTGGAGTAGTAATGATAATAGGCACGGAGAAGGGAATAGGTCTCATAGAATTGCCGTCGGTTATAAGCCACGTTCTATCATATCTGAGAATTATGGGAATCCTCCTTGCATCGGTAATTCTAACCAAGCTTGTGAACACATTCTTCATTTCAACACTGCATGATCCGGTTCTCATAATATTCGGTGTTATCCTTCTGATCATTGGGCAGCTGTTTGCTTTGCTGCTGGCTATTGTGGAATCTGGTATCCAGGGTGTAAGGTTGCTGTATGTTGAATTCTTCTCAAAATTCTACAGGGGAAATGGTAAACCATTCACACCCTTTGGATCAAAGAGAAGATATACTGAAGAAGTGAACGAAATAGAATAGTGTTCAGGCATCCTCATCAATGGGGATTCTTACAAAATTCACAAGGAATCTCGGGTCAATACCCTTCCTTATGTGATAACCACCATTCTTTCTTACTTTCCTTACCTTAATTCCTGATTTTTTTGAAAAACCTGCGATCTGTGTATGTATGCTCCTCATGATTTTATTATTCACCGGATCTTCACTGGTGAATCCTATTCTGAGGGAAACGCCTGCCTTTCCACCTCTGTGGTGATAAATTGCCACGTCAAGATACACGTCATTCTCAGCAACATTATGTATAAATGCTATATTCTGAAGGAGTGACGGAACCATTATTGGACCGTCAGCTCTGTAGCTGGTTACCCTGTACAGGTTGAATGCCTTTACTTCTTCCACACTCTCTTTTTCCTCCTCATATTTCAGGGGGTAGAGCCTAGAGAAGAAGCTCTTCATGAACCTGAGAGACAGGAGATCATCACTGCCTAAATAGAAATCAGTTATCTCTCCAGTTGCCTTTATACGAAACCTGTTTGTACATCCCTTCTGCGGTATGAGCATTTCACACATCTGCCTGTAAATGAAAACATCTGTTTCAGGCTTCAGATCTGTGAAAATTATCTTTTCCCACTTAAATCTATCAGGACTTTTCCCTTCCTTCATGATATTCACATAATTTTTCCAGATCCTTTCTGAACTGATCTGGACTGGATGTAATGCATAACCTGTATCCTGTTGGTATACCAAAATATTTACCCGGGCTTACAAAAATGCCCTCTTTGGATAACATATCCTCTGCCATTTGAGACGAATCACCATCTGTATGAACATAAATGAAAGACGACCTGTCTGGTGTGGTGAACTTAAGGCCAGCCTTAGGAAGCATCTCCCTTACAGTCTTCCTGTTTTCATCCATAACTTTTCTTACAATTTTCTGAACCTCATTTCTCTTTTCAAGTATCTTCATGCATGCGTAAAGTGAAAATCTGGCAGTGCTTCCAGTTGTTAGTGATCTGTAACTTCTCAGTTGCATGATTCTTTCCTTAGTTCCTAGCATCCATCCAACCCTCCATGAGGCTCCTCCAAAGAATTTTGTCATGGTGGTTGAAACAACTGCCTCAGGATATTTATGCAGAAGGGTATATGGTTTTTCTGGAAACATGAATTCCCTGAAAGTCTCGTCGATATAGACCTCATGTTTTCCATCAAGATATTCTTCAAGATTTCTTTCGTCTTCAAGATCACCTGTTGGGTTATTCGGTATGGTTGTGCTCAAAGAATTTCTCCTGCTAGGATGTAGTTTAATGTAAGGGTTCACCCTCTGTGTTTTGAAACCCATGGATTCAGGAACCCTGTACATAGGTTCATATTCAGGCACCGGTACATCTATACAGTCTGAATTTTTATGAAGAAAGATTGAACCAAGAGCGATTCCTTCGGTACCACCAGTAGTGGAAAGCACCTGATCTGGTTCCACATCAAACATCTGTGCGATCAGGTTGTTGAATTCCATTTCTATATTCTCTCTTCTCTTCCTGTACTCCTCATAATCAACTTTCACTCCAATAGAGTCCAGATCCAGCTCGGGCATTCCACTCAGGCAGAAGTTGTGTCTGGATTTACTCATTCCTCCAGTAATCCAGGTGAAAAGGTTATCATTAATATTATACATGGCAACTCATAGTCTTATCGAGGAAAAAAAGTTTGGGGAAACTGCAAAATTTCAGGTAAGTTCATTACTGTATATTGGACTGAATAAATGTGATTATCTAAAATATAGTTATTGAAAAATCTATTCTTGAAATTTGTTTATGAATTTGGAAATATGGTTAAAATATTAATGCTATATTGAAAAAATTTACTTACAAAACAATAAGTTAAAAAAGTCAGTTGAAGGAAATAAAACCTTAATCTAACAAAAATTAAAATTTAATAGTACCTTTAGTCAAGTACTATTTCTCCCTGCATCCAGCCAGGGGTCTCCATTGCTCCTCCCCAGCCGCTTGCTCCTGTACCACAGCCAACTTCACACTGCCAGTTGTATACACCAGATGCTGGTGTGTGGAAGTAGGCAACCACAATGGATTCAGATGGAACCATTATGTTCAGGTTCATGTTTGGTACTGTGAATGTATGTGCAAGATCAGAGAAGGGAACTGAGCTAATCCAGTGACCTGTCTGGGCCGTTGTGTTAACGCTTGTATCATTGAACACATATTCGGTGTTGTTTAATGTTCCAGTAACCTTGCTGTATGTTGAGGATGTAGTTCCAGGTCCGGTATCGTAATTAATTATGGTCATTCTTATGAGTGAATCACCAGGCAGATATATCTGGGCAGATGACATTAATTTTCCATTCTCAAGTACATAATAGGCGGGCTGGTTATGTCCTGCACTTGCAAGATAATTCTGGTTTGTAATAACTAAGGTAATATTATACTCATTAGTTGAACTCTGGGTTGAAGTTGAAGGTGAAGCGTGGCTTATTGCTCCCTCGTAATACATCCCAACACCAAATATCAGGATAACAGCCAACAGTCCTACATAGAACCATGTTTCAATCGTTTTCATTTTTTCTCACTAAGTAAACAATGCATAATTTCTATTTGAGAAGTGACCCTTACATATGAGGCAACTTTGATTTTATGTGTTAAAAACCAGCAAAACACGGGATTACTGAAAAAAATTAATTAAAACAGGTAATTAATCTGTACAATTTATTCAAAATAGTGAAAATCAGGACATCTGGGAATATATTTCTTTCACTGCCAGTGCAACAGATTCATCACTGTTCAGTTTGTTCACATATCCATATTTTCTGATCCTGTCGGTTGAAAGCTGTGCTATTTTCACATCTCCCTTCCATCCCCTTCCCTCTGATCCACCTGTAAAATTAAATTTCACATCCTTTAAACCCATTTCACTGCACACTGCATGTGCAATGGTCTTTACACTGGTTCGCTGGTCATTTCCCAGGTTTACAACATCTCCTTCAGTTGAATTCTCATATACATGCAGCATTGCATTTATGCAGTCATCAACATGTATGTACGATTTCTCCTGTGTACCATCACCAAGTATCTCAAGTTCTGAAGGATTCTTTTGAAGCTTTATGACGAAATCATGTATCACACCATGGGTTGAATTTCTTCCCACAACATTTGCAAACCTGAAGATCAATGGTCTTATGCCGTAATAGTGGTAATATGACCATATGTATCCCTCATTGGCTAGTTTGGATGCGCCATACAGTGATATTGGTAGTTCCGGACCATAGTTCTCTGGAGTTGGTATGGTATTCGCTTCACCGTATACTGTGGATGTGGAAGAGAAAAGCAATTGCTTTATGTCTGATCTCCTTATAAATTCAAGAACATTGTGCGTTCCAATAACGTTTGTCTGCATATCTATTTCAGGATCATCGCTGCCAGATCTTACATCTGAATTTGCTGCCAGATGCACAACAAGATCAAAATCCTTCTCAAGCTTGAAGAAGAAATCCCTCTTTGTTATATCACCCCTTATGACCTTTATACTTTTCCCAACCTTAGATTCGTCAAGGTTCTTTAAGGTACCACCACTGAAATCATCAAGCACTGTAATCTCATTGTTTTCAGATAATAAATTAGCCATGTTGGATCCGATGAATCCCGCTCCTCCCGTTATGAGGATCTTCTTTGAACTGATCATTGATGTGAATTAAGCACCCGTTATTAAATCATGGTTGTTAAGAAATGAAAAAGTTGCTTCTATACTGAACCAACATCTATTTTCTCAATGGTTGCCCTGCTGCTCTGTATCCTGCTCATGCCGCTTTCATCCTCCATGACAAGGGTGAATGGAAATATCTGCCATTTTTCTATCATATCCATCTTTTTCCTGGCAGCTTTCTCCTCATTCTCCGTACCCTCAAAATCAAGGAGTGCCGAATACATTCTTTCCCACATCCTTGTGACAACACCCTCAACAGTTGTAACCTCACCATCAGATATCTCTCCAGGATCAATCTCTGCCCCTATTTCCGGGATAACGACCCTTGCCTGAGGTGATCTGTAGACAACAACCCTGAGATCATCCATGTTTCTGATTAAAAGGCTTTCTCTCACAGGCTCACCTGATTCTATCTGTGTGACCTCATTCTTTTTGAAAAGGCATTTCTTGCAGAAATATGTCTGTATAAGTATCTGCTTTTCATAGGCAATGCTTGTCATCATCTGTATAAAGTACAATCTTTCTCCGCATACAGGGCACTTAACCTCTGTTAGCTCTTCCTTCGGTGGATCAAAATCTTCTGTCATAGTAATCACTCCACTCCTTCAATTCACCATGGATAAATTTATCCGCCCTCTTCAGGTCTTCAACATTTCCAGAACCTGTAAGGAACATGGCAATCTTCAGTTCCCTTATGATTGCGTTTATGTTTTTCTCAATACTCTCTCTGGATTCATCAGCTCCCTTCAGAAGTGTTCTGGCAAAGCCGCCCATGGATGCTCCCATGGATATGGCCCTTGCAAGATCCAGGCCATTTCTTAAACCACCACTTCCAATTGCTGGTATCCTTCCATTGATGATCTTCAAACTTATGGGAGATGGCACACCCCAGTTCCAGAACGTCTTTCCTGCTATGGCCTTCTCACCCTCACCCTGCCTCTCTGCCCTGTAATATTCAATGGCTGCGAATGTTGTGCCTCCGAGACCACCAACATCGATGGCCTTAACATTGGCATCTATAAGCATGTCAATATCCCTTTCTGAAAAACCTGCACCAGTTTCCTTGGCTATTACAGGGTAACTGGCTGCGAGTTCCTTCACCTTTTCCATAACGCCCTTTGCATTTCTGTCCCCTTCGGGCTGTATCATCTCCTGAAGAAAATTGAAGTGAATTATGAGGAACTTTGCATCTATGAGTTCCATGAGATAATCTATCTTTTCCCTGCTCATTGCATCCTTGTCCTGCCCGATAAGCTGTGGTGCTCCAATGTTGGCCAGTTTGAATGGTATTTTGTAATTATTTATAACCGAATATGTACCTGCTAGCTCCTTCTTTTCAGCCGCGGCCCTCATGCTCCCCAAGCCCATGGGAATATTGAATTTTTCAGCAGCCCATGCGAGATTTTCATTGATCTTCTTTGCAAGATCTGTACCACCTGTCATTGACGATATCAGGATGGGATATTCTACCCTGTTGCCATGGAAATTTACCCTGGTGTCAATGCTGTCATAATCCACCTCAGGGATAGATCTGTGAATTAGAGTAATGTCATCCCAGTAATTGTGAGATGCATTGACTTCCTTTCCCTCTGCTATCCTTATATGATCCTCCTTTCTGTTTTCTATCATTAAAATTCAGTCCCCACAAAATCTTCTTTATCTATATTTTCAATTCTTTCTGGAAAATTCCCGTTGAGTAAATATGTTTTAACACCTGCTTTTTTGCAGTTTATCATTGATCTGAACTTGAGTTCCATGCCACCAGTAACATCATTGGATATGGCACCAAAATTCACTATTTCCTTTGAATACTTCCTGATCATTGCTGCATTTCTGTATTTCTTTGGATCCATGTCAAAAACACCATCAACATCACTGAGGAAGATTGCCCTCTCAGGTTTGAACATTTCAGCAAGTGAAACCATAATATGATCTCCTGACAGGATTCCAATTTCATGATTCCTTAAATACACATCCCCATAAAGTACAGGAATGAAATTCATTTCCAGTACCTTCTTCACCAGATCGTAATTGAATGAGTTATTTCTATCAAGGAAAAATGGTGAGATGCCAATTGCAGGTCTTCCCATGTTGTTAAGCATTTTCACTATCCTCTGGTTCAGATCAGCCATATCATATTTGACTATGGCTGCAGCCTTTATTCTCTCCTCTGATACCTCCCCCGGCAAACCGTATTTTTCACTGATGTAATGACCGAAGGAACCTCCCCCATGAACAAGTATGAAACTTTCCAATCTTGAGAGTCTCTGGATGATGGTTGATGTTTTTTTCTGGTAAAACTTCCTGTATACTGTCTTGTCTGTAAGCAGGCTACCACCGATCTTGATTATATCCATTTCACTAATGATGTCATTCGCTCTTAATTATGTTTTTGAAGACCTGTCCATGACAGTATATGTTGAAATGTGCAGTTCCTACGGTGAATCAAGCAAAAATTAAATTATGTATTAACACATACTGGTGAAAAGGGCCGGTAGATCAGCGGTAGATCGCTTGCTTTGCAAGCAAGAGGCCTCGGGTTCAAATCCCGACCGGTCCATTTAATCTATTAATCGAATACTATTTATCTCGGCACTCGTTATCTTCTCATGACCATGCAGTCGAAGTATCAGGAACTACTTCTCGACGAGGATGTGCGAAGGTGGTATGAGAACCTCAGGGCAAAGTCTGTATTGACGGCAACGGTAGCCCTGAGAAATCTTGGCCACTATTGTGAGCTGGTTGGAACAACACCGAAAGGCATCCTGAACAAAGCAAGAGAAAACGAGAAGGAATTCAGATACGAATTCCAGGACTTTGTGAGGAAGCTTGAAAGGGAGGGCAAGGCAGGATCGTACATAGCGAGATTCAAAAAAGTGATTCTTTCCTGGCTGAAGTTTAACGATATCCGTTTGCAGTTAACTGTTAACATATCCGGAGAGAACGAAACGCCTACCATTGCAAATGAAAGAGTACCAAGCAAGGAGGAGCTAGCCAGAATACTTAGAAAAGCAACCTCAAGAGGCAGGGTAGCTATCGCCATAATGGCCTTTTCAGGCCTCAGACCGGAATCTCTTGGAGATTACGAAGGAACCGATGGTCTCAGGCTCGGCGACATCAAAGATCTTAGAATATCGGATGAAATCCAGTTCGATAAGACACCATCAATGGTTATGGTCAAAAACAAGCTGAGCAAGGCAAGGCATCAATATTTCAGCTTCATAGGTGAGGAAGGAACAACATACATCAAGGAGTATCTAGAGGAGAGAAGGAAGCAGGGGGAAGAACTGACCTATGATTCCCCATTGTTGCAGTTCGATGTGAGAGGCGTAAAGAAGAACAACTTCCTACGGACGACTCTGGTTACAAGGGACATAAGGGAAGCGATA
>DAHVFT010000002.1:268286-392380 GCA_027316895.1 Thermoplasmatales archaeon | reverse complement strand
GATATTCATCCCCAAAAAAGTGTGATGAACCAAATATCTTTTATGTTAAACCGGTTAATCAAATAGTGAAAATTTAAATAATATTCAGCATTATAAAAGTGATAGGGTATGAATATTGTTTTCTCTAGGAAAACTATCGCAGTTATTACTGCTGTAATTATGGTTTCAGCAGGGGTCGTTGTCCTTGCTGAAAATTACCGTAATGGAAATGGGCCAGATAATGATCTTAGGGGAAGAACTGTTTTCATAGGACCATATATAACATTATCCAGCAATGGGAAAACCCTATCAGTTGAAAATAATACTACAATTCAACTTGAGATATATGCGCCTGTACCCAATGATTACAAAATGAATAGTGTACAGTACTGTAATTTCAAAATGAACTCTTCAAATCTAACAAACAATAGTTTAAGCGATATGGTGTTGAACCTCACCCTACTTCCTTTTACTCATAACAGCAGTAGATATTTCATGAATGGGAACCTTGTCAACATAATTTCCGGATGGTCATCCGCTATGGACCAATACACGGGAAAAAACAATATTTCATTGACAGTGATGGCCTTGAAAACTGTTGATGAGGATGGCAACATATCAATATACCAGTATTATAATAATCTGCCATTTAATCCTTTATCCATACATCCATTACTGACAAATGTAAGTTCATTATCTGATGGTACTGAAACCACCGGTTTAACCGCCATGAATACTGTTAATAGTCTTATAATGGAAAGTAACACAAACCTGACAGGTTACAGGAATGTGTGTATTGATCCAATGGGTTTCAATCTCAGTTTGTCCTTCCCAAAAAAGCCATTCCAGACAATCAAAAATACAGACATGAATGACAGTTCAACAAATAAAGTACCTTTGATTGAAAGAATTAATATGAAAAATAGGAAAGGTGATGATGTTAACTCAATAAAGGGAGCGGGTTGTTCAGAACCTTTGAAAACGGGATATTCAGATCTGTATTATACATCAACATCAGACTCGCTGCAGATGGCAACCAGGGCCCAAGGTGTGCTTCCCCTTTCTGTTGTTCATATGGGCCGGAATGCAGATATGGGGGATTCATTAGTCGTTTCTGGCTCTGAGTTCACAATGATTAATGATGACCTGAAAATAAACTCTAATCAAGTTTATGAGAGTTCCTCAGGAGAGGTTACAACTACCATGTCAGGTTCCGCTTCTTATGAGCATATGGCAAACCTGAGTTCAGCAGTTACTCTACTTAACTCACAGAATGCCTACCCAACACATATCTCAGAGAAACTTGGGGATTCCAATAACATGGCATTGGATAATACTACAGTTATGCTGGGAATCTCTGGAGTAACGTTCTGCTATGCACACTATGGTAGATATACATATCACCATGAGGAGGAACTTGAATATGAGTACTGCCCTGATACAGGAGTAATAGTTAACGAGAAAGCGGTCTGGAATCATGTCCTTTCAACTATTGAAGATGGAGATTATTCAATAGGAAGAGTTGTAAATATTAACACGGCAAACAGTCTTGAATTAACTGCAGAACATCTGCCCATACAGGATAGCTGGGTAATGGAACATTATCTCACATATAAACGATCAGGATCATTATCCCTTAATACCTCAGGAGAAGGCAACGAATATTCAAGTACGACAATTTTCAGCAGTTCACAGAGCTGGTTAAATACTTCCAGTGTGTATGAGAAAATAGGAAATGCGCTCAGTATATTCTCTTCTGCTCTTGGGATTGAGCTGACCATCATGTCCATAGCTGCTGCCTTGAATGGTGGGGATGGTGATCTTACCGAAGGAGCCGTCATACTTGATGCTGCATCCATAATAAACAGTTATGTGGGAATGTCAGCAACGCTTATGGGCATGTATTCAACAATTGCCTCTATTTCTGGGTCGGGATATGCGAGTGTTGGCATATCGATTACAAATAGTCCCATTGATGGTGGTTCAGGTTATAATGTTGATTATTACGAATCAACCAATCCCATTTCTTATACACTCGGTGGAAATTGCTATAGTTTCTACGCACCGGAAGATTTTTACAATGTTACTTCTATTATCTAATCTTCAGGAATTGGACTGGTTGAATTAGAACACATTATTTCGCCTTTGAGGAGGGATTTTCACTGGTTCAGATATTCAGTCATAAATCCCGGATGGTGGTATCAGCTGGTAATGCCCTGTGATCCTCTTAATTTCTCTTTCTGCTTCCACTATTTTAGATACGATGAAAATTAGGCCTATCAGTGCCAAAAGCAATTCAAGTCCCAGGAAAAATCTACCGGGAGGTATCTTTGAAGTAAGGAGGATTAGAGTGAACATACCTGTCATTATAACTATCATTGATACTATTTTTCCTCTCTCAAAACCAAAAAGACTCCTTTTATTAAAGAATGAAAGTAAGACATCATGAGGTTTATCTTCTATTATTCTGTCTCCTTCCCTTGGTGGGAACAGGGAGTAATGGCCGGTAATCTTCTTGAAAGCTTTCTCATTTTTTGATATCTGTCTCAACACATATAGAAACAGGATGTAATAAAAAACTAGAACAGCATAGAAAAGCGTGTACTCGTGCGCCATCAGTATGGAGATGAAGAGAAGAATGGCATCCATAAAGATAGGTATGCTAATGATTATACTCCTATTTCTAAAACCGAACAGAGACCTTCTGTAGAGAAAATCAAGTTCATTTAATTCCCTTCTAACTGTCAATGTTGATCAATCCACGTTATATACATTAAGTTAAATAAATAGCTTATTTAAAGATTTTCCTGACGCGCTAAAATTTCAATCTGTATTTAAATGAGGGAGCTGGAGCGATTAAGCACTATAAAATGAGTCGATATCAATGAAATTGAAATCGTTTTAAAGTTTTATTTATTTTTCTGGGCAGATCATATGGGTAATTATTACCGGTTATCAGCGACTGATTGCAGTACATATAATGATAGCAATATTTTATCTAATCTCAGGCAATTTACATTTATGGATAGGATTGTTTCAGAAATATGGAATATGTCTCAGGGAAAAACAGCTCTTTCAGGTTCTTCAGAAATGGAAGAACTGAAGAAGCGGGTTGCAGATATTGCCTTCACTTCTTATGGTGCCCTTAATGCCGAACCTGTGAAGATAATGAAGAAGAGTCTTCTTCCGTCTTCAGGGAAGAAGAATGCTACCATTTTCTTCACTGGTGATAAAGCTTCGGTGGATATTGCTACAATGATAAATGGTACCACCACCAGATATCTTGATTTTAACGATACATACCTTTCAAAGGAGGCTTTGCACCCTTCTGATAACATACCACCGCTCATTGCAATGGCTGAAAGCGAGGAATTGAATGGAAAGAGCGTACTGGATGCTGCAAGGGTTTCCTATGAAACTGTATGTGCTTTATCTGACGCTGTTTCAATCAGGGACAGGGGCTGGGATCATGTAACATATATAAGCATCTCATCAGGAGCAGGACTTGCAAAGCTTCTTGAATTAAATGAAGAAAAATTTGCCCATGCCATCAATCTTGCCCTGAATAACAATATAAGCATGAGGCAGACAAGAGCAGGTGAACTCAGCATGTGGAAAGGAGCAACTGCAGCTAACGCTTGCAGGAACAGTGTCTTCGCAGCGAATCTAGCTGAGGGGGGGTTCACAGGGCCAGCACCCATATTTGAAGGTGAGATGGGATTTATAAGACAGGTTTCTGGGAGCCTGAACCTGGACTTTTCAAGAAGCAGGATCCTTAAGACAATGATAAAGAATTATCCTGTTGAATATCATGCCATGAGTGCGGCAGAAGTGGCATCAAATTTAAGGAAGAAGATGAAGGGCAAGATAAAGAGGGTTGAGGTTGAAACGTTTACAGTTGCCCATACCATTATAATCAAGGATCCAGAGAAATTGAGGCCAAAAACAAGGGAAACTGCAGACCACAGCATGCCATATATAATAGCACTGACACTGGTAAAGGGCGATCCCACGCCTCACTCCTATGAAAAGGATTTGCTGAATGACAGGGAAATTCTTTCTGTTATGGATAAGATGAAGTTCAAGATCACGGAAAAATTTGACAGGATGTATCCTGAGTTCCTGCCTGTCAAGATCAGGGTTGAGACTGATGAAGGCATATTTGAGGAGGAGATGGATGCACCAAAGGGTCACAACAAGAAACCATATACGTGGGATGACCTGAAACAGAAGGGTACCAGGGTGATGAGTGAGGATAGTTCATCCTCAGTAATTGAGTTTGCGAGGTCGTTTGAAAAGAGGAGCATGAGGGAATTCATGGAGGTCCTGAGAAATGTCAAGGCTTAGGGATAATATCAATGGTTCTTCCAGGAGTTTCAGGAATATGCTTGGGAAGAATTTCATAACTATCCCTGGTGTATACAGCGGTATTTCAGCCCTCATTGCTGAGAAAGCTGGCTTCAAATCCATGTACCTCTCAGGTTCAGGAGTGGCGGGAATGATGGGTCTCCCTGACCTCTCGGTAACAACCCTGGATGAGGTTGTAAGGGAAGCACAGAATATTACATCCATAAGCAAATTGCCTCTGATTGTTGATTGTGATACAGGATTTGGTGAGCCCCTGAATGTTATGAGGACCGTGAGACTCATGGAGAGGGCGGGGGTAGCGGCAATTCATATTGAGGATCAGGAGTTGCCGAAAAAATGCGGCCATCTCAATGGAAAGAGTATCGTTCCAGTTGATGATTTCATTGCCAAGCTCCGTGCTGCAAAGGAGGCATCAAAGGATCCAGATTTTTCATTGATTGCAAGGACTGATGCCAGGTCTGTAGGTGGACTTGATGATGCAATAGAAAGATCCAGGGAATACCTGAAGGCAGGTGCAGACATTATTTTCACTGAGGCCCTTGAAAGTCCGGAAGAATTCAGAGAAATGAGGAAAAAGGTGAATGGTTATCTCATGGCAAACATGACAGAATTCGGAAAGAGTCCTCTCCTTTCTGCAGAAGAACTGAAGGAGATCGGATATGATATGGTGATTTTCCCACTGACTGCATTCAGGAGCATCCTGAAACAGACAGAGAATATTTATAGAGAACTTCAAGAACATGGTACCCAGAGGAATTTTATAGATCAGCTTATGACAAGAAAACAGTATTACGAACTTATCGGCTATTCAGAGTATGAGGATGAAGATTACAGCCTGGCTTCCAGGAAGAACATGCAGAAGTAATTAACCCCGGTAATATTTAATTAACAAATATTTTTGTGGCATGATTGACTTTTAACTAATGCATACTGAAAAAACAATGACTGGCAGCTGGTTCAGGTCAGAAAAAATAAAGAGCATACTGCTGGAAACCCGTTCTGGTGAGGTACCGGAGAAATTCAGGGAAATCGTTGTTGAAGAAGAGAATAAGGCTGTGCAGAAACAGGTTGATCCACTGGGAAAGGGCAGAGGTCTTACTGTAGTCAGTAATGGTGAACAGCGGAAATCAGGCTACACAACATTTGTCAAATCAAGATTTGAAGGTTTTGACGGCGAAAAAATTGTTGCACCCGTGTTATCAAACGCAATGCTCGATGAATTGAGAATCGCTAGAAGCCCCATCTATGATATTTTCAAAAATAATCCGGAAAAATTGCTTGGTCATCCCCAGCTAAACGACAGGATATCATATAATGGCCAGAAGAAGGCAGAACTCGAGGCGAAGGACCTCAAGAAGATCGGGAGAGATAATGGGGTGAGCAAGGTTTTCGTGAATTCTCCCTCACCTGGTGTTCTCGCACAATTCCTTACTCCTGGAACCTATTACAGGGATTATTATGATTTCATTGAGGACCTTTCAAGGGAAATGTCAAAGGAGTATGAGGCTATCTTATCAGTAGACGGTGTCCAGTTGCAGATAGATGCACCTGACCTTACTCACGAAAGACATTACAGGAAATCAGAGGAAACTGAGAGAACATCAGCCCTAAATGCAAGGATTGATTCCATTAACAGGGCAATTTCAGGGAAGGACCCCGAAAGGATAAGAGTTCATTACTGCTTTGGAAATTACAGTGCCCCACACATAATTGATCCTCCACTGGAGAATTTTCTTCATGAACTTCTATCCCTCAATTCTAATTTGATTGTGGCTGAACTTGCAAATCCCAGGCATGAAGGGGATGCCATGATATTCAAAAGGTATGTCAAGGAATATGGATGGCCAAAGGAAAAGAAGATAGCAGTTGGAGTTATAGATGTGAAGACTTCCTTCTTGGAAACACCAGAAACTGTTGCTCTTAGACTGGCAAGAATTGCAGAGATAGATGGTATAGGTCCAGAAAGGGTCATGGCAGGAACAGATTGCGGTTTTGAGACATTTTCAAGCCTTGATAACGTTTCAGAGGAAGTTGCACTCATGAAGCTGGATGCACTCGCTGAGGGTACTGCACTGTTTGATGAAATGTACAGGTGAGGGGTTGAATGAAATGAATTAATCCTGTAATTTATGCGAAGAATACATGTGCGTGGTTGGTAGAATCTTCTATTCTATTTGGTTTCCACCTATTATTCCAATCCTTATCTCTTCGCCCTTCCTGTTGAAGAATTTATAATCTGTATCCCTGTATGGATAACCAACAATCATATGGATCGGCCCGGTGTTCTGAAACATATGCAAATCTGCATCAGAAGGCCTGATTACCCCTGAGGGATGTGAATGAACAGAACCTATTATGGTAAAGTCTACCGGCTTGCTACCCATCCACATTATTGTGTGATGATCCCCCTGTACTGTCCCGGGCATTATGGCGATTTCATATATGACATCATGTTCACCCTTCAAAAGTGCCCCGAATTCCATTGGATACGTGTCCTTGGAGGCTTCCATTATCATCCTTATTAACCTGAATCTAATTGACCACATCTTTTAACAGTTTCTCCCTGAGCTTTGCATAGAAATCCCTTCTCAGTGTTATAAACTTATAGGATTTTGATGCCCTTGTGATCGTTACCTTGTCTGTTGACTTGAAATTTACTTCCTTCTGTCCATCCATAATAATGAGGCAGTCCTGATCAATTCCAGAGACCAGGATATCAAGTACTGAAGTGGATGGTGCTACCATTGGCCTGATCCTCAGTGTTACTGGAGCAAGATATGATATAACCATTGCCTGTGTTGCAGGCATTACTATGGGTCCTCCAGCACTGAGTGAATAGGACGTTGATCCTATGGGCGTGGCAACAATTATGCCATCAGCCCTGGTCCTTTCTACAAAAGAACCATCAAGATAAAGCTTGAAATTCCTTACCTTTGCGATCCTGTTGCTGTGTACGACGACCTCATTCAATGCATATCCTACAATCTCGCCATTTACCATCACCTCAAGCCGCATGTATTCAACAAACCTGTGTTCTCCCCTGATGATCCGGTATACTGTCTCCTCAACCTTTCCAACTTCAACCTCGCTGAGGAATCCCAGTGAACCCATGTTGATTCCAAGGATTGCGCCTTTTGCCTTCTGTGCCGCTAGCAATACAGTTCCGTCACCACCAATTGTGAAAAGTATGTCTGCCTCGATTTCCTCCAGTGGTCTGTACTCCTTCTCCTTGATGAAAGGCCTCAGTTCCTCTGCGTATATTCTTTCCCATTCCTGAGGGAGGATATCATCTATCCGCTTCACAATCTTAGCACATCTGGGGCAGTCCTTCTTAATTATGAAAGCGATCTTCATCTGTTCACTAGCTCCTCCATCTCGTCCCTGTAAAAGGATGAAAGGGCGATCATGTTTTTCCTTTCTCTCACATCCCTGCCCATATTCATTTTCTTCATGCTGCCATCAAGAACAAAACCTCCCATTTCCTCCACAAGTAGCACTCCAGCCGCAATGTCCACATTACGTAACTTTTTCTCCCTTCCAAGGTACGCAACATTATCAAGTGCACCATTTGCAAGGAGTGCAAGTTCCATTGATGCACAGCCCAGAATCCTCTTTCTTGTTATGTCCTTCTTCAGGAAGTCTGGAACTTTGGTTTCTTCAAGATTGTAAACAACTGAGGCATGACTCCTCCTCTCTGCCTTCTCAATCTTGTATCCGTTCCTGTATGCACCATTTCCCTTGGTTGCCCAGAAGTAGTTTCCTGTGGCCAGATTCATTACAAAAGCTTCCTGGAGAGATGTGAAATCATCCTTCATGACTGCGAGCGACATGGAATAGAGTGGAATCTGGTTTTCAGCGTTATATGTACCATCCAGTGGGTCCATGATTATGTTGCTCTCGTATCCCCTGTCCACAAAACCTATTTCCTCGCTTATGATGTTGAATGGCAGGTCTATATCATTGATTCTTTCTATGATCTTGTCCTCTGCCAGTTTGTCCAGCCTTGATGTTAGTGTTCCATCAGCTCCCATTCCAGTATAACCGATCCTCTGCTCCTTGTTTTCCAGAGTTGAAATGTGTTCCCTTATTTCTGATCCGGTTTCAATAAAATTTTTGAGGAATGTCATATACTATATAGTTCAGAACTGTATATAACTAATCCGGAGATACTATACTCTCGTGTAAAATGTTAAGTCTTTCTGGCAATTTTTCAAGTGCAATTTTCAGTGTTTCCCTGGCTGTTAGTGAACCGTCTGTTTCAAATTTGAATACATACCTTTCCCTGTCCTCAGTAACCTTTACAGGCTTTGACTGGTTTATTTCTGTCCTGTGGTTCACGGTGTTTATGTAATTCATTACAGCTCTCTGCTGGTAATCATCAGTAACAGTTATTGTTTCCTTTGTCTCCCTGACAATTGATACGGGATATTTCTCCTTGATTTTTTCCCATCCTTCGTTATCTGCCTTGTTGATCTCAAACTCCCTGTGATACTTGAAGGAAACAGCTGATGTTACCTGCCATTTTGCATGCTCTTTTGCAGTCCCCATTGTTGCCTCTGCTGTGACCAGTAAGGCCTGCTTTGGTCCAAGTTTCACTATTGGTATCAGCGGATCTACCGGCTTCAGTTCAACGTTACCGGTGAATGGAACAAGATCTCCACTGTAAACCTCTCCTGGTCCCGTCTTGTCTATATTATAAGAAACGGTGCACAGTGAGCATCCCTTGCCCTCACATGAACATTCATTCCTGAAACTCATCCTGGAATCTGTTTTTATGGGAACCAGTCCAATCCTGTGCGCAACAATCTCGTCAAATAAGGGCAATGAGGAATCAAAAACGTTTCCCATAGAATCCCTGATCTGTCCATGCCTGAAAACCACCTTATCAATTGCCAGTTTTGGAATGTCATTTATCAGGGTTCTTCTGAGTGCATTGGCAATTCCTTCTGTAATGTTTGTTATTTCAAATCTGGCAAAGTTATCTCTTAGTTCCAATATTGATATTTTCGCTTCGCTTGAAGATGGCATTAAACCCTCCTTCCTCTTTTTCCGCCCTTTTTCTTGGTTCCGTCATGAGGAACTGGTGTTACCTCCTCAATCCTTACAATCTTGAAACCTGCCCTGGACAGTGCTCTTATGGCAGATTGTGCTCCAGGTCCCGGGATCTTTGATCTGTTTCCTCCAGGTGCCCTGACCTTGATTATCAGATCAGTAACCTCCTTTTCCTTCAACTTTTCTGAGATCAGATCAGCGGCCTTCATTGCCGCATATGGACTTGACTCATCCCTGTCATTCTTAACAACCATTCCACCAGTTGCCTTTGCAAGTGTTTCAGCACCGGTCTGATCTGTTACAAGTATGATTGTATTATTCTGTGAAGAATATATGTGTGCGATTCCGGTTTTATTCAACTTTTTCTACCTCCTCTGAATTTTCCTGTTCTGCTGCCTCTGGCTGTTCTTCTTCCTTCTGGTCTCCTGCTATTATCAACCTTACCGGATGCTTGTCATCTATGAAAGGTGAAAATTCACTGTATTCAATGGAATCTTCTTCCATTCCTTCCACGAGAAGTCCTGGCACTGTTACTCTTCTTCCGTTCAGTAATATGTGTCCATGGGTTATCATCTGCCTTGCCTGCTTTACAGTCTTTGCAAGGTTTTTCCTGAACACTATGGTTTGAAGTCTTCTTTCTAGGACACTCTCTATTGTCAAAGACAGGATATCATCCAGTGATGCATTTCCTGTAGAAATTCTGTACCTGTTCAATCTTGCGAGTAGTAGGTTCAGCTGTTTTATTGCAAGGGGATCATTTCTTCTTGTCCTGGCCTGCAATTCTCTTGCCTGTGCCCTTATGGAATCAAGAGTAGCCTGGCTTCTCCATAACTCCTTCTTGTTTTTAAGACCATACAGATTAATAGTCTTCCTTTCTTCGTCTATCCTGTCTTTTTCCCAAGGATGCCTTGGTGTTGAATATAATTTTTTCTGAAACTTTGGATCTCCCAATCAAAATCACTCCTTTTTCCTTT
The DNA here is from genome assembly GCA_027316895.1 of Thermoplasmatales archaeon. Classification (GTDB taxonomy): domain Archaea; phylum Thermoplasmatota; class Thermoplasmata; order Thermoplasmatales; family Thermoplasmataceae; genus Cuniculiplasma. Next base: position 382,007 of record DAHVFT010000002.1, on the reverse strand, counting down.
GTACGCCTACTGTTAATCCTTTCCTGCCATTACTCCTGGTTCTCTGACCCCTCACCTTGTGATGGGTTTCATGTCTTATGCCCCTGTAGGACCTTATCTTTTTCATCGTGTTGATGTTATCCTGGATCTGCACATTGAGATCATTGCCTACCAGATTCATGTTCTTTCCCGTTACTGGATCTGAGCGGTTGTTCAGCATCCACGCTGGAATGTCCTCATACTCTTCGGATTCGATATAATCCCTTATCTCCTCTATCTTCTCCTCGCTGAGATCTCCCAGTCTCATGCTCTCATCAATCTCGAGTTTCTTTGTAAGGGTTTCAGCCAATCTGAGGCCGATACCTTTTAGATCTGCCAGAGCCAGAACTACATCTCTTTCTCCGTTAAGATCCATGCTTGCAATTCTTACAATGTATTGGAAATCAGTTTTTTCTTTTTCTTCAGGCATTAATTCACCAGTCCTTTAACATGCTTAAATGTTATCCCTTGCGGTTGCTCCTTATCTTTAAAATATATATATTCTTTTTGTACAGTTTGGCTATTTGTAAAAGGTAAATTTCCTATAATCCCCATCGGTTTTGAATACGCCAAGTCTCACCCCGCTATCCAGCCACCCATATGAATAGTTCAAACACGACAGTGCATTTATGAGGTCTCCGTTTTCCAAGAAGTGTATTGCATCGGAGAAATATGAATGTATCATTTCCATTGAACTCTTTGCGAATTCGTAGAGAAGAGTGTTCTCCGGAACCGCTATGGAAAGCACTTCAAGGGCCCTTGTTTCTATTTCAATATATCTTTTGACCTTCTCTTCCAGAGTTATGGCAAGATCCTTATCTGTATGTGGAGTAGTCATTCAGTAAATTCCATATCTGCTTCTGGGTGCCTTCGTCCAGAACCCCTTCTTCCTTTTTCTTGATAACAAAATCTCTTGCCTCGCTGATTCCCTGCCTGGACGCGATGGCATATATCCCTCCAGTAATTGACCCCCTGATGCTATCAGGCAGGGCTTCAACAGCCTTTGACAGCATGAAATTAAATTCTTCACTCTTTCTCATGTCCAGTTTTTTGATCCTCTTTGGCCTGGGCGTTTCATTTCTATCGTTATATCCGTAATATCTTCCCCTGTTGTTCTGACCTGGTTTTCTTGGGGTATACTTTCTTCTTGCCGCCATATTTTTGTTCAATGCAATATGTTAAGGGTGGTTTTAAACCTTGTTGTGTTCTATCGAAATTGAATGGTTTAAGATTTCTGGAAGAAAACATGGTAAACCTGGCATCTTTTTCTTATCTGCCCTCATAATTACAGCACCTGAAATAGTGAACTTATGTGCCATACATGTGGAGAATAGGACTTCACTATGTGGCTGTCCACTGGCATCAATGAATAGCCTAAGTACTTGGCAGACTTCATAAGGTCGTATACACTCAATTTGATATTACCGGTCAACTCAAGATGATGAAGGAGGATATATCCATTTTTTGCAACATGGGAAAGTCCTGAGGCCAGATATATTCTTGACTTGAAGTTCCCCATTATGACAAGGTCATACTTTTCCTGAGCATTGAATAACCTGCAATCCATGTTATAAGTTGTAATCTTTTCTTTTACCCCATTAAGAGCTGCACTTTTTTCAAGGTATTCAAGAGCTTCAATATTGAGATCGATACATGTGACATTCTTCACGGTTTTAAGTTTTGCAATTGGCAGTGAGAAATAACCAATACCGGCGAACATGTCAATCACCGTTCCTGCGCTTATCTTTTTTATTGATGGAAGACCTCTCTCAACTATGTTGCCCTTGCTCATCATTAATCTTGCAGGGCTGGTGATGAAGGTAACTCCATTTTCCAGATACTGGGTATCTCCCTGTATACCTGCAATAAGCCTGAGTCTTGGTCTCCGAACTTCACCCTCGATTCTTCCATCCCTGACATAGACCTGCGTTGCTATGGACTTTTTCACGAGCTCCTTTGAAACTCTTTCCAGTTCCTCATACTCACTGCTGAATATAACTGTACTTCCCATTCTCTGCCACCTGATCTTCCTATTGTTGTCTTTCATGATGCTGTTGATCACATCAGGTATTGTGACATCCTCCTTCCTTGAAAATTCCCTTTCACAGAGCATAGCACTTTTAAATTCTACCCTTTCTCTCACCGGAATTATGACCTTTCCATTTTCCTTCAGAGATCGCAGGTTCCTGATCAACTTTCCCTCTCTTTTTGCCTTCCTTATGAATAATTCTGCATCCTTTTCCTCAACTTCCATCGCAAGGTTTTTCAAATCCGTGAGTAATTGGATCAAACAATAAATTCTATTGCCTTAAAATGAAAAACATAAATTGATAGGAAAAAATATACCTTCATGCTTTCCGATGATCTGTTTAAAAGAGCATCCAGGCTTTTTCCTGGTGGAGTAAATTCACCTGTCAGGTTTTATAAGCCATATCCAACGTATTTTTCAAGGGCTTCTGGCTCAAGGATTTTTGATGTGGAAGGAAAGGAATACCTGGATTTCTGCATGGGTTTTGGCGTTAATTTTGCAGGATATTCCAACACTACCATAGCCGAGGAAATCATGTATTTACTGGATAACACAATACCAGAAGGAGTTCCCACAGAAAATGAGATAGAACTTGGGGAAATAATACAGAAAGCAGTCCCTTCCATAGAAAAGATGAGATTCACAAATTCTGGAACTGAGGCAACCATGCATGCAATCCGGCTTGCAAGAGCCTATACCGGCAGAGATCTTATCCTGAAGATGAATGCAGGATTTCACGGAGCTCATGACTATGTGCTTGTGAATGCCGGAAGTGGGGCACTGAATTTCGGTACACCTTCTAGCCCGGGAATTCCCAGGGAAGTTGCAAAGACTGTTCTTATTGGAGATTTCAATAATGAGGATTCCATAAGGGAACTTTTTAAATTGCATGGAAAGGACATTGCAGCTGTTATTACAGAGCCCGTACTTGGCAATCTCGGGGTGATTGCCCCTGAAAAGGGATTCCTGAAATTCCTGAGGGAGATTACTGAGGAATATGGTGCACTTCTGATCTTTGATGAGGTAATAACAGGTTTCAGATTCAGGTATGGTGCATACCAGGATATGATAGGAGTTAAGCCTGATCTGACAACCCTTGGAAAGATTATAGGCGGGGGAATGCCCGTTGGCCTCTTCGGAGGGAGATCAGACATAATGGAGAGGATCAGTCCTGAGGGCGATGTGTATCAATCAGGAACGTTCAGTGCCAATCCATTCACTGTTGCATCCGGACTCGCCACCCTGAACTTTCTTAAGGACAGGGATTATGAATATACCATAAGCCTGGCAACATGGGTTGAGGATAAACTGAAGAGTTTCTCTGATCTTGGCGTTCAGGTGAACAGGGTTTATAACATGTTCACCATATTCTTCAACGAAGAAAGAGTCTGGAACTATGAAACAGCCCTGAAATCTGACAGGGAAAAGTTCATGAAATTCTTCAATTTTTCCAAGAAGCACGGAATCTATTTTTCCCCCGGTCAGTTTGAGGCATCATTTGTTGGCATGGCCCATACACCTGAGGAGGTTGAGATGGCAGTTTTCAAGATGGTCTATACCCTGGAGTTTGATATGAATGAAGATAGGAACAAGGGAGAGCAGATTAGCATTAATTCAAACTGAGAGGTTTACCAGTATTCTTGGTGGAAACCATGATATTGTTAAGATCAGGAGCAAGGGTGATATAGATAGGGAAAGGCCACTGAAGGAGATCGGTGGCCAGGGTCTTTTCGTGAATGAGATAAACCAGATGGTGCTTAATGGAAAGCTGGACTGTGCAGTACACAGTGGAAAGGATCTCCCAACAATCCTGAACAAGGAGCTTGAGGTGGTTTCAGTTTTTGACTGGAAGAACTACCATGATGTGATCGTTTTCAGGAAGAATCTGGAAGGTGATGGAAGATTGAAGATTGGAACCTCATCACCCAGAAGGGAAGAGCAGATTAGGAAACATGTCGGGAACTGGGATGTATACGGCCTTCGTGGCAACATTGATACAAGAATAAATAAACTTGATGATGGCAATTACGATGGTATTGTACTGTCAGAGGCTGCTATGTCAAGGATGTACCCGAATAGGGATTATGAAATACTTGATGAGAACATTTTTGTTCCTGCACCGGGACAGGGTATAATAGCAGTAATAGCAAGGAAGGATTCACCATTTTATGATGATATAAAAATCACTGAAGACCCAACCGCAAGAAAAAGGTGGGATGTTGAACGGAGGATTTCCGGCATTTTTAACATGGGCTGTTCTGTGCCCAATGGAATTATGTATAATCCTGAGACAGAATTTCTGTACATGGATATAAATCTCAAGGAAAACGTGATTTCTATCAGGATGAAGGTCAGAACTTTACAGGAAGCTGAAATGGTTGCCAGGAATGTGAAAGAGATAATGAACTATGGTGATTATTAGCTTCAGACCGGAAGAAAAATTAAATGAAAATGAAGCAGTAGTTATGGGTATTTTAAATATACCATTGGTGAGGATTGTCAAAATTGATGATGTAAGGGCCCCGGATCTTAAAAAATTTGATGGCATCGCTTTTACAAGCTCCACCAGTGTTGGATATTTCTTTGACATGTACGGTGAAATAGATGAGAAGATCATGATTTTCTCCATCGGTGATTCCACTGCTAGAGAATTGGAAAAATATATCACCAATCCACTTGTATGCAGTGACTCCAATTCCGGTGGCTATGCATCTTTCATAGAAAGGCACAATCCAAGAAGTGTACTGATACCCAGGGGCGAGACCCATTCAGGTGTGCTCAATGATGAGCTCAAGAAAGCAGGTATTTACAGCGAAAACCTCTACCTTTACAGATATGAGGATATTGATCAGAGGGAAAATATCCGGAAAGCAGTGAAGGATGAACGAACACCATTGATATTCACTTCACCCCTTGAAGTCCGGTTATTCAGGAAATACACAAATGGTAGATATATTGATAATCCTGTTTATCCCATTGGAAAAACAACTTTTACAGCGTTGAAGGATGCAGGCTTCACGCATATAAGGTTTGAAGGCAAGAAGACGTTTTCAGAACTTGTAAAATTTATGAACTCGCAATAGCGGGGAATGGATTTGAACCATCGATCTACGGGTTATGAGCCCGTCGGGATTTCCTAACTACCCCACCCCGCTGTTATACCGTATTTGTTATTTGGATATATATGTTATTGATATGATCATGCCTAATTTATGCTGTATTCAATGAGTGGAACAGAATTCTTGATATTAAATTTTAAAAAATAAAATCTATCTGAAAGATTCTGCTATTCTTTCTGCCTTCAGCTCCTTTGCCTTGGATTCCAGGTAGGTGTAGACAGTTCTCTGCTTCTTGCCCTCGATTATCATTTGAAGTGCCTGGAGCGCATACCTCATTGAAATGTAGTCTCCTATGAGGGATACTGTATCCCCATAAACGCACACAAAACAGTCTGTGATATCCTCGACTATCTGTCTTGTCTTCCCCTGCCTGCCTATTATTCTTCCCTTTATCTCATTGATCCTGTTTGAGCCTTTTCTTGCAAACTCCCTGAGAGAAATAACCACAAGCTGGAAACCATCATTGTAAAGGTAGAGTGCCCTTTCCGGGCTGAAGCCTCTTCCTATTGCCTTCACAACCTCTCCAGTTGCATTTACCTTCAGTGGATCGGTATCCTCCTTTGCAGTTACCAGGATGTCACCATCCGTGGAATCTATATCGAGCATGCAGCCCGATATTTCCTCTATATCATTCTTCGTTTTTCCTTCCCTGCCAACCAGGGCACCTATCCTGTCTCGCGGTATTCTTATACTGATTGAATTTTCTATGTGATCGCTTCCTTCACTCATCTCTTTCACCCGGGAATTCCGGCTCCTTTACATTAAATTCAAGGCCATTCCTCTTTGCAAATGCCCTCATGTTATTCATATCCCTCACAAGAAATTCCTTTGCCTTTGGATGCTTGTATGAAACAGCCTGGCCCATATCTATGATATAGGACTTCTTCCTGTAACACAGTACATTGTATTCGCTGAAGTCAGCATGAATAATCTTTGCCTTTTCCACCATCTTCCTGTATTCGTTCATGGATGAATCAAAATATGACTGCATCTCCTCTTCCTTAACATCTTTCAACTTTTTTGCAGGAGACCTCCTGTCACCGATGTAGCTCATCAGGATTATATTCTTAACCACCGCCAAAGGCTCCGGTGCCCTGATGCCGAATTTCCTGCATTCCAGAAGATTGGCATATTCCTTCCTTGCCCAGACGAATATAAGCGACCCCCTTGACTTCCTCTGCTTTGCAAATCGTGGATCTCCATCTATATAATCATTAATATGCTGAAACCTCAATGTGGATGTCTTGAATATCTTCATCACCACACCCTTCTTTTCTCCTTCCACCTTGAAAACAAGCGATTCCTTTCCTGATGAAATAGGATAATCGATATACTTTATATTGAACTGCTTGAAGAGCGTGTATATGTTGTCAAGCGTTCTTTTATCAAAAACAAGACCTTCTGTCTTTTCGTCAATGAACTCATTGAAGTTGAATTCGTCCCTGTCTATCAGCTGCTTCAGTGCGCTTCTATCTTCCATCTCTTGCTCTATTTAAATATGTTGATAAGCTCAGGCAGTGCAGAGTTTCTGCTTAGGTAATTTGCCTGCGTCTGGGTATACCTGTAAACGATATCAGCCTTCTCAGTCTGGAACTGCCATGGCTTTACTATTACCAGATCATTTTCCCTTATCCACATTCTCTTCTTCATCTTGCCTGGAATCCTGGCTGTTCTTGTGTAGCCATCCTCACACATAACTGAAAGATGGGAACCTCCTGATAATTTCTCAACTATACCATAGAGTTCCCCCTTCCTCTTGTTTGGAACTATTACTCTCGTAAAATTTTCTTCATTATCGTTATTATTCTTATACGGCATTATAACCTCTCATGTTGTACTAAGTCATACGATTTCCGTATATTTACTTTTATAAACGAAGATTCACGCTTGAAACTGGAAATCTGGATAGGATGGATCAGGCAGGCTGCTTGATCCCAAAATTCCTTATTTCATAGAACCTGGAGGCAACTTCCTTCATGAGCTTCACGTTTCTACCTTCTTTGCCTATTGCCTTTCCAACTTCTGAAATTTCCACGCCCACCTGTACATCTACCTGGCCCTGCTTCCATGAGATATCTATCTCCTTAACGCCATACCTGAAATACAGGTTCTTGACAAATGTAAGAAGGTCCCGGGAATATTCCGCCACCAGAATGTGCTTATTTATCTTTTCCCTGAGATTCTGTATGACATTCTGGTTCCTTTTGAACATCTCTGCCATCCTTCTTTCACCCACAATGAAGACCACCATGTCTTCGTTCTCCATGCATTCTTCTGGCTGTACTCCCCTGGCCACTTTCTCAAAAAGTGCCCTGTATTCCATTATCCTGTTGTCAATAACTATACCCTTCGAAGCCAAGTTCATTCACCCTTGTCAGGTCCGTTCCCCCTGTAAACCAGATCTATTGCTCCTGTACCAAGAGTTATTGGTTGGCCGACAATAATATTTTCCGCGACTCCTGTCAGAGAGTCAGTTTCACCCACTATTCCAGCACGCATCAGATGTTTTACGGTAATTTCGAATGCAGCCCTTGCAAGGACACTGCTCTTCTTACCTGAAATTCCCTGCCTGCCCACTGCCCTGACCTGGCCTTCAAATGTCATCATGTCTGCCACTACCATCAGGTGCCTTTCATCGACATCAAGAGATTGCTCTTTCAGTGTATCACGTGATTCCTTCAGTACGGCATTTCTTGCTGCTTCTATACCCAGTACATTTGCAATTTCCACTATATCGTTTGTTGTTGTCCTGACTGCATCTACTTCCTCTATCTCCAGGACCTGTTTCAGGTTTGATCCCTGCGTCTGCAGTTTATACGTTCCATCTCTTTCCTTTACTGCTACGGCCCTTTTTATTCCCTGGAGACCCTTTATGTTCACAACCTTGACCTGTTCCTGGAGCTGGTACAGCCTCTTGTACGATTCCTGCTGTGCCTTTATTTCAATATCACCGTTTTCCTTCTGGATAACGGTTATAAGTTTTATGCCAGAAACTGCATCCATGATGTCCTGAACCTTTATTCTTCTCCTGTCCATCAGTTTCTTGTTTGGCCTTATGATCACCGTCATCTCATCAGTGTCTGTAATCACATCTGCGACATCGATGATGCTGGTATTCTCAATATCCTTTATGACCCTGCTGACAGCCTCGTCATCCCTGGCATATTCTGGCTTCAGGAATATATCCATTGAAGGTGTTGACGGTGTTCTTCTGGCATCTACTATTTCTATGAGTCTTGGGAGACCCAGTGTCACATCCACTTCCTTGACACCAGCATAGTGGAACGTCCTCATTGTCATCTGTGTTCCTGGTTCTCCTATGCTCTGCGCAGCAATAATTCCAACTGCCTCGAATGGATCTATCTGCCTTGCCTCAAGATCATTTTCAACTCTTTTCAGGATCTTCTTGAAGAATTCTTCGCCCTTTTCCTTCTTGAGTGATATAAGTTTCTCGGCAATACTTAGAGGTAATACAGTTCCCTTTTCCATTTCCTTCTCGATCAGCTGTTTTACCGAACTATCGATTTCGGAGTAGTACTTTTCCTTCTGTGTTATTATTATTCTATCAAGATCTGCCTCATAATAAGAATCAACTGAATTTATCTTGTTCCTTCCCATATTGAAATCTGAAGCTGGTATTGGAGGTGTTAATTCTTCCAGGGACTCCAGGCGAATTATTGTCTTGAGACCGGTTTTCTTTTTCAGCATGACTTCTTCGGTTTCTTTCTTTTTCTTTCCTTTTGCGTCTGATTTCTTTTCTGTCTGTGGTTCATAGGAACTTATGGAGCCAATTTTTGCCCTGTACGTAACTTTCTTCTTGTCAACGCTTATGTAGGCTTCATCAATACCTTCAGAAACTGGAAAATCGACTGCATAGGAAACATTTCCTGACTTTTCAAGAAGCATTTCCATGTTCTTCTTCGTATCCTTCCATAGAATTACCTTCATTATTGACCACCGTTTTCCTCATCGAACAGGATATAGTTTATGTCCAGTGCTTCACCATTTTCGCTCTTTGTGGGATCAATACCGTCGTCTCCATACTTGAACTGTATGATCTCCCCTACTGTATCTGTCACCTGTCTCTTCTCGTTCACCTTAAGGTCCTCGAATGCATTGATCAGTCTCCTCTGCATGTAACCACTTCTTGAAGTTCTCACTGCAGTATCAACAAGACCTTCCCTTCCTCCAATACTGTGCAGGAAATATTCCAGTGGATTCAATCCAACCTTATAGGAAGACTTCACGAATCCTCTTGAATCTGCACCCAGATCGTCTTTCTTGAAGTGTGGCAGTGTTCTCCTGTCGTAACCTCTGTTAAGTCTCTGACCCCTCACGGACTGCTGTCCAACCATTCCTGCTACCTCAGATATGTTAAGCATTTTAGCTCTTGCACCTGATCTTGCCATTATAACTGAAGGATTGGTCAACCCAAGGTACTGTGATGCAATTTTTCCTGACTGATCTCTTGCTTCTCCTGTAACCTTCATTATTTCCTCTTCCAGTGTCTCCTCGACAGATTTTCCTTCCCTGGGATTCATTCTCTCCTCCTTGAAGTCTGTTACATAATTATCAACTTCCTTCTCTGCCTTCAGAGCTATTTCCTTTATTTCACTGATTGCATTTTCAGGTATATCATAATCCCCGATACCGGTTGAAAATCCCCTGAAACTGATGAAAGCCACTGCAAGCCGGGTCATCTTATCAATGAAATTTGCAGCAGCTGCAGCCCCAAATTTCCTGTAAATCTTGTCAATAATTTTACCGGCGAATGGAGATATGGCTGTTTCATCGATTGTGCCATGAATCATCTTTCCGTCTATGATTACCACATCTATATCTTCCTGGTTTTCCTCGTATTCACAGAACAGGCTGCCATCATCTGTCCTTCTTGCTCCTGAACACAGTTTGCTCCTGAATCTTATATTGAAATCATCAGGTAAAATGGCCGAAAATATGTCCCTTCCAGAAAAGTATTTTATTCCTTTTTCCTCCTTCCTGGGCTTTAATTCCTTATCCATTGGAAGATAGCTCATGATATGCATGGTCTCCTTCTCTGTGAAAAGTGGATTTCCATGAGTAAGCAGGAATAAAGCAGTTACGTGATCATGGATTCCTCCAATGATAGGTCCGCCAAATCTCGGTGACATAATCTGTTCCTGTACCTTCATTATTATCCTTGCCTCTGCTCTTCCCTCTTCCTTCTGAAGAACATGAAGGTTCATTTCGTCACCGTCAAAATCTGCGTTATATGGTGTGCACACTGCAAGATTGAACCTGAATGTCTGCCCCTTCAGTATCCTGACAGTATGTCCCATCATGGACATCCTGTGAAGGGATGGCTGCCTGTTGAAAAGCACAATATCACCTTCACTCAACTGCCTTTCTACCACCCAGCCTATATCTATCTTCTGGCTGTTGTCCTCTGCATTCATGTCCGTGATCTTTACCCTTCTACCATCTGGCCTGAGTATGTAGTTCACACCGGATTCATAATTATCATTTTCCTTCCTTGGTGCTGGTCCTCTCTTGACCCATTCCCTCATGACATCTATATTGAACTGGTTTATTGTGACTGGCACAGTAAGTTCCCTTGCTGCTTTCTCAGGCACTCCTACTTCATTTATGGATAGAAATGGCTCTGGAGATATCACGGTTCTGGCTGAAAAGTTAACCCTTTTACCTGAAAGGTTAGACCTGAATCTTCCCTCCTTTCCCTTCATTCTCTGTACAAGTGTTTTAAGCGGCCTTCCGGACCTGTGCCTCGCAGGTGGTATTCCGGCGGTTTGATTATCGAAGTAAGTTGTGACATGGAACTGCAGGAGGTCCCAGAGATCCTCAATGATCAGCTGGGGAGAACCGTTATCCCTGCTCTCCCTCAATCTCTGCGATATTCTTATGATATCTACGAGTTTGTGGGTCAGATCATCTTCACTCCTTTCTCCCGTTTCAAGGGTTATGGATGGTCTCACATTTATGGGCGGAACCGGGAGCGCAGTAAGTATCATCCACTCAGGTCTAACGAAATCCTTGTTTAGACCGAAGAAAATCAGGTCATCATCAGGAATCTTTTCCAGTCTTTCCCTGATTTCCTTTGGCGTGATCTTCTTTTCTGCTGCTCCACCAGATTTGGCTCCTTCCCTGAATGTTGTAGGTTTATCCAGTATTACACTAAGGTTCTTGAAACCGCAATGTGGGCATACCTCCCTCTTTATTGCCTGATCAAGATTCTTCTTTATTATTAGAGTCAGTAGTTCCGGATCAAACTCTTCCAGTTTCTTTTCTGAAAGCCTCTTTCCATAGGATTCCATCTCATCATTGGTCAATTTTACCCTGTTGCAGTTCTTACAGGTTCCGTCAAGAAACATTTTTATTTCCTTAACAAAACCGACCTGAACTACTGGCATTGCAAGATCTATATGACCAAAGTGACCTGGGCATTCATCAACCTTCCCTGAACATGTTGCACATTTCAATCCAGGCTCAATTACCCCCATATGGAGGTCCATCAGACCTCTTTCAATTGGATATCCATCGTCATCATATGTATCAGCGGTTATAACCCTGACCTGTGACATCTTTCTTATTTCATCCGGTGACAGGATAGCAAATTGAATATTGTTTATCCTTTTTGAAATAAAACTATTCATTTCAGATCACCCAGTATTAATCTCATCATTACACCCATTGACATTAGTTCATCTCTCATCAGTTTAAATGCGTAGCTTGTTTCAACTGGATGTATATTCCCAGTGTTTCCACAAACAGGGCATCTCAAAGTCCCTTTTCTCCTATCCATAATTGCAATATGACCACATGACTGGTTACCGCACACATACAGTATGGTTCCATCACTCTGGTCAAGCAGCCTGTCCTTTATTACCATCGCAGCTCCATGTGCAATTAACGTATCTCTCTCCATTTCACCAAATCTAAGACCTCCCTGCCTTGACCTTCCTTCAGTTGGCTGTCTGGTAAGTATCTGCACTGGTCCCCTTGATCTTGCATGGAATTTGCCTGCTACCATATGATGTAGCTTCTGGTAATAGATTACTCCGGTGAATATCTGTGCTTCCAGTCTTTTTCCTGTAATTCCATCATACATTGTCTCTGTACAATCATATGTAAGGCCATATTTCAGAAGTTCTTCCCTTAGTGACTGTTCCGGTTCACCCTTGAATATAGTACCATCTACGGTGCTTCCCCTCATGGAAGCAACCTTTCCTCCTATCATTTCCAGGATATGACCAATGGTCATTCTTGAAGGAATTGCGTGTGGGTTTATGAGAATATCAGGAATTATCCCTGATTCTGTGAATGGCATGTCTTCCTGTGCAATCAGTGCCCCGATTACCCCCTTCTGTCCATGCCTGGACGCGAATTTATCTCCAAGTTCTGGAATCCTATCGCTTCTTACCTTGATTTTAACAATCTTGCTGTTGCTTTCGGATACCGTCAGGATAACATTGTCCACGTAGCCGTTTTCATTTGGTCTCATGGTGATAGATGATTCCCTTCTTTTCTGCGGACCAAGTCTCTCATTGCCCTCCTCCAGAAATCTTGGAGGTGAAGTTTTTCCCACGAGCACATCGGAACCTTCCACATATGCTTCAGGATTTATAATACCATCCTGATCCAGATTCATGTAGAAGTTCTCCATTCTGGCACCCATAACATCATGTGTTGGGATTTCGAATCTATCCTCCTGACCCCCTGGGTATCTTCTTTCCTCTGCAGTATATGTCCTGAAGAAGTTACTTCTTCCAAGACCTCTTTCTACAGCAGATTTATTGAACACGATAGCGTCCTGAATGTTGTATCCCTGGTAGGATACTATGGCAACTACAAAATTCTGCCCTGCTGGCCTCTTATCATAGTGCACATAATCCATTACCTGTGTCTTTACCATTGGAATTTGCGGGTAATGCATGAAATGTCCTCTTGTATCCGTTCTTATCCTGAAGTTTGTTGCTGAAAGACCAATACTCTGTTTTGTCATCGCAGACGCCATTGTTACCCTTGGAGAAGAATTATGCTCCGGGTATGGTATCATTGATGCAGTTACTCCTAGAATCATTGATGGATCAATTTCCAGATGGGTATGTTCCTTCGACAGGAGAGTCTTTCCGTCAAATTCCTTTCCACATTTCTGGCACATCAATTTTATTTTTGACTCTCCCTGATTCACCCATTCCACAATTCCCCTGTAGAGCAGGGTATCACATCTTGGGCATCTTTCAGGGAAATCGTATGCATACAGTGATATGTACAGGTTCTCTTCCTCTTCAGCATCAATCCATTCAATGGCCCCTATGGATGTAAGGTCCTTGAGTTCCATATCACCAAGCCTTAGTTTTTCAAGTGTTTCTCTTGATATATTAGGCCTGCCATCTTCGACTACGATTAATGGCCTCCTGATTCTTCCCCTATCGCAGTTTATAATAACCTCGTTTGTGGAGTCATCATATCTTACGTTGACCTCTGATGACAGTTCTCCCTTCCTTCTGGTCTTACGAATGGTATTTGTCAGGCCTACTGGGTCCTCATGATACCCAACCAGGTCCCCGTTGATATACACTCTTCCCATGTTGCCTTCTTCCTTCGTTGGTTCCCTGATGCCGTTGGCATTGAGAAATTCCACTATATCAAGAGGATCCGCCCCTTCTGAGATATTCATGAGAAGGGCTCCGTTCTTGACCAGCCCACAATTCTGTCCTTCTGGTGTTTCATTAGGGCATATTCTTCCCCACTGGGTTGGATGAAGGTCCCTGGCTTCAAAATGTGGTTGTGATCTTGTTAATGGAGAAATGATCCTTCTAAGGTGGCTCAGCGTACTCACATTGGAAACACGATCGAGAAGCTGGGAAACACCAGTTTTTCCCCCAATCCAGTTTCCTGTTGACATTGCGTGGAGTATTTTTTGAGTTAGAAGATCCTGCCTAATGGCCGGTTTTATTCTCAGACCTTTCTTTCTGTTGTACGTTTTTTCAAGCTGGTATTTCAAATCTTTAACTACAGACTGGAAAGCATTTCTGAAAAGTTCATCCATAAGGTCTCCTGCCAGCTTTACCCTCTTATTTGAAAGATGATCCTTGTCGTCTTCCTTTCTGATTCCAAGGTTCAGCTCAAGCAGTGATCTTGCCATTCTACCGAGATAAAGAGCTTTTTTGAATCTGTCCTCAATCTTGTCACCAAGGTGCGGAAGAAGAGACTTGTCTATAATTTGTGAAATCTTCTTTTCCCTGAAGTCCTTTGCCTGGCCTGCTGCAAACCTCTTTTCCAGATAATTTATAGCGTCTTCTGTGAAAACAACACCGTTTGGTGGATGTATCTTGGGGTCTCTCGCTGCTTCCAGATTGTAATATATGATGGGGTTCATTCCATTTACTGAAAATATCGCATCGTGAATTTCATTATCCTTTTCCATTCCCAGTGCCTTCATCAGGATAACAAGTGGAATTGAACCGGGTACGCTTGGTATGGAGACATTGATATCACCATCTCTGCTCTTTTCCAGAGCAGTCATTGCCCTGTATCCTCCAGCCTGTGAGAATACCTTTGCGATTTCAACCTGGGTTTCGTACTTTTCTTCCTTTTCCACGAGAATTTTGTTTGGAGCAAGGTCTTCCAGTGATACTATAACCCTTTCGCTGCCTCCTATAATGAAATAACCACCAGAATCAGTTGGATCCTCACCTACATACTGCAATTTCTGTTTTCTGGTCCCATTTATAGGGGCATTGTTTTTCTCCCCGTTTGTCTTTTCAATATACCTGTCAAGATTTGAACCGTATAAAGTGCATACTTTTGTTCTTACCATTACTGGCATTTCTCCAATCTTTATGGTTTCCGGTTCCCTTTCAATGCCATCTTCGGAAACTCTGAGTTTAAGACTGATAGGTGCGGTATAATTCAAGTCCCTTATTCTTGCTTCCTGTGGTGTTATCTGGTTTATTGCCCCAGAAGCTTCCTTTATTTCAGGCATATCAACTCTTATGGTAGTATCTCCTACGAACCGGCCTCTTTCTCTCTGCCTCCCGAAGTATATTTTTATTTCCTTTCCACCTGTCTTTGTCTTGTCAAGTAAAATAACTCCAGGTTCATCTTCATCTGACAGTTTTGTTTCATCAACTATTTTCTGCATTAAACTGTCTGGATTGTCTGGTGTTGCAACAAAGGCATTCATTGAGTCTATCTGGTGATTTACAATACTTTCATTCCTAAAAAACGATTCAATAATTTCTTTCATTTTAAAACCTCACTGGTTGTAACCCTGTAGTATTCCGTAATACCTACGTTAGGGTTCTTTCTAACAATCTTAATAATTCTATTCGGTCCAATATCCCCGTGAATTTCCATCAGAGCCTTTATAGCGGGGTCAGTAACATTTATATGGGGTAACATACCTTTTACAGTATGGAGCTTCTTTAGAATAGCAGCCTCATCCTTTTCCTCTACCAAATAATGTTCTGGGACCAATTCGTGGTGCAACACGTTAAATTTACTCATTTTTATCCCTCTTAACGGGCCCAAGGGGGTTCGAACCCCTGACCCTCTGGTTAAAAGCCAGATGCTCTACCTAGCTGAGCTATGGGCCCTTAATTTTGCCGGCGATGTGAATAACTTTTTCCAATATAAACATTCTTTATAATTGGCAATATTCTGCACGTGAAAACCCATAGAATCCCTAAAGTACTGCATGCTTACTTTAAACCTTTTTAGATACGGGATATCATTACCTTTTAGCATAAAAGCTTAACTAATATGCCAGCACTTTTTAGGAAATCATTATCATTATGTTATTTTAATTCTCTGTTAATAATAAAATCAAGTACAAACTTAACAGCTCAACCCGATTTCAGAAAGCCAATAATTCCTTTTAAGAAATATTCAAATTTATTTACCACTGCCCTATTTCAGATAATGAAAAATGGAGACCTGTTTGAAAGAATAAAACCCATAAGTGATGGAGAAAAACCAGAAAAACCAGTTTTCTCAATTTCGTTTTTAGATACACGAGTGGATCCACTGGATGATTTCTTTACCTATTCCTGCGGAAAATGGGTTGAGACTCATCCAATACCTGAGGACAAATTTATCTGGGGCGCAACGATGGAACTTATTGAGTGGAATACTTTTATCCTTGGCAAGATATTGGAAGATTGTGCCAGAAAGAGTTTGGATCATGATGAAGGACTTGAGGGACAACTTGGGAAATATTATATTTCTGCAATGGATTTAACAACAATAGACAGCTTGAAGTTCAGGCCAATTGGTGAAATGATTGGCAAAATCGATGGAATGGAGGATAAGGCAGAGATTCCAGGAATAATAGAGTTATTGCACAGATCGGGAGTTAGAGCACTCTTTAGGCTGGAAGTGGATAATGACGAAAAGCAAAGCAACAAATATGCAATATATCTTTTCCAGGGAGGATTGACGCTACCCAATAGGGATTATTATCTTGAAGATAACTTCAGCAAAACAAGAACAGAATATGTAGAACATATTGCAAAAATGTTTGAACTTATGGGATTAAATCAGAAAGAAGCAGCGAGAATTTCAGGTACCATAATGAATATGGAAACAGAAATTGCCAAATCGAGCAGAAAGCCAGTAGAACTGAGGGATCCTGAAAAGAATTACAACAGGATTGAAATGAAAGACATTGACAGGATTTTCGGTAACATAAAAATGCGAAAATATTTGGAGGGTTCTAAACTTAATGAGATGGATTATCTAATAGTTGGCCAGCCCGAATTCTTTAATGGAATTTCGATGCTGGAAGATAAATATTCACTGGAAGAGTGGAAGATGTACCTGAAATGGAAGGTGCTTCACTTTGCAGCCCCATACCTTCATGAGGAAGCTGAAAGGGAAGACTTTGATTTTTTCCACAGGAAATTGCTTGGACAGAATGAGATGGAGAAGAGATGGAAGAAGGTTGTGTCTATTGTGGACGGGACAATGGGTGAAGCCCTCGGCAAGATTTATGTTGATAGGGAATTTGGGGAGGAGTCCAGAAAAAGAATGAATGACATGGTAGAGGACCTGAAAGAAGTATTTGTTGAGAGAATAAAGAGCCTTTCCTGGATGGGAGAACAGACAAAGGAGAAGGCCCTTGAGAAATTCAGTAGATTCAGGGCTAAAATAGGTTATCCATCAAAATTCATCGACTATTCATCAGTAAGGATAGAAAATGATGACTTTTTCGGAAATGTTCTGAGATGCAACCAGTTTGAATTCAACAGGAAAACTTCCAGGGCAGGAAAAGAAGTTGACCATGAACTCTGGGGAATGACACCTCCAACTGTGAATGCCTATTTCTCTCCAACGGATAATGAGATTGTATTTCCTGCTGGAATTCTTCAGCCGCCTTTCTTTGATCCGGAAATGGATGATGCTGTTAATTACGGGGCAACTGGAGGCACAATCGCGCATGAGATTTCCCACGGGTTTGACGATGAGGGTAGAAAGTTTGATCTTGATGGAAACTTAAAGGAATGGTGGACGGAGGATGATGATAGGGCATTTATGGATAAGGCAAAGGAAGTTGTGGAACTTTACAGCAGTCAGGAAGTGCTACCCGGGCTGAAGGTTAACGGGGAACTTACCCTTGGAGAAAATATTGCGGACCTTGGTGGTGTAAGTATAGCATTTGAAGCATTACAGAGAAGGCTGGGGAGGAACCCTGAAATGAGGAAGACCATAGATGGATTTACTCCAGAACAGAGATTCTTCCTTGGATGGGCTCAGAGCTGGAGGGAGTCTGTAAGAGAAATGGCACTTAGATACCAGATATCCAATGATCCACATTCGCCAGCGAAAATAAGGGCAGAAATTCCAGCGAGGGTTCACGAGGATTTTGAAAACGTCTTCAGCAATCTTAGTTCAATGAAAAATTCAGGATACAAGAAGATTAAGATCTGGTGATATGAAGAGAAAAGTGAATGCAATAAATTTTAGACTTATTAATTTTAATTTAGATGTTATGACCTAAGGGTATGGAACATAAAGGTTCCTGCATATTCCTTTGAAGTCTGTTGTGTTTTGATAATCTATGGTGTAGAGTGTCTGAAACCCTGAACCTTCAAGCTTCAATATTTTGTAGCTATCTTTCTGCTGAAGAGGGAAGCAGTAGCAGAGAATGTTTCCACCATTTATTGAATGATTTGAATAATCCATTTCTGACAATACACCGGTATTCAGATTTTCCATGTACAGGTGGGTTTTATAGTAATTGATTAAAGAACAATTTTCACCAGCATTTGGTGTGATCTGTGGCTCAACACAACCATAAGCTAAAGCACTCGTAATTGAATTTATTTGAAAAGTTGTGTATAGATCACTTGATGTAAAAATCTTAACATTTAATGATATTACAGGTACATTCGTTGGGAAACTGATTGAAACGCCTGTTGAGAATTTTCCTTCTGAGTCTTCATTTACCCTTGCTAGAGCCCCTAAGGAAGGAATTCCAGACACAACTGATCTTGATATTGCAGGTAAGGTTCCATTGTCGTGAGTTAGCAAGTTCTGCTGCGAGAGACATGCAGGAGAAATAGATAAGTTCTCACAGCACAGTATTATTCCTGGAGAACTATTTTTGGAAAATGTGCCCTTTAGCACAATACCTATGCAGGTAACACCTTCGTCTAGAATATATTCCGTGCATTTAAGCGTACTGTTAAGATAATTAAATTTTTCTCCGATTTTGCACGAAGAATTAAGAGTCTTGTCTATGGTTGATCTTGCCCATCTTGCTCTGTCATGTGTTTCTTTTTCGTGAAATGTGCTTATGCTTGCAGAACTGTCATAGCTTTTTATTTCTACCTGTTTTGTTTTGGGTTCGATGAAAAATACATAATCCACAGTTACAAATATAATAACAACTATGATAACAAAGGTTAAAAATTTGCTTTTCAATATTTTTTTCATAAATCTCCACCTTTCAAGATAACTATTTAGCCACACCTATGATAAATTTAAATCATGTGAACTTCCTGAGGTAAGAATGCTTCCAGGTATCTGTTCTAACAGTGTATAAACTCCGTTCATATATGAATACACTTGATAGGCTGTTCCGGGATTGGCGTAAAAAGCCGTCATTCCCTTATTTTCTACTAATCTATATAATGAACAGGTCTGATCGTTTTTGAGATAGAGAGTGTAGCCATCTAGGCTTGTTGGTACATTTGAATAAAGATAATTTGCTGGTTCGAAATTTAAGTTTTCCTTTGCAGTTGCCCCATTTATAAGTGTTCTAACTGGTTGGGAACCTGTACCACTTACAACCGAAGTACCTTCATATATGCAGCAATACTGTGTTTCATAAGTTACGCAAAGAGTAAAAGATTGATCGAGTTCTGAATTGGGTAAGCATAAGAAGCTATCGAGACCTGCACCGTAAAAGTTTCTTGAAGCCGAGCCACCCTCTATTTGATATTTTACTGAAGCGGGTTGATTATTCTTGTTATCACTTGTTATTACTGACGCGTTGGCACATTCTACAAGATTTTTAGCTGCTTGGCAGGCTTGTACTAATGTTATAGCATCTGAAAGTGGGACCGGTGAAACAATGGAAAGACCATCAAGTAGTAAAGATTCCATATCGCAGACTTTTGATGTCATTTTTGAACTTGATGATGAAACATTAATTCCAATTTGATGATTATTATTCACTGGTAAGAGAAATACAGTTGCAGAATTTGCATTTTCAGTTTGCATCTTAATAACTAGATCTTGAGGCTGCAATTCTGAAACATAAGAACTTTCAGTAGTGCATATTGGACCAGAACCAAGAGTGGTAAGATTAAATTGGAACACCAGGTTTTGGTTGCTTCCATCATCTGCCTCGATATAAGATGTATCTCCAACAATTGCGTTTTTATTCAACTTGCCGGAACAGGATTTTCTATCATGAACCTGTTCTAGATATATGCTATTGAAGATGTCGTCAGATGGCATAAATTGATCATTAGCCAGATATAATACCTGATTCCCATCATATCCAATGTATCCCTTGAAATGGTTGCTTATTGTCGTGCTTGACAATCCAAAGGTTGAGAAATAAGGATGATAGACTTCTCCAGTGACCAGTTTCTGGTTACTGGAAAGGTTCAATGTCATGTTATTGATGTGTGGTTCTTCAAGCTCCTCTGTGCATGTGGATACATATCTTGCTTCAAGATCCACTGTTCCGTATATGTTCATGCAGATGTATGTGTATGTGCCTGTTCCTGTTACTGATATGTCATTCACGTCTGTGAATGATCCGTTGTCCTGTTTCACCATGAAGTACAGGAATGTTCCTCTTTGAGATGTGGATGAACTGTATGATGTCACATCTATACTGAGGGTTGTGATACCTCCATTGTCTGTTATCTTTGATGATCCTGATAGTTTCCATGTCATTGTGGA
The DNA here is from genome assembly GCA_027316895.1 of Thermoplasmatales archaeon. Classification (GTDB taxonomy): domain Archaea; phylum Thermoplasmatota; class Thermoplasmata; order Thermoplasmatales; family Thermoplasmataceae; genus Cuniculiplasma. The sequence continues at coordinate 361,421 of DAHVFT010000002.1, read as the reverse complement.
TAGTAATGTGCTCATGATATCATTTGTTTCTGATGCTGGTGAGGATTGGGCCTGTATTCCTGAAAGAGAGAGAAGAATGCAAACACACTTATCAGGATCATTATTTTTGTGATCTTATTTGCCATGAAAATTATAATGGGTTATTGTATTTTAAATTTGTTGTGGTGTCTTTCGTTGTATTTCATGCGCAAATGTAAATGTCATCATAAGTAAAACATCATAATTTAGGGCCTTTTTTAAAAATCTGATAAGTAAGCCTCCTCTCGACCGATAGGATTTTATCAACTCCATAAACATGGAATGGTTATGAGAACATGAATCACAGGGATTTTGATTGCTATTCAACTTAAATATTTGATTATAACTTTGTGAATTGAAATCTAAAGTGTGAAATTCCTGACAATGGGTTTAATATGAAAATGAAATATTAGATTGATTTCAATGAAGATTAATGTTGATGGAGAGGAGAGAAAATTCAGATCAGTGTGGTTCGAGAATAACACGGTGGTTCTCATAGAACAGAGGAACCTCCCGGAAAAGGTAGAATTTTTCAGGGCAAGCAATTCTGATGATATTGCATATGCAATAAAGCATATGGTAGTGAGAGGTGCTCCTGCTATTGGTGTGACTGCAGCCTATGGCCTGGCACTGGCCAAGATCAAAGGAGAAAACATGGATGAAGCGGTAGAAAAAATAGGTAAGACAAGACCAACTGCATATGATCTTTTCAAGGCAATAGATTTCATGAAAAGCAACGGGTTTGATATTCACGCTGCTGACAGGTACAGCCAGGAAGTAAGCGGAAGATGCAAGAAGATAGGTGAATATGGTAATGCCCTGATTGCGGATGGATCAAAGATCCTGACTCACTGTAACGCAGGTGCCCTAGCAGTTGTAGACTGGGGTACAGCACTTGCTCCAATGCGATATGCAAAGGAAAGTGGTAAAAATATCTTTGTGTTTGTGGATGAGACCAGACCAAGGCTTCAGGGAGCAAAGCTCACTGCATGGGAACTTGAACAGGAGGGAATAGACCATGCCATAATTGCAGACAATGCAGCTGGATATTTCATGAAGAAGGGAGAGGTAAATCTTGCAATTGTTGGAGCTGACAGGATATGCGCAAACGGAGATTTTGCAAACAAGATAGGTACGTATGAGAAGGCTGTGCTTGCAAAGGAGAACGGGGTTCCATTTTACGTTGCTGCACCAGGAACGACCTTTGACTTCAATTTAAAAACCGGGGATGAAATACCCATAGAAGAAAGGGATCAGGAGGAGGTTCTTGTCGTCAATGGAAAGAAGATAGGGCCCGAAAACAGCAAGGCAAGGAACCCTGCATTTGATGTAACACCAAATAGATATGTCTCAGGATATATCACGGAATACGGTATATTCAGACCTGATCAGCTTGGAGACCTGAAAAGAAAGGTGCAGGCAGACCTCTTCATGAGGACCACGCCTCCCACTGCATAATATAAAAACTAAAAAAAAGTATTTTTATTAAAAAATTAATAGTCTGGAACCAGTTCTGAGTTATCTATTATTCCCTCATCTTTCTCCTTTCCCATCAGTCTGAATATGAAGTGAACGACAAAGACTGTCAGGAGGTTCAATAGAAGTGCAGCGATTCCAACATACATGTAATCAAATGTTTTATAGAGAGATGTTGAGAAGTTTAAGGAGAATAGCAGGTATAGTGTTGTGGATAATCCTACTATCCAGCCGAGGCCAATTGACCATTTGTTGAATCTTCTCGTATAGAGAGCGAGATAGACAGCTGGAAGAGTTTGCAGTATGAATGCACCTCCAAAGGTCTGCAGGTAAACAATGTTCGCTGAAGCTGCTGGAACTATTGAGAATGCTATGGATGCGATGATCACGACCAGTACCAGAACCCTTGACAACCACGCCTGTTTCCTTGATGATGCATTTGGGTTAATATATTCCAGATAGACATTTCTCGTAAGCAGGTTTGCAGATGCTATTGCCATTATTGATGCTGGAACCACGCTTCCTATAACAATTGCTGCGTACGCAAACGATGTGAAGAGCGACGGGAAAAGATCCTTTATCAGGTCAGGGATCGCAAAGGCTGAGTTGGTTGATGAAAATACACCATTGTTCGCTACTACTGCGGCAATTCCCATTACTGCTACTATCAGTAGAAGAACGTTGTAAAGTGGCAGTAGAGATGAGTTCCTCTTTATTGTTTTCACGTCTTTCGATGCGAGAGTTCCTGTAACCCCGTGAGGATACAGGAATAATGCAAGCGCCGATCCTAAAGCCAGCGTTGTATATCCTAAAGCCAGCGTTGGACTTTCAAAGAGTGGTGCATTTGCGTTTGGATGCAGATTTGTTGCACTCTTTGTTCCAAAGAGTATCGATGCCTGGTGGAATATATTCCCGAACCCACCAAGTCTGTAAGGAACATAAATTATGACTGTGAGAACCACAACCCATATGATTGCATCCTTTAGGATTGCAGTGAGTGCTGGACCTCTCAAACCACTCAGAAAAGTGAAGAGACCCACGAGTACATAGGCTATTATCAGTGTATAGGTAACAGGCAGGCTCATTACAGTCAATACTGCCTTGATACTGACAATTTGCAATGCAATATATGGCAGCTCTGCCACCACTCCAGTGAGTCCAATAAGCATAGCAAGCATCCTTGAATTGAACCTGTCCTTGACGAAATCAGATGATGTTATGTATCCCCTCTTTTTGGATACGGAATAAAGTCTTGGCATGGTCGCATATACTATTGGGTATATCATGATACCATATGTAATTGCAAACATCGCCAGTGCACCACTGTCCGATGCGACACCCGGTACAGCAATCAGTGTATAAGCAGTGTAAAGATCACCACCGAGCAGGAACCATATGACAATAGTTCCAAACTTACTTCCACCTAGACCCCATTCGTTCATATCTGACATTGTTTTTGGCTTTCTCCAGAAGTAAGCCATGAACCCGGCGAAAAGTACCAAAGCAACCATTACAAAGAATAAGACATAATCAATGGTGTTGAAATATGCCATCAGGCAACACCCCTTGCTTTGTGCTCATGTGTTTCAATTGTATATACCGAGAAGGTAAGTATACCTGCTATAAATATCCACATTAGCTGGTACCAGTAAAAAAACGGCCAACCCCCAATTTCAGGCTGCACTCTGTCATATATGGTGAAACCCACTGTCATGAAAACATAGGGTATCACAAGCATTATGAACTTCACAATGTTATTCATTAACACAAACTAACGTACAATAGTATTAAAATATTTTGATTACGCTTTTTGCTAATATACTGAGTGATAACCCTTCTATAATAACACTTAGAACAAGAAAAAAGTGACAGCGAACCACGCTTTCCATGCCCTCGCGGAACATAGTACGCACGTGATACGTAACGGGCTTTACCATCGGGTTCGGAATGAGACCGGGTGTTACCCCGTCACTATGACCGTCACATCCAGATATATATCAGTTCTATTTTAAGCTTTTCGTCTATGCCCCCATTGCATTATGGATTTCCATTGATAAACTGTTATCTTAATGCCCAATGGCTAACCTGTAATGCTCATTTCATGATTAGCCCAAGATTTTTATACTCTCACACCCTTTTAACCCTGTGTCCGTGATAATGGTTACAAGCAGGGGTCCCTATTCCTATGAGAAAAGGAATAACCGCATATTCAAGCAGGAAAATGTTGGAGGCGTAGCCACTGGACTGAAGAAGATCATAGAAAGAGATAGAGGAACCTGGATATGCTGGGGTGATGGAAACGCTGACCACCTTTACCAGGATGAGAATAATGGCCTTTACAGAATTAAAAGGATACTGTTGAATCCCAGGGAAAAGAAAGGGTTCTATGATGACTATTCAAACAGCACACTCTGGCCTCTGTTCCACTACTTCAGGGAAAAGATAGAGCACGATTCGGTAGCATATGGCTATTACAGACACGTGAATAAGAAATTTGCTGAAGTTATCAAGGAAACAGCTTCTCAGGATGATGTTATATGGGTTCACGATTATCAGCTATCACTGGTGCCCTGGTATCTCAGGGAAATGGGTGTTAAGAACAAGCTTCTTTTCACCTGGCATATCCCATGGGTTTCAAGTGAATTCTATACGATCCTTCCTGAAAGGGAGGATATAGTCAAAAGCATATCAATGTGCAACAGCATCACCTTTCATACCCAGAAGTACAGGACAAATTTCAGACATTCCTATGAAAGGGTAGCTGGTTATGACAAGGAACTTGAAAGAAGAACCTTTACCTTTCCACTGGGAATAGATTATCAATCCTTTTCTCACGAACAGGTTGATTCCGGGAAGAGGCCTTTCGAGGACAAGAAGATCATATTTTCAATAGATAGGCTTGATTATACGAAGGGGCTCGTGGAAAGGGTCAATGCCATAGAGATGTTCATAAAAAAATATCCTGAATTCAAGGAAAAGTTTGTTTACCTCATGATGGTAACACCGAGCAGGATAGGTGTAGAAGAGTATGAAAAACTCAAGGAAAAACTTGAGATGAATGTTGGTAGGATAAACGGGCTCTATGGAAATCTTAACTGGGTCCCCATAGTTTACATGTACAGGAAGATTAATTCTGATATCCTGAAGACATATTACAGCTGGGGAGATATAGCACTGATCACGCCCATGAAGGACGGACTTAACCTGGTTTCAATGGAGTATGTGGCTGTTTCAAGGAAAGGGATCCTGATCCTTTCTGAATTTGCAGGCGTTTCAGAGTATCTGAGAGGAGCTATCAAGACAAATCCAAACTCGGATGATGATGTATCAGAGAAGATTGCAATGGCAATGAGGATGCCCGATAATGAAATTCTTAGAAGACTGAGAAGCATGAAGGATTTCCTGAGAAAACATGATGATAGATGGTGGGCTAATAAGATACTGGGAACACTGGTGAAAAACTGATTGATTAGCGGAGATATTGAGAAATACCTTAAGGAAATTGAAGATGGTTCCCAGATATTCCTGGATTATGATGGTACTCTTGTTCCCATAATAATGGATCCGGAGCTCTGCTTTGCTGACAGTGGGTTAAGAGAGATTCTTGAGAAACTGGATAGAAAATACGAACTCTATATAATTTCAGGAAGAACCCTTGAAGATCTGAAGAAATTCATAAATCTGAACCTTAACTATGTTTATCTTCATGGAATGTTTGCAGACCTCAAGGGTAAAACGGTGTCATTCGTGGAAAATCCCACACTATATTTTGATACGTTCAGGAAGCTTGAGAAAGAAGTTCATTTCCCTGAAGGAAGCGGCGTGAGAACATACAGGAAACCCTATGGGTTCGTAATCCATCTTGGACTGGTGCCAGATAATCTCAAGCCTGAATACAGAAGACAGGCTGAGATGATAGGAAAGGAGAATGATCTTGAAGTATATTACGGAATAAACCTGATAGAACTCAAGGTTCCAGGAGTGAATAAGGGCAGAGCAATAAGAGCCCTGAGAAATGATAGGAAATGCATGATTGCCGGTGATGAGGCAACCGATGAATATGGTTTTGTAGAATGCCCGGAGTGTCTAACCATACATATAGGCAATGGAAAAACTGCCGCCAGACTATCTGTTAAGGACATAGACGAATTCAGGGAAATCCTGGAGGCGCTGATTCAGAGGCCAGATATATCGTAGAAATCTCTTCTTCTTGCAGTAAGAACTTTTACGTTTTCCCTGTAGTCTGTCACTTCTGACATATTTAATTTCACGGTTATATCTTCTTCTTCCTCACCTAGCTCTGCGATTACCTTACCAACAGGTGAGATTACTGTTGAATGCCCTATGAACTCTGGACCTGACTGCCCTGAAGCTACAACAAAAACACCATTTGTCATGGCAATGCCCTCCAGCAGTGCCATCCATGTCTCAAGCTTGTATTCTCCCTTGAAGAACCCTGCCTGAACAGTTATCATCTGTGCGCCTTTCAGTGCATATAGCCTGGACAGTTCCGGGAATCTGATGTCATAACATATTTCCATCCCGAAGGAGATTCCGTTTAGTGAAACAACCTCAGGTCTCTTCAGCCCTTCATTGTAGACCTTTGACTCCATGTATCCGTAGGAGTCAAAGAGGTGAAGTTTCTGATATTTTCCAAAAAGTATGCCCATGTTATCGATGGCAAATGATGTGTTGAACGGCTTCTCAGTTGCACCCCTGCCCTCTACAAAGTTTCCGATTACGGCTATTTCCCTGTTTTTTGACATATTCTGAATTTCTTCAACAAATTTTCCGGTGATGGATTCAGAAACGCCAATCATGTAATCCCGGTCATTGAAATCCGGCTTGACCATGGAATATTCAGGAAATATAACCATGTCCTGCTTGCCGGAATATTTATCTATTTTCCCTTTTATAAAGTCCAGGTTTTCTTCCTTGTTCTTTCCAGAATTGAATTGCACTACTGCAATTTTCATTTCACTGCTTACCGAAGAACCATTCATCCTTTCACTTACTCATTATGTTTTGAGTGTATAATATTTTTGTTAAAAATGATCATCTCTTCAGGTTAAGCTTCTCTGGAAGGTATGTATCAGTTACAAAGTTTAGACCGTATTTGGCCAGTGCCTGCTGTTCAGCCTTCTGGTTGATCTTAAGCATGGTCTCAATTTCCGATTTCCAGAACTCATTCTGGAATCGAGGATCCTGGAGTTCAGAATTCAATGCAGCTATATCCTTGTCATTCAACTTATCTGTTGGAAGATCATAGTTGAGTATATCTGAAGCACTGATCCCAACAAACTCAGCAGTTGGAACTGCAAGCCAGTGAGATATGTGTGCGGTCTTGATTGCCCCATATGCTACAGATGCGTAAATCCTGAATGACCATGGATCACCATCCGTGAAGATATATACTGGAAGACCCATCTCCTCATTCATCCTCTTCAGCATCCGCCTTGTACTTCTTGCCGGCTGCCCCTTCAGATGAACAAGTATGGCCCTGAAATCCTCGTCGAACTTGTTTTCCACAAGCCTGTCAAACATACCTCCTGTTTCCAGTGCTACAATCATGTCTGCATCGTGTGATATGAGCCTTACCTTTTCCTCTTCCACATTATACGGTATATTGTATCCTGCATCCCCTACGTCATCACGGCAGTTTATCCTCTTGAATTCATTCTTCCTGTTCTTTTCCTCAATTGTGATATCGCCGATTATGCTTGCACCATTCTCCTCTGGCCTCAGATGAAAATCTTCCCTCATAAGCTCTGTGAGAACTTCCATATCTTCAGCGAGAACATTGGATTCATCCTGTGTTGCAAACTTGAAATCCTTCCATCCTTCAGATATGTAATACATCTCCCTGAGTGTTGAAGACTTTGATTCCTTCAGCATGTCGAGGATGAAGTTGATCGTATAAAGCGATTTGGCAATGAATTCTGCGCCATCCATCTTCCTTGCAGTTCGCCTGACCTCCTGGTCTCCGTATTTCCACACACCATACAGTGTGTCAAGGACTATGTTATCCCGGGTTCTCGACTTTATCTTTATTTCCGGGATATCCTCATTCTTGATGGCCTCATAGATTGTGTTCACAAAATTCTTCAACTGCTCTTCTGTATTCTCATTCCTGCTCATTTACTTCCACCCCCTTTAAATCCCAGTCAGCTGGCAATTCCTCCGCACCCTGTACCAGGACCGGGTTTATTCCCGTAACAAAATATTCTGCACCGGTATAGTTTCCCTTCACCTGATCGAGGCTTTCTTCGTAACTGTATGTTTCTGCTGACCCAAGGTTCTCAATTTTTACATCAATTTCCCTGAATGGAAAAACGATCTTCAGGTTGAATGAAACAGTTTCATCGGTATAATTTATGACCGACGTTATGGACTTCTTTTCCTCACCATTCTCCACTTCTTCCCTTACGAATACAACATTTGCAATCTTGCTTATGGTCCTCCTGTAATCCGGGACTTCTAACTTAAGAATTTCCGAGCTTTTCCTGGCAATCTCTGGAATTATCTTGCTGACAAGCCTGAATTTCTCCCCCATCTTCTTGTTTCTTTCTATCCTGTTATTGAATCTTCTCAGCTGCCTCATTTCAGATTTCAGGACGTTCTTTATCTCCTCCACTATTTCACTAACGGGAGCAATTGCCTCCTTTGATTCTGACACGTATGGAATCTTTGGTCCGTATACATGCACCAGTATTATTGCTGGCCCGTATGGAACGCCCTTTCCCTGTTTCTGCTCCATGCCATACTGTCTCCAGTCCGTTTCTGAAATTGCCTCGGTAATTGCACAGGAACCTGCCTGGAACAGTAGAGGTACCTTGTTTGCATATCTTATTATTCTTGCTGGTTGATCTGATGGGAGTTCACCCCCGTATACCATTCCTATTTCAACGGAAAATGGGTTACCCTTGTGGATCCTTACTGACCCTGAAATTGGTTTGCCATAAAAACCTGGTCTCTCATCACCATAAACTGATAGCATGCCTACTCTTATGAACTGCTCAGAAATTGGTGATAGCGATTCGGCGGACGGTGGCATAAGTTTAACTTCAGATATGGTTGAGATTATCTTTTCTGCCTCAGCCCTCTCAAGCTCCAAAGGCTTCTTCTCTGGATCAACGCCAGCCTTTTCAAGTATTTCAGAGGCAGTATTTACACTTATTCTGGAGAAGTTTTCCACAAATAACTCCTTTAGGCTCCTGCTTGAACTTTCAGAAGCAAGGGAGAGAAGCTCCCCGACTTCCAGCCCATAGGGATGTGGTTTCACAGGTTTTGACTGTTTTGAGGGTTCCTCAATAGACCTTTCAAAAATGATTGCTGTACCATCTGGATCAGTAAATTTGATTCTTGCATTTGGATTCACCACTGCAACTTCCTTCAGGTATTCATGGATAGATTGCCTTCCAGTTATGTATTTTCCCTTAGCCCTGATCCTGACTTCTGTGCCATGTTCTGCCTTCCATATAACGGGTTCCTCAGTCTTTATATTTGCAGTATTATTCTTGATATCTATGCCCATTTCAAAATGATATGCAACATCATCAACCGGTCTCTTTGTGGTGATGTGTGAAAATTCTCCAGTTGTTATCTGTCCGTAAAGAATTGCTGCAGTAATCCCGAGTCCCTGCTGCCCCCTAGTCTGTCTCATGACATGGAATCTTGACCCATAGAGTAGCTGCCCAAAAGCCCTGGGAACCTGTATCCTTTCTATTCCCGGGCCATTATCTGTAACTGTCATTTCATAAATGTCTCCGGATATTCTTGAAATTTTCACATCTAGATCTGGAAGTATTCCATGTTCCTCACATGCATCAAGTGAATTATCAACAGCCTCCTTTACCATGATGAATAAGGCTCTCTGTAAAGAGTCAAAACCGAGTATGTGCCTGTTCTTCTCAAAAAATTCCGAAATAGAAACCTGCTTGAATTCCTGTGGTTTTTTCTTTTCCTGCATCCTTAAACCATATGAAACCGGTTATATTTACCTTATTCTAAATGAAAGAGTCCTAAACGCTATTCCGTGGGATGAGGAAATAAGTAAAAACTGGTATTAAGAATGATGAAAATGACTTATTTTGCCATTACTGGAAATATCCCAGATCGTCCTTCTTCTCCTTATCGATCATATCTGACTGCATTTTTTCAGTAAGGTCTGAAAGATTTTTACACCTTTCCTCAAGATCGGATAGGGAGACCCTGAAGCCTACAAGTTTTGAAAGTGTTTTCAGTATTTCAAGAGCCGCCTTTGGATCCGGGAAGTATCCGGATGTTTCACCCATCAGGCATGCAGCCTGGATCCGGAAGAACTTGTAAGCGAGTCCCACGATCAGGCCATTGGAGCCAACTATTCCTCCACCGGGTTCTCCCTCCGGGAACTTCACACCATTCTTGATGAGGTTTGGCTTTAGGCTTGAATCGGTAAAAGCACCAAGAATTCTTGGGGTTTCAACGAGTTTGCCCACGCCATATCCACCCAGTGTGTATATGATGTTCACATTCATTTCCCTGGCAATTTCAAGCAATTTCCAGGAAAGCTCATATTGACCTTCTGGTGTGTTTCCCTGAAAATCTCCTGTGAACACAAAGAGTGCCTTTGATTTTGAAATTTGTTTGTAAAACAGGGTGTTTCTGTTCAGATGCGCTTTTCCTTCCCTGTCTACAAATACCTGTGCTGGAAAGTGTGGGGAATAGATCTCGAGAACCTTCTCCATCTTCAACTTATCAATCATGTAATCTACGGTAATTCTTCCAACATTGCCTATACCTGGAAGTCCACATACCATTGTGCTTGTTCCTTCCGGTATCACGTCTATCATTTTCTTAATCTTAATCGTCTCCATCTTCTTCCTCCTCCATTTCTTCCAGCCTGAATTTCTGGAATTTATCAGTTGTAGAATATTTCATTGGCCCAGCAAGCTTTGTCTGTCCGGAACACTTAGGACAGTTCATTTCCATTGTGTACATTCCACATACTGTACACTTCCTTATAGTTCCCTTCATTTGTCCTTACTATCCCTGATGAACTCGAAGGATACCCCACTCTTTTTGCAGTTATCTGAAATTTTCTGAATAATATTCTTTAGTTTGTCCTCTGCGCTCTTATATTCCCTGTCCCTGACCTTTAGCAAGTATCTTGGTGCCCCTGCGTACCTTATGGTGGCATCTGCAACTTCCTCTATATCCAGACAGTTCTTGATCTTTTCAATGCCTCTTGATTCAAGTGAATACATTTCAATTGTACCGCCAATTTTAACAAAGGGTGACTGCACGTTCTGTGTTGCTATCTTCAGAAATGCATTTCTCCACTTTGCCTTTGTTCCCTTATAAAAATCTTCTTCCTCAGTGGCTGCCTCTTCAAAGGCAGAATACAAACTCCCGTACTTTTCAATGAGTTCGTTCCCAAATTCAGTCATGCACTCTTCAGGAGATTTTTTCAGAGAAGTTGAAACGAGTTCCATCAGCTTCTCAGCTTTCTGATCATTCTTCCATTCAGAAATTTTTTCTCTTTTCTGATGTTCGTTTACCCTCTTTAGCGAGAGGTCAACGCTTTTCCTTCTTGAATCAATTTGAAGTACCTTACAGACCGTTTTCTGTCCTTCCCTGAGATGATCCCTGATATACCTGACCCACCCATTTGCTACCTCTGCAATGTGGATAAACCCATTCAGATCCTTGTATTCGTCAAGCTTTACCTCAGCCCCAAATTTTTCAACCTTTGTGACGGTTACAACCACAAGGTCTCCAACTTCCGGGATATCATTCATTTTTTCCATTATTATCAGAATTCTTCAGTGATCTCACAGTTGGTCATTATGGTTCCGCCCGTTGGTTTAGCAAGTTCAGACCCACAAATATTGCAGTTTACCAAACTTGAACCTTTTGTGTATGTAATCTGCTCACTCCCGCATTCAGGGCACTTGATCTTTATGAACCTGTTTCCCTTTCCCTTCAGTTTCTTCATTTCCTTATCAGTCATTATCTTACCTCCACGATTTCAAGTTTCTTGGCTCTCTGCGATGGGGGAGTGCTTGCCTTCTTGCATTTCATGCATCTGTATCTTAAGTTGACCCTCTTCGTTGGTTTTTCCCTGCCTTCTGGCTTTGGTCTCGGGAAACCTCCAAAACCGGATGTTGCCCTCCTGAATCTTCTCTGACCCAGGTTAAGTTCGCTTGCCTTCTTTTTCCTTACTCTTTCCACTTCATGCTTGGTGTGTTCCTTGCAGAATTTGCAGTACATTTTAACTGTTTTTGGTATTTTCAAATTGATCACCTAAACTACCTGATATCTTTCAAATATCAGAATATGAGTCAGGATAGCTCTATGACATATAAGTATTTATTTACAAATTTAACTTTTCTTGAAATAACTGACTTTTGTAGTTAGAACTCCATCATAATAGTAAGAAGACAATCTTGATATAGTAAGGATACAAATTCAATTTAGTTCCCTTTCGCAATATTGAACTGTAGTAGTGAATCGCTGTTTCTGAAAAAGCCAATAAACATAGATCATAAAAACAGCTTTCATGTAAGATAGGGGATTGCTCTTCCGAAACCCATCATTATGGCAATTACTGTTGCCACTACTATGGTCACGAGAAAAACAGAAAAGATGTAATCTTCCCTTTTAAACGGAGTAAGCATGAAATATGTCCTGGATGGATAGGCACGGAATGCTCTTGTGTCTGCTGATACCCCTATATCCTTGGCTCCCCTGAGAAGATGAACTATTGTTGGCACTATGGATCCTATGGCAGCTCCAAGGACAATAAACGGTCTTAAAAATCTTGGCTTGTTTCCACCATATCCCCTCATCATGGAGATTTTAATTGATGTGTCAAATGAATCAAATACAGCAGGAACAGTCTTCATTGCCACCACAAGAGAGAATATGATTGGATCAGGGATCTTGAATCTGCTTAATGTCTTGATGATCTGTGCTGGAGTGTTTGTCATAACAAGTAGAAGGCTTGCGACAATGGCCGCTGTAAACCTGAAGGAAATCTGAAAGCTGTAGTATAGTGATTGTAAGGTAAGCGTATGCTCATATCCAAGAATACTGAAGTAGGATGGCCACGTCCATACTGTTGTAAATTGTGATACGGGTGTGTGAACAGCCATTGAGACGATGTAGAATGGTTCATATGGTGCATAGCCCCACACTGTTCCTATAATTACTGAAAGTATTAAGAAACCTGCAAGATACATTTTCCTCCATCCGTTCTTCAGAGTAACATATGATCCGAGAAAAGCGAATGTTATTATGGCACCGATCCACCATATGGAAAATGTAGCCACTAGCACTATTACAATTGAGAGCAATATTTTCACAGAAGCATTTACGTGATAGTAAAATGAGTCATACTTCTCATAGGATGTGATTTCCCTGAAACCTGCAATGCCTATGGCTCCCAATATGAGGTAGAACGGTATACTTATACCAAAAATGAAGAGCAACCAGCTTATTACGGTGTCAAGAATGTTATACATCTAAATTAAAGCCTCCTGTTCATTTATTCTCAATATGTAGTCGGAAGGGGCTATTACACCATATTCAGAGGAAAATTTGAATATGTTGTCTGGCTCACCCTCATGAACGATCTTTCCGTTTTCCATTATTCCTATGAAATCTCCGTACCTGTATGCAAATCTCGAATCATGTGTAACAATGATGAATGAAAAACCTTTTTCACATAACCTGTGAATTTCCTCGCCAAGTATTTTCTTGTTGAGGAAATCCTGGCCGGATGTTGGTTCGTCCATCAACATTATATGGGCGGATGATGCAAGTGCGGCTGCCATGCATACCCTCCTTCTCTGACCCGTGCTAAGCATCAGCGGATCTGTCTCCCTCTTCTCGTCAAGTGAGAACATGTCAATAAGTTCATTACCGATCTCCTTGAATTCCGGAATCTTCCTGTGTTTTGCGGAATAATAAACTTCATTTTCAACCGTCTTGCTTACTAGCATCAGGTCAAAACTCTGTGGTAAATATGCTATTTTTCTACCACGAATAACATAATCTTTCTTTGAAAGATCCTCTCCCTCAACTATCAATTGGCCAGATTTCGTGAATTGCTTTTTGTTGAGGAAGTCCATCAATCCCTTAATGAGTGTTGTCTTGCCCGCACCATTCTTGCCCATTATGCAGTAAACCTGCCCTTTTTTTAGGCTAAGGTTAGTGTTTACAATTGTTTTCCCCTCGACTTCCACATTTACCCTGGCCTTTAGGATCTCCTTCCCACCGTTGTTTCTTATTCTTCTGGAAAGCTTGATCCCATTTTCCCTTATCTTTTCTCTTATAACTTCTGGATCGACGGTATCCAGACCCAGCTTTTTGGCGTATATGTATTCTTCTGGTATCTCAATACCTGCATCTAAAAGAATTTCAACATCCCTCATTAGATGCTCTTTTGATACATTCAGTATAATTTTTCCATCCTTTATAACTACAACCCTGTCCACAAAGGGCAGTGCCCTTTCTACCTTATGTTCTACAATAATCTGTGTCATTTTAACCTTGTTGTTCTGAATGAACTTGAAGATCTGTTCTGTTCCCTCTGGATCTATGTTTGATGTGGGTTCGTCCAGGATCATTATGCGAGGCTCCATGGCTATTACCGATCCAAGTGCTACACGCTGCAACTCACCCCCGGATAACTTTGTTGTCTCCCGATCTATGAAACTTTCCAGTCCAACTGTTTCTATTGCCTTATTTATCCGCCTTTCCATTTCTTCTCTTGGTAGTTTAAGATTTTCAGGACCGAAGGCTATTTCATCAACTATACCATAGTTCATTACCTGCCTCTCAGGATCCTGCAAGAGAGTTCCCACAGTTTTCGCTATATCAGGAAGTCTCATCTCTCTCACTTCCTGTCCCATCAGCTTAATGCTACCTGTTAGTTCTCCGCTGATCACGTTTGGTATAATTCCATTTATACAGTTGATCAATGTGCTCTTTCCCGAGCCTGATCTACCAGTCAAAAGAATGCTTTCTCCCTCGTTAACATAAAAATCTTCAATGGTAAGTGCTGGTTTCTCGTCACCGAGATATGTGAATGAAAGGTTTTTTATTTCTATTGCCTTCATTGTCCAATCACTCTGGCAACCCTTAAAGCTATTAATCCGGCTATAACTCCGAATAATACGTTTCCAGGAATTGATTCAGCGAATGATACCAGTATGGTCTGCCAGTTGACTATGCTACCATAAAGGAAAGGACCAAAGAAAGCCTTATAGAAGAAAGGATCTGGGAATGCCCATGTAAATCCAATGATCCCGCCAGTCAAACCTGCAAATAACTCCTGATGTTTCTTTACGTATGATTTAGCTATCGATTTGTTAACCTTTGATCTGTAATCCCCGAATAGATTTCCCCTTCTTATGGTTATAGCCAGGTCAATGAATAGCCCGTATGTCAACGCTTCGTAAAATACGAACACGGGTTCTCCACTGAACCCATAATGGAAGATGTCACCGAGGATGTCGAATATGGCAAGACTAAGCATTCCAACGCCTGGTTTTCTGACGAGCCCTGCAATGATGAAAATAATGATTATTCTCCCAAAGAAGCCAAATCCTATGAATGCTGTAAGACCAGGTGGAACTATCTTGTCCAGTAATGGACCTATGAAAAATTCCCACACCACTGTAAAGGCGGCCCCGATGCCGATGTACACAAAATCAACAGTTTTATATCCCTTCAACCCTCCAGTTTTTTTGCTGTAATAAAAAACAAACCCAAGAGCAATAGCAAAATAAGCAATGACTATCTCCCAGGGAATCATTCCCGCAACACTTAGATTTCCTTCAATTCCATTTAAACCCATTTTATTTCATTTATTCATGTTCCTGTATTAGTTATAAATTTTCTACATAGTATATTTTGTATTCATTTGCCATATATTGACAATATATGAACAAATATTCAAAATAAACTTCATAGATAAAACTTATTGGGTATTAATTTCTCACTAGTTACAACATGGTGGGAGATTTGCATCATATTGAGAGAGGATGAAAAGAAAAATGCTAAAAACTGTTTTGCTGGATTTTGACAATACTATTTATGATGATGTTGGAGCCATAAGAAGGGTATTCATGCAGCTTAAAACCGAGTACAGGTTTTTTAAGCCTATTCCCCTGGATGAATTGATTTCAAGATTTTATTATACGGACTACAAAATGCAGGATATGCTAAGGCAGGATAATGCAAAGCCTTCAGACATAAATCTAAAAAGAACGGATCTGTTTCTTCAGAATATTGGATTGCCATTAAAAATAGAAATGGTGAATGAAATACACGAACGGATAAGAGAGTTGCATATAAAATATGGTAAACCTGTTCCTGGAGCTGCGAAGCTGTTGAAAAAGTTAAAAGAAAAATATATTGTCGGAATAGTGACGAATCACATGGGTGACTACCAGAGGGAGAAGATAGCCAGATCGAATTTTGGGGGTAACATAGATTTCCTTGTTCCGGCTTATGACTATGGTGTCTTTAAGCCAGAACCTGAGATATTCAGCATTGCGCTCAAGGAAGCAGGAGTGGCCCCCGACGAGGCCATAATGATAGGTGATAACTGGAAAGCTGACGTGAAGGGTGCTACGCAGTCAGGCATCGTACCAGTATGGGTAAATTTCAAAAACCAGCCTGTTCCAGAGGAGGGCTTCGCAAACGTTTTAAGATTTCTTTCCCCTGCCGATGAGGTTGTTGGAATGATTGAATATTATTATTCACTTGGGTTGCCACTAATCAGTGCAGAATAAAAAGTAATTTGCTATTTTTAAAGTGCATGAATAATAATTCAGTAACCCGGAAGATTGCCTATGAGTATTTTTCATAAGAATTTTGAGAACCTGGTAATATTCAAAATGGATATTGGTTAATGCGCTGCCTTTTTACCCACTCTTCTGAACAATATCTCATATAGTGCTCCAAGAACTATCACAACTCCTCCGACTGAACTCATTTCGGAAATGGTGTCTCTGGCTTTGTAATATGCTATATGCAGTGGGCCGGCATCAGTTATATTGATTATGTAAAGATGATAGGCCTGATCCCATGAGGTGTCATAGAAGTGTGAGTAAAGGAAAATTGTAGCAATCCCAACCACTACCATCACTATGGGATAGTATTTTGCAAGCACATTTAATTTTCCCGTAATATTCAGATATTCAATTAATCCCATTGTCATGATGAAAAGACTGAATACAGTGTTGATTGCCAATATGTAGTTGTTGAAAATTCCTGCTTCTAGGGTCATTGCATATGGCGCAATAACAAGCAGCAGAAACCCTATTAAAATATACATGTATGAGGTGTATTTTTCATCTATCCACTTAACTTCTTCAGATTGGGCGTTCTCACCCACAGAACTTCCTTTTTCCATATTGTGATAGTTTTCATGTAATCTTAAAATTAACTTATATACAATCTATACCCTAATTGTTAGTATTTAATTTATATTTATAGAGAGTGGTTGGTTCCCCTATCAAGTAATATGTTCCTAAGTATCAATATATAGTCCTATTATGTTTACCGATGTTAGTTTTTAGTAATTCAAACAATTAAGCAATCATCTCCTTTTCTAAATGAAAGGAAAGTTGAGGAGCGTTGCAGATGAAGATTAAATCCGGAAAAAATAAGGTAAATAGGGATATAAATAAACACATTGTGAGAATAGCTTATGTCATATTTATTGCAGCTGTTATGATAGGACCAATGGCAGGAGTACAACATACCGTCACTACCAGTGCAGAAATAGCACATAATGTCAATATGTCTGACACATACCAGGTTTACGGTTCAACGGATACACACAAGATAAAACATGTAATTGTTGTTATAGAGGAGAATCAGGCATTTGATACCATATTCGGAACTTATCCCTACGGTTATAAGCCTATTGTTAACAACATAACAGATTCAGTAATGAGGCCTGAAGGACTCTACACCAATGTGAGCCAGTTGAATAATTCCAATGGTGAATTGTCATATATTTCAATCCCAAAGGTACCATGGCTTCCTGTATTTGGTGATGCAAGTCCCTATTATGCCAATGGAAACTCCACTATTGATCCCTACGAAGGATGGAGTTCATATCACGGAGATTACTGGTTTGACACAGAAAAAGGTTTCTATTACTATTCAGGTCCGCAGTCAATGGCATATTTTTCCTATGAGCAGGTAGGCATACTGTGGGATTATGCTGAAGAATATTCTATCTCAGATAACTATTTCGCACCTGTAATGGGTTTTACCGAGCCAAACAGGGTAGCATACCTTCTGGGAGAGCCAGCCAATTTCTACAGTGACTCCGCAAATAATGTTGCACCCTTTAACGATACAGTTATGGCGCAACTTCAGAAAAATAACCTGAGTTGGGGATACTATGCATATGATCTTGAAAAGGGGAAGGTTCCCTGGCCAGTAGATGAATTTACCGGGGCATACAACTATCTGAGCCATTTTGGAAACGTAACCAACTTCAGGAGTGCACTTGATGGAAATGATCTGCCTAATGTGTCATGGCTTATGTTCCTTGGAGGCAGTGACAGCAAGTACGATATGCATCCTCCATACAACATTCTTTCTGGCTCAGAAAAACTTGCATCTGTTCTGAACAGTGTTGAAACGAGCAAATACTGGAACTCTACCGCTGTTTTTATCACTTTCGATGAGGGAGGTGGATATTACGATCAAATAACACCTCCATCCATCAATCACTTTGGACTTGGACAGAGAATACCTCTCATGATAATCTCTCCCTATGCAAGGGAGGCATTTGTGGGGAATGACACGATTTCAGGATACAGTATTACCGGCTTTGTAGACAGTAATTTCAATCTTCCCTTCTTGACAAAAACAGTTGCAGAAAGCAACAGTCAGGGGATACTGCAAATGTTCAATTTCAGCAGGAATCCAAGGTCACCCATAGTAATAAATCCTGAGAGCTGGACTTACCCGATGAAGCTCCAGCATCCTGTGCACCATGGATATGTTGCTGCTGTCCACGATCATGCTGGATATGCATATGTTTACTCTGCCCCGGAGATTAATTATCTTCTTCCCCTTGAACTAATTGCATTCGCAGCCATTGCGGTCTCGTTTAAATTTAAAAAGTTGGTATATCTGCCCCTGCCCATATTCACAGTAACAATATCGATCGCCGGATATGTTAACCAGTTCTATAACATATATTCGTTCATTACACAATATTACCTGTTCTCTTCACTCATAGGTTTGCTGGTAGCATTTGTGCTTGTATTCAGGAATCTTAGGAAAGATGGTAGATTTGACAAGAAATTAGGTGCGGGGCAGACATAGTTGTTTAATACTGTAGCATTTCTCTTATCCTTTATTCCGTGTATGTTCGAAGGTGTTGAGATGTCTGTATTTTCCATGGTTGCATCTTCCACCAATAAAAGAAGCGGGGATATGGGAACTGTGCTTGGCGTCATAATAGTCCTAATACTCATTTATGTGACATATCTCTATCTTCCATTTCTTATCAACGACCAGGTTGAAAAGATAATGAAAACATCCATAGGGCTTATATTCATAGGAATTGGAACCATGGTTCTTCTTTTCTTTGGCAGCAGATCTTCAACCGGTTCTTTCTTTACCGCAACCTTTGGCATAGCAGCAGAGGGTGTTGAGGTTGACCTGTTCCAGGTATCTTCCTATCTTATCACAAACCACCTGTTTTCTGCCTTGCTCGGTGGAATACTCGGATTTGGCATAATACTTGTTCTGTTCAGGGTACTCACCATAAGGCTAAAAGATTCAATTATGAAAGGTACAGCTATTGTGATTTTGTACACAGTAGGATTTATTGTTCTCACAAGCGGATTCTTTTGAGAAGAGATTATGAATGCAAAAATATTGCCTTACTTTAAGAAATATCAGAAATGACCGTAATCCCTGTCCTCGGGGAGAAAGAGTGCTATCCTCACTTCCGAAAGAACAGAACATCAAGGTGAAGCAAAGACTCACAGAGATGGAGAATATTCCTTAATGGATTCAATAGCCACATTCTTCAGACTAATGGATATCACATAAAGAGGATACTTGTCCACGGATGCTTAGCTCCCCCTATCAATCTTCACAAATTTCTTCCATACATATTTTACACGTCTCCCCTGACTAATCTCAAGGAAACAATAATGGAATATATTCTACTTAGATTACATTAAAGTTGTTAGTGCTATAATGACATTGTATGGAGTCTAACGAACTTGTATTACCAAATTATGAAAATGGAAGTCTTTATAATCTGGCTCAGAGCATAATAACGAGCCTGGAACTTCAAACAAAGCACAATGGGTTGAAGGAAATACCTGTAGATGGAAAGAAAATGAGCGTTGTCCTGATAGATGGTTTTGGATACCTGGCAGGAAAAAAAGCAGGAATAATTGAAGACGGCGAACCGTATTTAACCAGTGTGTTTCCTTCAATAACTACAACAGCACTTGTAACTCTAATGTCCGGGCAACTCCCCGGTGAACACTGTGTCCTGGGCGGCACAACTTTTGTGAAGAAATTTGGAACAATAGTGGACAACTTCCAGTTTTCTCCAGTCTATTCAAGAGGCAAAGATTCTCTGAAGGAATTTGGAACAATGAAAGACATATTCAAAGTTGAAAACACAGTTGAAAAAGCTGTCAGAATAGGAAAAAAATGCGCCATCATTTCCCCGGATTTCATCAAAAAGTCTGAGTTGACCACCATAACTAATAGTACAGAAGGAGATCATTTTCATTACTATCACCTCTGGGACGCATTATACTTCTACAGAAAGGCACTTGAGAATGGTTATGACTATGTTTATCTTTATATTCCCTTTGCAGACAAGCTATCCCATATTTATGGACCATATTCAGAACAGAACATGATGGCGTTGAGAGAAATAGTAGAGAGCGTTAAGAGGGAAATGGAGCCCTATAAGAGCCAGTATAGATTTGTGATAACTGCAGACCATGGACATGTACCCGCAAACAAGGCCATTCAGATGACCGATTTCCCCGCTGTACCAATCAATTTCTCCATGCCTCCATTTGGATCCACCAGGTCAATATTTTTCTCTGGTACCAGTAACCTGCTTGAATCACTGAATAACTATCTTCCAGGTTTGAAGATATATGATAATAGCAAGAACAACCTCAAGCAGCTTCTTGGTTCATCAGAATGCAGTAAGATGACAAGTTTTGATTATATTGGAATTCCAATTAACGGAGATTCCTTTTTCTTTCCTGGTTCTCTTGACGAGGGTAACACTACCTATTTCAAGGGTAGACATGGAGGCATGTGCAGGGATGAAATGTTAATTCCACTCATAATTTTATGAAAATCCCCCACAATATTGTTAACCCATATGCGTTTTCTATTTGTCAACATTTAAATAAGTTGATAACCATGGTTAATCATGGAAGAAGAATCTATAATAGAAAATTTCATAAAGGCACTTGAGGGAGCAAAAGGATCGATGGAATTTAATTTCAAGGAAATGAGTATTAAATTGCCAGGAATGAATGCTAATGTTGTTATCAATGGAACTCTGGATGTAACAGCGATGCCAGTACATGAAAAAGCAAAACAGTGAAATAATCTCAGCGATTTCTCATAGCTTACTGAATTCAGGTAATGTTGAAATCAGGATTAATGGAGAGTTATTTTCAAATGTGACAATAGATAATGGCACTGTTGAAGTTGAGATGACTGATAAAAAACTATCAAAGAGCATGTTTAAAAAGATGCCAAAGACCAGCAAACGAAGAAAAATGTTAAGCAATGTTTCAAGTTTTATTGCATCTTTTGGTGTTGTGATTGAAATAAGAGATAAGAAGGGATTCATCCTGAAGATTGGAAAAGGTGCTCATTCAATCCTCGGAAACTTTGAGGCAAAGCTGGTAAAGCTTGAAGAGTATTTTTAGTTTTTATTCATAGTAAATGACATGATAATTCAGTTACCGGTTTCAGATCGTTTGTCAGTTACATTTTCTTCATGGATGGAATAAATAGGATATTTTTTTATACAGTATTACCATAACAGCACAATTAACATGGCAACATATCCAAATACCGGAATCAAACCATTAGAAGCTCTAAGGGCTTCAACTGAAAAGAATGTATTAGTTGATGTTAAGGGAAAGAGAGGTTACTCTGGTACCCTTGAAGGATACGATGTATACATGAATCTTGTTCTAAGAAATGCAAATGAAATTATAAATGGAGAAGTTAGGGGCGTACACAACAGAATACTTGTCAGGGGAGACAATGTTATTTTTGTTTCGCCGTCATCAGGTGATTAAAGATGAGTAATGGAACAGCTGTAATGGGAAAAATGAACAGTAAGAAAGTTCATATCAGATGCAGAAGATGCGGTCATCATGCGTACCATATCAGGGAAAAGAGGTGTGCTCACTGTGGATTCCCAGCTCCCAGACTACGATCCTATAAATGGGCTAAAGCCAAGTGAAAACTGTGCCGTAGTTGGGATATACGGTAATGAGCCAGTTTTTTTTAAAATCTATACGTCCTTGAGGACGCTGCAGCACAGGGGCCAGGAGGCTTCAGGAGTTGCAATTTATGATGGAGAGAAGATAAATGCCCTGAAAGTGGATGGGCTTGTATATGAAGGTTTCAGGCCTTATATTGAAAAGGAAATCGTCCCTAAGGGAAATATCGGAATAGGGCATAACAGGTATTCCACGGCTGGCATTAAGAATATAACTGGCGCAGGGCCATTTCTTATATCCACAGCAATGGGCGATATGGCCATAAGTCACAACGGAGAGATAACAAACTACCAGCTACTGAGAGATGAACTTAAAGAGCAAGGGGTACCTTTTGTTACAACAAATGACACGGAAGTTATGCTGAATCTTCTGGCAAGAACAATCCGGCAGAAAGGGATTAAAAACGGTATCAGAAGTTCCATGGAAGTGCTTCAGGGATCATATTCTGCTGTTCTCATGATAGGAGAAAAGATGTATGCAATGAGGGACCCAAAAGGTTTCAGGCCACTCATTATCGGGAAGGCGGGTAATGACATAATTATATCGTCTGAAAGTGCAGCCATTGATGTTCTGGGAGGGACTATCGTAAGGGATGTTCAACCAGGAGAAGTTGTTGAGATATACAATGGAGATATAAACACATTATTCATAATGAGGAGTCAGAGAATTTCTCACTGTATGTTCGAATACGTGTATTTTGCACGACCGGATAGTGTAATTGATGGCATTGAGGTGTATAATTCCAGGTACAGACTTGGAGTCAATCTTGCAAAAGAGGCTCCTGTTGATGCTGATGTTGTAATACCTGTACCTGACTCTGGAAGGACGCAGGCCCTGAGTTATGCAGCAGAATTGAAGATGGAATATAGCGAAGGCCTATTCAAGAACAGGTACTCAGAAAGGACATTTATTATGCCAGGCAATAAGCAGAGAGACGATGCAGTTAAGCTGAAACTCAATCCAATAAAATCCGTTGTACAGGGAAAGCGAATTGTCCTGGTGGATGACAGCATTGTTCGTGGAACAACCATGAAAAGAATTGTTGCATTGCTCAGGAGTTTTGGCGCAAAGGAGATACACGTAAGGATAGCCTCACCCAAGATTATCGCACCATGTTATTTCGGTGTTGACATGAAGACCAGGGACCAGTTCATAGCGTTGAACAGGAGCGATGAGCAGATTTCACAAGATGTTGGAGCTGATAGCCTTGCATACCTTTCCATAGAAGGTCTTGTGAAAAGCATAGGAATGCCGAAAAAATCACTCTGTCTGGGATGCCTGACCGGGGAATATCCGGTGAAGATAGATGGAGAAAGGGAAGATGTCCAGACAACTCTGGAGTTATAATTTAACTCTTGCTACTGATTTTTGAAAGGATATTGTCTATTTCTTCCTGGCTCATTATCCTGCCTGTACCGTCGGCCTTTAGTGTCAGGGCAATTTTTGCTGATAAACGCCTTGAAATTTTCCCCCTATCCTTTGGGCTGCTTCCCGATATTATATGAGACTTGTACAGGAAGCCATGCTTTGGATTGGGAATGTGTTTTGTCTTGCTGATGAAAAGTGACTTCTCAGCACCTGCCATCTGTATTGAGGATGATGGAGTGTTTACAAGCCTTTCAAGTGATTGGAAATGACCGAGAAGCTCAGCACATAATACTGGATTAATAATTCTTGATGTGTTTGGGAAAATCTCTCTTGCTTTCTCATTCAGTGACTTTTCAAGTTCCTTCTTCCTTGAAACCATTTCCGATCCAAGTTCTCCTATGGTTGAGATTGCAGGGTCCTCATTATTTATCATGTGCTGGAATAGTTCTCCAGGATCTTCCGATTCTCCAACAATCAGGCCAAGAGCCATAGATTTTTCAAATAACAGGTTGATTATTTCATCCATTGAATTATATACATTGAAGATTTTCACCAGTTTCCAGTCCCTGCCAAGAGACTCATTCAGTTTCCATCTACCATAATCAAGCATCAGTTCCCTGAGGTCAGGAAGTGTCTTGCCAGGTTCAGTTTCAATTTCATTCTTACCCTCTGATAACGTGTTAAACAGGTCAACTGGGTTTGTAGAAAGAAGCTTATAAACTCTTAAGCTACCTTCATTCCTGTGACCGTACCATCTAGTTCTTTCTGTCATTTCTTCCCTTCTTCCTGTTCCTGTTAAACGACCTGTTGTCCCTGAAATTTTCCCTGTGCTCATTCCTGTTCCTGTTCTCATTATTGCGATCTGGCCTCTGGTTCTGTCTCTGGGCAGGTCTCTGTGTTCTCTTCTCCCTGGACTGTGTATCATTCACAAACTTTCTTTCCCTTGATGGTTTCTTAACATCCTCTCTTAGATGAATCTCCCTTTCTTTTGGCTGAATGGGTGCTTTTACTGAAGTTCCCGGTTCCGGGTCTATGAGAACCCTGTCAAGATCCACGATCTTTGTATCAGATATCTGGTTGAATGATGATACCATCTTCCCGGTACCCACAAGCTGTCCTGATTCGGATATGAGGGCGACCCTTTCACCTGCCAGGGGTTCACCAATTATTGCCTTGATGCCCCCAGGATACAGATCTGAGCCATGGGCAATAGTTTTCAGTGTTGAGGCTTTTATTATTACCTTGCTGAACGTCGAAAGTAGGAAATTTGACTGGTACATGGCTGATTTAAGAAGGTGATCCTTTCCCGCCTTTGCCATTTCTACCCGATCACTCAACTCCTGGAGGGTTATGGCCATTTCTTCCCTGAATGGACCTGTGCCCAATCTTCTCAGATCGGTCATATTACCCTTGGTTCCCAGATAATATCCTATATCCACACATAGCGTCCTTATGTATGTCCCGGACTGGCATTTCACCTTGAATAATACATCCCTGTTCCTTATCTCCATTATCTCAATACCATAGATCTCCCTTGTCCTGAGTTTCCTTGCTACAGCACTCTTTATGGGTGGCAGCTGGTATATCTCCCCCTTGAAATGCTCAAAGGCATTTCTTATGGAAATTTCATCTGCATCAGCGTGAAGCTTCAATGTGGCTATATATTCCTTCGGATATTCATGGGCTATGTCCACAAGCCTTACACATTTTCCCAGCGCAATAACTAATAGGCCAGTAGCCTGTGGATCCAGTGTTCCAATATGACCTACTCTTTCCACACCGGTAATCTGCCTCATCCAGTAATCTATCTGGTGGCTTGTTGGGCCCTTGGGTTTATCAATACATATAAAACAGCCTTCTTCAGGCATTGGAAAAGACCATTCGGTAGATTTCATTTGCGATTTCATCAGCACTTCCTTTCTCTGTATCTATAACAACATCATATATGCTTTTATCTTCCATCAGGAAACCGAAATATTCCCTGAACCTGAAATTCTCAGATTCTTCCCGCATTACTACCTTTTCTGCTATGTTCCTGTTATTTTCCCTGATACTCACCCTGCCGATCCTCACTTCCCTTGATGCATCAAGGAATACCCTGAATGCAGGTATCCCTGCAGAATAGGATATCCAGCCTGCAAGCCTGGATTCTACTATTATATCATCGTGATCTTTTAAGAAATCCCTGATCATGTTATTCAGTGTGACATCGGTCCTGCTGTCCTTTTCTGCCATAATATTCATTTCTTCAAGACTTACATGCATCTCTTCTGACATCCGCCGGAAAAAATAACCGCCTGAATAAACCTGATATGATGTGAGACTGGATAAAATTTTTGAAACGGTTGTCTTGCCACTGCCTATGTGGCCACTTACCGTAATTCTCATTGTATGGTCAATCCTTCAGATGGATTCATTCCTTCATATTTTCTGAGCTGGTATGAAAAGTCGATGTATTTTATTACCATCGTAATCAGGTACCCGACCACCATGTTTGAAATGAAGGATATTACGATCCAGCTTGGGAAAAATCCAATAACTGAATTCAGGTTGACATTGGATGCCCATGGAAATGAAACATAGGGAAAGGAAAGATGGGCCAGGAAGAAGTATAACCAGACAAATATAAGCAGCGTAAACATAGACAATATGATGAGCGGTGCAGTGCTGCTCATCTGAACCATCTGCTGATCCATCATGCTTTCCTGCTGCATCTTCCTCAACTTATTCACCTTATCCCTGTCGTTTGACCTGAAGGCCTCATTCTGAGCTTTCCTGAAAGCCTGTGCCCTGTTCTGTGCCTTCCCGATCTTCAACCAGTCAGTGAAGAAATATCTGGGAATACCGCTCACTATACCCGTCAATATTCCTGACAGGGCAATGGTAAATACGGGATAATTATAATTGAACCCTATGAGTGGGCCAAGTGCAAACTGGAACACGCCGCCAATGGCATCCCTTATGGCCGTAACGTAAATTATGACGATACTGAAAATGAACATCAGGAAGTACATTCCCTGGAATTTTAGCATCTTCTTCTGCATCTCTTTCTGTCTGGCCATTCTCTCCATATTTGGATCCTTCACTTCTGTCATTTTGTTAACCTCTCCACAATTTTTTCTGCAACCTGATCGGCCAAGCCTGGGAGATTATTGATAAAGGAAACTGTTGCACCTGTATATACAGAATATGAAACTGCAAATGACCTGTTTACAGACTGATGGGTCGTTATATCATCGATGGTCTCCTCATCTCTCGTTCTGCTTGGATCGTTATTCCTCCTCTTTCTTATTTCTTCTGGGTCAGCTTCCAGAAGAAAGAATGCACTTACCTTGAGTTCCCTGATCACCCATTCTGGCAATCCCGGAAGGAAACCTCTTGGACCCTTTATGGCCATGTGTGTATCAATAATAACATCTTCAATCCTTCCGATTGCTGATGCAGCCTTCTTTTGAAGATTAATCTGTGTATCTACACTGAGTTTCCTAATTTCGTCGCGCGATTCAACGAGCTTGATTTCCTTTGCCATTTCAAACATGAGAGTTCCAAAATTGATTATGTCGTAGCTTGTCAGCTTCTCAACAGATTTCAATACTGTCGACTTGCCAACACCTGCAACACCAGCAATTACGACCCTCATTCTACGCCCCCGAGAAGAACTGCCTGATCAGCGGATGCATCTCCATCATCTGTTCCCTTCCCATTGCCTCGTAGAACTGGATCACTATACCTACGGCCAGCAGCAGTCCTGTTCCCGATGTCTGACCCACCGTTCCTATCAGGTCTGCCGACGCAGCCAGTAAACCAACTGCAGCTCCACTGAATACAGTGATTACGGGAATGTATTTCTTAAGGACCCTTTCAAGGATCTTCGGATCTCTCCTGAAACCCGGAATCTGCATCCCGGATGATATGATCTGTTTTGCAACAGCTGACGGACCCATGTTTGTTGTTTCTATCCAGAACTTTGCAAACAGTATACTTGCTCCTGTCATGAATCCCAGAAAGACAACAATGTGTATGACCTCCTCCCATGCCGTGTGATTAAATAACACGGTTGGACCGTATACCGCTGGCTGCAGTATGGGGAATAACCAATCCGCAAGACCGTTCGGCGTGTAGAGATAGAATGCCAGTCCTCCTGTTGGCTGTGATGAGGATACATTCAACACGGATGCCGCAGAAGGTGTTAGATATGACCCAAGCAGGGGATTATGCCCCAGAAGGGGAATATGAGACAGGGCCGGACTACTCCAGAACAGCAATGTCCACATTGACACGTTTGCCAGCAGGGCCGTAGCCAGGATGACAGGTATGTTTGATGCATAAAAGAGCTGAAGTGGGTATCTTCCCCTGGCACCCCTGACCCTTTCATGTGCAATGGGAAGCTCCACCTTGCTACTCTGGAAGAATGCAACTATGAAGAATATTAACAGCGTTCCTATGAGCGCGATTATGGGATTTGGTGGAGAGAATAAAAGCCTGGGAATCCCAAGAGAACTCTGAAGATATGAGGCTGAACCGAATATTGAAGTATATATTATATTTGGAATTGTTCCTACCGGTGGGTTATTCAGGGCCGCTGTTGTAGAAAGAGCATATGGCAATGATGTATTTACAGGAGCCCAGTTAAATGCCCCGGTAAATAGCTGTTGTGATACACCTGCAGCAATGAAGAGTGATATTCCTGAACCTATGCCATACTTGGATACAAGTTCATCCATGAGGAATACGAGGTAGGAACCGAAGAATAACTGGGCAACAATTATGGATTCTGATAGGAAATAACCATAACCTGGAGCCATGCTGTTAAGAGATGTTATCAGAGCAGGATCTGGAACCAGATAACCGAATGCCTGAGGAATTGCCTCCACAAAGATCATCAATATGACTATTAATTTTTGAACACCCTGGTATATTGCCTTGTCATCGGAATTTGTGAGATCTATGTTGAATATCTTGGCACCGGCAAATAGCTGCATAACTATACTTGCAGTTACGATTGGACCTATTCCAAGATCCATGAGCGATCCTTCAGCACCGGCAAATATTGCCCTGAATGATGCGAAGACATCAACAGTTTTACTCTGGTCCAGACCATATATGTATATGTTTGTTAAAACGAAATATAAGACTACGACAACAAATGTCCATAGCAATTTGTACTTGAACTGTACGTGGCCCTTGGCTTTCTTGACCGCAGGAAGTTTAGCGGTAAGGTTCTCCAGACCGTATAACTTGGACTTTTTTGGTCCCTTATAACTCAAAACCAGATATAATATAGCAAATAACGGAGCTAACAGCACCGCAGCTATTAATAACTGGGGGAGTGGCAATTTACTGAAATACCAGAACCCGACAACAACCAGAGCATATAGGATTATTGTCGGGATACTGGATGCTTTATTCCGGTCTATCTGTTTGCTCATCTACTTCTACCGATACCCCTGTAACGATAAGCTTATTTATGCATCTTTCGGTTGTTTTTGGCACAATGATCTTGGATTTTACCCTGAAATCTCCTGTTGAAAGAAGCTTTGTATACCCTGCAGCCTTAAGATCTACAATTATCTCTCCATTTTCATCCCTGACGAATCCCTTTGACTTGAATATCTCCATTGATTCTGCCAGTTCCTTCAGGGTAATTGGTATCTCAAGCTTTCCCTGTTTGTGACTCTTGAATCCATGGACACCGAAGTGGTTCGGATCATACTTGATGACAAGCTGGGTCCTGTGCTTTCCCAGTCCTGCCAGACCTGATCCTCCTCTCTTTCCCTTACCTCTTCCGGATTTGAAACCTCTTCCATACCTTCCTCCTCTCTGTTTCTTGGTCTTAGTTCGTACCATCTACTTTCACCCCCGGAATTAACATTCTTCTTATTAAATGATTTATCTCAGAACCCCTGTACCCAAGTGTTCCATCCTTCTTGTACTGTAACCTGATGTACTCATATCCTCCCTTAGGTGGATGCATCCTCAGAACAGGGATTATTCCAGGTATATCTGAAAATTTCAGTTTACCTTCCATCATTTCCTGAGCAAGGTGACTGAAGCTTTCTATACCCATATTTTCCTGGACATATTCTTCTGTCAGTGGTTTTCTTCCTTCCAGAAGCGCTCTTGTTTTAAGTACTTCTATCAGGGTCTCCTTGTCTATCTCACCCCATGTTATGTAATCCTTTGCGGTCTGTAGCATTCCCTGAAGAGTTTCTGACTCGTTGATCAGTGCCATATGATTGATGTGATGAAGCCTCATCAATGAACAGGATTTGGCTGCCTGTGGCCTTATGCCTGAAGTTCCTCTTACCCTAATTACTGCCAGCATTTGCAACACTCCCCTTGTATATAGGTGTACTCAAGACTATGCTCGGGTTTATCCTCATCTCTATGGTTTGCTTCAGGGCAGCGAATGTGGCTTCAGCATAATTTACTGTCGTCTTTGTATGACCCTTTGCAAAACCCCATGCATCCTCTATTCCAGCCATTCTCAGAATTGTCTTTGCGACATCTCCTGTAGCTCTACCCACTCCCTGAGGTGAAGGCTTTATTCTTACCGTTACCGAGCCTACGTGTCCTGTTACCTGAAATGGTACTGTATGTGCCCTTCCACAGCCACATTCCCACGATCCACAGCCCCTTCGTATCTCCACAATGTTCAATTTAGCGTTATTTATGGCCTTCCTTATGGCGGGTGCAGCTTCTTTAGCCTTCCCTCTACCAAGCCCAACAAATCCGTCTTCGTTACCAACGACCGCAGTTATTGAATAATTCATTCTCCTGCCTGAATCAGTCATTCTCTGAGCCCGCTCTATATAGATTATTTCATCCTTCAGCTCCGGCATCAGTATATCAACGATCTGATACTCTCTCAGTGGGAGTTTCATCTTCAATGCCTCTGACATTGACTTAATTTCTCCTGAAGCAACTAACTTTCCAAGTTCTGTCTTCGGAGTCCACTGTTCACCTTCCATCTTAGTTCACCTTTTCATCTATCTTCTTCTTCATTTCATCCAGCTTGACCGGGTGTTTAACATGCTTTCCCTCCAGTCTTTCCTTGGAAGGGAATATTTCTTCAGAGCATGGAACTTCTACACCGGAGTCCGTAAATCCTTTAAGGACTGCTGATATTCTTCCACCCCTTACCAGATCGAAACGTCCTATGTCCAGAATGGCGTAATCTATATCTTTTTTCTTGACAGTCTTGCCAAGATAATATCCTGCCAGATAGCAGGATTGCGTATTGTTACCCTTTATGCCCGCAACTTTTTCCATTACCCTCGATGTCACCGTTCCTCTTATTACGTCTCCCTCGGGATCGTACTCTGCAACCTGTGCAGTAAATCCCTTACCTGAAACCCTGACAACCAGTCTCGGGCTCTCAGACTTGAGCAGACTGAGTCTTTTCCTGTAATCTGTTACTCCTTCCTTCTTTCTTTTTAATAATGTTGGTGTCTTCATTTCACTCACCTAACAACCCTGCAAGTCTTATCTGTGATCTCAACTGTGCTCTGGACTTGATTGTGCCTCCCTTTACTATCCTGTAATATTTCCTGTATGTTTTAGCGTCAATCTTGTTCTCACTTTTCAGAGTTCTCAGTTCATCCCTCAGTGCTCTAATCGTCTTGATCCATCTTCTCTTCCTTGGAAATCTTGCGTTCCTGGTTCCTCTTACAGATCCGGGTCCCCTTCTTCTTTCCTTGGAAAGCTGTTTCAGTCTCTTCTTGAACCTTGCATTGGAATTGCCTTTCTTCGGCTTTGCCTGTATGACATGTTTCTCCATGAGGTTTCTAACATCTTCCCTGGTGGCTGCTTCCTGCACCAGGGTGAGACTGTCCATGTCTATCCATATCCTTGATACGCCTGACTTGTATTCATCAGCCGCTATCCTCTTAGCTGTTTCTACTCTCATCTACTGCACCTTCCTGTTCAACACTCTGATTCCAAGCTCATCAGCTCTTCCTTCGAGGACTTCCCTCTTCTTCAGTCCAACTGTTGATGAGATCCTTGCTGCTTCCCTTTCAGGATTCAGCGCTTCTATCTCCTTCAGGTTGTGCACCAGAACTTCCATGAATCCAGATGGGTGGAGATATCTTACAGCCTTTGGTCCCCTGTAACCTATATCAACGACAGGTGGTCTTCTAGCAAGGTGCTCCCTCATCTTAGAATGGTAACCCCTTGGTTTTCGATACTCCTCTCCAAACTTCTTGTATCGGAACCATTCCTGTCTCCTGAATTCAACCCTTTTTCTCGCCTGTTCATTCTTCTGTTTCAGCAACTTTTTCTGATCTTTTGTAAGATTTGGTTTTAATGAAGATGCCATTATTCTTCAGCCTCCGTTTCAATTGGGAAAATTCCATCCTGGAATATTCTCAGGTCGAATCCCCTTATCTTGGTTGCCCTTTCGATGTTTGAGCAGGTTTCGCCTATTTCTCTTTTGTCAATTCCCGTCAGTGTAATTCTGTCCCCCTTTATAGCAACCTTAGTGGCTCCTATGATCTTTGCTTCCCTCGGACTCCTCTCTCCGAGGAAATTCTCAACGAGAAGCACTGAACCCCTTACAGATACCCTTGTTGGGAAATGCGTGTAATCTACCTTCATTGTGTAAGTGAACCCTTCCTGTACCCCCTTGAAGGTATTTTTCACTTCTGATCTCCAGGTACCTGAAACCGCCCTTGTGTATCTGTTGTCCTTTGATTTCTCTATGATGACTGAACCGTCTTTCACCAGTACTCTCACATAGTTATCAGCAAAGTTCCTGGTAACCTTTCCAAGCTTACCTGAGACTTCAAGAACTCCATCCTTCATTTCTGCCTTTACTCCGGATGGTATTTTCAATTTTTCTGATTCTTTCCAATTAATCATTTTCTTTCACCTAATATATGTAAGCGAGAAGTTTTCCTCCCAGCCCGTGTTTTCTGGCTTCTACATGACTCATTACACCCTTTGTGGTTGTCACTATCAGAATACCAAAATCCTGGGCAGGCAAGTATCTGGATTCGAAGGTATCAAGGTTGACTTTCTTCACAGAGTATCTTGGCTTTATGGTCCCACAGTTATTGATGGTACTGTTGAGCTTGATCTTGAATTTGCCTCCCTGACCATCCTCGATTACCTCAAAGCTGGTAATGTAATTGTAATCCTGCATTACCTTGAGGACTCTTCCTATCATCCTGGCTGCCGGTCCAACCTCGATCTCTCTCCTGCCTATGCTCGAAGCGTTCTTTATTGTGTTTATTATATCATTTAATGGATCATGTCTCATGTCATCACCTTAACTGTACTTCTTAAATCCAATGGCTGGAGCAGTTTCTCTGAAACACTGTCTGCACATTCTGATTCCGTATCTTCTGACCATTCCTCTCTTCCTTCCACATCTCACACAACCCTCAACTCTTCCGAATTTCTTGGTTGGTCTAAGAATTAAATTTGTCATTAATTGATCACCTCTACCTCAAATTTTTCCTTTAGAAACTTTAGTGTTTCTTCCTTTGTTATGAATAATTTTGATGAAAGGTTCTGTTTCCTGATATTTCTCTTGGAGTTTCTGAATCCACCCTTCCTCTTCAGTACGACAGCCACATCCATGCCAAATATACCTATTTCCGGGTCATATTTCATTCCCTTGAAATCGGTGTATTCTGAAACCCCGAAATATGCATTGCCCTGCTTATCTACAGAGTAGTGTGGGAATTTGTATTCTCTTGCATACAGTGCTTCTTTCAGGAATTTTTCGGCATCTGCTTTTCTCAGGGTTACCTTTGCGCCTATGGTTAATCCTTTTCTGAGATTGAATTCTCTGACAGTTTTCTTCGATGTTGTAAGTACGGGCTTGTGACCTGTGAGCATCTCTATTACCTTCACAGCCTTGTTCAATCTGTCTCCAGCCTGACCTACGCCTATATTGACAACCACCTTATCTATGGTGATTTCCCTCATCGGGTTATCTGAATTCACTGGCTTTCACCCCCAACGATTTCTGCGCTGTTGAACTTAAGGTTTCCAATTGGGAACACATATTCCTCGATAGTTGCAAATCCTTCCTCCATTGAAATAAGGTTTGACTGGGATGACTTGCTTACCTCTATAGATTTCACTGTAGCAATTGATCCAACGTGATTTCCTCCTGTGAGGAATACCTTGGAGCCTTCCTGGAGTTTTATTGTTCCATCTATCTTCTTGTCCTTGACATTGTATAGAACGACATCACCAGTAGATATGCCCTTGTTCTCACTGACAAAGGTATATCCATCATGGCAGGCAATCATTGTCTTTCCCCCCTTGATAGTAAATTTGTTGAGAACCTTCTTTGGTTTTACGTTTGCATTCTCCTCCTTTTCAGGGACAGGGGTTAATCTTCCAAGTTTATCGTATACAATCCTGTAACTCTTCTTCAATTCCGGTATCGTGATAAGGTCCATGAAGCCGGCGGGATATTTCTTTTCCTTTATGGCTTTTCCATCCACCATCACGAATTTATTATTCAGCAGTCTTGTGATTTCTCTCTCCTTGTCTCCAAGGGATAGGTAATCTCTCAATACATGTAACATTGGTACAGATGCATTTCTTCTATGCGGTCCAGGCATTGAGGTTGCTCCCCAGAAGTATTTCTTCCTCGGTATCTTTACAACCCTGGGTATCATCTGCCTCTTAGTTTTATTTATCATTCCTGTTCATCTCCTTCATCTTCTTCTGGATCTTTTTGCTCATCCTCTTCTTTTCCCTCGTTTTCCTCTTCAGGCAACTCCTCTTCACTGGAGTCTTCCGACACTTCAGTCTTCTCTTCACCCGCTTCATCAGTTACTTTTTCGGTATCTGCCTCAGTGTTTTCGTCCTGCGTCTGCTCAACGTCTTCCTGAGCCTCTGGCTCATTCTTTGTTGAGTATTCCTCAAGTACCTGATCGTTGAGTACAATATTCTTCATCGCTGCAAGTTCCCTTATTCTTTCTGACCTTTCTTCCATGTTGAGGTCAAGCTTTGTTATTTCAATCTTTTCTGGCTGTATGGGGAATGACTTCTCCTTCCCATCGGCCTTAGCAATATTTATCCCATCTATTATGACAAGTGAGTGCCTGTGATCAACTGATGAAACTTTTCCACCTTCTCCTCTCCTGCTTCCCTTGATTATCTTGACTATGTCTCCCCTCATTATTGGAAACTGCCTGATTCCCAGTTTTTTCCTGAGGTCTTTTTCCAGAGTTACCTTTACCTTATTCATCATCTTCATTTCACCTAAACTATAGTGGATGCAATAGCAGCTATCCTTGGCCATCTCTCTGCTGCTTCCCTGGCGACTGGCCCCTTGATTTCTGATCCCCTTACTTCTCCGTCTGGTGTTACGAGCACAGCCGCATTTTCTTCAAATGAAATGATTGAGCCATCTGCTCTCCTGTAGGGTCTCT
Organism: Thermoplasmatales archaeon; assembly: GCA_027316895.1. GTDB lineage: Archaea > Thermoplasmatota > Thermoplasmata > Thermoplasmatales > Thermoplasmataceae > Cuniculiplasma. The sequence goes on along the minus strand of DAHVFT010000002.1, from coordinate 326,626 downwards.
TCTGCCTGATCACCACTGCGTAGACTACCTTTGCCCTGACATCAGGTCCACCCTTTTTTACACTTGCTATGAACATGTCACCGACACCAGCTGCCGGAACCCTCCTGGCCACTCCATGCCAGGCTTTTACATTTATGAGACTCACAATTTTGGCACCACTGTTGTCCGCGCATACCATCCTGGCTCCAAGTGGTAATCCTCTTGACTGCCTTCCGGCTATTCCTTTCATTGATCTAACCTCCCTACAACAACGTGGGATATGGTCTTTGCAAGCTTCCTGCATTCTGTGAAGAGAACCCTGTCTCCATTCTTCACTTCAATGCAGGGAGGCAAATGTACGTGATAGCTTGATATTGACTTTATATTTCTCTCATACTTTGAGTTGAATTTCTTGAATTCCCTCCTCACCACAACACTGTTTACCATTCCCTTCGAGACTACTGTGCCTATGATTACCCTTCCCCTAACACTCAGATTTGAGTGGTACGGGCATTTCTTATCTTCACACTGCTTTTCCGGTGGTGCAATGTCAAGTCCTATGTTTCTTGTCATTTAGTTCATCCTCCTTAAATTTTTATTGATCTTCCTCAGTTCCTTGAGACGATTCTCTGGTCTGTATCTGATCAGATTTCCCTTCAACCTGTAGTCGGTCCCATCTACATTTACATTGAACTCACATGAATCCTTTGGTATTTGTTTCACCTTTTCTGGCGTTGCAACAGAAAACATATTCTTTGTCTCCTTAACCACTATTCCTGTGATTCCCTGAAGTCCACTGTTTCTTGATTCAAGAACAGTTATTTTTCTCCCGAGGTATTCCTCTCCATAAATGTTATGCACCATTATCCTACAACCTCCGTTTTGAATCCGATATTTTCAAGATACTTCTTTACAGAATCCCTGTGATCGCCCTGCAATTCGATAATCCTGCCTTCCTTTACGGTTCCCCCTGAAGCAACTTTCCTTTTGAGCTGCTTGGCGATATCTTCAACGTCCTCCATCTTAGGGTCAATGCCCTCAATTATGGTTACGTTTTTTCCATATCTCCTTTTGTCAACAGTTATTCTTACTGCCATGGTGTCTCTTGTAAAGCCATCCCATGGCTGCAGTTCCTTGGGGATTCCTGTAAAGTTCTTATCCTTCATTTTTTAGTTTCCTCCTCGTGCTCGACTGTCCTTATCCTGGCGATCTGGCGCCTTATGGACTTTATTAATCCTGGATTCAGGGGAGATCCTCCCATTGCGACACTTGCCCTCTGTCTCAGAAGATTCTCCTTGAGTTCTTTCATTCTTTCTCCTCTCTCTTCCTTATTCATTTTTCTTAACTGGTCCGGTTTCAATTCCGACATTTTCTGTGTTCACCTCCTTCAATACTAAATTTGACTTGTTTACCTTTATATCATCTGGAAGCTTGTAATCCCAGTTCAGTATTCTGACAGAAACTCCTATGATTCCAAGTTTTAACTTTGCCGTTGAGAATCCATATTCAATTCCACTTCTTGCGGGTTCTCCAGAGTATTTTATTGAGCCGTAGAAGAATTTCTGACTTCTCGCTCTTTCTCCAGAAATCTTGCCACCGATCTTTATCATTACACCCCTTGCGTTACTTTCGATGATTCTTCTCAATGCAGTGTTACCTGCCTTCCTGTAAGCCCATCCCTTCTCAAGGGACATTGCAATCTTCTTTGAAACAATCTGTGGATTCAGGTCGGGATTTTTTACCTCCTTTACCTCTATCCTTGGGCCTTCAATCTTGAATCTGGTCTTGAGCGTTTCTTCAATTTCCTGTACCTTTGATCCCCTTCTTCCTATAACCAGTCCCGGCTTGTTAACCACTAACTGTATTGATGTATCCAGAAGATTCCTCTTCATTTCGATTCCACCGAATCCGGCACTGTCAGTTTCCTTCCTGACGTACTCCGAAACAAGAAGCCTCTTTATGCTTTCGTTAATGAATTTTCGCTCTTTCATTCTTCAACCTCCTCTACAACAATGGACAGATGAACCATATCCCTGTTGTTCGCACCTGCTCTTCCATATGCCTTGGGTGTGAATCTCTTCAACATTGGTCCCTTATTTGCCGTTATCATGTTTATCCTTAGTGAGTCTGTATCCATTCCCTTGAATTCTGCATTAGCCTTCACGTTATCTATCAGTGTCTTGAATTGCTTGACTGCCCTGACTGGGTATCTTCCCGGACCGTATCCTTTCCTGTGCGATACAGAATCCAGATACCTGAAATATTTTATAGGCCTCTGCTTGTTCATTACATCATCCAGAAGGGCTTCTGCTTTGGAGAGGTCCATGCCCTTCAGATTATGCGCGATATTCACTGCGTCCTTGAAGGAAATGTTACAGTTCTTCCTTATGGACCTTGCAGACTTTTCCGGTATTTCATTTAATGAGTATCCTTTCATTTTAAATCACTTCAGTGGCATGAACTTTGAAGATCTTGTTGCACCTACTCCTGGTCCAGAGTGCTTTACTTCTCCTCTTGTCAATGCGAATTCTCCTACATAATGCCCGATCATTTCAGCTTTTACCTCGAATTTTACGTAGTTTTTTCCGTTATGAACGTGTACTATCTTTCCAACATATCTTGGAAGGATTATCAGGTCCCTCACGTGTGTTCTTATTTCTGGCTTCTTTCCTAGAAGTCTCTTTACGACTATTTTCTGGTCAGGTCCCATTTCTCTTTTCAAGCTTCTTCTTACTCTTGCCGGGAATACCTCAATCAGTTTTTCCTTGTCCATTTTCTGAAGTTCTTCCAGCGTGTATCCCTTGTACTTGAATTCCTTGGATCTTCCCATGGCAACTTTCTGGGATTTCCTGCTCCTCCTTCTTATGGATTTTGCCGACGCCTGCCTATTTGTGGTCATTTAATTTTCCTCCTCTGTGGTGATAATCTTCCTACCTTTCTCCCTGGCGGTGTTCCCCTTCCAACTGTGCTTGGTCTACCAACGTGCTGATGGTTTCCTCCTCCATGTGGATGGTTTACAGCATTCATAGCAACGCCCCTTACAGTATAGGCTTTCTTTGCCTTGCTCTGCAGATAGTGTATGTGTCTTCCTGCCTTCAGTATGGGAATATCTTTTGCACCTGTACCTGCAACAACTCCCACAGTTGCTCTGCACTGTGGATTCACATTCTTGATTGCCCCTGACGGGAGTTTTATAGAAACAAATTCTCCGTGACTTATAACCTGGGAATATGCACCTGCAGTTCTGCAAAGTTTTCCTCCATCTCCTGGCATTGTTTCTATATTATGAACAAGGGAACCATCTGGAATGAAGCCAAGATGTGTGGAATCCCCACTTTTGGGATTTTCAATCTTGCCTATGTTAACTGTCTGGTCAACATATGCACCGTTGAATGCTATCTGATACAACTTTTTACTGTTGACTCCATCGAGCACAAGAACCGGCGATGTCCTGCCTGGTGCATGTATAATATCCTTAATCTTATAATTCCCGTCCTCCGGAATTCTCATTGGGCTCACATGTCTGTGCCCTGGGCTCCTGAATACCAGTGAACCCTTTCCTCTTCTCTGTGTTATTAATAGTTTACCCATTTTAATACCTCAGTAAATTCCTATCCTCTCTCCAATCTCTTCAGCATTAAACTCTGGAGCTAGTTTAATCACCGCTTTCTTACCCCTCTTGGTGTAGAGAACATTGATTTTTTCAACCTTGACGTTGAACTGTTTCTCCACATCCTCTTTTATCTGCTTCTTAGTTGCTTTCCTGCTCACTATGAACGTGAGTTTATTTTCAGTCTGACTCTGAATCATTGTTTTTTCTGTTGCTGTTGGTGAAATAATAACGTCTTCCATCTTCATTCGACCTCCATATTCTTAATTGAGCTTTCAGTAAAGAGTATCAGTCTTCCACCCTTTCCTCCTGGAGCAAGCTTTGATATTGATATATTTTTACAATGTGAGACCTCCACACCTGGAAGAGATTTGAAGGCAGCCAGATGCATTGGTGAGTCAGTTACGATAAGAATGCTTTTAGGTGTCCTGTAAGTCCTGTTTCTCATTGTGCCTCTTCCAGCCCTGATTTTTGTTCTTTCCTTCGCTCTTTCTATATCATCCCATACGCCGAGAGACTGAAGGAAATTTCTTGCATCCCTGGTCTTTCTTATATTGTTAATTTCATCATTTACGACGACTGGGAACGTCAGTTCTTCGGAGAACATATGCCCTCTCTTTCTGACCAGTTCTGCATTTGCAGCCATGCTGAGCGCAGTTTTCCATGCAACCTCTTTTTCTTTCTTGTTTATCTTGAGTTTGAGAACCTTTTCTGCTCGTGGGGAATGAGGACTTCTTCCTCCCTTTGTACTTCCAAGCAGGACTGCTCTTGAACTACCAGATACTCTTGGCATTCTTGAAATACCCATTCCTGGTCCTGATGTATGACCTACTCTCCTCAGACCTGCATTGGGTGATGACCCATACGGTTTCCTGTATGAAAGTGTTACTGCCCTGAAGGCCTTTTGCATGATATCTTCCCTTAACTCAGATTGAAAAATTTGAGGTACTTCAACCTCATGATCAACTTTTCCTTCCATATTGTAAACTGATGTTTTCATTTTTAATCACCCTGCTTGGATTCTCTGGAAATGTAAGCCACTTCAAGATTCTCAACAGAAGGAGATTTCTGCCTTGATGGATCCCTGAACTTAATTAGCCTCTTTATTGAGCCCGGTACTGAACCGTGAATCAATACATAATTTGTTCTGACCAATCCGTAATTTACAAATCCACCCTTTACGTTGATGTCGTCCTGACCCTGGGATTTGGCATATTTTATGATCCTCATGTTCTGCTGCGTCCTCTGGTGGGACCCCATCTGACCAGCCTGTGGAACCTGCCATCTTATCCAGTCTGGATGCCATGGACCCAGTGTTCCGATCATCCTCCTGTGATTTCTGTTCTTTGTTGGAAGAAGCTTTACACCGAATCTCTCAACGTGCCCAGTGAACCCTTTTCCCTTGGTCACTGAAATAACGTCCACAAAATTTCCCGGTTTTGAAAAATCTGTAAACTCTATTTCCTTTCCGAGTTTTTCAGTAGCGTACTTGATTCTTGCATCTATTGTTGAACCGCCTATCCTGGCTTCATATATATCAGGTATCTTCTTTGGAACTCCTGTGATAAGCCATGGTTGAAGCATCAGCATGACTCTGACCTCAGTAAGGTCCTGCGGGATTTCCTTTTCGTTTCTCTTTTTCACTTCGGGTATTACTTCAAAAAGTTCCTTATCCAGGTTATCTGCCCACTTCTCATATGTTACTCTCAGTCCATCTTCAGTTTCAGAATATCCCCTGACGCAAACTACCTTTGCCGGTGGTACCTCAACAACAGTAACAGCAGCCATTATATTTCTTCCTGCCGTTGTACTGCTTTTCCTGTAATCGACCATTTCAACATGTGTCATGCCAACCTTATATCCGGCGAAAGACTGAATTTTAACGTTTCCCTCAATCTCTGGCCAGCTTCTGATTGTAGACTTTAAGCTAGGCTTTCTCTTTCTATGATAGTATCCAATAGACCCTCTTCTAGGATGATGTGGTGTTGCCATATTTTTTTCACCTCTACCGTTACACCTGTTTTGCAACAAAAATTTTTGTGCTCAACTGTGGATGCATTAACATTGCCACTGGTGTATGGTCTGTTCTTTCAGATAATGTAAGACCATATTTAAAGATTTATTAATTCTTTTTCCTTCAGACTATAAAAATTCATGGTATTAAACAACAATGGAGTGTGAATTATTATCATTTTTGGAAATTCACTCCTGTCCTGAAAGAAAGAACAATTCCAGAAATTGTGAAACATTGTTCAGTATTTTGTTCTTTGCCTTGTTCAGGTGCTCCTCCACAGTAGATTCTGAGAGGGAAACGATTCTTGCAAGAGATTCTATCCCTATGTTTTTCGGGATCTGGAAGTACCCATTGGCCAGAGCTAATTGCATCATTTTTGCCTGCTTCGTTGTTACACCAGAAAAAATATCAGAAATAGAAACGGCTGATGTGCTTCTCAATGTTTCTGGATGGATTGATTTACTTTTTTTGATCTTCACATCACCGTATTTCTCAAAGCCTCTGATCAGTTTTTCGATTGTGCTGTCTTCTATTACAATGAGCGTGATAGTTTCCAGTCCATTTTCATATACTACTGGACCTTTCCAGAGGCTATAAAGTGACTCTGCTATTCTTATGGATGAATTCTGGATACTGCACACGCATTTGAGCATGAGTTCCACCTTTCCTTCCCTGTCTTTCCTGTACACGATATTTGTTCCCAACTTCCTTTCTATATCTTTAAAGCCATCTTCAAGTGATTTCAGATCAATGTTTTTTCCGTAAAATTCAAGATAATCAATGTTAGAATTGCACCATCTCAGGAATTTTATATCCGTGTAATCTTTAGATAACTGGTTAAATGCCAGATGGTTATCTATAACAAGATCAATCTGCCTCATGAAAGCCAATCCACATTGGCTATAAATATATACACTATCTGTTTATATCTATATTGGTGATATAAAATGGCAAATGTAATAGTTGAGCACAGATGGAAACCAAAGAATGGAGAGGAAGTAACAAAGGTCGTAGGAAGCATAGTGCAGATGTCTAAGGACGGAAAGCTGCCAGCAGGATTTGAACTGAAGTCAATAAACGTCATAGGTTCAGAGTCAATGGCAATATGCAACTGGGAAGCACCGAGTGTTAAAGACATGAAGGATCTCCTTGCAAAGGTAAATCCACCAACGAAACACGAAGTGTATGACGCACAGAGACTGGTGTAATCCAGTTTATTTTTTAATTATATCTGTTTAATTATCCTTTTAAGTTTGTTTTCAAGAACTGGCTTATAATAGATGATGATTTGTCTGGTTGTTTTAAATTTGATAAAAGTGCATGCAACAAGAATTTCAGATTTCTTGGTTGTAGAAAATAGAAATGCATGAATGCTTTATGTTCATGTTTTGTATGTGAGCATGTTAAAATAAGTTTTAAAGAAATGTTCATGAAATGTCTTACAGACACCTCAGAAATTTGGAATTTTCATATAGCCAATGCCCAACGGCCATATTAATATAAACTACTATCACATATTATGTATGATTCGAATGGCAAATATTATTGTGGAGCATACATGGAAAACTCATTATAACGAAGAAGTAAAAAAAGTAATAGCAGAAATAGTTCAGATGGCAAAAGATAAGAAATTTCCGGAAGGATTCGAACTTAAGTCTATCAACGTTCTGAAATCTGAATTCAGGGCTATTTGTAACTGGGAAGCACCCAGTATCAATTCCATGAAGGAGTTGCTGGATAAAGTTAATCCTCCGACAAAACATGAAATTAAGGAAGCTCAAAAGGCATATTGAAACTTAGATTTAAAAATCTCCAACAAGCTGTAAAATTAAGCCCATATCTTCTTTCAGGCTCTTATAGAAAGTGTGCAAATACTTTCACCTATACTGATTTTAAGTCATCATGTTTCAATAAGTTTTAAGGTCTTAATTCGTCCCTTGCCACCCCTTTCGGGTAGTTCATCAGTCTTAGTTTTCCACTTTTTATGGTATATTATTCATGCTTTCACTGACATTTTCAATTTTTCTAGCCTAATTCAACTTCATAAAGGCTATTGCTTTCTTGCCCAGAAAATTATAAAAAAGCTCCTTTTCACCAAAAACTTATGTCACTCCGGGTTAATCACTTACTGGAGTTTAAATTAATGAACTTTCTCATGATTTTCTTGTGTTTTGTTTTTGGAGTCATGATCATTTATTTTCTTTTTAAATATATGTTTTTTCCAGATATCCCATGTGGTAGAAATCATCGCCGACTGCGTTTTATGCTTAAAAAAATTAATTTATCCTGTAGTTAATTTCTTAGGGGAGTTTTTTTCCGTCCAGCAGACTCGCCAGATGATCACTGGTATCTACTTTACCGAACCATTCCCCGAGAACGCTGTTTTCAAGTTCTACTATCTGCTCAGCCCTGATGTTCTTTCTGTCGTATGTGCTGTGGCCATCAGATGCTAGAGTGATCTTATATCCATGGGCAAAAGCATCCCTGCATGTGGAATCTACGCACAATTCTGATTGCATTCCACAAATAATCAGGTTCTTGATACCTTCACTCTTCAGCACCATATCGAGATCAGTTTCATAGAAAGCATCTGGATAGTTCTTGTGAATAACTGTTTCTGAATCCTTTGACAGGAAAGTGTCGTAGATCGCCCATCCCTTGGTACCTGGCTCTAGAGTGTCACCCTTTTTACCGGAGTGCTGAATCATTATGACCGGGTATTTCCTCTTCCTTGCAGCATCCAGAATCATTTTCACATTTCTTATGAGATCGTCCTTCCTGAAAACTGCCTCTTCATCATCGAGCATTCCATTCTGGAGATCGATTACAAGAATTGCGGTTTCTTTCATGTTTACAAATATCTAATCACTATAAATATATTAACAATTTGAATATTATAAAAATTATTATTTTCTTCTGGTTTTTGAAATAACTTAAGAAGAAGATCTTATGATTCCCTGACCTTTTTACTGTTATCTCTTCTTCTTTTAATCAGGTAGGAAGATATATCTTCAACAGAATCATCCTTTTTAAGATTGGAGAGGCATATGGGACATGCCGTTATTATTTTCTCAGACCCTGTCTCCTTAAGCTGCCTGAATCTTTCTTCCGATATATTTGAGGAGAGTTTCCCGTAGAGTAATTCATCAGGACCACCACAGCAGAATACTCTCTTACCTGAACGAACTGGCATATTTACCATGGCAATTGACTCTAGCAACATTTTTGGCCTGTTGTAACCTTCACCTCTGAGAACAAGATGGCATGGCTCGTGGTAGGTTATATTTTCAGAAGTTCCCTTGAAGTCGCTTTCTTTTAAAAGATCGAGATAATAAATTACCTTAAAATCAAAATCCGGTGCATAAAGTGAGATGGTATTTTTTAAAAGATCATATGTATGAGGGTCCACGGTAATAATTGTCTTCACATTTCTTTTGTGAAACAGATCACAAAGATATTTTGCATATTCACTGAACTCCTTCTCATAACCAAGATCGTAAATGAATGTTCCAGGATAGGGTTCCTCTTCCTGCAAATAGCTGAATTTTATACCGGTATCCCTTAAAAGAACGTAAATATTCCTCAGATAGCCGTTCATTTCTTTTTCTGTTTTTTTATTTCTGAAATATTTTATGTATTTGGATAATCCTGAATGCCTGGAAAGGTATCCTGCCATATTCCTTGAAAAAGTCTCTCCCATCGATCTTTCCATTTTCCCCAGTGTTTCGTTATATGCCATCATCTGGTACATGTTTCCAGTGTAAAGCAAATTGGTTGATTCTGGCTCAAATTCAAGCCCCTTTGACCACCTTGCACACACCTCCCGTATACCAAGGGGATTTCTATATTTCATTGTTAGTTCAACTATCATATCAGCAATGGGGTTTTTTTGATCCTTTACAGTCAACTCACCCGATGTGATAATCTCCTTTCCAATTTCACTCACCTTCCCTGCATTAACACCTGCGGGACACACCTGAAGGCAGGCGTAGCAATCCAGGCAGCTGTAGAAAGATTCGTCAATCTTTAATTCAATTAATCCCTTTCCCTTGTATTCCCTGATCATTTCCTTACCCAGGTCCACCCTTCCTCTTGCTCCTATGGAGGATCTGAAACCACTGGATGGCAAAGTCGGACACACAGACTCACAAAAACCACAGTTTATACAGCTATTTACCTGATCTTCAAGCTCCTCTAAAAGCTTTAAACTGTACTGTGATTTCTCAGTCAAATATCTTACCCCTGTTCATTATGCCGTCTGGATCGAAAGCTTTCTTTATATTCCTCATCAATGTGAGCACTTCCATTGAATTCCTTTCCCTCAACTCCTCCAGCAATAGTTCCTTTTTCTCCAGCCCGATGCCGTGTTCAGCAGAAACAGATCCACCATGCTTTAACGCAATCTTTGCAATTGCCATCTGGAACTTTTCCACCCTATCAACATGATCCTTATTATTCAGGTCCACAAGTATATTGGCGTGAATGTTACCATCTCCGATATGGCCGAATAATACTGCTTTTAAATTGTATTCCTTAAGAGCGGCTTCAATTTCCTTAAGTGACTCTGGAAGCTGGCTAGGTGGTACTACAACATCACCTATCTCTACATATTCATCCTTCATATCCCTGAGTCCAAGTGAGGATGAATAAAGTCCCTTTCTTGCCTCATACATTTTTGCCATTTCATCCTTGTCCCGTGTGATCCTTATCACAATTGGATCTTGCGCCTCTATTATTTTCTTAGCGTCCTCAAGCACTCTGTCTATGGATTCATGTGTTGATGCTATATCTATCATGAGCAGATAATTACTACCCTCTGGGGAGTCTATATTTCTGGCCTTTTTTATTGTTTCAAGGGACAGCTTATCCATGAATTCTGCTATATATAGTATTATTCCTCTTCCCTTAAGTTCAGAAATAGATCTGCCCATTTTTTCCACGTCCTTGAAATACGCAAGGATCCTGCCTATCTCTTCCGGTACTGGCCAAATTTTAAGATATGCCTTTGTTATGATGGCAAGCGTCCCCTCATTTCCTGCCATGAGTGCAGTAATATCATAGCCTTTGGTTCTCTTCAGTGTTCTTCCACCAACCTCCACTATCTGTCCTCCCGGAAGTACAAGTTCAATGCCGAGTATCCATTCCTTCGTTGTTCCATAGGTACATGCCCTGAGTCCTCCCGCGTTTGTGGATATGCTTCCTCCGACAGTTGCTGCCATGGAACTTGCCGGGTCAGGAGGATAAAAAAATCCCAGCTTTGAAAGATAAAGATTGAGATCGTCCAGCCTTACACCAGGTTCTGCAACAACATATCCATCTTCCACATGGGTTTCCAGGATTTTGTTCATGGCAGACATGCTGATAAGGATGGAGTCTTCGCTTGGGACTGGAGATCCGGTAAGTGCTGAACCTCCTGAACGCATTACTACCTGAATCTTTTCCCTGGAACATACCTTCATTAATTTGGAGATTTCTTCCGGACTGTTGGGTATGATTACCGCCATGGGGATATTTCCCTCAAAATATGACGCATCTTTCATATAAGGCACAAGGTCTTCCTTTTTTTCAAGCATTCTATCCCCAAAGATTTTCCTTAATTCAGCAATATTACCTTTCATCCTATCCCTTAACAATTGAAAAGACCCTGAATATTCTTAACTGTTATGGTTGATATGTCATCTATTTAAGGAAAATAATTGTATGACAATAGAAAAAGTATGTGCATAGAACATTTGATGCAGGTGCCGTGCATATATATTCAAGTCCAAAACACACACAAGTTATTTAAGCGTTGAATGCTTTACATGTTCATGGATTACACAGTGAACCTCGCAAGAGAAAGAGAAAATCTGTATAAAATCAACATACCAGATGATGCCAAAACTTCTATTGTTCACTTTATTAGAGATATGAGTATAGAAGGTCTTTCAGCAGGTCGGCTATATGCCTATACACTTAGATTGAAGATTATCGCACTCGATTTTCAAGAAAGTTTCATGAATCCTAGTCAGGACAGCGTTAAAGACTTCATGGCAAGGTTTCAAAATAGGCCCGTTAAATGGGGAGGAGGGAAGGAACATCTCCCAACAGATAACGCCATTCAAGCATATCAGGTTACTTTCAAGCGTTTCTATAAATGGCTTCTGGGCAATAATGAATCCTACCCAGATTGCGTAAAGTGGATCAAAATCAAAAGTCCCCACCGGAGCAAACAGAAAAAACCAGAAAGTGTGATCTCCGAGAGTGAGCTTCAGAACCTACTTGATGCTTGCCTTAATGCCCGCGATAGAGCACTGATCAGCCTTCTATACGACTCTGGATGCAGAATCGGCGAACTACTCAGCATGAACGTAATAGATCTTGCTTTCGACCAGTATGGTGCCAAGATCACTGTGTCAGGAAAGACAGGGGTTAGAGTGGTTAGGATCGTCGGTGACTCTACTATATATTTGAGGGAATGGCTCAAGAACCATCCTGACAGGGATAATGCAAAGGCGCCACTATTTACAAGATTGGACGGCGAAATAAGAGAGAGAATGGACTATGAGCAAGTACATGCACTGTTCAGAAAGGTTTCGAAGAGATCGGATATAAATAGGAGAATATACCCTCATCTATTCCGTCACACCCGGGCTACCTTGCTTTCAATGAACTTAAAAGAACCTCTCCTCGAGAAAACTATGGGATGGGTTTATGGATCTCGCATGTCACAGGTATATGTCCATTTAAGTGATTCCGACGTAGACAATGCAGTCCTGAGGTCTCATGGGATAATGGTTGACAATAAGAGTGATGAGCTTCCAAGACCAAAGGAGTGCCCTCGATGTGGTGAAAAGAATCCTAATGGAGCTAAATACTGCCGTAAATGCTGGTTACCATTAACCATTGATGCAACACTAGAACTAAAGGAAAAGGAAGAGCATATTCAAAAGGAACTAGAATCTAAGGGGCTGATCGACGATAAGATAAGGGCTTTGATTGAGAACATGCCTGAATCTGAAAGAACCGGAATACTCACATCCATAATAGAAATGGCACTCAGGGAAAAAGAAAAAAAATAACTTCCGATTAAAAATAGAAAATATTTAGAGATCCTTCAACGTCTATGGTCATAATAGATCTTTTTACATGGAAGGACTCCGGTCAAATAATCGAGTTTTAACAAAAAAGTATCATTAACTTGGGTTCTCACAATTCGTTGATAGGTCATGATGTAATTATACCATGTCATCTGTCCTGTTTCCTATAACCTAAGGTAAACGAACTTATTTTGTTAAGGTAACCTTGAATCGTTAGGTATCACTTTTAAGGATCTCAAAAAATCATTTAGGCCAAAACTCATGAGATTAATCGGTAACGTATCGGTATTCTTTCGATGTATTACCAGGACATGCATCTTATTTTAAGATGGTCCATACTGGTAGTCGAGATCTCTAAAAGAATAGGGATAGATTATATTCGCTGACTTCAGGCCAGAACTGAGCTGTCATTTAGACTTTTTTATGTATATAATATGACATTTTACATAGGCTATCGATAAAAACAGCGTGAATATAAGGATTTTATCAATATTCTTATCGATGATCTATCGATGGCTTATCGATGTCCTTTCGATCATTCACATGCTTGAGATTCTTCAACGAGTTTGGATTGATATTCCTCTTCAGCTTCTTCCTGCCTTCCTTGTTGTCTGCCATCGAGTGCAGGAGCTTCTGGACTTCCTTCTGCTTCTTCCTTATCTCTGTATCCCTCTTTGCTTCATACTGATCAATTAACCACTTTGGTGGAAGGGAAAACTGGACAGTCTTCACTGTTACTGTCCTTGTCCTCATCCCCTTGTTTGGTGTCTGGACCCTGGGATACACCATGAAGTCATCACCTGCCTTGAAGGGATTTGGTTCAGGGAGCTTTATCTTGAATACGCCCTGTTCCTTTGTGGCTTCAAAGAAGATGTTGATCAGGCCTCTTGTCTGCGAATCAATGTAATTCCACTTTGGAACTGTGATAAAAGTTATTAGATTACGATACCTGAAAGACTGAGCCACTACGGATATAGCCTTATTCTGGACTGACTGCCAGTCCCTTGCATTCATGAAAACACCGGCATCATCCAGGATGACTGAATTGCCTTTCCTCAGGTTTCCGTCAATGACATAATCCACAAAATCCGTAACATCAAACATGACCTTCCCCTGGTTGTATGTTGCATCACATGTATATGCAAGCTCCAGGGCAGAATATGACTTGCCACTGCCTCTTGGTCCTACAAAGAGTCCAAGGACATCCATGTTCCTTGCGATCCTGTTTCTTATCCAGGGCATCAGCCAAACATCATATCTACCTCTGGAATATTGGGGATCTTCAAAGGGCAGTTTCATCATGATCACACCCTTCAAGTTTTGTCATGGATCTTTCTCCCACAGTCCTTACAAAATCATCCATCTTAATCAGCCCTCACATCGTAATCTTCATCGTTTTCTACCATGTCCAGTGAATCACCAGAGGCAAGCACTATCTCAGTCTTACCATCTACCCTGAGTTCAAGGCCTTTCTCGGTTCTCACGATTTCACCGGTTCTCTTGGCCCCTGCTCCTTCATACCTGCTTCCGGATAGCCTGAATACTGACTCAATCATTACAACCGGATCATCAGGACCATCTACTTCAGATAGGCCTATTCCATCATTCTTGAACAATGTAAAGTCCTCGAAGTGGTTGCATGCCGGTTCTGTCATTATCCTGTTAATTGTAGTTATGGCAGGACAGTAAGGGCAGCTTACCGGAACATCCTTCAATGAAGGGTCCTGCCTGACATAAACCCTGGTTACGTTCTTCATGCTTTATCTAACGCCATCACTGAGATAAACCTTATCCCATAAGCCCGGGTCCTGGCAAGTAGAACTGAATGCAATGGAATAGGTATACCCCCCGTCAGGTCGATCGATCGAGGGAAATTGAAAACGGAAGGCTACCTCTTACCACTCCCTCGGGTCTATGGATATAGAAGAGGCTTAGAATTGCAATATGATAGATATCTGCCACGGGTAGCTGCCTTAGACAGCCACGCAATACTTAACAATTAAAAAAAAGAGGACCATCAGTAACAATCCTGTTACTACATTAACAAAAATCAATGTGATCGATCTTACCTGAGGGATGATTGATCATATGCTATTCATCTACATGTTTTTGAATCTGCTGTCACTGTATTTTCACTTCTAGATTCTCAACATGATAGATTGGAGATACAGTATGAGTGATGTTCTACTCACACTTTCCAGGATCAAGATGTATGGGATGGAAAGAGGGGAGATCATGAGTGAAATACAGAAAAAGGCAAAAGAACTGGTAGCAGACCTGAAGCTTGATCTGGACATATTACGTAAAAAAGCCTGAGTTAAGCTTCAAACTAAAAATGTCATAGCTGAATAGTTTTGAAATCTTTTAGGGTGATCATGCGTAAGTAATTATAGGAAAGTCCACAAGCCGTAAATTCCGGTTTACATGCCATATCGATCAGGTTAATATAACCTACTTGTCTAAGCAATTCCTTATAATACTCACTTAATTTTAATCGAATATACCATTTGGTGGCATGATACAGTAATGCCCACAGTATCTTTTAAACTCTTTTTCATTTCTTATTACTATAGATAATAAATATAGCAAAGCAAGGATTTCTAAAAAGTAGTCAAAGTATATCAAAAAGATCACAACTACTACCGTACCATGATATGCATTTGATAGTAAATAGTCTCCCCAGATAATAAGTGCAGAAAATATAAAGAAACCTATTACTTGAAAAGGTTTGAATCCAAAGATAAATGACTTTCTCATAAGCCATATTTTGGCTCTATTACTCATAGGTTCAACATATCTCCCATCTTTAAGTGGCATTTCCAAACCTCCAAATTATGAAACATTTCTTAGAATATAAATATATGTTATATCTAATATTTAATTTTAAGAAATAACTGCGTGATTCATTTTGGGTATTGAGTTTTTTCAAGAACATTTCACATCCTTCCTTATCAAGTATAGAATATATAAACAGAAGTGGACAGACTTGCATCGAACGTTTGTTGCTCTTCACATGTATTTCCTGTCAGTGTAGTGTTGAATAAAGTGAACCCCTCATCGTATGTAAAGTGTTCCAAAATGTCAGGAGGATTGGTTTGTACATTTTTTGATCCCACGCATACTTTGATTTCCTGTGAGAAAACATTGGCTACCTGATCGCAGCCATAATAATAATAATTATATACTTCTTCTGAGTATCCTTTGGAATTTGCTTCATCACTGCACTTAAATTGACCATTGACATATATACTATTCGTCATAACTTTGTGATCAGGATCTTGGGCATATGATCCTAAACCGATTGCAACTGTGCTTCCAAATACTATTAATCCCACTGCTGTAACGCCAGTTATCACCAATGAAATAATAGATGCTGCAATAGTCACCGATGCAAAAACAATAGGAATGAAATCACACGTATCTGTCACGCATGAAATACCTGTAAGATTATACCTAGATGTCTGTAAGCACCCCAGATTGTTTGATAAATAAGAAAAGGATACTGCTCTATTTGTAGCTGCATACACTTCGTGATTAGAGATAAAGTCTTGATAAAGGCATACTTCCCTTGCAGTTTGAATGTTTGCTGTGTCTGGCCCAGAATATGATTTAAACGATCCACTTATGGAAGATATCAGTTTACCATAAGAATTAAGAACCTTACCTTGAGTTGGAAACTCTTGAAGATCAGGGAATACATAACCATAGTTAAAATTGATATATTCGTTGAATGCATGACCTAACATATGCTGACAAGTCCATGTTGAAGTCCCTGGGTATTCATACGCAATTTCGAATCCACTGAAACAACCTATATTATTCACTGTTGTGCTGAAATATTGTTCATCCCCCTGATATGCTGAGGTGGTTCCTAAAAGAATACTTGTTCCACTGCTTGTCACCTCAAAGTAACCCTCCCTTATTGGACCGTTATTTGTACATGATGATATTTCGTATGATATGCTTATATGACCATCTGCTGAACCATTTGCAAAACATGTGGAAGATGGCTGATTTATTTCCAGGCCTGAAAGAACAGGAGGATATGTGGTAACTGGATTGCATCCGCCACCACCTCCACCGCTACTGCCTCCCCCACCTCCTCCGCTTCTACTTATAGGTTTTCCAGTTGAGATTGTCGGTGCTATTTCCGGATCAATGGTATACGTCTCGTGAGCACTTAACCTGACAGGACCGAATGAAAGTATTAATGCATTATAACCGTTCATCTTCTTGATCTCACCCGTGTGGAACAGGTTTGAGTCACATATCCAGTTTATGTCAAGTCCACCTAAGGCTATGCTGGTATTCTTCTGGCCTATGATGAAACTTGTACCGGCAAATGAATGAAACGTGTTACTGCCGTCACCTGATATTGTGAAGTTGTCTGTGCCTGGTAATACCATTGTAAAATCAACGATGTACATTGCACTAACATTCAGTTTATTCTGGAATGCTACGGATGATCCCATCCCATACTGGTGGAAGAAGAAGACATCGGCAGCCTGAGTGCTGTTCCCATATCTTACCAGATCAGCGGATGTACAGTTATTGTTCTGGATTTCACGGGTATGGTAAGAATTGAAGTCTGCCATTGACAAATTTCCAGGACTGGATGATCCTGAAACATATGGTGTTGCTACATTGCTGCTCTGTGAACTTACGGTGAAAATATCATACTGCACAGGGTATTTAGCCATGCCAAAAGAAATGATCGGCTGGCTACCCATGAAGCATACGGATTCTCCGCATTTTGAATAGAGGGCTTCTGGAACATTGCTCTGGATGTTTGAAGATGATCCTGAATTCTGTATTGCATTATTGAAGGAAATCACAGTGAAACCTATTGAGAAGATCATTATCAGAGACAGGAAAATGACAGTTACCTTGTTAAAACTCTTTCTTGCTCCCCTATCTATATTTAGTTTGAACTCCATATCAAATTATAAATTCAAATTGTATTAAATATTTGTGGTTATTTTTATATGGGCATAAATGTGTTACTACAATAACAAAAATCAATGTAACACTATGTAACACTTCATGAGGTAGTGATTTCTTAATTTCCCTGAATGTGTTACATGTTTCATAGAAAAAAGCATGCATAATGTTCTATAGTTAAGACTCAAAACGTGAAAATATAGGTCTACAGATAAGGACTAAAAAAGGCATACATACCTTTTAGAATGTAGTAGTTTATGTGTTACCGGTAACACATGACATGGTATGATTTTGATGTGATATTCTTTCCGGTGATCCTGGTCATAGCTGTTGTTCTCCTTTGGAAAACAAGCAAGAATAAGGGCAGGGCATAATTCAAGAGAACTGGATCAACTCCCCCGGATCTATGCAGCATATCAGCTCAGGCCAGATCAGGAATGCCAATCTAACAAGGATGCAGTAAAGCACCGTTTTTAACATCTCACCAGGGTTCAATACATTCAGGCCACATTTCCATGGTCAGAGATCTTCCTGGTAATCACATCCTTACAAATTACTAGAAATTACGCAAATAGAAGGATAAGCGTTAAGGCATCCTGAACAGCCAGGACTCACCCCCCACCCCCTCAGGTCGATCGATCGAGGGGAAGTTGAAAACGAAGGTGGTCATGGCGACCGTGTCTGGCCAGATGACCCGCATGATATAAATGATAATTCAAAGAACACTAAAGAATCGGAAGAAATAATGGACCTGATGGTTGAGAAGATGATCCAGAATGGACAAAAAGTGAACAAGGAGACTGCCGGTATTCTTGAAAAATTGTCAGAGATGGCCTACAAGGAACTGAATGGGGAGGAAGATAGAAATGGTAAAACGAACTAAAACCAGAAGGAAGAGGAAACCACCTTCCTTTCACCTGCAGCTCAAACATGTTCTTGGTGGTGTATCGCCTCTAAGCCTCCTTGCTGCATTTGAAGTATTTTCAATACCAGCTGCCAATGGGTTAATAAATATTTTTGGATTTACGAGATTAATTGCCGGAGTTACCTGGATAGGAGTTGCCCTATTCAGTGGAGGAGTGGCACTATACCTTCATGAGGAAGAGTAAGCAAAATTTATATTTATAAGCGCATACTATATCCATGGATCACTCTTATGCAGGAACTCAAAAGAGTAAGTCAACTCTTATCCTTTCATATATAATGATGCTAAGCGGTGCACTCTTATTGGCATATGCTTTTGGTGCATTCAGATTTATCTAAAATTTACAATGTAACGACATTCCATTTCTATCACTACAGTAACAATTTCGAAACCAACATTCTAGCTTAAAATATCCCAACATAAGGGATTCTATATCAATTACACAGTTTTCAGTCAATTCATTTTTATTCATATCAAATTTTAAAACGATTTAAGGCATATCTCAGAGTCTCTTAATAGTATTCATCACCGAAGTTTGAGGGAATTTGACAGTTTATAGTCTTTAGGAAAGTTTTGTGAATTTTGGTTAATGGACCTCTCCTGGTAACTGAATTCAAATCTCAATCAGATTGAGACATGTCAATATGTCCATTTTGTCATGTCATGATCTTGTTTTGAATGATTTATTTATATACTCTTAAGACCCAGTGAAAGAGTTCTCTTAACTTACCAATCACAAACCTATTTAAAGAGTTGAATAATGTCATGTTATGGGTTCTGTGGTTCCGATTCCCAAAAACATGATGATCCAGTCAAGTGGAAGATCTCCAGGATCTTTGTGTTAATGGCATCGAGTTTTATCCTTATGATCACTTTCCCAGTGTCAGTGATAAGGACCACCCTGTAAATTTGTTACTGTAGTAACAGGTTTCAAAAAAATATCACTATTCATTGATTTTTCTTTCTCCTGACAGGCCTTCCCATTTTCCGTAGTATGCTGCAATGCTCCTTAATGGAAGATATTTGAACAGCTTAACGTCATTGGGCAGCTTGTTATCCTGGATGAAGTTGTAGATACTATAAGGGCAGTCAGGATTCTTTCCCTGCATTGCCATATAGAAATCACAAAGCTTCATGAATTTCTCCATCCTTGCAGTCAATGGTTTTGGCATGAACTGGTCTAATGTTATCTGAACCTGCCTTGAGGGATGCCTTGAGATCAAGATGCACCACCCTTCATGCCATAGTCATCATCGGGATCTTCATCCGGATCGATAGGCAGCTCACCAGGATCATCAGGCAGTATGGGTATGTCTATTCCAGGTTCAATATCCCATGGCCGATCAGGATGCCGTTTTTCAGGTATTATTGGAGCTGATCGAATCGTTGTCATTGTGGACCATCTCCCTTATGGCCATTGGTTCTATTCTTCTTCAGCCTTTCAATGATTTCCTGCCTCTTTTCCTCACTCATTGAGTTCCACTTTTCCCTTGCTGCTGTCATCCTGGTAAATTCTCCCTGGAAGTATCCCCGGTATGGCAGCTCATTCCTGAGATCTTCCGGCATCTTCTCCCAGTATCTATGCCTTGTAGACTTTGCCATGCCGCATTGAGGATCTCCATCAACATAGGATCTCATCTCGATCAGGATATCTAAAGGACACTTTGGAGCATCGCATGAGTCATACCTTGAACAGTATGACATGGTTTTGATTGAAAGAACTTCTTTGGATTGTGTCAGTTCGCTTGATTTTTGTCTTTCTGTAGGTATTGTCAGGATTGCTTGATACCCCCCTGACTGTTTATATTGCCCTGACTTACCATGGGATGGGAGACCCTGCATTTTAGATTTATTTGAGGATTTCATTTACAACCACCGTTATTATTGCTGATTTGCTTATTATGAGCCTCTTCCTGTTAGGCTGCTCTATTTCCAGGGTATACTGGCCTAGAGATCTCAGAAAGCCGGATTCAGTCCTGTTGTTGACCATGGATATTGTGAGTGATTTTCCTATCAGGGATGTATTGAGTGGTTCAGGATTGGTATAGTTTCTTGGTCCGGTCCAGATCGTTTTGACTGGTGCTTTCCCCCTGTAATCACTCAAATTCATTACCCCCTTCATTGAAGATCTTATTGCCGATATATACCAGGACTCTAGCCAGGTAGTATGTGATCCTGTTGTCCAGGATTCTTCTTATTGTTTCAGCTGCATTATCGCTTATTTTCATCTTAATTTGCCCCCTTTTTCTGGCTTTCTTCATTCCGTAGAAATTCCAGGGCAAGAGTAGACTTGTTGATTCGGACTCTGTTCAGGGAAAATTTCCTGATCTCAAATTCATAAAGGACTAACCTGAATAAAGCACCTGAGAATAAGGCCTTATTCAGAGTTTCATCCTTGTATTTGACAGTCATGTCCTCATCCGTTCTATTCTTGAGTTCCATCTCGCAATTGAAGAGCTCGCCCAAGTTTTGGACTGCTTCCTTCAAGCATTCCATGTTTCCTTCTTTCACTTCTATACTTTCCATTTTTTCACTTCTCCTTGAGGCTTGAGGCTGCCCCTGAGCCATCCTGTAAAAAATTAAGGATCGTAAGATCTGAGTTCAGCTCAGATATGGATATCACTTTCTCAAGTGGTATTTTATGAGTTCTACCCGACTTCAACCCGTCCATGATTATCCTGTTGAAAACTACCATGCGAAGCTCACCGGTTAGCCTGTAAGGTGCATTCTTAGGGCCGATGAAATTAACACTCACCATCGATCCCTTAAGGTTGT
This sequence comes from Thermoplasmatales archaeon, assembly GCA_027316895.1. Taxonomy (GTDB): domain Archaea; phylum Thermoplasmatota; class Thermoplasmata; order Thermoplasmatales; family Thermoplasmataceae; genus Cuniculiplasma. Next base: position 305,303 of record DAHVFT010000002.1, on the reverse strand, counting down.
CAAGATCACCTGGTGATATCATGGCTGATCACCTTCCTTGTGATCCGGATTATCCACTATGACGGCTTTGTGTTGCTGTACAAGAGTCCATGCCAGTTCCTCAGGAACATGAGCCATGTCTCCCTTGTGAAGATAATAATCCTTGTTGATCCAGGATACACCATTAGAAAGATCTTCAAGAACAGTTACCAGGACATAATTTATTTGTTCCAACTTCTTTCCTGTAACACTGATTGTGCCATTGTGAAGTGTTATAAGGCCATCAGCTGCCATTGAAGGTAATACCCTTTCATTGAGATCTTCCAGGGAAACTATCAGGTCCTTGCTTTTCGTTGGCCAGTTCTCAAGAATGGTTGAAGGCTTGATCTTTATCTCAGGTTTTCCCTGAGAGATCTTACTAGCGATCTCAAGGATAGTTTTCTGAATCCGTTGAGTTTGATTCAGTCGCATTATTTGTTCTTGTTTTGAAGTCGTGCAGGGGGGTAGATCATTTTGAGAGGTAGAATTTACGGCTTTCTCTGATGTTACGGAATCCTGCACGACTTGTTGGGGCAAACTACATACATGATCAGTGTTGTTTTTGTCAGTATTATTTTCCATCTCGCATGGCAAGAATTGCCCAAATAAGTCGTGCAGCTCATTCAACATCAGCGGAGCACGGGAAATATAGGTTTCCCAAGTCATTTCAGGTGCTGCACGACTTGATCTTTGTTCATCATTTTCTTCTTCCTCTGGCATGGTTGCGAATGTTACTTTTTTTCTTTTGCCTTTAAATCTTCCTTCATCTATTGTCCGTTGAGCAATCACAAATTCATGATTTCTAAGCCAAACAGAAAACGTTTGTTGCTTCACTGGTTCGATCTGTTTCCGCTTGGCCCATGCAGCATAATCCTCATAGAGATCATCCACGATCTGCATATTTTCGTTATTTTCGCTGCTTGGCTCCGGAACAATAGATTCTGCCCATACTCGAACCGAATCAGCATGGAATTCCCATAACTTTTCAAGTTCATCGTTCGATTTTTGACTTGTAAACCTCCAATTGTTCGCCACAAGATATGCTAACCCAATGAGTCCATTCAGGAAAAAACCATCAATCATCTTCAACATTCTAGGTTTAAGGCTCTCATCAGCTGTGGAAGCTGAATTTAGGACAATTAAGAGCATTCTTCTCCATGCTCCCCCTGCCTGTGTGATTCTAAAGAGAGGAGGAGCACTGCCCCAGAATGCCTTGAAGATCGGTCTCTCGACTGTTGGATCATGAAACTTTTTCTCCATCTCGGCGGGTTCGCCACCGAAGAGATCGTTGACTAGGGCAAAGTCGTGAATACGAGTGTGCGCCAGATCACCCCATACCAATCCTAATTTGTTCTGTAAATTCTGTTTGCTGAAGTGCTCTCTTGAATCAGCCAATTTATGTGGGCCAGCTCTAGCAAAGAGTGATTGTGAACCTACGGTCAACATCAATTCAACCGCTGCTAGATGTGTCCCTTTCCCGCTGCCTGGGTCACCGATTAGAGTAAGTATTGAACGCTCCGTTGGCAAAGGATAGGTAGTAATCAAAAGGTACCCAAGCATCTCGTAAAAGGTACGAGCGCCGTTTACACCCATAGCGCCAACCGTAAATTCCCACCACTCACGTGACTGCATCTCAATTTCAGGGTTTTTTATGTTCACATTCATAGCATAAGTTAGAAGGTGACCAGGATTGAATTCCTCGAGCCTCACGTTTAATTTATGGCCATCCCATGACCCCTGAATAGTACTGTCATTCAGGGTCATTCTAAACAAACCACCCTCTGGCGGTTGATTTAGTTTATCCCACGGAATGACGTTTCTAGCTTTCAACCTCGCAGATACCTCTTCAACCGTGGAAGTTCGTATCTCCAAGTCTCCAGGGAGTCTCAAGCATTCCTCTAGTTCAGTGATACCTAGATTTTCCTCACTCTCTTTACGATTACTTTTTTCCTTTATTTTTTTAATTTCATCCAGTATTCGCCGATCATGCAACGCGTGTATTTGTTTAGACCTCTCAAGCATTAGTCTTCTGAGTTTCTCTAGCTCCTTAGCAACCCTCACATCACCATCGAGTCGGTAAAACTTAGAGAACGAAAAGAGAGGGATTCGATCAATCTTCGCTCCTGGAGACTCAATGGATATAAACTCCAAATACTTACTCAGATTATCCGCTATTCTGGAAGTTTTTTGACGGTCTAGGTAATCTGAATAATGTTTGATCCCTTGTGCTGTTCTGATCACCTTTTCTATTGGTACTTCCCTATCCGCGGATGATTGCGTTGTCCCTTCAGATACCTGCCTATATTCTAAAAAATCAAAAGTTCCAGATTGTATTGCTCTTAAATCTCTTTTAATTTCTTCGATCTCCGAGATCCTCTTCTTGATTATTGCGCGTGTCTCTTCATTTTTAGATTCATCGAGTTTTGCATTACAATATTTTTCATCATGTTCTATTCCTATCTCAAAATTTGAGCTGTGATCCTCATCTAAAGGACGAATTCCTCTTCTAAATAGCTCGAATTGCCTTTTTAACTGCTCATGCATACTTGGACTGTTAAAATCCTTGTTAATGAATGCAATGTCATTATTTGTGAATTCGTCCCCTTCTGCAGGTTTTCTCTTCATTGTTTCATTCAACATTTTTGTTTACCTCCCTTGTCCTGTCTTAGCTAATTGTTTTTCAGTCCTCTCCAGCTCCTTAAAAAATGCTGAACCGTGGTATTTTGTACACTTCACAGAGGATAAACTTAAACTTATTTTGGATACCTTTTTATCTTTAGATGTATTAATAAAATTACAGTCAGGCAGCAAAACTTGGCCGTCTTTTGAAGGGGTTTCCCCAAACCCCATCACGTCTATCATATCATAGATCCCTCATTTGCCTTTTTGGGACCTTATTGGCCAGTTTGACTTTTGCGTAGTCACTTAATAGGTCTTCTCCGGAAAGCCTTCTCCATGCCTCAAATAACCTTCTAGGGTCCCCGAACTGGTATCCACTCTCATCACTGTTTTCTAACATGTTCTTTGTCCTCCTTGTCCCCTTCTAAAAGTCTGCTCGTTTCATGATTAGCAGCGTATTCAATGAGTGCGATTCTAAAGAGCTGAGAAACACTAGAACCAATTCGACTGGAACACCGAACAGCGAGTGCTTTTTCGTTTTCATTAAGGGAAATTGCCGTAACTCTTCTCTTATCCATATTTCATCTAATGCAGGAGATGTTTATTAAGATTGCTATAATCTCTGTATAAATCTTATGAATAATATTATAAGTTTCAGCATACAAATCTGAGCAAACAGTTATATGATCAAGATTATTACTCAGTTCATGGCTAGAAGAAGAAGAATGCGGATTGTTACTGGAACCTCAATTCATATCGATGACTGGCTTTATATCGGATCAACTGAGTTAATGAACACCATCACAAATCTCTCGGGTCAGACAGATTATCAAAACCCGCTGTTGACGCTGAGTGATACTATTCTTACTCTCGTATCTTATTCGATACAGTTTGAAGATCTCCCATCAAAGGGTGAAAAGACGCTCCTGGGATTATTAGACGCTGCGAACAGAAAAACACCTGCAATTACAGTCTCCATAAACTACAGTGACAGATTCAAATACGTGATTGATTCTCTCATGACAAAGTACAAAGTTATAGGGACTAAGATATCATTTGGAGAAGCAGTGAGGGTTGCCCTTTATTCCGCTATCAGTAGATACAACAAAGAACCAGAGAAAATACTCTTACCACTAATGCTACTCGTCTCGCTTTCTAACCCTGTGCTTACTAACAAAGAAGATTATGAAAGAATAGAAGACATCACTACCTTCACTGTTCCATCTTTTGAACCCTCAATGAAGGAGGGTTTGAAGGAATACTATAAAAGAATACCGAATTATTTCGTAGATTCTGTTCTTGACAAAGGCAGAAGTGGTCAAATCTCCATTGGCTACCTTGCTCTAGAAATGGCAAAGATTGAGCTGTCAAGCCCTTCGGCTTACAAAGAGACGAAAGAGGAGAGGCTGTCTGATTCTGTCAATTCATCGGGTTCGGAAGTGGCGGCTATGGGATACGTTCTTTGTGCCGTTTGGTCTAAATACACGAATGATACTTTGTTGAGAGAGACATTTCGGTCTGCCGAGAATTTGGATCAGCTGTCATCGGTCCATTCCACCGTCCAGGAATCTTTCTCGGCATACTCCCTTATTCTCATGATGCTTATTTATCACAGTTCACTCATTCGTGAGATTAAGACAACCATAGCAGAGAAGGTCCGTCCATTCTACCTCAATGTATTAGACAAGTTTTTCTCGGATTAAGATTATAGATATTTCTATTGAAATATTAATATATTTCAAAATTCCGATCCTAAGTATATAAAAGAAGAGCAAAAATAGGTCTATTGTGAACCACTGTTATGGACATTTATATGTATGCAGGTGCCGGGATTTGGACCCGGGTTGAAAGCTTGGAAGGCTCTCGTGCTAGACCAGACTACACTACACCTGCTCACAGGGAGATTTATTCTTCTTATTTATTTCTATTTATAAGTTTCGCGTTTTCCTTAAATCATTGAGCGAATGCTACTTGCTGGGTTACATTGTAATACTTTGATCCCGAATGAAGTTCTGTAACCAGTTTGACTGATGCAAGATAACCCAGATCCTTCAGATTCAGGTATATTGCCTTATCCTTGTAATGCTGACTTATTATTGTTGAAGGTGAAGCAGCACCACTGACAAGGGCAGACGTCTTGACGAATGATACGTTTGCATTGAATGATATCAAATCTCTAAGAGAATAGTTATTTGGACCCGATGTAAGAACATATTCTCCGTTCGTCTGATTTACTGCTACCCATACGCCATTATGGCTTATCTGAAGTGAAAGATCAGGAGAGGTGTTGATACTTACTGGTGGATTAAGTGCTATGGACCAGAATAGAATAGATGCAAGCAAAAATACCATAAGCATGTAAAACTTGTGACTTCCTTTTACCGGAAGTTTTATCCTCAAAATTCCAAGTATTTTGAATAAACCTATGAAAAGCACAATAAACAGTAGTATTGAAAGTTCACCCAGACCCTTAATCTGAAGATAGCCTTCAAGTAAGCCGGAACCGATGGCCAGAAGAAAAACAACAATTGTACTCTTTGCCCTATCCTTTTCATATCTGAGAAATTGCTCCTCACTGAATTCCGGTTCTTCAAACAATGGTTCATTTTTAGGCTTAGGCATTTTTTCTGAGATGTTTATATCATTAATGAATTTAACGCGTAAAAAGGATCCTTTGCCTTAACCACTCCAGATGAAACAAGAATGCCAGATGCACCAAGCTCCCTTGAAATTTCCACATCTTTTTTTGTCTTAATGCCTGCGCCAACAAGAAGCCTGACACCATAACTCTGGCAGATCTCAACAGCCTGCTCTATAATGTGTGGTTTTGAGATGGCCACCGATATATCACCACCTATAAGCTCTGGTGGTTCGTATGCCACAACTGTCGCTCCCATTTGACATATTTCTTTTGTTTCGTCAAGATCCTTTGAACAAATGATCAGGTTAAAATCAAGTTCAGCTGCTTTTGCAATAGTACTCTTTATGATTGGTTTTGGTATTCTTTTCTCGGAATGATTCAATAGAGACCCCTTTATGCCAAAGGAAATTAGATCTTCCATTAAGATGTGCCCAGTATGAGCTCCAAAGGAAACTGAATCCACATGCTGAGATATCAAATTTTCAAATTCCTTTCCAAGATGAACTCTTGTTACTGGAACTGCAATTTTTAATGATGGGGATGATTTTTCGTTTCTTAACTTTCTCAGTAGACTTACTGTGTTTTGGCCCATACTTTCAGAGTATGTCTTCAGGTTCACAACTGTTTGAAACATGTTTTTCATTACCCCATGCACCCATACATAAACATATTTTCCTTTCATAGGTGAACGATGAAGCTCATACTAGGGTAGAATAAAAGAAACATACAACAATGAAAATCTTTAAACCGATGTAAAGATTTAGGATGGCTGGGTCTGTAGCTTAGCCAGGTAGAGCGATGGACTCTTAATCCATAGGCCGGGGGTTCGAACCCCCTCAGACCCGCTAACTATCGATTGCAATTAGCTTGAGTAATTTAAGTTGGTATTTTGTTGCATTTTCCATAACATTTTGCCTGTAGCTCACTAATAGAAGATTACTTTTAATAAAAGTAACTTGAAAGAAACTTTTTCTTAAAACAGTCCGAAATTTCGAATTTTTATTCGCATAATCCTTATATATTTATCAAAGCTATGAAAACTATGAAGGCAATCCTGACAAAAAAGGAAACTGGAACAGAACAAATCAGACTGGATCTTGCTTGGGAGCTATTTTTTCCAGGAAGCATAGGAAAGCATCCTCACTACAGTGACTTACTTTATCCATTTACAAACTGGTTGTGGACAGTTCTTGGAAATCAATCTGGATTTATGAGACAGGAACAAAATGTTACAAAAATATTCAAGATCAATGATATGGAAGAATCTTCACTGGTGTTTCTGATACGAATACTTTCAATGTGGTTTGATGAAGTGATCATAGACATTGATGATGAATCAAATAAAAATCAATGGACTTTTCCAATAACAAATGTTTATGATGAAAATCTTGACGAATCTGAGAAGGCACAGCAGCTCATAGCTGAGAATTACAGTTTTAGAAACCTCATGCCTCTTCTTGGACCGAGCAGGGTTTTTGCGACTGTTGAGCTACTTGGTCCTGATCAGGTATCAGCCAGGCTGCATTCACATTCAACCATAGATGAATTTTACCTTATACTGGATGGAACTGCAACATTGAGGATGAACGGAAAAGAGAGAGTTGTGAAAAGAGGAGACTTTATCTCGAAACCTGCCGGTCCTGATCTGACAAGTCAGATATTAGCAGATCAGGGAACCTCTGTAAGAATACTTGACATTGAGGTTCATCCTAATGCCGATCCCAGAACAAAGGAAGTTGTTCATTATCCCGACCATGGTGAAATATTGCTTCATGGTCATGGGTGGAGTTCAATAATTCCAGATAGTGCATTAATGAATACTAATGAGTTCGATAAAAATTATGAAAAAGGGTATTACAGAAAAAAAGATGGAAGCTGGGAGCCAAAAGATATTCCTGGATATGAGAAAAGAATAGACTGATAGAATTTTTCTCATTTGATGTAAAAGAAACTCCATTATAATTTGCAAATAATAAAGAACTTTTATGAATTACATTTCGACAAATTCAATCTCAGTGGTTTCGTCCCCTATTCCCTCTCTTGTTGAATTCAGTCTTGTTTTTATTAAATTTACGTAGTCATTGTTAATCTCTATTCCAATGGAGTTTCTACTGTAAAATTCAGCTACAACAGAGGTTGTTCCAGACCCAAGAAATGGATCCAGAACAGTATCTCCTTCTACTGTAGATGAAAGGATGACTCTCTTGAGCAACTCAAAAGGTTTCTGTGTGGGATGGTTTCCAGCCCATTTTTCACTCTTCGGCGTTACAGGAATAGACCACATATTCCTCATTTGTTTACCATCGTTTAGTTCTTTCATTTTTTCGTAATTAAATACCCATTTCTTTTTAGAGTGACCCCTCACTGCCCATATTAGATGTTCAGTGCTTTCAGTAAACATCCTTGTCGTAATGTTAGGCTGAGCATTGGGCTTAAACCATACAATACTGTTATTGATTTTCATGTTTAGATGCTGCATGATAAAACCCAGCTGGTATATGTTGTGAAATGAACCGCAAACCCAGAAGCTTCCACCTGGCTTCAGAACGCGTAGCGATTCACTTATCCAGTTCATATTGAATTCAAAAAGTTCGTCTCTGGTGAATATGTCCCAAACTTCCTGCATTGTAACGTGGCTGCTGAATGCCCAGCTGAGCCCCTTTGATTTTGACATTCCATATGGAGGATCAGCAAAAATCATGTCAACTGAATTTTGCTCTATTTTCTTTAGAATTTCCAGACTGTTTCCCAGGTATATTTTATGATTCATCTTTACCACTGTTTAAATATAGATCATCTCTTATTAGCCATTTTTATATGGACTTTTTTAGGTTCCTAATGTTAGAATGGCTTTAATGATTTGTACACTTGCCCTTCATAAAAATGAACAACTAATAACAAATAAATTACTGAAGAGTTAATCTCGTAAATATATATCATGAATGAGATCATAACAGATAGTATTACGATTTAATTTGTGGTAAAATGATATTTAGTGGCTGAGTAATAATATTTATTTATTGTTCTAAGGCTTTTGTTAATACTTAATATAATCATTATCCATGTAACTTATTCTCGAAGTTCGAAACAGGTAACGAAATAATTTTCGATGCGTGGTATTATGAACTAATGTTGTTAAATAAAATCCCAGACATTTTCAGAATAAGGTATTAGATATTTTACAATTACCTCATTTTTTGTTTCCTCTGCTACCTGATATAGAATTTTATAGAACTCGTAAATTACATCTGTTGGCAGAAATACCGTAACTTCTATTTTTCCTGAGAGCAACTTGCCAAAATAGGCGATTCTCATTATATGCTGTTCATTTGCCCTGTTTCTTACAAGAAATGGGAAAGGACTTCTCAACTGCATCTGGTAAAGATGACTTTTGGAATCAATAATCTCGAGGTCATCTACCGGCAGGTCACAGAATACTATGGTGTTAATATCCCCCTTCGCTGCTCCGCTGCTCTTAACCTCAGCAATTATCCTTGGGCTATCAGGAATTTCCTTTGTGTGTATGTCTTCCCTGTTGATTGGCGTTACATATGTTACGATAGAGAGTGGATAATCTTTGTTTATATTATTCATCATCTCCATTATGCCAGGGCTCGGACCAAGCCATGAGATTCTTGCATTCTTTGAGTTTGGAGCATAGTTTGATAGCAGTTCCGAAACTTTTTCTATTTGGCTGCTATGGAATCTGGCATAAACGTTGAGAAAGCCATCCTTCATGTCTGAACCGTTGATTATCAGGGATGGGATTTCTACAAGCTTATCTATTAAAATAAGTTCCTTATCATCACTTATAGGGGAGTCCACAACAAATGACATTTCTCTTTCCGATGCGTTGAATTTATTGAGCAGCAGATTTAGTTTCTGCATTTTACTGTTCTTTGGAAAGTAGGTGCTTATCCATGTTTGGCCATCCTTGTCATATATAAATACCGGGAGTTTCATTTCCAGATCTGCAGTTGCCTTGAAAAACTCTGTATCCTGTCTAACCTTGAGCTCAAGATACATATCAAGAGTCCTATCTATCTCCCTTATGTACATATCACGTTATGCATTACATGGTTTTAATTCTTTTTGAGCAATTCTATAAAGATCACTTCATTATAATGAAACAGTTTTCCTTTTAACATAAACATTTCTTTAGATCAGAATAATCACATTGCAGATTTTCATTATATTATAAAAGGAAATATTATTTGATTGTACTATTTATGTTTCTAATTATATTTAGAAGATTAGTAGAATTTGAGTCAACAATGATCAAAACTCTTATAAAATGAATGTAGAGCTTCATCAAATTTTAAAATAATAAGTAGAAAAAGAAAGACTTTAATGACAATATTTACCATTGCCAGCATCTGCAGTTTTAAAAGACATATTATACTAGTAATGAATGCGATTTGTATATGGGAAAGGGCACACAGTTTAAGGAACTTGACCTTCTTGACTGGAAACTTCATATTTCGTTCTCTCCCGAATCAACCATAACGAGGGCTTCAAGAAAGCTCAAGATAAACTCTGAAGTTGGGTTGTATTTTGATGGACAAAACACAGAAATAAACCTATTTTTTGAAAACAGAAAGGAAATGGAAAGGGATTTAAATATATTCTTGCGTGAATCTGACGGCTTTCTAGAAAATGAAATATGGAGAGTAAGAAGAAGTATTGTGAAGAGATTTGAATATGTTGAACTCATAAAATCACTTCTGGAAATTCCATCATTTGTTTTGATTTCAATATGGATCAGAGATGGGATTTTTCATACACAGTTTATCTTCAACAGTTCACAGTCAAATAAGGCCTCTGATATAATACTCGGAAAACTTAGTACCATTGAAGAGGGAAAGCTGGAATATGTGGGTCCTAATAATGGCTTTGCTGGAATTTTGGACGAGATAGACCAGCGCTGTGAACTTTCAATTGCACAGTTTGAACTCCTTCCACCCAAAAAAGAGATGGAAATGCCAGAAAATCCAATGGGTGATCACTGGTATAGAATTCTAAAGAAGCCATATGGTACTGACCCCATAAGAGGGGTGTATATTATGTCAGAAAAACCATCTAAAGCAGAGGTTATGACTGAAGTTATAAAAGACAGTGTTTACGAAGCAACAACCGACAATGCGTTCCTGTCGTATTTCGTTTCTGAGATGCATGTGAAGAGAATTCCAACCATAGCAGCATTCCAAAAACTCGACAAACCCGTGTTCAATTTATGGATCGTTTTTCCCTCACTGTTCAGAAATGAAATACTTAAAATAGCATCCGATGCCAGGGAAGACCTTCCAAACTGGCATCCTTCACTCAAATCTCTGGCCTCTTTTAAGGAGATTTTTAATTAATTTAGTTATCATTTTTGAGTGATTGGTATCCAAAAGTGCTATATTATAAGTCATTAGATATTTTAATAGTAATTCATCTCTGCATTTTCTCCTTTTGTAGCCTAGTTTGCATTTACAAACCTCTTGCCTTTATGAGTGACTTTTGCATCATATATTTATCATTTACTGGAGAATTATTCATAACCTATAAAATAGTAACTATTTAATACTATTAAGGAAATAGGATAACATGCACTTCGCTGACATTGACAAAATTTTGGATCGAAGAATGGTCCTGACAATGAAACAGGATAATGAGATTTTTCTGGCATCCAGGGAAATCGAGGCAAGAATCCCCATAAATATTCTTGAGGAGGGGGATGAAAAATATATGCTTATAAATTTTCCCAGTTCTTTCGGTGAGGTACAGAAGAACAGAATTTTCTTGAAGAAATATGATGCAAAAAATATTGGTTCACATTATGTCATAAGGGAGAGAATCAATCACGTTGAAAAGTGGAAATATATTCAGGAGATTATGAATTCACCATCGGTGGTTGTTAACAGGATAAATCTGAAGGTTGGTCTCATAGCTTTCTATTTCAGGTATCACCATTCTGTAAAGAATAAAATTTCTAACATTCTCTCAAATTATACAGATGGAGATGATGGGCAGATAGAAACAATGGATCCATCACCTGGAATATTGAAAATTCTTGACCGACTTGATCAGTTTTATTCTCTCGGAATGGTTCAGGTTTCCATTCCTCTCACGGAAGAGGAAAGAACTTTAGTAGGATTTGTAAGAGACGATTTCATAGGAGAAAGTACTAATAATTTAATTTCTGGGAATGGCATTAATGCCATTGTCTATACGGGTGAAACTGTTGAGAATCCACAGTTAAATGAAATCTATGGAGAATCTGGGCTATATGGAATGAACTTAATAGATAGTACTCTTCAGGGATGGAGAGAAAAATTGAACAGGATACCGGTAATAAGGTTCAGACAATTCTTACGAATTCGAAATAATGATCTACACATACTTACACTTCTTCCATATTCACAAACAGACCTTGCCTACAGGGCATTCTTTGAGGAGATAGGTGAAAGTAACAGGCATAATGCAACCCTGGATTTCGTGTCTAAATATGATAGAAATATAATAATGAATTTCTGATATTTTTTAAATTCCATAGAATTAATGAAATATTCTTTTTTTAAATAGGATTAAAATATTTCTTATTCATTCATTAACTGATTGTGATGAATGTTGATGAAGCCTTAGATAAATTATTTCCAGATGTGATTGATTTGTCTAAAAAAATTTATAGTTATGCTGAGCTTGGAAGTGACGAGATAAAATCTTCCAGGGTATTATCTGAGTATCTTGAGAAAAGAGGATTCAGGGTAGAGAGAAATTACAGGGATATGAAAACGGCTTTCAGGGCTGATAATGGGCATAAAGGATTGAGGGTAGGACTTCTTGCAGAGTATGATGCGCTTCCTAATGGCCATTCATGTGGGCATAATCTTATTTCCGCATGGGCGGCAGGAACCGCAGCCGTACTAAATCTTCTTGGTGAGAGTATAAATATAAAGGTTTATGGAACACCATCGGAGGAGGCCATTGGCCCATATGCCGGAAGTAAATGTTTGCTTGCAGATATGGGATCATTCAAAGATACGGATTTTGTATTGGGTGTACATCCTGATGATAGATGGGCTGTCGGATCAAAGGCTCTGGCGGATATTACACTGGAACTTAGATTCCATGGAAAATCTGCCCATGGAGCTGACTCACCTGAAAAAGGCATAAATGCACTGGATGCTGCTGTTGCAACTTACAATGTAATAAATAGCTTAAGGGGTTGGGCAAAGCTTGACAAACACCTTGTTGTTGGAATGATATTCACAGAATCTGGAAGGGCGACAAATGTAATTCCAGAAAGGGCAACCTTGCAGGTGGAAATGAGATCAACTTCAACTGAATTCCTTGGTAAATTCGAGAATAAGGTAAGAGATGCGGCCATGGGAGTAGCCTCAGCCTATGGTGCTGATATTACAATAGAGCAAATCACCCCACTTTATAAGACATACATAAACAATAGGACATTAAATTCACTGCTAAAGGAAAATCTTGCAAAAATGAATATTAATGCTGAAGATGCGGGTTCTGAAGAGGGATTTGCTTCTGGTAGTACAGACGAGGCTAATGTAAGCTGGGTTGTTCCCACGGGTCATCTTGATTTTCCTATAGGATATCCGGGAATCCCGGGTCATTCCGATGAGTTCAGGGAAGCAGCAAATCCAGATAAGGTTGAAAATGTTTTAGGGAATGCCATAAAGGCAACTGCATTAACGATCCTTCAGATAGCCAAAGAAAACAAAATCCGACAAATAAAGGATGAATTTGAGAATAGTGATGGCAATGGACAGTGATTTCAGCGAGGCAGGGGAAATAATAGCTCCACCACATCTTTCTCCAGGTGATGATATAAGGGTAATAGCACCGGCCAGTGCTCCTGATATGAAAAATCTATCCAAGACCATTGCAAGACTCTCCAAACTTGGATACAGAGTATCTCTGGGAAGAAACATAAGAAGGCTCGTTCAGAGAAATTCTCTTGCTGCACCCATGAGAGAAAGAGCTCAGGAGATAATGGAGGCTTTTCAGGATGACTCAGTAAAGGCAATTGTATGTGCAAGAGGAGGTTACGGTTCAATTCACGTTCTACCATTTCTCGATTATGATCTCATAAAAAGTCATCCCAAGATCTTTATGGGATACAGCGATATTACCGCACTTCACATGGCATTCAACAAGCTTTCTGGGCTAATCACCTTTCATGGTCCAATGGCTGCTTCTGATCCTGATGAATTCCATAAGTCATCATTCAAATTGCTTGTGGATATACTGAATGGACAGTCAAGCGATATTTCCGGATTTGTAGAGAATGTTGTTAAATATATCCACAAGGGAAAGGTTGTTGGAAGATCAATTGGCACGAACATATCTGTTGCAATATCTCTAATAGGCACTCCATATATGCCCTCAACTGCTGGAAGAATACTTTTTGCAGAGGATACTGCAATTACTTCTGGTGATCTCGACAGGTATTTTTCAGTACTGAACCTAACAGGATACCTGCAGGAATTTGCAGGTTTTGCCTTCGGGGAATTCAAGCAGATAAATAGCAATGAGGAGCCAATGCCGTATATCGAAGATATTATCCAGCAATACATGGATCAGCTGAAAAAACCTTCTATTTATGGGCTTCCTTTTGGCCATGGGGAGGATCAGATGCTTATTCCACTAAACGCAAAAATGTCCATTTCTTCAGAGAAGCCTTATGTGACCCTTGAGCAGGAAATAGTGAATTAGCAACAATATAGCATTAAACCATTCATTAAAATAAAGTATAACCAAATATGTAAGCGCCCAAATTTAAATTTATCTACACCATTAATGGTTATGTCCCTCAGGAATTCCCATAATTTCTATGCTATTATGTTTACAGTAACATCATTTATTTACCTTATAACTGGAACGATCCTTCTATTAACAGGATTTGTATGGGATTTTCCCACATCTCATAGAGACCCTGTATTAATTCTACTATTTTTTGGATTTGCAGTAATGATAGTATTTGGAATGTCGTATATTTTGATTCCGAACCTAATGAATTTTAAAGTTAGACAGACAATGATCAAAATTCAATACTTTATTTACAACATAGGATTGATAATATCATTCCTTTCTATGGAATTAAGTCTTAACAATTTCAAAAGTTATTTTATTTCAACTCTATTAGTTCTTGGACTGATTCTTTTAATTATTTCTATTGCCATTCATGTCTGGAACATATCAGGAGTTAAACACTCTACCATTGGATCTGGAAGAGAATCCCCTTAAGGCAATATTACATATAATCACGTTTCTACCAATAATTTCTATCAGTTAATACGTCCATGATACAGTAATTCGCATATCATATCTTATACGGTATCATGGGTTGTGAGTGATACTATTAATCCCTGTAATCCTCAACTTCCTCCAGTGATCTGTTCACAAGATCTGTTATAGAAGTTGAGTCCTGCATTTCATGGAATCTCTGGGCATGTGCTCTTGCGTGTTCTTCTGCCTCTTCCCTTGTCTTTGCAATAACCTCGTAATCGCATTCTTTTCCCGTTGACCTGCATCTAAATCTAAATCTTGACATTGTTTACTGTAAACATAACTATGTTAAAAATTTTGTTATAACATAATTAATATATTTAGGTTGATTCGCTCTTTCATTGTGAGATTATGTTGAATTTCTGAATCACTTCATAAGTGTTAAATTCCTTGAAATCAATCACATCCATGGAAGATGGGATAATTGAGATAGATGGATTCAATTTAAATCTTGAAAAATACCAAGATATTGTTTTGAATAAGAAAAGGGTTGGAATTTCAGATAAAGCACGAACGAATATCCAAAAATCAAGAGTTTCCCTGGAGAAACTAATTGCATCCGGAAAAAACATTTATGGGGTTAACACGGGATTTGGAAGCCTGCTGAACAGGAAGATCAGGCCTGAGGAGGAGAGACAGCTACAGGTTAACCTAATAAGAAGCCATTCAGCCGGATTTGGAAAACCACTAAGTGAAGAAAAGGTAAGGGGTATAATGCTGGTAAGGGCAAACAGTCTCTGCAGGGGACAATCAGGATGCACAGTGGAACTTGTCCAGAAAATTATGGATTTTCTTAACTCTGGAATATGTCCCTATGTTCCTGAATTTGGATCTGTTGGTTCAAGTGGAGATCTTGCACCATTATCCCACATAATGCTAGCAATGATGGGCGAAGGTGAGGTTATAGATGATGGAGTAAGAAAGAATGCATCCACTGTACTAAAGGAGAAACACATCAAGCCCTATGAACTCAGAGAAAAGGAGGCACTTGCTTTTAACAATGGAACTGCTGCAATCACAGGAATTGGTATGTTAGAACTGATCAGGGCTAAGAATAATCTTGCCCTTGCAACTGGATCTGCCATTCTTTCAATGGAAGCCTTAGGTGCAACCAGAAAGGCATTCACACCATGGGTACTGAAGGCAAGAGATCAGCCCGGACAGGCAAAAATAGGAAATGCACTGTATACAAGACTTGGTGGAAGTGCCAGTATCGAAGAGGGCGACAGAAGCAGGATTCAGGATGCATACACCATCAGGTGCACGCCACAGGTTTTCGGAGCTGTTCTTGATACCATAAATTATGTTGAATCAGTGCTTGTAAGAGAGATGAATTCAACCACAGATAATCCGTTGATTAATGATGAAGAATACATTTCTGCCGGAAATTTTCATGGTGAACCTGTTGCCCTTGTTTGTGATTTTCTGGCAATTGCACTTACTGATCTTGGTAACATGATAGAGAGAAGGATCGCCAGAATTACAGATGAGAATCTCAGTGGCCTGGATGCTTTCCTTGTAAGGAATAGTGGCCTTAATTCTGGTTTCATGATTGCACAGTACACAGCAGCAGCGTTATGCAACAGGAACAAGATTCTTGTATATCCAGGATCTGCAGATACCATACCTACATGTGCAAATCAGGAGGATCATGTTAGCATGGGTGCAAACTCAGCAAACAAGCTTTCCGAAATTAATGACAACCTTAACAGGATTATATCTACTGAATATGTGCTAGCCATACAGGGAATGGATCTAAAGAACAGTAAATACTCAGAATTTTCAGAAAGAATCAGAAGAGAAACAAGAAAATATATATCTTTTCTGGAACAGGACCGTCCGATCTACAGGGATATGGATAGAATGCAGGAGGTCATGAATGGGTTTGAAATGGATATATACAGAGATATATTTTACTGAACCCTGAAGATAATCAGCCCATCAATGAACCACATGAGGGACAAAATTTTGCATTCTCATCCACAAGCGCCTGACACTGCCTGCATCTGACCTTTATAATTTCCTTCTTAACCTCAGGATTCTCCGGTACAGACTGCTGGTTTGGTGTAATATTCTGCACGACAACACCAGGCTGCTGTTGCGTTCCTGTCTGATTATATGTCAGATTTCCCGATTTTGCAGATGCGATTTGATTTATCCACAATTGCGGTTCCTTCACCCTGAAGCTGTACTGGGTTCCATCAGCATTGATCCTGAATTCATGACCCTTGAAAATTATATCCTTCTTCCTGTCTGCCACGAGTACAGAACTTAGGGGTATGTTGATTAAAATAATATCATGCTTATCCTTTACAAAAACCATTCTCCTGCTCTCTCTTGTTGTTTCAAGAACGATTCGCTTGTTTGTCAGAATCAAATTGCCCCTCTCTCTGCCATTACCAGTTTCAACACCATGTTCTGTTAGCAGTACTGCTTCTCCAGCGTCAAATAACATATGTTTCATTATGATAACTTGATTACATATTTAAGGATTAGATACAGTTGGCAAGTATTTTCCTTAGAAATCCACTTCTCGAAATATACTGCTTGAATTAAGCCATTCCTCAATGGGCTGTACTCTTCTTATTACTGGATTTAGACCCATTTCCATCAAACCAGTTTCCCTCAAGATTCCAAGAAGTTCCAGGGAAAAAATTGACGGAAGAATAATGAAGTATCTCATTGTCCCATTTTCAAGGGCCTGCATTTTCAAAAGTACAGGTATCCTCTCCTTTCTGATTTTATTATTAATTTCTGTAAATATAAGATTATGAATCTCTACTTCGTAAAGTCTTCCTTTAATTATTTCATTCAATCTACTGCCTACTTTTTGTCCGTCTCGGATAATATAAACTGCTGAAACAGTTCTGGATTCATAGGGTGACTTTATAATTCTAAACCAGCTGTTTCCCAGGGCATCAATTCGATCTGCGAACTTTGTTTGGTCTAAGGTAAAATCATATTCGATCACTGAAACATTAGATCTGCTGCCCAGATCTTCAAGTGACTTTTTCATACCTCCACTCGGTCCGAGATATTCAATAGCCACATCAGAAGTTTGATCCAGATTTTTCAGTAGAACAGAGGATATTTTTTCAAGCCTACTTTTGGAGAATATTATTTCTACCCTGAAAATTCCCTTATCTATCCATGCAGATGACAGTATGGCAGACTGTACTCCAACTAGACCCTGCATCATTTCTCTAAAATCTTTTGAAACTTCTATTTTCCTTGAAATTCTCCATATGCCATTCTTATTTACACCATCCATGCTGTTGAGAAAGATGAATAATTCGCGATTCATCTTCGGATCATCGGGAAAAAATATGCTTATCTCTGTTATTTCTCCATCTACATAAATTCCCATTTCTGATGTTATGGAGTATTTCCTTGCACCTTTGGTAAGATCTGTTTCAGGCGAGAATGAAAGCCTAAGTTTCCAGTCAAGAAGAGAATTGTCAGACAATATGATCTGGTTTAGATTTATTAAATACTTAAATTTAGTTATTATATCCTTTTATGATCCTGCCATGATAGGTTTCAATTAACAATTTGACCTGATGGTTCATTTTTCATTTCGCATTAAAAATTATCTTCATTATCATTCTCTGTCCAGCCATTCCTTCAGTGTTTCTATTCTTTCCAGTTCAATTTTCCAATCGGTGAATTTCTTTTCTGCGTCCGATATTAGACGTAAAATTTCTTCTGTAAATACCGTTGGTGCTATTATAAAGGCTTTTAAAACCGAGTCCTCAAACATCTGAACTCTGCTGAGTGTTACGATATTTCTTCTTATTATTTCGTCGTTTATTTCATTTACTACTTCATTTTTGGTTTTCCCATAATAAACACCGTCATCTATCTTAATTATTCTCGGATTCTTAAACTCATAACCATCAGTGAGATACACAGCATCTATGGATTTTGTCCCGAGAGGCATCTTTAAAATCCTTAACCATCTCTCGTTAAGCAGATTATCACTTAACTGTTTTTCGCTGGATTCAGTCTTAAGTGTCATTTGAATTACACTCAATGGATTTCTGTTATCTACGATATTTAATATTCTCTCGTATCCTTCACTGGGACCGAGGTATTCTATGTTGAATTTCCACTGTTCACCCTTGAATCCAATAATGGAATTGGATACAGAATCCATATCTCTGTAGGAAAAAAAAACTCAGTGAAGTATCTACCCTTATCTATCCATACTGATGAAAGGACGCATGAAGGTATATTGATTAATTCCCTTACCGTATCTATGTAATCCCTTGATTTTGTTACCTTCCTGTGTATTCTCCATATACCATTTTCCAGGATTCCTCCTGATTTTGATATAAATATTGCAAGATCTCTTTCCGTGCTGGATTCAGCCGGAAAATACAGATTGATCTCGGCCTCATTTCCTTCAAGATGGAAACCTATTTCCGATTTTATATCGAATTTCCTGGAAGCTTTGGACACCTCTGTTCCCGGTTCTATGGAAGCGATCAACTTCCAGTTTAGACCGTTCAGTTTTTTTAATATCCGGTGCCCATATCCCCCTTCTTCCATTTAATTTCTCCAGATTAATAAATAAATTTAATTAAATTCTATTATACAAATGTTGTCTATTTATAAAAAATATTTGGTACAAAATGTTGTAAGTATAGATAAGATTTTAACATATTTTTAACAGTTTACGTAAATTTTCATGGCAGAATTTTTTCTTTGTAAATCCATTCTCCTATATTCTGTACCCTGAATATTTTTAGGTTCCATTTATCAAATGATGTTGCTACCTGTCTAGCTACATGTATGTATTCACCTGCAAAAATATCAGGAACTGCAGTAATAACGTAGAATTTTCTTCCCTTCAGTATATTGACCCTTGATATACATGGTATTCTATTTTCACTCATCAAACTGTCCATGCCCCTTATGAAGTCATTCTTTGTTGCGGCATAATAGATCTTTCCTGGAACTATCTCCTTAACATCTTCTCTCTGGGGTTTCTCATTGGTGAAATAGATACCGTTTATATTTCCCCTGCCAATTGGTGTTTTTTCTATTCTAACCCATTCAGTTCCCATGGGATTTCTTTCCATCTTAAGTTCTTCCTCTGGTGGATCAGTTTCTATACCTATGAGTGTTAATTTTGTCCTATCTGTTATTCTTCTTATGGACTCTCTGAATCCACCACTAGGGCCAAGATATTCAACCTTGACATCTGATTTTTCCATGAGTTCTTGCAAGATCACCTTTGATACATCATCTATTTGCGAATCGTGAAATAAGAATTCCATTTTATACTGGCCCTTAGAAATACTGAATGAGGACAGCACAACTGATGGTATAACGAGCAATTTTCTAGCCGTTTCGGTTAATTGGAAATTCTTTCTTGCAATACTTCTTACCCTGTATATATTGTTCATTTCCATTGCCTTTGACTGATTTAGGAATATTACCATTTCCCTCTGCATCTCGTCGGTTTTCTTTACAAAGAGGTTAATTTCTGTTATCTCATCCTCGAATATGAAGCCAAGCTCTGACTCTATGCCAAACTTCTCGGTTTTTTCTGCCGTACCACCCTTTGGTTTAGAGGAAAGACAGAGTTTCCAGTTCAAAGCATCCAGTTGTTCCACGTTTTTCAACTCCATTATTCAGTTACATGCAATTTACCGGATAGAACCCATGGTAAATGCATATGCTGTTAAACTCATAAACTGTCAACATATATAATATATTGTCCTTATAATTGAGTTGGACTACAAGTGAAATAATTCCTCCATAATAAATGGATTCCTGCGCCAGCCTGCCGATTCTTTGGAAGAGATAACCTTACTTTAAGAATATTTAAATACAGCAATACAAATATGCTACGCATGCATTTCACAAAGAAGGAAATATATGAAGTTATTTCCATTGTGGTGGTCATTATTGTTGTAGTATCAGGTATTGCAATTTATTCAAATTTATCAAAAAATACTGCTCCTGTTCCGCTATCGAAGTATGTGAAAATTTCAAACAATGACCTGCTGAGCAATGGACAGGATCACATATATTTCATATCATGGTATGGATGCCCTATAGGAGCTGATAATTCTTGGGTTCTCTACAGTTTCCTTAATTCAACGAGAGATGTGGCACCAGATGTTGTCCTGCATAAATCAATAGCTGGAACACCGGCCCTTTTATTCCTTAATGGAACACATAAGCTTGGTGAAAATATAAGCTTCAACTACGCAGGAGTACCCTTTGAATTCACTTCACTGTACATGTATAATGAGACTCTAACAGGAGGGGTTTACAACAACCCAATATCAAACACTAACAGCTCGAGGATAGGATATGCACTTAGCGTTCTTAAGGGAAATCTCCCGGAGAGCGTATATCAGGTTGCAGATAAGTATGAAACACAGGTCAGGATTCAGAATCAAACCGGATCATGGTCTGCATCCACTGGCCACCTTGTTACAATGCTAATCGTAACTGGACCTGACGGCACATTCGTTCACTTCTGGTTCATGTATCCATCATTTTCCAGCAATGTATCACCACAGACAGTATTCAAAAATCTATCCACATACCCACAGATAAGCAACGCTGAGGAACAATTCCTTAATGCACTGGGCGGATCAAATGTTGCATGCGCCTGAAATCCTCTAACTAATTTTTTCTAAGAAAAGTCCATTTCCTATTAATCAGAAATTTTTCCAATGTTATGATTAAAATTGATGCTAAAATTAGGAAATAATCTTCTTTTCCTTAACCTTTGCTTCATCTGATATCTTCAGTGATTTTGCCTCGACATAATCAATATTACACCCTGCTTCAATAATTATGTCGTCACCCTTAACATATTTAGAATTTGTTGATTCAAGAAAAGCCCTGTTACAGATTATTTCATCTATGTTTGCCTCTCCTGAAAGGAATCTCCTCTTCTGCAATCTTATTTCAACGATGTCAGATTGAAGCTTTACAACATGGCTTGTAGAATTGTATATCTTCATTTCAAATCGCCTTGAACTGATAGAATCTGCATTTATCCTTCCGGTGATGTATATCTCATCCCCGGTTACGGTTCGAACTTCAACTGACCCTGAAGATTTTAACATAGTGCATTCGATTGATTCTGCCTTTGTCTTTCCAGAATTTTCAATATTCTTCCCCCTGATTAATTTAGAGATCTTTGCTGAACCAGAACTTTCAAACTCATCACATATGACAGATTCTGCACTTATGGAGCCTGAAGACTCAAGTTCTGATGCCTCCATATTACCGGAAATTTGAAGAGATCCGGATGATTCAATTTTATTTCCCTTTACGTTTCCTCCTATATGCATAGAACCAGATGAATGAATTGTATCCGATGAAATAACATCCTTTTCAACCCTGCAGCTTCCTGAAACGTGAAAGAAAATCGAATCAATGCTACCATCAACGGTAAGTGAACCTGAAACTGAGGTCTCTTCTGCATACACCGATTGTATCATGCCCGAACCAGATATCCTGATCTTTTTTGATCTCTCTGTCTTTGATTCTTCCTGTGCTTTTTCGTCACGTCTTTCCTCCTTTTCAGATCCACTTTCCTCCCATCTTGACATGATCTCATTAAACATGTCTTCACTCATCTTTCCGCCTGCAACCATTTCCTGAAGTTTTTTCTTTCTGTCTTCGTCCATATACCATCAACATCCCATTAAGTGGCAATATATTAATATATTTAGAACTAATAATTTAAATCATTTAATTTAATTATTAAATACTTTAACTTTTGAATTGATATTAGCAACCTCAAAGTTTATGAACACTTGCAACATGATCCTTCATGATCTCTGATATAAACATTCTTACCTCAGGTTCTAAGGTTTCTATAGTAGAACTGCTGAGAACACCAAAGACTCCTGACGATATTGCAGGAATACTGAATATAACAAGACAGGGAGTTGACAAGCAGTTGAAGGAACTGATGAGATATGGAATTGTCGATAGAAAGTGGTTCATTGGATATAGCAGACCAAGAATAGAATATTTTCTAACGGAACTTGGTTCTGAATTTTATTCCAGCCTCAGGGAGATTGAAAAGAAGTTTAAGGAATCTGGAAAAGCCATGCTGAATGAAAAGCTGAAAAATCTGGATATTGATCTCATGGATGGGAGATTGTCTGTGGAGAAATACACAGAGGAGAAGATGATTCTGGAAGATTCAATGGAATGGTTTTTCAGAACCGAGGAATGAATCTGTCTATTAGATCAAACTTTATGAGTAAATTAGAACATATTTCACAGCTGATCGTACCTGAAACAATCAATCAGGTGATCATTGATCATACCAGTTCCCTGCATAAAAGCGTAACATATTGTTGATCCAACAAACCTAAAGCCCTTCTTTTTTAAATCCCTGCTCATACTGTCTGATTCGGTGCTTGTTGCAGGTATCTCCTTATCTTTTTGCCATCTATTTTTTATGGTCTTTCCATCCACAAATGACCAGATGTAATGATCAAAGGAACCATATTCCTCAACCACTTTCAGAAACGAAAAGGCATTGGTAATGGCAGAATTTATTTTAAGCCGGTTTCTGATAATACCACTGTTATTCATAAGTTCATCAATTTTTTCCTGATCGTATGTGGCAATCTTTTCCGCAGAAAAATTATCAAATGCCTTCCTGTAGTTTTCTCTCTTCTTCAGGACAGTGATCCAGCTGAGGCCTGCCTGAAATCCATCAAGGGTCAGTGCCTCGAAAAGTGTCCTATCATCGTGCACTGGGACACCCCACTCCCGATCATGATACTGCTGATATACCGGATCCTCAATGCCCTTCCAGTGGCATCTTTTTAATTCGTCCATTTAGAAAAGATCGTAATACGGTTATTTATTCTATCCATTCATGTGCTGTGAATGTTAAAGAGTAGTTGTTTTACTGAGATCATCAATAATCTTCTGAATCTTTGAGTCAAAGGATTTTCCATTTTCTGATAACTCCTCCATGTTATGCATTTTCAGTATTGATTCAAGTCTTCTGTAAAGGACATGAGTACCGTCTTTCTCATAAACAAGTATTCTAGCAGGTAGATCAATGGCAAGCTCTGGGTTTGACTTTATCATACCTGTTCCTCCCTTTGGATTTCCAAAGATGATTACCCTTGCTGGAAAAAGTTCAAGACCAACTTCCTCGGCAGCCATACGGTGATCGATTTCACTGAATATTTTAAAACCAGAATTTTCCAGTCCATTCTTCAGTACCTTAACGGATTCGTTGAAGTTCAATTTTGAAATTTTCCTTATGAATGACTCTTCGCTTAACATATTTCATAATTCTTTCAAGGTGTATATATGTGATCTCATTGGAATGATAATTTATTTACACAATCACCCTATTTGTGTGTATGAGAATAGAGCATTATGATATTGATCTGGACTATGATGAGAAAACCAAGGAATATACAGGCAAAGAGAGTATTATGCTCAGTGGAAATGATAAAGATTTTGTTATAAATACGCTGAATCATGAAATAAAGGAAATGAAACTCAACGGTGTTAGTGTTGAACTGGAAAATGGAAAAAAGGATGAGGAAAAGATCATAAAGGGAGAATTAAGGAATAACAGTGAACTGTTTATTGAATTCAAAGCAAAGGTGCCTGAGGCACTCACTGGTCTTTACCTTGCAAAAACACCCGATGGCTCTGAGATGGTATCAACACAGTTTGAGGCCATTGGTGCAAGAAGAGCATTTCCATGCTTTGATGAGCCACTGCTGAAGGCGACTTTTTCAATAAAACTTACCATTGACAGTCATCTTGACGCAATTAGCAATATGCCGATTGCTTCAACTACGGAAAAGAATGGAAGAAAAATGATAGAATTCCAGAAGACACCCAGAATGCCAACCTATCTCCTCTATCTGGGCATAGGGGTATTCAAAACCATGCACAGAAAGCATGGAAATGTTGATCTTTACCTTACGGGATTGAAAGGGCACATGGAAACAACAAAATATCCACTCGATGTTGCAGAACAGTGTATTGATTTTTTCAATGAGTACACAGGTATCCCATACATGCTTCCAAAAATGCACCTCATATCTGTACCAGAATTTGCAGCGGGAGCAATGGAAAACTGGGGAGCAATTACATTTAGAGAATCAGCCTTACTGCATAATGAAAGCTCTGGAAATGCTTCAAAAAAGAGGATTGCATCTGTCATTGCCCATGAGATCGCACACCAGTGGTTTGGCGATCTGGTGACCATGAAATACTGGAACGATCTGTGGCTTAATGAGAGCTTTGCAACATTTATGGCAAATAAGGCCATAGATTCCATATATCCTGAATGGAATATAACCGGAGATATGCTTGTTTCAGACGGGAGGGGAGCATTCCTTGTAGATTCACTGGAAAGCAGCAATCCTGTATCGCCTAAGGAAAGGGATATGGACAAAATGGGTGAAAGATCAACGGAAATAACCTATGGAAAGGGTGGAATGATCCTGAGGATGATTGAAAGCTATGTGGGGGAGGATGCATTTAAAAATGGCCTTCATAACTATCTTGAAAAATATTCGTATTCCAACGCTGAGGCTGCAGATCTATGGAAGAGCATATCTGAGAATTCCGAAAAGGATGTTAGCGGAATAATGGATGCCTGGATCACAAGAGATGGCTATCCACTTGTAACTGTAAATAATGGAAGTAAGGTGGAGATAATGCAGGAAAGATTCCTTCTCAACGGTAAAACAGATGATAGAATATGGCCTGTGCCTTTGACCGTGAAGAGAAAGGATGGGATTGAAAGCATGCTCTTCGACAGCAAGGAAAAGGAGATCAGTGATAGTCAGTTCCTGAAGCTGAATGCAGATGAAACGGGCTTTTACAGGGTAAAATATTCTGATGATTTCTACAGCAAATTTGATCCGGCATTAGATGATTTTACTGAATTTGATCTAATTGGAATTGTAAGTGATCTTTATGCACTTGTAATATCCGGAAGGATGGATCTAAAGAGATATACAGATATTATAGGAAAATTCAAACAGAATGGCAGATACAACCTTTACATCCAGATATCCAATGAACTTGCAGAACTTTATCACATTTTGTACAGGAATAAAGATGTTAAGAAAACATTCATGGATTTTCATGAGAAACAGAAAAAATTGCTTGAGAAGGACAGAAATGATGATATAAACAGGTCAATTTTACATGGTCTTGTTTTGAGAAGACTGGCAGAGGTTGATGAGGATGTATGTGGAGACCTTGCGGCAAAGTACCATAATATGGAAAAGGAAGATCCGGACATGAGAAGTGCAATTGCATATGCATTTGTTAAGAAACATGATGATCCTGAAGCCACCATTAAAAAATACGAATCTCTGAAAAATGACAATGATCGTGTTGCAGTACTGGTTTCCATGGGAAATTTGAAAGGAAAGGAGGCAATGGAAATGATCTTCACCCTTGCAAAGGATGGCAGGATAAAGAAACAGGATGAATCAAGGTATTACACATCCTTTGGACTTTCTAATGAGAATAGGGATCTGGCATTTGAAAACATTGAGAGAATTGTTGCAAGGCTCAATGAAATATCCTCTGGCGGGAGAAATGTTTCAAATCTTATGTCTTCTGTACTCCCGTTCCTGGGAGAAGGAAGGACTGATGAAACAAAGAAACTCATGGATAAAATCAGAAATGATAAGAACAAACTTGGAATTGCAAAGGGACTGGAAAAACTTGAAATTTTTGAGAAACTGAGAGAGAAGTATAATAAATAAGTTAAATTTTTTCCAGAAACATAATATAATTTTTTAATCACAGGATCAAAACTGTTCTACCTGCGAAGCATAAGAATTTATTGCAGTTATTAATCGTAGTTCAATGTCAGAAATGCAGTTTTCTGTTAGGAAGGGCGAGCAGATGGGTAAACCATTTGCCGGAAAGAGGGATATTATTGCAGTCAGGGTAGGTGAAAATCTTCATGATTTAATGGAAATTGCAGAAACTGACACAGATGTTTTACCCGTTACGCTGAATGATGAATACGGCCTGCATATACTGAGACATTCCGCCGCACACCTGCTTGCTCAGGCTGTAACGGAAATGTATCCAGATGCAAAACTAAATGCAGGACCTGTTGTTGAAAATGGTTTTTACTACGACATAAAAATGGACCCTCCTGATCAGGATAACCTGGATAGGATAGAAAAGAAGATGAGGGAACTTGCATCCAGGAAGATACCCATTGTTCGTGAGGTACACAGCAAAAAGGATCTTAAGGAAATGTTCAGGGATAACAGGTTCAAGCTTGATAAGATAAACGATTATGTTGGAGAAGAATCAACCGTATACAGACAGGGTGAATTTGTTGATTTCTGTACAGGCCCTCATGTGCCTGACACATCCTATATCAGGCATTTCAAGCTTCTCAATGTTGCATCTTCCAATTACAAGGGAGATATCAAGGAGGAGAGGCTCACAAGAATTTATGGAACAGCGTTCCCTGATGAGAAGTCATTGAAACAGTACCTGAAGAACAGGGAAGAGGCTGCACAGAGGGATCACAGGAAGATTGGATCTGAAATGGATCTGTTTGTTTTCAACTCTGAAAGAGCACCTGGTCTGCCAATGTATACTGCAAAGGGTTCTGTCATAAGGAATGAACTCATAAATTTCATGAGGGAACTGAATGGCAAATTTGGATGGGAAGAGGTTACAACGCCCCATTTATTCAAGGATAACATGTGGAAGACATCTGGCCACTATTACAAGTACAAGGACGATATGTTTCTTTTTACACTGCCAGATGGTGATTCATATGCATTGAAGCCCATGAACTGTCCAGGGCATATAACCATATATGAGAACACAAGCCACAGCTACAGGGACATGCCAGTAAAGTTCAGTGAATTCGGAACAGTTTACAGATATGAGAAATCTGGAGAAGTGGGTGGATTAACAAGACCAAGAACATTTACTGTGGACGATGGACATGAATTCATGAGACCAGATCAGATTGAAGATGAAATAAAAAGTGTTCTGGATATGATGAAGATCACATTTAAAACATTCTTTGATGAGATTGAGGTAAGATATGATCTTTCAATTGCAGATGAATCCAAGCCAGAGAATTATCTGATCAATTATAAATGCAGGAAATGTGGTCACCTGAATGAACCAAGAAGAATGTCCGCGGAGACAAATGAACAGAAATGTGAAGAGTGTGGTTCTAAAGATCTCGAACCAGATTTCTCCCTCTGGGATAATGCCACAGAGCAGTTAAGAAATGCACTTTTATCATCTGGAATTGAGTTTAAGGAGTATCCCGGAGAGGCTGCTTTCTATGGTCCAAAGATAGATATACATATAAAGGATGCGCTGGGCAGATCCTGGCAGCTTACAACAATTCAGATAGATTTCTTCATGCCCATAGCCTTTGGCCTTTACTTCATGAACCAGGAGAGCAAAAAAGAAACACCGGTTATGCTTCACAGGGCCATATACGGTTCAATAGAGAGATTTCTGGTGATCCTGCTTGAAAACTCCTATGGCAAATTGCCTACATGGCTTTCACCTATCCAGTGCTATATCATACCTTTAAGTGATCAGCAGAAAGAATATGCAGATCAAGTAAATAAAAAACTGAAGGAATCTGGGATAAGAACATATCTTGATGAATCTTCTGAGAGCGTGTCAAAGAAGATCAAACTTGGAAGAAGATTCAGGCCATCCTATTTTCTAATACTGGGAGAGAGGGAAAAGGAAAACAGTGAAGTTTCAGTGAGGGACAGGAAGGATAGGATTCAGAACCTGAAGATGGAAGAGTTCACGAAAAAGATCACTGAGGAGATCAGGGTTAGATTCAGGGATCAAACGCTTTAAACCCATTTTGTTCCTAACCCTGTAGAAAAGTTCAAAGAAGTAAGTTTTAGTGCTTAAATGCACCTGACTTCTATTAGTTTATTTCTTCTTGTTGCTCCTCTCAATATGCTGACACAGTTGACTTCCACATGATAAAAGTCTGAGATCTGCTTCATTATGTCATAGTTTGCCATGTTGTTTTTCATTGGCTTTTCTGTAAATACGACCACGTTTTCTCCCTTAACGTCTATCGTTCCAGTTCCAGCATGAACTTTCACTTTTAGGATCATGAATTGGTATGGAAGATACAAATTAAAAGATTAGGCATTTTGATAAATGTTGTGGTAACTTAATTCCTCTTCTTACCTCTGAAAACTTCGATCATGATGATGCCTTGCAATGATAGATATAAGAGTAACCGAGACTAAAATGAAGTAATTGCAAAAAAAGGTGTGAATACTCATTCTAGAGTAGATTTTACTATTTAAACGTCATAAAAGTGGATCCTTAAAAATGGGGATGTGTTAAAATATGCAGGATTATAACTATCTTCTTCTCCTTATAACTACTACTGCCACACCAATAATTACCAGAGCAGCAATTGCTCCGACTAATGCATCTATTTCAACACTGGATATGCCTTTGGATGGTGTTTTAGTTGCGGCATTGGATGTGTATGTAATGGTTTGTGACATGTTAGATCCTTTTACGTTGAGTGATCCTGATAATGGTGCAACCTTGTATCCAGTTATATTGCTGACACTGTAAGAATATGTTCCATTTGTAACTGTAAATGTTATTGTTCCTGTTGTGGATGATAGCTTGCTTCCGTTGAATGTTACTGACCACGATGTTCCAGATGGTAATCCGGTTTCTTTGAATATTACTGTGTATAATACCTTTGAGAATGTTATGGATTCCGATAGAGATGCTCCGTTTACATTAAATGATCCACCTTCAGCTCTGTATATCTTGTTTGCTGGTGAAATGGTGTATATATAGGATCCATTGGAAAGGGAAAATGAATAAGAAGGTCCAGTGATCGCTCCTGACTTCATGCCATTGGATAGATTTACATACCATGTAGATCCCTTTGGTAGATTTGAATCCTTGAATGTTACTGTGTATGTTTGTAATATGAAGGATAGATTAATCTGTTGATCTTCACCTTTTACTGATAAAGATCCTGATAGATTTTCATAATCTGTTGATGTTGCATGATATGAGTATGATCCATTGGTTACATGGAATGTGTATGATGTGTTTGTTAATGTGTATTCTGCATTATTGAATGCTAATGTCCATGTTGATTCTGGTGGTAATCCTGATTCTTTGAATGTTACCGAATATTCATTAAAAGTGGATAATATGCTTATACTTCCTGAAAGATAATTGGTAACGTAAACATATCCGTTTAATGAATCGAATGCTGCCCCATCTGGATTTGAACCTACTGTGATATTTTTGAATACTTTGTTACTTGAACCATTGATAACTGATACTGTGTCTGAACCACTATTCATCACGTATACATATCCACTGGAGGAATCTAACACTGCTCCATCTGGATTTGAACCAACTGTGATATTTTTGAATACTTTGTTACTTGAACCATTGATAACTGATACTGTGTTAGAAAATTGGTTGGTTACATACACATATCCGTTTAATGAATCGAATGCTGCCCCATACGTAGGTGAACCTACTGTGATATTTTTGAATACTTTGTTACTTGAACCATTGATAACTGATACTGTGTTAGAAAATTGGCTGGTTACATACACATATCCGTTTAATGAATCGAATGCCGCTCCATACGGACTTA
This sequence comes from Thermoplasmatales archaeon, assembly GCA_027316895.1. GTDB lineage: Archaea > Thermoplasmatota > Thermoplasmata > Thermoplasmatales > Thermoplasmataceae > Cuniculiplasma. The sequence continues at coordinate 275,067 of DAHVFT010000002.1, read as the reverse complement.
AACCAACTTTGATCGTCTTGAGTACTGAATTGTTCTTACCGTTGATTACTGATACTGTGCTTGAAACAGAATTGATTACATACACATATCCGTTTAATGAGTCGAATGCTGCTCCATACGGATTTGAACCTACTGTGATATTTTTGAATACTTTGTTACTTGTACCGTTGATAACTGATACTATGTCTGAACCACAATTCGTCACGTATACATATCCATTGGAGGAATCTAATACTGCTCCATCTGGACGTGAACCAACTTTGATCGTCTTGAATACTTTGTTACTTGAACCGTTGATAACTATTACTGTGTCTGAACCACTATTCGTCAAGTACACATATCCATTGGAGGGATCGAACACTGCTCCAAATGGACTTGAACCAACTGTGATAGTTTTGAATACTGAATTGTTCTTACCGTTGATTACTGATATGGAATCTGATTGGCCATTGGTTACATACACATATCCATTGGAAGAATCGAATGCTGCTCCACCTGGATGTGAACCTACTTTGATCGTCTTGAATGATGAATTGTTCTTACCGTTGATAACTGATACTGTGTTAGAAAATAGGTTGGTTACATAGACATATCCATTTAATGAATCGAATGTCGCTCCATCCGGAAGTGAGCCAACTGTTATATTTTTGGATACTTTGTTACTTGAACCGCTGATTACTGACACTGTGTTTGAAACACAATTCGTCACGTACACATATCCGTTCAATGAATCGAATGTCACTCCTTCCGGACTTGAACCAACTGTGATAGTTTTGAATGCTGAATTGTTCGCACCGTTTATGACTGATACTGTGTTTGAAACACAATTCGTCACGTACACATATCCGTTCAATGAATCGAATGCTGCTTCCTTTGGACTTGAACCAACTGTGATATTTTTGAATACTTTGTTACTTGAACCGTTGATTACTGATATGGAATCTGATTGGCCATTGGTTACGTACACATATCCGTTTAATGAATCGAATGCTGCTCCAAATGGACGCAAACCAACTGTGATATTTTTGAATACTTTGTTACTTGAACCGTTGATGACTGATACTGTGCCTGAACCACAATTAGTAACGTACACATATCCGTTTAATGAATCGAATGTCGCTCCATAAGGATTTGAACCTACCGTGATATTTTTGAATATTTTGTTATTTGAACTGTTGATGACTGATACTGTGTCAGAAAATTGGTTGGTTACATACACATATCCATTGGAAGAATCGAATACTGCCTGGGTGGGTGCGAGTCCGTTAGAGCTTAAAAAGTTACCCTTGATTAGAGTATTGTTTGATAATACAAGAGTATCCTTGACGTATTGTATCTTAAGGATTCCTGAACCTGTCGATGTGAACTGTTTAAAGAGTTCCGTATTTTTGTTTCCCATTACTGTGTTATGATCATTTGAATTTGTTATAACAGCAACGGCTGTCATTGTGAACAGAAGTACCACAAATATCACACCTAACTTGACTATTCTTGTTGACATTGGAGGGTCAACAAGAATCTTCTATTAATGTTTTTGTTTCATATTATATATATGAAAATATTTTTTCTCGTTTAGAGATATATCTATTCCTGTTATGGATATCCAACGAAGTATGGGGAGAGAAAGATTATTTCCTCTTCCACCTTATTATTGCCGCCACTACAGCTATGACAATTTAGAGACCTGTGTTTGGAACTGTTGATGAGAATGTTGCTGTTTATTTACTTAAGGATGTTTTATTTAGAGTGGTAATTATATCGATTGATCCAGATTCAGAATATCGTCCGTTTGCAACATACAAATTTCTGTGAGTATAGTTCAATATTACTTCTATAGGATTAATATTACCATTAACATTGGTAAAATTGCAATCGACAAGTCTATTACTTGATGATAATAATTTGTACTGCACATAGCCTGCGGTATAAAGATTTCTAATATCTGAAACAAGAATGCTTAATAGAATTCTATTGGATTGTTTCTACCAATGCAAATATCGGAACATACAGTAAATGTTGCAAGAAATGCGTAGACTAACAATAGATAATATTTCAAGAATAACCCTTTTCTTAAAACTTTATAATTTTCCAGTCGCTGTAATTTACAATGCTGTATTAAGAAGTCTATTTGTAATTTTTATATATTAATGCTCCCAGAAAATTTTGCTTATAAAATTAAATGTGTATGATTACTCATCACTTTTGACTGTTCTTGGTAATGAAAATTGTTGCCATATAAGCATTGCTTTCAATAGTAGTTGAAGAATATATAAATATAATTCATGATTTTATCAATAGAAACAGATGCCCATGAAAGATCTAACAAAACAGCTAAAAGATGTTCTTTTAAATAATCCAGTAGAAGCACAATCCCATTTCATTATGGCCCATGGACTTGAGAAACTGGGAAGATACGAAGAGGCCATAAATCATTATGAAAGGGCAATTAACATGGAAACTGAGAATTTAGAATACAGATACGCAGTTTCAAAGGCGCTTCTTTCCATCCAACAGTATGATCAATCCCTTAAGGAGATAGATGTAGCAATTTTTCTGAAGCCGAAAAATGTTGAATACAGAAAACAAAAGGGATTAATTTTGTACAGGTCAGAAAGATATGAAGACGCTCTAATGGAATTTGATAATGGCATTCGCTTGAATCAAAAGAAACCAGAGTGCCATTATCTCAAGGCAGAAACTTTGGTATTACTAAAACGATATGAGGAAAGCCTGGAAGAATATGGAATGGCATTGAGGTATGGTTTTGATAAATCAGATTACCACAGAGGCATGGCATATGCCCTTATGAGGCTGGAAAGCTATGATGAATCTGTTAACGAATATGATCTGGCCATATCCCTTGATCCGAACAATTCAGAACTTCATCACATGAAAGTGATTGCCCATCTTGAAAAATTACTGAATGAAAGGAAGTTAAAGGAAATTGAGGATACAATCAGATTCATACCTGAGGAGATGGATAAACAGCATAAACGTGTTTTTTCGTTATTTCAGTCACTCAGGTTTGAGATGGTGATCAAACAGTGCGAATATGCACTTCAGAAAAATCCAGATGATTCTCTTTATCACTTCCTGAAAGCCATAGCACTTGCAGAACTTGAAGAATTCGAACAGGCACTTGTAGAATATAATGTAGCTACTAGTTTGAGACAGCATAATCCTGGATATCATTATTTTAGGGGCATTTCACTGTATGAACTGAAAAAATATGATGAGGCAGCATTATCCTTTGAAAACGCCATTCAGATAAAACCATCCGATCCCATTTACCATTTTAGAAAAGGAATTGCCCTATCAGATGGAGAGAGATATGAAGAAGCGGTAATGGAATTTAATAATGCTATATCTATTGATTCAACCTATCCCGGCTATTTCTTCTTTAAGGGAATGTCGCTTGTGAAACTTGGTAGGTTTGAGGATGCTGTAATATCCTATGAAAGTGCACTTAATATGGATTCAAAATTTCCAGAATTTTATTATTTTATTGCGAACGCATACAAGGAAATGGGTGATCAGGAAAAGGCTGTTGAAACACTGGATTCGCCCATATCAATTGATCCTAATAATCCTCATTATTACTACCTCAAGTCTGAATTTCTGTATGGATTCAAAAAATATGATGATGCCATTAGCTCAGTTGATATTGCCATAAGAAAGAGAACTTCAAATCCTGATTTTCATTATTTTAAAGGACTTTGTCTTGATAGGATAGAAAAGTACTCCACGGCGATTGAGGAATATAACAAAGCAATTGAACTAAAGCCATACGATTCCAGTTACAGATTTTCCAGGGCCAAAGATCTATTCATTATGGATAGGTATGTGGAGGCTGCTGAAGAAATGGAAAGTTTGATTTCCTTAAGTCCGGAAAATTCAGATTATCACCACATGAGATCCCTTGCAATGATGATGTTGGGAAAAAATAATGATGCCATTAATGAGATTCAGGAATCTCTTAAATGCGATCCATATTCTCCTCATTACCTTCTTACACTCTTTGAGTTATATTTAAGAGAAAACAGAAAAGAGGAATGCAATGAAATAATTTCCAGGCTCGTTCAGGGAGGATTTCTGAATAAGGACGAACTGTGCAGAATTGCAAGGAGTGATGTTTTCAAACAAATACAAGAATAAGGAATATCTGAAAACTTCAATAGACTTCCAATATGAGAATCTTAAGTTTTTTATCCTGTATCCAATTATAGTAAGGTGCAGGCGATATGATTAACATTCATGCCACAGTATGTTCTGGAGAATCTATAAATCTTGTCTGGAGACCTATCCATTCCATATATGCTAGATGCCATCTCACTAAGAGATTGATGAAAAAAGGTTAGTTAAAATGGACAAGGAAAGTCATGGTTTTTACTCATTATTTCTGTCATCTTCCGTTTCAACCGTTGGCGATGGCATAAGAACGCTGGTTATTCCACTTGTCATCCTGTATATAACTAAGTCTACTTTCCTGTTTGGATTGATTTTTTCTGCAGAATTTCTCGTATGGATAGTGTCAACGGGAGTTAGTGGATATTTTATAGATCGAATGAATAGAGTGAAGAGCCTTTTCATTTCTGATTTTATTATGTTCTTCTTAATGCTGTCTGTTTCACTTTCATATTTTTTTGCTTACTCTTATTTTTTACTGTTTATTGTATTTGCAGTAATAGGAACAAGCATTGGCCAAGCATTTTACAATCCTGCAAGTTTCTCTCTTCTCCCAGATGTAGTGCACAAGGACCTTGACAAGCGCAATGCACTTCTGTCCATGGGTGTAAATGCAGCGATGATCGGAGGCTATGTAATAGCTGGACTGGGGTTTTATTCTATTTCCTGGGGCATATTGTTGTTTATTGACGCGACTTCATTTCTATTTTCTGCTATAATCATATATATCGGCTTGAGAAAATTCAGCAGATCTGAAAAAATAGAAAAGATACACATTTGGAAAGAGACGAAAGAGACATTCTTATTCCTGAAAACTCAAAAGATGATTCTTTACACGATCATTTTTGGATTTGCATTCAATTTCTTGACATCCGCCATGACAATCATTATACCAACAATAGCTGTAGAAAACACATCTAAAGGATCGATCTCTCTGAGCATATTTTATATTTGTGAACTTGTTGGAATGCTCCTTGGTGGGTCCATAATAATTAAAGAGCGAAATAGAAAATTGTTAACTTATTTACTCATTGGTTCTGTTGGAGAGGGTGTGGTCATGTCAATAATGGGCCTTTCTCTTTTTGCCGAGGGCGTAATAGTTATTGTAATGGCCATAATTTTACTTGTAAACGGGATTTTTTCTGAATTATTGAATATACCTTTGAGAGTATGGTATCAAAAACTCATTCCCAAAGATAAAAGAGCTAAAGTTATCAATATAAAAGACCTGATTCTTACTGTACCAATGGTTTTAGTATTTCCTTTGATTGGGTATCTGCTGGCTCACTATAGTGAGTGGTTGACTATTTTCATTTTTGGTTTTTCAGCTATTATAGTCTCCATCTTTGAATTCTTTTTGCTTAGATCTATTTCACTCGGGTCAAACATAGAGATCCAAAGATAAAGTTGATTGCCAGAACCCCTATAATTTCACAACAACCATCATTTCAAGGAATAATGTTCTTAAAAAAAATATTGTCAAATTTCAGTGAATTTCTTCATAATTCATGACTATTAATCAAAACATGAAATATAATAAAATCATTCCTTTACAGTATACTACAGAAAGTACCTTAGGATGACTTGGGAAAATTTTCAACTTCACAGGAAATTTTTACCCCGTAGATTCTTCCCAATTTTATTTTTTTATTGATGTGGAAGTTATATATATATGATACTTAATCAGAACCACCTGACAAATATCATGAATACCACGTGCCTTAAGGTGGGCTCCGGGAAAGTTTTGAAAAATGCATGTATTTAAGTGCCATGGGGAAGTAATTTTATTGTACTGGGTACTCATCATACAAATTACAGTTTATACTAAATATGCTTCTTCTCTGTAGTACTGAAATATTTCAATCTTTGCTGATTCTACAAGGATAAAAAGCTATAATTCCTTATTTTTCATACATATGAACATGTAAATTTCAAAAGAGTTTATGATCAATTATGTGAAAAAATGCAATTATAAGGCAATTTTGATACAGATAAAATGAAACGTTAGTGCAATGGTAAAAAAAGAAATGCAACATTAATGCAATTAAAATGCAGACAATTATAACGTAATATTACCAAAGTTAAAGTGTAAAATGCTCAAGATTGAATAAGCATCCATGATTTACCTATGACATTATTTGGTTATTAGATTCATTTTTGATTCTATAAATATCTGTCTAATTTTCCATCCTTTAAAGTATCAGCAAATTAAAAATGATGACTTTGAACGTTCTCTAAGGAAGCATACGCTTGTTTAAAGAATATTCAATGAAAACTCATGAAACACCCATTTATTAATGCAACTTCGATAGATATTTAAAATTCCACATGATTCGATCCGTTTTGATTTTTACATATCGAATTACCTGTGCTATCATTAATCCTTGTTTAGTAAAAGGGAATAACCTTAGCAATGTTTTTCACATATTAGAAAGATAGATCTCATTATGGAAATCTAAAATTGTATCAATCCTTTAAATAGGTCTATGAAAATAACTACTTTGAAGAAAATTTTCAAAAATGAATGAGAAAATATATAGCAAACTACTCAATATCAGAAACGGGTAAAAATAGAACCTTGATAGGATTGAAAGGC
>DAHVFT010000002.1:0-267518 GCA_027316895.1 Thermoplasmatales archaeon | reverse complement strand
CCAGTAAAAATAGAACCTTGATAGGATTGAAAGGCTCTTCCTGAACTTCCTGTATTGCCTCAAATCTCTTGTAAAAATAGAACCTTGATAGGATTGAAAACCCCCACAATGTGTTTAAATTTTTCATCTCAAAGAGTGTGCTGTAGAACTTCACTATATAGTAAAATAAAGTAAAAAAAGGTGCAATCCTTAAAGAATACCCAATGCATTCATAACATTCCTTGCAATGCTTAGAGCAATGTACAGCATTCCCTACAGCTCTGTGGAGGCAATTACCAGAATATTTGCAAGAATCACGGGAATAATAAGTGTCTACAATACAAACAAATTCAGGAGTATCTGGAGGATTGTGCCTATAATACCAGATTTCAATGAAAGACCAGTGTACTGTGCCATTGATTCCAAAAGATTCAGGATCACCATCAGTGACTACCGAGGATCAAAATTGAAAAGAAGGAGAAGAGGATGGTCAAAGCTTTATAATTTAATATGAATACATGATATTTTAGTGATCTCATTTGAAGCACAGGCGATCATGTACGTGATACAAAGATTGGAAATGAACTGCTAAAACCTTTAAAGGAAAGAATCAAAAGGATATTCGCAGACAAAGGTTATGATTCAAAGGCTATATACAATAACATTTGGAGAGAATACAGCAATAACTCCAGTGAATAATGCATTATCAAAAGCATTGGATCATATTCAGGATTTAGGATAGTTGGGCATAACCGAACCACATCAGAGAATGAGTGGAAAGAATGTGTTGATTATAGAAAGAGCTGAAATGTGGAGATATATTTCTAAGGATTAAAGAGAATTATGGGAAAGGCTATTAAGGCAGTTAGGCCTGATTACGTTGCACGGGAGATTTCAATGAAGGTATAGTCTCACAATATTTTAAAAGAGATTACATGTGCTTATTGAATTATGCAGCATGCTTTATACGTTTCTAAAAAAATTAAATTATGTTGTTAAACTCTTTGCTAATCCCAAGTGAGAGTCTCTTGGCTAATTTTTGATCCCTAAGAACAAATATCTGAACTGAATCCTCGGAACTTTCAATTTTTTGTTTAAGCTTGTCCATCAGAATGGTTAGATTTCCATTTGTAATTTCACCAATGAATACAGAATTCTGAATCCATCGAAGGTAAGGGACACATGTTTTTCTAATTTGATCTACCCTGTTTTTACCAACATCGTAACAAAGTATTATCCACATGTTAGACTCTCGCTACGTAAGGTTTATAAGGGGTATCTCCCATAACGTGTTTCTCAATTTTGTACAGTTCTAACCTTATTAATCGTCTATAGGATGCATTTCTTCCCAAACCATGTACAAAAACAGTTTCTCGCAATTTTTCGTCGAACGCCTGAAGAACTTTTTTCTTCCCAGTGGCACTTAAAAATACACCATCATCATTAACGAAATCATTCTCATTCATCATCTTTAAATTTATTAATTTCAAAATAACCCTATCACAGATTATAGGTCTAAAAATTTCATTCACATCGAGTGCAAGACTAGACCTGCGGTCAGTAGATTCATGTAAGTAACTTATTGATGGCGATAAGTGAGTTCTTAGAACTTCGGAGGTAATTGTCCCATATAGAACGGAATACAAATAACTCATCATAGCATTTATTGAATTTCCTGGAGGTCTTCGTGTTCTCCCATTAATTTTAAATTTTTCTGGTAGATTCTCATCCAAAATCTTAAGGTAATCAATATGGATATTCCCTTCTATACCCATTAATTCTTCGATTGATGAAGATGAGTTAATTTTCTGAAGATAGGAATCTAATTTACCCCATTGCATTCTTGATACTACCTTTTTCATGTTTTTGTATGCTCCTATAACAAATTGAGTTGCTAAAACCATCCTTTTGTTTAAATTAATAGAATGTTCGACCTGTTTCTTCAATACGTATCCACTTTGAAGATAATTGTCCGGGAATATAGTGGTTATATACCATCCCCTTTCGCTAAAGAGTATAATAGGAATTTTTGATTCCGATAATAGTGATAGCGCAGGAGTTGTAAATGTGATGTTACCAAATGCGGCAATCATATCTACGTTTTCTAATGGAAGTTCGAATGTTTCGTTTTCATTCTTTAATATAATTGAGCCTGAATATTTAGATAAGGTTCCTGATTTAAGGAGATAATATATGTCGCTCATGTGACTCCCCAACAAAATTCTACATAACTACAACCACTAAAACAGAAATGACAACGTTTGGCCTTAGGAATGTCAGTGTCTTTTAACATGTCAAGCATTTTATATTTTTCATTTAGCTCATCTTCGTTTTCCAGTGGAAAGTTGACTCTAAAGATCTTCTTTGAACCAAGCAAATGAATCTCCCCATGGTCCAGTAAATATCCGTGTAAATTTGCAATGTTCATATAATGCGCTATTTGAAACTTGTCTGCTTCAATTAATCTTCTACCCCGCTTGAACTCATGGACAATGCATTTTCCTTCTTTTGTAAATTGAACATAGTCTATTTTGTTTCTTCCTATAGTCACCTGAGAATACCCATAATTTCTCTCACTATTATTTGCATAAATTCCTAATTTTACATATTCAGTTCCATCAGTTATGTATATTTCATGCAAAGATAGCCATGCTCTTCTTTGACAGATACAAACGTAACTGATGTCTGTTCCACGATAATCTGATCTATTCTTCATCTATTACCTCCATCTTGACTCTTTCCACACCGGCAGTTTCCCTTACTATGGAAAGAATATCCTTTTTTAAAACCTGCATTTTTTCATTTTTTTCACAATATATTTCTTCAAGCATTTTCTCTAATTCTTCCATTATTACCTTCTTTGCCTGAAAAGCTATATCAGGATAACGCATTCTCCTCTCTCCCTCAGGTAAATTAGAGACCCTTACTTCGAAATCATAATTTGGTTTTGAGTTAAATTGACCTACGAGTATTCCATCTTTAGAAACCCCTAATATTTTCTTATTCTTCTTTATCCATGTATACCCATACTCTGTCTTTAGAAAATTATCTTCAAGTTCATAATCAGTTACTTTTATTTTATTTGACTCAACTGCTATGAAAGAGTATATAGTACTTTTATAATTCTCAAACCACTCTTTAATTTCTATTATTTCATGAAAACAATTTTTTCTTATTTTTTTAAGACCATCGTTGTTTGAAAATGTCTCTTCAATGTTTATTATGGAATATAATCCTGCAAGTATTGCTTCGTTTTTATAATTTCGCAGATTTTTCAAAATTATACCGTTCGCTAGAGGTGTCAATTTTTCAAGTAATAATCCGATATAGACTCCAACCCCAAATGGTTTTGGTGTAGGTGAACTTTTTCCATAGTTCATTTTCTTGAACAAATTATATGCATCTTCAATAGTTTCTACACTTTCATCAGGAGTTCTGAATCCTGATGACAGAGAAACATAAACTAGACTAGTTTCCACACATCCTCTTCCTACTCTTCCCAGTCTCTGTATCAGATTATTTGCAGATTGCCCTGGCTCAATTAAAAAATTCTTGTACTTTTTATTGATATTAATTCCCTGTTCGATTATATTAGTGCTAATTATTATTCTATAATCCTTTTGTTCATTTTTTATTTCATAATAATTTGTATAGGAGGAATCATAATATGCAGAGATGAATGCTATGGAATCTTCTGGATAGTGATGGGATAAAATTTTTCCAATAGAGTCGACATTCCTTATTGAATCTAGAATAAAAACCCATTGACCATCCTTAAAAACTTCAATATTGTCTTTAACAAATTCTTGAGCGTTTTGGAATATTATATTAAGACTGATTGGACCCTGAAGTATATCTCTATTCCCATTTCCATCATAGGACCTTTGGACGGATATATATTTTACTTCATCCGTTCCAAAAACATTCTGGCTAAATTCTTTAAAGTAATCCTGTGGGGTAGCACTACTGAATATAATTTTTATATTTTTAGGAATGAGCATTGCGCATGCAGTGATCATAGAAATTTGATCCTTAGAATATATATGAAATTCATCAAAAATAACTGTTTTAATGTTACTTTTAACAAGAATAGTGATCATATCTTCCTTTTCACCTTGGTTGTAATGGTTCAATAGGAGGTAGTAGAAGACAGTGGGGTTCGTAATAATATGTGTCTTCTCATTTATAATTTCCATTATTGTTTCCGATAGGGTTGTTCTCTGAATACTGTATTTTTTCGTTCTTTTTTTATTATACTCCATGATAGATTCTTTATTTAAGACAGCAGAATTTTCTCCAAAATCTTTTGATACCTCCTTTGCTAATAAATTATTGGGTAATACTATTACCGTTTTCATATCTTGACTTCCAATTTTCTTGAACGAATAGGTCTTACCAGATCCAGTTGGAGTGTCAAGAATTGCTACCCTTTCTGTACCATTTCTTACAAATTCTATTAATTCTGATTGAAATTTACGCATTTCTCCGCTTTCGTCTCTGTCTACATAAGATGATTTAAGATTATAAGATTTAATTGATCCATTTTCCATATAATTCTCCAAGTTGTTCCTTTGTAAACATTCCAATCAGAAAATACTGAAGAAGCATATGCTCTGTATAATTCAATCCTTCTGAAGAAACTTTTTTTCCCATTATATTTTCAATAGAATATCTGTTAAGAACTGCTTTTACTTTATCCGAATGAGTGATTTTTACTAATTTCAATAATCCTGTCTTTCCATTTCCTACGCGTAGGGCTGGTGGAATTTCCATTTTATCTTTACTTATGAGATACGTGTAGAATATGTTTCCTGGAAGTATTGGCTGTTGGAAGTAAAAATTCTTATACATAGTGCTTCCTTCTCTAGCGTTCGGGTATTTATTTGTCCCGTTATAATCTATTCCATGCATAGTGTTCCTTGTTAAATTCTTCATAAATATTGTTCCATTTCCTTCGCTCATTGCTGTTTTTTCATTTACTGCCACCGTGTACCAGAAATCGAAGTTATTAAGTTCTTCATATGTTGGTTTAAACTTTGTAGGAGATGGGTAATCCAGTTCACCCATCTGTTTAAGTGTTGCATATTTAAGTGCTATATCTCCTATAAATGACGACGACCTCATTCCTCCAGAGGATGCTATGTAATAGTAATTGACTGGAGAGATGTTCTCTATTTTAAGTAGAGTTATTTCCAAGTCTATCACTCTGTATCTTCTAGGTTTTTTTGTTTTGTTCCTTTTTCTTTTTTTACAGCTTCCCCCCAAAAATCTAACCAGTCCTTATTCATTTTTGTGTTTAACACTGTACACATTTCTTTTAACAGTTCTTTGTCACTTTTTATCGCATTTACAAGTTTTAATAGGGTATATAGTTTTTCACCGTCCATAAGTCTTTCCCCATATGACTCCTTCATGTCAGATAGCACTGCTTCCTCTGGTCTGTATTCCCCGCTTTCCCATGATTTTTTTACGGAAGTGTATGAACTTATAGGAGTTTCTCTTTTAGAGTGACCAATAGCTATTATTTTATTCTTTATGTTATCTCCCAATATTGCGGTTCTAGCTCCATATCTTGTTGTTCCACTTATAGCCATTAGAATAAGAGCGAGCATCTCAACTGAGCAATTTTCTACTGATATATATCTAATTAATTTAACACCTGGTTTGATATAAGGGCTATTAAATATCGCATTAGATTTTACATTTCCACTTTGTTCATGCAGAATAGTACCCTCGTCTGATAATGAGTTGTGCGTTAGTCTTAGTGAAATTTTGGCAAGAGGTTCAAAACTGTATGACCAATCATAAAACACCCTTGATGCTATTCCTGCGGCCTCATTTCCTGAGCCCGTACTCGAATCTCCGTAAATCAAACTGGATGGGTTTTGCAACAACACTTTTCTCGTAGCCATATTTCTGCTGTAATCCTCTGGAATTATACCGCCTACCTTCCTTAACTCAGAGAGTAGGTAGCTTCTCTCAGCACCCCTCCATTTAGATGCTGGAACAACCAGCCTATCTTCATTTAAAAAATTTTCACTGGTAATTTCAGTTGCCTCATTATTCCTATTTATAAAGAATCCACATGTCTCAGATACGATACCTATCTTTAGGAATATCCCATGGTTCTTCTTTAAATCTATTTGGCTTATGTCAGGCAAATTCATTTCTTTCCCTATTTCTTGCAAGTTTTTATTCATCTTTTTCACCTACCTTTTCTTTGGTTAACATGTATTCAAATTCAAATGCGTTTATGAGGTATGACTTTGTAGTTCCAGTTGGAATTTTTCCGTTATAGTCCTCTTTTAACAATTTTATCAATGCGTCGGAAAATTTTTTAATTTCGTCAACTGGAACCCAATTACTTTTTCCATCACTCCTATCTCTTCTTAATTTTGTATTAAGGGTTCCCCCAATAACATCCCAGAATTCGCCTATATCCCTCTTTTCGCCATCTTTTATTTTGGCCCTAGTAGATTCTATTGCTTCTAGAGGGTCTCTTATCATCCAGGTTCTATCATTTCCACTCATTTCCCACCTTGCATAAACCATTCTTGATGCAATTTTAGCTAGCTCTTCTATATTTTTCATCTTTTTATCACCTCTTTTTTCTACCTCATATCCCAGTTTTCTTATATCTTCTATCCGTTGGGAAAACTGTCTACCAAAACCTCGCGTTTTTTTGTCTTTGCTGTTATCGAAAATTCTCTTATGAGCAAAATAAAAAATAGACATCGGATCGAGTTTATATGCAAGCATAATTTCAGTCGTATCATCGAAATTAATCTTTACTAGCGACCCATTTGCTAAAACGCTGAATGCTTCTATGACCCTCTTTACGCCCTCGATTTCGTTTAATCTTATTTTGTTCCATGAAAATGAGCTAAGTATTGAACTTGATATATCAAACGTAATAGCTTCTAGCTGATCTTCGAATATCGGTGCATTTGAATATGACACTTTAACCAACATTTTTGTTTTATTTGCAATATCAAGCACATTTAAGAGTTGCTTAAGTATATCACTCTCTTTCTTTATATCGATACCAGTTAGGAAGAATGAATCGTCGTTTCTAATTCCACGGATATTATTTTGACTGAATTCCTCTAATGATAGGGATAATTTTGACACCTCTATTATTTCGTTAGATTTTAAACCCATAAATTTTCTAAGAAGATTGGAGAGATCTAAGTATGGTATGGCTCCAGGAAATCTAAGGTAAATTAGAGTTTCCTGACCTGATTTGTCTGGAATTAGATTTCTTCTAATGTTATATTCAAACATAGAATCCTTATCAATCCTACCAAATCCTATCTTTGATGTTGGTAATCTATTATTGAATCCATTTGTTCTCAACCCATAAAGCCTCTCCCCCTTACCTTCCTCACGTGCAGGATATCCATTTACCATTGACATGGAATATTTAGTTGGGACATTAGGTAGAGGGGTATTAAAACCAAAAATAGGAACTACTCTGGATATAACGTGATCATAATCGACACTTTTCTTCTTTTTGTTCAAATCGCGTATTATATCATCGAGAAGTTGAGCCCATTTGATTGAACTATCATTTAATAACATTGGAAATATTAATACAGTCTTGATGGCATCCTTGCCAATTAAGGATGTTAGTTCATCATACTTAGTTTTAACAATTTCCTCAATTCTATTTCTTATTTCTTTTGCACTGCTAGAATTTAAATCTTTTTTCAATTGGACATATCTCAAAAGAAAAATCCTTAACCTTTCCTCTTTTTGGCTCTCATCATATTCTTTTATTTCCAGTCCATCTCTCAGAGAGTATTCCTTTTCTCTATTTCGGGTAAACCGGTAGTTGAAAGAGAATACACTACTTTTAAAACTTGATATAAAATCTGTAAATTTTTCAGCTGCATTTCTTTTCTCAACGGTATTTAATTTTATATCTCCTAGGTGAATGCATTTTTTTAGATTTTCATTATTTTTAGTAAAATTTAGTATAGAATCCTCAGTTTGATCCAGAAAACCTGCGGCGGAATTGTCAACCCTTCTATCGTTTAAATTCAGAAGATTTTCTGGTTTCATAATCGTGGACACCTTTTTAGAAAATTCCTTTCTTACTTCTTCCTCGAAGTCTATATCTACAATATCTTTAGACCCTTTAACATAATAAATTGTATTTTGGTCGCTCCACAGATACTTTCCTTGTAGAATTTCACTTATGATTAATACAACTGATTTTTTGATTAGTGAACTAATGGCCAATAAGTTTGTATTCGAAAATTTAATACTTCGTATTGCAGACCCTGGGATTAGGATTTTTTCTCCAAATTTTATATCCGGCATTGTATCCATTCTTATACTGTTAAATGTACTTGAAAGAACATCCGACATTCTAGAAAAATTCATTTCAAAGTTTAAAGGCGTAACATCTACTTCATTGCTCAAAATATTAGCTGAAGTTCCTTTTTCAGTGCAGACCACAATCTGATATACATTATCCCTATCTATTTTCAGTTCAGATGCGAGTTCATTGAAAGTTGACTTTATAAAATCATCTAGTATAGTTTTTTCCTCCATTCGATAATCAGACCCACATATTTTATTGAAGTCGTGGTAAAGATAACCAAATATAGATCTTTTCAATTTCGCTTCTAACTCTTCGTCAGACATGTTTCCCTTTATAAGTGGATAAGAATAGTCAATTACCCTCATTGTCATCGCTACACCTGAAAATATGTGAACCTGATATGACATATCTCTATATTTCTCAAATCTAGGATTTTCACTGTGTTTTCCACCTTTTGCTGGTTTTGACCATATATCACTTAGCCATATATTCTGGAATATAGCCTCAATTGCCCAGTCCATCGCATTACCTAACACATCATTTTCAAAATCTAAGAAATTTGCTAATTTTAGATTATTATCTATCATTGATAACCCTCCAACAGCCTAGACCCATTGAGGTTTTTGAGCCAAGACCTTTGTAATATAAAATACTCTTTGCTTCAGGTGACCCCGAGATACTACCTTCTAATTGGAAAGCAGTAGTTATTGATTCTTTACTCTTACTATTAGAAATTCTAACTGTTTTACTCTTGGTTGAGGCTATTTCGATTTTCAGGTCTTCGATTTTCGTTTCGTCCAATTTGTAGATGTTTTCAAGCACCCATTTACTAACATTTGTCAAATTCTCTCCAACCTCATCACCATTTATGACAAATTTCTTTTTCGACTTGAAGTCCCTCACAAGAACTGGAGACAGTGATTTGAATTTTATATCCTTTTTCCAATTAGGCGAAACAGGGTCTTCTTTCATTGAGATAACACGGTATTTTACGTCTCCCACTCTTAAATTAGAATCCAAGGAAATTCCCATTCTTAGGTAATCTATAAGCGATGAGTCTATTGAACGCAGAACTACAAAAGCTTCCTCAATATCTAAGCCATTAATAGCATTTTTTGAGTTATTTGAAATGAGATTACTAAATGTGTGAATTCCTTCTTGATTTTTTGTATGTAATTTAGTTACAAGTTCCTGATAGTAGGTTAGTTTTGAATATATGGCGATAGAAAGATAATAATTATATTCATAAGGAATTATATTTCCTTCTAACCTTTTCAGGTTTATCAAAACGCTCTGCATAATTATTAATAATTATATAGTATTAAAATATTTCTTTTTACATATGAACGAAGAAAATCTTTCGTCTATAGATGTTGACACATTAATTTCATTTGTAGGGATAAGGGAATACCTTGTATCAGAATTTTTACATCCATATATTGTGAATAGAGGCAATGGATTGAGAAAGATAGTCCTGTTCTCAAGCACCAGTGAGGAAAACGAGGATGTTGAAATTCATAACAAATCTGAGATAATTATAGAAAAAATCTCAAGTCAGATTAAGGAATTAAGACCTGACGTTAAACTAGAAATAATCTTACTTAAAAATATATGGGATATTAGGGCTTGCTTAGAGAAATTATCAAATATAGAATCCACTATTGCATCGGTAAATATTACAGCTGGACCATCCAGTTTTTCCGTTGCCTGTTTATTATGGGCTACAGAACATGGTCATTACATAGAGCATAGTGTAGAATCAAACAACAAGTTCATAGGTAGAATAGTAGTTTTTAGAAGAATAAATGTTCTACCTTATTTTAAATCTATTTTCTTAATAGATAATGTTGATAAAGAGATTATCTCCATTTTGAAGAGGGGGTCTTCTACAACAAACAAAATTAGGCTATATTTAAGAACGTCAAAACATATAGAATTAACATTGCGAACTGTGCAGAACAGGGTATCTAGGATGAATGAAATCGGAATAATTAGCGTTTCAAAAGGGAGAAATAATATAATTGAACTTAGTGATGATTACAAGAAACTCTCTTAAAATAAAGATGGTTCATCACTCTTTTGCGTGAGTTGTTCTACAAAAGTCTATCTCGGATTATATAAATCTTGTTTAATCTGCATTAATTTCAATATGGTCTAATCTATTCAAATCGATGACTTTTCTTGGAAAGCTGGATATATGTTGGAACTATATGATTATTAAGCCCTTACCTGCCTTAAAGTCTGATGACTCAAAAATAAATATTATAATGAAAAATCTGCATTACGCGTTATATTTAATTTTTACTTACAAAGATATCTATTAAGCAATCTTTCTAGATATGAAGTAAGTAAATTAGAACATTTATCGTTCGGAATTCTTAAAAAGTATTAAAGTATGAGATTTTTCCAACAATGAAAAGCTGTAACTTATATTTATTAGTAATAACAGTTGAATAAACCATTGCCTTTAAGCTCAAGATTGATTTATGAATTTAATTAGTACCATCAATGCTACCATTTTAATAATTAACAATATCCCATATGAAACATTAAATACGGACAAACGCATTATTATAGGGTGTCCCCATGGGCTCAGAACTTTTTGACATACTGAAGGATTTTGGTCTTACTGATTACGAGTCAAGGGTGATGGAATCTTTACTTCTCAACGATTCACTCACACCTGGAGAAATAGTCTCCATATCTGGAATACCTCAACCGAGGGTTTACGATGTTCTTGGCAAATTAAAGGAAAAGGGTATGGTTGACGAAAGCCCAGGGAAGAAAAAGATGTACAGGGCAAGGGACATTGAGGCATCTCTGGGCATGAGGGTGAAGGAACTTAACACAGGCATAGGCAGAATAAAGAAGATAGTGCAAAAAACTAGAACAGTGAATTCCAGTTCTAAGCCATATCTGTGGCTCATGGAGACGGAAAGGGTAATCATTAATGAGATGAGAAA
The DNA here is from genome assembly GCA_027316895.1 of Thermoplasmatales archaeon. GTDB lineage: Archaea > Thermoplasmatota > Thermoplasmata > Thermoplasmatales > Thermoplasmataceae > Cuniculiplasma. The sequence continues at coordinate 256,247 of DAHVFT010000002.1, read as the reverse complement.
GAGAATCGACGGCGCGAGGGATGAGATCATAATATCCTGCAGCAAGACCAGGCTGATCAGAATGAGAGAAAAACTCATAAATGCCATTTCAAGAGGAGTTACCGTTGCAATTGTTATATTTCCGGAACCCGATAAAAAGCTGCTCGATGATTTCAGGGGTGCCATAATAAAGGTAAGAAATGGGATGACTTCAGAGGTGCTCATAACAGACAGATCAATGGCCATAATCAGTGTCGGCAAGACAATGGAAATGAAGGATTATGCACTGCTGAATGAAGAGGATGAGATAATTCACATAACAGGATACTTCTTTTATCACACAATTTGGGAACCATCCAGTATCTATTCAGCACCTGAGACCCTTTCAAAGCACACTTTCAGAACCACCTGGCTTCTTTGTGATGCACTGAATATGACTTACAGGGTATCAGATGGAATAAGGTGCCGGCTGAGTGGGTGGAGAAATGGAAAGGAGATAACCGTAAATGGCATTATTAACAGGGTAGAGATAGTAAATGGACTTAAACATTCAATTTACATACAAACTGGAAAGAAGACATACTCTGTTGGGGGAAAGACTGCAAGGGAAGAGGACATTGCCATGAAGAAGATAGAGATACTGAGCTGATCAATTGTAAATTTTTTTGGTTCTTACATAAATTTATCATCCATAAATGAACACTAACACGATCATGATTTTCAGTATTTTGTGTATCCTGCGAAAATAATACTACTTTGAGTTGTCTGTTTTACTTAATATAAATCATTATTATATTATATATTATAGCATTATAAGTAAGCATTTTTACGCACTTTGCAATGAATTAGATTAAAGTTTTAAAAAGAATTATATTCCCAATATGACTTAGCCTTTAATGGATATAAAAAGCTGGTCAAACAGCGCTTATTTCAGGTATAATATAAATAGTAATGAGCCACTTGTTTCCTTCAATGATGATTCTGAAAAACCGGTAGAACAGAATCTGAAGGATTTTGGTATCGAGATCAGGGAGAATCCAGATGAACTTCTTCTCCTGATTCCACTTCCGCTCAATGCCCACATACTTGGACTTGGAGAAAGGGCAGTTGGCATGGACAGGAAGAGGAAGAGACTTATATCAAAGAACAGGGATCCAGGAGGATACGGCAGAAATAATGATCCATTATACATTTCAATACCATTCTACTTTCAGGTTGTTGATGGAAAGCCCATGGGTGTATTCATAAACTATCCAGGAGAGATCATATTTGATTTCGGAGTGGAAGTATATAACAAAACAAAGATCACAGTTAAGTCCAATTCTGTTGAATTCTTCATATTTACGGGCAGCACACCGGAAGAAATACTAAGATCCTATTCCAGCCTGACTGGGAAAACATTTATGCCACCAAAATGGAGCATTGGGCATGCAATCTCCAGATATACCTACTATCCCTCAGATGTTGCAGTTGAGGTAGTTAAGAGATACAGAGATTTTCTACCCGTTGAATCCATATATCTGGATATTCACTACATGGAGGATTATAAGCTATTCACATGGAATAATGAACGATTTGGAGATGGTTCAGATTTTATAAAAAGGATTCATGAAATGGGTGTGAAGGTTATTCCCATTGTTGATCCATCAATCAAGGCAGAGCAGAATTATGATATTTTCAGGAGAGGCTTAGGGTCATACGTGGAGGACAGCAACAGGGACATATACACAGATAAGATGTGGCCAGGAAAATCTGTATTTCCTGATTTCATAAACAGGAATGGCCAGAATTTCTGGAATGGTGAAGTCAGATCCTGGATGAAGCAGGGAGTGGATGGTATCTGGCTTGATATGAATGAACCCACCATTCTCACAGAGGATCATATGTTCGATCCGGAATCACTCCACAGGATGGATGATGGAAAGATGATTCAGCACAGAAAGGTAAGGAATGCGTATCCCTATTTTCAATCAAGGGCAACCTACGAGGCAATAGAGGAGTCAGGAAAAAACCCATTCATACTCAGCAGGTCAGGGTACTCCGGCATACAGAAATATGCAGCCATCTGGACAGGTGATAACATGTCCACATGGGATGATGTAAAACTGCAGATTTCCATAGTTACCAATCTCTCAATTTCAGGTGTTGCAGTTGTGGGCTGTGATCTTGGGGGTTTCTTCGGGAGCAGCTCACCAGAACTCATAGCTGCATACTACAGGATGGCCCTTCTCTTCCCACTGTACAGGAACCATAAATCAATGGATGGCAATGATCAGGAGGTGTTCCTTTTGTCAAACAGAGCAAAGACCGACATTGAGACCAGTGTGCATTTAAGATATGACTTTCTTGATCAGATATACAGTGTAATATATCTGTCACATAAGCTTGGTACTCCAACTGTGTCCCCGGTTTCATTCCAGAACTTCAGGGATAATGAAAGCTTCTTCATTGAAGATGAATACTATCTTGGTGATAACATCATTTATGCACCTCAGATATACGAAAATACCACAGAAAGAACTGTTTATCTGCCAGAGGGAAGATGGTACGACTTCGAGAAGGAGATAATGCTGGACGGCAGCTGTTACTTCAGGACAGAAAATAATTATCCTATATATGTAAAGGATAACTCATGCTTCCTCTTCAGGGGTGAAGCTGTTGTAATTGGTTCTGGCAAATTCACCCTGTTCTTCAACGACAGGGAATATGAGATCACAGCTGAATCAGGAACTGTTAAGGTTTCACCAGAAGGGCTGAAGGCAAAGATTATAAAGGGCAGGAAAAATACAGATCATGAGTGAATCTGGGATTCATAAACAGATCTTATTCTCCTTACCCTTTGAGGAAGGAGATGAATCATGCTATCTGAAGGGTAGCTTTAACTGCAATGGTGATGGAAGTGTTGAACTCCAGAAAACTGATGATGGCAGGAATTGGGAAGTTACTTTGGAACTCCTGCCTGGAACATATAACTATTTTTATTCGGTAAATCAGTACAACCTCTTCAACGAACAAAGGGAAAGAATAAAAAAACCTATGACTCTCCATGTAAAACAGGAATACTTCTTCCATGATCCAGATTCTACCCGCTTTTTTTCCAGAAATGGTGGCTTTTTTGTAATAAGATGCATAACACCTCCCGATGTAAAGAATGTTAGAATTGAACAGGCTGGGAGAAGGAAGAAAAAGAATGATTTCAAATTCAGGTCCAGAGATTACAATCTCTTTGAATTTATAAGCAGGAGTGATGGAAAATATATTTTTTATGACGACCATGGAAAAAGATACGGACCTTTTACTCCGCCTGCAAGGGATGAGGCAAAAAAATCATCGAATATTATATATCAGATATTCCCCGATAGATTCAACAGGAAGGGTTCACCAGATGCCGAATTCACAAAATGGGGTGAACCTCCAGAGAGAAATTCATTCTTTGGAGGTAACGTAGAGGGGATTATTGAAAAGATACCCTATCTGGCAGATCTCGGTGTGGATCATATTTACCTTACTCCTTTCTACAGTTCCAGGAGCAATCACCGTTATGATATAGATGATTATTTCTCCGTAGACCGCAGATTTGGAACCCTTAACCAGCTAACCATTTTATCCAAAAAATTAAAGGAAGATAAAATTTCAATGATACTTGATATGGTTTTCAACCATACGTCAATATATTTTCCGCAGTTCGTAAAAGAACTTAGGGAAAAGTTACCCCACGATCAGAGCTGGTACAAATTCATAAAGGATACAAACGAAGGAATGAGGAAAAGATGGCCTGTGAAAGACGGAAAAACAGATGCATTCTATGAATCTTTCCTTGATAATGGAGGCATGCCCAAGCTGAATCACAGAAACGAATCTGTGAAGAAATTTATGCTTGATGTGATGGATTTCTATGCAGAAAGATTGAATGTTTCATTTTTAAGATATGATGTTGCCGATTCAATAAATCTGAATAGCATTGGTGATATATTCAGGAAGTTTAGGGAGAAATTTCCTGAAATTGGCCACATTGCTGAAGTGTGGTGCGTTTCTGATATATTCTTTCGCAAAGGATTATACACATCATCCATGAACTACGGATTGAGGAACCTGATCATTTCCCTAATGAATAAGGAAATTGGTCCTAACAGAATGAACAGCGAACTCCTGAATATGAGATTTATACTTGGGGATGATGTATACGGAAAGATGATGAACATCATTGATTCTCATGATACACCCAGAATAAGGACCATCCTTGGAAGCGAGAAACTTGCCATGGCAGCCTATGGAATAATCATGATAATGGATGGAATGCCAAGCATATATTACGGTGATGAGCTATCAATGGAAGGTGGTCCTGATCCTGACTGCAGGCGTACGATGGAGTGGGAAAAGGTTGGAAGTGAATTCTATCTGAAATTCAGGGAATTGGTAAAAATCAGAAAGGAAAATCCTGCTGCCTACAACGGTATAATAAGATTTAGCAGGGATAAAAAAGGACTGATTAACATAACGAAGTATTCCATAGATCAAAAAATAGAAATGAATCTGAATCTTGGTGACAGTGAGATTAAAACAAAAGAAAAGAAGTCCTTGAATTCAATAGATGAAAAATCAGCAACCATTGGTCCGGAAGAATTCTCCATTCATGTTTATTGAAAATATTGACTTTCCAACATAGTTCGATTAATGTGTATTGGGTTGGATAATTTAGTTGACTGCCTTAGGCATATCTTCTTCCTGATATTTCTTCCTTCCGTATTTGTATATCAGACTGCCGGTATTTGTTTCAAACAGGTATATGGATTTTGGATCAATTACAACCATGGACCTGTCACCCAGTGCAAGCCTTGAGCTTACAACATCCTGCCTTACTATGTTATCACCATGTTGTGTTTTGAAATATTCATATATACTCTTTCCCAGATTCTGAATCAGGTTCAACTCAACCGCGATACCATCATCACCAAGCTGTACATCCTCAGGTCTCATCCCAACCATGACGTCTCTGGGAGTCTCCCTTTCCGTGTGAATATCTGGCATTTCTACAGTGAAATCTTCAAGCTTCAGGTATGTTTTTCCATCCTTCACTGTGATCTCCCCCGGAATCATATTCATTGCAGGATCTCCAAGGAAAGTGGCTGAAAATGTATTCACCGGCAGTGTGTAAAGATCATTTGGATTTCCCATCTGCACTATCTTTCCTCCATTCATGAGGCATGCCCTGTCAGCAAGTGTTGTTGCCTCTACCTGATCATGGGTTACATACACAGTTGTTGTGTTGAATTCCCTCTGTAACCTCTTCAATTCCACCCTCATCTGTCCCCTGAGCTTAGCATCCAGATTGCTTAAAGGTTCATCCATTAAAAACAAACTTGGTTCTCTTACCAGAGATCTTGCAAGTGCAACTCTCTGTTTCTGTCCACCAGATATTTCCCCTGGCTTCCTGTCCATAAGTTCCAGAATACCGAGTGTTTTTCCAATCTCCTCAACCTTCTGTTCCATTTCGGATTTTGGCATTTTAAGAATTTTCAGTGGAAAAAGTATATTGTCTTTTACTGTCATAAATGGATAAAGTGCATAATTCTGGAAGACCATGGATATGTTTCTTAGCTTTGGCGGAAAGTTTGTGATTTCCCTCTCATCAAGAAATATATGACCACTATCCACCGTTTCCAGACCGGCAATCATTCTCAGAGTTGTTGTCTTTCCACAACCACTTGGTCCCAGTATTACAAAGAATTCACCTTCCTTAACCTCGAGACTGACTCCCAGTACACCAACGTTCTTCTTGAATACCCTCACGACGTCCTGTAAAACAAGTTTCTCCATGCATTATCCATTAGTTATGTCATTTAACTTATATCAGTTTTTCGAAAAAGTGACTATTTTAAGTAGTAAAAATAATGTTTAAAATTAAATATTACTTGTATGTGGACAGGCTGAATCCCGATACAAGATATCTCTGGAACACAAAGAACAGTATGAATATTGGTATTCCCATTAGAACCGCAAATGCTGAATAAGTACCGTAATTTATCACTATATCTCCCTGGGAAACGTAATAAAGCCCGATTGCCATAGTGTAGAGGCTCTTTGATGTGATAAACTGCCCGGCCAGTGCATAATCGGTGTATGGACCCATGAATGCTATTAGCATTGCAAATATGATTACAGGCTTTGACATGGGTACAAGTATCCTGAACAGGGCAGATCTTCTGCTTAATCCGTCTATCTGGGCTGCTTCCTCATAATCCTTAGGCAGATTGTCCACGTAATTCTTTATGAGATAGGATGAATAGATCAGTGCCCCTGCGGAATATGGTATTATCAGACCGATATATGAGTCAAGAAGATGGAGCTGTGCAAACATGAAGTAATATGGTATTACCATCATTGTGAATGGAAACAGTGTGAGAATGAGAAGCATGTACAGGAAAGCGTGTTTTAATGGTATATTGAACCTTGAAAGAGCCAGTCCGGAGGTTATTGAAAGCATAACTCCGATAATTGTTGAAACACCAGTTAATATCAGCGTGTTTTTTAGCCACAGGAAGAACGGATGATGATACAGTATGTTGATATAATTGGCAAGACTGGAATGGGACGTGGGAAGGAGATCACTCAGACTTGCCTCGGCCAGTGATCCTATACTGTTTAGGGATGTAATAAATACATAGTATATTGGAAATACTGCAAATATTGCGAATATGATCAGCACTATGTGAGAAATTACCCTTTTTACAATCTTCATTCTTCTGTAGTAATTGTTCATCCTGTAAACATTTTCCATGCTATTTTCAGCCACTGTCTTATTTTTATTTGAAAATTTATTTTCCATCTTTTCACCTCAGTCCAGAATGGTCATCATCTTTGTGTAATGGTTTGCAACAACCACGAAAACAAGCAGTATGACTATGGATATTACAGCATATGCGGCACCGAGTGCGTAGTTAGAATAGGAAAATGCCTGAAGATATGAGTATGTGATAAGTATCTCCGTTGATATGCCAGGACCTCCACCAGTCAAAAGGAATGGTACGTAGAAGTTGTTCCATGTAAATATGAAACCGAAAATTGTTATGAATGCAATCTGTCTCCTTAGTAATGGTAAAGTTACGCTTGTCAGTGTTCTCAGAGACCCATAGCCGTTAACCTCTGCAGCCTCATATAATTCCTGTGGTATGCTCTGAACAGCAGAAGTGTAAACGAATGTGTAATATGGAAATGAAAGCCAGAAATTAACAAGGATCAGCGATATCATTGCATATTTTGGGGATGTCAGCCAGTCTAGAGATTTAAATCCCATTACGTTAAGAACCTCATTTGCGACTCCTCCAGTATATGCAAGCATATTTGACCATACCAGTATTGTAATGAATGCTGGAAATGCCCATGGAAAAAGATACATTGTTCTGTAGATGGTCTTTCCTCTCATCTTTTTCTGATTCATAATGAGAGCCAGAGCAAATCCCGCAGGAACCATTACCACTGTGCTCCCAATGCTCCAAACTAGCGTATTCCCAATGACAGTCCATAGATCGGAACTTGTGAACACATAAATAAAATTAGCAAGACCTACAAACCCGAAATTGAAGAAGTGTGCAGAATTAAAATCTGTAAGAGAGTAGTAAACACTCTCGAAAATTGGATAAAAATCCAGAAACACAAGAACAATTATTGCCGGTAAAATATAAACTATGCTTCTGTACTCTACCTTCTTTTTTTTCACCTTATAATCATCTGTTTCAACCATATTACTCACTCTAAAAATTAAAAAATTAGGGTTTGAATTATTTTTTCTTTCTTCTTACGTATACAACGCTAGCAGCTGCTGCTACTATTATTACCACAGCTACTATTGCCAGTATATCATAGAGGCTTATGCTTATGGATGTTGGTTTTGCTGAAAGCTCGTTGATTTCATTAACAACGGCTCTCTGGAAATCGTTCATGGTCTGTGAAACATTGTTTGTTCCATTATCATAAAGGTTTCCAACATATGTATGGAAGTTTGGCCAGTAATAATTCATATTTACGAATCCTGGCTGAGGCATTGTATGGTTTTCCTGATCAAGCCAGCCCTTTATGAGGGGATCATTGTTGCTGTGTGCCGTTATATAGTTTCCAGCAGCTATGGATGAGGGGAAATCTCCTGCCTTGTCAAACAGATGGATCTGTGCCGTGGTGTTTGTAAGCATCTCAATGAATTTCAGGGATGCCCATATCTGTGAGGATGTTATTCCACTTGCCTGAGGTGATGATATGAAATATCCTACTGATCCCCATATGGGTGTTGGCCATAGGCCAGTTGCGTTGTTAAATGGCAGTGCAGTAACGTGAAGATTTGAACCAAGGTATTGGGTGTATGTGCTCTGATCCCATGGTCCATCTATCATGAAGGCGCTTTGGTTGTCTTCAAACAGATTATACTGCTGTGTCATTGTTGTTAATCCGGTTGGACTTACGTGATATTTGTATGTTAGATTATAGAGGAATGATACTGCTTTAATGTCCCCTGTAGAATTAAGAACAGGCATCTGCTTTGAGTTGAATAATGTTCCTCCAAAGGCCGGGAACCACGCTGCAGACCTGTATCCTGAATCTGTACCGAGGCCATATGCAAGCCCCCAGACCTTTGTTGCTGATCCAGATGGATTTAATGTTGTATTATGGGTGACATTCAACGCATCCTGAATCATCTGGTATACTGTTTTTGGTGCTGTTTTTACAAATTTACTGTTGTAGTAAAGACCAACACCGTTTGTGTTAACAGGTATACCATACAGAGAGTTGTTTGCGCTCCACGCGGTTATTGTACCAGGGCTGAAGCTTTTAATATATGTACTATTCAGATACTTGTTCAATGCAAGAACTGTTCCCTCAGCATAAAGAACACCGGCGTTATCGCTGCTGTCCCTGTAGATATCCGGAGCTTTTCCTGCATGAGCAGCACTTGTGTAAGTTGTAGAAGCTATACCAACGGCAGGACTATCATCAACTGTCACGTTTGGATATACCTGCTCAAAATAGGCAAGTGTGCTGTTAAAAACCTCTTCTTCTCCTCCCGGGGAACCTGATCCCCAAACAGTTATTGTTACATGATTCCCAGATGATGCACTGGGAGTTACCACACCTGACGAGCCTAATGTTGGGTGATCATATACCGTCACAAATGCAGTCAGTACAAAAATTCCCACAACCATTAAAACTGAAAGAACCTTGAGTTTATTCCTCACGGAAGTTCCAGTTATTTTTTTCCGTTTTAATTTAATATTATTATTTGCCATAATAACATCTCCCGTAGATATTAAAAAGACCATTGATAAACTTTTCTTATTTCCATACTATTTTAAGTAGTGAATTTATAGACAGACTTTATCACCGTGAAATACATGGTTTGAAAAATTCAGGTTATACTAAGAAAAGTCTGAATATTGAATTAATAAAGCTATGGGAGTGAAGTCGATGAAAACCAAGGCGAACAGATCTTATATTTACAGGAAGATCAGGGATTATACAGTTTCATCAGATGATATCATAAAGACAACTGCGAATCTATCAGTAACAGATGGACTTTTCTGGTCCATATATTCAAGCCTTACAACACCCTTTGTAATACCTCTTTCCATATTTCTACTGGGACAGAGTGCTCCTGTTGGTTACATTACAGGTTTCCCAGTCCTTGTAGTACCTCTTGCACAGTATCTTTCCAGATATTTTTCCAGGAAGGTGAAGGATTTGAAGAAACTTACTGTTTATACAACCCTTCTGGATAGACTGTTATGGCTTCCTGTTGTGTTTCTTGTATTTGTCCATGGACTTCTCCTGACATATTTACTTCTTATAATCCTGCTTTCAGCAAGGACATTCTTTGCATCATTTAGTGGAACAACCTGGACACTGTGGGTACCCGGCGTCATACCTGCAAGAAAAAGATCAAGCTACTTTGCATTCAGGAATTTTGTAATGAAGGTATTTTCGCTGGTAGGATATGCCCTGGCCCTTGGAATCTTCCTCGGAATAACAGATGAGGAAATTGCATTCATCGTTGTTTTCCTTTCAGGTGCACTAATATTCTCATCAGTTTCCCTTTTCATAATGACCAGAATTAGTCCATATTCCATACCCGATTCTGAAAGAACAACTACGAGAAAAAAATGGACCAGAACATTCAGCTATTTTGTCATATTCTCACTGGTATGGAACCTGGGATACAGCATGGTCATGCCATATTTCCAGCTATATCTTGTTTCTCCTCAGTACCTTAACCAGAGCGAGAGTTTCTATACGATCGTGTATGTTGTAATTGCCGTTTCTTTCATAGCCTCACAGATATTCTGGGGAAAACTTGCAAATAAGCTTGGAAATTTCAAGGTTATCCTCATTAATTCTTTTATTATTATCCTCTCTGCCCTGCTAATACCGTTTATTCATAGTCCTTCACTCATTTTTATACCATCCATATTATATGGAGTAGGGCAGTCTGGACTTACCCTGTCTATGTTCAATGAAATGCTGGGAAGATCAGAATCCTCAAGAATAAATTCCATATCAATGTACAATCTGGTTCAGTCTATATCCGTGGGACTGGGTCCTATTTTTGCAAATTTTCTCATTGAGATATTTGACGTTGACATACATTTAATCTTTGAGGTATCCATAGGATTCATGTTCTCTTCCATACTTTACTTCGTCATAAGCGATCTCAGGATCAAAAAAAATAGATAAAGAATTGGCATTAGATTGATTTAAGAAGTGTGATTGATGTTTTCAGTTACATGGTTAAGCCATTCAGTAAAACCTTTCACCAAGCCATTCTAGTTCCTCCGGAACGCCTGATTTTTTAGATATCTCCCTGAAGACCAGTGCACTTGGTCTAATAGATCTCTTCTTTGTTCTGTAATCCACCCTGAGAAGTCCGAACTTCTTGCTGAAACCACTGGACCATTCAAAATTATCTGTCAGTGACCAGTGAAGATAACCCTCCACACCTGCACCATCCTTAATTGCCTTTTCTATCATCTTCATATGGGATACTAGAAAATCTGGTCTATACCTGTCCATATCGTCTGCAATTCCGTTTTCAGTTACCATCATTGGCAGGCTGTATCTTTCCTGATAACCCATGAGAACGGCGTATAGTCCCTGAGGATATATCTCCCATCCCATTTCTGAAACCAGTTTACCATCCTTTGATTTTTCGTAGCCACTGCATAAGAAACCATATCCATCAATGGCCTCAAAACCACTCTCAATCCTCCTGACGACATACCTGCTATAATAATTGACACCTATCCAGTCCAGCCTGTTTTCAAGATCTTTCCTAAAAACGTTCTTCTCTGGCCATCTACTGTTTTCCTCCATATTCTTTGTGTTGAATGTTTTTCCAGATTTGATCGAATCTATGAATGAATAACGATTTCTCCATGTTACCTCCTCTACAAGCTCAGGATCACTATTCTCCGGAGATTCTATATGCTCGTTGGCGTAAATGACACCTATTCTCTTCCTGCTGATGGTTCTTATGCAGTCATATGCCCTTGCATGGGCTTCTATAAAGAATTTCATTTTTGAATAATATTTCTTTTCTGAGTTGTTATTACCTCCTGAGAAGACGACATTTGGCTCATTCATTGTGGAGTATGCATCCACCAGATCATCAAATGAATATGCTGCAAAAGCTGCAAATTTTGCGAATTCAATAACTGACTTCTCACTGAAAAAATTTCCAAGGTTATTGCCTTTTGAGCTTTCTCTCTTCCTTGGATCGTTTATCCATAGAGGCATGCTCCAGTGAAATAAATTCATTATCACGTAGAAATTCCTGTCTTTAAGATCCATAAATATTTCTCTGTATTTTTTAACTGCATCCATATTGCATATTTTTTTCAGACTTTCAAGATCGCTCTTTACTAATGTTACACCTGTTATATTGTCTCCGTCTCTATCAATTCTAACTTTTACCCCTTCTGTTGATGTGGGAAATATCCTTGACCACTCAATTCCAATTCTTGCCGAATTCATTCCTATATTTGCTGCCGTTTCGTGATCCTTCCTGAAAAGGTTCCAGTATGCCACACCATTCTCAGGAAAATCACCTGATACCACCCCATTTTTTATATTGTACTCATCGTGGCACCACTGGTACCAGTCACTGTTCTCATCCTTTCCTGACAATCCCATTTCAGACTGAAAACCTGCGAGGGAAAAACCAAATCTGAATCCTTTAGGAAGCATGTATGATCATGTTTTCCTTATATTTACTGGTTATCCTGTTACTTAAACTCTAAAAAATTCAGGTGTTTAGTACTCTTCAGTTACTACCGAAGAAGTATTAACAGAACGGTGAGTGTAACTGGTACTCCAATTATTATGATAAGAATAAGCCATGACCACTTGTTGGAGAAGTTGAATGTATATCCGACACCATATCTTTTTGGAACAAGTATTTTGCTATCCTCTTTATTATGGTAAACAAGTCCACCAGCCCACTCTTTGTCGTCATCGACAGTATTGCCCTTATCGGGAGTTTCCTCCAGATTCCTATACATCTTCCAGCCAGTTTGACCTGAACTTGCTGCAAACCAGAATACCAGAGGAAGAATCAATATTACTGGGAGGGTAAGAATTGCAACATATGATGATGAAATAACGTTCCAGATAATAAGTGAACTGAGAAATAGTGTTGCCAGAATGATCATGTTTATTCCAACAAGCAGCTTAACCATTCGTGCATTGAATCCCTTCATCTGAATCGATGACTTTCTTGGTTGCGCATTGTAGCTCCCTGATCTTGTCATATTAATTGCATAGGAGATACCCTCCAGAAGAACGGTGAGTGGGATGGCAGTGAATACAAGAAGTGAAAATACAGAGAAGATAGATTTTGTTTCATACTCGTTGGGTTTGCCATTCAGGCCGAAATGTGTTGCAAACCTGTTTGGAATGGCAGGATAGTGAAGTATTCCTATAATGATGAAAATAATCAGTTCTATCCATGGGAGTGCATACCAGACTGCACTCACATTCATACTTGATTTTGAAATATAAGCTGATACTGTACTGTTTTTATTATTCTCCTCTCCTACACTGGATTTCAACTCCTTTGTAGATCCCCTGAAATGAAAATACACCAAAGTTAGAGGTATAATTTCAGCAACTGGAAATAGGACTGCAATTATTGCTGATGTATATACTGAAAGTATCAATGCCAGCACAAGGAATAAAACTGATATTAGAAGATCGTAAATAACATTCCTTTTTTTCATTCCATTAATTACTGGAACAAAGTTCTGGTAATCCATTAACCTGACTCCAAATATGAGTTCAGGTCTGGTGAAATATGGATTAAATGCAAAGAATAATCCTATGAAAAGCACCAATGGAATGATGGTTGAAAGAATTAAGAAAGAAAACATTTGATCACCTCTTTTGTTCCACTATTTCCTCAATTAGCTTATTAATTCTTTGTCTAACCTGATCTACTGAATATCCCTTTGATATTGACCCCAGTAGAAGATTTTTCATCTGCATTTCCCACATACTGTCCATCTTCCTCTCCTTACTTTCCACTATTTCATTTACAATAATGCGCTTCCTCCGATCCTGAAATATGTATTCTTCCATCTCCAGGTACCCATAGGCCTTATTCACCGTATGATAATTGATTCCAAGAATAGATGAAAGCTCCCTCGAGGATGGCAACCTGTCCCCTTTTTTCAATATTCCCATGGCAATGTTCTTAACAATGTCATTATATATCTGTTTATAAATCGGTTCTGGCGATGATAGATCTATGGTTATCCTGAAATCTTCATTTTCATTATACATATCCTTCACCCCGGATCTGTACTCTTTCCTGTTTCCAAATTTTTCATTCACAGATTCTGGCAACTTAAATCACTCTGATATAGAATATATATAACACATATTTAAATACTGTTGTTTAGAAAATACTGCAAAATAATAAAAAATAGAATATTTCAGTTTTTTTAACTGACTATTCCTTGCTTTCTGGACTTACTTCTTTCTTCTCTTCTTCCTTTGAACTCTTACTTATTTTTTTACCTGGTGTTGATAGTTCAGCCTTCTTTTTTCTTATGGCATCAGTAAGTTTTGGAAGAACTTCGTAAAGATCTGCATTGATTATATAATCAGATATACTGTTAATCTCTGCCTCAGGATCGGTGTTTATTGAAACTATATTCTCACTTAGCTTCATTCCCATAAGATGCTGTGCCTTACCTGAAATGCCGCAGGCAATGTACAGTTTAGGCCTGACGGACTGCCCTGTCTGCCCAACCTGATGATCCTTTCCGATCCATCCCATATCAACCGTTGGCCTGGAAGCACCAACATATGCACCTATCTCATCTGCCAGTTCCTGTATAAGCTTGAATCCGGAAGCTTTTCCCAGTCCGAGACCTCCACTCACTATGTATTTTGCGGAAGTGAGATCAACAGTGGTCTTTGGCCTGAAATCTACTACCTCTTTCTTTAGATATTCCTTCTTTATTTTTGCCTTCCTAACCTCACTTTCATATTTGGCATCTTTGTTTCTTTCAGGTACTGGGAATATTCCTGGCCTTGCAGTTGCCATCTGTGGTCTGTGGCTTCTGCACAGAATTTCTGCAAGTGTGCTCTCCCCATAGGTTGGCCTTCTTGCCTGAAGGATTCTTCCATTAGGATCTACATCCAGTTCTGTACAGTCTGCAGTCACACCTGTTCTTGATCTAACTGCAATCCTTGACGCAAGATCTCTCCCATTCCTTGTGGCTGGAATCAGAAGTATATTTGGCTTCAGTTCCTGTATAAGGTCACTGAGCAGTGTTGCATATGGAATTGTTCTGAAATCTTTCAGATCCGGAGATTCATAACCGATCACCCTGTCACATCCATACTCCCCTGCCTCCTTAACCATGGTACCGACTTTTTCACCAAATGTTATGCCGATGAGAATCTCATTTACCTTGTGAGCCATGCTTGCGCCAACAGATATCATCTCAAGACCTGGTTTCTTTATCTTTCCATCTCTCGCCTCAAGGAATATCATCACATTCTTATAATCATCAAGATTTTCCGGCTTCTCAGCGTTGATCAATCCTACCATATCATTCACCTCCGAATTTGAGAATTTCCTTTGATACAAGTTCGTCAACAAACTTATCCATTTCATCAACACCGAACTTTTTTCCCTCTCTCTTCTTCTCGTTTATTGTTCTCATTGACTTGACAATGGTTGGCGATCCCTTTAGACCAACCCACTCTGGCTTAAGATTTATATCTGCAAGTGTCCATGTTTCAATACCTTTCTTCAGTGCATCTATCTTCATCCTTAGAGTTGCTTCCCTGGGTATATTGGCATTGGTAAGTACTGTTATGAGGCATGGTGGTTCCATCTTAACAGTCTCAACTCCATCCTCAAGCTGCCTCTCTGCAAACACTGAACCATCCTCAACCCATGAGTTTGATGTGTATGATGCCTGCTCAATGCCAAGGAATTCGGCCACACCAGGTCCCACATGTCCTGTTGATGAGTCAGTGGATTCCTCCCCTGCATAAATGATGTCAAACTTTCCAATCTTTGTAATGGTTGCAGCAAGTGTCAAACCTGTAGGATAGGTATCTGCACCTGCAAACGCCCTATCTGTAACAAGGATTGCCCTGTCAACCCCTCTTGCCATGCAGTCCAGAAGGGCAGTTTCTGCAAATGGTGGACCCATGGTTATAACTGTGATATGGGTTCCAGGATTCTTATCCTTTATGAGGAGAGCCTGTTCCACTGCATTTTCGTCTGCTGGATTTATTACATTCCTTGCTGCACCCCTGTTGAGAGTGAATGTAACAGGATCTATAACGACCTCTGAACTGTCAGGTACCTGTTTTATCATAACTATTATTTCCAGTGCCATTTTGATCATCCGTATTTGTATTTTACCCCGTGACCGCCCTTTGTGTTTGTCCACAGGACGCTTCCATGGGAACATGCAATATCACAGGTTCCACATTCCACACAGTCCTCATACTTGAAATTCAACTGACCTTCTATGAGCGTATAGCATTTTGCAGGGCATGCAAATGTGCAGAAATGGTCTGGGCACACTGCACAGATATCATGGTTCACTGTGATATGCTCATAGGACTTGTCAATCTTGTAATTCAACAACGATAATCTGTCTTCTATTTTTGTCATTTTACAACCTCTTCATCATTCTGTACATATCCACAATCATATCCTTTCTTTTCTGCCTGTTTTTGAAGGCAGATTCCATAACTATTCTTGAAAGGTGTTTCTTTGGTTCTCCGTTCTCTGAAAATATATTGAGCATTATCTCTTCAGCCATTGCAGGAACTGTGTTGTGAATGCTTTCACTCCATGTTACCCTGTCAGAACCTTTGAATGTTTCCATGTCTCTCAGTACAAAGGTTTTCTTCAAGGTGTCCCTGTATAATTCATATCTGTCTGCTGATGTGCTTCCCTTTGTTGCAATATATGCATCTGCTGCAGCAATTCCTGAAACAATGGCATAGTTCATTCCCTGAAGCACGAGTCCGTTACTGAACGTAAATCCTGCTGCATCACCGGCAATCATGTATCCATCACCATAAATCTGATCTACGGACTGCCCGGCCTCTGGCACTAAATGAGCACTGTATTCTTCAACTCTTCCATCTGCAAGAAGTGGTGCTATGAATGGATGTTCCTTGAACTGTTCTATAATGTTGAAGGAATAGGTCTGATTATTTTTTCTTAGATCCTCCATTGAAATAACCGCGCCAATGGATATGGATTCCTTATTGGTATACAGGAAACCTCCTGCCTTTACTCCACCCTCAAGAAAGCCGAGAACATATTCAGATGCATATCCTCTCTTTGCGCTTGTCAGGTTGAATCTTTCGGTGATGGTCTTTTCAGGTAGTTTTATAACCTCTTTCACACCGATTGCCATATGCCTGTCATCTGGTTTTTTCTTAATCCCAGAATCAATGGCTACCCTTGAATTTGCACCCTCAGCAAGGATCACAGTATCTGCTGTAACAGTTTCACCATTTTGCATCACGCCTGTTACCTTCTTTCCTTCCATTGCCAGCTTATCCACTGTAACACCTGATACAACCATTACACCTGCATCCTTTGCCTTTTTTGCAAGCCATGCATCAAACTTTGTCCTCAGTACCGTGTAACCGCTCTTTACCTCACCAAATTTTGTTGATCTGAAATCCAGGGCTATTTTTGAATCCTTTGTAAGAAAAGTAACACCCTTTGCCTCAACGTATCTTTCAAGCATATTGCTTTTTTCCCAATCGGGTATGACCTGACCCAGGGAATCACCCCAGAGTACTCCTCCCGATACGTTTTTGCTTCCTGGGGGATCTGCCCTGTCTATAAGTAAAACGTTGGCCTTAGCAGAAGCTAACCTTATGGCTGCTGCAGAACCGGCTGGTCCGGCACCAACTACGATGACATCAAACTCACTCATTAAACCTACCTGTTATCTGTTAATTACTCCTGACGTAATAACTGTTTTCCAAATATTTAAATCGTTTCGTATAGTGTGCATATAGGAAATTAAATTTCCTCCCTTAACAATTGCGTTTGCTATATAAACACTGAAGGAATATTATCTTACTGTAGAGATTCACTGTATGATGCATCTTCCAATTCTTTTCATTAAGATGAATCGTAAATTTCAATCTTTGTAACTTCAACAGGGTTCGAATATTTTCATTTAGAGCTGATTTGTGGTTGTTTATAACATTCAGATCGGAGACTGCTCGCTGGTAGATAGACCACAGTTTTCCTCATTGCTTGAAATAACAGCGTGATCTTCAATATACCTCCATTTTAAAGTAATTATTTTTTTGCTGAATGCTCCAGTTTTGCTCCAGCTTCCACTCTTTCCTTACAGTAGGCGTACAGAGCATCGTACATTGGAAACTGCAATTTCATATTTTCCATATCATTATGAGCAATAATTCTGAAACCCATTGCAGCTGCCTCAAGTCCTGCAGATTCCACTGGTGCATCAGGTATGGATGCATCTGCTCCCCTTACTATTTTTGCCAGATCTAAAAGAGCCCGATCCGTGATATTGTATTTTCTGATTATTGCGTCAAAACTGACGTATTCTTTTCCATTCTCCTGAAAATGCATCAGCTCAACTCCTGGGAAATCGAAAGGAGTTGCATTTTCCTTTTTTGCGGTTTCCATTACCTTATCCTTTGGAACGAAAAGAAATATTGCGTCTTTATCAACAAATCTTGAAATCAACCATGGACATGCAATTCTATCTACTTTTGCCTTCTCTCTTGTGACCCACTTCATATCAATCTTCTGTTCTATCTCCATGGAGTATATAGTTATTGCTGAAAGGATAGTTATAAGCTGGGAAATCCGACTATCCCAATGTTTTACTTTTATGGAACAGATAGAACATGGCTCTTATGAATGCACATGTTTTTTGTACAGTATTTGAATTATTCTTTCCAACCTATGGAGTTATTTTTAATACTTCCTGTACAGTGATTCCCTGTTTAGCTCTTTCAGGTTTTTAATTCCTGATAGACCCATTTCAAGATCCATCTCTGCCAACACCTGCTCAAGATATAATTCTATGCCTTCCTGGCCTGCAACCGACAGTGCATATGCGTATGGCCTTCCAATCAGTATACCACTTGCACCAAGAGCAATGGCTTTCAATGCATCTGCTGCATGCCTGAACCCACTGTCAAACAGAATTTCTCCCTTTAAGTCACCACTTTCTGTAACTTCCTCCAGCGCGTCAAGGGATGATATGGCACCATCCACCTGCCTCCCACCATGGTTTGATATCACCACAGCCCTCGCTCCGGATTTGAACGCCAGCTCAACATCTTCCCTATGGGTTATGCCCTTCAGTATTACAGGAATTTCAGTAGTACTGCATATTTCTTTGAAATCCTCCCATGAAAAAAACGGATTTACATATACTGATATGAATTCCATAATGGCCTTTATCAAATCTTCCTCAGGTGGTTTTTCCAGTCTTCTGCGAAATACTGGATCTGAGAAGAAGTTTGCCAGTCCCTCTCCTCTGAGAAATGGCAGGTATGCATTGTTCAGATCCCGCTCCCTCCATCCAAGCATTGTTGTATCTGCAGTAACAACAATTGCCCTGTACCCTGCTTTTTCTGCTCTTTTAATGAAACTTCTAATAATGTTTTTGTCCTTTGATGGATAAAGCTGAAGCCATTTCTCCCCTTCTGGCGACTTTTTCACTATTTCTTCCATTGTAATGGATGAAACAGTACTGAGTATGAAAGGCATATTCATTTTTGCTGCAGCCCTTGCGCTTGCAATTTCTCCGTCTTTGTGAAGTATGGACTGCACTCCTATGGGAGCAAGTATGAATGGTGATTCACGGTTTTGACCAAGGAACTCTGCCTCCATTGTCCTTTTGGAAACATCTCTAAGATATCTTGGCCTTATACGCCACTTCTTGAATGCTGATCTATTTTCATGAACGGTATCTTCCTCCCCTGCTCCACCTTCAAGATAATCCCATGCATCTTTTGTTAGTGTGCTCCTTGCCATTCCCCTCCACTCATCAACCGACTGTGGCAGTTTCCTGTTTTCTACACCTGTAAAAATCTTTGTCTGGTATTTAGTTCCCTCATCTGTCATTATGAATTAGTATGCGTTCCCAAGTATATTTTATTTAGGGGAAGTTATAGCTGAACTATTTCCTCACTGCGGGAATTTAAAGATTTCAATGCATAAGAAGGTATCTTTCCCTTTCATCTTCTGAAATCCTTCTGATCTGTTCCTCTATGGACTTTACCTCACTGTCGAGATCAAATTTCAAATCCATATTTTCTTCTTTGAGCATAAGATATATGGAACCAATCACCGCATGATATCCATATAATGGTTCAGATGGAATCATATCTGGATGCTGATCAAGTACGATTTTTCTGATTTTATCCCAGTAAATGTTTGATGCTCTGAATAATCCCCCATAGCCACTAAAGTGTACCTTCTCCACACCAAACATTGATTCCCTGAGTGAAGTTATGCATCTGGCTGCCTCTGCGGCAGATTCTTCCATGAGTAAAGTTGCAAGAACATCCTCTTTTTCAGCCAGTTTTGATACAATGCTGGCGAATGAAGCTATACTTCCTATTTCAGGTGGATTTGTGTACACCTTATTCACAATCTCTTTCAGATCATTTATTTGAAAATAGTCCTTAACATAATCTGGAATGTCACTTTTTATGCCTGAACGACCATCATAAATTTTCATTGTTTCCTGCAGTGCCCTTTTGGCTATGTAAAAAGCTCCACCCTCATCGCCCAGTATCCATCCCCATCCACTGACTCTTTTGAATATATTTCCCTTTCTTCCATAGGAAACCATTCCTGTACCTGGACATATTACTATTCCATCCATTCCTGGAAATCTGCATTCGAATCCCGCTTCTCCATCGTTAAGTACCCTTACTCTTGAAGTCCTTTCCTTATCAACGATACTTGATACAAGTTCATTTTTTAAATTAGAGTCCTTCACACCTGCCAGTGCTATGGAAAATTTTGTTATTTCACTTTCATCCACATCTGCCCTGTGAACAGCCCTTAATATGGCTTCCCTTATGTTTTTTCCAGCTTTCTCAACTCCAGCGGTCCTGTAATTGCCTGAACCTGAAATACCCATTCCGTGGATAATTCCATCTTCAGAATAACAAACCGCCACGGTCTTTGTGGCACCACCATCCACGGAAATAAACATCATTCTTACTGTTAACCTTCAGGAATACATAAATTAATCTGAATTGTTGAGCACAGAGAATACAAAGTTATGAAATCTTCTTCTGAATTTTAGTATCCTGATGTTTTCCCTTGTTGGATATACCCTGTTAGTCAGTACAATTGCATAGGCTCCTGTTTTTGGATCTATGCATATTGATGTTCCGGTGAATCCAGTGTGCCCCATTGCACCATAATTAACTGTTTCTCCCATGAATGCATTGTAACCAAATGATGGCCCTGAAACCAATGGCCTTGGAACCTTTATCATCCATCCCAGGCCGAACATTCCTCCTATATTCTGGTTCTGTGGTGTTATCATTTGATTAAGTGTTTCCTTTCTGACAATTTTTCCGTTTAAAAGAGCTTCAGTAAAGATGCCCAAATCGTGAGTATTACTGAATAACCCTGCGTGGCCGCATACACCTCCATAAAAATATGCCTTCTCGTCATGTACCTTTCCCCATACTGGCATCCCCCTTTCTGGATCCTCCTCTGTTGGTGCAATGTTTTCTTTTGCAACAGAAGGATTGAAGAATGAGCTCTTCATTGAAAGAGGTGAAAATATCTTCTCTTTTGCAAGAATATCAAGAGATTTTCCTGATATTTCCTCGAGAAGGAAGGCAAGCAGTATGAAGTTTAGATCACTGTATTCTTCCGTTGCTGGAAGGGTATTATGCTGGTGCATCAATCCAATGGTTCGAAGGTAGTCTTCCTTCGTTTTTCCATATTTGTATAGAGGAAATGTTGAGGTAAGACCTGATGTGTGTGTTATGAGCTGTTTGACCGTTAGATTGGAAATTAATAGATCCTGATTATAGAGACCTAGTGATCCAAGGCTGTCCTCCAAACTTAGTTCTCCTCTCTCCACATATTTCATTACAAGACTTGCTGTTACTACCGGTTTTGTAAGAGAAGCCATATCATATATGGTATCCTCAGTATATTTGAAATTGAGTTCTTTTATTTCTCCTGTAAAATATGATGTTTTAAATGATCCCTTTCCAACCAGAACGTTCATTCCTGATGATACTCCCTTATAATTTTTATCAACAAATTCCTTCAGTTCTTCTGAAAAACCATTCATACCCCTTCCACTTTTGCGGTTTTCACCCATGTTCACCACCTCACCACCTTGTTCAGGTTCGAAGGGTGATCAGGGTCCAGACCCATACTTACAGCCTTGAAATTTGCAAGAAGCTGAATGAAAACAAGTGAATTGAAAACTTTTTGAAACGGTTTTTCCTCGTTGAATTTCAGTACTGCTTCTCCATTCCCAATTGTGATTATCTCTCCAGATAGTTCCTCTAGTTTTTCCATAATTTTTTTGTTTGGTAAACTACCCTCAGTCAGCCAAATAACAGTTGTTTCCCTGTCCAGTCTGTGAATAGGTCCATGAAAATATTCCCTTGTTGGATATGATTCTGTGATCAGTCCAGTAGTTTCCTTGAACTTGAGACCACCCTCAAGAGCCACCGGATAGCTCTTTTCTGAACCCAGGAAAACAACCTTATTATGGATTTCAGATGAAAGTGATTTTATTTGCTCTGTCAGTGAAAATATTTTTTCTATGCCACTGCATAAATGATCCAGATCTTCAACCAGTTTTTTATCATTTCTTAGACTGTAGTCCATGAGCATCGATACAGCAACCTGAGCAGCGTGGGACTTGGTTGCCGCTATGGACTTTTCCTTTCCAGCGTGTGTGAGTATGGGATGATCGGATTCCATGAATAGCTGACTTTCTTTCTCATTTGTTATTCCTATGACTGTAAATCCATATTTCCTTGAAAGCTTCAAATTGGATATTGCATCGCTACTTTCACCTGACTGGCTAAAAATTATGTTAGTGATAGTGCCTTTCATATTCCTTACAATATTTTCACTGTATTCTGACGATGTCATCGCCACTGATCTTATGCCGTTTTCCAGTAATGTATAATTTAGGATGAGAGCAGCGTTATAACTGGTTCCACTACCTGTAACAAAGACCAGAGATGAATTTTTTATTTGATCTATTACTTTGTTTATTTTATCAGCGTTTTCATTGATAGTTTTCCTTATAGCTTCAGGTTCTTCCTGGATCTCTTCATACATGACAGTCATATGGGGTTGTATGGGTATTAACGCTATAAATCTTCTTTTGACTCATCCTGCATTTATATCTGTAGATTACAAATTTCAATTTCATGTAACCGTTTACATTAATATCTTATATAGATGGATAAACTCACTTTATTAAAGTGATGAATCTGGAAAGCAGTATTCTTTTGAAGAGGATCATTACAATCAATGGTTGCAGGGATAACTGCTATCTAAATGTGAAAGATGGAGTTATACACAGCATAACAGAGAAGAAAATTTTTGATAACGAAATTGTGGATTTTTCAAATCTCACTGCAGTACCAGGATTTATAGATATACACACCCATGGTTATTTTGGTGTTGACGCAACATACTCATCTGAAGAAGAAATTCACAGATGGGCACAAATGCTTGCAAGAAAGGGCATCACCTCATTTATACCCACATGCGTCTCCCTTCCCCTTGAAACCATGTTAAAATTTATCAATAAAATCAGATCAGCATCACTTCATCAAAAGGAAGATGAGGCGAGAATACTTGGTATGAGGAGTGAAGGCCCATACATAAGCCTAGAACAAAAGGGTGCACATAATCCACTGTACCTGAGAAGACCGGATATTGATGAACTAAGAAAAATAGTTCAGGCTGCTGGCAGTTCCCTATTCATAATTGATATGGCTCCTGAACTTGAAAATTTCAAGGAATCACTGGAATTTCTACTGGAAAATAATAAGGTTGTTTCTATTGGACACTCAAATGCCTCCTATTCCCAGGCCAAGGCAGGAATAGATTCTGGTGCAAGACTGATGACACACTTTTTTAACGCCATGTCTCCCCTAAAGCACAGAGAAGCTGGGATGGTTGGTGCTGGTCTCTTATCTGATTCAGTTTATCTGGAAATCATAGGAGACATGCATCACGTTTCCAGAGAAGCTATTAAGATTTTGCTGAAAACAAGAGACATAGATCACATAATTGGAATAACGGACTCATTATCCATAGGAGGGACAACTTCAGCTGATGCAAAGCTTGGAGGTCTTGATGTCATTAAGAAGGACGGTGTGGCATGGATCAGGGATACAAACACCATAGCCGGTAGTATCCTAACCATGGATACAGCGTTCCAGAATCTTCATGAAATAGTTTCTGATCCGGTGAACCTTACAAAGATATTTTCTACCAACGCCTCAAAAGCTCTGAGCCTGAAGAATACTGGATATATAGATGTGGGAATGGATGCCGACATAAATATCATTGATGATCATATGAAAGTTAAAGGAACCATGATAAGGGGATGTATGATCGGTGATGTAAAATGAAAATCTTTAAGGAGCAAAACCATAGGGTGGAGAGATATTAAATATGACTCTGTCCACTGAAGATGTAAACCCTTTCTCCATAGATATCGGTGAATGGGATGTTGAAACAATTAGCTCATTTATTCACCTCTCAGATATAGCTGCGTATGAAGCAGTTGGAAAAGCAATGAGTAAAATTTCTGAAGCCTGCAAAATGATTCTGGAATCGCTCGAAAAGGGTGGCAGGGTTATTTATCTTGGAGCAGGTACAAGTGGGAGGGTTGCTGCCCAGGATGTTGTTGAACTGCTTCCCACATATGATCTTGGCACAGAGTTTTTTGATTTTATACTTGCTGGAGGATCCGGGTCGCTGGTGAAATCCGTTGAAGGGGCAGAGGATGAAGAAAATGGATCTGTTGAAGAATTGAAGAAGAGAAATATCAATTCGAAAGATATTATTGTGGGAATAACAGCCTCAGGTTCTACCCCCTTTGTCCTTGGTGGTATGATCTATGGAAGAACCTTAGGATGCAAGACCATCGGAATAACAAATAATCATGCCAAAAGAATAGAACAGTATTCTGATCTGTTTATAGAGTTGATTACTGGACCGGAAGTGATACAGGGATCAACCAGAATGAAGGCAGGTACCGCACAAAAGATGGCGCTGAATATAATTTCAACAACTGTAGCAGTAAAACTAGGAAGAACGTATAAAAATACCATGTCTCATATGGGTTCATGGTACAATGAGAAACTGAAGAAACGATCGGTTAACATACTTATGGCACAGTTCTCAATGAAGGAAGAAGAAGCTATGAAGTTGCTTGCTGAAAACAATTATAACATTAACAGATGCATTGAAATTTTGAAAAAGGTAGATAAGTAGAAAACAGCCCCAGTCAAGTTAATATTACCAATTATTATGATCCGGTAGATGATAAAATCAGTAAAATTTAAAAAGATGAATCTTGAAATGAAAAAGCCCTTCAAGATTGCACTGGGTTCAACGGACTTTTATGAAGGTTTTCTTGTTTCCATAGAAACTGATGATGGGATAATTGGTTATGGAGAAGCTACAACAACACCGTTCATTACAGGAGACACCATAGGTTCAATAGAAAGTGAGCTAGCCTTCTTTTCAAAGAAACTGGTTGGCGAAGATGAATCTCCGGAGACCGTTAACACAAAGATGAAAGCATGGATGAGATCATCAAAGGCAAGCAGGAATGCTATTGACTGTGCACTGTGGGATATCATAGGAAAGAGAGCAAATATGAATCTTGTAAAATTGCTGGGAAATCATAAAAAGTCAATCCTGACATCATACACGGTAGATCTTGTTGATTCAGAGACAGCTAAAACACAGGCGAAGGAACTATTATCACAGGGCCTCAAAGTTTTCAAAATTAAGGTAGGTTCTGGGATCGAGGAGGATCTGAAGAGAGTAAAGGTTGTAAGAGAGATAGTTGGGGAAGACAAGATGATTTACATAGATTTCAACCAGGCATACAGCGTGAAGAATGCGGTTAAAATATCAAGACTTCTTGAGCCCTATAATATAGAATTTATGGAACAGCCCATAGCATCCACAGATATTTCTGGACTTCGCTTCATCAGGGATCATTCTGAAATACCTGTTTATGCAGATGAGACAATTTTCACACCACAGGATGTTTCTGAAGTTATGAGGAGAGAAGCCGTGGATGGCATAAATATAAAGCTTATGAAATCTGGGGGTATTTCTGATGCAATGCAGATGGCGAACACAGCAAAGTCCTTTGGAGTGCCAGTAATGATCGGATGTATGGTTGAAACCAGAATTGCAAACACCTCTGGTCTTATAGTAGCTTTGAGTAATTCTGCGGTTAAATATGCTGACCTTGACGGATACAATAACATAAAGGAAGATCCGGTCACAGAAGGAATTTTGATGAGTAAGGGAGAGGTAAGGTTATCAAGTGATTTACCAGGTACTGGTATATCTGTGAAGGAAAAATTCCTGAAAGCCTGATTTAATTCTCAACTCATAAATCCATACGCTTTCAGAATTGCTCCAACAATTACTGAGGGCTTCTTTGAGTAGGTGCTTATATATCCCATTTTTTCTGAAACTATTCCAATGTCTCCGTCAAAACTGGTCGATATAAAAACACAGTTGTTTTTTCCAGAGATCGCATTCATTAAATTTACCCTGGACCTGAGATGTTCATTTCTTCCAACAAGGATGATCTGTCTTCCCGATTCTTTCATGTTTTCCAAAAATTCTGTTCCGTAATGCAGTTTCAGTTTCAGGTTTAAGTCTGCAAGGTGAGTGGATACAAGATTTGTTGATTTGGATATTTCAGCAACCTGACTCTCATCCTTCGAATCCATTAAAACGAGATCTGCTTCAATATCTGGATTAAGTATTTTCCTTCTTCGTATTCTTGAAGAAACTGTCTCTACAGATCTCATGAGCAGTGGAGATGGTTTATATGATAGTTTCTTAAAAGGCTGCATGAATTGCATGATTCTCTCTTCCTTAGGTTTCAGCAATGCTGTGTCTATGTTTTGGATTTGTTCATAAAACTCCATTGATCCAACAATGTCTGCATTTTCGATCACATCTACCTCATTTTTAATTGAACCTTTGATTATTTCCGAAACATCATATCTTCCCTTAACAGCCTTCATATCCATTGAGTCAGATATTATGAGATTTCTATAATTGAAACTGTGTCTTAGCAATTTCTGTACTTCTGCAGAAAGGGTGGCTGGATAGTTCTCATCCAGAGAGTTATAGAGAACGTGTGACAGCATTATGGAACTAACGCCTTCATCTATGGCTTTTCTAAATGGGTATGAATCATTGATAATTGATTCTACATTTCTTTTATCTTCCGGTAGATCCACGTGGGAGTCTACCATTACTGATCCGTGTCCTGGAAAGTGTTTAGCTGTTGCCCTAACATCATAAGACTGAATTCCTTTTATAAATTCTGCACCATGTTTTCCAATTGTTTCTAGATCAGAACCGAATGACCTTTCAAGAATTACTGGATTATATCCATTTAAGGTATCCAGAACAGGGGCAAGGTTCCACCTTATCCCAAGAGAATTTAGCTGGTAGCCTGTCAGCATTCCGACATAATTTGTGAATTCTGGATTGTCTAATTTGCCAAGAAAAAGATTGCTTGGGCTGTAATCGATCCATGGAATTCTCACCACATTTCCACCCTCCTGATCAACTGCAATAAATGGGGCTGGAACATTATTTTCCACAACATAGATGTGATTTATCTTACTGATCAGTTCAGTCAATTCCTTCTCATTGCTGAAATCGTTGCCGAATAAAACAACGGAAAGAGGCAGCATTTTTGAAATGTACCTTAAGCTTTCCTCTCTTTCAACTCCCCTCAAACCTGTTTGAATAAATAATCCTGTTCTCATGGCACTCTTATCCTGTAAATTTATTAAATATATTCCTTTTTAAGATTTGTTAAAGATTATCAACAGTTTGCATCTCTATTTCTGATGAGTACTGCTGTCCATGGTAAATCTTCTGCTTTGCAACCTTATAATT
Organism: Thermoplasmatales archaeon; assembly: GCA_027316895.1. Taxonomy (GTDB): domain Archaea; phylum Thermoplasmatota; class Thermoplasmata; order Thermoplasmatales; family Thermoplasmataceae; genus Cuniculiplasma. The sequence continues at coordinate 228,550 of DAHVFT010000002.1, read as the reverse complement.
GGTAGTATCATACTGATTTCCTGCTATATTCTGGTTTCTGGCGTACTTTGGAAAAGCACTGGAGGATATTTCAATCCTTAATCTGTGATCTTTCTTTATTTCATGGAACATACTCCACATATCAATCTCTATCTGAATGATTTTTCCAGGTTCATATGGAGCCTCCTGGAATGGACCGTTCCTGTACCTCAATCTTGTTATACCGTCCTGAAGTCTCTGTGCATATCCATCCTGATGAACATCAAGTATCTTCATTGTAAAGTCTGTATCCTCACAATCAGAAGAGATGAATATTCTTCCAGTAATTTTTCCGGCAATTGTTAATCCTTCTTCCATTTTCCCTGAAGTATATACAAGAATGTCCTTTCTCTTTTCTATTTCTGAATAGTCATCTGGCCCACCTATTTGTGCAAATCCCTCTCCAGATAGGTATGGTACAGGATCCATGGGATTATATGTGAATTGGTCGGCTCTCAATCCATATGATGGTTTATCAAAAATCAGTCTTCCATCTCCAGATATACCTGCCGCACTTTTTTCTGATGATAGATACATACGTATGTTTTTGCAACCTTTGAGAGGCCAGTCGCTGGATTTTATCCATCTATTTGGTCCCATTGCAAAAACCATAACCCTCTCGTCATTATTCACATATCTATGTTCAAGGATAGTATTTATCCACTGAGATTCTATTTCAACCAGATCTAGCTTAGAGTTGTTTCCAAAGTCAATATGATCGTTTTTTATGTCCTTGTTAACTGAATGTCCCCACGGACCCACTATAAGACTCTGGTTCTTCCTCGAAAAATCACTTTCTGAATATTTTCTCATATTCTCATAATTTATGAATGTGCCTATCTGCTCATCATCATACCATCCTGAAATGTGCATCACTGGGAGATTCAAATTGTTCATCTTTCCCTGATAAAAAAGTGGTTTCCAGAACTCGCTTTCCGGACTGTTTATGAAATACTGTTTCCAGAATGGAATGTCTACTCCGATTTTTTCAGGCATATTAATCAGCGGTAAACTCCTATACACTTCTTCCCAGTCAACGCTGTTGATGTTCTGCATTCCCCTTCCCCTGAGAGAGAATAGCCAAGAAAGATTCATTGGTGAAGTCGAGACTGACGGATTTTCAACAAATGGATCAGATGGTGGGACAATACTTATCATTCCCCTCAGATGCTCAGGTTTCTTCAGTGCAGTCAGCCATTGAATCCTCCCAGAATAGGATGCTCCCCATGTGATTACATTCCCATTTGACCATGGTTTGCCCGCGAATATTTCAATGAGCCTTGAACCATCCTCTGCTTCTGAAAAGTATGGTATAAATTTTCCATCAGACTCTCCCCTTCCCCTCACATCATTTGCAATAAATACGAAACCTCTTTTGCTGAATTGCCTTGCAGTATTGAGTAATTCATCTGAGTTTTTACCGTAGGGAGTTCTGAAAAGTATTACGGTACTCTTTCCCTTTCCCTCTGGGAGATAAATATCTGATGACAATTCGATCCCATCTGGCATTTTAGTTCTTTCATCATAGATAATCATATATTTTACCGATCATGAATTGATTTTCATATATAAAACAGACATTTTTCTCAATAAAGCATTATTTCCTTTATCTCCTCCCTGTATCTTTCCAATTCTCCCTGATAACTTTCTATAATATCCAATGGACTATCACCTGAAATGATCCTTTTCCTTATTTCCTTATTACCCGCAACAGAATCAAAATAGTGATCATAAAATTCCATATTATCAGAGTGGAACGTGTATATTGTTGATAATAGATGTATCACAAATTCAAATGGCTTGAATAGATTTCTGTTACTCATATTAATCATTATCCCATTGCATTTTTCTCCTGTGTATTTGGAGAAATAGGGCTTGAATCTTACCTCATTCAGAACGACTCCTGCAAGTTTTTGTTTCTCAATAGCTGAAATTACCTTTCTTGCATCCATCCATGGGGAACCTATGAGCTCAAAAGGTCTGGTTGTTCCCCTCCCCTCTGATATGTTTGTTCCCTCAATTAAAACACATCCTGGATAGACTATGGCAGTCTGCAGAGTTGGCATATTTGGAGATGGCAGGGTCCATGGAATTCCTAGCTGATCGTACCACATATCCCTTTTCCACTGCTTCATTTTTACTATTTTAAGTCTAACATTTTCTCTGGATATTTTTCTGTTGAAGAAATTTGCAAGTTCTCCAATTGTGAGAGAATGTTTAATTGGAATTGGCAGAGAACCAATGAAAGATTGAAGATTATCAAGAAGCAGTGGACCGTCAGGATTCTCTCCGCTTAAGGGGTTTGGCCTGTCAAGCACTACAAAATATATGCTCGTTCTTTCTACTGCTTCCATTGCATAAATCATTGTTGCAATATATGTATAAATCCTGCACCCCACATCCTGAAGATCGAATATGATTGTGTCAAACTGATCCATAACATCTCTGGAAATAAATTTGGAAGAATCTTTAATTGAATCTGTTTCCCTCATTTCCCTATCTATATCTAGAGAACCTGAACTGTTTTTAGAGTCAGGTTTTCTGTAAAGACTTTCAACCTGGACTCCAAGTGCATTATCATAATAGGATTCAACTGTCTCTCCTGACTGATAATCACCAAAATACCCATGCTCGGGGGTTAGTAAGGTTAGTTTCCTGTAACCTCCAATTTTCTTAACTGCGTCGAGAGATGTTCTTCCCTCATGATTTCTGGCCCAGTTGTTTGTTATCAACCCGACTCTCTTATTCTCAATAAAATTTGTTTTTATGGAACCTAACTGATCAATTCCCATCAACATGGCTGTATATATGCACGGAGAATTTAAATTATAATATTGGTTATTATCCTGTCAGCCAGTTAAAGGCTTTTTGTTACACGCCCAATTTTCTCAAATATTTCTTGAAGATTCTTAGAGTATTTGCTTCCATCAAAGAGATTATTCACCGATACACTTGCTGAATTTCCGTTTGCGTGTATCATATTTCCATCACCAAGGTAGAGACCTACATGACCCTTAAAAAACACCAGATCACCTGGTTTAGCACTGTCAAAATTATCAACAGTCTCTGTAAAATCTCTCTGTGAACCAGAGTTTCTTGGAATCTGTACACCTGTGAATTTGTAGAGCCTTTGTACAAAACCCGAACAGTCATATCCAAATTCGGATGTTCCTCCCCACAGGTATGGTACCCCTATAAATTCCATTGAAAGATCACATACAGAGAAGTTGTTGTTTGAAACGCTTACAAGCTTATTTTCTGGTATTTTGTATTTTTCAGCCTCTTCCTTACTCACGTAAGAACCAAAAGGGAGCTTGATTTCTGGATGACTGTGAAATCTTCTTAATTTATATGACTTATCTGTGTATTCTGTAATTATATTTGTTTTTATATATCCCTTAACGTGATCCTGAGACTGGATCAGCGAATAGGCGTCTCCCCTTTCCAGAAGATCAAATTTCTCTCCAAAAACAACCTGAGTTTCTCGTTCAGATTCAAACATCGCCTTACTTCTTAAATCTCCTACACCTATTCTTATCTGATACATTCTGCAATATAGCCCTTAGGGATATGAAACTTATTATTGCTATCTGACCTTTATAATGAAAAATCTGGTTCTTTGGAGATTATATCTCATGTTAGTAAAGTTCACTCAAAGCTTAATACAACTTTTATGCATTTGTGTTAACAGGCAAAATATGTGATTAAATCTAAGATATAATATTGTGGGAAAATATTTAATAAAAAATACGAAGGGAAGAATATGAATGTTGCAAATGTAGTAATCTTATTAGGCTGCAGATCCTCTGGGTGCTCCCCTACTGAGGAACTTAAGGGAAGAGTTAAGGAAGCGGTTAACCTTTACAAATCCCTGAAAGAAAAGGCTTTTATAATTCCATCAGGGGGAGACTCAGAAGATGGTTGTGGTTTGTCAGAAGCCGAATTTATGTTAAGGGAACTTTTAAAATATAATATTCCAAGAGAGAGAATATTCTTAGAGGAAAAAGCTAAAACCACAATTGGCAACGCATTCTTTTCTAAACAACTTATTGAAAAAAATGATATTGAGTACGAAATGATTCATATCGTAAGTTCGTGCTACCACATGGATAGATCAGAGCTCATTTTCAAGAGCATATTTTCAACAGAAAACATTGGAAATAGATATTGTTTTGGTGATGTTCAGGCAAGAGAAAGCGAGATTGATAAACTGAAGAGAGATTCTTCTATTCTGGAAAAGATGAAGGGAAAATCAGCAGAATATATAGAAAACACTTTTAGGGAATATCTTTAGTTTAAGTTTGTAATTTTAAGAGTTAAACATAACCTTAATCCTTTAAAGTTTTAGCAGACTGGTAGAATTTTGTGTGTCTGACAATGTCCTGGAAATTATCCTCCTCCCTTATTTTTATTATTTTCCCATCACTGATCAGTAATTCCATTGGAAGTAACCTGCCGTTATAGTTGCTTGCCATAGACATTGTGTATGCACCACAATTGAAGACTGCAACTATATCACCTATTTTTGGCTCCTGCAGCATTACATCCTTCCCGATCCTGTCCGTGTTTTCACAGATTTGTCCTGTTACATCAGTTTTAAATTTTCGTTCTTCATTCATCCTGTTTGCTATGAGTATATGGTGATATGCTCCGTAAAGAGCTGGTCTCATAAGTATGTTCATCCCTATATTTGTTCCTGTGAAGTTTGATTCCTGTCTTTTAACGTCTGTTATTTTACCAACTAACAATCCTGAGTTGGAGCTTATATATCTACCTGGTTCAATCACGAGCCTTGGTATTTTCCGGCCTTTTTCTGTGTAAAATGCTTTGAATGCGTAAGCTATGTTTTTGGCTGTGTCCATAACATCCAGTTCATCCTCTTCAGGTCTGTATGGTACGCCAAATCCTCCTCCCATATCCACAAATTCGAATTCAATACCAAGCTCTTCCTCGAAATTTTTAACAACTTCCAGAATCTTTTGAGCAACTAATTTAAAATGATCGGCGTTTCTTACGTTTGATCCAGCCATAACATGGATTCCGAACCTCCTGCATCCCTTTTCCTTTGCCTCCCTGTAACCCTGTAATGCAAGCTCTGGAATTTCTCCAAATTTTGCCCCTTTGCCCGCTGTTTTTATGCCTGGAAATTCTCCCTTTCCATAGTCAATTTTAATTCTAAAACTCACTATTTCTGGCAGGTGATCAAGCAATAGTCTGAACTGGCCTAGAGAATCAAAGTTTATTATTATATTATTATCAATTGCAAATTTTAATTCTTCTAGTGTTACATTATTTGGTGTAAAAGATATATTATCAGGAGATACCTCACTCAGAAGGGCTATTTTTATTTCATTTATTGACGATGCATCCATTCCACATCCCTCAGATGAAAGAAGGGAAATCAGTGATGGATTGAAATTTGATTTTATTGCAAAATCTATGGACACATTTTTGAAATATTTATTAAAAGCATCTTTTATTTTTTTATAATTGCCACGTAAAATATTCTCTGAATAGATAATAAGAGGTGTTCCATAATCTTTTGCGACCTCTAAAATATTGGTACCATCCCAAAATAAATTCCCATCTATTATTTCCGTATAACGTGGCAGGATTTCATCCATTTTATGTTATTTTACTTAGGTTATTTAAGGTATCGAGTGTGAACCTATCTTCGACTAATGTGACATCCATTCATTTGATGTTGCGTTTTGTTCATATATTCTATTCTTAATAAGTACTTCAACCTGTTCATCAACCATGTTGAACATGCTCTGTAGGAACACTACTTTCACCATGGTTTTTACAGGTGCGTTTGGCCTACCACCATTATCTGTATCATTATGATACAGATCATTCAATAATGTTGTGAATGCATCCCAGTCTATGGCATTCTTTACGAATATTAATGGATCATTTATCTTCATTGTGTTGTATTTTTCTTTTATTGCATGATCGAATAAAACACTCATACAGTAACGTGCGTGTTTCATGAATAAATGTTACGGTGTTTTGTGGAGGGTTATTAGAAATCCTCTCTATATAATCTTCGGTTTTCAGATTTCAAATTATGGATCATGATAGAAGACTTCACGACTATTATTCGCATAGACTTCCTTCATTGAAATATAGTAGGTTGTATAGAGATTTTGTGTTAGATAGATTTGGATTTCATAATTTGCTGTTTCAGCAATTTTTGTATAATTGGAACCACATAAGCAACAAGTAAAATTGAGATTCATGCCTTTTTTATAGCTGCCATTAGCACGGATCGAACCTATTGAAGCAAAGATCGTACCCTTTGAATGCTGTGGGAAGATTATGGAATTATTATTTTTACCCGGTATTATGAATACTCTTGGGTTTGAGACATTATCAAGATTGAAAGAAGAAAAGGAAAAGAAGATGGGTGAGATATACGAATAGTTTATTGTGATATGTGGACAAAACATATACAACCCATTTTGGCAGAAATATACATAAATGAAACTTAATGTTGTGTTAAGGTATTCTTTCTCTGAACCAGTACTGCTGAAGGCGTGAAGAGTGCAGTTATAAACATTCGTATACTCAGCTGGGAAAAACTTAGCCGGGTACCTGTTTCCCATGTCAAGAATGAGTTTGGTTGAACAGTCAAATGATGTTGTTTTTTGGTTTTTATTACTAAGATCTTCATAAGAGAATATTACAGATACCATTATGATTACAACCAGTATTGCTATTATCTTTTTGCTGTTTTTTCTTATCTTATCATTCATATACTTCCCTCATAGATGGACATTATATTCACCACCCATTACGAGATCATTGGAGTTAATTGTTGCTACTAAGGACAATTTACCATAGATATATTTATAGAGATCATAATTTTGAGAGGGATTTACAAAGAAGCCAAACAGTGTGTCCCTTTTGGATAATTTATATATGGTGTTCGTATTTTCATTTTTTAAGTATAGAGTGTAATCTGAAAGTGATGATGGAATGCTGTTATTATAAATCAGTGTTGCCGGTGTGAAATTTATTTTGTCCTTAATTGTTGCTCCCTGTTCAGAAAATGGCGTAATCATTGATGAATATGATATGCATAGGGTAAATGGTTCTGTTATGTACTGATTGCTCATACAAATCTTTCCTACTAATCCAGTGGAGTAAAAATTTTTCAATGAACAAGATCTTGCCTGACAATTTCGAAATAACTTTCCCCCACAGGTGGCATAAGTAACAGTTGCAGGTTGATCCCCATAATTTGACTGTTGGAGACTTTTACTTGTTATGCACTTTACAAGATTTTGAGCTGTTATTACAAAAGATGCTGCGGTTGGAATAATACCTACGACTGGAACGAAAGAGAGACCATTCAGCATTAAAAGTTCCAAATCATTGTTCTCGGTAGTCATCTTATTGCTGTCACCTGTCACATTTATGCCTATCTCATGAGAAGGATTATGAGGTAATAATTCTACCTCCGCTTCAGGCTGATTAATTGCCTTCATACTTGTGATTAATTCACTAGTGTAAGGCAAACACTGTGGAACATTAGAAGATATGTCATATGTACCTATTGCAGCACCTAAGTCAGTTAAATTAAAGTGGAATGAAAGATCGCCACCCGCATCTGATTCATCGTAACTTTCATCACCAACTAAAAAACCCTTATATGAAACGTCACTATTATACAATGAAAAATTATATTCTGCTGCTTTTGGCTTTAAATCAATATATTTACCAAACAGATCACATGTGTTGGTGTCTATTCCCTTTCCATTGTCAAGTCCGTTAAGATCAGCCGTATAGATACAGTTGTTTCCATTGTAACCAATATCGCCAGATTTGATTTCATTTACTACGTAAGACGAGGATTTTGTCAGGGTTTTATAATAGGGCTTATAAACTGGTTCGTTGTTATAACAACCAAATCTTCTGCAAAAACACTTATATGTAGATGTTAAACATATATTTCCACTCAAATTCATGCATGTGTATTTATAAATGCCTGTTCCACCCACGTTCAAAAAAACACCACTAGTCTTGACAGTACCATTCTGCAAAATATTAAAACTTATACATGTATCTCTTTCGTAAGAAGCACTATATTTAGTTACATCAATGGTGAAATTTACAATTCCATTATGGTTTCTGATGCAGGACTTACCACTTAAACACCAAGAGATGTATCTTGGAAGTATAATATTATTATTTTCTACTTTTGAATTCATATTATTAGAACTTCCCGAGAGAGAGAGAGAGAAACAAAAGAAATGGCAATGACCAGAACTAATAATTTAGCTGCCTTATTTTTCATGAAAATATAAATATGTCAATTTATTTAAATATTTCTGATTGGTATAAAGCAAGTGTATTGCATGAAATAAAAGACTTAGAAGATTTTGAATAACCATTCAAAATGGGCTATTTACATTATGTAGATAGAGGGTTTTGTTTAAAAGTCACAGAATTACAGTATTTTCCAGTACCATTTCTACATGTTTCTCATATATTTCAAGAAATATTGGTAGCTCACGCTATCTTAAAGGATTTTTAGGGCATGATTATTGTATGCAAAACATGCAAACATGAGTTTTACCCTTACTCTACGTATAAGGGTAACCATTACATATGAAAAATGAAATACTCTTTTAATAATAGAATATAGATATTCCACAAGTTATCTCTTTCTTAAGATCCTTAAATTTCTTCTAATAGATTCAATGGACAATTTATGATTTCTCACTGATCGATCCATTGTTCCATCTATTCCCTTTGGATCATGTCCAAAGTATCCCTTATTCCTATATATACGATGATTCCTCTCCTTGAAAGATCAATGGTTGTGTAATGATCCTTTGCTGTTTTTGATAATCTTTCTCTGAATAACCATATGGTTCTTGCATCCGGAAGAAGATCAGGATAATCTAAAAAGTTCATGAATGATATTTTATCATGGATCTCTTTCTCAGCTTGATCATCCACTAGGTTGTACATGGACTTAAGGTAGAGTACATTCACCATTGATATGATTAGAATATTGGGTCTCCCTCCCTATCAGTATCATTATGATACAGGTCCTTAAGGAGTGGATCATTTACGAAATACTGTCTGTATTTCTCCCTAAGAGCTGTGTCAAAGAGATCACTCATGCAGTAACAGGTGTGTTTCATGAATAAATGTTATGTTTGCACAGATTGTTCATAATGGGACGTTTTTAGAAATTCTCATAAATAATACCGAGTCAAATGAATGTAGAGTTGGCTGTAACAAATATGTAGGAAACTTTAAATCCATAAACATTATCAATTCAGAACTTATTTAATCTTCTCACTTTGCCGTGAACTCAAAAAAATTTATGCCTCCCACACATAATATCTTACACCTTGTCACGGAGAAATAAATGCCAACGGTGGTAAGGATGAGGTTTTCATAAGAAATCAATTTGTTGAGTGCTTAAAAAGTTTGACTATATAATTTGAAATATGTATCAGCGTCAATGCTTCACATTTAGAATTAGAATATTCTATTTCAACCCATGTTTTATAATTTAGAGTGAATCATTCTTTTCATCTTTAGGTACCGATATTCAAGAATTATTTGAGTTATATCAGCTTCAGGGATTACATATTCGAATCCGTGGAAAATGCCATCATATACGTGAAGGTCTACTCTTCCTTTGGAATTTATGAGTTTTCTGGCAAATTCAACTGATTCATCTCTAAAAACCTCGTCAAATCCTACCTCAATATAAGTTTCTGGAAAACCTTCTAAATCGGTTGCTATGGATGGAGAGGCAAATTCAGATATCTCTTTTTCTGAACCAAGATATCCACTCCATCCCATTCTGTTATAGTACGTTGGCCAGAAAGGCCAGCTACCATCATACTGAGCGCTGGAAAGAGTTGTATTCCTGTGATCGAGCATTGGTGCCATAAGGAATAGGTTCCTTATTTGTGGGCCATTTTCTCTAATTGAGCGCAAAACAACTGAAGCAGCAAGGCCACCGCCAGCACTTTCTCCCATTATGTTTAACATTTCCGAATTAATTCCAAGACTTTCGGCAAGAGCTGAACAGTACTGGAACCCGTAATAACAGTCATTCAATGGGATTGGAAATTTAAATTCTGGTGCAAGTCTATATTCTATGTCAAAAATTTTACATCCCAATTTAAGCGATATGGAAGCCAGCCTATTTATTTCCTCATCTATTCCTCCTACAAGTAAACCTCCTCCATGGATATGAAAAATACATGGGAGTAAATCTTTCGATCCTGACGGTGAGTAGAGCTTCGCTCTTATGTGCGTTCCATGAAATGATTCGTTAATTTCTGCAACTTCAATTCCTGGGATATCAAGCGAATCTGATGTGACCCCAGCGGATTTTCTTGCATTAAGTAGATTTTGCTTAAATTGAATAACCCTAACTTCTACATTGGAAATTCTATTCAACTTCTCAATGTTGTTTCGAACAAGCAAAGACCTTCTGGCTGCCTCTTCTCTTACTTCCACCACAAGATTACTAACACGTGAATGGATTTTACTTGCTCCCATTGGAAGTCTAATTCATGTTATGTGAATAATTGTTTTTATCAATACCTTATGATCAGTTTTCAGATCACTTTACATTTAGCAAATCAAATCTCCAGAAATAGTTATTATCTAAATTCATAAACAGACACAAATTCTTCTATGAGATATTAAAAAGGATTAATATTGCCGATTTCCTTTGATAAAAAAGAACATACCTTTTTGGCCTGAATTTAATAAATATTAAGTCAAAAATTGCCGTAGAACCTGGAAAATTCGTTTGAAGCAGCTCAATTTGATGACCTTCCTTTATTATTACTGTTAATATGGCAGGAATAGCTGCAGCATTCTATGATAAATAATATTATTATGTTATTCCAGATACAAACCAATGTCCTTTAACCTCGGGATTGAAAATCTTGGAAAAAATAGAATGAATGAGAATGTGGCTTTATTAACAAATGCCAGTGGAGTAACTCAGAATTTAGAGCAAAACGTTGAATTTCTAATAAGAAAAGGGTTCAGAATTAAAAGGATTTTTACAGCGGAACATGGTTTTTATGGAACACTTAACGATGGGGATGATGTTAAAAATGAGACATATAACGGGATAGATGTTGTATCCATTTATTCAGCAGATAGAAAGTCCATAAAGCCAGAAGAGCTGGAAGATGTTGATACAGTGATATATGATTTGCAGGATGCTGGCACAAGACCTTATACATTTATCTCTTCGCTAAAAAACCTATTAATCACAGCCTCAGAGCTTGGAAAAAAGGTTGTTGTGTGCGATAGACCCAATCCCCTTTCCAACATTGTAGATGGACCTGTGTTAAAGAAGGAGTTTGTTTCATTTGTTGGAGCGGACGAATTTCCACTAAGATACGGAATGACCATAGGAGAATTAGCCCAGTTCATGAATAGAAATATTGGTGCAGATCTGAGTATTTCAAAAATGACAGATTATGATCCTTCAAAGTTTTATGATAATTATTTGAAATACTACGTCCCACCATCATTAAACCTAAATTCTTTAGACTCAATGTTTAACTTTTCCGGGATGGTATTACTGGAGGCAGCCAATGTTAGCGTTGGTAGAGGCACTCCATACCCATTTATGCAGTTTGGGCTGGAAGATCCAATAGATATTAGATCTGATGAGTTCGAGGGTGTTATTCTGAGAAAAACTTCCTTTATCTCATTGCTTAATCCGCTTAAAGAAAAGAAACTCAAGGGATATTTCATCCATATAAAGGATAAAAAGAGTTACAGTAGCATAAGGATGGTAGCCACTATCATGAAAAAACTCTATAACATGGATAAAAACTTAATTAATTTAAAAAAGTTGAATCTTAATTACGGATCTGATGAGATGTCAAAATGGCTTGAGAAAAATGAGACAGTCACAGATCTTTATGAAAAAATTAATTCAGAAATCTCCGAATTCATGAAAATCAGGAAAGATTACTCACTTTACAGGTTTCCTAATTAATAAACCATAATCTTCCTTTCACGGTTTTATCTGGCATTTTGTTTTGACCTCAATCAACCATAGACTCCATTGGTTCAATATAAGGTTCTGATTCGCTTATTCTTACCTTCAGGTTGAGAGGTATTAACATCTGTTCATTTCCATGCCCAAAAGGAGCCATAGCAAGAGATGGTTTTGAATATTTTACCATGTATTCCCTTATTACATCTTCTATTGATGGTTTTCCTTCTCCTGAGGTTGACCTATTCTTAAATTCCCCAAATACAAATCCTGCAAGTTGATTAATCGTGCCATTAAGTGTCATTATATCCAGATATCTTTCTATGTCCACTGATCTTTCATTTGTATCCTCACAGAATAACACTTTATCAGTAAACTCCGGCATATAGGGTGTTCCAGTTAGAGATGAAAAGACTGACATGTTGGTTCCCATGGACCTTCCCTGGGCACTTCCTTCAACCACATACTTTACCAGTCTTTTTATATATGGCTTTAGGTCTGACAGTTCTCCTCTTAATATTTTAAACATTGTTTCCAGTTTTTCCCCTCGAAATTCTTCAGTGTCTGTGTCTGGCATAGGACCGTGAAATGTGACTAACCCAGAAATCTTATTTATGGCCATATGAAGATTTGTAATATCACTGTACCCCATGAATATCTTTGGATTATCCCTTATCACATCAAAATCTAGAAATGGTAAAATCTGCCTTGCTCCATGGCCACCTCTTGCACAGAATATTGCCTTTACCTTATCATCTCTAAAAGCATCCATCAATTCTTTAGCACGCAACTCTGGATTTGCTGAATGATAAGTTTCCTGATTAAGCTTTTTCACGTTGATACCATATGTTACCTTATACCCAATTCCGGTTATTTCTTCAACTGATTGGCTTAGGGATATAATTTCAGGGTAACTTGACGGGGCTATTATTCTTATTTCATCCCCTATGTTCAGTCTAGCAGGCTTTATTACCTCTTTCCGTTCTCTGTAATTTTCAGAACTTCCTGTCATTTCATTCAGTTTGTAATATGGACTCCATATAATAAATTTTTAAGTATCAAATATAAATTTTAGACTAATAGCTGGTGGAAATGGTTGGAATTATTTCAGAAACAAACACAGTTACCAAGGAATCTTAACCAATAAAATTAATGTGAAAATTGAAAATAAATATTTGGATAAATGTTGAAATATAAAAGAAAAGATTTGTGATGCCAGAGATCTTTATCTGACATATTCATTTTAAAAATTAGTTTTTAGGTGTTTTCGGTTTTCTTATGATATAAACACCCGCCATCGCAACAATAACTATCACAACTGCTATTATGGCAATTATCTCATAGGTGTAGTTGCTACTTGATGGTTTTACAACTTTTTCAGATACAGTAAAATTCACATATGAAATAGCAGGTAATAATGAATTACCGGAGGTGCTTGCCTCAGCAACTATACTTTCATTTACCTTTTCATATATTCCATTTCCTGATGTTGCATTTCCCACTTTGAATGAAAGAACTGCTACTCCTGCACTGTTTGTTATCATGTCTAATTTGCTTTTGTTTACAGTTACCCCATTCAAATCAGTAGATGTAACGTTAACATAAGCTCCAGATACCGCGGTTCCATTTTCCGTCACTGTGAATGTTATTTCACCTGTTTGTCCTGATGTGTAATTGGTACTTCCCAAGCTATATGACATAACTAGAGATGGATTTATTACAAAGACATTGTTGTATGCGTATCCCGCACCTGTTTGGTTTTGGTTTCCCACAGATGCGACTGCAGTGATGTTAATGTCCTGATAATAAAGAAACATGGGATTTCCAGATGAACCGTACGTTGTCATTAGATTTGAAAGTGACTTAGGAATTGTGAATGTGAAATTTGCACTGTTTCCAGTAGATGTGTTAAAAGTGAATGCACTGCTTTTAATACTTCCGGGTATTCCTGACATTACCACGGTTATGTTTGCATCTCTTACCTTTGTTCCAGTATTATTAGTTACGGTGTACATGTATTTACCGCTATTTCCCGCATATAGATGGGTTTTACCTGAATAAGTAGATGTAACTTTTAGATTGTTCTTTTCGTTTGTGTTTATCAACTCTATGTTAAGATATGTTGATGTTGTAATAGTGTGAATATCCTTTGATGGTGGATTAACAGTGGCACTAATATTAACTTCCTCATTTGGAAGATTGATAATCTGACCTCTACTTGAAAATGTCTCCAAGAGTAAATTAAGGTGACTGAATACCTGATACTTCCAGGTTGCTTGACCAGCTGAGTTTGTAGTAAGCTGGTTGGAAGTTGTATTGATCAACCCTTTTGCTATGGATGATACCGATATTCCAACTGTGGCACCCTGAACCGGTAAACCAGTTGTCTTATTAAGAACAGTGTATGTTATACTTCCACTATCGCCCTGCTTTTCTACTAGAGCACCTGATAATTTCTCTTGAACCTGCATGTTATACTTATAACTTATAGAAGTTGTTGTCTTTGCTTTGTATACCTCCATAAGTGTGAAGTAAAGGCTGAATAGAGAATTCGAGTTCTCTGTGGTAAAGTTAGAGAACTGATTTGTTTGGAATGCATCCATCGTTGTTGTATATCCTAGGTTGATTAGAGTTGCTTCTTCTATGATTAATGTCTGAATCTCCTTTGAAATATGGATTGCCTGCTGATATGAGTCCGACTGTAACAATTCATTTGATAGGTTGGTTAGAAGAGTGGTCACCTGTTGACCGGAAAGATGTTTCCCATTATAGTTCAATGATGTATATGGTCCTAGAGTACAACCTAGACTGAAATAAGCTGGGGCATCATTTATGAAATATGCACATAGATCGGCTGGATCTCCCGATTCCGTTCCCTGTCCATATTCTGCCATTTGATAGAAATTTCCTTTACCAGTTACAGTATTATATATGTTTGCAAACATTGTTGTGTAGGCTTCTTCTTTTATCACCGTCGTTATACCAAGGGCTGCAAATGATGTTGACATTTCATCTGCAATTTCCGCAGCGCAAGGTGTCTCGCTTCCTGGAGCTATCTGTAATTCAATTGTTACCTTCTTACCGTCATATGTCAGCGATCCAGAATTGTTAACCATTCCGGGAATGGTACTAATCATTGATTTAGCTTTCTGTATGTTATAAACATATTGGGGACTTGATGAATTGTACCAGAGCACATTGCATGGTGGTACGGTGTTTGAAGATGGTGTTAAAAGTCCATCATATACTGTTCCATCGATTGTTTGGTATGGAGTTGCATAACTCAATGCCTGCCTGAAGGTAGTAATGTTAAGAGGTGTTTCGTTTTCATTCATTCTAACCTCACAGAAAAGCTGAGATGGCTTTACATAAATATATGCTCCTGGAGTTCCCTTAGCCAGTGAAAGGAAAGATGGTGTTACAGGTAGAAGATCCAGTTGTCCTTTTGTGAAGGCAGCAACCATTGAAGACTGGGAAGAATAGTATGGTTGATAGAATTCATATATCTTTGGAGAGTACTGTCTCAGGCCACTGCTCGCGTTTGCGTACTGTGCAAAGAAATGTGGATTTACATAAAACTTATCATATTGGTTTGGTACAATGCCACCCTGAGGCATACCGTATCCATTAACGACCATAAATGGTCCGTCTCCGACCAATCCTGGAGCAGAACCAGTTGCTGTGTTCCATCCTAGATTCCAGCCATCATATCCATTTCCTGGAGAAATTCCTGGAGTGTAATTGAATAATCCTTTACGACTTGTAAAGTCGTGATGTACCCAGATAGTATATGGAAGAATATATGATTGTAGGGAACTTGACTGAATTAACAGCGTTGGTTTTGGTACAAATACCTTTACTGAAAGATTTCCATTAGGAATTACATTAACTACTCCTGGCCATCCACCTAGGGCGGCCTCAAGTCTCCAGCTTAGAACGACATCCGCAGACTGCAGATAATATTTCTTCATTACAGTCGGTGCATAGCTCGTGTATGTGTGAGTAAATGGCACTCCAGTTGAATTTCTATAATCTACCTTGTTTGAAAAAGTATATGTTTGTGAAGCATTTGCCTTTGACCAGTCTGTCCACTGAACATATGGTCTTAGGTGTATTGTGTACACATATGAATAATTCATCATTTTGCCAGTTTCAATGTCAAAGGTTTTATTATTTGAAGTAACATGTGTCAATGTGTAGTTTGTAGCGAGCCATGGTTCTATTTGCCCATCTGGCATTGTTTTATAAAGACTACCATATATCAATTTATAAATGAATAACTCGCCGAAACATGTTCCGGTAAATGTGTTCAGATCACCTATGTCACAGTCGATACCACAAGTAAATGTTCCATTGGTGTAACCGGGCTCTTCCATTGTGGTTGTCGGCATTTGCCAGGCTGTTGATGATGAACTATCAGGCTGTGCATTCAAATAACTACTCTGACTAATATCAGTATTTGTTGATGATACATTAGTTGGTAAATTAGTTCCAAAAACGAAAAATGCGGAACCTACCATTAATAATACCATAAATACTGATAAAACAATTTTTTTATTTATCATTCGCCTCGAATCTGATTCCTTATTTATAAACATTTTTATAATTTTTTTTGTTACACAAAAAGTTAAATAATAGTAAACAATCCCTTTTCTTAATTTGACAGTAACACATATTTTCTTATTATCAATATAAAAGTATTTGAATGCGCTCAAAATAAAACCCGAATTGATTGGATATATTTCCAGTATCACTTATTGAGGTTCAAAAATTTAATTATAAGGTTCCAATTTCTCACCATGAAAATACATAAAGAAAGTGTGACTTCTTTTTGCTTTCTGAATTCAGATGGTAAGAATATACTATCAAAAAACGCAAATTTACCAGTGATTCCTGCCTCAAATATGAAATTGATAACCTCCCTTTGTGCACTGGAGTCTCTGGGAAGGGAATTTGTATTTACCACAAATTTTTCTTCAGATAAAGATAATTTACACATTACTGGTGACCCATCTTTCTTTTTAAATATAGGTGAATGCAGGAGAATAATTAGAGAATTGCAAATTGAAAAGGTAAACGCCATTTATCTTGAAAAGCCAAGAATTGATAGAGAGTTTTACAATAGTGATTGGATTTATGGTGATTCCAAGTATAGTTATCAGCCGAGAATATCTAATTTTTTTATTGGCGAGAATTGCAAAATAAAAAATAGTTCCAAATTTGACGATAATGATTTCAACTATATTCATCAAAATGAGAAATTATTTCAGCCAGTTAAAAATCCAGATAAACATTTAATAGAAGCTTTTTCAGAGGAAAAAAATCTGAGGACAATAAGGAAAAGTTTGTCTTCTAATAATAATTTTGAAAAAGTCATTTCCCACAGTGCGAATATAAGAGATGTTCTAAGACATATTCTCTTCGAAAGCTGTAATTTTTATACTGAAGTTATATTCAAGTATCTTTCAAGTAGCGAAAAATCGCTGGGCACATGGGAAAATTCTTCTAAATTTGTAATGGATTATATTTCCAGGATAAATGGATCTGAAAATGTAAGGATTAAAGATGGATCTGGACTGAGTAGAGAGAATTTCTTAACCACAGGATTTCTTTCTAACATGCTTTTATATGCTAAGAAAAATTTTGGAAACACCTTTATAGAACTAATGCCAAAAATAGGTCAGGGAACACTGAGGAAACGCCTTATTTCTCTTGAAAAAAATGGAATTTATGCAAAAACTGGGACACTATCTGGAGTCTCTGCTCTTAGCGGATATATAAGTTCAATGGATACTTTTTTCTCTATAATTATTAATAATAGTCTTGATGAAGGAGCAGTTAGGCAGATGGAAATAGACAGGATTCTATCGGCATTTATTGACAAATATAAATAGAGAAACTATTTTTCAAATTGTTTGATTTACCACATATAGGCTGAATGATTTTACAGTAATAATGACATTATCTGAAATTTTCTTGTAATTCTGAAACCAAACCTTCCATATAGATGTGAAGCCTTTTCTGTAGTCCATAAAAAGTATGCATGTCTAATTCCATTTGATTTCATGTTTATTAGTGTAGCCGTCAGAAGCTTGCCTCCTATTCCCATTGAACGGTAATCCTCCAGAACCTCAAAACATCCAAACCTCTCCCCTGGAGATGATTCAAATGGCCCTTCTCCACTTGCATACATGGAATAGCCAACAATTGTATTATTTACTATAGCAATGCTGATCTGTTCTAAACTTCCGTGCTTTATTACCCCATCTACTCTAAGGTAGCAATCATAGGGAAAGTTACTTCTTACCATTTTTAGGAGTTCTTCTGTTTCTTCAATTTTTAGATTTCTGATTTCTGCTTTGCCTCCTTCTTTTTGAATATATTGGTGTTCCCCTATCTCTGCTTCCATTGCTAAAGCCTCTGATTCTGCAGTGAAACCTACTTCGACAAGCGAATCGTATAGATCTGAATATTTCTCTCTATCAATGCCAGGAAAGAAATACCCCGGTGAAAAATTGGAATAAAATATACGCTGTACTCCAACCTTTTTGGCCTGTTCTATCTGTTTTTTTAGAAGTTTTATAAGATCATCTTTCTTTGTATACCCGGCAGCAAAGATCCATGCTTTCTTTTCTGTATCTTCATCTATACCATTTCTTGCACACAAGAGTGAGAATGCCCCCTCGTTTACCTGCTCACCTATTGGAACCACGTACTCATTTCTAAAATATTTCCTTTCCAGTTGAAATTGAGATGTTGGATCGAATTTATAAAACTCATTCCAGATTTCCAGAATTTTTTTTCTTTCTGTGATCTTGATCATATGTTTTGGTATTCGAAAGTGATTTAACTAGATTTTCCAAGCTTTAAGATCCTTTTTTTATAACTAATATTTTCGGACAGATTGCATTTGGTATATTACCATTCAAAGAAGAGAATATTTTTAATTTGACTTATTTTAAAATTAGAGCTTAGACTCTTAACTTATTATGATATAAAAGCATTAAAGATGGGATTTGAATATTTATAAAGACCATCAAGATATAGCTTGAATGTGTCGCATGTTTTGTTTATCTGGAGATTTCTCTAAAGAATATAAAAAAATACTGGACTCCTTTATTGAGGTCACACGAAACGATCCTCTCTCCGTAAACAGTGATGGTAGTTTAACATCACATGATCATGGATACGGATATGTAAGATACGATAGTTCTTCACTGGATTTTTTTAGATCACGAACTCCGGTGTTTGAATCTAATATTCCAGACTTCAGGTCAGGTCAGTTTATTATGCACGCCAGAAAAGCTGCCCCTGATGAACCAATTGGAACTCTAGAGAGTCATCCCCACTATGAAGTTGATGAAGATTATGAAGTATTTCTAGCGCACAATGGATGGTTTGATAAGAAAAAAATTGCGGTAGAGCTTGGTATTGAAAACTTTACGAGATATGTTGATAGTCAATTATTTCTCAAATATATCCTTTCATTCAATGGAGAATTTAGAACTCGTTTGGAGAAAACAATATCCCTTGCAAAAGAGAAGGATTTGATCAGGGCAACCGCCAATTTGATGATTCTTTCAATAGATCGCAATACGCGAAATTCCAAGTTGTATTACTATACAGATGTAAAAGAAGGTAGTGAGTATAGTGATTATGTGAAGTTGTATCACGGAAATACAGACCTGTGGAATGGAGTTTTTTCTTCCAGTATTATAAAGTCCATTTCCTTCCCTAAAAATGTTACTATGAAAGAGGTGAGGAGAGGCGTTTTAAATGAGCTCTAATTTTTCTTTTTTTGTGAACTAATCTAAGAACGATGATAATATTTTAATATGTTTTGTTTTTATAATAAATAGGCTAAATATTAACTTTCGAAATTTTACTTTCTCTAAAAATTGGCTAAAAATAATCCATAGACAAGAAATAGTAATTATTTTTTAAACCAGTTGACTAAAACTAATACGTAGTTTCAATTACTAGAGAGAATAGTTAGCGTGGTGATAAATTTTGGAACTGAGTTTGGAATTTAGATCGTTGAATGAGATCGAAAGTCTAGTAAAAAGTAATGCAATTTCCCCATGCACGGTTTTAGAAAGACTCATGGAGAGAATTCACAAACTGGACACAAAACTCAAAAGTTACACAAGATTGAATTTAAATTCCCTTGAAGAATGCGCAAAAAGAGCGAAGTCGTCGGAAAATGTAATACCAGTTTCAGTCAAAGATTTATTTGATACAAAAAATATTGAAACAAATTATGGATCAACGATTTATAGAGATCATTTTCCTTCCAAAGATTCCTCGGTTGTAGCAAATATCAAGAAAAGAAATGGTATAGTTATAGGTAAAACTGTGACTCACGAGTTTGCCCTTGGAATAATTTCTTCACCAACTAAAAACCCATGGGATTTGAGAAGAATTCCTGGAGGTTCTAGTGGAGGGTCTGCTGCGGCTGTAGCAGCCGGATTGTCGGTATTTGCTACTGGAACTGATACTGGTGGATCTATTAGAATTCCAGCGGCGATGTGTGGTGTTACTGGATTTAAACCTACTTACAACCTCATACCCAGAGGTGGAATTTACCCAGAATCCTGGTCTCTGGACCATGCAGGGCCTATAACCAGATATGCCAGTGATTTGACCCTTGAACTGGAATTAATGACCAGAAAAAACTTTATTATTAAAGGAAGAGAAAGTAAAAAATTTAAAGTGGGTGTTGCCTGGGAAATGTTTGAATACTGTGAATCCAGTGTGAAAAAAGTCTCATTAGCTGCACTTGAGAAAATTAAAAAAGAGCTGAATATTGAATATATTCATGTTAAAGAAAAATGCCTGAGATTTAAGGAAATGAAGCACTTTCATGAGATTATTGATACAAGTGAAATTGCCCTAATTCACAGGGAGAACTATGAAAAATATCCAGATAGTTATTTAGATAGCTCTATTGAGCAGATAGAAGAAGGTATGCGGGTTAAAGCTGTGGATTATGTTAATGCTAAAAGATCCAGAGAGAAATACAGGGAACTATTAGACTCACAGTTTAAGACTCTCGATATAATTATAATTCCCACATTACAGGACGTGGCCCCTCTTACAGTTCACCAAAAGAAAAGAGAGGAAGTCGATGATATATCTGAAATTGATTTTCTTTCGCCTTTAAATTATTCAGGAAATCCTGCATTAACTATTCCAGTTGGGTTTTCACATGAACTTCCTGTTGGAATGCAGATAATCGGAAAGAATAATTCAGATTTAAGATGTATTGAGTTTGCTTCTCTTGTGCAGGATCTCACTGATTGGCATAAAGCAATTCCACAGGGCTTTTCCTGAACTATCTTTGTCTGGCACGGTAATCTTAGAAACCACAAATGGCAATTGCATTGTAGGATTGGCTGTTACATAATATCTGTGGTATTGTATTTCTATGACCTTATGAGTGATGCAATTAACTACTTCCTATATATTTCTATTTAAAATTAGTATAAAATTGAGCTTTTACTGATTTATAGCTATATCCTACTTATAAGAATATATTTATCATCTCAAGTACATTACAGTACTTTGTGGAAATTGAAACCGTAATGGATCCTGATAAATTAAGAGGCATGATTCCGATAATTAAATCAGCATGGGGAATGAGCACCATGGATCAACTTGTGAAAGATATGATTGCTGCAATGAGGTTTCATGGTGGTTTGGCCCTAATTGCCATGGAAGATGAAAAAGCGGTAGGAATGCATTTTAGTTTTACTGGAAGAAGAAACGGTAAGATATACCTTTACTCACATATGACTGGAGTTCTAAGTGATAAAAAGTATTCAGGTATTGGATTCCAGTTGAAAATGAGACAAAAAGAGTGGGCTATTGAGAATGGTTTTGATCTTATAGCATGGACATATGATCCACTCATGGATTTAAATGCCAATTTTAATATTCACAAAATTGGAGCCATTTCAAGGACATATCTAAGAAATTTTTATGGAGATATGGAAGATTCGATCAATTACGGGATTCCAAGTGATAGGTTCGTGGCTGAATGGTGGATACTTGACGACAAAATAGAGCAAAAAAAACCATTGATTAGCGTCAATACAGTTGATGAAAATCAGGAACTGAATGCTAAAGAATTGCCAGATGTGATTTCATTTAAAATCCCCGTGGATTTCTTATCTATAAAAAGAAATGATAAAGATACATCACTTAATATTAGATTATCAACCAGGGCTATGATAGAAGATTTGTTTTCTGACGGATTTATAGTGACTGATTTTAAAAGAGATTCCTCATCGTATATCATGGTTAGGCGTAATAAGGAAGATTTAGAATACCATAAAAATTTTTTTACCTGACTTCGCTACACCAACTATTAATTGGTTTTGAGATTAAATTTTGTTATCACATGGTCATTATCAGGCCTAAAAGGGCTGAACGTTCTGGAAGAGTATCAAGGAGCAGATATTCATTTTCTGAATGTGCACCATCACCGACAGCTCCAAGACCATCGATTACTGGACAGTATTTAGAGCAGATATTTCCATCGCTTGCTCCAGAAACTGAAACTTCATCAATATTTAATCCAATATTGCTGGCAAGTAGCTTTACTTTTTGAAAAAGATCTTTTGTTAAATCTGTTCTGGTCATGGGTTCTCTCATTCTGTAGGTAACTGATGTTGTAGAACCTGCCAGCCCTGTTTTTAATGATTTTAGAAATAATAACACATTTTCTGCAGATTCTTCAGAGCTGTATCTAACATCTATTCCAATCTCACAGAAATCAGGTATCACATTGGTTCTTGTGCCACCATGGATCGTACCTATGTTAATTAACGTACCATCATTAATACCCGCGGAAAAGTTTTTAATTTGCTCAATTATGGAACTCATTGCATTTATTGCATTAATACCTTTCTTTGGGTCCAGTCCTGCATGCGCCGCCTTTCCAGTTATTTTCAGCATTATTGTTCCAACACCTTTTCTTTCGGTTTTGAGATTTCCATTAAGAGATGCTTCCATGACCAGAGCAAATTTAGATCTCTTTGCCTCTTCCTCGATTATTGATCTGGAGAAGGCTGAGCCTATTTCCTCATCTGACGTAATTAGTAAAACAACTTTGTTTTTTATTGTTTTATTTCTAACAAGATATTCCATGGCAAAGATAGTCTGCACCAGGCCTCCTTTCATATCAAAGACACCGGGTCCATATGCTTTTCCACTTTCAATCCTGAATGGATTTTTCTTTGTGGTTCCCTCATCAAATACGGTGTCATAATGAGTTAACAACAAAATCTGTTCCTGTGCGTCAGGGTTGAATATACATCTTATAATGTTTCCAGCAGATTCTGACCTAATTAATTCACACTTTAACCCCGTTATATGTTCTATTATATCCAGAAGGTGATTTGCAAATTTATCCAGAAGTGGTTTATTTACTGAAGGAGTTTCCATATTGACAAAATCCTCCAGCATTTGTATCATATCCATCTTTCTGCTTTTCATATAATCCATTATGTCTATGATAACACCCCTTCTTCAACTTTAAATTGTGTTAGGACTGATTCATTGATTTTGACACCTATTCCGGGAGAATTGAATGGTTTTATAATTCCATCATTCATTTCAAACAGCCTATCCACTATATCCTGACTAAAATATCTTTCGTTTGGAGATGTGTCCCCTGGGTAGTCTATGAGTTCGCTGGAAGCCATTGCTATGTTGAATGATCTTCCTATGCCAGTTTCAAGCATACCACCAATCCATGCATGTCCCTTATTATTACTGGCTATTTTTGCTATAAGATTTGAATTATAGAGTCCCCCTACCCTTCCTGGCTTAATGTTCACAACTCTACATGCACCTATTTCAAAAGCATTTTCAGCAATTTCAGGGGATGTAATAGATTCATCCAGACATATGGGTGTTGAAAGTATTTTAGCCAATTTCGAATGGTATATTATATCATCATGGTAAAGAGGTTGCTCAAGGTATATCAAATCAAATTTGTCAATTTTTTCAAGCGTCTTAAAATCCTTTACTGTATAATCACTGTTCGCGTCCGCACTGAGAGGTATATCAGGAAAGTGGTCCCTTATTGGGGCCAATATTGAAACTTCTCCTCCTTTCCTGATTTTTACCTTGATCCTTTTGTAACCCTTATCCAGCGATTGCTGAATTTTCTCAAGTGTTACATTTATTTTATCAATACCAAGTGATATTCCAGCGTTTGCATAACCTCTTGGTTTTTCATTTATAAATTCAAAAAGGGGTTTTTCTGCCACTTTAGAATGATAGTCATACAGCAACATCTCCATGGCTGCTTTTGCCATATTGTTCCCCCTGATAAAATTTGAAATCTCATTAAACTTCTCCGGAGATGGCAAATTTTGAATCAATTTCACAAGATAATTCTTAATTATATGAAATGCTGTTGTATTATCCTCTGGTCCATAGAAAGGATCTTCACTTGTGATTAGTTCTGAGAATGCTTTAATACCATCATGATTAAGTTCAAAAATGATCACATCCTTATCCAGAGTAGTTCCAAAACTTGTGGTAAATGGAGACTTCATTGGAATCTTCAACCTGTAATATTTAAGGTTCATACAAATTCGATTGATGTGATATAGATAAATATTTTGCAATGTTCTCTAGGAAATTGTAAGATTTCAACAATGTCGATTATATATTTATATTAATTTATTAACATTAACTTAAGAAATACTAGCCTTCGGGCCTAATTTTAAATTTGTAGCAAACTTAATTTAATCAGGAATAATGTGAAGAATCATGTATAGTGAGGTTAAAAGAGGTTCAGTAGAAAATAGACAATTGCTTATAGATTCTCTTGATTCAGTTTTTCGACCAGGAAATGTTCAGGGCTCATCAATGGCACTTGAATTCCCCCATCTTTTTTCTGATGATAATATAGAAAACACCTTCTATATCGATGATGGCAAAATTCCTGTTAGCCAGGCAAGTGTACTTTTATCAAAAACATGCATAAACGGAGCCATACTTGACGTTGCTTCACTTGGTTCAGTATCCACAATGAAGGATCATAGACACAAGGGTTTATCCACAAAAATCATAAACAGAATGATTGAAGTTTACAGGAATTCTGAAATAGACCTTCTCCTGGTTTCAGGGGAGATTGAACTGTATACTAAGCTCGGTTGTGTGAAAACAGGATCGGATTATTCAGCAGTAATAGAAAAAATTGGAAAAAATGAAGATATAGAACAAAATGGAAAATATTTTGTCAAACTGTCCTCACCGGAGGAAAGAATTGCTAATGCAGTAGAATACCACAGGATTCATATTAAAGAAAAGTTCAGGTACATGAGAACTTCTAAAGAATTCAGTATCTTGTTAAACGCTCTATGGTTTAAGAGAAATGGATTTCGGATGGACCTGTTTGAAATCAGAAATGAGAATGAAACTATATTAGCTTACGTTGTAGCATTCAAGAAAATAGGAGATTCAAAGTTAAAGATAATGGAATATGCAGGTTCTCGAAAGGCCATAGCCAGTTGTCTTCTCGATATAATGGCTAAAATGGAATGTAGTGAAATTAGATTCAGAGTAAACGAGGAGGATTTTAATTTTATTGAGGAGCTCTCCAGATTAAATGTTAAGCTTGTTCAGGAAAACTCACAGGGAACTTTAAAGATTCTGAATTCCCAGTCCATCTTCAGAAAATTAAGACCGCTTATAATAGAAAGAATAGGAGAATATTTTGAATTTAGGGAAATAGGCAATGAAAAGTGGTTATTTATATCTGGTTCATTAAAGAAGGAGATTAATGGATATGATGATTTAACTCACTTCATATTTGATAAGAAGGAGGGTTCTCTGGGTATTCCCCTGATGTTTACCGATGATTTGAATTATATATGATGCGCTGTCTTTGCCATTTTTTTATTTGTTATTAAAGGGATTCAAGGATATAAATTAAAAATGGTAGAAATAATAACTTTCAATCAGAAATTCTCCCTGCTTTCTGCTGATCTTCTGCACGCTGATCATAGGGGTAGGTTACCTCCAATTCACTTGCATTGTTTATCCTTGCTATATCAGCTTTTGACAGTTCCCATCCGGTTCCACCAAGATTATCCTTCAGCTGTTCAAGGTTTCTCGCCCCTATTATGGGTGAAGTAACAGCTGGATTTCTCAGAAGCCAGTTAATAGATACCTGTGCCATGCTTTTATGATTCTTCTCGGCTACTTTTTCAAGTGTGCTGATTATGTTCTTTGCCCTTCTTGTTTCGAACTGTTTGTAAAA
Source organism: Thermoplasmatales archaeon (assembly GCA_027316895.1). Lineage (GTDB taxonomy): Archaea > Thermoplasmatota > Thermoplasmata > Thermoplasmatales > Thermoplasmataceae > Cuniculiplasma. The sequence continues at coordinate 202,244 of DAHVFT010000002.1, read as the reverse complement.
TTCGGCATTGTTTGAGTCTCCTATTCTGGTTCCTTTAGATGCACCTTCTATTCCACCTTTGTATTTTCCAGTCAGGAACCCTCCTGCAAGTGGACTCCATGGCATAACGGCAATATTTTCTTCTCTGGCCATGGGTAACAACTCAAATTCAGTGGCTCTTACGAAAATATTGTAATGGGGCTGAAGACTTACCGGTTCATTCCATCCCTTTGATCTGCATAACTGGAGTGCTTTTTCAAACTGCCATGCCCTGAAGTTACTTATTCCAATATATCTTACATAGCCATCTTCAACCATTCCATTGAGTGTTCGAAACGTTTCTTCCAGTGGAGTCAGAGCATCCCATGTGTGCAACTGTAAAAGATCTATATAATCAGTATTCAATCTCTCCAAACTTTCCTTTACTGAATGGATCAGATGTTTTCTCGATAATCCGACACCGTTTGCATGATCACTCATCCTGAATCTAGCTTTCGTTGCGATGACCAGGGATTCCCTATCCTGTCTTTTTAGCCATTCACCTATAATTGTTTCAGATTTACCGTGTGAATATACATTTGCAGTATCAATAAAGTTGCCTCCATTTTCCGTGAAATGGTCTAATATCTCATGGCTTTGAACCTCATTTGCCTGCCATCCAAAGGTCATAGTTCCAAGGCAGAGATCACTAACGAGCATACCTGTATTTCCAAATTTCTTCATTTCCATAATGGAACATATAAGCCCTTAAACTTAAAAATGTTTACCCGCGTTTTAAAATCCTTTATTAAGGCTATTCGGGACTCCAACCATTGGTCAAACAACAAGAACCAATAATACGCCCTATGATCTTTACCTGACCTGATTTATCAACACTGCGCAATTGCATACCAATATCCTCTCAACAACAGAAACATCATAATTTCTGTTGCAGACATAAGATATATTAGAAATGATGTATCTTCCAAAGAATGAAAAATGTCCAATCTATCTCTTATCATAACATGTTTCTTCCGATTTCTCTTTTTCATTGATATTATCCCCTTGTTTCCCGTTGAATATTAGATCGCCAGCAAAATTCACCTACCACTATTTATATCATTAAGTGGAATTGCATATCTATTGCCCATGAAGTTTGTCCGCGAAGTAATAATATATATTTAATAAATCATAAGCAGTATGCATGAGAATGTATTCATGACCTAGAATAGAATCTATACTTCAGGTTTTTCTGAGAGAATTTTATGGCAGAAAATTTTAATCAGTTTAAGGGTGTTCTTTCCTTCAAATTAAATCAATACATATTAGGCAAGCGCATCACCTGATTTGATAGGGTAATTTCATGTTTAATCTCAGTCTATTGGTGGATATAACAGTAAATTGAGGTAAATAGAAAATATTTGTTAGCCTTCATCCTGCCATACGAAGCGGGAAATTGAGATGCCAACTGCCTGAGTTAGTCTAATTTTATGTTAAAAAATGATGATTTAAAGAATGAAAAGTGTTTATAACCCTTTTACATTTATAATACAGATGCTAGGAAATGAAGGTAACTTGAAAACACTGAGTTGCGAAAATATTCTTGGAAGGGAATTAAATGATGTGGAAAAAAAGTATGCACCTCAGAAGCTCTTTGTAAAGGGATCAATTCCTTTACCCATATATAAACCTAGGATATCAGTTGTTGGAACCAGGAAGCCCTCTGAAGTTGGAATAAATATTACCAAGAACTTGGTCAGATTGTTAGTTAAAAATGGTATTGCTATATTTAGTGGGTTGGCACGAGGAATAGATACTGTTGCGCACAAAACAGCAATAGAAGAAAATGGTGATACCATTGCGGTGCTGGGTACTCCAATTAATCGTTATTACCCACCTGAAAATAAAGAATTACAAGAACTCATGGAAAGAAGACAGCTGGTTATAAGCCAATTTGACATGGGTCACTATACTAACAAAAGGGACTTTTTAACGAGAAACAGACTAATGGCACTTCTCTCTGATATTACTATAATAATGGAGGCAGGTGAAGTAAGTGGCTCAATTTCTCAGGGATGGGAGACACTAAGATTGGGTAGAAAGCTTTACATATGTTCTCCTACTTTTGAGAATGAAAGCCTTGAATGGCCAAGGGAAATGCAAAAATATGGTGCAAACGAACTTGATATAGGTAATGTTGAACTGATATTAGAAGAAACATCAAATTATGTTAAGGCAAGTATGGATGATCAGTAACAAAAATGAACTTCATTATATTTCCATACTCTCATATCTGCCAAAAAAATACCTTCAAAGTATAACAGATAAAGACACTCTTAAGGATGCAATAAAATCAATTGATATAATGAGAACCTTGAAACAAAACCTTCATGTGATATCTCAAGGAAAGAGCATTCCCATCACAGAATGGTTGACTCATTATATCACACATGCAAATCAAGATAATTTAGGTTTAGACTTTGATAATTTTTTTAGGTCAGACACTGTATTAATCCCTGTCCCCAGAAGCATTATTATTAAAAAGGATACTCTTTGGGTTCCTAAAGACATCGCTACTACTTTCAGCAAAAAGATGAACTTAAAAATGATCCCTCTTCTAACGAGATTAACTCCAGTTAATGTTTCTTCTAAAAGTTTACCTAATAATAGACCTAAACCACTCGATCACTTTAATTCCTTATCATTATCAAAAGGCATGGATAGTCAAATTAGAAACATAGTAACAAATAAATTGGGAATTATTCTTGTGGATGACGTGATAACGAGAGGTTCCACTTTAATGGGATGTTACTGGAAAATTTTGGAAATTTTTAAATCGTATCAGTATTACCCACAAATATCGGGCTTTTGTGCAATGAGAACTATTAGTAATAGTCTTGAGTTTAGGAAACCAATTGACCCCCACGAAGGAGATATTACATATAGAGATTCAAATGGTGATACCTTGAGAACGTGATTGACACACAGAGAAACCATCGTGGAAATGGTATCATGATTTTGCCTTAAATTTCAAGAAAGTGTAAGAAGTCTAGATGAAAGATGAGTTTGGTCTATTCAGTTTCGATTAAATGGACATATAGAACTCATTCATGAAAAATAATTAAATCACAATCAGCATATACCCCATAATGAAATTAATCGAGAATTGGTTTTCGGAAAGGTATTCAGATAACCTTCAGCTGTCTTTTAGAGTTAGTGATCAGTTGTTATCAGTAAAAACTGATTTCCAGAGAATTGACGTTTTTGAAACCTACGATTTTGGAAAACTACTTTCCATAGACGGAACTGTTCAGCTAACAGAAAAAGATGAATTCGTTTATCATGACATGATAACAAGGATGCCCTTTTACTATGCAGATAAGATACCTGAAAAAGCACTGATAATTGGGGGTGGAGATGGAGGAGCTGCTGGGGAATTATTGAAGCTTGGACTTAAATCCATAATTAATGTTGAGATCGATGGCCAGGTTGTAGAAGTCTGCAGGAAGCATTTTCCAAAATTAACTGCTTCATTCAATGATCCTAAGGTGAAACTTATTGTGGATGATGGAATAAAGTATGCAAGGAACACAAAGGAAAAATTTGATATTATAATTGTAGATTCCACTGATCCTGTAGGTCCAGCAGAAGATCTATTTAATGAAGAGTTTTACTCCAATGTATCCAGAATTCTGAATGATGGTGGAGTGGTAGTTACCCAGTCTGGATCACCATTCTACCAGCCCAGGGGAATTGAACTGGCCAATAAAGGAATGAGAAAATCCTTCCCTCATGTGGCAAGTTATGTGGCATTCATTCCAACCTATCCAAGTGGCTTCTGGAGTTTTACCATGGCAAAGAAAAGCCAGATTAAACTTAGAACAGAAAATGTGGAGAAGGGTGAATATTTCAATCTTGAAATAGCAAAATCAAGTTTTGCACTTCCAGAGTTTGCAAAAAAACTCACGCTTTGATTTTCCAGAAACTCTTCTTATTTTGTAGCATCTGCTGGTAGAGGCTACCATGCTCCCTTGCAATTTTTTCCAGTTTTTTCATGTTTTTCATAAAGTGAGATTTACTATCTGAGTTGATATTTTTCATGAAGAATCTGTCATCATCAATCCACTTATACACATAGTACAGGAAAGCCCCGCTTACGAATAAAGAAATGATAAATACCCAGTCGTTCCAGTTTCCTATGGTGTTCATCCCAAATGAGTATGTGTTTACTGCTCCGTTGTGGAAGAAAATGTAATTTGTCGAAAATAGCAGGAATATTAATCCAACCACTGCAATTACAAGATAGAAATATAGTGAGAATTCTCTTAATTTTGATGCCATCAGTCAACACATATATATTTTAAATTATAAACTTAGTCCTCTATTCCTAGATAACTGATAAAACTCCTTAAGGCATTGATCCTGTGAGAATGCTGATTCTTTTCCTCAATGCTCATTTCTGCCAGTGTTTTTTCGCAGTTTTCCGGTACAAATACTGGATCGAATCCAAATCCTGTTTTGCCCTTTTCTTCCTCTGCAATTTTCCCATTCAATTTTCCCTGAAATGTCAGAACATTCGCTCCATCGAAATAAGAAATAACTGTCAGGAAATAGGCTGATCTTTCTTTATTTTTCAGGAGATCCAGAATTCCTTCGTTTCCTATTGTCTTTGAAATATACGATGAATATGGCCCTGGAAACCCCTTAAGTGAATTTATATACAATCCTGTGTCTTCCAGAAAGAATTTATCATCCATCTGTCTGGACAATTTCACTGCACTGTCCCTTGATATTTCCTCTGTTGATTCTCCCTGAATTTCCTCGTATTTCATCTTTACCCACTGGCATTCGATTCCAAGTTGTCCAAGAAATGCCGATATTTCATTGTATTTATGCATGTTACTTGTGAGAAATTTTAACTTCATGCATATCTCCTCCTTTTCTCTATATCATGAAGCACATTTATTACCTCGTTGCTAGTTTCACTCATTTTGCGGTAAATTTCTTCAAATCTATCATATGGCTCGCTTCCGTAAATTGAAATCATGCTTTCCTTCAGAAGTCTTATATCATATGCCTTATCGGTAACCGTTTTTGATATTTTTCCCATGCTTGGGTCAAGAATGTAAAGTGTGTTATCATGTATGATCATATTGTTCAATGTCAGATCTCCATGAATTATATCCCTTTCGTGGAGCTTTGAAACAGATTCTGCTATCTCTTCCAACAGTTTCTTATCCATTTTTTCAATGTTTGACGCCTGAGTTCCATGTATTTTTTCCATCTCAAAACTTACTCTGTCTTCATTAATTGAAAATACAGCAGGTACATTTATGCCTGCTTCCATCATTCTGTGGAGCATTACTATTTCATTTTTCATTCTTTTATTTCTCAGTTTTAGATCCAGTTCTACATTCCTGTAAGACTTTCTTATTCTTTCCTTTACTATTGAATCATAGTCGTGGAATTTTCCCTCAGTTATAACAGATTCTGCCCCCCTGTTGCTATATATAATATTCATCTCCGAAACCCATGGAGTGTTAACTTCATCAATTCTATACATCTGGTCAATTGCAGTATCTTCAATCTTCTGTGACCCAAAATTGTTATATGTGAGAATTGCAGCCTGTCCTATCATCGCACCATTATCCATACAGTATTTTTCCGGTGTTTCAAAAACCCTGATCTCAAGATCGTCTGCCATTCTTGAAATCATTTCCTTCAATCTGCTGTTTCTTGCAACCCCACCTGCCAGGAGTATTTCATTTTTTCCCGATGTGTATAACGCTCTCTCAAGAGTTTCTACAAGCATGGAGAACGATATTTCCTGAATGCTGAATGAGACATCATTTTCGCTCTCCCCCTTTTTTAGTAAATTTTTTGCCGCCGTGTATATGCCAGAAAATGAGCAGTCCATTCCATTGACTGAATATGGAAGATCAAGTAGTCTTGATCCATTGAGTGCCATTCTTTCAATTTCGGGTCCACCCGGAAATGGAAATCCCATATCTCTGGCTATTTTGTCCAGCATATTTCCAATTCCGATGTCAAGTGTTTCACCAAATACCCTGTATCTACCGTTCTTGTGTGCTATTATCTGTGTATTACCCCCTGAAACGTATAGCATTACTGGGTCATTTGCACCAGTTTCCCTCCTTCCGATTTCTATGTGCCCAAGAGGGTGATTTACCCCTACAATTGGTATATGGAGCTTTAACGCCATAGCCCTGGCAGCAACTGCTGTTATTTTCAGCGATGGAGGGAGACCTGGACCTTTTGAAAATCCCACCATTTCTATGTCATTTTCCGAGAATCCAGATTCCTTGATTGCAGTATGAATTACATCAACAACATTTTCAAAATGAAAATTTGCAGCTTCTCGGGGATTTATTCCACCCTTTTCCGGTTTATATGTTCTGGATACCATGGAGTATATTTGTTTCTCATCCAGTATGGATGCGCTTGTAGTATGAGCTGTGCCCTCAAGTCCCAGAGTTAGCATTGAAATGCATATGTCAGATCTTTATTTAATTATGATCAGGCCTTATTGTAAGTAAAAAGAGCGTATATTGTGGCAATGAAGAGTATTCCAGCACCTATGGATCCGTAAGCAAGTGTTTTGAGCCTGTTCTTTAAGGTTCTGGTTGCAACGGAACCTGCGAAAACCATGGATGCAACAGCTGATGAAGTGGTACTTAACCTGTATAATATGTCTAAATTAGAAATATGACCATGAAAATGAAATCCAATCATGCTGAATATAGCGGGTATGAATCCCCTGAAATGTAACACTTCAAGAAAGATAAGTCCCTTTAGGAGAATAACTACAAGAAATACAATTGGAAGGGTGTATGTGAATATCTGCTCAAACTTATAGAATTTATTTGCTTTTTTCAGAGAGCCGTTTCTTAGACTCTTGAAGAATGTTCTCCATCCAGTCCTCGACCATCTTATGTTCTGTTTCATATAACTTTTTATGCTGTCCTTGGGGAGGGTTGTTACCCTTGCTTCAAAGGATTTTGTAGCGACATAGCCCTTACCAATTATGTATGAGGTAAGGTCTGCATCGTCACCACCTCCATAATATGGAATGTTTCCCTGAATCTTGAAATCATAAAATTCTGGTGATGTTATGTATTTTCCAACCACATCCATCCTGTAAGATCCGAAGCCACCATCTATCAGCATTACACTTCCGAAATGCTTCATTGATCTCTGGATGATTTCCTTTGATCTCTCTATGAATTGAGAGGCATAGGATACAAACTTACCATCCATGGTGTCAAATGTTATATTACCGCCAACACCTCCTACTCTGGGCGAGTATTCTTTCATGATATTTCCGATGGCATCAGATTCAGGGATCATATCCCCATCCATGAACACTACCACTTTCGTCTTTACTTTTGAAACTCCAAGAGCCATTGCTTTTCTTTTTCCTGAATGTATTCCAGTGGATAGAAAGGTAACACCTTCATCCCTGCACATGGAAAGATATGGTTGCTCAACACCATCCCCTACTACTATTATTTCACTGACCTGATCTCTGACTGAAGCTATGGCCCTTTTCAGATGCTCCACTGATTCGTTGAACACAGTTATAACAATAGTTGCATCCTGCGGTGTTAATCCCTCGGATTTTTCTTTAGGTGTATTCCTTTTTCTTGAAAGATATGAATTTAAAAGGTAATATGTAACGGAGAGTACGGATGAAACCGCCGTGATGGTAATAAAAAGGAGGAATTCTATTCGCATTTAATACTATAGTATATTACTGAGTAATACTAATAAGTTAGTGGTACGACTATTTAGTACATATAGTCTCTGTATCTGTATTTAACGAAAATCAGTTGAAGACAGGTTCCTTTTCTCTGACAAATGTGCCATTTCTCAGATCTTTAAGTGCTTCGTTCAACTGTTCCCTTGTATTCATGACCACAGGGCCATACCACTCAATATGTTCATCGGTGGGATTTCCTGCTATAAACATTATATCGCTTTCCCTTTCCCTTCCCTTAATTTCTATGTAGTCTCCGTTCCTCGAAAATATGAAAGCTTTTCTTTCTGTCATCTCTGTTTCTCCATTTATCCTCACATTACCGGAAAAGTTGAACATAATGGCCCTCTTTCTTTCGAGGTTACTCAGTTCGATGCTGTCCCCTTCCTTTATCTTTATATGATAATAATGAAGACTGAGGTCGTATGGAGATCTGTATGGCCCGGTGGCGTCTCCAAATTCTCCGGCAAATACCTTTACAATCGATCCGTTATCCGTTTTGTACTGAGGTATATCAGATGATTTGTAATATGCATATTCTGGTGTTTTCATCTTTCTTTCTGCTGGGGTGTTCACCCATAACTGCAACCCCAGAACTGTCCTGTCGAAGTTTTTATCGTTACTCCCTTTCATATTTAATGATGCTGGCATTTCCTGGTGAAAAATACCACTACCAGCACTCATATCCTGTACATCACCTGGATAGATGGTGCCCTTATTTCCGTTGCTATCCTCATGATCCGTTTTACCCTTTACCTGGTATGTGATGGTCTCAATTCCTCTGTGAGGATGCCATGGAAATCCCTTTTCGTACTCCGATGGTTCAGATGAGCCGAAATAATCAAGCAGAAGAAATGGGTCGGTGTATTCAAATGTAGAAGGCCCGCCAAAAACTCTCAGAAGCCTGACACCTGCACCATCTATTGTGTAATTACCACTCATTTCAGCTTCAATAGATTTGCTTTTGATATTCATATATAAGGAATCAAAAAATGAGAATAAGCATTATCGTTTTGTTTTACTTTTGTTACCTAATTTACTTTTTGGCAACTACCTTGCATTTTTCCTGAATAAAGTTTCCATAATCTTTTTCTCAGCATTTCTTATGTGATATAGTGTGGTAACCTTTGATGCTCCATTGTCTAAAGAAATCTCTTCCAGCCCATTTTTTCTGGGCCATTCATAATAGCCCGAATTAATGGCAACCTTCAGGGTTTCAATTTCCCTGTCTGTCAAACCATACAATGACGGGGAGGCACTGTGCAGAATATTTCCAGAGATTATATCTGATATGGATACCCTGTCGATAATCTGCCTTTCCACAACATTTTCTCTTCCAACTTTATCAACTATATTCTCAAGATCTGCCCTGAATCTTGATACCAGACGGAAATTCTCTATTCCATTTCTTGCAATTATAGGGAAGAGCATAAAAACATCCTGATTCATCACTGCCTTTAACATTCCATGCCCTATCTTATATGAATCAACAAACATGTTTCCCTTTAATGTTGATGTTTCATAACTCCTGAAATCACCCTTTAACACTTCTAATACCTGATCACTTTCTCTTTTGGCGACTGTCAAAATAACGTGGTTCAGGTTTCCCTTTATAATTCTTGCATTCTGGATCAGAATCGAGTCTGGACTATAACCACTGGCATTTGCTATGCTGCATTTACCTCCGACTCCCATTTCTAAATAATACAATGCGCTATGCATGAAGTGGATAAACTTAAATCTTTTGAAGGTGCCCACTGCATATTAATAGTATGAATGCATTTTTTGGTCGTGAGGACTCAAAAAACCGCAGCAGAGAAGATTTTTTCTGAAAAGTCAGGAATGGATGCCCACTCTGGAGAATATGTATGGGCAGTTCCGGATCTGGTTTACATGCATGATGTTCTTGGCCCTTCCTCGATTAAAGCTCTCAGGGAGATATCAGGAGGAAAGACAAGGTATAAGGGAAGGGTAATTGTTGTAAATGATCATATATTTCCTCCAAAGGATATTGAAAGCTCCAATAACATAAAAAATATGAATGAAACTTCAGAAAGTGAAGGATGGGAAACTATTCCATTTGGAGAAGGCATAGAACACACGTTGCTAATTGAAAATGGAATAATAAAACCAGGTATGCTTGTTGTGGGTACAGATTCACATACAGTTACTGCTGGTGCAGCTGGTGCCATGGGAGTAGGTCTTGGTTCTACTGACATTGGATCTCTACTGGCAATGGGAAAACAGTGGTTCAAGGTGCCCGAAACTATACTGCTCAATGTATATGGGAGAAAGGGGAAGTACATTACTGGAAAAGACCTGATTTTAATGGTTCTAAAAGATATAGGAGTGAATGGAGCTAATTATGCTTCCATGGAATTTCATCTTCAGAAAGATACTTCTTTTAACATGGATGATGATCTATCAATTGCAAATATGACCGTTGAAGCAGGAGCTAAAACGTGCATTGTAAAGAATTCAAGTATTTTAGAAAGTAATGAATTTCCAGAGAGCGATGCTGGTTCAGAATATACAGAAAAACAGTATGATATTTCTGAGCTGGAACCTCAGATTTCGATGCCATACTCACCCGGAAATGTAACGGATGCGAGAGAACTGGAGGGAACCGAGGTAAATCAGGTATACATCGGAAATTGCTCTAATGGCACAATAAGTGACCTGAGGGAGGCTGCTTCTGTCCTGAAGGGTAGGCGTGTTAAAAAAGATGTGAAGATGATAATTATCCCGGCAACAAGGAAAATATTCAAGCAGGCAATAAGTGAGGGGTTGATAGATATATTTATTGATTCGGGAGCAACAGTTGGGCCATCAACATGCGGGGCGTGCGCTGGTCTGCATATGGGAGTGCTTGCTGAAAATGAGGTGTGCATAACAAACATAAACAGAAATTTCAGGGGGAGAATGGGTCACCCAACAAGCAAGGTATATCTTGCAAACTCATACGTTTCAGCTGAGAGCGCAGTAAAGGGATATATACATGTGCCAGGTGAATAAGTTGGTATCTGTTTTTTTATTAGGAGATAATATTGATACTGACAATATTGCCCCTGGAGGATACCTGCATCTGTCCATAGAGAAGCAGGTTGAGCACTGTCTTGAATCAATAATAGATGGTTTTTCTAACAAAGTTACAAAGGGAGATATAATAGTTGCTGGGGAAAACTTTGGTACTGGTTCCTCAAGAGAACAGGCGCCGGTTCTTCTAAAGACTATTGGGATTCAGGCCGTGTTTGCCAGAAGTTTTTCAAGATTGTTTTTCAGGAACGCAATCAATGTTGGACTGTACCCGGGAATATATAAAGGTAATATTCCATTTTCAAACGAAGAAAAAGTGAATATTGATTTCGAACATTGCAAAATAAAAGGTGATCTTGGTATTTTGCCATTCGATTCACCTAAAGGAATTCTGAAGGAAATACTTGATTCGGGCGGGATGGTTAATTACGCGAGAAAAATTATAGAATGAGTATATGAGAGGTCAATGGTTTTAGATTGCATTATGTGAATAAGGAGAAACCAAATATTGAAATGATCTCTATGTTACTTTCCTGAAATTTTAGTGATTTCCACAGTGCTAAATCCGAGACTGGAAAGTATGTCAACTGTATCCTCACCAAGTTCAGGCACACGTTCTTTCCTGTTTGACGAAACTGGCACTGCTGGTAGAAAAATTTCCCTATCCCTGAATGTAACACTATTCATCCCCTTTAAAGCATCCTCATCATCTAGAAGATTCCAAGGTTTTCTTAGGAATGAATAAACTATTTGATGCTTATCCAGTAAGTCAGAAAGCTCCTTTGAGGCGTATTTTGAAATTGTTTCAGAAAGATATGGAATCAGTGTTTTCCTGTTTTCATATCTGTCCCTGTTGGTAGCATATCTGTTAGAAATATCTTCTCCTATTCCGAATACATTGCAAAATTTCTTCCATTGCTCATCAGTCGTAACTGCAATGAATATCTTCATGTTATCTGAGGTTGGGAAAAAATCATATATCCCCCATGCGAAACCTGCCTCGTTTATTGGTAATAATTCCTTCTGATTTATCTGATATGTTGATATGTGCTGACCTATCATAAACATTGCATTTGAAAATAATGAAGAGTCTATGCTCCTACCCTTTCCAGTTTTTTCCCTCTCAAGAATTGCATCATAAATTCCTATTACTGCCATTGAAGCTGAAAACATATCTACCAGTGAAGCACCAACCCTCATTGGCCTGTCCTTTAAACCATTCATATAGGCTATCCCGGAATCTATCTCTATTGGGTAGTCAAGGGACCTCCTTCCCTCCTTTTTTCCCTTGCCATATCCTCTTATTGATACATAAATCAACCCCGGGTTTGTTTTCTTCAGATTTTGATAATCAAGTCCTAGACCCTTAAGAAAATCACTGCTGAAGTTGTCTATTACTATGTCAGAGCTGTCTATCAATCTCTTAAGTGCCTCTCTACCATCTGGAACTTTTGTGTTTATGACAACACTCCTTTTGTTTCTGTTGTAATAAGGAAATGAACCAGCACTCTCTCCAGTAAGATTTCTTGCAATGTCTCCAACACCAGGTCTTTCTACCTTAATTACTTCAAAACCCATTTCGGAAAGAATTAAGCCAGCGGTTGGACCTGCCACTATATGTCCCAGTTCAACTACTCTGTACATAGATCCCTTGCCTCCTTAATTATTTCATCAGCTCCAATTACTCTTCCCTGAGTGGCTGAAATATCCTTTACCCTCCTCATCAATAGGGACAGATCCTCCTTTGTCAGATCGATTCCTCTTCCCTCAAGAATCTTCTTCAACATGGATTTTCCTGTGTAAACATTCACGGAAAAGTCATTTCCCTCAAATACATCGGAAAAAGCTGCATGAGTTCCTGCTGTATGTGTATTGGTATTTTTCCCAATATTTGGAAGATTGTTTTTGAAAAAATATTCACCGGTTTTCTTTATGACAATGTCCAGAAACTCAATTGACAATCGATCAATCTTTTCAGTTTGCAAATCGTTTGCCTCACCGATTTCCTTCAGGTATCTTGCCAGCGTGCCTGTATCAGTGATTCCGTTTCTCTCACCAAGGCCTAGAAATGTGGTATCAATTATGTCTGCCCCTGCTTCTATTCCAGCTATTGCGTTAGACACAGATAAGCCTCGATCATTGTGGCAGTGAATTTCAATCTTTGATTCTGAAACCTTTCTGGATTCGCCCACTACATTTCTGATTAATCCAGGAGTTGCCTTTCCCATGGTATCAGGGAGTTGTATTGTATCAACGCCCAGGCCTGATAGAATCTTTACAATTTTTACCAGTTGATCTGTTTTATACTGTGTTATATCTACGATACCAACTTCAACCTTCTTTCCCAGTGATAGGGCATATTTTACATTGCTGTATATTTCATCTAGAGAATCATACTTGAAAGGGAAGTGAAGAGATATATTGGCTCCAGTTGAGTCTATGAGATCAATATCTTCTTTTATTGCTCTCCCAAGTCCATAAACCTCTTGAAAATATCCCTTCTTTGTAATTTCAGATGCAACTAAAGCCTCTGATTCGTGCGCCGATGGATAGGAAACCAGTATTCTCTTCAATCCGCATTCAGATATTTTTTTCGCAAGGTTAAGCTTTTCATCTACACTAAAACTTATCCCGGGAGCCTGCATACCTTCCCTTAGAGAATCATCAGAAATCATAGTCAAATATTCGAAATATTTACTTAAATCAATACCCTAACACATTAGAATGAAATAAAAAATGAAAAGTGTTTATAAATTTTAGGAGAGTTTATTTTGCTATTGCTTCAACAAACTTGTTCGTGCTCTTAGGTCCAAGTAATATGAGAACCAGTGAACAAATTATGACCAATATCCATACAAAGGTGAAGATTCCGGGGGCGTTGTGACCCCCTATAAAGAATGCTATGAACAGCACAAGTATTGTTGTTGAAATCCTGCTTATGGAATAAACAAATCCTGCGGCGGTTGTTCTGACTCTCGTAGGAAATATTTCTGCATTATACTGGTGCATAAAGTTCGAGAAGTTCCATAACATGAATGCAGTAAGGAAACCGAATATCACTGCCTCATCTATTCCATGTATTACCGCAAAGAATGTGCCAAAAATACCTCCCAGAACTGCGAAAAGTATGATACCCCACTTTCTTTCTATCTTATCAATTATGAATATATTGAAAACGCTTCCTACCAAAAATCCAGAGAAAATTACTGCTGCAGCACCTAGAGGATCACTTGTAGGATATTTCACAGAAACCAGTCCTGGTGCAAAGGTTGTAAAACCATAGAATATACCGGATTGGAAAAACATAAAGATGGCCATCATTATTGTCTGATTCCTAACATCTGGAGCAAATATTTCTTTATACTTAGATACGTGCACTGGAGCCTCTATTGTATCTGTAACTGGAGGAAGAGCTGTCAATTTTGTTTCTTTTAAAACCTCAGCCTCGATTTTATCCATCTCTTTCTTTGCTTCGTCCATTTTTCCGTGAGTAGAAAGCCATCTTGGAGACTCTTTCAATCTGAACCTTATTAACCAGACCACTATTCCAGAAGCTCCCATGAACCATAGTGGAATTCTGAACGAGTAGTATCCAAGTCCTGCAGTCAAAGCTGTGATATATATTATAAGAGGAGCAGCTGTAACTGCTATAGTATAGATGAGAGCCAACCATGCACCTCTCCTTTTCCTGACAAAGATTTCTGTTCCATAACTGTCTACCAGTGGGAATTCTCCACCCACTCCAATTCCGCCAATTAGTACAAAGACTGCAACGAGTTGCCACGAATCCATGAAACCGGCTATTATCATACCAAGCCCAAAAATCAGTTGGTTATAAAGAAACACTGCTCTTCTTCCCCTGGTATCCGCCAGTCTACCAAAAAATATAGACCCCAAGAACTCTCCCACGAAGAAGAAAGCAGGCAAAGCATAGGTTGCTAATACAGAGGTGCTTGATATTGCAAAGTATGTTGCAACCAAACCAAGGATTGCTCCGTTACCCAGCAGCATTAAACTCTCTGCCCACTCTCCGCTCGTCAGCATAAGAGCAAATTTCACATGAAATCTGCTATATGGCAGCCTTTCCAATCTTCCGGCAATATTATTATCCGGATTCGAGTCATTTTCTACCATGGTGAAATAAAACTTCAACTCTATATATAGTGAGATTATAACAGGTTAGGGGTTGCGTGTGTCGTATATTATTGAATACTTATAAATATAGATAAAATTTTATTTTTTACCACTATATTCATAAATAGACTCACCAAAATAAATCTATGATACATGAACTAAAAATTTAGGCGCAACGGAATTAAATTGTTCTGTAATACATGGTAACTAAAATTTGCCTCTAATATGATAGAATATTTTTGAATTGATAAATTTATAAGCCATTTTAGTATTTCCCATAATCTTAGAAAGGAGGATTAATTAAATGGCTGGAGGAAATTCGTTGGCAATCATTGCTGACAAAAAGACTGGAAAAACATACAAGAAAGAGATTAAACCTGAGAACCTTAGTCTGCTTAATGGAAGGAGAGTAGGAGAGGAAATAGATGGGATATTTTTTGAAATGCCAGGTTATAAATTAAAGATAACTGGTGGCTCTTCAATAGACGGCTTCCCTATGAAGCCTGATCTTTTCATTCAGGGAAAGAAGAGAATACTTGTGACCTATAGTAAAGGGAATAGGGGAAAAAGTGGATTAAGGGAGAGAGTTACCTTCAGGGGAGCTATTGTGGGACCAGATATTTCTCAGTTAAACTTTATTGTTACCCAATATGGACCAGATCCACTTGAGAAGCCTGAGGAAACCAAAGAATGAGCAATCAGTTGCCACAGCCTGTGGTAAATATAGGAATGGTAGGTCACGTAGATCATGGTAAGAGTACACTTACAAAGGCATTAACTGGTAAGAAAACAGATATACATTCAGAAGAGATAAAGAGAGGGATATCCATAAAGCTGGGATACGCTGATACTCCAGTGTATATATGTGAAAATGGAGAAAAAGTTTATTCCAATAAACCAGTTAATGAAAATTGTAAACTTGAGCGTGTTATTTCTTTTGTAGATGCTCCTGGCCATGAAACTCTGATGGCGACAATGCTTTCCGGTTCGTCTATTATGGATGGTGCACTTTTAGTTGTTGCAGCCAATGAAAAATGTCCCCAGCCTCAAACAAGAGAACATCTAACTGCACTGGAAATAATGGGAATAAAGAATATAATAATTATTCAAAACAAGATTGACCTTGTTACTAGAGAAAGAGCACTGGAGAACTTCAGAGAAATCAAGAATTTCGTCAAAGGCAGTGTTGCTGAAAATGCGCCCATAATACCGGTGAGTGCTTATCATAACAAGAATATAGACAAGGTTTTTGAGGCAATTGAGGAATATATCCCAACACCAAAGAAGAGAAAAGATCTTGATCCAATTATGTATGTGGCCAGGTCATTCGATATAAACAAGCCTGGACTTATGCCTTCAGAATTAAAGGGAGGTGTTCTTGGAGGGTCACTTGTTCAGGGGACACTGAAGATTGGTGATGAGATAGAGATAGCACCTGGGATTCAACAAACCAAAGGAAACAAAAATGTATGGGAAAATATATTTTCAGAAGTTTCATCTCTCATGGCTGGTTCAAGCTCTTATAATGAAATTATACCTGGTGGTCTCTCCGCAGTTGGGACATACCTTGATCCATTTTTGACTAAGAATGATTCCCTTACGGGGAGGATTCTTGGAAAAGCTGGAAAGGTTCCAGCAGTTGCTACGTTCATAGTGGCTGAGTCTCATCTTTTGAACAGGGTTGTTGGATTTGATGAGGAAATGAAGGTTGAACCAATCAAAACAAGGGAAAGCGTGATGCTTACCTTTGGTACTTCAAATACCATAGGAATGATTTCCAATGCAAAAGAAAATGAAATAGAGATAATGCTTAGATATCCAGTAGCAGTTCAGCAAGACGAAAGAATATCCATTGGAAGAAGGATCGCAAACAGGTGGAGACTTATAGGTTACGGTTCAGTCAAATCCTTTTCATAATTACAGTTCTGCCTGAGAAAACAGATTTCACAGAGTGGTTTTGATTTACATATTTCTTTGCTTATTTCAACTATTTCCCCGTGAAAATTTTTGAGATCCTCAAGATCCATATTCCGCTGGATTTCAACACCCATGGAATAGGCATTATTCATTCCTGGTTCAATGAGTCCTAATCTGGAGAAAAACCTTTCAGTGTATTTATCTACAACGAACACTTTTCTGTTGAATGCGTAAATCATTATGTCCTGCATCGTTTCAATACCAATCCCCTTAGTGTTTAAGAGAAAATCCTCGATATCACTATCTTTCATTTGATCAATCTTCTCAATGCCACCCAATTCCTGAATTCTAGTGCATATTTCCTTAAGATAGACAGATTTCTGGTTAAAGAAACCTGCAGGTCTTATCATTTCTTTCAGATCCTCCTGATCCACATTGGTAATTTCTGGTATAGTGTCAATTTTCTTTTCTTTTAGATTTTTCAGAGCTGCCTCAACATTTTTCCATGATGTATTCTGCGTTAATATCGCACCGATTATTATCTGATCTCTTGTTTCCGATGGCCACCATCCAAGGTTTCCATATTTTTCCTTTAATATTTTATGTAATTCAGAATAATTCAACATATCATGATGATTTCTTAATAGGTAAGAATTACCATTTTAATTGTGTCCAAAAATCAATAAAATATAAGAAAAAGATTTCGCATTGTTATTCCTTCCATAGGTTTTTGATCTCCATTTTGAAGGATATTGTCAGGTTTTAATTTACACCCAATCTAACATATTACTCAACTTTTTTTATCCCCGTTGATCCAATATTCGTGACATCCGGGTTCCTGAATACTTTATTCATAAATATGGAAAATAATCAGTAAAAATCATTAAAATTTAAGTTTGTCCGATGGAGTAAGACAAATTATTATTTTAATAAAAATAATAGTATATCCCGTATATGGCATTTTTACTATGTTTACTAAAAAAGGAATAAAAATATTTTAATACTAGTATGTGTATTAAGTATTGGTAAAAATGGTAGGCATAAGCGAATTGTCGAAGGAGGTTTCTAAAAAAACCGGACAGACACAGAAAGTTGCCAGAGAGGTCATTAAGGTCTTTCTGGACGAAGTTGTAGCTGAGGCAAACAGGAAGCAGAAAATAAACCTGGCAGGCTTTGGAATTTTCGAAAGAAAGACACAGAAGCCCAGGACTGCTAAGAACCCGCAAACAAGAAAGGAGATAAAAGTCCCACAGAAAGAAAAGTTTGTTTTCAGACCATCAAGCAAAATAAAATACAAGAACTGAGTTCAAATTTTTTTTTATTTTTAAAGTTTAGAAAATCTTTTTTTCCTTTCTTTAGAATCAAAGCCCGTTAGTTCCAGTAGTAGATTGTTGAATATTTTTATAGAATTCATTGGCTCTTTATAGGTTTCATCTGTTTCGGTTGAGATGAAAAGATTCTTCTTGCCGCATTCAACATCCACTTTCTTAAGACCTGGTAAAGTGAATGTGATTATTTCCCCATTTGCCTTTGCGTCCTTTGCAAATTTTCCAACTTTCTCCAGTACTGTGCTTACGTCAGTTTTGTATCCTTTTTTAACCGGGTATTCCCTCATTTTTCCTTACCTCTCTCCTTTTTTCTCTGCAGATGCCTTGCAAAATTCCTTGCATATATAACTTCCATATACTGAGCATCGTGTTCCAGCAATGGCGAACATGAAATTAGTGTGAGATCATCCTGATAATCCATCAGCACCTCAGACATTGTTTCAAACTTCAGATCACCGTGTTTGATGGCCGTTAGCTTTGTTTCTGTTGAACCGCTGTAATCAACACCTGCAAACTCAATATACAGGTCACCCTTGGAATGAGCTTTGAACTTATTTATTACTTCTGTAAAATCCTTTGCCTGTATCAGGCTCCCATTTGTTCTTGCATGATAATGAGGCATATTCAGGATTGGCTCAACAGATGGGACCTTCTTTGCTATGGAAAACAACTCTTCAGCTGAACCAAATATTTCTGGTTTTCCAGATGTTTCAACTCCAATGTATGGAAAGCCATGGTCAGTGCCCATTTCTTTATCGATTGATGAATATATCTCAATTGCCCTTTTGAGACTCCCTTTTTTTGTCTCGTTGTAGAAACCAGTATGAGTAACAACTCTCTTGGCACCCATGGCTTTTCCTATAATAAGAGACCACTTAAGGTGATTTATTGATCTCTCTGAAATATCCTCATCGTTTGATAAGGTCTTTGTCGTTAACATATCCATATAATATGGACTGTGGAGTGAAAGCAAGACATCAAGCTCTCTGGCAAGATCTCCCCCCATCTTGAGTTCATCATAGTTTTTTGCCATGTTCCAGAACAGTTCTTCCACAATATCGTCTTCCTGAATTACTGTGTCAGTTCCTATACTTGAATATATACCCTCTTCGTTTGGTCTTAGAACGTCAATTATTATGGAATTTTCGTTATCTTTTGGTAACATTCCCGCGTATTCAATACCCTGATTTTCCTGAACATTTACCCTGAGTAGCTGCACTTCCAGCGCCTTTAGCCCCAACTTATAAATTTCCTCAACGGAGTCGACAAATGTTCTTCCCTTGCTGGTAAGTGGTATCCCAGCTATACCATATCTTATCATAAACTCTTAGTATATTGAACACACCAATTTATTAGTTTTTATTTTCCACAGACACAACAGTTCATTACTGAAAATTGAAAATACCCATTTTTGCAGTCGCATAATAATTGAAGTTATACTTTTCAATAACTATAAAATTAAATCGATTCTTCTCTTTATATGAGAATAAATTAAATATTAACATGCAATCAATTCTTAATGGATGTAGATTGGGATAAATTAAATATTAGCCATATTCTACCCATAAATAACAAAGGTGTACTTAATGAATGTAGATCCAAATATCACAAAATATCTGATAAAAGCAAAAATTTCTGCCGATGGGGTGGTTGAAAAACCCGATGTTGTTGGGGCCATATTTGGCCAGACAGAGGGTCTTCTTGGTGAAGAACTTGATCTTAGAGATCTCCAGAAAGGAGGAAAGATTGGAAGGATAGAGGTTGAGATTGACAGTAAAAAGGGAAGAACAGAGGGCTTTGCTCTAATACCATCTGGTTTAGATCAGGTAGAAAGTTCTATCCTGGCTGCTTCTCTTGAAACAATAGACAGAATTGGACCCTGTAAGGCGAAGGTAGAAATTGAAAGCGTTGAAGATGTAAGACAGGAACGCAGAAAGAAAATTGTAGAAAGGGCAGAACAGTTATACAAAAAAATGAGTGAGTCTGGAAAGACTGTTAGTGAAAGTATAATTTCAACCGTAAGAGAAGAAGTTGAGAGGGGAGAGATTATATCCTACGGAGAGGAAAAATTACCTGCAGGTCCAGCTATAAGAGATTCTGATTCAATCATAGTGGTGGAGGGAAGAAACGATGTCCTTAACCTGCTAAAGTACGGTATAAAAAATACAATAGCAGTACAGGGAACAAACATTCCAAGAGCTGTTCAGAAGCTTTCAACTGAGAGAACTGTAACGGTATTTCTTGATGGCGATAGAGGAGGAGACCTCATACTGAAAGAAATGCTTCAGGTTGCAGAAGTTGATTTCGTTGCCAGAGCACCACCAGGAACTGAAGTTGAGGAACTGAGCTACAAGCAGATTGTCAAGGCACTGAGATATAAGACTCCCACAGAGCAGTATCTTTCAATGAGAGGGATGAATGACGAGCTCAAGAGCTTTAATGAGAAGAATGACAAGGACGCGAACAAGGAAAAACACGAGCCAGAACATGTTAAAAACGACCAGAAACTGCATGATCATGAAAGACATGAACAGAAGAAGCCAGATCATAAAGAGCAGGAAAATGAGCCAAAACATGAAAAACAGGAGCATCATCAGAGAGAAATCCATGTAATAGAGGAAAAGAAAGAGCGACAGCCTGAACCCGATGAGGTCAAAAAGACCAATAAGTTTTCCATAATGGATCCAAACAGTGTAAGAAGAAGAATAACAGAGCTTCTGGAGAAAAAGGAAACTCAGGTCGTTGATGAAAAGGGAGAGCCCATGGAAAGCTTCAATCTGGCAGAGGCACCAGATAAAATTTCAGAAATGGAAAAGGTAGAGTATGTTATGACTGGAGGTGTTATTTCCCAGCGGCTTGTGGATATCTGTCACAAAAAAGGTGTTAAGATAATCTATGGCGTAAAAAAAGGGAATATCACCAAGAAACCAGAAAATATGAGAGTAGTACCAATAGAAGAGGCGTAGATTTTGCCAAAGAGAAAAGTGAATACAACAGAAGATGTTAAAATACCATCTAACCCACTTGACAGGGTTATAGGACAGGATGATGCTGTTAAGATAGCAAGAGTTGCAGCAAAACAGAGGAGAAATCTTCTGCTTGTAGGACCACCAGGAATTGGAAAGTCAATGATCGCACAGGCGATGTCTTTTCTTATAGAGGTTCCAGAACACGAAGTTAGGGTTATACATAATCTAATGTACCCCGAAAGGCCATACGTAGAGGTAAAGAGCCGGGCACAGGTTGAACAGGAGAGTGATGAGATCAATGCAGCTGATGGTATTATTGTAAGCCCCGAAGATATACCTGCAGATGTGTCTGAGAAACTCGGGTACAGA
Source organism: Thermoplasmatales archaeon (assembly GCA_027316895.1). Lineage (GTDB taxonomy): Archaea > Thermoplasmatota > Thermoplasmata > Thermoplasmatales > Thermoplasmataceae > Cuniculiplasma. The sequence goes on along the minus strand of DAHVFT010000002.1, from coordinate 180,756 downwards.
TGCCCATCATGTGGATACATTTCCCTTTACACCGATACAACCTGTCCAAGATGTGGGGAGCCAAAAAATAAGAATAATGCACAGGGACCATTCGGAGATATGTTTAATGTTCTGGGTGCTGCCCTTGGAGTACAGAACAATATGGAAAGAGTATCTTCCACCAGAAGAGTAGGAGAAAAGGAGGAAGTGATAATCTACGAACGATTCAATGACAAGGTAAAGATTCTGGATGAGAAGGCCCTGGAAAGAAAAAAGAAAATGGAGAAGAAAAGCCCAAGCAAGGTCATAGTACCACTGAACAGAAATACATTCATTCTTGCAACAGGTGCCAGTGAAACAGAACTACTTGGAGATGTGAGGCATGACCCATACGGGGGTCACCCACAGCTTGGAACCATGCCCTATGAGAGAGTCATAGCCGGATCTATCCATGAGGCACATGAAGGTGTTCTCTTTATAGATGAGATAACACACCTTGGAGAACTGCAAAGGTCTATACTGACTGCAATGCAGGAAAAGAAATTTCCCATAACAGGTAGGAATCCTCAAAGTGCTGGTGCAAGTGTCAGGGTGGATTCAGTACCAACTGATTTCATTCTTGTGGGTGCATGTAACATTCAGGACCTCCCACAGATTCTCAGTCCTTTGAGATCGAGAATTGCAGGAAATGGATACGAGGTGCTGATGGAGGTATCCATGCCATATAACGAAAAGAATGTTGAAAGATATCTACAGTTTATTGCTCAGGAAATAATCAGTGACGGAAAGATTCCACATATGGAAATAGATGCAGCCATGATCATCGTTGAGGAGGGAAAAAGAAGGGCCAGTATAATAGATCACAGGGAAAATGCATTGACTCTAAGGTTAAGGGAACTCGGTGGTCTGATCAGGGCATCAGGCGATATTGCTGTGAGCAAGGAACATAAATACATAACAAAGGATGATGTGATGGAGGCATTAAAGATATACATGCCAGTCGAGGAGAAGATAAACAAGATATATGGTAATATGGGTAATGCTATTTCCAGCGAGTCAACAGCCTCACAGAAAATGTCTGGTTATTATGGTGGGTTTCATAACTACTATGTGGACCCTTCATACCAATAATATATTTTTTAATGTATTAGAGTCTTTTGCTATGTGCAAATTATGCATGTCATGACGATAGTTAATAAAGTTAATATAATATCTACATGGTGATTAAATGCCTATAGCACTAGGGGAGAAAGTCCCTGATTTTACCGTAAACACATCGAAAGGTCCCATAACCATGTCTTCCTATAAGGGAAAGTGGGTTTTACTGTTTTCACATCCAGGAGATTTTACTCCGGTATGTACAACTGAATTCATGGCTTTTACAGAAAGATATGATGATTTCAAGAAACTTGGAGTAGAACTAATTGGTCTCAGTATTGATAGCGTATTCAGCCATATAGCCTGGATAAGAGATATTAAGGAAAAGTATGGAGTAGAGATACCCTTTCCCATAATTGCTGACGTGAACAAGGAAGTAGCAAATATATTCAATATCATAAACCCGGCTGATGGAATGACTGTGAGGGGTATATTCATAATTGATCCAAATCAGAAGGTAAGGTGGATGGCTTACTATCCTGCTGAAGTTGGAAGAAGCATATCAGAACTCATTAGGGTTCTCAAGGCCCTTAAATTCAACTGGGATAGAAAACTAGCAACACCCGCCAACTGGCAGGAAGGTGATCCAGGAGTCATGGGAGCACCGGGAACACTTGAAGAAAGTTACGCAAGAGAAAAAGATGGCGCTGAGAGATGGTATCTTAAAAGAGTCAAATGACCGATTGCGCAATGTACAATCTCACACTGGATGGATCACATCCATCCACCATATGTGTGGAGATTTCAAATTTGAGGCCATCACTGGAGTCCCTATATGAAATGTTAGATTCCGAATACCTTTCAGAATATTTGTCCGATTTCATTTCCGACTTTGCAAGAACTGATGAAATTATGCCAGAAGATCACACACTTGGCTTCGTCATAATTAACTCGAAGAAGAAGCATCTTTCATTTGCATTCAATGGATTGAAAGAGAACTATATTAAGGATATCAGGGAAATCGGAACTAAGATTCAGCAAAAGGGTTACACAGTTGAATATGATATTGAATGATGTAATCAAAATTAAAACAAATTTTTCATTATTTTAAATCACGCTTAATTCTTAAATTTTATATTGCCACAAATAGATGCTATTATAAAGTGCTGTGTGATCAATTTTATATATCCAGCAATGTATGAGGTTTTCATGATAAACGAGAATACTGAACACTCAGCACTCATAAGGGAAGAAGATAAAAGATTTTTGGCAAACCAGTTCAGGAAGAAGCTGAGCAAAACTGTAACTCTGATAGTATTCACATCAAGTGACAAGAAATGTATGTACTGTGATAAAGCAGTTGAAATTATTGAAGAGGTTTCCAGCCTGAGCGATAAGATCAAGACAGTGAAATACTCCTTTGAAAATGATAGGGAAATGGTTGAAAAGTATAATGTAAAAAAGTACCCTGCCATTATTGTAACATCAGAAAGAATTAGGGATAGTAGGGTTGTTTTCTATGGCCTGCCATCCGGGTATGAATTCGGTTCCCTCGTGGAGAGCATAGAGAGTGCTTCCATGGATGAACCTGAGATTGCAGATAAGACTAAAGAAATAATTTCAGGGATCAATATGCCTGTTAAAATAACTGTTTATATCACACCTACGTGCCAGTATTGTCCCAGGGCAAGTACCATAGCAAACAAATTTGCCATACTGAATCAAAACATAAGTTCCGAAATTACAGAAATCCTGGAATTTGGGGATGAAGATGAGATAAAAGATATAGAAAAGGTTCCATACATTAAGGTAAATGACAGAATTATAGTAATAGGAACGCACACTGAAGAACAGTTTGCAGAATTTGTAATGGGAGCTACCAAAGAACAATAAATGTGATTTGCGAAAGATATATTAGTATAATAAAGTTGTTGAATTATGGAGAGCAACGAAATTATTGCAGTATCGACAAACTACATTACTGGATATCGGGTTACAAAGGTTTTTGGAACGGTTTGGGGATTGACCGTAAGAAGCAGAGGAATCGGTGGGAATGTTATGGCGGGTCTGAGATCTCTGAAGGGAGGGGAGATAAAGGAATACATAACATTACTAAACGATGCAAGGAATATTGCACTTCAGAGACTTAAGGATGGAGCAAAGTCACTTGGAGCTAATGCCATACTGGATGTGAGATTTGATTCATCTGATTTTGCTCAGATGATGACGGAAATAGTGGCCTATGGTACTGCTGTTATAGTAGAACAAACTGGCAAGCAGGGAGATCTTGTATCACTTTCCTGATTTTACAGTTAATAACGGAATATAATTGCAAATAGATCAAAGACTTAAATAATCAATTTACATTTAGTATTATTATGATAGATTCACTATGGGAATGGCTGATAGTAGGTGTTGTTATACTAGCCTTGTTTGGAAGCGCCAAGAAAATCCCAGATTTTGCCAGAAACCTTGGAAGGGCAACAGGTGAATTCAAGAGAGGACAGACTGAGATACAGCAGGAAATTAAGAAATCATTGCTGGAGCCTGAGAAAGTTAACACCCCTGAAAACGAGAAATTAATTGCACTTGCACAGTCAATGGGAATTGAAACAAGCGGAAAGGATCCGAAACAGATAAAGGTTGAGCTTTCAGAAAAGCTTAAAAGTGATAATTAATGGAAAATGGCCCGCTGAAGGTCATTACAAATAATATTGATGAACTGCGTTTCAGGGTTATAAGAATTGTAGTTCCGATTCTGGTCTTTTTTAGCATTTTTTTGCTGTTTGATCTAAGGTCATTTTATATTGGTCTTGGGTCTATTTCCTTTCATTTTCCCTTCATTTATCCTGATCCCTATGAAAATATGGGAGCACAATTCCTTAAACTCATAATTGACCATGTAATAACAGAACATTTCCAGCTGATTGCCATTAAGCCCACAGATGGTGTTGTGGCTGATTTTTACTCCTGCCTGTTCTTATCCATTATTGTAACTTCGCCAAATATTTCATACCAGACGGGGAAGTTTATTGGACCTGCGCTTAAAGCCTCAGAAAAGCATCTGATTAAGACAACAATTTACCCAGCACTTATACTATTCCTGATTGGAGCACTTGTGGGATTCTATTTTGTAGCCCCGCTTATGTTTAGAATACTGTATGACTTTGATCTTGGCGTTGGAGCCCAGCCTACAATGAGCATAACTTCCTTTGTCTCATTTTTCTTCATCTACGTTCTTTCCTTTGGATTATCCTTTGAAACACCTGTGATAATGGTTGGGTTGACCTATTTATCAATCGTACCAGCAAGCTACTGGAGGAAGAACTGGAGATATGCCATAGTGGCGGCACTTATCTTCGGTGTAATATTTTCTCCAGGAGTGACAGGATTTACCATGATTCTACTCGCCATACCCATAATCGCCCTTTATTTTGTTGGAATTTATGCATCCCAGAGAACGGAGAGAAGGAAAAATAATGAAATTCAGAAAGATCTAGGCGGTCTCTCTTAATTTTTGCCGGAAAGACTCAAGTTCTTTTAATCTGATTGTTTTTGTGTTAATTGTTTCTATGTGATGGGCATAAGCCTTTATGATCTCATTTTTCATGAACCTTGAACCCTTTATTCTCCTGAAGAAAGTGTTATTTAATGAAATGGCCATGTTTTCGGCGTCTTGAAGATTTCCATTGCGAAATATTATACCATGTTCCAGTGACTCATTAAATGTTAAGATCCTCCCCGTGGCAAGTTCCTTCACAGTGTTGCCTGAAATGAAATGCCTCATTCCTTCAGGAGGTATTATGATTGATGGGAAGTTAAAAAGAATATCCGGTAAACCATATTTACTGTTTTTTTCGCCAACAGAATAGTCACTTATCAGGGTTAGTTCAAGTCCTGCCCCAAGGGTGAACCCCTTACAGTATGAAACAACAGGTGCCTCATAGTTTCTTATGAGTTGCATTATTCCAGTTCCCAGAGATACAACTGACAACAGGAAATCATTGTCTTTTACAAGATGACATGAACAGTCGTAACCCATTGAAAAATTATCTCCCCTAGATCTGATGACCACAGGTTTAAAATTACCATCTGAAGTTATTGCGGATAAATTTATGAATAATTGCTGCAGAACTTCCATATCCATTGAATTCTCAGGTATATTATTTATAATTAAAGAATGAAGAACATCATTTTCCTCATGAATTACCTTATTGCTCAGTACATTGTCAGGTTGTATCTTTCATCAACCTCCTCGTATGTCTTCCTGTCACTGATGCCGAGGATTTCTGAAACTTTTTTCATGATGCTTTCGTATGGTGAGTCTTCCTTTCCTTCAATATATGGCCATTCTTCTCCTATGATCAGTCTTTTGGCCTTATCACTGTACAAAAACTGATAACCTTCTTTTTTCATCTCATGGATTCGCTCTGCAACCTCTTCAGGTTTTTCAAGATTACTGAACTTGTGTTCAAGTTCTCCTATCATCATAGATCACCACATCTTTTGCCATTGAATTCCGGGAACCTCACATTATATCTATCAGCAGCATAATACAGATGATATATGAAATTCTTTAGAAAGCCCTCCTTATCATCAACATCATAGACAAAGTTTGAGTTCATGACGCTTTTCACTGTATCAATATCTATCTTCCCTGTTAAGAAATCACTAATCGACTGCATTACCCTTAAATGACTCCTGATTCTTTCGTTTTTTGATATATTTTCTGCGTTTTGAAGACTCTTAATTTTCTTTTGGATAAGTTTCATTGCATCATCTATCTCGCCCGAAAGGACCGCAGAATCTATTACTTCCAGATCATACAAAGGATTCATTACACACCAACTCCTAATCCTGAAACTATACTGCTCAAATATGGATATCCATAAATCAGGAATGAAAGCCCTATGGACATTACTGCTCCTATAACAACAGGTAGAAGTATGGAGCCTGAGAGATTAAATTCTCTGTCCTCTGTTGCAGGTCTGAACATGACCACAATTACTCTGAGGTAATAGAATACAGATATTGCACTGTTCAATATACCTATTACTGCAAGATACCACAGATTTCCGCTTATGAGTGAAAGGAATAGATAGTATTTAGCGAAGAATCCTGCAGTTGGTGGTATTCCTGCAAGGGCAAGCATCATTATTCCTAGAGAAATGGCGAATAGAGGTGACTTTAGACCAATGCCTGAGAGATCATTTATCATGATTTTTTCCTTCTTCACGGCACCAGATGCAATAAAGGCTCCTCCCTTCATGAAAATATATACAAGAGAATAGTACATTGCTGCAAAAATTGCTACTGTGATCGCAAACTGAGAGGCAGTACTGGAAACCACCGTAAGTACCAGGATCAGATATCCGGCCTGAGCTATGCTTGAATATGCAAGCATCCTTTTCAGATTATTTTCAGAGAGTGCCGCGAAGTTTCCATATGTCATGGTTATTATGGAAACTATGGTAAATAGATAGAAAACATCAGTACTTAATGTGGAGAATCCAACCAGAAATACTCTCAGTATAATAAGAAAGGCAAGTACTTTTGTTCCTGATGAAAGGAAAGCTGAAACAGGATTATTTGTCCCATCGTACGCATCTACTGCCCATTGCTGAAGTGGTACTAGAGCAAGTTTGAATCCAAATCCAACAAAAAGGAGTATTAAGGCAAGAAGCATTGAAGGTCTGGTAACATCAGAGATTGAAAACGAAGAAACAAGATTGAATGTGCCTGTTGATAGGAAATAGAATGATGAACCGAGTACTATAAAGCCTGTTGCTATAACTCCTGTAAAGAAATATTTAGCAGAAGCTTCCAGGTTTCTTTTTGATTTTCCATGAGCCGACAGAATGTAAGTTCCAATGCTGATTCCCTCAAATGCTATGAATATGAATATGAGGTTCAGACTAAAGGCTGCTATTATCATGGCTATGTTTACAAAAAGAAAGACAGAAAAGAAAATTTCAGGATCATGCTTCAGTTCCGAACCTGCTGTAAATGAGACATAAAGGGATGATGTTATTAGGATAAGTGCAAAGAACAGTCCGAAATTGTTGATAACAAAGGCTCCTCCAAAGAATGAAGAATTACCTGAATCGAGCAGAATTAGCATAATCATTGATATGAGCAGTGCTATAATTGAAACTGTGGTGTAGACCATCCAGTTTTTTACCCTTCTTCCCATCAACAACATTCCAAAAGCCACCAGGCCAAGGAATATCTCAGGGTACAGAGATTTTAGAATTGAAGAATCTAATATAAACGTCATTTTAGAATACCCCCTTTACGAAGCTCAGTATGGGACCAAAGAACAGATTTGGATATATCCCGAGGAGCAGTATGAGTATGAAGAGAAATGAAAGAAGTAATATTTCTGTTCCCTTTGCATCCTTAAGTTTTCCCATGTTTTCATTGAATGGGCCATTAAGAGTCTTTTGTACTACCCAGATGTGATAGGATGCAGTGATGATCATCCCAAAAATAATCAGGAAAATAATGGCACCGATCACATAATATGATGATAATACGATAGATGCTTCGGCTATGAACCCTGCAAGTCCCGGAAGACCCAGTGAGGCCATTATTCCTGCAAGGAAAAATGCTGAAATATATGGCATGTCCCTCCACAAACCGCTGACTGAAAGATTGGATTCTGTTCCAGCCCTCTGTTTAATTAGATACAGTGATGAAAAGACGAGACCCATTATGAGGCCATGTGCAAGTATTTGATAAATGCCCCCTGCATATGCTGTGTATGAGACCTGACCACTGGTGAGTATACCATCTCCAAGGGATATGCTAATAAAACCCATTGAAGCCGCACTGGCATACGCCATCATCTTCTTGGTGTTTGTCTGAAACATAGCAGTTAGAGCAAAATATATCAGACTGAAAATGCCCAATCCGATTATTGTCCATGCTATTCCTGCTCCAATGACTGATGCTATTGGCATCAGTACAGCAAAGAAACCATAACCTCCCATAAGGGAAATGGCCCCAGCAAGTACAATGGTTACGGGGTATGGTGCAGATGTATATGCATCCGGTAACCATGAGTGAAGCGGGAAAGATGGCATTTTTACCAGGAAGGCAAAGAAAAATCCAAATAGGGCAAAATATGTCCAGAATGGTACCTTATTAGTTATATCATTGATTATAAATGATGGATTTAACAGCGTCGACATGTTTAACGTAAAAACGTTTCCATGTGAAGAACCATAGTAAGAGAATAGTGTCAGTATGGAAAGCAGAAGGAAAACAGATCCTATTTGTGTATATACAAAGAATTTTAGTGATGCCTTTTCCTTTCTTGAATCCCCGTATATGGCGATTAAAAGGAATACAGGAATGATGATTGCCTCCCAGAATACATAGAAGAACAGGAAATTTCTTGAAATAAGCAATCCATAAAGCCCAACTTCAGTGAACATCATCAAGCCGTAGAATCTTCTGTCAAATTTTTCATTCTTCGCTGTATATATAGCAGCAAACATTATGACAGTTGTCAGAAATAGAAGTGCTATGGAAAGACCATCCACACCAGTGCTGAACGTAATTCCTATTGATCTGTCAATTGGGTATGAACTTATGGAAATTAGCCCTCCCGTATATGATTGAAATCTTACAAGAGCATAAATTACAGTTAATACAAGAATTACGAAACTCTCTGTTACTGCAACTTCCCAAACCTTTTTTTTAAGGAGAATGGATACGATTGCGAATATTATGGTTAATAAAAATATATATAAAATAAACATCTAAATCCCTCCAAGTAGCTCAAGGAGAAGCATCAGTATTGCCACACCTGCTATAAGAAATACGAAATAGTATTCCACCACACCATTCTCTATTCTCCTAAGTACTCCTCCAAATCCCATGGCTACCTTTCCAGTTCCTTCGATGGAAATTGAGAATCCTTTCTCAAGCCTAGATACACCAGAAGAAAGTGGAAGGATTACCCTCTCTGCTATGACTCTAGTAAATAAGGCATCCAGAAAGTACTTTGCCTTTAGAAGCCTGTAGACAGGGTTCCTGTCATAGTTCATTCTCTGCCATCTGGTTGTTGCATAGAGTCCTATGGTTATGAGAACACCTATTACAACCATTGTTAATGGTGTATATTCAATGAACAATGGGACAACAACCCTCGTTGTGTCTGGTACTATAAAGTCATAGAAACGGTACTGTATAAGCCCGAGTGTTAGAGATAGAAATGCAAGTATCATAAGTGGTATCAATACAACCTTTGGTGGATCTTTTGCCTCTTCTGCAAGCTTAGATCTTGGTTTACCAAGCGCCACCAGGAAGAACATTCTGAATGTGTAAAGAGCTGTCATTAAGGCACCTATAACCAGGAAAATCCAAGGTAGTATAGAATAAACGTTGCTACCATTCATTATGAAATAGTTATAAGCAACATCTATAATGGTATCTTTTGAGAAGAATGCTGCAGTGGGCGGTATGGCTGCCAGTGTTATGGAACCAATGAACATCAGGGAAATTGTTACCGGCATCCTCTTCCAGAGACCACCCATTTTCTTTACATCTCTTAGTTCCATGAGAGTCAGTAAAATGACTCCGGCTGACATGAATAGTAATGCCTTGAAAACAGCGTGAACAACTAGATGATAGATAGAATAGCCTATCACACTCTCACCAAAGGTGGAAACCATTCCAAGCGCTGCCATCATATATCCTATCTGGGAGATTGTAGAATATGCAAGAATCCTTTTTACATCGTTTACAACTATTCCTATTGTTCCTGCAAACAATGCGGTAAACGCACCTATGTAAAGTACTGACTCTGCTGCCAGAGGTGTTGCATTGGCATAAAGTGGAAGTACCCTGGCTATAAGATATACACCGGCTGTTACCATTGTCGCAGCATGAATCAGCGCTGAAACTGTGGTAGGACCTTCCATTGCATCTGGAATCCATACATGTAATGGAAACTGTGCTGACTTACCGGCTGCTCCTCCCAGGAAGAGTAATCCTATAATGGTCAGGTTTTGTGCCCCTATTTCTGTGGCTATTGTGTGGGCATTGTTTATCAGATATGGTATGCTAAGTGGTGATGAAACTCCTCTTACTGTTAGGAGGGAATACAGAACAGCGAGCCCTATTATAAATAGCAGATCACCTACTCGTGTAACTATAAACGCCTTCTTTGCTGCAGAAGCTGCATTTGGCTTGAAAAACCAGAATCCTACAAGGAGGTATGAACATAGTCCCACCAGTTCCCAGAACAGAAAGAATTCAAGAAGATTGGATGCAAGTATAAGACCAAGCATTCCTCCTGTGAAAAGGGCTGTCTCCCCGAAGTATGTATTCTTCCTCGGGTCATCCTTCATATAATACATGGCAAAAAGATGAATCATTAGGGAGACAAATGAAACCATTAATACCATTACAACTGCAAGGTGATCTACATATATTCCAGCGTTTATGTTATCAAACCAGTTATAACTCTGGTAAATTGGTGTGGATGTTCCTCTTATATTTAGCCATACAATTATTGAAAGTATGAGCGATATAAATATTGACAGTGACGCTAGAATACCAGCTGTTACTTTGCTTCTTTTTCCAGCAATGACGCCTATGGGTGCAAATATTATTGGTGTAAGGAATATGAACCATGCATAGTTTAACATTTTACCACCTTATCTCCTTCAGCAACGAAATATCAATCTTGCCGAATTTCCTGTATATCGAAACCAGTATACTTATTCCAACTGCAGATTCTACTGCGGCAATTGCAATTGTGAAAAGGGCCATAACCAGTGGATCTACCTTTCCTGTGCCAATAGCTGCTGAGACTAGACTCAGTATGGCCCCATTCAACAGTATTTCAACTGAAATTAGCATCTTGATCCCCACTTTTGATACCATTATGCCGTAGAGACCTATGGTGAATAGCGCTAATGAGATTAACTGAACTATGAACTGATCCATTTATTCATCATCCTCCGCTGTATGAAACATTCCTATAATTCCTGCTACCAGTACGACAGAAAGAAGTTCAAATGGTATAATGTACGTACTGAATAACTCCTTTGATATGCCAGTTATGCTCTGCTGGGTGGGTACATATGTTCCAGAAATACTAACGACTGAGACAGCCATTACTATGAAGAACAGAATTGCAGATATGGCAGCCGGAATTTTATTCAATTTCCTTACCTCCTGTTATCATCATTGTAAATACCAGAAGGGCACTGACTGCTCCAACATAAACAAGTAACTCTATTGCTCCTACCAGTGTTGCTCCAAGAAATATAAAATTTGCAGAAAGTACGAAAAGGAATGCCATGAGGAATATGATACTTCTAACAATATCTTTCTGTTCCACAGAAATTGCTGCAAGAACTACGAGAATTATTGCGAATATAATTGTAATTATTGTAAAGATCATCTTCTTACCTCGTCCTCCCCTTTCTCAAGGTCTGTAGGAGAGTATAAGAAATTGTTCTTAGTTCTTGCAGTCTCGAACACTTCCTTAAGATATATAGCATCTGTTGGGCAGATCTCCTCGCAGTTCCTGCATACTGTACATGTACCAAAATTGACTGTTGGGTATATCTTCCTCTTATTTCTCTGATTCTCCTTGTCCAGATTCATCATGGTGATTGAGAGATTTGGGCATACCTGTTCACAAAGTGTGCAACCTACACAGTCATCAGTGCTCAGATAGACTCTGAATCTGAATCTATCTGGTATGTCACCCTTAACTTCGGGATACTGAACTGTGACAGGCTTTTGAAAGAGATGCTTGAATACGGTAAACATCCCCATAACGGAACCGATTATTGGAATTCTCTTGGGTTCCTTCACTTCTTTTATTTCTATCATGCTATCCCTCCAAATATTATGATTCCAGTAATTATCAGGTTGATAAATGAGATTGGTAGTAAATACTTCCATCCAAAGTTCACGAACTTATCTATTCTTACCCTTGGCATTGATAGCCAGATTGTAAGTGATATAACTACCAGCACAAGTGTCTTTATCATAAGCCATATAAATCCAGCATAGTTTGTGTATGGCCCAAGATATCCACCAAGATATATGGTGCTTATAAGCATTGAACCAAGGAAGATTGTTCCAAATAATCCAAGGTAAAAAAGACCGAATCTTAGACCACTGTACTCTGTGGTGTTTCCAGTGACAAGTTCACTATCACTTTCGCCCATATCAAATGGTGAATATGATGCCCTTGCAGCCATGGATATTAGGAAAACGAAAAATCCTAAAGGTTCCAGAATGGCAAAAGGTATTGACTGGGCAACAACAACTCCGTTTATGTCCAGTGGATCAGACACCTTGACTGATGCCATCATCACAACCGCAAGGATGGAAAGCATCATTGGAACTTCAAAAGATATATCCTTCGCAACACCTCTGAGTGCACCAAGTACAGCATACTTGTTGTTTGAGCTTATTCCAGATAATATTTCTCCTATGGGCATTATGGCTATTAATGCGAATAATATGATAATACTCACATCAGAATGAGATACTGTAAGCTGTCCAAACCATGCAAGAGGCCCGTATGGAATGAATATAAATCCCATGATCAGTCCAAAGAATATTAGGATAGGAGCGACCTTGTATGCAAGATCATCTCTTCCTTCTGGTAAGATTGATTCTTTCTGTATTAGTTTCAGACCGTCAGCCATCACCTGTAATACTCCTCCCTTGCCCACCCTGTTCGGTCCGATTCTCATCTGGACCCTTGCCATATATTTCCTGAAGAAATACACCATGCCAGCGACAACGACTGTGGCAAATATTATTACTATCAGGGTTTCAATTATATATGCCAGAATGTATGAAGGATAGTGCCCCAGAACTGATAATATATCAGCTATCCTCAGGAGCAAATTCATCTATCCACCTCTCCAAATACCAGATCTATGGAGCCTGAAATTGCGACCATGTCTGCAATCAGTACATCCTTTGCAAGATAAGGTAGTACAGAAAGATTCTTGAATGATGGACTTCTGACGTGAACCCTGTATGGTTTTACAGATCCGTCTCCCACCAGATACACACCAAATTCACCTTTCGTTGATTCTGTTCTTGCATACACATCTCCTTCTCCTCTCAGTCTTACCATAAGTGATTTCTTTGCTTTTGGGTTGAAATAAGGTCCGTCAGGTATCTTGTCCAGAGCCTGATTTATTATCCTCACTGATTGCCTCATTTCCTCAAATCTGACTACAAACCTGGCAAGTACATCTTTTCTCTTTGATATTGGAATGTCAAAATTTACTTTGTCGTATGCAAGATATGGTTCTGCCTTACGTACATCATATGGTATTCCGGACGCTCTCAGCATTGGACCTGTTACTCCATAGTCCAGTGCAACTTCTGGTTCAAGTATACCCACATTCTTTGTTCTTGATATAAAAATATCATTCTTTGCAAACAGGTTATAGACCTCGTCGAGTTTCTTCGGAAACTGCTTTGTAAACTCCTTTATCTTATAAATTATCTTATCATTGAAATCCTGATAGACACCGCCTATGCTCATATAGTTTGTTTCCTGTCTGGAGCCACATATTTCTGTGAACAGATCCAGAACTTTTTCCCTCTGTTCGAATACATAGAAGAAAGGTGTAAGCATTCCAAGATCCAGCCCAAAGGCGCCTGCCCATACAAGATGCGAGGCAATCCTGTTGAGTTCAGCCATGACTGTTCTTATCCATACCACTCTTTCTGGAGGTTCTATATTAAGGAGCTTTTCTGCAGCCTCAAGATAACCCACTTCCATGTTCATTGCTGCTACATAATCCATCCTGTCGAAATATATTAGAGCATCACAGTAGAAATCAAGCTCACATATTTTTTCAGCGTTTCTGTGAAGATATCCTATAACAGGTTCTACCTTCTTCACTGTTTCTCCATCCAGCAATAATTTTAATCTGAGCACTCCGTGAGTTGATGGGTGTTGCGGACCCATATTAAGCTCAATATATTTCTCTTTCAGTCCGTCTTTCTCCATCATTGTTACCACCCATCTCCCGGATCAAAGCTTACCTGATCGTTTCCTTCATCATCCATGTTTACATACTGTATCTTACTCAGATCGTAGTCCTTTCTTAATGGGTACCCAACCCATCCCTCTGGCAGCAGTATTCTTTTGAGATTTGGGTGACCTTCGAATATTATCCCCATCATATCATACTGCTCTCTTTCATCCCAGTTTGCGCTTTCGAAAAGTGATGTAACACTTGGCATTCTAGAATCTCTAGTTTCTGATTTTATAACAAGCATTTCCTCTGTTTTTGAATTGGTGAGATGATACACAACTTCAACCCTGTCCCTAAAATCAACAGTGCTTATGAGACTGAGTGAATCGAATCCTCCGTTCTTCATATCTTTCATAAGGTCCAGCAGGTCTTCTTTAGGTATCCTCAGAACCTTTCTGCCATCCTTGCTTTTTTCTTCCTTAACTTCATAGGCCATCAGGTTCACCTCTCTGCTTCATTTCTTATTTTTTTCTGTAAAAGTATTATTCCATTTGTCAGTGCTTCTGGTGTTGGAGGGCATCCTGGAACGTACACATCCACAGGTACAACCCTGTCAACACCAAGAACTACCGAATAACCCTGGTTATAAGGTCCACCCTGAATCACACATACTCCCATTGCGATAACGTATTTCGGGTACGGCATTTCATCATATAATCTTCTGAGCCTTGGTGCCATTTTCTTGGTTACTGTACCTGAAACGATCATTAAATCGGACTGCCTGGGAGAGTTTCTGAATACTTCACTACCGAATCTTGAGACATCAAGCCTTGATGCCTGTACCGCCATCATCTCAATTGCACAGCATGCGAGTCCAAAGGTTAGTGGCCATATGGAATTACTCCTTGCCCATTCCATAGCCTTATCCAGTGTTGTAGTTACAAAGCCTGTATCACCAGTTTTCATTTAATCCACCTCATATACCCCTTTCTGAACGCATAAAAAACCACACTCATAGGCATTGAAATAAAAATTATTGTCTCAATGAATGCATATACACCAAGACTCTTAAAATCGTATGCCCATGGAAGAAGCAATGCCATATCAACATCAAAAAGTATGAAAAGAAGTACTATTACGTAATACTGTACCCTTACAAATGAACGATATGAACCTCTTGCAACTTCTCCAGACTCATAAGGCTTTGTATATACAGAGCCCTTCACGGGAGAGGATTCCTTTGAAAGATTGGATATTATGTCTGAAGGTTTGAATGAAATCTTTGCCGCTGGACCTTTTGCCCTCCCCTTATCCAGGCTTGGGAGAATTGTGAAGACAAGGTACATAGCCAGTGCCAGTAAAATGATTGTAATGAGCGCAGGTATGTATCCATACAGTAACATAGTTCCATATTTTAGGAAAATATTTAAGTGTTGTTTAATTTGAATCCTTATTTCTTACCGTGTTTATTAACCTGGCAACAATTGATGGATCAATTACACCTTCATTCATAGAATTGAGCTTTCTCACTATATCAGTCATGTTTGAGTTTATGTCTATGTCACATTTTTTTATAAGATTCATTATGGATTCCTCAGAAACTGGTTTTAGCAAATTGAGATTTAGTATTTCCTTGACTGAGTTACCTGAATACAGCATATCAATTGCTCTTTCCATCGAATATCTTCCCAGTGAGTTATTGATGCAGTATTCAATTACAATCCGTATTTGATCCCAGCTTACCTCTTTCCCGTATTTTTTATTCATCTCTGGTATGGTCTGGTTTATTATTCTGGATAATACCTTTCCATTTTTTTCATTAGCCAGGAGTGCAAATTTTTCAAGCTTTCCGTCGGATATAATTGTTTCGGCATCCTGAATTGATATTCCGTACTTCCTGCTAATACTACTTGTGAAAGATTCCAGCCCTTCTGGAATTTCCTCAGAAGCTTCTTCCAATATTTGCCCATCTATTTTAATCACCGGAATATCTGTCTCAGGATACATCCTGCTGCTCCCAGATAGTGGCCTCATATACCTCGTGGTATTGTCTTCCAGTGCTGCTCTTGTTTCTGAGAAATCCAGTGACAGTAATTTTTCAATTCTTTCTTTTATTACAGTAGATGCATCCTGGACTTTATCTGGCTCTATGATCAGTAAGAGGAAAGAATCATTATCTTTCAAACTGAAATATTCTGTTATGGTTTCCCTCTCATTGATTGTAAGTCCATAGGCTGGTAGCTCCTCATAGTGAATTACACCCTTTATGTTTATCGGTTTCAGTGCATCAGCAATCTCACGACCAAATCTGAAATGATCTGTTTTCATCACTCCCCTGAAGTTTGCGAGTTTTGTTGCATATATTTTTTTTCCGTCATTCAGTCCTTTCCATATTATTTTTGAGTCTGTATCCGTAAGAAGAGGTGTAACATCACTGAATTCCAGTTTTTCGAATCCACCATTTGCTTTTACCCTTTTTACTGCTTCTGCCAGCCACTTCTGTCTATCTGCTTCATTTTCAAGAATTTCCCTGAAAGCGGATAGTTTTGAAACTCCCTTTATCTCTACTCTTCCATATCCCATGGAGAAATTTACATCCTGCCTTATAGCGTCTGCCCCTTTTCGTAAAAGGCCCATAACAAGCATCCTGTTTCCTATTTCCCTTGCTATGGACATTGCATCTTCTGCGCTTTTCATGTCTGGAGAGGTTGAAATCTCTATAAGTGGTAACCCCAGTCTGTCCAGAGAATATACAACCATATTGGCTTTTTCCTCTACCTTTCTGCATGAGTCTTCTTCCAGACATATGGCTGTTATTCCGGCTTTTGCCTTTCCGGATTTGATTTCTCCTCCGATTCCAATAAGTGAAGTTCTCTGAAAGCCACTGGTGTTTGATCCATCAATAACCACCTTCCTCATTACGGAAACTCTGTCCATTATGGAGGAACTGAATGCCATGGACATTGCAAGTGCTGCTTTCAGAGCCTTTCGATTTATCTCTAATGGAGGTTCCTCATCTGCTTCGACTAGACAGGAATTTTCTGAAACAATGTACTTGAATAGCCTGTCACGTGCCTCTTCATAATATGTTGATATATCTTTGGACCCTATTTCGCCGGATGATGAGTGAAGCCTTCTAATAAATGATTCTTCTAAAAGCTGACCCTCTGTATTACACTTGCAGAAAAGCTTTCCCACGTCGATCTGCATATGCACTTCGAGACCTATCATTGTATTATCCGGTAATACCATCAGAGAAACACCCCCAATTCCTCCCTTTCGATCAGTTCACCGCGCATATTTTTTCTCATCATGGTTTCAAATTCTTCTTCCTCATAATTACCCAGAACATGCATCATCTTGACATAGGCAGTTTCTGGTAATATGTTTCCCACTGATATTATGCCTGCCTTTTTCATTTCCCTTCCTGTTGAATATATGTCAAGATTCGTTGTTCCAAAGATGCATTGAGTTGTTATTACAGCCTTCATTCCATCTTTCACCCTTTCACTGATGGACTCTAAAAATTTTGTTGCAATGTGTCCAAGTCCGGTTCCCATGAGAATTATTCCTTTCTTACCATCCATTGATTTTGCAAGTTCTTCATCCGTTAAACCTGGATACATGTAAATTATGGATACCCTCTTTTCTAGATTCGTTTTTAATTTATTTTCATTTTTTTTCCGCCTGTATGATCCATTCAGATTGACCAGACCTTCCTGGAATGACCCTATGGGTTGTTCACCTATTGCCTTGAATGCATCCCTCCTCGTTGAATGCATTTTTCTTGATCTGGTTCCCCTTATCAGGTCTATCCTTTCGTCTGATGTGTTGTGGTGCATTGAAATTCCAACCTCTCCGAAATCTGTGGTTGCAAAATCAACTGCAGCCTCAAGGTTCAGGTATGAATCGCTGCTTGGCCTATCGGAGCTTCTCTGTGATCCTACCAGTACTATGGGTCCGGTCTGTTCTTCAAACATGAATGCAAGTGCTGATGCTGTGTATGACATTGTATCAGTTCCGTGTGATATTACAACGCCCTCTGAATTATTTAATTCACTGCTTGCTCTTTTGGCAAGGCTTATCCACTGATCTGGTTCCATGTTTTCACTTAGAATATTTGAGAAATCCACCCTCTTCAGCCTGTATTTGTTTTCAATATACCTGAATTTGGATGTTAGTTCTCCTATGTCAAGAGATGGAAAAACCGCACCTGTTTTATAATCCACCCTGCTCACTATGGTTCCTCCCGTAGTGATAAGTGAAATAGGTTTACCTGTTCCAGACTCTCTCGCCTCTTCTCCTTTACTTAACGCCTGAATCTTGCCTTTTTTTAAAACAGTAAACGAATCGATCTTAACAGAAATATTATAACCATTTTCCAGTTTAATATTGAAAAAATCATTATCCATTGATATAAGGGTTCCGGTCATTTCCCTTCCCCTCCAGCTAAATTTAATTGTGTCACCCATTTGAGGTTTCCTTGAATCTGGCATAATTCATTATGTTTGATTCCTATTTTAATTTTTAAAAAAAATATGAATTTACTAGAGAAGTAAATCCATACTACTTCAGAAGACTCTTTATAGACTCACAAAAGTCTACTCATTTTATTTATTCCAAGCATGTTTCCAAGTTCCATTGCATTTAGAGGGGCATTTCCGTTAGGATGGTTATTAAAAAATATGAAAATTTCATTAAATTGATTCTCGTATCTCATTATTTCATCCTTTATTTCAAGCAATTCCTTTTGATTGTATGCATAATTGAATTTTTCCATTCCTGATTCTTTTTCTGAAAATGCGGGGTTCCTTCCGTGAAGTCTTATGTAAACGCTTCCTTCATTTGTAATGTTTAACCTCAACGGATTGATATAATTGTCTGTGAAAGCTATACTAAATCCGGCATTTTCAATCAATTTTTGTATTTCAGGGAAATCTTTCTCTTCCAATATCCTTGGCTCGCAGTATATATTGCTTTCATTAAATGTGATTTCTGACATGCTTACGAGATATTCCTCCAGGTTGTGATTTGATATCCATGGTGGCAGTGTGAATAGAAATTTTGATTCCTGATCTCTTTTTCTGGCTGGATTCATTACGTTTTTGATGAACAGATCCATACTCTTTTTCCTGTCACTAATTTCTCCAAAGTGACTTATTGATGAATGGATTTTAATTGATACCTTTATATCTTTATGAATTTTCCGGATTGAATTTTCAAATGTTTCCTTTGGAGGAATTGAGTAATATGTTGAATCTATTTCCAGTGCGTTGAAAAAATTTGTGTAGTAGTTGATTGATGGCCTTGTTCCTTCTGGATAGAATTTGCCCACCCATTCCCTGTATGCCCATCCACATGTTCCAAGAAATATTTTCAAGGATTAAGTTCCCTCATTACTTCCCTGGCAATTATTACTCTCTGAATCTGGTTTGTGCCCTCATATATCTGAGTTATTTTTGCATCTCTCATGTGCCTTTCCGCATCCAGATCTGTTGTGTATCCATATCCCCCGAAGATCTGAAGTGAATCAGTGGCTATCCGGTTTGCTGCATCAGAAGCGTAGAGCTTTGCCATGGAAGATTCCTTTATGCATGGTTCATGTTTGTCCCATCTTTCCGCCGCATTGTAAGTCAACAGTTTAGCTGCTTCGATTTCAGTGGCCATATCGGATATCATAAACTGTATTCCTTCCATATTTGATATATTCTGGCCAAACTGTTTCCTTTGCTGTGAGTAAATAACTGCCTCTTCAAAGGCTGACTCTGCTATGCCAAGGGCCTGAGCTGCAATACCTATCCTTCCTGCATCAAGGGTTTCCATCACCACCTTAAATCCCTCGTTCAATTTACCTACAATATTTGATTCTGGAACCCTTACATTTTCAAATATGAGTTCAACTGTTGATGAACCTCTTATGCCCATTTTATGGATATCCCTGCTAATCTTGAATCCAGGAGCGTCTGAGTCAACTACGAATGTTGTTATTCCCCTGTGACCTTTGGATGGGTCTGTAACAACATCAACGACGAAAAATTTAGCAAGTCTTCCATTTGAAATAAAAATCTTGGTTCCATTTATTACATAATCATTTCCATCCTTAACCGCAGAGGTTTTAATGGCTGCTGCATCGCTACCTGCTCCCGGTTCAGTAAGGGCCAGTCCCCCTATTTCACCCTCAGCTACCCTTTTTAAATATTTTTTCTTTAGATCTTCCGACCCGAACATCAGAACAGGCTCACCAAATAATGTTAAGGCGCCATCAAGAACTAATGAAGTGCTTGGACAGGCTTTTGATATGATTTCTATTGCTCTAATCAGGAAGCTAAAACTCATCCCATATCCACCATATTCTTTTGGGATGTAACTCGCAAATAACCCAAGTTCCTTCATTCTATCAATAAGTTTCCGTGGAACCTCCTCTTTTAGATCTATATCTCTTGCAAGTGGTTTTACCTCTTCATTGGCGAATCTCTTTATGTATTCAAGAACATCCTTTTCCTCTTCCTTTAGCCCACACATAAGTAGATAATACCTTTCAACATAATATTTTTAACTTATGTTAAAAGATTTGATGCATTTGAGAAGTGCTAGAGAATTATCTTTTAAAAGTAAATGATACATTTATTATTTTTTTATATTTCTTAAATAAGTTAAATCTTCACTTACTGCATAATTTATCTTGCTTTCACTGTGTTACAGAATTAAAATGTAATAAATTGTTTATTATAAGTAACCATTTCTGTAAAATCAAATAATTATCAAAACTAAAACGTTGTACTCCTATTATTATTTTCAATTGCAAAAGATTTTTACTTATGCACTAATGCCAATCCCAATGGAATTTAAAGCTAAACTGGTTACGTGGGATGATATTGAGAAGTGGTGTGAGGAGATCAATAAAAAGATGCTAAAAGATGGAATTCCGGATGCGATTATTGGACTGTCTAGAGGTGGTCTTGTTCCTGCGAGAATACTCTCCGACATGATTCTTATGAAAAACCTCTATGCTATAAAGACAGAACACTGGGGATTAACTGCAACGGTTGACGGAAAGGCAGATCTGAAGTATGGTCTCAATGTGTCTATTGAGGGAAAGAATGTTCTTGTGGTGGACGATATTACAGATACAGGACAGAGTATGAAGCTTGCATACGACTATATAAAAACACTTAAACCAAAATCTGTAAAGACTTCCACCATGCTTCACATTGGTCACTCTTCCTTTGTTCCGGATTATTATGCCCAGTTTGTTACTGACAAAGAATGGACATGGTTTATATTCCCATGGAACGTTTACGAGGATATTACTAACCTATCCTCCAAGATTGAAATGAAATCAAGTTCTGTGGATGAAATAGTAAAAAAGCTTAAAGAAAGCTTTGATCTCTCCGTGAATCATAGTGTTCTGGGAAAAGTTTTGATGCAGATGGTACATATGGGAAAGGCAGAACTGAAGGACGGGAAATATACTTATATTCAGGCCTGAATAATCGTTCCTGATGTGCCTTCTATTACATTATTTGCGTCTTTAAGTGAACCTATCCTTGCAACTTTTCCACCATGTTCCACAAAACTCATGGCTGCAAGAACCTTTGGTCCCATGCTACCGGTTGAGAACTGACCTTCATCATAATATTTCTTTATTTCGTTCAGTTTGACTTTATTCACTGCTTTTTGAGTACTTTTACCAAAATCAATAAATGCATTCTTCACATCAGTGAGTATGACAAACTCCTCGGCGTCCAGCATGTGTGCAAGAACATATGAAGCAAGATCCTTATCTATTACTGCATTTACTCCACTGTAATAATTGCCAGTTTTGATAACTGGAACACCTCCACCGCCTGTACATATGGGGAGGAAGCCTGCGTTTAGTGAACTTAGAATTGCATTTTTTTCCAGTATATCAAGAGGCATTGGAGAAGGGACACATCTTCTCCAGCCCTTTTCCGTCCTTATAAATTCCCAGTCTGTGCTGTTCTTTAGTTCGCTGTATTCCTGATCTGAATAAACTCTTCCAACAGGTTTTGTTGGATTCATGAAAGCCCTATCATTTTTGTCCACGATGGTTCTTGTTAGTATATTTATTGCCTCTTTCCCAATGCCATATCTTGATCTTACATTCTCATATGCTTCAATTAATATTTCTCCAATCAGACCCTGAGACATTGCGCCAAGGGTATGCATAGGCATGGGTGGAGGCAATTCCTTTGTATACTGATTTCTCAGTATTAGATCTCCGACCTGAGGACCGTTCCCGTGAGTGATTATGACATCTTCCTTAACGATTATATCAGTCAATGACTCAAAGGCATTTACGGCCCTTCTTACCTGTGTTTCATAATCCCTTGAATCACCGCTCTCCATCAAGGCGTTTCCTCCAAGTGCGATTACAATTTTGCTCATTATATCACGGAAAACACAGATTTGTTGCACCTATATAAGAGAAAGCTCAGTTTTTAAAGGCTGGTTTCTGAAACTACGGAATTTAAAATAATGAAAGAGCTTTTAAATCATACTGCAATTTTATTATATGAATGTGGAAATTCGAATTAAGAGTAAAAAGAGCTTTGATGATTTGTGTTCAGAAGTCCCTAAAAAAGTTAGTGAAGCAGGTTTTGGTGTACTTGCTGAGATTAAGACCAGTGATGTTCTTAAGTCAAAGGGTTATGAATATGCTCCTCTGAGAACTTTTGAGATATGCAATCCAGAATATGCTTCAAAGATATTGAATACAGATATCAGATTTGAGTCCATGCTTCCCTGCAGGATTGTGATAAAGGGAACAAAAGACGGAAGTGAGGTCATAGGGCTTCTACCTGAGGCTATGGCGGGATTAGTTGGAAACAGAGATGCAGATGAAACAATGCTTAAGGTTCAGGAACTGGTTAAAAAAATTGTTAAAAATATTGCAGAATAAATTAACTTTATTAGAAAATTAAAATATTCTGCGAACCTCTTTTATGTAATCAAGAAATACCTTATTATGAAATTAACAGTAGCACACACACCAGATCCGGATGATGCATTTATGTTTTATGCGATGATCACTGGAAAAATTAAGACCAGTATGGAGTATGAACAGATAATAAAGGATATAGAAACTCTTAATCATGAGGCTGAAACAGGAATGTACGATGTTACAGCCATATCTGCAAATGCATATGCCGATGTGAATGAAACCTATGCCCTGACCAGATCAGGCGCAAGCTTTGGACTCACCTATGGACCTTTAGTGGTTGGTAAGAGTGAAGTAGATTTTAAAAAAGCGATTATAGGTTCTCCGGGACTTGGAACCTCGTCTCACTTACTTTTCAGAATGTTTGTTGAAAAAGATGCAGATCTAAGGCCCATGAGATTTGATCTAATACCTGATTCAATTGTTAAGGGTGATATTCAGGCAGGAATAATTATTCACGATGAACAGCTAACCTTTCAAAATAAGGGTTTGATAAAGCTTGCAGCAATCTATGATAAATGGAAAGCATATGCAGGTGATCTGCCTGTACCTCTGGGTTTTAACGCAATACGAAAGTCCCTGGGAAAGGATGTTATTGCCAACTATATCAAGGACTTCGAAAACTCCATAAAATACGCACAGCAACATGTAGAAGAGGCTGCCACTTATGCAATGAAGTACGCAAGATACAAAGACCTTGAATTGGAAACAAAATTCATACAAATGTATGTTAACGATCTTTCTGTTGATTTTGGAGAAAAGGGGAGGAGAGCACTCAAAATGTATTACGAAAGAGCATTCAAGATGGGTTTACTTCCGGAATTTAACATGGAAATTGTTTAAAAATTTATATTTATAATTCATTTTGTTGTTAATTATCAAGTACATTAGATTGATACTTGAAAAGAGATTTCCCTGCATAGTTGCAAACTACAATATGGATAAAGCCTTCTGTTACTCTATTTGCAGATATTCTCCAGTATCCTCTTGGTGATAGGGCATAATTTTCAGGAGATGAATATACCATCCCAGTACCTCCTCCAGAATTTCTTCCGGGTTTTCCTGTCAGGCAACTTGCTATGCAGTTTTCTATTTCTTTTGCTGCCGATGTTTTATTTTCGCTCTTAATTAATAATAACCCCGAAACATTTGTCCTACAAACTATATTTGTAAAATTTACAGATTCTCCTATGTATATACAACCAAGCGTTTCGTTGCCATCCACCGTAAATGTTTTATTGAAAACAATCCTGTAATCAGGAGGGTATGTTACCTTGGGTATTACCCTGTTGGTTGGAGAAGTTTTATGTTCGCTCAAATGATAAAAAGTGTATCCAGCAAATATAAAAACTATTACCAATATCACTGTTATAATTTTATTTTTATTAACCAATTAAGTATACCTCCTTTTAATATATAGAGTCAAGGAACATAGATTAATACTGATTTATTTTTACCTTATTACAGATATAAATGCTTTTATATATATACATTTCTGTTATTTTAATTTAGTTTTCACAATAATTACTTTTCTTTTTCAAGTCTAATGTTTATCGGTTATTAGATGTATAAACTATCTTAAACTCTCTCAATTCAAAGAAATTTTGTATTCAGAGCATTATAAAATAATTTTAATATGTCAAATAGTAAAACGTTCATTGCATTGAAACATTCTAAAAATGAACTCTTCCATTTCTATAAATTGTGGAAAGACATTTTAATTTAGTAATAATTTATGCGTAGTTTAAAATCTATTATTAAAATTTTAGTTTCTTACTTCCTCTGTCTTCACTGTTGAAGGAGATACAGATGGTGAAGGAGAGGATGATCCAGATTCATTTACAACCTCCTTCTTGGAATCGTCATATATAACCCTCTTTCCCCTCATTGCTGAAAGTATTGCTCCCACAATGAAGATGAAGAATCCAGCTATGAATGCCATCCTTAGAGATGTCATGAATGATCCTGCCAGTGCAGTTGGGAACCATATCTTTCCTTCAAGTGTTACGATTACTGAATGTGGTATTAAGGCACTTAATCCAGCCAGTGCGGGTTCTGAAAGAATTGTACCTACTGGATTGTAGCCAAGAAATGCTGAGAACAGTGCTGAGGTTGGAGGCAGCTTATCAAATATTGGTATGAGAACAGGTGCACCAGATGTTGCAAGTGCAGGACCGAAAGAACCCGGTATGAGTCTTGTTAGATATACAAGAACGATTGTGAAGAATATACCCATACTTGCTGTTTGACCTGTGTTTTGCAAGGTCGCTCTCATTCCTGAGGCAACACCTCTTAGCTGTGGCTTTACTGAATTCATTACCGCTGTTATGTTTGGAGCAGCGAACATTCCCATTCCTGATCCCATCATAAATAGCATCAGGGCAAATGGAACGTACGCGAAGTTATATGGTAGGGTTGCAAGTAACAGGAATGCAACTGCACTTATTACTAAGCCAACCGTGGATATAAGTCTGGCTCCTATCTTGTCCGATAAAGCGCCACTAACTGGACCGAACACCACAAATCCCAGCATCATAGGGATGGTATAAATCCCAGCCCAGAATGGTACGGAACTGTAACTGTAACCGTGCAATGGTAGCCAGATTCCCTGAAGAAGAATGATTATCATGAACATCAGACCACCCATTCCCATTGACTGTAGCATACTTGCAAAACTTCCAGTTGCGAACGCCCTGTTTTTGAATAATGAGAGGTTAAACATTGGCTGTTCAACTGCCCTTTCTATGAATATGAATGCAATAACCAGAATTACGCCGATCGCCATTGAAGCAATTACATACGGATTTCCCCATCCCATGCTTGAGTTATCATATGGCATAAGACCATAAGTTACGCCGAGAAGTATCAGTGTTAGACCTCCAGCGAACGCAATATTCCCTGGAATATCCAATTTTTGTTTCTCGTGACGTGTTGAGGTTTCCTTAAGCTTTGCATATGACCATACTGTACCTATAATACCAACCGGAACACTCACCAGAAACACATCTCGCCAGTATATTGTAGCAAGTATTCCTCCAAGAATTAAACCAATAAGGGATCCAGCAAGGGCCGCTATCTGGTTTAGCCCCATGGCTTTTCCCCTTTCATTTGCGGGGAAACTGTCTGTTATGATTGCTGCAGAGTTTGCAAATAAGAATGAAGCTCCAACTGCCTGAACCATCCTGAATAGAATTAATTCAAGTCCCGCTGTATCTCCCGTTCCGGGTGTAAGATAAAGCAATATGGAACCTACTGTAAAAATAAGAAAACCAAGGTTAAATAACCTGACTCTTCCAAATATATCTGATAATCTCCCAAATGTAACCAATAGCACTGCGGTTACCATCATGTAACCCATCAGTATCCAGAGCAGATATTGAAAAGATGAACCCAGGAAAGGATTCAAATGTATACCTTTGAAAATAGCTGGTAAGGATATTAACACAATGGTGCTGTTAATTGAAGCCATCAAAACACCAAGTGTAGTATTGGATAATGCAACCCATTTGTACTGAACCATCTTTAATCAAGCTTGTATTTCAGGGTTGTATAAATACTTAATTCATAATTGATTAAGTAATGAAATATTAATAACTATTTTATATGCAAATGTAATCACATCTTATGTTAGGCAGAAAAGGAGCTATAGTTTTAACTGTGGCACTTCTTGTTGTATTTTCTGGGATGACTTATGTGACAATATTCAACAGCAAGACCGCCCTATCTACAACAGGCGGTTATCTGAACGTTACTGCAGCACAATCACAAAAGGATCTGGTATTTGTCAAAAGTCCCGGATGCATAGAATTTAACATAACAGTGAAGACAGACGCATCCACTGTTTCTGTATTTTCCTTTGGTAATGTTTCAACCGGTTCTGGTATCCAAACAAACCTTACATCTTTCATTAATACGTCATCCACTTATAATGGACTGGTAGTAAATTCAACGGATAAATACAATTACATCACAGTGACTAACTTTAAGAATAATACCATAATAAACCTAAAAATGATGGTTTCATTAACTGCGTTTGAAAATATGCAAACATTCAATCCTGAAAACAGTAACACAGTGTATCCTGTTACGATCTTGGTTATAGGATCTAACGATGGAGCTGATGGAACCGGTTTCGGTCTGGCAAAAATGTGAGTGGTTAAGATATGTTATTTAGTAAAAATCAATTAAATGTAATGAAAAAACTGGTAAATACGATGCGAATTTATCTATTTATGTTTAACGGTATTTTCAAAATATTTATGAACCATAAGTTTTTAACTGACTGAGGGTGAAAAAATGACGAGATTTGTATTAATATCGGATAGCACATTGAGTTATGAATACAGGAATTTTCCACTTTTAGATTTTCTACCCTGTGCGCCTGGAAACGCAATACCAGAAAGAGTTTACAAATTCCTGAAGGGGCCTGCTCCCCCTGCTAAACCAAATGGAGAAACAGTATTTGCACCATATGCCATAAGGAAGCTTGAAGCCAGTCTTCTTACTAAATTCAAGAGAGAAGAAATAGCAGTTGCACACGAAGATCATCTTGAGAATTTTATCAAGGATGACACGGAAATCATAGCTGTTTCAACTATGGATCCACTGGGTATTGGACCGACAACAATGTCCTACTATGCACTTTTTGGAGGTAATCTCGATGCATGGGTAAGGAGAGACTGGGATAAACTGATGGATAGAATCAACGTGGTAAGGAAGGGAAAGAAGGCAAAACTGATCGTTGGTGGACCAGGAGTATGGGAATTTACAATTCTAAGAGACGAGATAGAGAAATATCATTACGACTATGTATTTTCAGGTGAGGCAGATGATATTGCACCAATGTTATTTGATCAGATAGCATCAGGTGATATAGACAAAAATGTTTTCAGAACTGGTTTTGTAAGTTATGATGAAAACTTCAAAAGAGTTACAATAAATGATCCACTTTTCCTTTCAAGAGGATTTTCCAAGGCAGCATACCCGAGACTTGAGGAGATACCTAGAATTGTTGCACCTTCCATGAAGGGAATGGTTGAAGTTATGAGAGGTTGTGGTGTGGGGTGTGATTTCTGTGAAGTAACACTAAGACCGCTTAGATATGAGCCTACCGAAAATATCGTTGCTGAACTTGAGATAAATGCATCCGCCGGGATAACTAATGGGTGGCTTCACTCAGATGAATTCTTCGGTTACAAGCACGGCAATTTATTTGCACCAAATGAAGAAGCACTATCAGAACTTCTAACGGCAGTAATGAATGTTAAGGGTATCAAGACGTCAAATCCGACCCATGGACGTGTTTCCATACCTGCAGGTTATCCAGAAATGATGGAAAAACTTTCAAAGATACTTAAAACAGGACCGAGGAACTGGATAGGTATCCAAACAGGAGTGGAGACTGGTAGTGATGAACTTGCCAAAAAACATATGCCTAACAAGACCCTTCCACTCAGAATTGGTCCAGACGGAAGCTGGCTGGATATTGTCTGGCAGGGAGTATACGTAGAAACAAAGAATTACTGGAGACCGGCATTCACATTACAGGTTGGTCAGAACGAAGAGACTGAGGATGATAACTGGCAAACGGTTGAAATGATAAACAGACTCAGTAACTCATACTCTGAAGGTGGCAGACCTTTTGAGTTTACAGTCACACCACTTGTAAATGTTCCTCTTGGGAGAATAAAGTCCAGATCGCTCAACACAAATATGCTCACAAAGGATATGATGGCAGTTTACTATGCATCCTACAGACATCTTTCAAAAATGGCCACAAGAGATGGTTTCAGGGACACCGATGGTAACTTCTTATCAAGGATAGGAACAGGATCACTTATTTCTGGTGGTGGATATCTTATGATGAAATACATCGAAAAGAGGGCTGCAAAGATGGGAGTGGATATAGAGAAAGTGAAGCACTATGGAGTAGAGCATTCCAGGGAAATCACATCCCTATCGGCACTTGCAAGAGCATAATTGGGAAAAATAATAAAAAATCCTGAACCCCTGGAGGCATCTTATGTTCCAGGGTACCTTATTAACAGAGATATTGAGATAGATTCTTTACGGAAGAATGTGGTATTTCCAGTAATGAGAGGTTTATCAAGCAACATTTTTATCTACGGTCAGTCAGGTACAGGTAAAACTGTTACACTTAGATTTCTTGCATCCATGGAAACTGGATGTTATTTCCACTATGAAAATGCCATATCAGTAGGTTCCTTCAAGAGAATTGTGGTAAAGATACTTAGTTCACTGGGAAAACAGGTTTCCGAGAAACAGCCATTTGATTCTCTATTCATGGCACTCAAGAGATCTACCTCCATGCCAATTATACTTGTTGTGGATGAATGTCTGAATCTTGTAAAGACTGATCCAGATGGATTATACAATGTGCTCAGGTCGGCAGAGCTCTATGATCTTAGGATGGGTCTGATCCTCGCATCAGTTGATAACCCTGCACTGCACATGACATCCAGGGAGATCAGAAGAATCGGTATTTTCAATGAAATGAAATTTAATAAATATTCCACGTCAGATCTTTCAGGCATTCTGGATCACCGGTCTAAGGAATCGCTTTATGATGGTGTTATTGAGCCAGAAATAATTGATGGCATAGCGTCCATAAGCGAAAGATCTGGAAGTGCAAGGATGGCCATAGAAATATTGCAGAAAGCTGCATTCATCAGTGAATATGATAATCGAAGGACAATTGACATGGAAACTGTCAGGAAGGCTTCTGCAATGATCAACCCGTATATTACTGAAAGTAAATTGATGGAACTGGATCAGAAAGAACTGCTGATCCTCCTGTCTATCTGTCAGGTGCTGGAAAGAAATGTTGATGCAACCATGGAACATATAACCGATCAGATAGGAGTAAATTTTGAAACAAGGGATCAACCAATCCCAGATCTTCCTCTTATCTACAGGGCAATAAGACACCTGGAATCTCTTGATATAGTTGAGGGTGTGAGGGAAAGTTTAGGCAGGGGAAAGGGGGTTAAAAAGAGATTTTTCATGGGCGATCTACCAGTTTCAGTCCTTATACAGAAAATATTTGAAATAATAGAATGAAGATTTAGAACCACCATGAAAGATCTGATTGCTTTTTTACAATGAGTTTGGAGAAGAGAAAATCGAATGGCTCAAAGTTTCTAAGAAGAATCCTGGTGTAGAACTTCCTGTCAACCGGTTGATCATCAAAGTTAACAACCTTTTTTACTGAATCATTGATTATTACATTCATGGATTGCCCTGGCATGATCTCGATCCCATCCTCCATCAGCGATTCCATTGATGCTTTCTGTATGTTCTTAATCATATAATCCTCATAATATTTTGACGGCCTCAGAGTGAGTGAAAAATCGCTTTTCGGAAATCTGTCAATGTTTCTTACATATCTGTCTTTTAATTCTATATATCTTGTGTATATGGAGTGATCATTTACCCCCGGCTCAAGTTCTTCAAGTAGCCTCAGTATATCTTGCTGCGCCCTTATTACCAGTGACGGAGAATCTGAACGTCTAATCCCTATTCCTCTCACCTTGTAGCTCCCGTCATATTTCAGTCCGAAATATCTGTTTAACGCACCAAGACCAGATCTTGCTGGCAGAAACACCATCCACTTATAGTATCCATCCATCACTATATTTATGGATGTGTTCTTCCTCACCCTTTTCAGAAGATTTTGTATGTTCCCATTTCCCTGAATAAACAGTGAATCCACAATTCCATGTATGGGGGTGAAACCCTCAGATTCGCCTATCCTCATGGCCGTCTCAAGTGCCCATCTTCCAACGGAAGTTATGGCTTCATGCATCTCTATCTTTCCAAACCTTGCGTTCTTGAAACCTGTGTATCCAAAGGATGTTAGAAGAAGCCATTTCAGAACCTTATCCCTCAGTTCAAAATCTCTTCTTATCCTCTTATTATATTTGTATATAAGTCTCCTCTTGAGCAGTATGTCAAGTGATGAGGGGATGAATCCTTTCAAAACGCTGGTACTGTATGGATTATCCCCAGGGAGTTTTACCTGTTTATCTGTCCCTATTGTTTCTGGTGACATATTGAAATGATGCATTATGGATGGATACATTGACGAGAAGTCAATCTCGTAAACATTTCGATAAAATCCCGGGAGCGGCTGAAATACGTATCCTCCACGATCACTTTCCATGAAAACACTCAGTGGCTTTGGATCTTCATGATCATCCTTGTCTGTAATTATAAGAATCCCTGATCTTATGGCCTCGTAGTTTTCCAGTGATGATACAGCAGTTCCAGGTGTTACCCTGCATACTGTCTCTGGAGAGAGCCCGGTTATGCGACTTATCTCAAATATGCCTTCAATGCCGCCTTCTTCATACATGAAAGAATTCCCATTTATTGATATCTTTCCATTTATGTGTATTGAAGGTGTGGAATATGAGACTCTTCCATATGACATGAATGATCTGCCACCACTTATTCTGTATCCTATCCTCTTACCGATGATCATGTCTATGCGTGAAAGGAATGTTGCCATTGAAGTTGCATCGTAGTATATTATTATGGGAAAACGCTGGAAATTATCCATAAAGAATTTCATGGCATCCATTTCGTTGGTGAATTCCACACCATTTATTTCAGCATGTTTCCATCTGTATCCGTTGTATTTAACATTGAACTTCATGTAGGGTATTTCTGGATCATGATCCAGAGGGTTTTCTATGGAAAAATAGGTTAAATTACTGGCAGCCATGATCTTCAGTCCAGGATCGAGGAGACCATTATATATCCTGAATTTCCTTCCATATCCTATGCCCTTTATTATTTTTATGAATTCCCTTTCCCTGATCTGTGGTATATAGATTCTCAAACCTTCAATTCTTGAATATACATCTCTTTCCACCGAATGTTCATAAACTATATCTCCAGCATCTTCCATTTGCCTTTCAAGAAATTCCATATCAAACTGGTCTCCGGTGACGAATATCCAGTTCCTCCAGTGGATCTTTTCATATTGTATTTTGCCATTTTCATAAATCCAGAGTGCAGGATTTTTCCCTGCTGTAAGATTGACTATGGTTCTACTGCCCATGATCTATTCTATCCATCATTTCCATGATTACTGATATGAGAAAGGCTGTCTCTGGAGATAACTTTGAAAGGTCCATCTGAGAGGCATGAATCCTACCCATGAGGAGTATTTCATCAAATAACCTCCTGTCTCTTTCAGGCATGGAGCTCTCCATGGACTTCATTGCCTTTGCAAGACTTTCCATAACCTGCCTTGACGTGTACGTGTTTCTGCCCATTTCTCATCACCCCCTGTATCTGGCATGTAAAATGCTCTCTTCATTAAGTGGTTTGTTCTCACACTTATGGGTGGTTTCCCAATGAATTCAACGAATGCAAAAAGTCCACGGGTGATGGGCCATACGGCCATTGCATCCATCATATAGCTTACAGATTCTGAATCCCAGTCCTCAACTGCCCTGCTATTAAGAACCATAGCACATGCTGTTGTCTCCTGCTCCCCCATCACCCTTATGAGCTGGTGAGATGTAAGTATTCTCTGTATCTTTACATTTCTGACTGAGAGATGTGAGAGGAATGAAGGGGAGAGCATTATTCCATCGGTTATAAGAAGGTTTAGTGAATCAACACCTTCGAATTTCTCCAGTATTTGTTCCTGAGCTATCTCAGAGAATGAATTGTATACAATTATGGTCAGTGAGCCTCTGTACATAAATTTGAAAACTCTTATTTCCCTTAATAAGCTTTGGCATGAGAAAAAAAATGAAAAAATGTAATTTTTCCGCGAAATTCAACGCGAAAAGGTGGGCAACATGAGTGGAGAAACAGTGAGAAAGAAGCTTACCATAGGATATGATGAAACTGAGTATGTATGCGGAAAAAATGCAATAGAAGCTGAGAACGATGAGGGAACATTCATTGTAAGTGAAACTATAAGTAATATTTACCCAGAGAAGATAAAAAGGTTTTCAGAAGGAAAAATTATCTTTGTTGAAGATGGTGAAAATTCAAAGAGAATTGATAACTATGAAGAAGTCTGCAGGATTTTAATGGAACGAGAAGTGGAGAGGAACAGCTACCTGACATATATAGGAGGGGGTACCATTGGTGACCTTTCTGGTTTCATAGCATCCACGTACAAGAGGGGACTGAGACTGAAAGCAATACCAACAACTCTACTATCACAGATTGACAGTTCCATAGGTGGAAAGAACGGAATAAATTTTTCTGGAGTAAAGAATGCCATAGGAACATTCCGGAACCCTGAAAGAATAGTGGCTGATACTGACTTTCTGATGAAAAATGATCAGATTATAAGAGAGGGCATGGCTGAGATAATAAAACACGGATTTTCCATGGATTACACTATAATTGAAACGCTCCTGAATAATGATATGGAAAGTGTGAAGAATGGAGATATTCTCAGAGATCTGATAGTGAAAAACGCAGATATAAAAGCTTCAGTGTGTAATCAAGATCCATATGAACTTCTGGGAAGAAGATATGTACTGAATTTTGGGCACACAGTAGCACATGGAATTGAAGCAATATCCAGAAACAGTATAACCCACGGAGCGGCAGTGATATATGGAATTATGTATGAAATGAAGATGTCAGAGATCTATGGAATGATGAAGTATGATGGGATAAGTATAATGAACAAACTGATGAAGAGATATGGCATAAATAAGATAGAGGTCAGTGATGAAATGCTTGATGGAAGCCTTTCATACATAATGAATGACAAGAAAATAAGAAATGGAAAAATTACAATTCCAATGGCCACTAAACCGGGAATGACAAATATGGCAGAACTTAAAATAGAGGTTTTCAAGGAATTGTTTTTAAAAGCAGGGAGAATGATGTGAGATGATGTATGGACTTCTTGGATCACCCGTTGGAAAGTCCTGGAGTGAGGTTCTGTTCAACAGAATATTCGAACTGGAAGAAAATAATAATATTTACACAGCAATAAATGTTAGTCCTGTAACATTGAAACGGTTAATGGAAAAAATGGATGTGAGCTTCCAGGGCTTCAACGTGACAATTCCATATAAGGAAGATATCCTCAGGTATACTGAAAACAGGGACCCGCTTGTGTGGAAGGCTGGTGTTTCAAATGTTATAAAGCGTGAGGGAAATGGTTTTACAGCCTTCAACACAGATTATGCTGGAATTGAGGAGCTATTCACTAAGAATGGTGTGAGGGTGGATGGAAAAAGAGTTGCTATAGCTGGAGCTGGTGGAGTTGCCAGAATAATGATCTATTACATACTTACAAACTTTAGCCCTGACACCATGCATATATTTACCAGAAATCCAGAAATAACCAGAAAAAAAATTAAGGGAACATGGCAGTACGGGAACATGAAAATTAGAAGTTACGATGATATGGAAAAATATGATGTCCTGATCAATTGCACACCACTGGGAATGAATGAAGATGACCAATCACCGTTCTCTCCATATTTTTATGACGAAAAGGCCACTGCCATAGATCTCACATACCAGTATGATGAAACAAAATTCATGAAATATGCTGCTGAAAGTGGAGGCAGGGCAATCAATGGCAGGGATATGTTCTTCAGACAGGCAGAAGAGACTTACAGGATCTTTTTCATGGATGAATGCGAAAGGGAAATATTCAGCAGGGCAAGAGGTGATACTTTAAAATGGATGACGGAACGCTTATCCTGAAAATGAATTCGGGGATATCTGTTCTCAGTGCTTTCGTGAACTGGAAAGGGGCAGCACTGGCACTGGACTATCAGATGGAAATAATGGCAAGAAAAGGAGAGGCAAAGAAAAACCAATGGAATATAAGGAGGATGCTCTCCATATTGAAAAGCCAGTATGGGAAGGATTCAGAACTGCAGATAGATGTAAACAGGAAGATACCTTCAGGGATGGGGCTTAAGAGCAGCAGTGCTCTGGTTTCTGGAGTTGTGAAGGCTTATTCCCTATTCAATGACATTAAAATGGAAATAGAAGATATTGTGACAGTATCAAGCCGAATATCAAGACAGATAAGAGTCTCAGCCACTGGAGCATCTGATGATCTATATGCTTCGGTGCTTGGTGGATTGTGCATAACAGATAACAGGAATGCGAAGCTGCTCAGGCATTACAGGATTAAGGAAAAACATTACATAATAATAACCTCGAAAGGAAGAAGATCGAGTTATGATTTTGGCAAGATTGATCTATCATTCCTCAGGAATGCATATGAGAGAATGTTTCAGAGACTGAATTCATACAACTTCGAGGATATTGCCATCATGAATGGATTTTATCTTGGAACAATATCGGGTATCAATATGCCGGGTGAGATATTGAACAAACTCAGGTTCAACATAATGGGAATAAATGGTAAAGGGCCTTCCCTCTTTCTTCAGTATGAAAACCCAAAAACACTGGAAAGAGACGTGGAAATTCTCAAAAAAGATAATGTGGGCTTTCTTGTTGCCTCGAGTACAAACATTTCTTCATCTCATGAGTGGAAAAATGAGTAGGATTTTAATTCCGCAAGAACTAAATGGAAAGGTGGATGCCCCTTCTTCCAAGAGCATGTCACAGAGGGTTTTATTGCTTTCTGCATTCCTTCCGGGTCACAAACGAATTGGACCGATCTCTGGATGCGATGACGAAATAATTGCACTGGGAATATGCAGTTCTAACGGAATGAAGATAATAAAGGACGGAAAATATTACAATATTTACGGTTCATTCACTAATCCGGAGTTAATAAATGTTGGAGAATCTGGTACTGCTCTCAGAATGGTGCTTGGCCTTCTTGCATCAAGAAGATGCAGTTGCGCAATTGAGACTGAAGGGAAGCTTTTGGAAAGACCATTGAAACCACTTATAATTTCACTGGAAAGCATTGGATGCAGATTTTCAATGAATGGCAGAACACTCATTTTTGATGGTACTAATGCCAAATATGTGAGTGAAATATCCATAAACGGAGAATTGAGTTCCCAGTTCACCAGTTCTATTCTTTTATACATGGCACTCAACCCCATAGACGAAAAGATAATCCATATTGAAGGAAGGATTAATTCAGAAGGATACCTGAATATGACTGCAGATATACTTAGAAAATTGGGGCTGACCATAAAAAGAACTGGAAGTGATATCATTATAAGTGGAACGCTAAATGAAATGAATACTTCATTTGAAATAGAAGGAGATTATTCATCAGCCTCATTCCTTATTGCAGCTGGACTATTACTATCAGGAAAAGGAATAGAGATAAATAATCTGAAAAAGGAAAGCATGCAACCTGATGCAAATATTCTAAATTTGCTTAATGGACTCCTGCAATATGGAGAAAATTCAATAATTGCCATGAAAAAAGATATTACTAGTATGCTAGAGGTTGATGTCAACATAAATCCAGATCTGGCACCAGTTATAGCCCTTCTTGGAATGTTTTCCCAAAAGGGAGCCAGCATTAAAAATTCAGATAGACTATCAGGAAAGGAGAGTGACAGGAAAATGGCCATTATTCAAATAGCTGAAGCCTTTGGGTCGGATGTAACTGAAGAAGACGAAACTCTGTATATTGGTCCATGCCGAGACGATATTTCACCTGCACTCCCAATCTCATTAGATCACAGAATTGTTATGGAGACCATTCTGGCTCAGTCTATGGTATCAGAGAAATTCATTGTACACAATCCTGAAAGTCTTAACAAGAGTTATCCTTCATTTATAGATGATTTAATTTCTCTTGGATTTAAGGAGGAATTGGAATAAGGATTATTAGCAACCAAATGATTTCAAAACATGCTTTTATTTCAGGACATATTGGAATTAACAAAGTCTGAAGCCAGAAAACACATCGAGAATCTGGATGAGAAGGATGTGATTTTTGATCAGACTGAACATGCACATATTACAGTCAGATTGGTAAGATATGAGAAAACGGTTGATAACTTTGATACTAAATTAAATGCAATAATGAATGAGCTGAAGAAACTTCCATTTGTGCAATCCCTGGAATATGAAAATGGTTACATAAATATCATTACAGATGGTTGGTATCTCCTGAATGCCATGCATGAATCCCTTCAAACTACGGGATCTTTTCCTGAATCATTTCAGGACCCGGAGAGGGTGTCTGTTGAACATACAAGCACAAATCCCACTGGTCCCATACATATGGGGAGAATTAGAAATTCCATAATAGGGGATTCCATAGCAAGACTGATGGAAAGGTATGGTTACAGGGTTGTCACTCAGTATTATGTAAATGACTCCGGTAAACAGATGGTATCACTGTATCTCGGCTATGAGAAATTCCACAAAGGTGAGACATTAACAAAGGAAATCCTGCTAGATGGATATAAAAAGATTTATGAATATTTTGAACAAAAAGGTGACGAGAAAGAAGTAGAATTACTAATGGAGAAATATGAGAAAGGGGATGATGACCTCATAAATCAGATCAAGAATATAGCCCAGATAATGCTGGATGATATTGTTTCTGATCTAGAACTCCTCAACATAAAGATGGATGAGTTCACATGGGAGTCAGAATTTATTGTTACTGGAGAAACAGAAGAAGTTATTAAAGATCTATCAGAGTATATACTGGACGAAAATGGGGCATTATACATAGACGTCCCCAATGTCAGGAAGATTTTTGTCAAAAGAAAGAACGGTACAAGTCTCTATGTAACAAGAGATATTGCATACCATATGTACAAATTCTCACAGTATGACAAATGCATTGTTGTGGTAGGGGAAGATCATAAGGAACATGGAAAGATCATGGATTATGTTATGCATCAGCTCCTTGACTATAAGAATTCTCTTGATTTTGTGTATTATGGAATGGTAAATTTAGAATCTGGAAGAATGTCTACAAGAAAGGGCACGAGTGTCACCGTGAAGGAAGTTTATGAGAAGTTATATGAAAAGGCCAGAAACGAAGTGCTGAGTAGATATAGTGAAGAAAAGGATGTTGACAAAATAAGCAGGGATATAGCAGTTTCTTCCCTAAGATTCTATATGCTGAAGATCAATATGCAAAAACCCATTACATTCAAGTGGGAAGATGCCCTGGATTTCAATGGAGAAACTGCTCCCTTTATTATGTATTCCTATACAAGGGCAAGTAGCATAATGGAAAAGGTAAAATCAAGTTCAGAGGAAGCGTCATCTAAAAACATTGAAAAGGAAGAAAATGATCTCATTCTTGAGATGTATAAATATCCATATAAAATAATGAACGCAACCAAAAGCCTGAGACCAGATATCATCACAGGTTATATTCTGGATTTATCTAAAAAATTCACTACATTTTACGAGAAATGTAAGGTACTCGGTGAGGAAACAGGTATACAGGAGAGAAGATTAAACATCCTGAAAACATACATGAACATTATTGACGACAGTTCACAAATTGTTGGAATAAAGAATGTGAAAAAGATGTAAGAGGTATATTAATACTGTAGGTTATGACTCAGGGAATATAGATAATAATAGTTAATAGTTTAAATAATTTAAAAAAATTCTGAAAGGATAGATTTGTCTGGTTTGTATCATGTAAAATGTCCCAATTGCGGAAATGAATTCAATGTGAATTATTCTGAGTGGAATAGTCTTTCTGACACATCATTAGGTTTGATTTTCAGGTGGGGACCTTACTCTTTCTCGGTAAAGTGTCCACAATGTCACAAGAGAGAAAGGTATCATGTTACGCCTGAAGATGCAATTTCTCAGGAAGGACAGCCTCAGGATTAGAAATATTTAAAGACTCTTACCTGTTGGAGAATCTTTTAAACTTTGATGAACTCAAAAATAAATCTATTATGCTGTAAAATAAATTATTAATAAATTTAATTGTAAAAAATAAAGGATTATTGTTTTGTGTTACTGTCCTTCTTTGGCACCTGCTTCTGGTCTGTTATCTTTTTCTGGTTGGACTGTGGGAGAGACTGTTGCCTTACTCTTGCTGCGCCTGGGAATTTTCCCTTTGTGAGCCTGTAATACAGTAGGGCAAGTATCAGTATTATTACTATAATTGCAACTATAACCAGAAGTACTCTATCGGATGAAACACCCACACTCACAGTCTTAACAAGCTGGCCATCCTTCTGTACAAAGTTTGGCTGCGCTGAGTTAGAGGCCTGGAATGACAGGCTCTGTGAACCAGAATTAGCCAGTGATATGTTAATATCATATGTTCTGGTCTGGTTAACTGCCAAAGTTTGTGTGAATGATTTGCTTTTCAAAAGAGCACCATTATCATATACAACTATGGTAAGCCCTGTAACAGATACTTTACCATGATTCGTAACGTTTACCTGAACCTCCTTTGTAACACCTTGAGAGAAAGTTCCCGAATAATGAACACCGCTAACAAGCAGTTTTGGTCCACTGTAAGTAGTTGTGTATGAAATGTTATCATAACCACTCAGTACAGGGTTCGTAACCTTTAGAGATATGTGGATCTTTGCAACAAGGTTGAATTGAACTTCCACCCATGCTGATCTATTCCAGACACTGGAGGAACTGTCATACTTTAGAATTGTAAGATTTGCTGTGTTCGCAGGTATTTTCGTTCCGTTTGCAAACATGAATGTCCAGTTATAGCTAAGCTTTGATTTTCCATAATATTTGTCAGCTGAGTAATTAGCTGTCAGTATCACTGGTGAACCTGCTGGGATTGCAGTAATATTCTTATTTGATGGATTCTGAATTGTTACAACTGCACTTGGATTTGTTGTATCATTGACTATTGCCTTTATCTGAACAGACCTTGTTGTATTTCCTGCACTGGTAAC
This sequence comes from Thermoplasmatales archaeon, assembly GCA_027316895.1. Lineage (GTDB taxonomy): Archaea > Thermoplasmatota > Thermoplasmata > Thermoplasmatales > Thermoplasmataceae > Cuniculiplasma. The sequence continues at coordinate 140,917 of DAHVFT010000002.1, read as the reverse complement.
GTTCAGCATTCCAAGTTTAGGGACTCCGTTAATTGTTGGAGTTGTAAACTGGTAGTTTACGGTTGCACCTTTAAGTGTTGAATTTGGAAACATCCAACTGTAACTTAACTGAACACTGTATTTTTCTTTGTTATAGGTAAGGTTCAAGGAACTCAGTGAAGCGTCGAACGTGACCTGTGAGTTTTGTGGTACCGTTATTGATACTGTTCCTGTGTTAGCTGTTGATGACATCACTTTGTGAACTTTGCCGTTAAATGTGTATGTAAAATTTACATTTGGTGATTCAGTGTTCTTCAGCACAATGAACGTTACATTAGTAACATTGGAGAATCCAGAGCTATCCATACCAGTAAGCAAGAACTCTGTAGTTTTCATCAACTTCAAGCTGTAGTTATAGCCATTGTAACTGGTTGTAGAATTTTTCCACATAAACGATACTGGTGACTTATACTGATATTGGCCTATAATTGGATTATAAAGAGTCTTTGACATGTTAATTGAGAATATAGTATTGTATGGAACCACTACAAGTGTGTTTCTTGCAGTTGTGTTAATTACTGAAGAAGTTGTAACCATTCCCTTGTAATATACTACTGCATTTGAGTTTACGAAATATGGATTCTGAACCTTTCCAAAGGAAACAGTTACCATTGAACTTTTGCTTACTGGCATAATTTCAAATGGATTTCCATAGGTAACAGATGATGATGCGGACTGGACTGAAACATTGATGTTGTTGTAATTAATGTAAGTTAAATAGTTTACAGTTGATGGAGTATATTGTGTTCCTTTCTGATAAACCTTCAATACAAGATTCTTATAGTCTTTTGAAGACATTTTTGTATTTGTGTAATTGGCAAAGGTGTAAAGGCTAAGGCTGTATTTATTGTACACCAGGCTTTTCATATCCACATGGCTGTTTGTTAAATTATAATAGGAATTGTTTGCCATGAATGAATAATATGTGTTCGCAGGCATATGTCCTGCAATCTTTTCAACATCATTCACGAACCCCGTTGATAAATTATCCAACGCCTCCTGATATGATAGACTCATTACTGTACTGTTTGCCATATCAGGAAAAGCAGTTCCTGAATTCAAGTTGTAATGTGTTACTACAGATACTGTTTGTAAATTCTTACTTAGGGAATAGTTCTTGAAAACGTTTGATGTGGATGGTATTAGTGTTAATGTTCCTGATGTGGTAATTGAAACCGGTTTATAGCCATTAGCTGCTATCATGAACTCAGTACCACCCTGAGCACTAATATAGTATAAGCCTGAATTAAATGACACAGTTGTATAATGATTTATTGTTGAGTTGAACTCAACTATTTTAAACGAATTTATCTTTGAACCTGATTTTGAGTATACTGCTCCGAAATAGTTAACGGCACTTCTACCAAGCTCTATGGTGACAGTATTTTTTGATTCCAGTGTGAGAATTTGAGATGTTACTCCCTGACTTGGCTCGCTGTTGTAGTAACTGTTTGCATAGAACATGGTGCCATTTGGCAGATATGCGCTGAAAGATGAAGAATTTGTTGTCTTTGTGAAAAAGTTATAACCCTCAGTGGTGGAAAACATTAAAGTCGTGGTTTCACCATTTAGATTTTTTAAGTTAACCGTTGAATATGTGAGAACAACTGCTTTCAGATTTATTGCAACTGCCTGATTTGCAGAATTAACATCCAAATAGTAATATGTCTTGTTTGTTAGATAATGCGCTCCACCTATTATGGAAAGTGTAGGCATTACCGTTACCAGATAACTTCCATAACTTAGTGATACATTTAAGCTGTTGCCAGTATCCGTAAATGTGTACTGACCCTGTGAGGCATTTATGTATATTACAGGGTTAACTGCGAACCCAACTTGATTTTTCCCTTCCATCACATACATGTTGAGATTAACATGGGACGTGGAGGGAGCATAAGAACTTGACGATGATGCTGCGGTGACATTTGCCATGCCCGCAAGAAATACTGCTATCAGAATTGCTGACAACACTTTTTTACTGTCCAATGTGATCTTCCTCTTTTTCGCTAAATAAACTCATACTTATAAACATTCCTTTTAAAGTTCTATTTCCGTAGTTTCTACAGGATTCATAAGATGAAACTTGGTTACTATCTGATATGGCGTTGGAATTTTTCCACTGAACTTAAGCCATTTCTTTTGAATTTTTATGTTCATTTGCTTGAGGAAGTTATATGGGTTCTCAAACGCCATTTTCATTATGTCTTCATGCGAGATTCTGCTGGTATTTTTTTGTATTCTATAAAGGAAATCCATTTCTTCAAAGATACTTGGATTGACAGTCATTACATTATCAGTGCCAAGCATGAGTTTAAAGCCACTTTCAACAAAGACACTGTAATCCGGTCTTATATTAAAAAAATAATTTGACCTTGGTGTTATTGCAATATTATCAGTGATTTCTTTCAGTGGAATAAGCTGATCTTTTTTCAGGGCTGTACAGTGAATCAGAAGGTCCGGTTTGAGATCATATAATGGCCCTATGGGTTCCTGCCTATTTTCACTAAAATGAATTGACACTATGAGCCCCATTTTCTTTGCTTTTTTCCCTATTGATATAATTAAATCATTATCATCATCAGAAACTGCACTAAACCCAACTCCCTGTATTATATCCTTGATTGTTTCAAGATCTTCAATATTTTCTGGTCTTCCAAGCGTTATAGCGTTTGGCTCAGCCTCCCTTATTGCCCTTAATGTTTCAATAGATTTTGATCCAGCTTCTCTGTAGTCAAAAAAACTGCCTGTTCCAATATTCTTCATATATGAAATGGTGTTTTTCATCTCCTTTATTATTTTTGGGTTGCCAGCATTTTTTAGATTTTTAATCTTGAACCCACCTGGGCCAACTACTTCTTCGAGCGATCCGGTTGGTTCGTCCTTGATGAATGAGTCTCCAATGTGCGTATGGGCATTAATTGGTTTTGTAATATAGAAAGCTTCTTCCTTTATATTTTCGTTCTCCTCAAATATCTTTTCGTCGGTATAATAAATGCCTTTCTTATATTCTCCGTTTAAATAGAAAGTTCCTCTGTATTCTGTCATCTCACATTCACCCCTTTATAACCCCAATCGGTTTCAGTCTTGCGATTCCCTCTGCAATTTTTCCACCTACTATGGAATTATATATCTCATCTATATTTTTGTAACTCTCTGGTGCCTCTTCAGTGAGCGCCGAAGTACTTGCAAACTTCATTTCAATCTTCAATGCTTCAAGCTCTTTTTCAATTAATTCTGGAGATAGTTTTTCTTTGGCCATCTTCCTTCCCAGAACTCTCCCTGCACCATGGCAGCTGGTTGAGAATGAAATCTTGCTGTTTCCTCCTACTCCTCTCAGTACATATGAGGCTGTCCCCATACTTCCTGGAACAATTACAGGATGTCCTATTCCAGCATAATAACCGGATGTAGATTCTGGAGGGAGTGCTCTTGTAGCACCCTTTCTATGAACAAGAACCTTTTGTCTCCTCCCTTCGATATCATTCTCCTCGAAAGCTGCAATATTATGTGATATATTGTAAACCAGTTCTGACTCATCTTCCACGAACTCATTCCCCATCACTTTTTTTAGTGCATTTCTAATTAGACTTATGATCATTTGCCTGTTTGCGAATCCATAGTTCGCAGCCCCATTCATGGCGGAAATGTATCTTTCAGCATCCCTGCTGCTCAATTCCATATATGATAGCTGGGCGTCCTTCAGACGTTTGTTGTGATCCAGATCCCTGATTTTCTGAATATAATCTGTTGCCACCTGATGTCCAAGACCTCTTGAACCGGTATGAATCATTACATATACCATGTCCTTATGAATTCCAAATTCTTCTGAAATTTCACTGTTAATGATCTGATCTGCGAATTGTAATTCAATGAAATGGTTTCCGGATCCGAGTGTTCCAAAAAAGTTCATTCCCCGTGAATAAGCTTTTTCCGAAATGTTCGCTGGTTCTGCGCCAAATATAGATCCATTATAATCTGTCTTATTTATATCGTCCTCTGTTGCCATGTCCCTGAAATATAACCACTGAATCCCTTCAGAAGTTATAGCTTCAATATCTCTCCTAGATAATTTATTTCTGCTTCTGGCCATACCTACAGGTACCTGGTTGAATATTTCTTTTAATATATCCTTAATATGCAATCTACATGTCTTTTTGTCCATCCCGGTATTCATCAATGCAACCCCACAGTTGATGTCGTAACCTACCCCGCCTGGAGATACGATCCCGTTATCAGAATCAAATGCAATAACAGACCCGATTGGGAACCCATATCCCTGGTGAATGTCAGGAAGACCAATAGGTATACCAATCTTTCCTGGAAGTTCTGCCATGTTGAGGAGCTGTGTAATAGCTTCAGTTCCCATTGCCTGATTTATTATATTCTCTGTACCTATGACTCTGGCGATTGAATGACCATCTTTTATTAAATAGGAAAAATCTTTTTCTCTACTAACTTTCAGTCCCATCCCAGATGATATTTAATAATACTTAATAAACAGTGAAATATTAACATCATATGGATGATATCCTGGAAGTTGAAACACTTGAGGCCGACTTTTCATTCAAGCTTCGTCTGGAGATATATCTAAGAAATACTGCAATTAGAATAAGGGCCCGCTCCAATACTCCAGAAAAATTTGATGACTATATAGCAGAAAGAGAGAAGATAATAAGGTCTATGATAGGAAAAGAACAGAGTGTTTCAGACAAGGGCAAAATAATTTATCCATGAAAATTCTTTATAAAATCTACTTATCACTTTGCCTAAAAAGGAAATTATATTTTTTCTAAATAAGAATTAATATTCCTTAATGATTGTGGATGGATTATTGTGGCAATTGGAGATAACGTATTTAAGGAACTGCGGGATGCGCTGGAAACCGCAAAAAGGCATATTAGTATTATTGAATCTCTTATGAGAGAACAACCCTCAGGAATTATCAAAATTTCTCAACTCACAGGTCTGCCTGATCATAAAATAAGGTATTCCCTGAGAGTCCTTGAAAAGGATGGCATTATAATACCATCAAAGGACGGAGCGATCATTACACCAGATTTTGTTGAAAAGAAGGAAGAACTTCTGGATGGTATCAGAGATATCCTGAAAGACATGAACTCACTTGAAGATGAGATAAACAAATCACTTGTGGGAAGAAAGTGAATCAATGGAAGAAAACTCCTATGAAATAAGAGTTGCCGTTCCGTCTGATGCAGCTGGCATCATTAAGTGCATGCAGAACGTAATGAGTGAAAAAATATACCTCGTAAGCGAGATATATCTTTACACAGAAAGAGGACAAAAGGATATATTGCGAAACCCCGATGATCTTACTCTTGTAACCGTTTTTAATGGGGAAATAGTTGGAACCATGAATATACAGAGAGGCTTTTATAAGAAAAATCGACACACGGCCAACCTTGGAATTGCGATTGTTTCTGAACATCGGGGAAAGGGGATAGGAAAAAGGATGATCGAGAATGGAATAAAGTGGTGCAGAGAGAATGGAATTATAAAGCTGAATCTGGAAGTATTTTCCTCAAATGAGAATGCAATATCACTCTATAAGAAGTTAGGATTTACTTTAGAAGGACAGAGAAAAGGGCAATTTCTGGTTGAAAATAGCTATGTTGACGACATATTAATGACCATTTATCCCATGGAGCATAAAGAATAGGAACCCTAAAGGATTATGACGTTTTGAATAGAACTTACAATTTAGAAGAACAACAAAAAGATGATCAATGATTTTAGAATTGTTTAATGTTTTCAGAGATTTATAGGTATCCGCTGATCATGGAGATAGATTTATTATTTAGGATAACAGGCTACGGAATATGGTGTTATAAGTTGAAGGAAACCTTAAATTCTACTAATTTTTTCCATATAAATTTAAAATTAGAAACCGGGAGCAATTCATTTTAGACTGTGGAAAGTGATTTAAACCCTTAAAGCGATCAGTACTAATAATGAGGTCGTTCGGAAAGTCAGATATATTATTTCTGATATTTTTTGCAGACATGACCGTGCTTATGTTATATGGAATGAGTGAACTTCTCAGTTACACATATATACACGGTGGGATGGTAGCATCATCCATAACCTTGAAGAATATGTTTGTCTACTTTTACTATCCACCGAAGAATATTCTCTCCCTGTATCTCCCTATTCCATTCTTTGCTGGTATTGGTGTCCTTTTTGCACTATACCTGTATATTTTCTACTATAATTACAGGACTACCGCAAATCATAGAGGTAAAAATCCCCTTGATTCTCCAATTGGTTATATAGCTGGCATTGGCTCACTCATATACTTTTTATCTATAGTTCTGGTTCTGTTTCAGGATGCTTTGGGAGCCCCAATCAGTGCAAAGGGGATCACTGAAATTGAGAATACAGAACCCGTCTTCTTTTATTTTCAACTAATTTATGCTCCTTTTGTGGAAGAACTTGAATTCAGGATTCTTCCTATTGGTATCTATCTGGCAATAAGATATTATCTGCAGAAAAGAGATTACAAAATCTGGGAGGTATTTCTTGTTCCGGGGAAACTGATGAAGAAATTCCATAGAAAACTTGACCTGTACGACTGGATAATGATTTTTGGAACCAGCATTCTATTCGGATATGCCCATTATGCATATGGAGACTGGAGTCTTTCTAAAATACCTCAGGCTGCTCTTGGTGGATTTGCCTTTGCTATTGGATTCATGATCTTTGGTCCATTTGTGGACATTCCAATGCATTTCTTATTCGACGGTACATTTACAGTTGATATACTGCCATATGGAAGTGCAGCCCTGTCTCCAATAATAATCGGGATAGTACTGGTTTTCATATGTGCAATCATCACCATAATTCTCATAATTATCAGGTATACAAAGAATAAAATGGAAGGAAATGAGGAACCTTCAATACAGGTTCAGTAAAAATCTATTTTTCTCTATTTTGAAGTTATTTTTGAGCATACTTTGGATTACTGCTGGATAGTATTGTAGTTCGTATTTATGAATTCTTTCCTGTAAAGATTCAGGGGAATCTTCTGCAAGAACAGGAACAGCATACTGAAAAATTACTGGTCCACGATCAACTTCGCTGTTCACAATGTGGATTGTGAAGCCGCTGTACTGTACCCCATAATCAATGGCTGCTCTATGCACTTTGATTCCATAGAAACCCTTTCCTCCAAATGATGGAAGAAGAGAAGGATGGATGTTTACAATTCGATCTGGAAATGCCGCCAGAAGAGATGGTTCTATTATCCTAAGGAATCCTGCAAGGACTATCATGTCTGGTTTCTTCTTTTTAAGAATCCTTGGAGTTTCTGAGTTATATTCTATGATTTCCACACCATTGTTTTTGGCTATACTTACAGCCCCTGATTTCATTCTGTCAGAAACAAGGCTTGCCACATTGAAAGATGAATCCTTTCTGTGTGAATATTCTAGTATTGCACTGAATGTTGTACCGGAGCCAGAGGCAAAAACTATTATGGATTTTCTTTCCATATTGTGGTAATTGTCCCTTAAATAAAAAAATGACCATTATTTGAATGGAAATCATTCGTTCAGTTTATATGTGTGATATGTGATAAGGAATGGATGGAAATCTGGATTGAGAAATACAGACCAGAAAAGGTAAGCGATGTTGCTGGTCAGAAAGAAACAGTAAAGATGCTGGAAGGTTTCATCAAGTCGGGAGAGATGCCCCATCTTATTTTTGCAGGTCCACCAGGTGTGGGAAAAACAACAATGGCTCTCTGTCTTGCAAGGGAGATGCTGGGAGAAAACTGGAGAGATCACCTACTTGAGCTTAACGCATCTAATGATAGAGGCATTGACGTTATAAAGAATGATGTTAAGGAATTTGCAAGAAATGGATCAATAACTGATGGGAAATTCAAGATTGTTTTCTTTGACGAGTCAGATCAGTTAACGCCAGAGGCTCAGGCAGCCCTGAGAAGAACGATGGAGATATATTACAAAAATGTGAGGTTTATATTTTCATGCAATTACAGTTCTGGTATAATTCCACCCATACAATCGAGATGCGTTATTGTAAGATTTAGAAAGATATCATTAGAAGATATGGTAGAAGCCCTTAAGAAAATTGCCGACACAGAGAAACTTCCAGTAGATGGAGAGATACTTGAGGCAATTTTTGAAAATTCTGATGGCGATATGAGAAAGGCAGTAAATATTTTACAGTCCATAAGCTTTATAGAGAAACCCACAGTAAAAGATGTTTTCGATGTGGCAGGGTCAATAGATGAAAAGGAGGTTGTGCCACTTTTAAGCAACATGAGGCATGGGAATTTTGTTGAGGCTTCAAGGATTTCTACAGGTCTCATAGTGGATAAGGGATTTTCCGCCATAGATATTATAAAGGCGCTTCATAAATTAATATCAAGAGAACAAACATCACCAATAATAAAGAGAGAAAGTTTCATGGCACTTGGAGATGTCGAACTGAGGCTGGCTCAGGGTGGTTCTGATAATATACAGTTAGACTATCTTGTAGCAAGGATGTGCAAGCTGTCAACTGAAAATCTATGAGGATTTATACTAAAAATGTCCATGTAGATTATATCTAGATGGATTGACCCGCTTGATGATTTTTCAAATTCCTAATATTCGTCAATTTTTCTATTTCTCTTTGAATCCATGTCCTTCTTCATTCTTGTTACCATTACCTTTTCTTTTCTTTGACTGGAATAATAGTATGCCTGATCCCTGGTTCCACTGAATATCAGTATGTATACCTTTCCGGCCTTGAACCTACCTGTTCTTCCTCTCCTCTGGATTGTTCTTATTTCTGACGCAACTGGTTCGTAAAATATTACAAGATCTGTTGACGGTATATCCAGACCTTCTTCTGCCACACTGGTCGCAAGCATTACATTATAGGTACCATTTTTGAATTTATCTATACCTTCCCTCTGAGAACTCTGAGACATTCCCTTATCTCCTTCCCTGTTTCCCTGTCCAACAAACCTGATTGCCCTAATGGTTGCTGAATTTTCTTCCAGATACTTCAAAAGAATTTCTGATGTTTTCCTGTAATGTGTGAATACCAGACACCTTGACTCTGGATGTTCCTTTATTAGAAGTTCTGCCATTTCCTTAACTTTTTTGAATTTAGGGTTTTCATAATTTTCTGAGGCTGTTTTAATAAGAGTTTCCACCTGCTGAAATGTCGAATTTCTCTTCCACAGGTTCAGGGTCCTGATCAGAGACTTATCTTCTGAACCTTCCATTTCCTGCAAATAATTATTTCCTATTTCTATCCCCTGTGTTTCTATGTATTCCATCAACACATCAAGTCTGATTACTGCGGTAAAATATGGAATGGATGTAAATAATGACTTGTCTCCAGAAGTTGCCCTTTTTGATAGATCACGGATGTATTCACTCATCTCTGATCTTGATGCACCTTTCTTAACATAACTGAATTTCTTCTGGATCTGGTCCATAAAATCCTTCTTGGTTTCCCTGAGAAGTGAAATACACTTTTCCTGTTCTGGGCTGATCCTTATGAAAACGGGTTCTGTGTCCGAACCCTTAACATAAGGAGCAATATCTGGATCTTCATCGGTTCTGATCATTACACTATTAATTTTCAGATTCTCCTTGATCTCGTCAACTTTCTCATTTTTAGAGCCTGGACTTGCGGTCATTGCAAGGATTCTCCTGTCGGGTAGATTGTGAAATTCCTTAGCCACGTTAACGTAGGCATAGTTGCCAGTTGCCCTATGTGCCTCATCCACAATGAGAAGGTAAAAATTGTTCATAAAAACTATTTCACGCTTAATGTCCTTTTCCACCGTCTGAGGAGTTGATATTATGAACTGTCCTTCTGCCCATTCACTCATTCTCTTATCCACAGGGTCATGTCCTGTAAGGCTTCTTATTTTGATATTCTGTCCTTCAAATAGCTTCGTCATAGTCTGAAAATGCTGATCCACAAGTGGCCTTGTGGGTGAAATCATAATGACTTTTTTGTTTTGCTTAATGTATGTATATGCCAGCATGGCAGAAACTAAAGTTTTTCCAAGTCCAGTTGGGAGTATCAGTAAAAGATTTGATCTCAGTGCTTTCCTATATGCTTCTACCTGATATGGTCTTGGCCTGAGATCGTTAAATTCTGGTATGTCTTCGTCCATTCCTCAGGTACATCCTGAGAGATTTAAATATTCTTTCCTTCCTTTGTGCCAAGTATGTGGCAGTTTTTAATTGGTATAGAACCACTTTGATATGCTATATTTTATGATAAAAACTGACTACAAATTATAATAACTTTGATTAAATGCTGAATGAAGGGCCGGTAGATCAGGGGTAGATCGCTTGCTTCGCAAGCAAGAGGCCTCGGGTTCAAATCCCGACCGGTCCATTTAATTTATTAATCGAATACCTTTTATCTCGGCACTCGTTATGTTCTCATGACTATGCAACCAAAGTATCGGAAACTGCTTCTCGACGATGACATAAGAAGATGGTTTGAGAATCTCAAGGCGAAATCGGTACTGACAGCAACAGTGGCATTGAGAAATCTGGGGCATTACTGCGAGCTCACCGAGACGACACCAAAGGAAATTCTGGAGAAAGCCAGAGCCAACGAGAAGGATTTCAGGTATGAGTTTACGGATTTTGTCAGGAAGCTCGAGAAGGAGGGCAAAGCAGGATCATACATTGCAAGGTTCAAGAAGGTAATCCTTTCATGGCTGAAGTTTAACGATATCCGTTTGCAGTTAACCGTTAACATATCCGGGGAAAACGAAACACCAACCATAGTTAACGAGAGAGTGCCGAGCAAGGAGGAATTGGCAAGGATTCTCAGGAAAGCAACGTCAAGAGGTCGCGTCGCAATAGCAATCATGGCATTCTCTGGACTCAGACCGGAATCGCTTGGTGATTATGAGGGCACAGACGGTCTCAGGCTTGGTGATCTAAAGGAACTGAAACTGTCCGATGAAATCCAGTTTGACAAAGTACCAGCAACAGTAATGGTGAAGAGCAAATTAAGCAAGGCAAGACACCAGTATTTCTCATTCATAGGAGAAGAAGGAACCACCTACATCAGGGAATACCTTGAGGAGCGGAGGAAAGAGGGTGAGGACCTGACCTATGAATCTCCGTTATTGCAGTTTGACGTTAGAGGTACCAAGAAGAACGCATTCTTGAGGACAACACTGGTAACGAGGGATATAAGGGAAGCCATAGAGCAGGCAGGACTGAAGATGCGTCCCTATGTTCTGAGGGCCTATTTCTCGACTGCATTGGATATCGCAGAATCCAAGGGCCTGATATCCCATCCCTGGAGACAGTTCATCATGGGACACAAGGGCGACATCGAAGCCAGATATTCAACAAACAAGCGGTTGCCTCCGGATATTATCGACGAGATGAGGGAGTCTTACAACAAATCCACCAGGTTTCTTGAAACGAGGATAAGCGATGTATCAGAGGATAATGCGAGGCTCTATTTGCAGCAGCAACTTCTTTCTGCCGTGGGATACAGGCAGGATGAGATAGACAAGATGAATCTTGCAGACCTGAATGCAGAGGATTTCCAGAAGCTGCTGAGGGACAAGGTCACAGGCGCTATGACAAGCAACGGCTCAAAGCAGAAGCTTGTTTCAATGGACGAGATAGAAAAGTTCCTCGGTGAGGGTTATGAGTTCCAGGCAGTTCTGCCCAACGGAAAGGCTGTAATGAAAATGCCTTTCTAAGCACTCTTGGCATTCTTGTTATACTCTTTTGCTACTCTTTCAATTGCTTCTACCCCGCTTTGTCCAATGTAATCCACTGAAAGGACAGAGTGTATCAGGTGAGGTGAACACTCCCATATCATCTTCACCCTGCTAAGGTACAACTCAATGTCGGGGGTTCTATTGTCATACCATTCCTCAGCAGGAAAATGCACCTTCTCAACGGGATAGAACTCAAGAGCCGGGAAGAGCCGCTTGGAGCAAACAGGGCACTTCTTTGTTGTCATATTCAATACTGCCTCGATCCCTTCCGAGAGCAAAGTGCGCTGGAACTCGGCAGTCGCGCATAGCTCGGAAGGTATGAAGTGTTTGTGGAGGATGTAATATGCCAAGGGAGGGAAGCCTTTAGTAGGTTTAGACCAGATATGCCCTGAATCCTCAAGTTCTGTTATGTGCTTGATTGAGGTGGACCTACTCAGTTTTCCCTTCATCATCCTGGCTATTTCTCTAGTTCCAAACCGCTTCTCCAGTATTATTGAGATTCCGAATCCAGAGTTGACATAGTCCATCTTGGCCCTGACCGGCTCGCTCTCCATGGGATCAAGTTTTAGCAAATTCTCAAAAATATCTCTACAGTGCGGGCAAGATGGTTTCGTGATCTTCTCTATTAGAACATGTTCGTTCATCTGGGAAAAGTTTTCTTTCTCCACAAGTCCGATATTTAAAGACCACGGTATGTAATTTTCGGCTCTCGATTACTATGTATGTCTGGAGGAACCAGCAAGCACGACCGGGAAATCTCAATATCCCTTTTGAAGGAGGGATTCTCCAGGAAGTTCCCCCTGAATCCCTTGACACGAATTCTCCTGGCCGAACCTGATACAATGAGTGCTGACTCATTCATTGCGAAAGCAGGCACGTGGCTGGCCATAATTCAGGCAGAAAAGAGGAGCAGAAGTGAGGTAAATGAAAACAAGAGTTAGACCGATCGACGAAGAAAGACCAGTATATGAGCAGGGCTCGCCCTCGGAAATCATAAGGTACGAGATAGTGAGACCAGAGAAGAAGGGCACGCTTGAACGGTTGCAGGAAACAATCATAGAGAACACGGTGAACCAGTATGAGCTTGAGGACAGGCGGCAGATAGCAGCCATAAGGGAGTTCATGGAGCGGAACCCTGACATAAGCTACGTGGAATACGAATCGAATCCGGTTATGAGGATGGATCTCTTGATAACAAAGAGAGGACTGATTTTCAAGCGGGAAGAAGCTTCGATATCCGCGACGCTCACGCCAAACAGGAGATTCAGGATACAGAGGTGAATCATGGACTTGGAAGAGAAAGCTGGCCTTATCTGTGTTTTATGGGATATTTTCCTGATATTCTCCGCGATTTACATCCCTTCTGTCTGGTATACCCTCTTTTGGCTTCTGGAGTCAGGAAACATCTTCCTTGAGGTAATTGGGGGAATAGGCATTGCTGCAGCCATCATAGGAGCCATGATCATGGTGATCGCTCTCTACTATGCGATCGTTTACATCTTCCTCGCAATTGCCATAATAATCACCCTGGGCGCACCAGCAGTGGCACTTTACTATTTCCTTGGATTAGAACACTCCCTAATACTTGCAGGAGTGATCACAGCGGTTGTGTTCTTATACCTCATTGAGACGAGAACTGTGAGGGTGGAGCATCACACTGTTACCATCGCCTTGAACAAGCGTTACGTAATTAAAAGGTAGACAGAATGGATAAATATTTGCAATACAAAGACAGAATTATGCGAGAAATGGGCTTTTCTGAACTGATCAATGCACAAAAGGTCCTATCCAGACCCATAATCGAATTGCCCATGAGGAACGAGGAAAGGTTGTTCTATCACCCTGAAAAGAGGCTCAAGAGGTTCACAGGACACACTGCAATTGCGTATGCAATCATACCTGACACCGAGCGAGGAAAGTACAGGAGAGAAGAATGCTCTCCAAAGGCGTCTTCCCTCAGGGATTATGTGTTGCACAAGGGAAACAGGAATGTATCAATAACGGGAGTGTCAGGACAGGGCAAGAGCTATCTCACCGCCCACCTGATTTCAATATTCAGCGACAGGGAGACAATCATATTCTCATTCAAACCAAATGACCACGAATTGCACCTTGGTATTCCAGTTATCGATGCAAAGGAATGTCTACCTAACCCCTTCAGCGATGTAAACGCCTTTTCTGAGGCATACATGACCGCATTCTTTGGCGAGAAAACTTCATCCGGAATACAGCTTCAACAGACTCCGGGATTCTTGCAGGAGCTTGCTTCTGAAAGCAACAGCTGGAACGATTTTATGAAGAAGCTAACCGACAGGAAGAGATCCGCATCCAAGAATCAGGTCGAGGCATTGAACGCCATCGAACAGAACGTGAAGAGCCTTATCATTGAAGATATGGGAAACGTGGCTTTGGACAATGGCAGTATCGTCTTCGACTTCTCATCCCTACCAACAAAACAGGCTCAGAACTTCTATGCCGAGCTTATGCTTAGGCAGATATACAGGGAAATGGAAGAGCGCAGGAGAAACGACGTTCTCATCCTGATAGACGAAGCCCATCGCCTGACCAAGTCATATCATACAATCCTGGATGTAATGTCCCGCGAGATAAGGGACAAGGGCATGCTCTGGATAATCACGCAGAATCTAATCGACATCCTGCCCGAGATGCGTGCCAATTTCGGTACAAAATTCACATTCAGGCTCGGAGATGCAGATCTCAACATGCTGTCATACAATCCCTTAATGAGATACGCCGTAGAAATACTCCAGCCAAGGCAGTTCATTGATATAGAGTTCCCGGAAGGGACGGCATTCACGCCAGTCTTCACATACGTATCCAATGGCTTGGAACACAAGGAGACGCAAAAGGTCACCGCGGTAGTATCAGAACCAGGGAGGGAAGTGGGAGCCGGAGGAAGAGGGGAGGCTATCGACTACAGGAGGGCGGCCCTGGAAATCCTAAGCGAGAGAATGTCCTACGCGACGGAGATGGGAAAGATAATTGCCGAGGAGTACGGCATTACGAAGGATCAGGCGAAACTCAGGCTGAAATCGACTCTCGAAGAACTTAAGAACAACAACGAGGTGGGCAGGGTGAAATACATCAGAGACGGAAAGCCAATAGTTATGTACTATTCCAGGAGCCCAAACCTATCTAATCTTCATACGGGAATGCAGAGCCAGGTAGTAGAAATCCTGAACGATTTAGGAGTGAGCATAAACAGAATTTCCACGACCGGCGAAAGAAGTGCATTTGACATTGAAACTGACTTCTTCATGGTCGAGATTGAGACTGGACTAAAGCACAGCATGGAAGACCTGAAGGATAGGATAGAGAGCACAAATCTGAGGGTAATTGTGATTCTGCCTAACATGGATCTGCTCGAAAGGTACTCCGATCTTGGCGAGAATGTCGTTGTCACTACAATAGACTCTATGAGGGGGATGCTGACAGTGCCGGAGAAAAGCCAACATTCAGGTCGCGGGGGAGTAAAGCAGTAATATTAGACAAATAGCTGATGCTTCGATTTCCGAGTCTCTCTTTGCAAAGTTCTTTATTAATGGTCTTGATAAGTTCAGAATAGGAGCAGGTGAGGCTTGTGTCGAATGAGTTGGTTTTCTTTCTTATACCGCTAATAGGGTATGTTGGTCTCTGGTTGTTGGGGGTTGTTCTTTTTTTGTTCTATTTCAGACTGTTCAAAGTTCAGATGGATTTTAAACACCCTCTTGCTATGATAAGAAAATTGCCCCCAATCCTCGCAGTCATAACCGTACCTTTGTGCAGTTTCGCATCATTTTTTGTGACAACCAAAGTGGTGCTCATGAAATTGACCTCACCTTTATCCATAGCGCAACTTCTGCAGGTTGGCCTGGTCTCTCTTCTGTTCACTATAATTTTGGACCTTTTGATAACAGTAGTGGGTGAAAAGGTGGATATACGGGTTTCCCCAATCAATTTGATGTACCTATTTGCATGGCTAGCCATCGTTCCTGCTGTAGTCTTGGCGTGATACTTTCTGTTTATTGTTTTGGTATTAGGTTAACCGCTAACCGTTATTCCAAGCAGGTTAACCATAAACTTATAACTCTTTCCAGACAAGAATTAACGATGATCATATCCATCGCCAACCAGAAGGGAGGGTGCGGAAAGACAACAACCGCAGCAAACCTTGGAGCATTACTAGCGAAGAAGCACAGCGTACTTCTGGTTGACATCGACCCACAGGGAAATCTAACCACTCATTTTGGAATCAACAAAGCGGAGCAGAAGCATACAATCTATGATGTAATGCTTAATGGCAGGATTGAGGATGCAATCCTCCAGAAAGACGGAATCGACATAGTGCCCAGCACCATCGACCTTGCAGGTGCAGAGGTGGAACTGACGGGAAAGATCGGCCGTGAATATATCCTGGATAACGAGCTAAAGAGGGTAGCTAGGAAATACGACTTCATCATCATTGACACACCGCCCAGCCTTGGGATATTCACCATCAACTCACTCGTTGCATCCGACTACGTCCTAATACCCGTGCAGGCGGAGTTCTTTGCCCTGGAGGGATTGACACAACTCATGAGAGTCATAAAACTCGTCAATTCAAGGCTCTCAAGAAATCTGAAACTGCTCGGATTGGTCATAACGATGTTCAATTCAAGAACAAAGTCTTCCAGGGAAATCCTTGAGGATGTCAGGAAGCACTACTCAAAGAACCTGCTTAAGACGATTATTCCAAGGAACGTGACCATTACCGATTCAACCATGGCAGGCTCTCCTGTTGTAAAATACAGGAAAAATGCCCCTGCTTCAAAGTCTTATGTTACACTCGCAAAGGAGATTGAAAGAATCCTGAAGGTGAAATGATGGGAGATATCAAGAAAAGAGGACTGGACAGCCTTATATCACAGAACACCCATTCAGATTCAGAACAAGAAAAGAACGAAGGGGGATATACGAAAACCGTTGGATTCAAAGTATCTGAAAGACAATACGAAATCTACAAACTTTACTCGAAGTACTACAGTCAGGGCGATCTCATAGATAAATGGAGGCAAGATCTCGAAAAAATAGCACAGGAAAATGGAGAAGAGCTGAGAAATCTGGAAATTGAAATCCGTAAACGGTTAACGAAGTAATTGTTAACTACTTGTCTTTGCATACCCTAAATTGGTAAGTAAAATTTGAAGTGATTCGGCATGCTTGATAGCGAAAAGAATTGTAAGATTTATCTAAACCAACTTCACCAAGAGAAAACAAATCTGAATCAAATGCTCAATAACTTCATAAAAGGGCCTCCACCTTTGAAAGCTACGAATTATGTAAACATACTAATATGGTCTAAAATGTTGATCTATCATTTAAAAAACCTAGAAAAATGCAACCAACAGAAATATGATGTCTGGTTCAAAAAATATAGATTAGAAATCTTCGGGAAACCCGAAGAAGAAGCTCAAAGGTTAGGAAAACCTGACAAAGTTATAAGCTATTTTATAAAGGAAAGAGACCGATTGGAGCATGAAGGAAAACTAAACATTGCCCAGAGTGCGAAAATATCACACCTCAATCTTCCAAATGACCTCTTTAGATATGGTGGCCCTAAGCCGTCCAATGCTGTTGGAATATTCATGGATGCGAACGGTGTTGGTTGGATGTTGAAAATGCCAAATGGAAGCAATGCAAAGGTCTACGTTGCTATGCCCGAAAATCAGATGAAGACATCGATAATACCTACCAATTTACCACGGGAATTGTCAGGTAAGTCTATAGAACAACTTTTGTCATTTTACGTTGATTTTTTGAATGAGATGATAAATGATGCAACAAAAGAATTTGGATAAATGTCACTAAACTTGTAATTTTAGTAACGCCACTAAACACTGGATTTTAATAACATATGTGTCCCTAAATTCTATGATTTAAATGACACTTGCTTTCGCTTATCTTCGAGCCAGCACACAGGAAGAGGTCAGGCAGGGCTCAAATGAGCGGCAAAGGGAAGCAATAAGGCAGTATGCCGAGCCCAGAGGCTATGAACTTGAATTCTTTGAAGACAAGGCTAAATCCGGTAAAAATACGCAGAGGCCAGAATTCGAAAGGATGCTGAAATCTATTGAAAGGAGGCCAAAAGTGGTCATAGTATCCAAAATAGACAGGTTTGCTCGCTCTTTATCAGACCTTCTTAGAATGCTTGAATTTCTGGACCAGAAGGGCATAGGATTCGTTAGCGTCAACGACCCGGGCATAGATACCACAACCCCAAATGGAAGGCTCCTGCTTCAAATCTTAGGTGCTTTTGCAGAATTTGAGAGGAACATGATCAATTCCCGCACAAAAGCTGGCAGGGAACAGGCGATGAGCAGAGGAGTCAAATTCGGAAGACCCGCACTGAAGACAAGAAACGGAAGCTTCATAGACCGGAGAAAGGTTCTGGAGCTGAAAGGTAAAGGACTATCCGCCAGAGCAATAGCAAAGTTACTTGAATGCTCCACCACGCCGGTACTCAGGGTTCTGAGAGAGAATTCTGTTCAATAGTGGACTGTTTGAACGAGTGTGTGTGTCTCCGAACGCGTCAGTGCTTTTCTTATATATAATATATATAACTGATACAATGAACATTACATACTAAAAAAATGGAATTTTTCCTACTTTGTGGAAAACCCAATCTTAACTGAAAACCTCCACTCGTTTTCTGACACACACATTCCCAGCGTATAAATGACCATTCTCCCACACTGATTTGTTTGACTCGTTCGCTACTATTAATAACCTTGCTATTCAAGGATATACTGTGTTTTGTGGATGATTGAATGGCTACGAAAAATCCAAAGTCGTTCATGGAGGCTAAGATCAAGGCAAGGGCCATGGAGACCAGCAACATCAAGAACGCACTCGTTTTCAACATTGGCTACACCCCAGGAGAAATACTCATCAGAAACGAGCTTGAAAAAGTTACAGATGACCTTGCTGATTACGTAAATCTTGACCTTCCCAGGCACATAATCATCTACGGATCGAAGGGATCAGGCAAGACACTGAGCGCATTGATCGTAGCAAAGGCGCTTAAGGATACAAAATCGGTGCCCTACTTCTATGTAAACGTGAGAGAAAATCCAACGTCCACCAAGATTTACCGCAACATAACCCGTCTTCACAGCAAGGGACACGAAGTGGAGGAGGTGAAGAACAGGTTTGATTCAATGCTATCAGAGAAAGCAATCATCATTCTTGACGAAGTCGACTTTCTGCAGGATTATGATGCACTGTATCACATAACAAGACACACAAAAGCTAATCTCATTCTCCTTACACAGAAGGTATACTGGTACAAGAACATGAACGACGAGAGCGTCAAGAGTTCGCTGCAGCCTGACCATATTGTATTCCATGAATACAGTTCAGATGAGATCAGGGAAATACTGAAGATGAGGGCTGACGAAGGCCTTAACAGGTATGATAAAGAGTCTCTTGGTCTCTTATCAGCGATGCTTGTCAGAGACTACAGGAGCGATGCGAGGATAGGCATCAAAGCTCTCGAAATCATAGGCAGGCTGAATGAATGGGACGATGATTCTGTAAGGGCAGCATTGAAGCAGGCTTATGTGGAGGTGGAGGGCGAAACGTTGAAGAATCTTGGAGACAGGGACTTATTGATACTTGCAGCATTGATAAAGAACCAGGATACGAACAGGGCATATTCCGAAGTTTCAGCATCCAATAGCTTATTACTCAGAGGAGTTAGCAAGTCAACATTCTTCCAGAGCGTCAACTATTTGCAGAATCTTGGCCTTGTCACGCTGATAAAGAAGAAGATTGGCCGGTATTATACCATGGAGTCGCAAATATTATTATCGGATGAGTCTATAGTATCAGGAGAGCTAAAGAGACGGAATTAATGGAATACCACCCTTCAAAATGAATTAGCTTTGAAATGCAAATATGGAGATCAAATGAGAGACTTTGGAATTTATTGGAAAAATAAGAAAGAAGAGGTAGAGAGAGTTGAACTTCCATTCCAAAAAATAGAGACGATTAATCTTCCGAGGTCAAATATTGGGACGCTGGCTCAGTTCAGAAAGGATCCTGAGAATGATGAGTGGAAGAATAAGCTAATATGGGGGGATAACAAGTATGTTATGGCATCTTTGTTGCCAGAGTTTCGTGGAAAAATAAAGATGATTTATGCTGATCCACCGTTTTTCACAGGTACAAATATGAATATAACTCTTGAGGTAGGTGATGAAGGGGCAGTGAAGGAGCCTTCGGCAATAGAAGAGATAGCCTATCGAAACATGTGGAAAGAAGGCCCAAGTTCATTTCTCCAGTACATGTATGACCGATTTGTGCTGATGAAAGACTTACTTTCTGAAGATGGATCTATCTGGGTCAGATTTGACTATCACTATTCTCATTATATTAAGGGAATTTTGGATGAAATTTTTGGATATGACAATTTTAGAAATGAAATAATAATAAACAGAACCAGGAAAAATGTGATGGCTAGCAGAACTCAAACTGTTTTCCCTACTGCAACTGACTCGTTATTCCTTTACGCAAAGTCAAACAATATGCTCTTGAGAGAAACAAAGATCAAAACCGATGAGGAGAGGAAAGGGTATTGGAGACACATGGACGATTCTGCTGGACAGGGGTCTGCAAAACTATTCTTTGGAAAATCGATGGAACCTCCATCTGGAAAGCATTGGAAGTTCTCTCAGGAAAATATAGATAAAATGACTGAAGAGGGTAAACTCAGACTAAATCCAAAGACCAAGAGACCGGAGTATTGGGTAGAGCCGTCAGATGAATATCTTCTCGATACCAACTGGACAGATATTCCCGGATATTCTTTTAGTACAGGTTATCCAACCGAAAATGCTGAGCAGTTGCTTGAAAGAACAATACTATCTGCAACAGAAAATGGAGACCTTATAGCTGATTTCTTTTCCGGATCCGGTACTACTGTTGCAGTAGCAGAAAAGTTAGGGAGAAGATACATTGCTACCGATATTGGGAGATTTTCCGTCCATACAATAAGAAAGAGACTACTTGATATACCTCATTGTAAACCTTTTGAGGTGCTGAATCTTGGAAAATATGAAAGAAAACACTGGATGGACCAGACCTTAGGGTCTGTATATAGGGACTATATTGACTTCATTTTACAGCTTTACAAAGCAAAAACCATTTATGATTACAAGACCATTCACGGAATGGTTTCTGGAAGAGCGGTGCATGTTGGTCCAATAGACTATCCTGTTACAAAGGCAGAAGTCGAGGAATGTCTGAAAGAAGCCAAGGAAAATGGGTTTGACGCTCTGGATGTTCTAGGATGGGACTTTGAAATGGAATTCAATGACCGGATCCTACGAGAATTACGGGAATCCTATGAACTTAAAATCTCACTTAGAATCATACCAAATGAGGTGATGGATAAAAGAGCGGTAGAAGCTGGAGATGTGGATTTCTATGAACATGCGTTCCTCGAGGCCAAGATTGTTGATTCAGGTAGGAAGGTAAAGGTTAGTCTTGAGAATTTCATAATACCAAACCCAGAATCCATTCCGGAAGAACTCAGAGATAAAATCCTGAAATGGAGTGATTTTATAGATTATTGGAGCGTAGACTGGAATTACAGGGAAGACACCTTTCATAATGAATGGCAGGAGTTCAGGACAAAGAGGAGGAAGAATTTACAGTTGCAGTCGATAGAACATCACTACGATGAGCCTGGAAATTATAGGATAATGATCAAGGTCATAGACGTGTTTGGAAATGATACTACTACAATTAAAGAGGTAACTGTGGCATGAATCCATTCGAAGAACCAGAAACAAGGGTGCAGACAACAGCACCACTTGTAGAAGCTTTGCGAAACGAAGTTGTAAACTGGAGAAACTCTGGTTACAATAGCGTTTCTGAAACTACCAGACGATTGCTGCAATTCTGGTTTGACGAAGAGCATGAGATCGATAATGAGAAATTCAGGTATTATTTTGCTCAGAAAGAGGCCATTGAAACCCTGATCTACATATATGAAATAAAGAAGTTCAGGAAAATGAGTGACCTGATCCTGAATTACGACAGCACTAAGAAAATTGCATACAATCCACATGAAGATTTGTTTCCCAAATATTGCTTTAAAATGGCCACGGGTTCTGGAAAAACCTATGTCATGGCGCTGGCAATTGTTTGGTCGTATTTCAACAACATAGTAGAACACAATGAAGAAATGCCCAGAAATTTTCTCATAGTCGCACCCAACATTGCTGTGTATGAGAGATTGAAAGAGGACTTTGCAGATTGCAGAATATTCAACTCGGAAGTGATGATACCGGATGAGTTTCAACATCTCTGGGAGTTCGAGGCAGTAACCGAAGATTATATCCCTACCAGAAACACAAAGGGAAGACTTTATCTGACTAATGTTCAGAAGCTATATGAAAGAGACAATGCGCCTGTAAATCCCATACAAAAGATCGTAGGCAAGAAACCATCTGATTCCATAAGATATTACGATCAAATGATAGAAGAAATTAAGTCTCTGAACAGTCTAGGCATAATCAACGATGAAGCCCATCATGTATGGGACAAAGATATTATCTGGAATCAATTTATTTTGACTTGCAACGAACTGCTAAAGAAGAAAGATAAAGGGTTGTCATTTCAGCTAGACTTTACGGCCACACCGAAAAGGCAGGATACGGGTAGTGTGTTTGAATGGGTTATTACTGATTTCCCATTAGCGGATGCGATAAGATGTGGAGTTGTAAAATCACCTATTATAGGCGAAGTTGAAAATCCACATGAAACCCCTTCAGACAGAGCGGATGTCATTTACAGAGATTATATAGAAGCTGGATGCAGAAGATGGTCATACTACAACAACGTCATGGAAAAGGTTGAGAAGCACCCGATAATATTCTTCATGGCGACTAAGACATCTGAAGCTGAAGACATTAATAACTACCTACAGACTAAGAATGAATTTAAAGGAAAAACGCTGATTATTCATACCAATCTCAAAGGTGACATTAGCGACAAAGAATGGCAAAAACTCAAACAGGAGACCAGAGAGATAGACAAATCACACAAGTACAGAGCAATCGTGAGCGTCCTGATGTTGAGAGAAGGATGGGATGTCAAGAACGTTTGTGTTATAGTCGGTTTAAGACCATTCACTGCGAAAGCAGAAATACTTCCGGAACAGGCTCTGGGACGCGGGATCAGATTGATGTTTGGTCCAGAATCAGGGTACGAGGAGACGGTCGATGTTTTCGGTACAAAGGCCTTTGTCGACTATATAGACGAAGAAATGAAAAAGCAGGGAATTGACATAAAGAGATACAAAGAGAGGAACTTACCGAATGTTACAAATATTTTTCCAGATACCCTAAGGAAATCAGAATTAAACTTTCAGATACCTGTCCTTTCTCCAAAATATAAGAGAGAAAATCGGTCGTTCAACGAAATTGACATTTCCAGGCTTCCGCAGGGTAAGTTTGACCTGGACCTAGAAACATATACCAATATCAAGTCAGCAGTAGGGAGGGATGCACTAACAGAGAAGGAGAGATGGAGGGATAGATGGGAACAACCGATACCGGAAAATTATCCATCCGTCATCTCTTATTTGGCAAACATTATTCTCAGGGCTTGCAAAATTCCATCCCGAAACAGTGAGCTTGTAGGAAAACTCGATTCATACATTAATAACAGCGTCTTTTCAACGGTCTTGACTCAAGAAATAAAGGACGATTATAGGTTTCTTCATGCATTGAGTGAGCCAAAGGTCGTTGATTTCCTTACCGAGCTGTTTGTAAAGGTAATAAACAAATTGACCATCCTTTCAACGGAGGTACAACTCCAATCAGAACAAAAAGAAGTGAAGGACATTAGGCCATCGTTGACAAGAAAGAAGACGTACACAGCCAAGAAATGCATTCTTAACCTTGTTCCGGTTGCCAACGACTTTGAATACGACTTTTGCAAATTTCTGGACGAGGATGCCTCAGATGTCAGAAAGTACATAAAGAACGATAACAACCTGAATTTCTACTTGGAGTATGTCAACGAGAAGAAAGGCCTGTCATATTACTTGCCAGATTTCATAGTTATTTGCGATTCAGAAAATTATGTCTTAGAGACCAAGGGAGAGGAATCTGTGGAAGTAAAAAACAAGGACAAGAGAGCGAGAGAATGGTGTGAAGATTCAACCAAACTCACTGGCAATAAATGGACCTACCTCAAGGTTCCAGAGAGCGTCTTCAAAAACAATCGTGAAGTCAAGACTCTTAAAAAATTGGAAGAGATCATCAGGTCGTACGAGAGCGTTGAGAAAATATAAGAATAGGATTCCAAATGGTAGGAATCTAGAGAGTAACAGCTGATATTCATGAGTTACACCGTCGAATCCACGGAAGCGTTCGAAAAGGAATTCTCCAAGAATCACAGAGACAAGAAGGAATGGCTGCTTCGTATGAGTGAGAGACTGGAACAGGAACCACAGTCAGGAAAGCCATTGAGAGGTAAACTTCACGGGTTATGGCAGCTGAGGATAGGCTCTTTCAGAGTGTGGTATGAGATAAACGAGGAAGAAAAGAAAGTGACGCTTAGAGCCATCCTTCACAAGGACGAAGCCAAGAAGCTCTATTAGAGTTCCTTGAGAAACTCTCTCACATTCCTTACTTTACCCTTCTGTATGTCCTGTTCGCTCCTCTCAAGTTGATCCATGACATACTCATTTTCAAGAGTTTCAATGGTAGCCTCAAGGCTATCAAGATCAGATTTTGGTATGCTCACAAGTCTAGATTTGGCTGTAGTCATTATGCATACTCATATACTTTTAGATTTTAATACCTTTTGGTAGTCTTCGGCTCAAATTCACCCCGGCCCGACGGCCACCCCTCTTTGAACCTTCGCCAATTACTATGTGCCCTCAGCTTCGCCTGCACGCCGAGCACAGGACGCCATGCTTCGCCTCCAATCAAAATTCACCCCTAACCCCTCTTTTGATTTACGTCTCACACTCTTCTTCGAAGAGCCCTTCATTCGCTTTGCTCTTTCAGGGTGGTGTCCTGTGCTCGCCGCTCGTGGTGTATGTGTGGTGCTACACACCTACGCTTCGCTTGGTGTTCCACACCACCCACCGCTAACGCTTACACCACTCGGTCTTGCTGCGCAAGACTTCCGGCTCGCTTCGGGCACATTATTCACTCCTGCGGAGCGCAATCTGAGGGGAACAGGGGGAGGGGAATATTTGACCGCACAATCTCGTTGCGCTAGGTGCGGGATAATATGAGGGGTTCGCGTACGGTGTCACTTCTCAATCAAGGGAGAAAAACTGCACGGCACTGCGACTATAGCTTTTGGAAAAGGTAGGCTAAACGCATTCTATTCTCAGGTGGTCAATTTCGATTTTAGGTCAGAATATATTTTAGGTGGATTACCCTGAAAACTGTTAAAGAAAGCTAAAGCGGAGGCTTGGTTAAATTTGCCTTGTTTTTGAAAGAGGCCTTCCAGATCGGGAGCTTGAATAAACACCGAATCACTACCCAATATGCTCTTAATACCTGCCACAATAGTCGCCGTCTTGGAATTTCCTGGGTCTTCATCGACAAATGCATATGTGTCTATTTTCAAAACCTGTAGTATCCTGGCTATAGAAGGTATATTTTGCAACCCCCCGCAAGACACCACGGAAACATTGTTCTTGTAAATATCAAAACTTACTCTCTCAAGCATCGCTCTGCATGCGATTTCATCATCTGGCCCCTCGACCAGTACAACACGATCAGCGAAAAGAGACTGGTTCACACCCTCGTTAAATTTGGCGACAATTCGATTTTGTTGAATGCCCGAATTCAACAGAGTCAGTGCAGACTCAATTGTTGTTGAAGAATTTCTTTTCCTAATCAAATGAAGACTCTCGAACTTTGAGATATCAACGAAATATGGCGAATGCGTGGTATATATGATTTGGAGACCATTTTCAGAAAGCTGCATCAAATTGTTATAAAAGTTCTTACATGCTTGAGGATGAAAATGTAATTCAGGCTCTTCTATGGCCAATATAACGCTTTTTCGAACAATCTCACTATACGCCTTGGCTATTGACACAGATAATGCACTCTGTGTCCCTGCTCCCATCTCTTCCGGATCGTACCTACTGGGGTTGATCCCTTCTCTGAAGTATGGCCTGACATTCTTTATTGCTTCAACAGGATCTAAAGTAGACAGTTCCAATGTTAGGTCAAATCCAGTGTAGTCCTTTATGGAGTTCTCTAGCTGTTCTTCGAGGTATTTGAGATCAGAACCTGGTGATGTGTTGAATATTTCGGAATTGAACGCATTTATCACAGTCTTCAAGAACTGTTCCTTCTTGTCTTCTGGTATCCTACTCCCAAGAAACTTGAGAATTTTACCATACAAAGTCCATTGGGTCGCTCTGACTTGTTGTGAGGATTGCCTATCTATGTCAACAAAAATCAATGGAACTTCATCTCTCATCTCCTGAGAAACTTTGACAATTGTGCTGCTTCCAGGGTATTTCAATGGGTTTCCTGCGGAATCCAACGCAACAAAAGAGGAGTCATCGTCCTGACATTCAAATCTAAATCCAAAGATTTGTCCAGAGTTCCTAGGCCCAGAAAATGGGGTTACAAACCTCACCTGAATTTTTATTCTATTTGCTCTGTCTCTATCGAGATAATCGTTATCATTTATAATACGATTTGATGGCCAAGACTCTCCTAGAACTATTTCCAAGGCTCGCATAACATTTGATTTTCCAGCATTATTCGGGCCAATTAAAGCATTAAGACGATGAAATTTCATATCCAAGCTTTTGACGGACCTGAAATTTTCAATACTTATACTACTGACGAGTGCCATAGTACCACTAAGATGGATTACTTAAAATATTAAGAATTATCCTTAATGATTGTATTCCCTTAAAACATTAATCAAATCCCGACCGGTCCATCCTAACTATGGTAGAACTCTCCTATTGACGAAAGTATTAAAATAAGTTCGTTTGCAAGTAATCCAGAACTCAAATAATTCAAACGTATTACGGTACATAACGTGTATAAGCACATAAATCGTTATATGTAGAATATAGATGACATATAATACCTAAATCAAAATCCACAACGATTCAACTGGACAGGTCTGTTGTAGATGCTCTTAAAAAACTTAAAATATATCGACGGGAGACTTATAGCGAGATCATTCTTAATCTCATAAAAGTACTGAAGAAACAAATGAGTTAGAAGCCTTTGTACAAAATGCCTAGGAAGAGAAGATGAAACAGCTCTGGGAAAAAGGTGATTACTCGGGATGGGAACATTCCTAAACCATGCGATGTTGTGATAACAAGGGCGAAATTCACCGATTCTGATGATTCTAAAATTCGTCCCATCCTTATATTGTTAGAGGAATGAGGTGGTGTTGTCCTAGCTTTGATCACAACTAACAGAAGAATGAACGGTATACTAATATCCCGGAGTTATGAAGCTGTTCAGGATAGTGTGATGAAATTGAATTATATCTTTACCATTACAAATGAAGCAATAATTAAAACAGTATTTCATTTGAATTAAGAAAAAGAAATTTGGTTTTTGACGAGCTCTCAAAGAAGTTTTTTGCATTGAAATATGATTGGTAAATTCCTGTTATTAAAATTTTTTGAGGAAAAATCCATCAGATTTGCAATTTGGAGAATATCACCACAATGAAGTATACATGCCAGATATATGAACCACATTTATATCTAAACCCTCATTTAGACTCACGATCCATAAATTATTTTATCATTGTCTCACTATGCTGGAAACATCACTTATAGTCCCTTTAAAACTTTATCAAATTGTACATCATACTAAACATAAATTATAATGATATGTACAGTATACTATACAATAATGGTAACAGTTGAAGATTTCAAGTACGTTTTAACGCTCTGGAATGGCCACAAAATACCTGGCCTTATAGAACGTGATATAAAAGTTGATCTAGAATCAAATAAGATAATTGCTATTGCCGGGTCAAGACGATCGGGAAAAACCTATGTAATGTTTCAATGCATGAATGACCTTTTAAAAAAAGGCGTTAAGAAAGATAATATCCTTTATATCAACTTTGAGAACGAGAGACTTGTTGGAATAACAGCTATCAATCTAGACGACCTTCTTATAGCCCATAGGGAGCTGTTCAATTCTGACGGGATAATGTACGTTTTTCTTGACGAAATACAGATTGTTGAGAACTGGGATAAATGGGTCAGGAAGATCTACGATACTGGGAAGTATCGTGTAATAGTAACAGGTTCCTCTTCTGAATTACTTAGTAGCGAAATAGCCACTTCACTTGCAGGAAGGAACCTCACATATATTGTGTACCCTTTCTCTTTCAAAGAATATGTTGATGCACAGGGTCTGAAAATTAACAAACTGCAAAAATATTCTTTTGAAAAAGGGGTAATTCTTAAGGCAATGAATGATTTTTTGGAGTTTGGATCATTTCCCGAAATAGCAATGACATCAAGCATATCCAGAAAACTGGAGATACTTTCATCTTACTTTGATGCAATTTTCTTCAAGGACATAGTTAGAAGGTATGGAATTAGGGATGTTGGAGATTTAAACATCTTTCTCAAAATCCTCTCCAGCAGCTACGCCTCATATTTCAGTTCAGTAAAGTTGTTTAATTATTTCAAAAGTACTGGGAGAAAGATAAGTAGAGTTACATTGCTAAACTTCCTAGATTACTCGAGATCGGTTTTTCTTGTGAGTCTACTTGAGAAGTATGAAAAGAGCGTAAGAAAGCGTATTTCCATGCAATCAAAGACTTATATAATAGACACCGGTATTTCCAGACTTTTCTCTGACATTGATAAGGGCAGGGCACTAGAAAATGCGGTTTTCATCGAGTTATCCAGGAGAAAAGAATCTATAGAAAGCATAAATTATTTTAAGATTAAATCCGGTAAAGAAGTGGACTTCATTGTAGGCGGTAAAAATGGTGAGATCATACAGGTGTCTTATGAAGTGTCCCTACTAAGTACAAGATCTCGAGAAACCTCTGCACTTGTGGAGGCTGCAAAGGGTCTTGGGCTGAAGTCCGGGAAAATAATAACCTACGATTATGAAGGAGAAGAATTAATTGATGGAATTTTAATTCATTACATCCCATTCTGGGCTTGGGCTTTATATGATACAAAGCAAAAGTGAGTTTATCCTCAAGATAATCCACAAAACTCTCGCTGTCCTGCTAGATATGTGTTACATTTGGAATATCTCTTTAAAAGTTTGATCAAGTTCAATACTATTCTTTGATCCCATAGTTATGAATGTGCAACCTGTCCTTTTAGCAAGATGAATAGGGATATATATGTATGAATTCACTCATCATATTATGGTAGGGTTTCATCCAATAAACAAGACTATGACTGTTGAAACCTTTATGTTCATAAGTTCAATGGTTGTAATCGCGCTCGGAGCGCTGTTTCATTACCTACACTACTCTGCCTCAGTTTACCTTCCACTCTTCTTTTATGGTCTGGGAATATTCTTGCTTTTAGCAATAATATTGTTCATTGGAACACTGCTGGCAGCAAAGAGTGGCAAGTTGCAGAAAAGAACGAGCGACATATGGAATAACAAAAAAGAGAAGCAATGACCTTCGGCTCTTTGCCCCGGTTGATTTTAAAATCTAACATGAATCGTTATCTTTATCATACATTATTCGTCTTCATTTTGTCAGCTGTTGCTTCAAATAATCAATGATATGGTCTTCATCTAAAAAATTCCACCGATTATCTGTATCTCCTTTAACTTACCTATGCAATAGGGAACATTCGCCTCGTGCCCAAGCGTGTGCTTGTTCAATTGCTATGCGTGGATGGTTATCATCTGGTCTCTCCTCCTAGAAAAGATGAAGCAAATGCTGAGCGCAATCAGCTGCCCACTTCGCAATAAGACGATGATCAGAGTCATTAAGCGTTCCACCTCGACGTATGGTTACAAGCCTAAGATTCCGTCTCTTTTCAAAAATGTTCTGCTTGTCCATAATAAACCTCTCATACAGAATATTATACTGGGAGAACTTACGAATGTTTTTCCTTTTTGTGGTTATTGAGATAATACTTTAATCAGATCCAAATATCCAGACACATTCTAAGCTGTAAATCTGCCATATCGACCCCATTGAGATTAAAGTTCTGTATGACAAAACTTTATACTATCGAACACTATAGGCAACTGTGACTATTTCAACAATACAGGTAAAGCAAGAGACAAAGAAAACACTACAGTCAATGAAACTGCATCCTAGAGAAACATATGAGGAAGTAATAGAAAGGATGATTGAGGATCTTAACGAACTAAACGAGGAGACTATAAGGGAGGTGGAAGAAGCTAGACGTGAAATCGAATCTGGCAAATTTGTCACCCACGAACAACTGAAGAAGGACCTAGGTCTTTAATGGATTATAGAATAGTATGGTCCATTCAGGCATCCAAGCAGTTGGAACGCCTTGACAGGTCAGTTGCCAAGAGGATTCATGAAAAAGTTGGACAATTGTATCAAAACCCAGAAAGGTATGTTGAGAAACTTGTTAGATATCAATACTACAGGCTTAGGGTAGGGGATTATAGAGTGATTCTTGATATTCAAAATGAAATGGTTAGAATATTGATTTTAAAAGTCGGACACAGGAGCAATGTCTATGAAAGGTAATTTTCTATTTCTTAATATTCGCTTAAAACATTAATCAAATCCCAACCAGTCCATTTTACGAACTTCATTTATATCGAATTTGCCGCATATTTTTGGATTTCTTCTATTGTTTGTCTTTGGATTCTAACCGGAGAGTAGCATCATAGTACTCCCGTTATCGCCTGGTCAGACCATTTTCAAATTCAATGCTTCCTCTTAAGGACTCAAGTATATTCTCCTTGCTCTGCGATTTTACCAATCTATCCAGAAGTTCGCTAAAACTCTCATTTTCCTTTTTGAATGCATGTAATTCTTCTTAAACTGACTTTTTTATGGAAATGGTTTTGGTCGTTACATGTGTTTATGTTTAAACATTACATTAATTTTTACAACCTCGTGGACAAAATTAGTTTATTATATCATATTTAATTCTCTTACCCTAAATTTTACTAAAACATGACAAAACTATAATGCCATTACGAATGAATGGGCTGCTCAGGATAGCATGATTAAATTGAACTATATCTTTACAATCACAAATGCAGCCATAATTAAAACAGTATTTCGACTGAGCCCAGAAAAAAGGAATTTGGTTTTTGACGAACTCATGAGTGAGTTTTCTGCTCTGAGATTTTCTTGGTAATAGAATGCTTAATTTTTTGAACCGTTTAAATCTCGTTTCTTTTGTTAAAACAGTAATTGGGTATTCGGTATTGAGCAAACATTCTTTTTTTTTCTCTTTTAGTTTGATCACTTTGACTTTGAGTATTTCTAAAAAATTTAAAGAAAATATTTAGGTGTGACTGATAAAAAATGACATTTTACAAGAACTTGCTTTAGAATTTTATTCCAATTAGTGAACGTGAATTCTTTCCGTTGAGTAAACTTCAGAGTGGAAGTTTTTTCCAATCCATCAAATCCTCATTGTTCAGGGATCTGATTTCCAGTTTTTCAAGAAGATCTAAAAATAGATCGTCTTTGATTTCCCTTCCATAGACTTTATCCATAGAATGATGGAATAATGCTGATTTCAAAGCACTTGTTGTAATGGCCGACTGAAGGCCCGTTGCATTATCTGCATCTCCCTTTATCTGCCTTGAGAAATCTCGTGATATATCATCTTTTTGTAGATCTTTAAGGAAATCATCGACTACGCTTTCAAGCATCTTGTTATGTTCTTCCGCCATTACTATCCTGACTTTGTATGTTGGTTCAAAATCAATTTTTTCATCTTTCACCTTGAACCATTTTAAAGCATCTTTTTCGAAAAATACATCTGATATTATCCTTGCCACAGACTTTGGATCAGAGAAATCTACTCCTTTTGTAAGATCATAGGTAACAAGCGATCCATCCTCTGATATCTTTCTTGAATTTTCAATAGCTGATTTGAGGTTTTTTTCTTCTGGCATGATATTCTATATTGTAATCTAGCAATATAGA
Organism: Thermoplasmatales archaeon; assembly: GCA_027316895.1. Lineage (GTDB taxonomy): Archaea > Thermoplasmatota > Thermoplasmata > Thermoplasmatales > Thermoplasmataceae > Cuniculiplasma. Next base: position 108,972 of record DAHVFT010000002.1, on the reverse strand, counting down.
TATTATCCTCAAAAGGATTTAACACTGTAAGACTCAAAAAAACTTGTTTGCAGATTATCCTAACTATACGAAATTATATACTTACTGGGTTTGTTAAATTGTCTTAACTTTAAGTGATATGGGTGATTCAAGCCGTCAATATTTATTATTCAATTCATTGCATAGTGTAAGACGCAGTTAAGTGTCATCCTCCCATCCCTCGATAGTGCTGGATTTCTCGCCGCAAATTCTAAGAGCTAATAGTGCCAATTGTCAAATAATTATCCCCGCTTATGTTAGAGAATAAAAGTGACAATACTATGTGATGGCGATATCAGGCTGAGACCGGTTGATTTAAAAAGAGACATGAATTCGTTCTTACTTTGGTATAATACTCAGAGAGTTATTTTTTATTCAGAAGGGCCAAAAGTAATGCCTTACGGTAGAGAGATAATAGAACGAATGATTAAGATACTCTTTGAAATTCATGAGAGATATATTATAGAAATCTATAAAAAAGAAGTGTGGACCCCCATTGGCGATGCAAGTATAACTATGGGGAAGACTGCAATCACTATTGGAGTTGGAGAATATTGGGAAAAGGGATTGGGAACAAAAGTTCTTGCCATGTTGATAAGTCGAGCCAGAGAAATTGGATTGAAAAAACTTAAGGTCAGTGGAATTTATGAATACAATGAAAGAAGCCTGCGCCTATACCGTAAGGCTGGTTTCTCAGAAACAGAGCATTTTGAGGAAAATGGTTATAATTGCATAAAGATGGAGTTATTACTCTAGACCTCTGTGCTATCACAAAGAGATTGGTTGCAAAAAGATCAATTTTTTTTAGGAGTTATGAAAGTGTTTTGAAAAATTTTTTCTACAAAAATTGTTTTCGATGAGTTATATTTCCATTTTTCAGGATATACATTAATATATTGCATTTATTCTTACCTAGATCACTGCAAAATTTGGATGATCTATTAATTATCTTATTAAATCCTCTTAAAACAGATAAATATATTTCTGAAATTTGTTTGAAATATGAGTATTGGTAATATTTGTTAACTAAAATGTTAAGATAACCGGAATAATAATTATCACTAATGAGTGATTATAAAAGACAGATTACCATTCAATCAGATTTAGAATTCAAAAAAATCACAGATGATATAATAAAAGTGGGAAATAAGCTATATTCACGAGGTTTACTTTACGCTACCAGTGGGAACATAAGTTCTGTTCTAAAATACGATCCACTTGAACTGGCAATAACCGCGAGCGGTGTGGATAAGGGAAACATGGATGCTAAGAATGTTCTAATAGTGGATTCAAGTGGAGAAGTCATTGAGGGTAATGGAAAGCCTTCTGCAGAAACGTTACTTCATCTTGCTGTTATCAGAAATATGAAGGCTAAATCAATAATACATACCCATTCCATATGGTCTACCATACTATCGAGAAGATATTTATCCGAAGGATTCGTCGAACTTAACGGATACGAGATGCTGAAGGCCTTAGAAGGAAATACAACCCACAATGAAAATGAAATTTTACCTGTATTTGAAAATTCTCAGGATATGGTGGAACTATCTAAAAAGGTTTCAAAATACCTTATAGAACATCCTAAATCTCATGGTTTTTTACTTAGTGGACACGGACTTTATACCTGGGGAAAGAATCTTAGCGAGGCAATGAGGTCCCTTGAAGCTATTGAATTTCTGTTAGAGATTAGAGGAAGAGAAATAAGTTTGGAGAGGTGAATAAATGGTTTCTTTGAAGATAATTGAAAAAAATATTACAATTCATGACCCTGAAAAAGTGGCTGATTATCTTAGTAAATATGGAATAAAGTATGAGAAATGGAATTCTGATAAACTAAATTCAGAAGATGCATCGCCAGATAGAATACTTGAGGTATATAGAGAAGAAGTAGAAAGACTAAAGAAAGAAGGCGGTTATGTAACAGCTGATGTCATCGATATAAATAGCAATACCCCTGGACTTGATGATATGCTATTAAAATTCAACAAGGAACACTGGCACGATGAAGATGAGGTAAGATATACAATAAAAGGTCATGGATTATTTCATATTAACGCAGAGGATGAAGTAACGCTGTCAGTTGAGGTTGGAAAAGGGGATCTTCTTAGGGTTCCGAAAGGAACAAAACACTGGTTTGACCTATGCTCAGATAGGGAAATTAGAGCCATAAGACTATTTCAGAACAAAAGTGGATGGACTCCTCATTATACCAATAGCGGGAAAGATAAGAAATTCATGCCTCTGTGCTTTGGACCTGCGTTTATTCCTGCCGAAAATGACAGAGAAAAGGTATGACTTGCAAAATTAATATTCAGAATTATGTACTACTTGACGTAGAGGGAACCACAACGCCAGTAAATTTTGTGCACATTACTCTATTTAAGTATGCCAGAGATAGCCTAACTAAATTCCTGACAAAAAATAATAAAATCCCGGTGGTGAAAAAAGCACTATTAGAAATAGCTCAGAATGGAAGAATTAATGAAAATGGTGAATTTTCCCCCGATGAAAAGATTGTCGCGTATATTGAAAGGCTTATTGATCTGGACAGTAAACTTGGGGCACTGAAAACGCTGGAAGGACTTATCTGGCAGGAAGGCTATGAATCTGGAGAACTGAAGAGTGAGGTATACGATGATGTGCCAGAATCTTTAATTAGATGGAAAAAGTCAGGAAAAAAGGTTTACATATATTCATCAGGCAGTGTACTGGCACAAAAACTACTATTTAAATACTCTAAATTTGGCAATTTGACAAAATACATTGACGGATACTTTGATACAGAAATAGGACCTAAAAAAGATGTTAAAAGTTATGTTAATATTTCTAATAAATTAGGAGTTTTGCCTGAAAAAATTAGTTTTATAAGTGATTCGATAGATGAAGTAAGTTCATCACGAAATGCTGGCATAAATTCAATTCTAATAAACAGAGGAAATGAAGTAGACGATACAAATCCTGTGGACTTCATAATTGATTTTAGAAGCCTGTGCTGAACCGCCTAATCGCATATTGTTAGAGATTCAGTATCTTTAGGATAATATGTAATTACTTCAGGCCCGTCTTCATGCATGACGACAGTATCTGAATGTCTGAATCCTCCTAAGCCCTTAACATATATTCCTGGTTCAACTGAAAATGTCATGCCTGCCCTTATTTTTTCATTCTCTCCTACATCCAGAAATGGTGCCTCATGACCTTCAAGACCAATGCAATGGCCTGAATGGTGTAATCTATACTGAAGCACATCGTTCTCTTTTGCAAATTCTATTACCTTTCTATCAACTGCACTGAACTCCTTGCCTATTTCCAGAGCGTCTATTGCGACCTTTTGCATTTCCACTGCAAGCTTGTGGAACCTCCTTGTCCTTTCATCTGGCTTTCCCACGAATAAATTTCTCTCGATTTCAATATGATAACCATCAATTTCCCCACTGGCTCCAGAACCGAGGATATCACCTTTTCTGATTTTCCTATTAGTAAATAATGAATGTGGGTAATAGGAATGTTCTCCAACCTGCCCCCTAAATCCTGCACCTATTTCCATTGGAGAGTTAATTGAGGGTCTTGTATCCATCCCAAATGCATACATTGCCATTTTATTTGCTTCAGAGGAGGCTTTGTATGAGATTTCAAAATCAAATTCTCCATATTCTGTATACTCCTGTAAAAGATTATGTGCGAGGTTTCCCCACTTGGAACTTTCCCTCATAATCTCTATTTCCTCATCTGACTTGATCTTTCTCATATTGTAAAGGTCTTCCGATATGCCTGAAATGTTGAATCCTTTTACGATTTCATCGACTGGAATTGGCTTAAATCCCCATCCAGAACTGTAGAATGAAGGATTGTCTACACCAATCTTTTTCTCCTTTACGATCTTTTCTGTCCATTCTCCAAAGTACTTCAGTGGATGCTTATCTCCAGGATAGTCGGGATATCCATAAGAATCCTTTATATTAGGACACTGACCAAGTACATGTTCCTTTTCCATTACGGGACCAAAAAAGTGTATATCCAGATTCTTATCTATTAGAAATGCTGCTGGTCTTTCAGTGGCAATGTAAAAATAATCTGCAAAATACTTGAATGATGTGGTTCCAGAAATATATATTGCGTCAAGATCCTTCTCGCTCATCAATTTACCGAGCTTTTCAACTCGCCTTTTCAGTTCTCCCTTAGAAATCCTTATCATGAGTTAATAATCCTTTTTAGGATTTATAGATTTCCGCATTTATCATAAGTGATGAATTTATGAATGTTAATATATTTAAAGTAAAAAAATAATATCGAATAATTATAAAATTACTTAGTGATCAGAGAACTATTTTACGGTTCCCGTTATCTATTCCTGAAGAATCATTTCGGCATGGGCAGTGAATTTAATCTTGCTTCCGACCATTACCTTTCCCGCCTCTATAACCATATTCCACTTTAACCCGAATTCCTCTCTGACTATTTCACCTGAGACGGTTATTCCTGCCCTTGTCTTACCATATGGATCCTTTATTATTCCTTCAAGGTCCCCATGGAAAGTTATCTCTTTGGTTACATCTCTAATTGTGAGATTTCCCTTGATAATATATTCGCTTTCCCCCTTCTTGCTTATAGACGTGCTCTCAAACTTAATCTCTTTGTATTTTTCCGCATCGAAGAAGTCTGGTGACTTTAGGTGATTGTCCCTATCATTATCTCTTGTACTTATCGACGAGGGATCAATTGTCACTATTACCTTTGCGCTTTCCGGAGTCTTATCTGACCCAAATGCCGTTATTTCAAAATTTCCAAAATTCCCCTTGACTGTTGATATCATCATATGTCTTGCTGAGAACTCAATCTCCGAATGTGCCTTATCAGATATCCATTTCATTTGTTTCTGTGTTTCCATATAAGGGTATCAAAAATACATTAAAATACTTATAGTTACTTGCAATACATTAGATATCATGATGAATACGGTAAATAAGAATCAGGAAATTTGCCCTATAGTTGAGACAATAAAGGTAATTGGTGGTAAATGGGAGCTTACAATTATTAGGTATCTATCGGACAGACCTATGAGATTCAATGAATTACTCAGGAATGCTCATGGGATAAGTTCCAGGACATTATCAAGAATCCTCAAGATTCTAATGGAAAAGGGGCTAGTTAAGAGAGAGCTCATTTCGCTTCAGCCTGTTGTGGTTCTATACTCACTGACTGAATCAGGAAGCGAGATAAGGCCTGTAATAGATGCACTCAGGAAATGGGGTGAAAAATACATTACCTCTGGGGAAAACACCATATATTAATTTTTCTTTGAAATATTCACTTACAGAATATAATTTTAAAGCTTTCTTATAATATTTATACGATGAGTAAATGCCTCATATGGTGATTACTTGGAACAACGATGGAGGTTTTGGGCCTCGACTTCAGATATGACAACGGATACAAGGTTTTCAATAACATCAACATCAAGGTGGAAAGAGGGAAATTCGCAGCCATAGTTGGTCCATCAGGGGTAGGCAAATCCACACTTTTGAGGTTATTTGGCGCTTTTTTGAAGCCAGAAAGCGGTACAGTATTGCTGCATGGAAAACCTGTTTTGAGACCTACTCCATTAATTTCCATGGTGCATCAGTCAATAGTTACTTTTCCATGGATGACAGCAGAAGAGAATGTGATGCTATCGCTGAAAACAAAAAATATCCCCAAAGATGAATGCAAAGAACTTGCCTCTAAGGCACTGGAAATGGTTGGTCTTCAGGGATTTGAGAATCTTTATCCCAAGGAGATGAGTGGAGGAATGAGACAGAGAGTCTCTGTCGCAAGATCTCTTGCTGCAGAACCAAAAGTTTTGCTTATGGATGAGCCTTTTGCACATCTCGATGAGTTGACTGCAGAGGGGTTGAGACAGGATATTTATAACATTCTATTCAATCCAGAGAGTCCGCTGGAGTGTGTTATAATGGTCTCTCACAATCTTACTGAAGTTGTTGAGCTTTCAGATACAGTGTTCGTTCTTAACAACAGTCCTGCAACGGTTGTGGGACAGATCGATATTGAGATGCCCAGACCAAGAAATAGCAGAGATCCCGTTTTCGATAATTATCTTGATACTCTATACAGGCTACTTACAAAGAAAAAAGGGGGAACCAGGTGAACGAATATATCTTCATAATACTTGCAGTTCTAGCAACTGGTGGAAGAGTTATAGGATTGATTTTACTTTCAATTCTTTCAGGGTGGCTTCTTGCGTATGCGGCCATCAAAAGCAAAATATTTGAAAATTTATTTATTTCGTTTATCGAGGTATTTGAGAGTGTTCCAGTAATTTCATTTTTTCCAATCGTACTTATAATATTTGTTGACAGGATAGGTGGCCCTCTTGGGGTTGAATTTGCGGCTGATTTTCTTGTATTTACAGCAGTTGTGTGGAATATATGGATGGGACAGTATCAGGCATATAAGACCATTCCCAGTGAAATGGTAGAGGTGACTGAAAATTATAATTTTAGCCTATGGATGAAGCTCAGGAATGTGTATATACCATTCTCAATACCCAGAATTGTAGCAAATCTATTTCCAAGTATATCTGATGGTTTTTTTTATATAACAGTAAGTGAGGTATTTACCATAGGTATAACATCATACAGCACCTTTGGGGTTGGCAGTCCTATAGACAAATTTGCTGCCGATGGGAATTTCAGGATGTTAATAGTAACATTTCTAGCCCTTGGGATTTTCGTAATTCTACTCATAGAATTAGTAAGGAGGATAGGGAATCACGCAGTTGCAAAATATACGATTGATACAGATTCACCTATTATTAAAAGGGGTAAAGCCAGAATAAGGCAGACTTCAAGATTTTCTGCCATTGTTTCCCAGAACACCCTTGGAAAACTTGCCTCTTATACAAGAGTCAGGAAAGGACCAGAGGATTTGGAAGAGCTTTATTCTAAAGAAAAAAAGAATGGAAAAATTGGCATAATTGCCGGTGTTATAGTTCTTGCTATTTTTGCATATATTATGTATTCAATCATAATTTTTGTAATGTCTGTAAGTGGTTCTGAATGGTCATACCTTTTCTCACAAACACCGTCACTACTTTATGGATTGCTAATTGATTACATAAGAGTACTAATAATAACAGGAGCTTCCATTGCCTTTGCTTTCACACTTGGTTATCTGCTTGCAACAAGAAGGAAGGCGGAAGCAGTGGGAGTACCAATAATACAAACGTTCAGTTCTTATCCAGTTCCTGCCTACTTTCCCTTCATATTCCTTGGTATATATCCTATATTTGCTTCTGTTTTAGGAAGTCAGGCAGAGGAGGGAATTGTTCTTCTTCTGGGATTCATAGCAACCTTCTATTATGTGTTTTACAGTTTCTGGATGGGTATCAAGGCAATGCCAGCCGAATATAACGAGATAATGAAGAATCTGGACATGGGCTTCTTCAAGAAGATGAGATACGTGATTATACCCTCTACCTTTCCCTATCTTATCTCAGGTATTTCATCTACCATTAACAGCGCCTGGGGTGGCCTGGAAATAGGCGAATACTGGCCAGATATTGCCGGTGGAAAGACTCTTGAGATCCATACAGGGCTTATGAAAACAATTGACGTCGCAACAAGAAGTGGAAATATTGCCCTTGCGGGCTGGGCATCATTTCTGTTTGCGATTATAGTTGCAGTATATTCCATACTGTTTACAAGGAAAATGATGGATCTTGCCAGAAAAAAATATGTTGCAGAGGAGGGCATTTACAGTGTTTAAGCAAGAGCCTGAAAACCATCATCGTCTTTTTTTATTAACCCAGAATAAACTCCCCATTCAATGAGCGTTATTTCAAGATTATGCAAACCAGATGGATTGTTATACTTTTGAATCCCGTTCTTCTCTAATTCTTCCATTATATCATCCAGTTCAAACTTTACGAGCCGGAGTGCTGTTACAAATGGCTCCATTGTTATAAGTGATGCTTTTAGAATACTCTTTCTTATCTTTGGTCCAGAAACAAGAAAAGTCTTTCCCTTATCAGTTATCCAAATATCTCCCTGGTCCGTTCCAACGAAACCAAGATTTGCAGCGGTATATACAATTGGCATTAAATCATCAATATCAACTTCCATCTCTTTTTCAAGTTCAAAAAGATCTGTCCTGTCGTCAAACAAATGGTTCAGCACGTGAAGCAATCCTACCAAGTCTGCAATCCTTGCATCAGGGTCTACAGTTTCCAATTTCTATCATCTCTTTAGTATTTTCAGGTTATTAAGTTTTAACTCGCTCTTTATTTTTTAAATTACATATCAATTAATATAATGGACATAATCCTTTTTAACTATATAGTTTATCTAGAAAAGCTTTTTGAATAAATTATATTTACACAAACCTTATTTATTCTTAAATACTGTAAAATCATGGCAATCAGGGCAGTTCTAATAAGGCCAAGTAATAAAACAGGAAGTGCCTATTTGACAAAGTGGGGTTTTCTTCCAGCCCCACTCGGACTTCTTGCTCTGGCTGGCGAAATACTAAGGATTAATAACAGTAATGTTAAGATAATAGATATGGAGGGGGACAATCTATCTCTGGATCAGGCAATCGATCTTGCAGTTGAATACAGGCCAGATCTTGTAGGAATTACCCTTCATGCAACAGCCGCACACAATAATGCAGGTTATCTTGCGAGAGAAATCAAGAAAAGACTTCCTTCAACTATTCTGGTAGCGGGAGGACATCACGCAACATTTTTACCGTATGAAGTCCTGAGATCAGGTTTTGACATATCGGTACTTGGAGAGGGCGATGAGACCATATATGATATCAGTAATGCCATAGTAAATGGGACGAGTATGCTTAAGATTCCGGGAATAGTGGTTCGGGATGGAGACAAATTTGTTAGAACAGCACCAAGAAAATTGATCCATGACCTGGATTCTTTGCCAATGCCCCCGCTTGAACTTCTGGATGCGTCAAAGTATACTTTTAAAGTGTTTGGAAAAAACGAAAAGGTCATGTGCCTTGAAACTTCAAGAGGATGCCCATATGGGTGCGATTTCTGTTCTGTTACCCCAACATGGGGTAACACATGGAGAAATAAATCGAATGGAAGAATACTCATGGAAATGGAAAGGGCTAAAGAGGCAGGATATGACTGGATTTTTTTCACTGATGATATCTTTATAGTTGAACCTAATGTTAAACACAGGGAAAGCCTATTTAACAGTATTCTGGAAAGAGGACTTGAGACAAAATGGATTGTACAGATGAGGGCAGATGTAACCGCGAGACATCCGGACCTCATACAAAAGGCTGCCAGAGCAGGTATGACCATATCATTCCTTGGAGTTGAATCAGGAAGTCCTGAAGTTTTAAAGAAGATGCATAAGGGTGAATTCACACCCCAGTCAGTAGAGGCGGTAAAAATTTTATCATCAAATGATATAATTGTACTTATTGGTTTGATGATTGGTGCACCATATGAGAGAATTCGAGACGCACTGACTACTGTAAAATTCTCCAGAGAACTGGCAAGGGCAGGTGCTGATGCAGTGCAATTTTCAATATATACCCCCCTTCCCGGAACAAGAATTTTTAATGAAGCCCTTAAGGATAGTTCACTGTTTACCCTGGACTGGGACAGGTATGATGTATTAACCCCGGTAATGAAGACAAGGGTTGGGCCAGTGTTTGATCAGATACTTCAATTTTATGCCTCTTATTCATTTTATATATACAAGTTCATAAGGGGAAAAATTAAGGGTATAATACTCACTAAGAAAAAAGGTATCCTTATAGAAACAGGAACGAAATTTATAATGAAAATGATGCCAGAGTATCTTAAGGACATAAAAAACTTTCCAAGATTTCTTTTCAGGACTTATGACATGTACAAAGAAGCAGTAAAAAATGGATTTATATCTCAAAAGGATCAGGATGAAATATCAGGTGATTCTGGAAAGATAATTTATGATTTGGAAAATGGCAGAAATCCGTACTTCTTAATAAAAAAGGAGAGCTAGGAAATTCTGATTCACTTTTTATCTTTTAAGTATTAATTTGATACAAATTATAGTTTGATTTTATTACAATAACCGAATAAACTATTAAGCTTAAACTATTGAACGGTGATATGACAGAAGCTTCGGATAATAAGGGGGAACTGGAAAGACATCTTACCTTTAAGGATGTCTTTTTTCTCTCATTCGGTGGTATGTCACCACTCTTAAGTATACTGACTTACGGTGCTTTTGCAATTACTCTTGCAGGATATGATGCACCACTTGTAATGATAATTGGTACCTTACTTGTTCTTGTTAATGGACTGTCAGTCACTCAGCTTTCAAAGCGATTTTCAACATCTGGTGGTTATTATACATATGCTTTTCAGGCTCTTTCGGCAAGAATAGGGTTTGATACCGGATGGATGTACATGTTTTATTCTGTTCTATATGGACTGGCTTATCTCGTTGGAGGTCTATTCATTATAACTACCGTTCTTGGAATATCAACATACATTGCATTTTTGATAATCATGGTCCCATCAATTACTTTCCTTATTATTGGAGTTACAATGTCTGCAAGGTATGCAATATTTGCAGTAATTATAGAAATAGGGTTAATGCTTTCCATTGCGTTTTATTCCTTTTTCGTAACCAAGGGAACTGCCTATATACCAAATCCAGTGGTGTATCCAATATCAGGAGGTGACTTTGTACTTGGAATACTTTTTGCGATGGGGATTCCAACCGGCTATGGTTCCATTGCCCCGGTCTCTGGAGAAATAAAGAACCCAAAGAAAGTTGTTGGAAGGAGCGTGATCACTGTGATACTTGTAGGTGGATCACTGGCAACATTTATGATTTATGCAATTGCAAATCTGATTCTTCAGAATCACATAACAATACCAGTAGCTGATAAATTGCCAGTTATAGGTATTATTCAGCATGATTTTGGAGGCGCTGGCAGATTTTTCTACTATGCAGTTGCCATTGCAACCATTAACGATTCTATACTGGCGATCCTCTCCTTTGGTACTGCTGCCATAAGGACTCTCTTTAGAATGGGTTATGACAGAACATTACCAAGCGTATTTGCACATAAGGTAAAAGAAAAACCAATGTTTGCAACACTATTCATTAGCGGAATTCTGGTTATTCTCCCATTGATAATCTTAAACTATATTTCGGCTGAAACCGCCTTCATTATACTTGGAACAATTTCAGCACTCGGAGGTCTTTTTATTCATGTAAGTGCCAATTTTTCACTGTTAAGAATTGGTCTAAGGAAGGGGAGAAGGCTGATGATTCGTGCGAAGAAAACCTTTTTTACAACTCTTTCAGATTTTAAAGAATTTTTCCTGGCACTTACTGGAGCTGTTATCAGCTCAATTGTACTTATATATTCGGCATATTCAACTGTTCCTGTTTATACAACAGTCTTTCTTGTTTGGATTGTGATAGGATTCATCCTGTCTGAAGTAAAGGGTATAATTGGAAAGACGCCAAATGATGTGGATATAAGTAAGGAAGGAATAATAGTTGCTCAGAATCTAATGAATGTTTCTGTCTCCGATATGATAAACCCGCTTAAGGAGGCAATTGTATCAATAAATGACTCGTTGAAGGATGTACTCAATGGATTGCTATCGAAGAATCTCCCGGGTGCAATAGTTGTGGATAGCCAGAAAAGACCAATAGGCAAACTTGAAGTTGTTAATCTTCTGCTGCTTCCAAAATCAAGTATTGAAAATGGTAAAGTCAGGCAAATCCATCTGGAGAGAAGTGTGAACATAAATGAGCGAGAGAATGTGGCAGATGCAGTGAGAGTTCTCAAGGAAAACAATGTCAATATCTTAACGGTAATTGATCAAAGTGGAATGGCAAAGGGCGTTATTAATGAACGAGACGTGCTTGCAAAATTAAGTGAGATTGATAAACCGGATATAGTTTGATGTCGTGGAATTATTATCCGGTACCATGTTAGTTGAAACCATGAATTGGCCTGTTGGTGGATAAGCCAAAAAAACAGAAAACGCTTTAGATTTTATAGATACATTTATTTTTCTCTTTGACATAAAAAGGCATGACTGATGAGAATGGAAAAGATGCTGGAACTCATGGCATTAACATAAACCTGAATGGAAAGATTGCCCTTGTAACAGGTTCTAGTTCTGGACTGGGAATGGAAATTGCAAGATATATGGCAAAAGCAGGAGCAACGGTTGCAATTCACTATCGTAAGGAAGTGGAACCTGCCACTAATCTGGCAGATGATATAAACAAAAGTGGTGGAAAGGCTGCCATATTTGGGGGAGACGTTTCAAAGAGAAGTGATGTCGAAAAGATGTTTAGTGATATAGACAAGAAATTTGGACCAGTAGACATACTGGTGAATAATGCAGGCATTGATGGGAAAAGGGAACTGTGCGGTGATGACGATCCTGATGATTGGGAAAGAGTTATCTCTATCAACCTTCTGGGTCCTTACTACTGCTCCAGAGAAGCAGTCAGGAGGATGAAGAAATCTGGCCACGGAGTTATTGTCAACATAACTTCAGTTCACGAATTTGTTCCCTGGTCCGGATATACCGCATACAGCAGTGCAAAGGCTGGACTGTCGATGTTCACCAAAACTCTAGCACAGGAAGTCTCTGAGTCGGGAATAAGGGTAGTAGCTGTGGCCCCCGGTGCAATCAAAACCCCAATAAACAAGGATGTGTGGAGCAATCCTGAAACATATAAGGATCTGCTGACCAAAATAGCAATGCCAAGAATGGGAGAAACTAAAGATATTGCAGAGGCGGTCACTTTTCTTGCCAGTGATTATGCTTCGTATATAACTGGAACTACTCTTGTGGTGGATGGGGGGATGCTTTTATATCCTGCGTTTAAACATGGTGGATGATAGTTTACAGTATTTACGACTAAAAGAGGTAACTTCCAGTATTAGTGATACTCATTCCCCTTTCGGGTATTAAATGGACATCAATTTAATATTATAAATTCACCAGATCCGATCCTTTAACTTGAGAAATAAGGATTCACTCTTGCAAATGTTGTGAAGAAAGGGTTACTATAATTTTATAATCCACACAAAAATTGTGTTAGATTTGAACTATTTAAGCAAATCTCTTAGATATAAATTATTATAATTACTGGTTATTGTTATATTATGAAAACGGTAGTTATAGTAGGGGGCGGTAGCGGTGGAATGAGCACAGCCAACCATCTTGCCTATAAGTTGAGAGATAATATTAAGAATGGAGATGTAAAAGTTGTATTATTTGATGGAAGCGGGCAGCATTATTATCAGCCAGGATTCCTTGAAATACCTTTCGATATGATGGCGCCAGCATCAACATACAGGCCTATGTTGAGATTAGCAGCAGAGGGTGTAACTATTATTCAGGAGTTTGTAACTGAAGTGGATCTGAAAAACAGCGTGGTGAAATCAGAAAAACAGAAAATAAACTACGATTATATAGTTATAGCAACAGGTGCAAGATATGATTATGATTCCATACCTGGTCTCAGAGAAGGAACAGATAATTTTTATAGTCTAGAAAATGCGATATCACTGAAAAAGAAGTTAAACAGCTTTAAGGGTGGGAAAATTGTTGTTGGGGTTTCTTCAATGCCTTACAAATGCACTCCAGCACCATTGGAAGCTGTTTTCATGTTAAATGACTATTTTACCAGGAGAGGAATGAGGGATAAGGTTGAAATTGAGTACGCCTACCCAATGCCAATGGCCTTTCCTAACAAGGAGATATCAGATATTTCTCTGAAGATGTTTGAAGAGAAAGGAATAAAGAGTAGTCTCGGATTCCAGCTAAAGTCTGTTGATGCTAATGCAAGAGAGCTTATATCACAGAATGGAGAGAAGATATCTTACGATCTGGCTCTTATTGTTCCACCACACAAGGGAAACAAACTTATGGAAAATTCTGAGGTAGTGGACAAGATGGGATGGATAAATGTAGACGGATTTACACTAAATATAAAGGGATATGAAAATGCATTCGCAATTGGTGATTCTACAAACCTACAGGTTTCTAAGGCCGGCTCGGTTGCAGATGCAGAAGCGGTTGTTGTTTCTGAAAGGATTGCACAGTCACTGAGAGGAGAAGAGCCTATTACTACATATGATGGTACTGGAGGGGCCCTCATGCTCACAGGTATTGGAAAAGCTTCAATGATAAATTCTGACTATACGCACAAACCCATAATGCAACCTGAAAGTTACTCGTTCTATTGGTTGAAGCTTATCTATAACAATTTGTACTGGAACATGACTGCAAGACCAGTTCTTAGTGGGGTGATTCCATGAGCACAGATATAGGAGAAATGTTGAATGAAAAACTGAATAATCCTGAATCCAGAAAAGCTGTAGAATATCTTCTGGAAAATGCGGGAACTTTATCCGGCATTGTTGAGTGGATTAAAACAATGGAAGATACGGGCATGGCAGAATCTCTAAAAGGCCTGATTTACCTTGTGGCTAATATGCGGGGTATCCTTACAGACGATATGTTAAATGGCATTTCCACAATTCTCAACTCACTTTTGGAGATTCTTGCAAAGGTATCTGATCCGCACATTGCTGATAGTATGGTGGGTCTAATAGACGATATTTCTTCTGGAAAACTTTCGAAGGAACCTAAAATTCATGGAACTTTAAGTTTATTGGGAGAATTGAAAGATCCAGAGGTTGAATCTGGACTCGCGGTGACTATTAATATGCTTAAGATTTTGGGAAAACTTGGTAGAAGTTAATTGGCTGTTCAAGATTTACTTTATTTTACTTCTTACATTTTAAATGTTCCTGAAGGCCATTCAATTTAAGGAGTTCAAAAGAAATATCTGGTAGGGTATTTATTATATTCTTAATTATCGGGAATTTTTCCGGGTTTAATGAATAGTACACCCACTGTGCCTGCTTCCTTTCTTTTACGATACCTGAAGACTTTAATTTTGCGAGATGCTGCGAAACATTTGATTGGGATAACCCAAGAATAGCGGTCAATTCACAGACGCATAGTTCCTGCCTGCTGATCAACGATGTAATATGCAGCCTATTAGGGTCTCCAAGAATTTTCATAATGTTAGCCAGTGACGATATATCCGAACTAATATTATCCGGTATCATATTACTCAATCACATTCTTGAATATAATATCCGTTCTTATTCCCTTATTGGTATAGGGCACCTCTATCCATTTATATTCAATTCTTGTTGAATGATAATGCTCCTCTGGCTTTGTTTTTAACAGGGTGTTTTCTATCCACTCATCCTGTAAAGCTTTCAATGCGTTAAGTTTTTGTGGTAGTTCATCCGAATTAGCTGAGTTTAGATCCGATTCTGCCTGCAATATCTCTTTATTAAAAAACCCAGGGTCTTCTTTAACTTCCACCGTTTCTCCGGTTGAAATCCTCTGAACTATGTACCACACTCCTGCCTGTTCTCTTACATCCTGTGTCCCAAACCTTACTCTTGCTCCAGTAAGGTAAGATGCTGCATCTCCAAGACATGGACTGTTCCTTGAAATTGATCTCAAATCTGTTCGATCGATTATGGCACCACGAAACAGATCTCCTAATGCTACAGATAATGCATACACCCCTCTGTACAATCCATCACACGCATGACCATGGAACTTTACAAGATCTTCAAAACTAATTTCTTTAGCCTGTTTGCTGTATCTACCATGGCTAGATTCTGTGTCTAGAACTTTGAATGATGGTAAATTATTTTTGTACATCAATCCACCACTATTCAGAATGATAGGACAGTATATCCTTCAACCGCATATCTGGAAAAAGCATCTCTTGCGAATTCTAGATCTATTCCATTTCTGGAGAATGTGTCTTCCATTTTCCAGTTCTTGACCTGATTTGAACACGCTTCTATGGAGATTCCAGACTCTCTTAATTCCTTAATTAGTTCAAGCATTTCGTTATTATCTTCCCCTTTTTCAAGAGCTCTTACTCCACCCGTGAAAAGGAATAACTCCACTCTTTCTACGCCATTTTCTTCCCTGGCTTCATCAATTCTTTTTGCCACGTGAAGACCAGCCATTACTTTATCTCGCTGGTCCAGTCCTGAAATTATGACTATTGCTATTTTAGCTCCCATTATATTACCTAATGAGTATATGCTAATATACTAATTAAACCTTCTTTAATGGGATGAAATTTTGAGATTTCCTCCATTTTTGTCTAAAATAGATAAGAAGATTCGATACGAAGTAAAATGGATGTAATGAAGTTCAATTTCTGATTTCTATGTAAAAACTCTGTTTAAAATGGGGCTGCCCGGATTTGGACCGGAGTCTCAGGCTCCCAAAGCCCGTAGGATACCAAGCTACCCCACAGCCCCATAGTAAGGGAGAGTTTACGAATAAATAAAAAGTTAACTACGAGCAATGCCAAATTTGATGAATTGAGATAACAGTTAAAATGGAGTTGATATTGGTGTGAATAATATACGAAGTTTTTTCTTTAGTGCTAAGATAACCAGTAATCGTGCTTTCCGAGAATAGGATAGAGAGAGGTTTTAATTTTTTGCTGCTTTCAAGAGCAGTTAGAAGTGGCGCGCTAAGCTTTTCCGCGATTGCCTATCCACTGTATCTAAAGATCCTGGGATTCAGTAACCTCTATGTGGGTTTTCTTACTGGATTTGTCGTAGTATTTACCGTGATCCAGACTATGATTCTTGGTGTTCTGGGTGATCGGATTGGTTATAAATATTCAATGATAATTGGAGAAATATTTCCCCTTATTTCAACAGCTGTGCTCTTTTTTGTGACCTCAGGACCGCTAATTTATCTTTCAGTAATAGGTGGGATTGCAGGGGGCCCTGGCGGTATGAGAGGTGCTTTTTCCCCAGGATCAACAGCACTTGTGGCTAAAAACTGGAAAGAACCCAACGATAGAGTGAAGAAACTTGGACTGATGACAACTGTTGGGTCCATATTTTCTGTCGTGGGAGGTGTGATGGTTATAAGTAGAAGTGATGTATCAAGTTTTGTAGGAAATGCGGGATCCTACAGGACTCTTTTCGGAATTAGCTTTCTTCTGGTTCTGATATCATTTATATCACTCTTTCTTGTTGCTGAAAGAAAGTCAGAAAAGAAAAAAACAGGTTTCGTTGGGAAAGGTTCGGTTAGACATATAGGAAAAACTGTTTTTGCTAATGCATTCAACGGTGCTGGGATAGGAATATCAATGCCCATACTTTCATTATGGTTTTCAGAGATGTATCCATCATCCACAACAACCACAATCGGAATTGTATTCACAATATCATATATATCAACTGCAATAGGTTCATACATTTCGTCAATATACAGGAAAAGAGGGGAAAAAGCAGCAAAGATTGGTTCCTATGGAAGAATGCTTCAGGGGTTGCTGATGATTCCACTTGCCCTTTCACCATATTTTTATATTGCCGGAATTTTTTATATATTCCGGGCGGGAATAGCAGGTTTTGGATTACCATCCAGGAGCAACATTAATGTAAGTGGGTTGAAAGAAGGTGATTATGGTGCTGGAACTGGATTACAGGCAAGTGCTGCAAGAATCGCACAAACTACTTCTGGAGCTTCTGGAGCGCTGATGGATGTATATCTGCCATTACCGGAAATAGCTGGCGGTATAATTCAGTTCCTCGCTGGTGTAGCATATTACGATCTTTTTGCACGAAAAAAGAAACCTGAAGTTGATGAGATTATTCAACGACCTTCAGATAAATGATAAGGGATAAAAATATTAAAGCATCTTTTTACCTTAACTTAGACCCTTAACAACTTATAAAAGAATGGAATATGGAATTATGGACCCTTTTGAACCAGTAAATATAGGAGACTTGACGGTGAAAAATAGGTTTGTTATGGCACCCATGATTTCTAATCTGGCTGATCCAAACGGTTTCACCAATGAAATTCACACTTCTTATCTAGAACAGAGAGCAATAGGTGGATTTGGGATGATTGTTACTGAGTATTCATATATAGACTCACCCATGAGCAGGGGATCTAGAAATGAGCTTTCCTTTGTTTCCTACGATCAGGCACCCAGATTGAAAAGACTCACAGAGAGAATTCATTCCCATGGTACGAAAGTGTTTGCACAGCTGGTGCATGCTGGAGGCAAGGCTCTTGCAGAGTACTCAGAAAACCCAAGAGCACCATCTTCCATGCCGTACCTTGGCAGGGAGACCGATGAACTTACCGTGGAACAGATAGAAGATATTGAAAATTCGTTTCTTAAGGCAGCGAAAATAGCCGAGAAATCTAACTTTGATGGAATTGAACTCCATGGTGCACACGCATATTTGATACAGGAATTCCTGTCCCCTTCGCTGAATAAGAGGAAAGACAGGTATGGAAATGATTTTGCAGGTAGATTAAGATTCCCCCAGGAAATAATAGACCTTATAAGAAAGGAAACTGGCCTAAAGATTGGTATCAGGCTCAGCCTTTATGAAGATGAGAAAGATGGGTATGATTCTGATTATGGACTTAAAATAGCCAATTCTCTGAAAAATTTAGATTATGTTCATTTCTCTGCTGGAAGAACGGCCCCACCGGGTTCTTCGGCCTCATATTATTCTGAGAGAAATCATATTGGTAATAGGCTAAAGAAGAAACCAGATATAACAACAATAATGGTTGGGTCAATTGTTGATATTGAATCTGTAAGAAAGGCTCTTGAAAAGAGTGATTTGGTTGCCATAGGCAGGGCTGCACTGGCAGATCCATACTTTCCACTTAAGCTAAAAGCTGGCATGATGCCAAGACCATGTATCAGATGCAATCAGGCCTGCAGAGATTTTGGATTTGGACAGGTAAGATGCACTGTCAATCCAATAACAGGAAATGAAACCTATTACCATGCTGAACATATCACAGGGCATGTAAAAATAGCTGGTGCAGGTGTCGCAGGGATGGAAGCTGCTATATACCTGGCTAGAGCAGGAATGGATGTAGAGATCAGTGAATCAGATGACAAAATAGGGGGCCAGATCAATGAAATAGATGAACCCTCAAAGAGAAAAGAGTTTATGGAATTGTTAAATTTTTACAGGCAGGAGATAAAAAGACTCAGAATAAGAGTTAATTTCAACAAGAGAGTGTCAGAAAAAGATGTAGATATCTTTCTAGCAGGGGGAGACAGGTATGAGAATATAAAAGAGAATGATGATGATGATGTATTCATTGATTCAAATATTTACAAGAATCTTGACCAGGCACTTAACATCGCTAAAAGATGCCAGGTATATATTACAGAGAGGAGTCTCACTTCTCTGGACAGACATAGACAGATGGTGTACAGGCAGATGGCAGAGAGCAGGGGAATTATATTTGTAAAAGAACCTGATCAGAGATTCGAGTCAAGTAGTATAGAAAGGTTTCAGTACGACATACATGGGGCAGCCACAAGGGGAATTACAGCCGCAAGGGATTATATTCGACTTAAATCAGTGCTTTAGATTATTCTTCTCCCCTAGAATTCTCCTTTCCCTCCTCTCCTTATAATTTTCAACTTCTTCCCTTTCCTCCTGAGACAATTCGATTTTTTCCTGTTCGATAGATAATATGAATTCAGGCGGAATTTCGGTTGTTAGATAAACCTCTTTTGAGGCCCTGTAAACCGGTATTTTCTTCCTTAGTTCGTCGGTATTTATACCTATGACCAAAGGATCATCTACGTGGAATAGTCCTGTTACATACGTTTTCCTGAATGTGGAAGAGAGATGTATATACGTCTTGTCAGAAGGGCTAATCCCTGTTTCCCTGATTAGTGAAAACTCTTCTTCTGTGGTCTGGTAATAAAGTATGTCAGGTATATCGTCAACTGGAAGATCATCAAGAATCACTGGGATAGTATGATCGTATGTTGCTCTTATTTCTCCACTTTCATTCACCTGATATCGCCCCCTTTCATCAGTTTTACCAAGTGCTTCTATATGAATTGGCGCCAACCATCCAAATTTTCTTCTCTGAGTCTTTATTGCTGGGACTATAGAATAAATTTTTGCATAACCATTTTTTGATAACTTTATTCCATAATTTTCTGGAAAATGTCTAAGGATTCCAGCAAGAATTCTACCAATTGCATCCACCTCGTCTGGATACATCAGGTTTCGTCCCTCCTGTCCACACTTCGGACACTCAAACCCTCTGTAAAAACCATCAATTGGGCATACCCTCAGATTCTTTTCCAATCTAATCACCAGTGATGAAATCTGATAGTTTCCGGGATACATTAATCTTACTATAACTTGACTTAATTGTATCTGTGACAACTAATTCTGCACACTCTGCAGCGATTTTTCTGGCCGAATCGTTTATAAATAGGCCGTGGGTTGCTGATACAAACACGGCTGAGGCCCCAGAATTTTTTATAATCTCCATTGATCTCAGGATTGTTCCACCTGTAGAAATGATATCGTCTACGAGCAATACCCTCATTCCTGAGGCATCTAAATGATCCATGTTATATTCCACAGTCGTTGCGTCTATTCTCTTTTTATTCATGAATCCGCTTTTACATCCAAGGATGTCCGCAACCTCCTTTGCTCTAAAGAATGCACCATCATCAGGAGCCATGACAAGATCTATATTTTTTTCCTTAAAATAATCTGCTATGCTTGCTGATGCATGAAAATCTCTGCATTTACTTTTTGAGTACCTGAACGAGGATGTATCATGAATATCAATGGTGATTATTTCATCTGCATATTCCGATATGGAAGCTATAAGGACTTTTGCGGATATTGCCTCGCCTTTCTTGTAGATCATATGCTGCCTGGCATATCCAAAATATGGTATCACCGCAATCAATTTAGATGGATGCTCCTCCCTTGCAGCATCAAGCAGGAATGACAGTTCAAGTATATCAGAATCAATGTTAGTATTTCCAACAACAGCAACCTCTCTGTCACCAAGATCCTCCAGTAACCTGAAATATCTTTCTCCATCAGGGAATACTTTGCGTTCAACCTCCACTTCTTTCATTGAACTGCTGGTCATCATGTTTTTTGCAAATTCACCGGTTCTGGAGGTTGAAACTATATACATATGTGCCGAATGTCATTTTTTTATAAATATATATTTGAATTTGCTAGACCACACTACTCAATATTCTATTTATTGAGAAAAGCTTTAAGAAGTTCCTTAGTTGTTGTGTTTTGAGTTAGTTTTATAAAGGACTCTTCTTCTGCCTTCATATCCTCTGACGGATTAAAATTTAATGATCTCCTCATGGATTTCTTTATTGCTACTATTGTCGCACTATCCTTAGATGCAATTTTTCTTGCAATTTCAAGCATCTCTTCCCTGGTCCTTACGGTTTCCTGTATTATCCCTCTTTCTTTTGCCTCCTTGGCTGAAATTATATTACCGGTGAGCGCAAGATACATTGCATTTTTATACCCCACTTCCCTCGGAAGTATAGTGTTTCCTCCAGCCCCTGCATTTATTCCAATATTAACTTCAGGTTGTCCTATCCTTGACTTCTCATCTGCTATGATCATATCTGACCATTGAGCTATTTCAAAACCGCCACCAAGGGAAAAGCCTGTTAGATATGAGATAAATATTTTGTCAGAATTGATCATTTCACTAACAATATTGGACATTTTTTCCCTGAAGGAAATAGCAAGAGCGGCATTCATCTTTAATAGTTCGTTTATATCAGCTCCAACCGAGAAGTCACCACTGCTGGAATCGATTATAATCACTTTCAGATTCTCATCTTCTTCTATAACTTTAATGGCTTTTAACAGCTCTTCCAGTAATTCCTGGTTAATCGCATTTCTCTTTTCCTTTCTTGAAAGTGAAATTTCTCCAATGGTGCCGTTTTTTGATATATCTATCACATTGATCAACTAAGGAAAACTATTATCTCAATGGCTTTAATCTTTTCACTCTGACATTTCTTTAGCTTTCCTGAACAGCTCTACAAATTTTTCCGCTGATATCCTTCCAGTATTCACATTCCTTGGACTTGGGTGAAATATGCACATAACTCTGTATCTATCAATTTCATAGATTTCACCATTTCCAAACTTCCATCCTCTTACTGTTTTTCCCATTTCCCTCAGGGATTGAACTACCGCATCAAACGCTATCTTTCCCAGAACGACTATAATCTTCAGATTTTTCATCAACTGGATCTCTTGAAGTAGATACATATTACAATTAGTTATTTCTCCTTTTTCTGGCTTGTTTTCTGGTGGAACACATCGAACAGCAAGTGATATATAGGAATCAAAATATGTGAGACCATCATCTTTTGAAAGAGACGTTTTCTGGTTTGTTATGCCTGCATCGTATAAACATGAAATGAGAAATTCTGAACTTTTATCCCCTGTAAAAACACGACCCGTCCTGTTTCCTCCTGAGGCAGCAGGTGCAAGTCCTACTATCATCATTCTTCCGTTTATATCTCCATACCCGGTTAGTGGTTTTCTCCAGAATATTTCTCGTTCGTATTTTTTTGACTTTTCAAGAACATGCTCCCTAAAATCTACAAGTCTAGGGCATTTTCTGCAATTGATAATTTTCATGTTAAGAGCAGATATAGAATCCTCATCCATGGAAAGACATAGCTTTCTTACTAAAAATAAACACCATCAACAGGACACCATTTTAATCATAAAATAAGCCAGAAAAATAAAAGAATTCGAGAATAACATAAAATTGATGAATATATGTATGTTACAGTAAAATTACCAATTGTTTAGAATAATATTAATAAATTGATTGAATTGAAGTGCTATGAAGCTTACATCAGTACTGGGGGGTGTTGCCCTTCTTTCATTTTATATATTCATAGTAGTATATTATAAGTTTATTTTATTTTATATTATTGACCTAATCCCGGTGCTGGCCCTTGGAGGTTTTCTACTTGTAAGTGGTGCGCGATCAAAGAGTGTTAAGAATATCAAGAGAAAATCTGATCAGTCCATATTTGATGGTATTATGAATATAGGTCTTGAGAAGATAAGGAAAGGAGACCTTACCGTTGATGAAACCACATTTTCAGTCATAATGAATAAGATTAGTAAATTCATAGTTGAGCAGCATGAAGTTCCAGAATTTGGCTTTAATTCTCTATACCTTAAGTCAGGTACAGAGCCTGAGGCTGAAGATCTTGAAAATAAAATTAAAAACCTTGGTATATCCTGTAAAGTAATCCAGGATCGTGGAAAATATTACGTAATGATTGAACTCTGAATTCTTGGAAGGAGAGTATATTATCCAGAATGGAATTATTATTATTATGAGTACAAATCTTTCGGTCACAACTGAGGATTATTTAAAATCTATATATGAATTAAATGAATACAAGGGTTTTGCGACCCTGGCTGATATTTCACAGATACTTGGAACAGCGAGGCAGACTGTTTACGATGAAATAAAGATACTTCTTGATAAGAACTTTGTGAAAAGGAAAGATAGGGGAAAGTATTCTCTCACTGATGGAGGTGAAAGAGAAGCTAACCTGTTTTTGAGGAAACATAGAGTTGCCGAGATACTTCTCTGGAAAGGGTTGAATATGAAGTGGTCCAAACTTGATGATCAGGCAATGGGCATAGAGCATGGCATGACGGAGGAGATTATTTCAGCGGCGTGTAAGAAATTTAACTGCGAAAAATGTCCTCATGGAAATCCAATACCAAATAGCAATGGAGACGTTTTCCTTCCTGCAGACCTGAAATATAAGGAGCTTGAAGTTGGAAAAAGGTACTTTCTGAATAGAGTGATTTTTGAAACTCCCGATATCCTGAAATTTCTTGAAGAAAATTCTCTCCTTCCGAATGTCATTGTACTGAAGGACAATAATCAAAATGAGCTAATGATGAGTGATGACAGGAGAATTGGTATTCCCGATTATGTACTAGATGCTCTGAGATTCAGAAAATGAATTTTTAGGATCAGAACGTTTCCCTCAGTTCATCAGTTGTTAATAGGATCTTTAAGCTTGTTTGAACTCTCTTTTGATAATAGTAATCCTATGAGAAGAACGATTGTTCCAATGAACAGAAAGACCAACCATGATTGTCCAGTTGTACCGAACAGATTTTTAGAAGAGAAGTATATTACTGCAGAAATTCCAAAGCTAGCTGGTATTGCAGCACCGTTGTATATGAATCCTATTGATGTAGTCCTGTGTGACTTGCTGAAAACCTCTGATAGGAATGCAGGTATGGAAGCGAATATTGCTGCTTCGATGAATGCCTGAATGGAAAATGCAACAATGGTTAGTGTTAGATTTCCAGAAAATACAAGATAATAAAGCGGTATTAATGATATAAGGAATATTATGGAAAACACAGTCATTGTCAATTTTCTTTTAAATATTAGGAATGCAAAAACTCCGCCAATCCAGACGCCTATCAGTGATATGAGATTTATGTAAGAATTATAAAGATCATCGGCAGATCCTGATATTTTTGTATACAGCTCCCCAAGAAATGTGGGATAGAAACTCAATGTTATTGTATTTAACAGTAGCAGGCCTGCCACCAGCAAAAAGGCTGAAACGAGTATTCTTGTTTGTAATATGGTACCTTCTAGTGGAACTTTTTCAATTTCATTCCTGGATTTCATTTCATCAAAAACAGGGCTCTCGTGGGTAAATAGCCTGATGATTACTGCAACTATTCCTGGTATAATGGTTGTTGCAAATATGACCCTCCATACAAGATCGTCTGCCTGTGCTGGACCATAATAAGACCTGATAAAAGACGCGACAAGCAAAAGAATGAAATATCCAACACCATAACCACTCTGTACGAAAGCACCTACTGCTACCCTTTTTCCCTGAGGTATTGCTTCCATAGATAGTGCTGTTCCTCCTGAATATTCGGCACCTGCAAAAATACCAACTAAGAATAGGAGTATGTAAAGTATTGCTGTAGCAGCATAACCTGCGGACTGGTAAGTTGGGATAAAGGCAATCAGGAATGAAAAGAATGAAAACCCTACTATTGAGTACAGTAACATCTTTCTTCTCCCAAGCTTATCTCCAAGAAAGTTCCCAAGTGCTATTGATCCAACAAATCTTGCAAGGGCTCCTACTGCAAGCCCCAGAAATGTCAGAAAAAGAGAATCTGAAAAGTTTGATGGAAAGAATACACCAGATATGGTTACAGCAACAACCACGTATGCTATTGATGTATAACCGTCCATCAGCCATCCAGAGAATGCCGAAAGGATCTGGGCAACCTGAGTTCTATTCAGCTTTTCCGATTTCATTTGATTACTTTCATTTATAGCCATGAAGATATTCACCCATCTACTTATATTTGAATATACTAAATTCCAGTGATTTCAAAGGTTTTACAAATGTAGAGCTTACGGATCTATCCTGTATTCTTCTCCCATCCACTTCATTGAATTCAAACCTTTTCACTCAGCCTTTATGAATCACGTATATATATTTATATTCTTATTTTATATTCATATTTAGATCTAAATTCCCTTTCATTTATACTTCAACAATTTATTCATTTATTTGATTATTGGCATCTTGTAGATTAGAAGTGTTGAACGATAAACTCCTCGGATCATCACCATGACAAATTTTAATCGTTTAAGTTTTAGTAATCTGCTTCAATCTCTACACTATTATAAAAGTTTTGGAATCAACTACAAAACTTTAAAATTCTCGTCATAATATAGGGTTATTTTGAATGATAATAAAAAAAGTTTTTTGAAAAAAATAAAGGGAGTGTTTGAACCTCTTCTATTCTCAAGAGAGTACCTTAAGAACAAGAAGTGGGTAATTTACCTTATAATTGGATTTGCAGTGCTTTCTACTGCCACAAGGTTGCTTGTCCCAATTATAATTGGAGCAATAATTGATTCCCTGGAATCCAAGAATTTCAACGCGATTTATCTGGAGATTGAATACATTCTTCTTCTGGCAGTGCTATCAGCAGTTGCCTCTTTCGTGGTTAACTTTGGAGCGCAGTACTCCAGTCAGATATATGCCTATAACCTGAGAAAGAAAGTTGTAAATAGCATGGTAAAGAAAAAGACTAAATTCTTTCAGGACAAAACATCTGGTGATCTTCTCTCCAGAACAACAATGGATATTGACGCGAGCAGAAATTTCATTATGAATTCTCTATCACAGTTAATTCCAACTATTCTAATAATAATATTTGCAGTTGGTTATCTCTTCTACATCAACGTATTCTATTCCCTATTCTTTCTTGCAACTGTTCCAATTCTTATCTTTATAGGCATAAAGTTTCAGAGGAAACAGAGACCACACTGGATGAAGATAAGAGAAACCTATGGAGTTATGACTGAAAGCATTCAGGAAGACATCACTGGACAGAGGACCGTCAGATCATACCTGCAGGAAGAGCCTCAGATAAATAGATTTACAGGAATAACAGACACGTATTACGGCGAATACATGGAAGTGGCTAACCTGCGGGGATTTTACAACAACCTAATGCCATTCATAATAAGTGCTGCCGCCACTGCTGTAATATTCTATGGAGGTTACACATCAATTATAGCTAGAAGCGATGTTGGTGGACTGGTAGCTGCTGTAAATATATTTACAATGGTAACTTTCCCGGTAAGTTTTCTTGGAAGACTGATTGCATTTTCAGAAAATGCCAGAGCGGGAATAGGAAGGATAAAGGGGGTACTCGACAGGGATCTTGATGAGGATGTTTTAACAGATGGTGATTTCCCAAAAGGAAATGGTATAAGCATGAGGAACATCAGATATAAGCGGGGAGACAGAGAAATCTTAAGAAATATTGATTTAGAAATCCCTCCTGAGTCGTTTGTGTGCCTTACAGGTGAAACAGGTACTGGTAAAAGTTCCCTTGTTAATCTCATACCAAGACTTGAAGACCCCGCTGAAGGAGAAATTTTTATCGGTGGTGTAAACATAAAGGATATTCCACTTTCTTCATTGAGAAAGAATATAGCTATAGTTCCTCAGGAAATAAGTCTTCTCTCAGGAACTATAAGTGAAAATATAATATTTGGAAGAAAGGGAATAACAGAAGAAATGGCCAAAAGGGCAGCTAAGATTGCAAGAATAGATGACTTTATAGAGAATCTTCCAGAAGGTTATTCAACAATTATTGGGGAACGGGGAATAACACTTTCAGGAGGTCAGAGGCAGAGAGTTGCACTTGCAAGGGCAATAGCATCAAATCCAAGAATACTGATTTTGGATGATGCCACTTCAAGCGTTGATCCAGAGACTGAGCTAGCAATTTTCTCGAGGATCGTGAAGAACATAGAAGGCATTACTGTCGTGCTCGTGTCCCTGAGATACTCGGCTATGAAATATGCAACAACAGTTTATGAGCTTGAGGATGGGGAAATAAAACAGCTCGATAGTATTGAAGAATTAAACTACGCGATGGAGAAAGAGGGGTACGAAAATGAAACAGACCTATGAAGAAATAGAAGAAACTTACATAAAGACCCTAAAGGGAAGGGCGGCCCTTAAGAGACTCTTAAAGGACATGGCAAAAAACAGGAAGCAAATGGCTGTACTCATTGCCTCAGTGATGATAACGGCCATTGCAGCTACCTTCTCTCCTCTCGCTATTGGGGATGCAGTCAACGGAGTGGCTGATAGAAGCTTCAAGGTTATACTTGATTTCAGCCTTCTATTCATTGGACTGGCGATGATACAGTTTGCATCTAATAGATTCAGGGTGATAAGCTCAACCATACTCGCTCAGGGTACTGTAAAAAATCTTAGGGACAGATCATTCAAAAGCATCCAGCACGTTCCCATATCATTTTTCAGCAAGGTTAAGGCAGGTTTTTTGATCAGCAGAATGACAAACGATGGTGAAACACTTGGTGAGTTTCTTACCTTCCAGATCCCCTCAGTTGTCTCTGGAATGACAACAGTAATCCTATCAATTGCAATTATGCTATATCTAGATTTTAACCTTACACTCTATGCCCTAATAGTGCTTCCTTTTCTTTCTATTTTCACCATATCACTTCAGGGAAAGGTGAGGAAGAATTATCTTAGAACAAGAAGGACAATTGCAGCCATTACAGGAAATCTTGCTGAAAATATATCGTCCATAAGAAGCATAAAAGCATTCAACGTAGAATCATATACTGAGGAAAGATTTGATGGTCTCAACAATGATAATCTTAATGCAAATATCAGGGCATCACGGCTTTCTTCAATGTACGGTGCGATAGTAAGAATAATTGAATATTCTGGAATAGCTATCGTTGTGCTGGCAGGAGCAATACAGTTGAAGGCAGGATTAATTTCAATTGGTATCCTTGTTTCATTCATCTTTTACGTTCAGGAGTTCTTTGACCCAGTGATCCAGCTTTCACAGCTTTATAACTCTTACCAGTCGTCTATTGTAGGAGTAGGAAGGATTTACGGAATTATAGACAGCAAGAAAGAGGTTCAGTCTGAGGGAGAGATAAATATATCAACTCTCAATGATTCAATTGTTCTGAAGGATGTGAACTTCGCCTATGACGATTCAGATGCCCTCAAAAATATTAATCTCACCATAAAGAAGGGAGAGAATATTGGAATTGTTGGGCACACAGGGGCTGGGAAAACCACACTTTCTAACCTGATAATGAAATTTTATACTCCACAAACCGGGGAGATACTGGTGGATGGGAGAAATCTTTCAGAAATTAACACAGAATCCTACAGGAACCTCATATCTCCGGTACTACAGGAACCATTCCTTTTCAGGGGCACCATATATGAGAATGTAAAGATTGCTGCCCCTGACAAATCAGAGAACGAGATAGAAAAACTTGCTTCCGATTTCAGCCTAAAAAGAATCTTTGACAAGTTACCAGAGGGAATGGAAACTAACGTCGGAGAACTTGGGAGAAGTCTATCAGAGGGACAAAAACAGGCAATAGCAATTCTGAGAGCATTATGCAGGGATCCACAAATCATCATAATGGATGAACCAACATCAAACATTGATCCCTACTCCGAAAAATTCATCTTTCAGAGTCTGGAAAAATTTGCCCGTGAAAGAACACTTATTCTGATAACACACAGGTTCTCTATGATATCTCTGGTAGATAAGATAATAGTGCTACAGGACGGCAAGATTGTTGAATCTGGAACTTTCCCAGAGTTGAGGGAAAAGAAAGGAATATTCTCCCAGATGTATGATATTCTCTACGGAAACAGAGGCGAAAGCATAGAATAGGTGAAAAAAAGTGAACTCAATTAACTTTTTTCTTCAGGATATCCTCCATTGCTATGTTGATGTCTGAAAATTTAATTTTATAACCAAGAGATTCTATTTTTTCTGATTTTATTAGCTGACTTTTTAGGACAAGATCTGAAGCTTTACCGAAGAGAGATTTTATGATAAAACCTGGAATAGGCAGACCAGACTTTTTCTTAAGTGCCTTTCCTACACTTTCAGAGAATATTCTGGACGTACAGTTACCTCCTACACTGTTTATTGGACCTGAGAAGTTAGGGTTTTCAATTGCGGATGTTATAATTCCAATCTCATCATCCATGTGAACCCATGGGAATATCTGGCTACCAGGTCTTACATATCCTCCCAGACCCTTTAAGAAATATGGCACTAATGCGGCCAGTGCTCCTTCGCCATTTTCAAGTACCAGGGTTGTTCTTACAGTTACAACTCTAACACCAAAATCCTTCGCTCTATATGCTTCCCTTTCCCAGTTGGATACAAGGTTTGCCCAGAAGTCTTTCCCCTCGGGAGAGCTTTCTGTTGCTGCAACATTTTCTGAATATCCATATATGCCAGCCGCAGATCCATTTATTAGTACTTCTGGCTTTATACTGCATTTTCCTATTGCTTCAACTATGTATCTGGTTCCATTTACCCTGCTATCTACTACCTCTTTCTCATAATCTCCTCTCCACTTTGAAAAAATAGGAGCTCCCGAGAGATTTACCACACCTTTTATTCCGTTAATGAATTCAGAGAGTTCATCTGGTCTGTTTATGTTGTATTCTATATAGCTTACAGCACCCGGTAATATTTCCATGGCTCTCTGAGTATTCCTTGAAACCACATACAAATCATAATTCTTCTCCTTAAGTGAATTGTAGAGCCTTTTCCCTATGGAACCTGTAGCTCCAATTAACATAACTTTTTTATTTTCCATATGGGTAAAATAGGACTGAGTTTAATAGGATTTATTAAAAAAATTTTT
Organism: Thermoplasmatales archaeon; assembly: GCA_027316895.1. Taxonomy (GTDB): domain Archaea; phylum Thermoplasmatota; class Thermoplasmata; order Thermoplasmatales; family Thermoplasmataceae; genus Cuniculiplasma. Next base: position 78,749 of record DAHVFT010000002.1, on the reverse strand, counting down.
TATGAATATTAAGTTATACATTCTTTCTATTCTATTTTGCATTTATAATTTCTTCAGAATGATAAGTGATAATTATTGGAACGCTATTCTCAAAGGTGAAGAGAGAATTAAAGGAAGCTTATGTAATTGAAAATTTGAGAACGCCATTCGGGAGGAGAAACGGATACTTCAGGAACACACACCCTGTCAATCTTCTTGGAAATTTGGCCCGTGAGTTGCTTTTGAGGTTGGATATAGAAGCCTCCAGCGTTGATGATTTTATAGTTGGAAGCGTAGATCAATTTGGTGAACAGTCAGCAAACATAGCCAGAAACGCCTGGCTATCAGCAGGTCTCCCAGAAACTGTCCCAGGTGTTACAGTAGATAGACAGTGTGGTTCAAGCCTACAATCCGTACAGTTTGGTTACAGTGGAATCGAATCTGGAATTTATGATCTTGTGCTTGCAGGTGGAGTTGAATCGATGACGAGGGTACCAATGTTTTCTAGCATTAAGAGTGATTCGACACCCATGACCAGTGAACTCAAGAAAAGATATCCTGTAGATGATGAATGGTTCAGCCAGGCCAGAGCAGCATCAATTGTTGCTGAAAAATATGGTATAACGAGGGAAGAGATGGATACCTTCAGTCTTGAGAGTCACAGGAAAGCTTATTCAAAATCCAGAGAGACAAAATCCGAAATTTTCCCCTTAATGGGAATGGATAGGGATGGAAATAGTAAGGTTATGGACCGGGATGAGGGTGTGAGAACGGATAGCACCATCGAAAAGTTATCAGGATTGAAGAACGCATTTGATGGTGTTGAGAATATCACTGCTGGAAACTCCAGTCAAATATCTGATGGGGCATCCCTCACCCTCATTGCTTCGGAGCAGAAAGCTGAACAGCTAAATCTGAATAAAAGGGCAAAGCTAAAATCCTTTACCGTTGCCGGAGTGAATCCAGTTGAAATGTTAACAGGGCCGATTGATGTTACAAAGAGAATACTTAAGAAAGAGGGTCTTACAATAAACGACTTTGACTATTTTGAAGTTAATGAGGCTTTTGCTTCCGTTGTACTTGCATGGATTAAGTCTACAGGTGCTAACCCGGATAAGGTCAATGTCAATGGAGGGGCAATAGCCATAGGTCACCCACTGGGAGCTACCGGTTCTAGACTTGTGGGGACAATGGTTAACGTTCTTGAAAATAGAAAAGCCAGTAGAGGTCTCATTGCCATATGTGAGGGCGGAGGTATGGCAAATGGAGTTGTGGTGGAAAGGATAGAATGAGGAAATTATCGAAATTTTTTAACTTTAAGTAGTTATATCTTCCTTAACTGAATGTAATTTACGTCATGGTTTTCTCTCTTCCTCAGGATTAACTGTGCATGATATTTCGTTCTCTCTATATTCATCCTAAGATTGAGTCCATTTATTCTCTCCCATATATCCAGTCCGATTTTTATTGCGTCCTCATCTGGAATTGATGCATATTTCCTGAAATAAGAGTTTGGATCTTTGAAGGCTGTTTCCTTAAGTTTCAAAAATCTCTGGATAAACCATTCTTTAATTGTCTCTTCCTCAGCATCCACATATATAGAAAAATCGAAAAAGTCAGAAACCATAAGATCGTGAAAGTTGTCGTTTATCCTGTCAGAATGAGATTGAAGAACGTTCAGACCTTCAAAAAGTATTATGTCAGGGTTTACAATTTCAATTTCTTCCTCTGGAACAATGTCATATTTTAAGTGTGAATAAAAAGGAGCCTTTAGATGACTCACACCAGATTTTATCCTGTATAGGAACTTGATCATAGATTTAAGGTCATAACTTTCTGGAAATCCCTTTCTTTCTATTATATTTCGTCTCTTCAACTCCTCATTTGGATAGAGAAAACCATCTGTGGTAACAATATATACATTAAGTGAATTTTCCCACGAAGAAATAAGCTCCTTCATAATTCTAGCTGTTGTGCTCTTACCCACTGCAACACTACCTGCAATTCCAATAATATAAGGAACCCTCTCATTTTCCATTTCAAGGAAAGCCTTTCTTGTCCGGTTCAGACGTCGGTAATTGTCATAGTATACCTTGAGTAATCTTGTCAGTGGTGCATAAATATCCTTTACCTCCTTCATAGATATATTTTCATTTATGCCTCTGATTTCCCTTAATTGATCCTCTGTAATCGTGATTTTTTTTCTGTCTCTAAGTTTTCTCCACTTCTCCCTTTCGATCGTCACAAATGGTGTTTCATAATCTGAGGATTCCATTTTTACATCAGATGCGAGATTGCTTGTAGAATTTAAACAATATCATAACAAGTCATAGAAACTCACCATGTTTGAACTTTATTAAATTTTATAACTCATTATTCTAGGAAATTCTATTTTTAATCCTTATACAAAACCAAATAGGTTATATAACACTGTTTTTTAATAGATTAATGGATTTGAGATTCTACATTCTAAGGAGGGTAGTGGTTATTATCCCCACATTGTTCCTCCTATCTTTCATTACTTTCATATTTGCAAGGCCATTTTTACCTGTTTATGGTAGTTTTTCAAATGGATATCTCTCTTTCCTCTCTATGATTTTTCATGGAAATTTTGGGACCATAAGTACTTCTATTTTCACAGGTCCTTTCATAATAGGTTTCGAACTCTATTTTCCAGTTACTGTAGAGATAGTAATCCTGACTGTGATACTAACATTTGTAATAGGTGTCCCACTGGGGACATATATAGGGAGTTCAAGAATTAAAGAGACAGACTTTATTGCACGGATATTTTCACTTATATTTTATTCCATGCCACTTTTCTGGATTGCAATGATTCTGGAATTCACATTTGGTAGCGGAATTGGAGTTTTTGCCGGACTTTTTGGTAATCATGCAGGATTACCTGTTCTAGGGCAGGGTTACTCATCTACCACGAATGTCCCGTGGATATCTGATCAGGTATCCTACCCTACTCACATGTTATTTTTTGATTCACTTCTTCATGGTGATTTTACTTTAGCTTATATCTCATTTCTGCACCTTATTATTCCAGTTATTGCTCTTACATTGAGTATCCTTGCAATCATAATTAGATACATAAGAGCGGGAGTTATAGATTATTCTAGCAATACATATACAAGAAATGCTGTTGCCAGAGGAATAGGTCAAAAGAGAGTTGTTATGTATTATTCAAGGCGAAATGGATTCTTCCCATCAGCTACCATAATAGGACTCATAATTGCATATCTATTAACTGGAAGCCTGCTTTTAGAGTATTTCTTTGGAATAAGGGGACTTGGATTCCTCATTGTTGAGATAATAGGGAATATAGGGGCAAATGGCCTGGCCATGGCCTCCCTTGTTCTCGTTTTTGGCATTATATTCATGATAGTGAATATTGTGGTCGATCTGGTATATGTGATACTGAATCCTGAGGTGAATTTTTGAGGTGTATCGATGAATAGAGTGAGCTCACTGTTTAAAATTGAAAAACAGGACAGGAGTGATCATGGATATAAACTAACCTTTAGAATGTTACTCAAGAGGAAGGCATTTACTGTGGGATTCATCATCCTTATGGTTTATTCCATAATAGCAATACTTGATGTGGCAGTCCCTCAATATTTGGGAGCTGGTTATGGCTTGATTTCACAGCTAACACGATTTTCTTCGGATACTGGATCTACACCGTTGCCGCCAACACTGAAACCATCCTCAATGTATGGTAATGGTCCAGCATGGTGGTATTATTTTGGGACTACCTACGACGGCATCCCAATACTTCCTGCCATTCTTTCGTCTTTGTATATAGATCTTGGATATACAGGTCTTGTAATTCTCGTTTCTTCACTTTCTGGATTACTTATAGGGACAGTATCAGGATATTTTGGAGGTGCGATTGATGAGGCACTTATGAGAATAATGGATGCATTCATCAGTATTCCTTTCTATGTTACCGCAATCGGTCTGGCTATTCTTTTTTCGATTTCTCTGGAAGCAAATGGCACATCATTTGATGGACTTGATATAATTTCACTTGCCCTCATAATATCTCTCTTCCCGATTTATGCAAGAATATGCAGATCGGCAACAATAAACCACAGAAGGATGAGATATATGGATGCAGCAAAAACCAGTGGGCTAACTCCCCTAAGGAATGCGTTCAGCCATGTTATGCCTGATGCCATTGCCCCTGTGATCGTCCAGATAACGCTCAACTTTGGGACAGTTATCCTGTTTCTTTCCCTGATTGAATACCTTAACATTCAGAATATTATTGGTGTATCAATCTACCTCCCTGATCTGGGTAATCTCATAGCTCAGGGTAGTCTGCTTATTAAGTTCATCCCTGGAGGGTTTTCTAACTGGTGGACAACAGCTATTCCAGTATTTTTCCTGCTTCTTATAGTTGTTGGAGTTAATATAATGGGTGACAGTCTAAGGGATTCACTTGATCCAGAAAGGAGGTGGAGATGAATGGATAAGTCTTCTTCTAAGAGTAAGGCACAGATTTCACTGAGTGTCGAGAACCTTATAACCTCCCTGACTGTTAATGGAATCAATTACAGATCACTCGATGGGATAAGCCTAACCATAAAAAAAGGGGAGGTTTACGGTTTAACAGGGGAGAGCAATTCTGGAAAAACTCTACTTGCTGAGAGTATAATGAATCTAATTCCTGAAAATAAAGGAATGGTCGAAAGCGGAAACGTAATATTCAACAAAATTAACACCATGTACTATCATACAGGAGAGACAAGAAAGTCACTTTTTTCAATAAAAAAGGACAAAGAAGTAAAGAAAAAGAAGCCAAAGAATTATGACAAACTTATGGAAGAACTGAGAGGAAAACGTATTTCTTATCTTATGCAGGATTCATTCCATTCACTAAATCCATCAATGACCATAGGAGATCACATGGTGGAAGTACTAATGAGGCACAGAATTCCGGAGATTGGTAGAAATATCATTAAAAAATCCAAATTAACAAGAGATTCTTTCATTGATTTCCTTGAGGAAGTAAAGGGTATTAAAGTCTTTAAAAAACGTGAATCTATGGTTGTAGATTACTGCAAGACTAATGGGCTAGACTCACATATTTCTGAAGTGATGGAAATAGTTGAAAATGATATAGATTATGAAATGCCCGTTTCTCTACTAATGGATAAGGTTAACCCAGGGCTGAAGGAAAAACAGGTCAGACAGATAGAAAAGATCTCTGACTATTATAATTTGCTTTCAAGAATAGATATGATGAAACTTGAGATGTGCTCATCTGATTTGCCGGAGCGGGAGAATTTAAAACTAAATATTAAAACTCTGGAGAGAGAGTGTAATAAGAAATATTTTCCTCTAAAGATCTCGTTATTGTTTAGTAAGAGATTCATGTTAAAGGAATTCGTAAAAGAAGCCAGGGCATATTCCATAGAGACCATGAAATCAATTGGAATTGAAAGGGCGGAGTCCATATTTAATAAATATCACGATCAGCTACCTCCGGGAATAAGACACTTATGTCTTTTTGGTCTCGCAATAATAGGAGACCCAGATCTTATGATACTGGATGAACCCACTTCGTCCATGGACACTTTTACCCAGACGAAGTTACTTGACTCTGTTAGAAAATTATCACATTCAAAGGGAAAGACAGTTCTTTTTATCACAAACGAGATTGCATTGCTTGCAGGAATAGCTGGAAGATTGGGAATAATCTATGCGGGGAACTTAATAGAGGAATCAACAACTCTTGAGATATTCAACAATTCAAAACACCCATTTACCATTGATTACCTCTCATCTTCAAAAGTCAGTATGGAAGGTACTGAAAATAATGTTCCTCTTGAATTCATACAGGGTGAACCGCCAGATCTGGTGAATCCACCCAGTGGATGCAAATTTCACCCCAGGTGCAAATTTGCAATGGATGTATGTTCAGTGAAGGTTCCGGGAATGATAGAAGTGTCAAGAAATCACAGGGTAGCCTGCTTTTTATATTCTGACAAAACGGAGGTTCAGTAAAATGGTTGATGGTAAAATTGTGCTTTATGCCTCTCATATCTCCTATAATACTCCAAAAAGTGATATATTTGGTATGGAAAATTCAGGTATAAGAATACTTGATGATATATCATTTAAACTTCACGAGGGTGAATCCATGGGTATCATAGGAGAATCAGGAAGTGGAAAAACTGCACTTATTGATATTTTATTATCCCTAATTAAACCAACTTCTGGAGAATTATTCATGGATGTTACTAAGGAGGTTGGTGAAGAGCTAGATGAAATTAACAGGCGAATAGAAAAGATAAATGAACTTTTTATAGAAAAATATGGATATAATCCTGATGAAGAGGAGATAGAGGGAAATGATGAACTCGATCTTCTTACAGAGAGATATGAAGAATTGTGCAAAGAGCTCTCCATATTCAGGATGAATAATAGAGAGATAAGCAAAAAACGTGGATATATTCAACCAGTATTTCAGGATGTATATTCAACTCTTGATCCAAAAAAGGACATTATGAGTTCCCTGTCAGAACCCTTAAGGTACATCCAGCACATTAATCGTGAAGAAATAGGTTACAGGTTACAGAATATTATGACTGAAGTAGGAATAGATGAGAAATCACTTTCCAAATATCCAGTCCATCTTAGCGAGAGTGAGAAACAGAAAGTTGCCATTATGAGAGCATTATCAGTAAACCCCAGGATAGTTGTTATGGATGACCCTACAGCATATCTAGATGTCACAATGAAAATAAAGCTATTCAACCTTATAAATCAGAGAAGATCAGAGAATGGGACGTCATTTATAATAGCCAGTAGCAACCTAAGTTTTATCAGCACTTTCACACAAACTGTGGCAGTCTTATGCAGGGGGAGAATAGTAGAAATAGGTCCATCCATAGATATTTTCTCCAATTCGCTTCACCCTTACACAAAGGCACTGATTTCTTCCATTCCCAGTTCTGATCCGTCAATTAAAATTGAGGGCATAGCTCTTAGAAAACATGGACCTGACTATGAACAAATACCAAAGGGATGCGTATTCCATTCCAAATGCCCAAACGTTATGAGTAATTGTGGCTGGTCAACTGAGGATATTCAACCTTACATCAGAGAAATTATTGATGAATATAGACTTGATGATCCTGCTTCCATACCTGAAATTGAGAATATAATATCTGACGAGGGCGAAAATCTGATTGAAATTTCATTCAGGGATGAAGAGAATTATGATCAAAATATAGTGAGAAGAAAGATTGAGGAGCTTATTGAAATAAGAAAACAAAAACCTGATGGAATCAAATTTGGAGCAATTGATTTCATAGAGTTTGAGGCTGAGAATAATAATCTTATCATACAGTTGATAAAGCCGGTTTTACCAAAAATGATAGAGGTCTCAGAGGATCATTTTGTTTCATGTTTCATGTATACTGTAGATGAAGAAGAGAAAGAGCCCCAAAACTAAGTTCACACATTTTAGAAAAGTCTATACTGTATTATACTAATTTTTAATTCTGCTCCATATGCATGATCTCCTGTATATTATTCTTACAGAAATACTAATGACGCCATTCATAGTGTTTGTAGTACTTTTCGTTTCTTCAAAATTTAGTTCCATGACTGTAAGAAGCATTTCCCTCATCCTCTTTCTACTGTCAATGATGTCAGGAATGCTGAATTCTCTGAACTATTATCTTCTGTATCCTCATGGCTTCCTAAACCAGGTAATGGCAATCAACATTTCAATGTTTGAAATGACAATTATTATTTCATATATTCTTGTTTCAGCTTTCAACGGTAATATTGGCAAAATGACAAAGACACATGCTAAATGGATAGGAATACTTGTTGGGTGGAATGAGGTCTCAATGGCTCTGTTCCTGTACTCACTAGCATATGGCTTTGGGACAAACGGAGAACTGGTGAATACAATTAATATAATCGGAGCTGGAATCACGAACTACCTTTTTACCATCCCCATGATTATTGAAATGGTATCGCTTCTATTTCTAAAGATTCACAACGGATTGACGTTGAGAATTTCAACTGGAATAATTGCAATGCAGGCCTCAGATCCTGGTCTTTTCAGTGGTCTCTATTCTATTCCGCTTATTATTGTGTTTTCCACAGTAATGATAGTAGTTCTATATTTTGTTCTATCGTACACATATAAGAACAGAAAGAATTTGGAAAATGAATGGAGAAAAATGTTGAATTATTTCATCTTTCTAATACTTCTTTCATCTATTGGTCTTGTCATGAGTGCCATAATTCCAGGGCCATTTGGAGTTAAATGGATAATTTTTGCCCTTTCAATGGCCTTCTCAATGGTATATTATTTCCTTATATCCTTTAAGTTCTTTGACTCCAGCACACCAGTAGCAATCAGGAGGAAATTACTTGAAAGTGAAAGCACAGACTGATTATGAAAATATACATCAATGATTCGTCACTACTTCACTCTTTCTTCATTACCTTTTCTTTTAGGAAATTTCTAACATCATAGAAGAATATATTTTCATATGGGCATGCCTCTACGCAATCTCCTACGCCAACGCATCTTGAATTCTTGAACTGTCCTTGGGATATAAAACTGCCTGGCTGGGATGATAACCCTACTGGGCATGCAAGAGCACAGTCTTTTGTCTTACATGTTACACACTGACTAGGATCCTTAACCTTTAGTTTAAAAAGCCCATATTTTCCAACAAAGCGATTGAAATTTCCCCAGTGGCAGTAACCTGTGTTAATACATCCATAATTTCCGAAATATGGCATCGTGAGGAAAACTGCGTACCACATTATGTCAAATATAATTATGTACATGAAAAAAAGAGGATCAGTACCGTAAATTTCGTAGTTTAGGATATGATAATGATATAAGAAGGAGAAAAGGGCAGCAACTGCCAGAGAGATATAGATTGTAAATGAAACTACCCTGTAAATAAGATTTCTTTCTCCCCCAGTGCTCAATTTTTTGGCAGTAGGTGTTGTCCTGTTAAATTTCTTCATAGAATCGTAAAAAGTGCCCTGATACATAAGTGGAGCTGTACAGAATACTGAACACAGTTGCCTTGCACCAAAGAGAAGTGATAATGAACCACTTATAACGTAAGTAAGAAGCATAGGTATTATTAGAGCTGGAGCAAGCCCTCCAGCTGTGCCTATTCCCATGGACCACCCAATAAAGGGGTATATCCTGGAGTTTGTTACAAGGAAGCTTGGTATAAGGATTGAGTAGATACCATAGGCACCAATCATCAGTCCTAACCTGATTTTGTTTTCAAGTTCTCTTGTTTTCATTATTTTGAAAACTACCAGGGAACCCATTTCAAATCCCATCATTATGAGAAACCATGAGGAACCTGTAATACCACCTACAAATACAACTGTATTATAGAAGAATTCTGTAATCATATTGATGATACTTCCAGAAAAAACAGCAAGATGGAGACTGTTTATGAAGAATGACGTTCCATAATATTGAAAATCAAATGTTGCTCCCATTGCAAATTCAGCAATAAAAACATCCATAAGGAAGAGCGTTGACCACTCTTTATTAGCAAGCCAGTAAACTTTTCCCTTGCCACTAAAATAATTCTTTCTAAGAATTGCATTGATATATACAATCATTTCAAGAAGAACCGCGATAGATACAATTAAAACTGATGATTCGTACTGAAAAATCATTACCCCAATCATCATGAGGCCGTAGATCAGCAATATCTGTAATAGATATCTTGAAAAATTCTTATTGACATAACTTTCCCTGTAGAGACTTTCGAAAATGAATATGAGAAGGGCAGTCATTACTGCGCCACCAGCGAACACTGAAATGCTGATCCATGTATTTTGAGGGATAGCAGTTGGTGTGAAAAACATGACCAGTGACTGAAAAATTATGAAAATGAATGCTATCTTTTCCCCTTTTCTTATTGTGAAAATTGCGGTTAGTCCCATTTCCAGTGCCATGGGAAAAATGAACCAGAATGATGAAACCGTTTGAGAGATTAATGCCACAAAACTTGTTCCATAAATCGTAAATATTGTTTTTGATAGGATTATTGAATTAAAATCAAGACTCATCAGAAATTCATTCAGTAATGTGAGAAATATTATGACTGGTATGCTTATTCTTATTTCAATATCTTCCTGTTCAATTGAACGTACAAAGAGGATCAGTGGGTATATGATTTCTATTGCCATCAGCCCTGCTGAGATGACAATTGCATCTTCCAGTGAGATTGTGATAACTCCTGAAAGATATATCGAAGGACCGAGCAACATTCCGTTCATCATTGCCAGCAATATGTATGTGATAATTTTTCTCAGAGGGTTTTCAGCAGTTCTTGACAAATACAAAATATATGATGTGAATATTCCCATGAGACCCGCAATAAGTCCCAGTATCCACATATCATAGTTCATCAGAATCAACTTAGTAGAAAATATTGGTATTTAAGATATGCCAGAAAAATTTAGAGAACGATAATACTTTCCACGTAAAGTGTCATCAGCGTAATAAACAGAACGGGAATACCTACAATAAGTCCCAGTTTCATATATTCAATCGTATTTATCTTTATCTTGGCCTTTCGATCCAGCATATATAGCCATACGAGAGTCGCCAGAGATCCTATGGGTGTAAATTTTGGCCCTATGTCATTGCCTATTGCATTTGTCAGTAGAATTATTCCAGATATGTGAAGATGCTGTAGTGTAAGATCACCCAGCAATACTGAAGGAAGATTATTCATTATAGAGGCTGTGAATGCAAACAGGAATCCAGTCATAACAAAATTCATACCAAAGGGGAATGATTGAAAGTACCCTACTGCCTTTGCCATGTAAAAAACCATCCCATTTGTTGCAAGTGCATAGACCACTATGTACATTCCAAGAGAGAAAAGGATAATCTGCCATGGGGCTTCTTTCACAGGCTTTACATAATCTATTTTTCTGTTTTTTCTTGCAAGTAGCAACATGAAAACTGCTGCCGGCATGGCAACTATTGAGACTGGAATATTATAGATTCCACCTACTGAATATAATACCACAAGACTAATGATTACTGGAAAGAAAAGTTTAAAAATTACAGGATCTTTGATATCCTCATTCTTGAACTCAACTTTTTTTGGGATTTTAACGGGTATTGACTTTCTGAAATAGATTAAAAGAAATAGGAGGCTCGCAATAATGCTCACCAGATCGGGGACTATCATTACCTCCATATAAGGAAAGAAATCTATTCCAAAATATGTGGCTGCTATAATATTTACAAGATTACTAACCAGAAATGGGATACTGGCAGAGTCAGCTATGAAGCCAACTGCCATTATATAAGCGAATATAGCTTTCTTATCAAGACCTATCCTGTACAGAAGGGCCACTATCACCGGGGTTAAAACGAGGGCCGTACCATCGTTGGCAAAAAAGGCTGAAATAAAAGATCCCACCAGGATTACTAGTATGAATAATCTCTTTCCCGATCCACCTGAATAATTGAGTATCTTTGTCGCAAGATATTCGAAAACCCCTGCTTCATCAAATACCAGTGCTATAATCACGACGGATACAAATGTCAGGGTTGCGTTCCAGACAATCGATACAACATTTAAGAAATCCACAAATGTTGTGAAACCAGCTAAAACTGTTATTATTGCTCCGATTGATGCTGAGTATCCAATTTGAATTCCCTTTGGCTTCTTAATTACAAGACTTAGGGTAAATATGAAAATTCCAAGACTTATGATGAAATCAACTAAGTTCACTTGACAGTTCCCCGACCTTTTTAATGATTTGATCCCTAATGCTCCTTACCTCTTCCAGAGATTTTCCCTTAGGGTCCTCTAATTCCCAGTCTACCATTTTTTTCTTAAGTCCAGCAACCAAAGGAGCTGGACATGAGTCTTCTGCTGAACATCCCATTATGATCACCATATCGGCCCATTGAAGCATTTCTGCATCCATCTTTTTCGGGAGGGTTAAATTAATATGAATTCCAAGTTCTTCCATTACCTCAATTGCCAACGGGTTAATACTAGTCCCGGGCAATGTTCCTGCACTTTTGCAAGTTAATCCAATATGATTTCCATAGGCCTCAGCCATTTTGCTTCTGGCTGAATTCTCAACACACAGGAAAAGTATTCGGTTTTTATTCATTTAATGAACCTTTCAAAATTTTAGATCCTATTGCACTGGTTTTGTAATAAATCCACCTTCCATCTTTTCTTCTGTTCAACAACCCACTTCTAAAAAGTTCTTTTATTTCATTTGATACAGTTGGCTGTGGTGAATCGGTTATGGCTGAAATATCACATACACATAACTCCATTTTTTCAAGCAAATGGATAAGCAAGAGTCTTTTTCCATCGGACAATGCTCTGAACATCATTTCTTCCGTACGAATATTTGAGACAAACTTATTTTCAGATACAAATTGCCTAAGCTCCAGAAGTTTCTCTTGGTCAATTTTTCTACAAGTTTCAACATTCATATATTCTGATATATAAATGTGTTACTTAAAATTGACTATATATTTTATGGATGGATATGCCCAGATGTGACCACAAATTTTAAAATTCCTTCGGTTTTCCGAAAAGGGTTTAATTCCTAAGATTCTAGCCTTCCAAATTGGATTTCCCCTAATAGATAGAATATGATAGTCCAAATCAAGCTAGCTGTAAAAACTTCTATGAATGTAAAACCTACTGTATTTGCGTTTATACTTAATTTCTGAAAAGCATTTATAGGGCTAATGATAGAGATATAAGTTATATTTGGAGTGAGGAGTAAGTCACTCCTAATAGTGCTGAAAGGAACTAACCTCGTAAAGAACAAAGATATTCTACTAAAACCGTAGAAAAGGAATAGAATGAGAGTCAGTGGATAAATGAGCTGTTTGGCCTTGTTTTTCGTTCCGCTAATAAGAAAAAAAGTTAGGGATGAAGCTGACATGCCAACCATGAAAAGATCGCTAAAAACATAAAGAGAACCAAATTTTGTCAAAAATGTTCCAAGGAGATATATTGATGACAGATAGGATGTTAGGAATGTCGCCAAAACTGCAAGGAAATTTGCTGTTGCTAAAGCCAGGTATTTACCAGCATAAATATTCCATCTCTTCACGGGTAGAGAGAGAATAAAATCAGTTTGACCATCGCTTACGGGAAAACCTACTATAAATATTATTGTAAGAGCCTCAAATAAAATTAGAAACAGGGATAACACAGTAGATATCTCTCCAATGAATTCTGAATTCACTGTACCTTCTGATGGAAGTATGTAGAACAACTGATATGTTTTATTATTGATCTTATCTGTGCCGTTACTTATTCCATAATCTCTAGGTATGGATAGATGAGACGTTACCCATGATCCATTTACGCGATGTTCTAGTAATCCCCATGCATTTCCGTGGGTAAAATTATATGAGATAGATAATGTCTCGTGAGTAAAACCCCCACTCTCCCCTAGATTTATGATTTTACCATTAGAGAGGAGAAGACGATAATCCATTGTTTTTGTATATTCAGGGAATACATTTACATTAATTATTTCAAGAGATCCCTTGTACGCCAATGCACAATCATAAACTGGAAAGTAATAAGTAGTGTTTACTGGTGTAGAATTTACCGGCACAATAATTTCTGGCTCAGAGCCGTATTTTGCAATTGGTGAAAAGACACGATAAGCTTTATTAGATCGAAACGAAGTAAATGCATATCCATTCTTTATTGTAAAATTAAGACGGTGAATAATGCTGCCCGAAGTGAAATTGCAGTTTGCCTTATCTGTTGGACCAACCTCAAGGAAACACTTCTCATTATTGAATGGAATCCCGCTAGTCGCATGATAATAATATATGCCAAAGTTATATGTACCATTTTCGTAATCATAAGTAATAAAACCTCTTTCCTGCGCCCCGATGGATTTCTTATTTTTTGGAGAGTAAGCAAAGGCAGTAATAGACATTATTATAATTATAAAAATAATCATTGCAATGAAGCTTTTTTTTCGGACTGTGTTGATAAAAGTATTTATTATCTTGTTTTTGCACCTCTTTCCCTTAAATGAAATTCCATTCATTCCTTTTTTGACCAAATAATAACGCCTCCAACTGAAAATATAACAATCCAAAAAATTATTGAAACTATCACTTTTTGATTGTCTGGTAAGCAAAGAGAGTGAACTGGAGAACCCTGATAGGAAAAGAAGATGCGATAGTACTCAAAAGGGTTGAAAAATTCAAAGTTTAGTACTTCTGAATAATAAACGAGGAAACTAGAAACTAAGCGATCATAGACATAGTAAGTAAATAAAGTTATTACTATCGGCAATGATATTATTTTAATAAGACTCTTTGATATTGAAGTTATAAAAAAGGATAGGGATACACCAAACATGCCCAAAAGGAGTATGGGAATAAAAACCTGAGCAATTCCGGAGTTGTTTGTAAAGAAAGAGTTTAAAATAGTATTCGTTAAATATGAGGATAAAAGTACTGTCAAAGTAAATATCCCTGTGACAAATAACAGAGAGATGTACTTCCCAAGGAAAATTTGCCATTTCTTTATTGGCATAGAGTTGGCAAACTCTATTTCCCCGTTAGTTTTTTGAAACCCGAATGCAACTGTGGAAATTATGGAGCAAAAAATGACCAAAATTAGAGAAAATTGTCCAGAAAATTGCATTCCAAGGTTATCAGTAATTATGGTAACTGAGGGGTATGAATAGAAATAGATTGGGTATTGTGTAGAGTGTAAAGATGAGGTTGTCCATGTGCCATTTACCTTTTTCTCAAGCTCTCCGGTTACAACACATCGTGCAGTTAATTCTGAGCTGGATAGTAATGGACCTGAAGCATGATTATTCTTAAGTTGCTCCTTTGTTGGCACCGGAATTGATATAACTCTGTGTTCAAACCCGCCTAATAACCCGAGATTAAGAGTTACATTGTCCGATTCAACAAGCCGATATTCATAGTATGAGGTTGGTTTATAATTATAAACATTGTTTACCAATAGGAGAAAGCCAATGTTTGTATTATTCCCATCATAAACGGATTGGTAAGAGATGTTATTGTTAGAAATATTCCCATTTATAGGGCTCAATGTCCCTCCTGTGCTTCCCAAATTATTAAATGATACGTGGCAACACCAATATTTGTCAGATTTAAAAGAAATATTTGCATATCCACTTGAGTTAGTTGTAAAATTGATTGTAATAGTCCTCTTTCCTGAAAGGCTTTGGTTTTTTATCAGAAGGTCGGGGCTTAGTCTGACATGTCCTTTTAAACCTGACAAAGGCTTACCGCAGTTTGAGGAGTATGCGTGAATTCCGAAGTAGTAAGTCTGATTGTGATAAGTAGTACAGGATTCACAATAATTTGCAGCATTTATGCTCTCACTTGTTTTTTGGGTTCCAGAGATGCTAAACACAGTTAGAAAAATCATAAAAAATATGATTGACATAAGAAATATCTTCTTTCTAAAAGTGTTTTTAATTACTGACACAATTCTATTCGCTGATCTTCCTTTTGAAATACTCCTCCACCTCCTCTTTTCTTTCACTGAGAGAAATGACATCCAATTGTATTTTATTTAGTGATTCTGCAACCTTGAAGGAACTGCCCTTTTTTCCTGAATAGTTTTTGATTGTTGCTTTTCCATACCTTTTACTTTCTTCAATTGATAATTCCACATCTCCAAAGGCAGACAATATGTTGACGATATTTTCATTATCAATTTCATTTTTACAGTAGAATGAGACTTCCACCGTTACTTTATTCACTATGTCATCTACCATTACATTGTCTAAGATCTTTCCCTTATTAATGATGATGAGTCTGTCACATAGTTCGGATATTTCCGGAAGTATGTGTGTGGAGAGAAGTACGCTCTTCCCTTCTTTTTTAAGATTCCTTATGGTGTCCTTGAGAAAGAATACTCCAGATGGATCAAGACCATTGAATGTTTCATCTAACAGGTAGTTCTTAGAATCCATGAATATTCCTATGGCAATATGCATCCTTTTCCTCATGCCGTTTGACATGTTTCCGATTCTGATGTTTGCCTTGGTATCTAAGGACACAGCCTTCATGGCTTTTTGCATTCTCTCAATGATCTCGGCTCTTCTCATACTCAAATAAGTACCGACTTCCATGAAAATGCTTTTGGGTTTTTCCATATTATCCAATAGGGAGTTCTCCGGAACCCATGCAACTGCACCATTAATCCTTATTTTATCTTTTCTTACAGACATACCGTCAATAAGAACATCTCCTTGACTGGGGTTAATGACCCCACAGGCTATTTTCATTGATGTGGTTTTGCCAGCACCATTCAATCCTGCAAAACCTACCACTTCTCCTTCTTTAACAGTAAAGTCCACCTGATCCAAAGCTTTAAACTTTCCGAAATTCTTTGATACATCCTGGAATTCAATGGACATATGCAGGAATTACAACTAATGTACTTAAATGTTGCTAAGTATTTATTAAAACGGTATATATATATATAGTGGTTTGTGTATTATATTTTATGGACGAACAGAAAAAAAACCTTGAGAAAGTTATTCTTTCTATTGCAATAGTGTTTTTGTTTGTTGCGATGGGAGGTATTAATGTTATGAGCGATAGACCTGGAAGTGCTGTTCCGAGACAGCATTATAAAATCGAAGCCAAAAATGTTGTCATGGGAGGACTAGCTGATAAGGGAAATATAACGATGGACAATTTAGTAACAACTTATAATTGGGCAGGATATTGCTTCTTTGATGCGAAACCTTGGTACTATTTCACATCCACGCCGTATGAAATTGACTGGGTATCGGAATATATACATGTGCCAACTACTTCACCGCCTCCCGCAACTGATACTGAACCTTCTTTGATAACTATGTGGGATGCCCTTTCATCCAATTCACAGGGTGATAATATGTACCAAGCAGGAATTCAGATAGACCCATACAATGGTTGTGTCTCTGTTGTTTGTGAACATTTTGCGGAAGGTGTGCCGGGGCATGAAAAAATATATGACTATGCCTCACATAACAAGAAGCCTGTGCTTGAAGGACAAAATTTGTATATATATCTTGTGCATAATCAAAACAAATTCACATTTGAAATCAGCGATATAAGTAATGGATGCGTGTATGAAAATAATACCACAATAACAAGAACCCCATTAACTCCGAGATTTTTCTTGTCGGTAATTGAAACTCCAACAATCAACGAAGTGAATGGCGAGTATCGCTACTTTTCTGTACCTCCATTTACAACTTTCGTTGTAAATAGTTTGGTTTATCAATCCAACGAAAAAATTACTGGAGCAAGTTCATACAATTCTGGCAGTTATGGAAAATATACATTGAGGCAGTCAGGCAGCATATCGCAAAATATAAAGACAAGTTTTAGCACAGCTTGCAGTCCAGATGGTGGTTATTCCGTTCAGTACTGTAGCTCAGATTATACTTAAAATTATAATTCCCCATTATTTTTATAAAATTTATTCTTTTTATGCAGTTCCTTGATGGAAGACCTTAGTATCACTTAATGAAAATTTCTGAATGTGTTAAATCATAGATAGATATTAAATTTATAAAATACAAACTGGTGCAACCAATGTTGATAAATGTATACCTAGGACGAAAGAGTGCAATTGTGAGTAAATCGCTTGATGTACTTTCAATGAAGGGAAATAAAAAGCCCTTTATAGAGGATTATTCTTCAATGGAGATTCATCTTCACCAAGATGTTCACATGTAATTTTCAAATGGTTAGATAATCAGACAAAGATAGAAAATTTATCAGAAGGGAAGGTTGAACCCACAGTTCAAAAGGAATTACTGCTTGTGATGACTAACTCAATCTAAATTATTATGTCGCAGCGAATAAATCAAACATTCCGAACATCCACTATGTTCTCCAATGGAACTTAGGATGTAAAGCATTTACACACACCATCTCCGAAAAATATAATTGCTATTGAATATAATGTTACAATATGCTTGGATGTCAACTATGGCGATCCCGTTAAAAATGTAAAACCAGAAATGACTCTTTTACTGCCTGAATGTTTCTACAATCTTAGAAATGATTTGGCAAAAAAGGGGAATCACCTAGAGTTTTTTTCAGAATGCACCAGTAGCTTATTTTTACATTAAAATTTTGTTACGTAACCTGTAGTCTCCAACTAATAATTTAAAACTGAATTCTTATATTTTGAACTTAACAATGATTACCTAAGTCTGAAGTTCTAATCAAACAAACGTAATCCTTTTCAGTTTAAGCTACATATATCCATATCTTCAAATTATAGGGATTTGATTAGGGATATCTCACCTTCAAAGAGGGTTAAATTGTTGGCTCTGAACCCATAGTAAAAATAATATCAGAAATTTCATAAAGCGCTGGGAGGGAGATTCGAACTCCCGAGCTACAGGAGCACAAGCTTTCCAGACTTGCGCCTTACCAGGCTAGGCTATCCCAGCTTGTACCTCAATTGTTTTAACATATTTATTACTTTAGAGAATTAAGTTGAGGGCTATAGATAACATATATGGCATTGTATTTATATATCCTTAGGTTATGATATAATGGTGATTACATGACTCAATTAAAAATTAAAAAAATCCTTTGTACAGTCGACTTTTCTGATGAGTCAAAAAAGGCATTGGACTTTGCTTATTCGCTATCTTCCCAGATTCCTGGGTGTGAACTGGTTGTTATAAGTGTGTTAAGGCCCATACCCACCCCGATAGGAGATTTTACCGGCGCAAACGAGACGTTAATCGATGATGATCAGGATAACCTGAAGGCAGTGAGTGAAAGACTCAACACTCTGGTCCATGACACCAAGGGAGACTGTATGGCAAAGATTACAGATAAGGCTGTACTTGGAAACCCAGTTGATGAAATACTCAGGAACATAAATGAGGAAAAACCTGATCTTGTAGTGATGGGTAATAAGAAACACGGATTCAGGAGAGGTATTTTTACCGGTTCAGTTTCTGAGAGAGTATCTGCTGATTCTCCTGTATCTGTGTTGATTGTAAGGTAAGATCCACTCCCTGTCTAGAAATGGCAGGTGTAAATATCTTAATTTGCACGAAGAGGCAAAGGTGGCTTTATGTTACATATTTAATCATTTGATTTCCTGAAATGTGGAGAACTGAATATAAATTCTTGGAAGTTTAACTATTGTTGACTTTTCTTCGAATCAAGGAATGATTGGTGAATGATTTACTTCACTTATTTTTTTCTCTTATATCATTCTTTGTCTTCCCGTGAATGGTTCATATTCTCAATGAACGATCACTTAATGAGTCCGAAATACTTCTTGATCAGCACTAATGAAACTATTCTGAGTGCATATTAATCACAGAAGTTTTAAAAACTTTTCATTAAAAAAATTAGTTTCCCATTAGATGTGTGTATATTTTTAGGAATTAATAGATTCATATTACTTCATTCAAGCAACTGTGGGTGTTATAAAACAATATAAGCTTTTGAAATGCTTTTAATTGAGTTTGCAATATCAATATATGTCAAGAATTGAAAGGGATGTAATAGGTGAAGTAAAGATTGAAGATAATGAATATTACGGAATAAACACGTTCCGTGCAATGAATAACTTCCAAATTTCTGGAATCGTTGAGGATAGAGATCATATAAGGTCAATGACAATTGTGAAGAGATCTGCTGCAATTGCCAACAACAAACTTAAAGCTCTTCCTGATGATAAAAAGGAGTATATTGTAAAGGCTGCCGATGAGGTACTATCAGGCAAATATGACTCACAGTTTGTAATTGACGTTTATCAGGCTGGAGCTGGAACTTCCTTCAACATGAATGCAAATGAGGTTATAGCAAACATTGCACTGGAACTGTGGGGGAAGAAAAAAGGAGAATATCAGTATCTTCATCCTAACGATCACGTTAACATGAGTCAATCAACAAACGACTCCTATCCTACCATGATGAGGATCAGTGCCATAATGAAGGCTGAAAGATATATTGATGAAATCAAGAATCTTATAAAATCAATGGAAAAAAAGGCCGAACAGTTTAAGAACAGTAAGAAACCAGGAAGAACGCATCTTCAGGATGCGGCCCCTGTTACGCTTGGAATGGAATTTTCTGCATACGCCTACACTTTGAAGAAAAACCTGAAGGATTTTGAGAATGCCATAGATTTTGTTCTTGAATTGAACATCGGTGGCACTGCAACCGGTACCGGTATAAATACACCAAAAGGGTACAAAGAGGAGATTGTTAAGGAAATATCGAGTTTCACTGGATTCAACTTCAGACCAAGCGATAATTTACCTGGAATAATGGAATTCCAGTCTGATTTTGCAAGGATGATGAATGCCATAGCGGTTAATGCTCTTGATATAAACAAAATGGCGAATGATATAAGATTAATGTATTCCGGACCTGGGGCAGGACTTCATGAGATATTTATTCCCGCAGTACAGCAGGGATCTTCCATTATGCCTGGAAAGATAAACCCTTCAATAGCAGAGGCAATGAACATGATTTGCCATTCAACCATAGGAGCCCAACAGGCACTGAATCTGTCAGTTCAGGCGGGGCAGCTTGAACTCAACGTGATGATGCCAAACATTGACTATGAACTATCAAGGTCCCTTGATATAATGACAAACGGAATGAAGATGTTCAGAACATTGCTGATTGATGGTATAAATGTGAACGAAGAGGCATGTAATGAACATCTCTCAAAAAGTTTCGGATCAGCAGCACTATTGAACCCCGTTCTTGGATACGATACTGTAGCAAAAGTGGTCAAAGAGGCTCTTGATACACACAAGTCAATAAAGGAAGTAGCATTAAAAACGGGAAAGATAACTGAGGAACAGTACACAAAGATAATGACAGGAAAGTGATTCTAAAGAATTTGGAATTTATCATTTTCTCCCAAATTCTCCGAATTCCCTATTTTTTTAGTTTCAGAAGGTAGTTCATGTATACATGGTTTTTAGGCTGATACGTTTTCATTTCCACAGTTTCAAAATGAGTTCCTTTCAGTAAATCCCTGATCTTGTCCTCAGTGTACATCTCAAAATATCTGACATAATTTGAATCACCCATTTTTCTTTCTTCGTTTCTTTCTCCCCTGATTAAACCCAGTAACATAACTGTCCCTTCATTCATGCTTTCAGATAATTTCATGAGAAGTTTCCTTGATTCTTCAAAAGAGATGTGTATCAACGAAGAATACGCCCAAACTCCATCATATCCAGACATATCCAGTTTAAGATCTCTCAAATCAGAAATTATGGTTGTGAATCCTTTCTTACGTGTCTGTTCCGCCATTTTAGCCGATGCGTCCACACATAATACATCCAGCCCTACTTCTCTTAGAAGAACAGCATCTCTACCGGGACCGCTTCCAAGATCAACAA
Organism: Thermoplasmatales archaeon; assembly: GCA_027316895.1. Taxonomy (GTDB): domain Archaea; phylum Thermoplasmatota; class Thermoplasmata; order Thermoplasmatales; family Thermoplasmataceae; genus Cuniculiplasma. The sequence continues at coordinate 57,332 of DAHVFT010000002.1, read as the reverse complement.
CCCTACTGCCTTTTAAATTACTCTTAAAGTCTTGAATTATGTCTTTAGGAAACCCATCCCAGAAATCAGCCGTTTCAGCATCGTATACCTCACTATATATATCGTATGCCTTAATGGTTCTATCATCTTTCTTTTGCATTATATTTGATCCTAAGTGGAAATTAGAAATATATATTTTAAAATGACCTTCTATTTCTTTCTCTCCATTGTATATTAGAATTTCGTGCTCTGCGATAATATTAAATCTATTAGTCTTATCCCATAAAATATGAAAGCAGTAAAGGCAAATTTACTCTATGACGGAAGGTCATCGCAAAAAGATGTGTATATTGAATTTGATGGTACCACAATAAGAAATATTTCACAGAAGAAGCCTGAGTGTGATATTGTTGCAGAGGGCATAGTTACGCCTGCCTTCATAGATCCACACAGCCATATAGGGCTTGACAGGGCAGGAGAACCAGGATCAGAAAGTGAAGCGAATGATAAGCTTGACTCAATGATTCCACTGGGAAGAGCTGTTGATGGCGTATACATGGATGATCATGCATTTAGAGAATCTGTTGAGAGTGGTGTTTTGTACTCTGTTGTACTTCCAGGAAGTGGAAATATTATAGGTGGAATGGGGTCACTCATAAGAAATTTTTCTTCCAATATAAAAGATGCACTGGTAACTGATATTGGGGTTAAGATGGCACTTGGATACAACCCGAGAAGCACCACTGAATGGAAGGGAAAGAGACCAACCACAAGAATGGGTGTAGGTGCTATCATAAGAGAAAAATTCACCATGGCACAGAAAGCATCAAACCTTCTGGATAGTGGAAAGAAGACCCTTGATGAAATTGATGTGGAGACGGAATTCCTCATCAAACTAATAAAGGGGGAATATAGAATAATGTGCCATCTTCATAAGGAAGATGATGCCCTGTTCTTAATGTCACTCGTTGATAAATTCTGGATTAAACCAATAATTAATCACGGAATGGATTTTCACAGCAAAGATATTTTTGATGAAATAAAGAGGAGGGACCTTTCTCTGGTTTACGGTCCACTTGATTCCCATCCGTACAAGGTAGAATTAAAGCATGAATCCTGGAGAAATGTTGGACTTGTACAGAATTCTGGTGTAAGGTTCTCTCTTATATCAGATCATCCAGTTATACTGCAAAGAACACTCTTCCTGACTACCAGACATTTCATGAGATTTGGTGCCACTAAGGAACAGTGCATTTCCTATGTCTCATCTCGTCCAGCAGAGATTCTAGGTCTTAAGGACCTCGGAACTGTGGAGAAGGGCAAGCTTGCTTCATTTTCCGTATGGAACAAGGACCCATTTGAACTGGACGCCTATCCGAAATTTGTATTTGGTGAGGGGAAACTTGTTCATGAAGAGAACTGAAACTGTGTTTGTAAATAGTTTCATAAAACACTTTTTAAAAATAAAAACTTTTAACGGTAATCAAAATTCCCATAAATAGATGTCAAGGAAGATTTATGTTGAATCGTATGGCTGCACTCAGGAAAAATCTGAGACAGGACTATATGTCAACAAAATAATGGGAGATGGAGACAAAATAACACAGGATCCTGAGGATGCGGATCTGAGGGTAATAGGAACCTGCGTTGTTATTAAAAAAACAGAAAATAAGATGCTGGAGAGAATCGGTTATCTTTCAGAACTTGGACAGACTACAGTTATTGGGTGTTTGCCTCCCATATCATCTGGTACTCTTATAGAAAAAAATGTGAATGTAATCAGTCAAAGTGAGTTCAGATCCCTATACAGGGGAGATATGGACGATATAGAGATAAAGGAACCTTCTATTCTTGATGGGGTACCAATTAACCAGGGCTGCACAGGGAATTGTAATTTTTGTATTTCAAGGGTGGCAAGAGGTAAACTCCTTTCAAGAGTTCCTGATAAGATATGCAATCAAATAGGAATGATACTTGAAAGAGGAAAAAGAGAGATAAGAATAAGTTCCCTTGATACCGCAGCATACGGTAAGGATATTGGTATAAGACTTCCAGATCTAATTAAAAAGATTACCTCCATTGATTCTTTTTTCAAATTGAGAGTAGGAATGATGGAACCAAAAAATACTGAGGAAATACTTAATGATCTGATAAGAGAATACAGGAACGAGAAGGTATTCAAATTTCTACATTTACCAGTACAGGATGGGGATGATCGTATCCTTGAACTAATGAACAGAGAATATTCAGTAAGTTCTTATTATAACATAAATGAAAAATTTAGAAACGCATTTAAAAATGGGGTTTTTTCTACAGACATAATCGTTGGCTACCCTGGTAGTGATGAGGAATCTTTCCAGAAGACGTGTGAATTGCTTTACAAAAGTCGACCAGACATAGTTAATATTACAACCTTTTCTCCCAGACAGTATACAAGAGATTTTAATAAGAAGATGCCCCAGTCGAATCTCATAAAGAAATGGAGTGCGGAATATACAAGGATTCATAAGGAAATTTTAAATGAAAATCAATCGAGGTTCGTTGAAAGAGAAATTAGTATATTCATCACCGAGCAGGGAAAGACAGGAACTGTTATTGGTAGAGATGAATCTTACAGACCTGTTGTGGTGAAGAATGAAATACCTCTTTACTCCAAGGTAGATGTAGAAATTGTTGAAACGGGACCCACATATTTAATTGGAAAACAACTCAGGGCATAGTATCGACATTAACTATCTCATCCATGATATATTTCCCATTTCCTTTCTTCTTGAATATCATGTTGAATTCCTGTGCTGTTAGAATAGGACTCTTGTATCTGTCAAAGTCATCTGTTGCAACTCTTGGACACCCTGTGAAGATTATGCAGTCTGCCATCATGTTTTCAAATTCAACTGGCGATGATTCGTTAGAGTATGCAAGTACTGCACTTTTACCCATATCCTGAATTTCTTTTATCATTTTTTCTGCAAGTTTCATTCTGTACTGACCAACCTTTGTGTCTACAACTACTACGAATTTTTTAGCCTCAAGCGCCCTTGCCATATTGGCATATCTTCTTCTTATGTGCCGCTCAGCCTCACTTTTCATTGATCTGAGCCTGAACGGTTCACTCATATCCAGTATAAATACCTCCTTTTCAACAGATAGTTGTGCCCCAAGAGCATGAAATACCCCTGTGGATACAATAATATGACAATCATTCCTGCTTTCCTGATCGTGTAGTGGGCTAAAGTTACAGCCAAGTAACTGTCCATCATATTTTAATCTGCTATCATGCTTTCCCATGCTTACATTGTATCCCTTTTCCTTAAGGAATTTAGAAAGTTCTTCTGCACTTTGTCTATACTGTATGGAATATGCCAGACTTATATTCTTATAATTATTGCGTTCTAATTCTGTCAGATCAAGATCGTTAAAGCTTCTATGATCCTCGTTTATGTATTCCTCGAAAATCACTGGTACCTTATAATTTACATTTGGAATCTCTGTATGACCCAGTTGAACTACTGCATCCACGTTCTTCCATTCATCCATAGTCCCTGTGTCACAGGCACCGTAGAAACCAGAGGAACTAACAATTACATTGAAATTCTTCGAAAGTTCATTGAAGTAATCGAAGACATGAGGTTTTAATCCGTCAGGTAACTGCAATAATATTCTTTTTGCCTTTATTTCCTTTAATCTCTCTATGACCCTTCCTGGGTCCATGTATGCCAATAGAAAGATATCTGATCAGGGTTTAATGCTTTTTCTCATAATTTTTTTCATATCCAGAACTTTACCTTCCTGAATAACTGTAACCTGTGTATTTGTCCAGTCGTAAAACATGTCTCTCATCTCCCCTGCAGAAATAATAAGAAGATCTGCGTCTGCTCCATGATTTAAATTTCCCTTGACACCATCAAGTCCCAGAGAATGGGCCGGAATGGTCGTTAAACCATTTAACAATGCCTCCGGACTCATAGAGCAGTTACGTATGGCAAGATTTCCATGAAACTTGATATCAGTAACTGGATTGAGTGGTGATATATCAGAAGCGACTGCAACTGGAATATGCCTGTTTATCCACTCCCTGCTGTCAACATATTTCTCACCCAGTGAGAATGCTGTCCCCGGTAGAATTGTAGCCACTATATCCTTACCTTTTATCCTTTCCATATTTTCTGTGGATGTGTGAAGGAGGTGATCCACTGATTTTAGCAAGAATTTATCCGCCAGTTCAAGTGCACCCACATCCTTAATTTCATCGGCATGAATCCTGAGTGCCATACCAAGCTCACTGGCCTTCTTGAAAAAATTAAAAGTTTCTTCTTTCGTGAAGGCTCCTTCATCACAAAAAGAGTCAACGAAATCTGCCCTTTTATAAAGTTCAGGAAGTATAACTTCTGTGCTTTCCTTAACATATTCTTCCTTTGTTTTACCTGGTGGCATTGCATGTAATGGTAATAGTGTCTTTACAATGTTTACCGGTAAATGTGATTTCATTATGTCCATCACATCAAGTAATTTCTCCTCGTTTTTAAGGTCAAGACCATAACCTGTTTTCACTTCTACAGTTGTAACTCCGTTCCTAATATGGTTTAATAATCTTCTGGCAGATTGTGAAACTATCTGATCTGTAGAACATGCCCTGGTATCTCTTACAGTTTTTAGAATTCCATTCCCACTTTTCAAGAGATCTATATATTTTGCCCCCCTGGCTCTCAGAACAAATTCCTCACTCCTCTCTCCACAGTAAGCAAGATGAGTATGACTATCTATAAATCCAGGAGTGATGATCATTCCAGTAGCATCTACGATTTCATCAACTTCATATCTACCAGATATACTTGCTGTGGAAACTATGGAATCTATAGATTTTCCATTAATTATTATGGAGCTATCCTGAAGAATTGTTACATCTTCCTGATTCCCATTTCTCACTGAATCTATGGGCTCCGGCACGTAGATTTTATCTGGATTAAATATGATTTTCTTCTTCATTTTTCTCAAATCACCGTTGATAATGAAACAGATATAACAGTCAGAATAAAGGCTATGGTGATGAATACCATGAAAGGTATGTTATACGATACATACTCACTATCCCCAATGGTTACTCTCCTGAACTTTATTTTACTTATATCATTGTTGTTGTTCACTCTGGCACGGTAAGAAAATTTTCCAGTTTTCATATATGTGTAGTAGAGTGAGAAAATCATCGCAATAACAGAACTGAATCCAAGATTCAGGAAGAATATTATTGAAAAAGGCAACCTTATTATTGAGTAGGAAATTGTTAAATAAAAGTTAGCAGTTGAAAATATTATAAGAACCAGAGCCTTAATATCTCCAACTCCGAATAGTACCTCACCTATAACCATATTTGCAAAGATAATTTCGATTACCCACGGAACTATAAGTGCAGGTTCCTTGAGTAGTATTAGAGCTGAACCTGCAATGGCTATAAGTGCAGATAGTGTGATGAACAAGCGGGTTTTCGTGGCTAAAAACAGCAGGCCAAACAGTACAATACTTAAAACAGAGAAGAGTTCAATTCTAAAAAATAAGACATTAATTATAAGACTAACAATTAGCGCCGGGACAAATATGAGATACCAAATTCTCCTCTTCTTAATATCATAATATGAAGCAATGATCAAAGAAACGATAATTATGAGATATAGTAAAGTGCTTAAAATTTCATTCATTTTTCTTCTTTGTGTAGAAGAGAGACACTGCACTCATATCATCCTTACCGTGCTCTCTCATTTCCATTGAATAAATGCTCTTTGATACCGCTCCAAGAAAAGACGGTATTCCAAGCTTACTTTGTTCCTCCAGAGCGTAGTTAAGATCCTTATACTGATGTGCAAGCAGGAATTGTGGTGAAAAGTCCCCATCTTGAAGTTTTTTTGCCTTCAGATCGAGTATTTTTAATGCTGCCCCACCTGCCTGTACTGCCTCCGTGAAGACATCATCCTTTATCCCAAGCTCTCTGGCCAGGCATAATCCCTCAGAAACAGCAATCATATTGATTCCCATTATGAGGTTATTTACAAGCTTCATGGCAATCCCCTTTCCTGCATCTCCTGCATATATCTGTTTTGAAGTAAACGTTTTCAGCATCGGGCTAATTCTAAGAAATGCTTCCCTTGCGCCGCCACATGAAGCAGCCAGTGTTCCAGTTTCTGCGGCAGGTACGCTTCCTATCACAGGACAATCAAGATACTCAACGTCTGAAGTAAAACATATTTTGTGGTTATCCAGACTCTGTTCAACTGATATTGTTGACATATCCACGATTAACTTTTTATCTCCACTGTGAGTTTCTATGATTTCCTTCAATATTGAAGCAGATGCTGCAGAATCAGTTACTATCATGAAGATGATGTCAGAATTTCTTACAAGTTCTGAGATTGATTTCACAGCTATTTTCCTAAATTCCTCAGGAATCTTAGATTCTGTCCTGTTGTATACTGATACTAGAGAGAACTTTTCTCCAATCCTCCTGGAAATTGGGATGCCCATTCTTCCCATTCCGATAAATCCTATCCTTTCCATTAACCTACACCTCAAATATAGACGACCCATAAAGTTGTCTTGCACATTCTATTCCCTTATACTTAATATTTCTATTGTCCAGAAAATCTCTTACGGTAAGATATGCAATTTCCTGTGTATTATTTTCGTCTGAGAGATGGAGTAATATAATCTGTGACTTTTGTTCGCTCAGTTCTCCAAGTGCAAGTGCACACTGATCATTAGAAAGGTGTCCGTAGTTACTCATTATTCTTTTTTTTAAACTTTCCGGATAAGGCCCAGTTTTCAACATATTTGTATCATGGTTGGCCTCTATTGCAAGTATATCAGACCCCTTAATCAGGTCAACATTATCCATTGGAAAATATCCAAGATCAGAGAAAATTGATATCTTCCTTCCCCTGTTTTCAATGACATATCCAACAGGATCAACTGCATCATGAGACACTGAAACACTCCTTATGAAAAAATTACCTATGGTGAGTTCATCTCCAATAGTGAAAGCACGGTCGAAACCCATCTTTAATTTTGCCTTTTCACGGAGATATATTTCTGCTTTCATTTTTCTTGAAGCTGCCCCGAGTCCGGAACTGTGATCACTGTGTTCATGTGTAATCAACACTGATAAGGGGATATCCCCAATGTTTAATTCTTCAAATCTCTGTTTGAATCTTTTTACAGAAATGCCAAAGTCAACTACTAATGCATCGCAATCATCCCATATAATTGTGGAATTTCCCTTACTTCCACTCGATACAACATTCATGAACAGGTTTGACAATATTTCAGAATACTCCACTCACACTTAAATTTTAAGTGAAATTCAAACTTTCAAAGGAGATTACTGCCAGAGAACATGTGTTTACTGATTAATCTGTATAAACAAAAGGGGAATAAATAGAACTATTTGAATATTCATTATAGTGAATTAGGGAGAGCCAAATCTGCTTAAATTTATATTATTCCTTATTGCAGAAAGAATTTTCTCAGGTTCTGGCATAGATCCATTTTTCTTTGTTCCATTACCTGTACCTGTTTCCTCAGAATTAGCTTCAACAATTATGTTCCCAAAGCTCCTCAGCTTATCTATATTGCTTTGCACTATCCTGTTTCTTCTCATCTTCTCGTTCATGTTTGGAACGAAAATAATTGGTTTTTCATATGCAATAAAAGATGTCGATAGAAGATCGTCACCTATCCCACTAACTGCCTTTGCCAGAGAATTTGCACTGGCAGGAGCAACAATGAAAACATCGGCAAGTCCTGTCAAATCAACGTGTGGTATTCTGATATTCCCCTCCTGGCTAAACATATCGCTGAATACAGGATTTTTTGTTTTTAATCCTACAGAATATGGAGATATAAAATTTCTTGACGCATCTGTCATTATGGTCATTATTTGGCAATCCAGATTACTCATCACATAACTCATATAATCAGTTATATTTATAGAACCCAGTGATCCGGTAATTCCCCACAGTATTGTAACTTTTTTAACCTCTTCATTTTTCATGTTTAAGTATTAGTCTGTGATATTAAACTTCTTTATTCACTCAGATATAATATACGATGGATCATTTTAACTGGGAAGTATCTGATGTTGTATAAAAATGAAGTAAAATGTCCTATGCATTAATTACTCCCCTATTAAAATTGAGGCTTAATTATTATCTTACCTGTCAGGGTCCAGTTTAAAAATAGCTGAAATATTCCTTTTTATCTCTGCTGGCTGATGGTGTTCCTCCTCTTAAAAAAAAGGAATTTCTATTTATCTCTATAATTAATTTGTATATCTTATTTAATGTCTATTGAGCTTAATTTTCATCGATTAAGTTAATTTACCACTTTTTGATTTACATGGGAAAATAGTGAGGAAAAATATTGTTAGAGTTGGGTTGGTTCTAATCGTTTTTGGTATCATACTTGTTGTTGCTGGAATAGGTTTGACCTCGGATTACCTCACTGTTAGTCATACATTTGTAAAGGATAAATATTATTATGCATCAAAGGAGATAAACATTACAAGTGATGGCCTGGTAGCTCTTGATGGCAATACAACATTCTACCTTGTTAATGCTAACAATATTTCACTGGTGAATCAAACAAATGTGCAGAATTATTCAATAGCGCCAACTGGACCCACCCATGATGGTTACGGAACAGAATTCCTCGTGGGCTCAGGGTCTTACTACCTGGTGTCGCTTCTAGCTCCCTCAACAGGACTTGTTTATTCTTATACAAGTCACTTCAGCACATTTACAGATCTAGGGATAATTCTTCTGATTGGTCTCTTTCTCATAGTCGTGTCGATAATCATGCTGGTTATTGGATTCGTCTTAAAGGGTAAGAAGAGAGATAAAGAAGAAGATTTTTTAAACGATGAAACACAGTAAAATAGGTACAATTTATGATTGAAATCAAAGATATAAGAAAGGTATACAAAGGAGGGAAGGTCGCTGTAGACGGAATTACTGAAGTGATGGACAAAAGAGTCACAACTCTGATAGGCAGAAATGGGGCTGGGAAGACCACACTTTTGAGAATGCTTTCAACACAGCTTTATCCTACCTCAGGGACTGCTCTAATTAATGGACTTGATATTGTAAGAGATGCTGCTAAGATAAGAAAAATTGTGGCCAGCATACCACAGGAGGCGTCACCTCTTGGAATACTTTCCCCTTATGAACAGGTCAATATGTATCTATTGGGTAGAAAATTCAATTTTTCCGATGCAAAGAAAGCTGCAAACGATGCTCTGGAAACAGTTGGACTGTGGGACGTGAGAAATAAGCCATCAGATACTCTGAGCGGAGGAATGAAGAGAAAAATGTTTGTTGCACTTGCGCTTGCATCTAATGCAGAACTTGTTTTTTTGGATGAACCAACAACAGGTTTGGACCCACTTTCCAGACTTGAGATATGGTCAGCCATCAAGAAGCTTTCAGGAAATGTACTGCTAACTACCCACTACATGGAAGAAGCAGAAAATCTATCAGATGTTGTATATCTTCAGGACAGTGGCCATATTATAGATAGGGGAACAGTTAAGAAACTACTATCAAGATTCGCAGGTAAGGTAAGGGTTGAATCACAAACAGAACTGTCCGATTCGTTTAGAGTGGGTGGGATATACGTGAAATATGATACAATTGAAAATTCTGAAACATACATACGAGAAGGCAGGACTGTTAAAAAAATCACACTGGACGATCTATTCATAATGAGGGGTGTTGATCTTGAATCTTAAATTCATTTTTACCTTTGCATGGTATTATGGTGTGAAGGTAATTGTCAGAGGTCCTTCGTACATTATAGCGTCACTTGTAACGCCTCTTACACTTCTCTTTGTTGTGTATGTTCTCACTCAGGGAGCACTTGTACAATATGCAGTAGTTGGAGGAATGATAACGCTGATAGCATCCATAGGCCTTCAAAGCGCAGGAGATGCCACGTTCATGAGACTTCAGCTAAGAATACAGGAAATGTACGTGGCCAGTGAAGTAACTCCTATAGATTATATGCTCAGTATGACCCTGAGCTTTCTTGCCTTCTCCATACCAGGTATAGTTGTGTACAGTTTCCTTGGTTCCTATTATCATTTGTACAACATTTTTACAGCACTTTACATGCTGTTCCTGATCTTTATACTTATCCTTTCTACTTCTGCAATTTCATTTATCATATCAAGCCTCGTAAACCACGTTAGGAATATATGGGGAATCACCTCAATCCTTTCCATTGTGATGACGGTAATCCCCCCAACGTTTTATCCATACACTTATCTTCTCGGGAAGTTCGGGCAGAATGGTCTCATTTATGCACTCTCGCTCTCACCTGCAACTCCAGCAGCGGTGTCGGCACAGATATTCTTCGGGCTAGAGCCATGGAACTATAATGAGTTCATAACAATGGTTATAATCATGTTGATTGAAACCATTGTTTACTTTGCCATTGCAAAATACCTTACAAGATGGAGAGAGCACTGATCAGGTAAGCTTTAATTTTTAATTCTATCTTAAACTTACATTCTACCTACACTGTAGCTGAATCCTATACACGTTTAACAATAATTAAATATAATATAAAGATGATATTAAATGAATCCAATTGTAGAAAAATATTCATTATCACTGAATTTCATGAATGAAAATGAATTCAGCGGAATATGCCACATTTTCTTAAAGAGCGAAGAGGAGAATTTAATACTGGACGCCAGAGAAATGGAAATAGAAAAGTTACTGGCCAATGGAAAAGAAGCATCCTATTCCTATGATGAAAGAAAGAGAAAAATTGTTTTAAAAGAAATAAGAACTGGTGAGGTTGAACTGGAAATCTCTTATAAGAGGAAATATGGAGAGGGACTGGCAGGCTTGTACAGAGCAGGTAAGGGAGATCAGTCCATGATAACAACACAGTTTGAATCCAATGATGCATCCACAGCTTTTCCCTGCTTTGACAGTCCAGCTATTAAAGCTAAATTTGAAGTCACACTTACAATTAGTGAGGATCAGGATGCAATTAGTAATATGCCTCAGATATCAAACAGAAAGATATCAGAAGGATCAAAAGAAATAAAATTTGATACAACGCCACCCATGTCTACCTATCTTCTATATATTGGTGTTGGAAAATTCCTCACAAAAACAAGAAATCACGGAAAATGTGAAATTATTCTCGCAAGACCAGGGAAAGATATGAGATCGGATGACTTTCCACTGGAGGTAGCGGATAAGTGTATAACCTTCTATGAAGACTATTTTGGAATCCCATATGCTCTCCCGAAGATGCATCTTATAGCAGTTCCTGACTTTGCTGCAGGTGCAATGGAAAACTGGGGCGCAATAACATTCAGGGAAGATGTACTGCTAAATAATGAGAATACAGACTCTGAGGGAAAAATATTGATTGCCATAGTTATTGCCCACGAGATCGCTCATCAGTGGTTCGGGAACCTTGTAACAATGAAATGGTGGAATGACCTGTGGCTGAATGAGAGCTTTGCCACTTTTATGTCTTCTCTCTGCGTTAATAGTTTATTCCCTGAATATGAGGAAGAAAAGACGTATTATCTAAATGAAACCGTAGGTTCAATGGCAAGCGATGCACTTCTGAGTTCCCATCCAATTAATGTAGAGGTGAAGGAACCTGAGGATATAGAACAGGTTTTCGATGATATAAGCTACGGAAAGGGTGGGAGTATTCTAAGAATGATACATCATTATATGGGAGAGGAAAAATTTAGATCAGGACTTTCCTCCTACCTTGAAAAATTTAGATATGGAAATGCAGAAGGAAATGATCTCTGGACTGAACTTGAAAAAAGTTCTGAGTTGAATATATCCTCAATAATGAACAACTGGATAAATCAATCAGGTTTTCCACTTATAAATGTGGATTACGATGGAAAAAATCTTAAACTGGAACAGCACCAGTTCCTTCTATCTGGAGAGAAAAGCGAAAAGATATGGAAAATACCAGTTTTTATACAGACAGAAAATGAGGAAATTAAAATCCTGATGGAGAATAGAACCTTTGAATTAGAGGTGAAAGGGTTCCAAAAGTTAAATTCTAGAGGAACGGGATACTATCAAACAATCTATAATGATTTAATGCTGGACAGTTTGAAAGAAAGAATGAAGAAAATGGATCCAATGGATAAGGCCGAGATTGTGGGAGACAGTTATTTCCAGCTGATTTCAGGCAGAATGAGTGCTGAAAAATTCTTCGCCTCTGCAAATGAAGTTGCAACATCTTTTTCAACACCATCCTCTCTTTTACTCGTCAATAATCTTGATCGGTTAAATGGTATTCTGTATGATAAGAATGAGTTTTCAAGATCAAGTGCTAAAATAATCAAGAAAATAATAGAAAGCGGTGAAAGTAAAGGCAGCAAAATGACTATACTTGACCAGATCACCATAAAAAAAGCAAAGGTCGCATATGCTAAAGTAAATCATGAGTTTGCAATGACAGAGTCTGAAAAATTCAATTCCTATTTCAACCTGAAACCTGACGATAGGGAGTTGGTAGCACTGTCTAAGGCAATAGTGGCAAATGATCTGGGTGAAATGATAGCTAAACTGGAAGAAGCAGAGGATGATTCAGATAGGGAGACGCTTATAGTAGCAATGGGATGGGCAAATGGAAAGAAGAACCACAAAAAAATAATTAAATTACTTATACAGGGAAAAATAAAGAAACAGGATGCTCCATCTGCAGTGTTCACACTCATAAGAAACCCGGATTCAAGAAAGTATGTTGCCAGTATACTTCTTCCCTTGCTAAGAAATATGAGCAAGGCTTTTGGGAACACTGGAATGCTCTCAACGGCTGCGTTTATGACAATTCCGTTACTTGGACTCGAGAATGAGGCAAAGGTTAGAAAGGTGATGTCTAAACTTAATTATAATGAGATAAGAATGGGTTATGAGAAAGGATTAGAAATGCTTGAAGTGTACAAAAAGATGAGGGCTTCTATTACCTAGGCCTTTCTCACCACAGTGATGAACTCTTCTATATTCCTGCATATAAATTCAGGATTGTACTCTTTTAGAATTTCTTCAATTCCACTTCCCCAGGTAGCACCTGCACTCCTTATTCCTGCAGCCCGTGCCGCGATTATGTCATAGGGTTGATCTCCAACATATATTGTATTTTCACTGATCGCACCTATTTTTTCCATACACCTAATTATGGGATCAGGTTCTGGTTTATGATATAGTGTATCTTCCTGACCTACAACAGCATCAAAATAGTCTATAAGACCAGTCATGGTTAATAAAAGATACGCAGTGTCACGGTGACTGGATGTTACCACTGCCATATTGATTCTCCTTTCCTTTAGATAATTCAGCAGTTCAATAACCCCTTCAAATGGAGATATGCTCTTTATATGCTTCTCGAAAAATTCTCTCCCCTTGAGATAGGCTATTTCCCCCTTCTGGTCATAGAACTCTTTCATCAGTAATTGCACAGGTCTCCCAATGAGTTTAGAATGTTCTTCATCTGTTAGCTTTCTCCCAAAAACTTCCTGAAACCCATAATCCGTTGCAACTCTTGAAAGGGTTTCACTATCAAGAAGCGTCCCGTCCATGTCGAAAATTACTGTTTTAATCATAGAATATCCCTCTTTTATTATTAATCAAACATATTTTCATTTTTCATGATTAATTCAGTTTAACCCAGAGTTCCTTGAACCCATAAACTATTGTACTTTCCTGTGGAATCATCTTCCTGTTTCTGAGTATTTCATATGAATCAAAGTTTTCAGTCATGTACTCCATCGCAATTTTAGCCTCAAGTCTGGCCAGGGGTGCACCAAGACAGTAATGAATGCCTTCTCCAAAGGCTATGTGTCTGTTTTCCTTCCTGCCAATAATGAATTTATCTGCATCTTCAAAAATACTTTCATCCCTGTTGGCTGAACCGATCCACGGAACCATTATGCTCCCCTTCCTGATTGGAACTCCACTCAGATCTGTATCGTCTCTTGCTACTCTGTAAATAGATTGTACTGGACTCCTGTATCTAAGCACTTCCTCAAGAGCCTGTGGAATAAGTTTGGAATCATCTCTCATGGCCTCATAAGTACCTGGATTTTCACTGAATGTGAGAAGAGCATTTGAAAGCAGGTTGGTTGTGGTTTCATTTCCAGCTACAAGTAGAAGGATAAAAAATCCCAGACTTTCCATCATTGTCAGCTTTTCTCCATCTACTTCAGCATTTAACACGGAATATACAAGGCTTTCGTCAGGGTTTTTCTCTTTTTCTATCATAAGTTTCTGGAAATATCCTTTCATATCTTCTATGGTTTTAGGAAAATTTGTAAAAGAAGTCTCAGACCCTCCAACTATTGTATCTGACCATTTCTTGAACATATCCATATCTTTAAGTGGTATTCCAAGCATGGTTGCAATAACAGTAATGGGAAGGGGTGATGTGAATTCTTTTATTATGTCGACTTCGTGTCCTTTTTTTGCATTCAAGAGGCTTTCTGCTATTTCCCTGATCTGTGGAGCCATTTTTTCAATTGTCCTTGGGGTAAATGCCCTCGATACAATATTCCTGAGCTTTGTGTGCTTTGGTGGATCGAGATTTATGATGCTCTCAGATATTGGTCCACCTGCTGGGTTGAAAGCTTTACCAAACTGTGATGAGAATTTGTTAAAATTTCCCAGTGTTTCTTTAACATCCGTATATCTGAAAACATTTACGAGCCTGTATTCTGGATCATAGTATACAGGGTTCTCGGATCGCATTCTTTTGTACCAGGGGAAGGGATTCATTATATCCCTGCTCATCTCATCCATATTCTCATAATACTGGATCTGAATTTATAATTATCTTCATTTATTGCCTGCTATGAACTCAGTTTGTATTATCTTGATTTAACGCTTTTGCTTTAAATATATGTGATTGTACATTGAGTTTAATTTGGGATAATGTCTTTATTGATGATATTAAATGAAATTTTAGTGTGAATTTATTAATTTCTTCTTACCTGTAGATTAACTTTAATGAACTCATAGGGCTTTATATAGTAATTTTTCATGTTATAACGTTGTCCTTCCCTAAGTTAATAATTATTGCTCTTAGAAGAAATTTGCAACCTCGAATTTTACTTGTTATACTATTTGCTTCCATCTTGTTGGTTCCGGCTTTTACATTTGATAATAATGAAATTTCCAGAAATATATCAAACAACTACTTTCTTGGAGATGTCCAATCTCAGAATAATACCATTATTAACAACAATACAGTTTGTTTTGTTTTGATAGGAAATTCTCTTGATGAATTAAACAGCACTGGTGTAAATTTTTACATCTCAGCAGAATATATTGTTTTGGGAGTACCAGCTTCCGATCATCTAGGTAACAGGGCTTCAATATTTTACAACACAGTGACCAATAAAGGAGGGAGGGTCTATATCAAAACTTCCCATATTGACTACCTTATATATTCAAGACTTAAACAATACTTAAACATTTCTTTGAATCAAATCTTTATGGAGAATTACCAGATAAATTCATTCACAATCCCAAATGATACAAATACTCAAAATGATATATTTTTCAACTTTCACAGAACTGACTATCAAGCAAATTCTCATATTTCAACGGTGTATTTCTACACACTTCCAACTTCCGAACTTGGATATTATGGACTTTCAGAAATTTTTTATACTTTACCTTCCCAGAGTAGTAAATTCAATGTTACGGTAAAAAATCCAGATAATTCTGGAGCGCAAGTGTCTATTGTCCATGATGGAATTCCAGGTGTTATTTACTCTATTAAAAACTATCAACTTCTTGTTTCACTTAACACTAAGGGTTACGGTAATTTCCGCTTTGGAACTTCTACAGAAAGACTTATGATGGACTCGTCTCCTCTTGCTTATAAAAACACGGCCAGTCCGTACTCCAACGTGGGACTGGCTCTTATGATAAGCTTTTCTTCACTGTGCATAATTGTATCGTTCACCTATTTTCAGAAAAGAGAACTTGTCAATAAGTTTCTATCTCTGCCAGTAAAAAGATATCAGTTCATACTAGCAACTTTTATTTCCTCTGTATCTTTCATACTTTTTGCATCTGCAGTTTCATTTCTTCTATTAGATATCTTCTGGAAATTCTACTCTGGCTTATTCCTAAGCCCACTAGATTTAATATATGTTGGAATAACGGAAATTTTAATAGCACTTGCAATTTGCTCGATATATGTTCTAGCAGGGAGTTTTCATTCTTCAGAAAGGAATAGTTTTTTAAACACCATCTTTGTGGCAATCTTTCCCCTAATCAGCATCCTTGCATCAGTATACTTTTTCGTTACTGGTTCTGGCATTCAAATAACTGATGGGACATATCTAACAACCCCACTAAATTCATACGCAATAAATTACAATTTCATTAGAGATATAATACCGCTTGAGAGTGATATTCAACTTAATAAATATCTCTCCGCATCTCCTTTACTTGGTTTAAAAATGACTAATAATACGGGTCTCCTGGGGTTGGACCCCTTAATCATAATACTCTCTGCTATTGGAATTCCCATTATATTCATGTCTGTCGGAGTTTGGAGGTATTCAAGAAAAACTGCAAATTTAATTTGAATCTGGCTAAATAATATAAAATACAATTGGTTTGTAAAAAAGATAGCCTCTCCTACTGCGTGATGAGCTTATTCAATGTGAAAAATATGAATTTTATATTGGTCTAAGAAAAGTATATTAGTTTAAATTCCTTTAATCAGCAGTGCTGGGATTTAGAAAAAAACTCATCATAGTACTAATTTCTATTGTTGTATTTCTTATGTTAGCACCGACAATGATTCCCACGGAGCCTCAGAACTATAAAAACCGATCGGTATCTCTTGATTCAGCCTCGCAAACAGATATAATTAAAAACCTACCCTCAAATGAACCAGTAAACCTATCCGGTAATTACAATTCAGAAACTTATGTTTTCACAAATCACAGTTTGATTAATGGGTATTACTGTAACCATGGAAACGTAAGGCAACCCTATGATTCCATATATGATCCTACAAATCATCTTATCTACGTAATAAAGTTATTTTCCAGTAGTATTTGTATTGTAAATGCTTCCACAAAGAGCATTGTCAAACAGATACCTGTTAATACCCTCGCCTCTTGCATGGTATACTCTAAGATTAATAATAGAATTTTTATTTCCAGCATCTGTAATGATTATGTTGTGGTATTGAACCCTTCCACAGACAAGGCTGTGAAAGATATACCGGTTGGCATAAATTCATACTCCCTTGTGCTGAATCCATCAGATCAGAGACTCTATGTATTTAATGAATTTAGTAAAAATATATCAGTTATTAATACAACAGATTGCAGGGGAATTAGTTCGATACGCACAAAATATGGCACAACAGAGGGATACGTAAGTGAAAATAATGAATATTTGTTCGCGATTACAAATGAAAGTGAGAGCCTCTGTGTAATAAATATTAGCTCTCAAAAAATTGTAAAAATCATTAATACAGGAGCAATAATAAGTGGAATTACCTGCGATACTAACACCGGGAAACTATATATATCCTCGGCGGCAGGACCGGATATACTTTGTATTGATAGAAATACTTTAATTTCGGGTAATGAGACTCAAACGCCACTCGATGGAAAACTGTTCTTTTGTAGCCTTAACAACAGAATATACCTCTCTGATTCTATATCGAGCACATTTTCCTATCTTAACCTAAGTACAATGACTATGGGAAATATGTATAATGCCTCATCTTTTCCAGTATCGTTTACCCTCATTCCTTCATATAATATCATTTTCCTTGATGAATTTGTTTCATGTAGTCTTTCTTTTATGAACTTTTCTACTTTTTCCATAATAAAGACTATCAATACGACCTATTCACCATATTCCGCAATTTACTGTGAAATAAATGGATACATATATATTACTCAGGAATTCAGGAATGATATTCTAATTTTAAATCGCAGTAATTTTAACATAGTATCAATAATTCCAGTGCAGTTATCACCAAAATTCATTAGAGTTAATCCTTTTGACAGAAAAATATATGTTATTAATTCTATCTCAGACACTATTTCTGTTATATCACCCTTAACAAACAAAATTCTTTATGATGTTAGGGTGGGAAGTGATCCTACAGATATAGCTTTTAACCCGTTTAATGGAACAGCTTATGTTTCCAATTATTTATCAGGGAATATCTCTATTATAAAGGCTAACTCAAGTGTTGTAAATTATCAATACCTTGCAGGAAAAGGAGCCACATCCCTGTCGTATGATTCTAAAACTGGCGAATTGTTCATAGCAAATAAACAGGAAAATGAGGTTTGTATGATTCCAACTACTGAGACTAATACCAGCACAGGAAGCATATTGATTAATGAACCTTATTACGTGCTTTACTGCGAAGCAAATGAACTGGTGTATATATCTAACAGATCTCATTCACTTACTATTTTCGATCCTTCTAGCAGTAAATTAACTGAGATAAATACACCAAATTTACTAGGGGGGATGCTGTTTAATAATCCTTCAAAAGGTGAAGTTTACTATATGACATATAACGGGGAAATACTTATTTTTCAGAGTGGCAGTAAAGCTCCTGCCTATTACATTAAATCAACTTCTAATTTTGAATGCGTTGCATTTTCTATTAACAGTAAGGAGATTTTGTTTACTGATCCTTCTCAGGGTACCATATCAATTCTCCATCTTAAATCGGAATATCCCCTAAAATTAACAGAGACTGGGTTATATAAGGGAACAATATGGTTCTTTAACCTCACCACATCAATTCATTCGGGTCCAATATCAAACCAAACATACCTTTTGTGTGTTCCAGAAGGTTCATATTCATATACTGCTCAATCATCAAATAAGGTTTTCAATTCCTCAATAGAAGGCAATGTTAACATCAGTGAATCTGGAGCAAACCAAAGTGTGGAGTTTAAGAAAGTTTTTAATACAGTTATATTTGAAACAACTGGAAATTTGACTCTGAATTCGTGGAGCATTAGCACAAATAATATATCTAAAGGGTCTGAAGGAAATATTATAGAGATGCAGCTTCCAAATGGCAGTTATTTTGCTTCTGTAGAAATTAACTCTTCATCTGGATCAATTGGATTCCCCCTAGAATTTTTCGTACACGGAACACAACATTATATCTATGTAAAAGAACCGTCTGTAAATAATGGTATTTACTACTTTCCCAAAGTAGTCATTGGTTCAGCCTTCCTTTTTATTTCACTGCTTCTTTTGCTGTTAATCTACTTAGTGGTGGACAGAAGATCAAGGAATAAACTCTAAAATAATTGGATGTTCCAAATTTAATAACCAATGATTTTCAATATCTTATGTCAAGCTTATGTGAACCCGTAGAATTTCCTTATTTCAAGTTTAATTTGTCTGAAATTAAAAATGTTCAATAGCTACCATAGCTGATGAACCAATTCATAATTCTAATTACTCTTAGGGAATAATTGGGAAAGTTTATTATCAGTCTTTTCACTATTAAAACCGGGTTATGTCTATATCAATGGAGAGAAAAAAATTGGCTATTTCATTTGGAATAGTAATTCTTATGATTTTTTCCTCATTTACAGTATTATCAGCTAATCAGAGTGCCAGCATGAACAGTACCGCCCACACCAATTTCGTTGAAAATGAGAGAAAGATTCTTTGCAGCGAACTGGGACCCAGAACCGAACTGCCTTACAGAGTAAGTCCCGGTAAAAACATATCTGGAGGGTCTTATGAAGGTGAAATGAATGTAATGATTACATTCAAACTGCAGAATGAAAGTAGACTGGAAGGCTATCTAACAGATATTTCTAATCCTTCCAGTAGTCTTTATCACCACTATATCACAAGAAGCCAGTTTACACAAAACTTCTCTGTTCCTGAGAAGCTATATAATATGGCTGCAGATTATTTTTTAACCTTTAGGAACGCAACAGTAAGAAAATATTCTGATAGAATTTCTCTTATGTTAAATGCCCCTTCTAATACAATCGAGAATATATTTAAAACAGAAATACTGGAAAATAAGAGTGACGATGGGATCAATTATTTTGCAGTTGAAACACCTTCTCTTCCGCGTTTAATTGAAGCCCAGATTTCTCAGATATCAGGATTAAACAATAGACCGGTAGCCCAGATAGCTTCACTCAGTCATGAGTTAATCGGCACAGGTTCTTCCGGTTCAACAAGCTATTTGAACGGCTATCCTGCACCAATTGTGTCCTCTGGAGTGCAGTACCTGTATGGTGCTGATCTTCAGGTTGCATACTGTACAGATCCTCTCTACAACGTAACATATCCTACTAACGCAGTGGTTGCCACCATATTATGGGCGGGAAATACCAGTACAGGACAGCATGTTGGGCCTTTCAACCCTTCCAATATTTATGATTATTACAATGCTACTATTCCATCTGGTGAGCCTCATTCCATATTACACGGTGTGCCCATAGGAGGAGCGCTTTATCCTGGAAAATCGGCAAACGATGATACTTCAGGAGTTACGCTTGAAAATACACTGGATCTTGAAATGATTGGTAGCCTGGCACCCGGGTCTAACATATACAATGTTTACGGTCCATCACCAACTGAAGCCTGCCTGAACGCTGCCTTTGCATACATTCTGAATCCAAATTCCACTGAAAAGGGTCTGAATAACGTTTCGGTTATTTCAAACTCATGGGGTACTCCTGAATTTAATGATACTGCATGGTTTGAATACCTTCAGGAGGCCCAGGCAAGAGGAATCACAGTTCTTGCAAGCAGTGGTGACTCAGGGGATAATTCTGCAAGCTCAGAATATAGTGCTAATTCTAACTATACCAGCGATTTCCTAAACTTCCCAGCCTCAATGGCATATAACAGCTTCGGAATTACATCTGTAGGTGGTACAACACTAACGCTGACTGGAAATCTGCATATAAAGAGTCAGTCAGCCTGGTATGAGTATGAAAAGTTGCTCACTATCCCTGTTGATCCAATCGGAAGCGTCGGAGGGATAAGTCAGGTTTTCAGTGAAACAACATGGCAGAGAGATAGTGAGGCAAACGATGTAATAAAAGGTGCAGGACTTGGTGTACCGGATATTGCTTCAATGGCCAACAACACTCTAATGTGTGTTACAGTAAATGGAGCTCAATCTATTTGTTCTGTTGCAGGAACAAGTGTGGCATCACCAACTGAAGCGGGAATAATAGCTGATATCAATGCGGTTCTGAACCATTATGGTGAGAAAAACCTTGGATATATCAATCCAGAAATATATAAGGTTGCAAACCTGGAATTTTTTGGGAATTCCAGTATAAAGAATGTATCTTACTCAACCAGCGGCGTCAATCAGATTTTCCTTCCACTGGAACCTTTTTATAACGTCCATTCCGGTGGCAATGCACTTTACAGGGCAGTATATGGATATAATTTAGTGACAGGCTGGGGCTCCATCAACGCTTATAATTTCACTGAATTCCTGCTTGATCAGAACTTCAAGAATAACCCTGTGGCTCTTTCAGGAGTTGAAAATGTGATTAATATTTCATCTCTTAACTTCACTGATGAGGGGGATGGAAGCCAGATATCAGATGGAAGATCTATTGATATTGAACAACAGTACATAGTCTCTGACCAGCTGGGCGAACCCATATACAATGTACATGGAATATTGAATCTTACACTGGATTCAAATTCCCAGTGGAGTGGGTATATTCTCGTTGAAGCACAGTACACTTCGTATCAATCTGGAAATTTAATCAAGAACTACGAGTTTTCGGATAAACTAAAGCTAGACCGGACATCGTTCCCTTCACACCTTGAAATGAAGTCCATTTTGAATTCCACTGGAGATATGCTCGGTACATCCCTAATCTTCGGAATTAATGGAAGCTTTTTAAAAATACCCATGCCTGGTGGCGCATATATAATTGGATCAGAGAATTATAGTTACATTGACCCATACTCATCGATCATATTCCCAGAACTACCCATAGTTTCACCAGGAGGAGCACTAGATCCAGAATTCGGCATAACTTCAGATTCATCTGGAGTGATTTCTGTATTTTCAATTAAATCAGATGCAAACACAACCTTTCTCCTCCTTCCATTCGGCCGTAATGTATTTGTTAGCAGCAGCACGCATATTCTTGATAAAAACAGTAATCTTATGGGTGGGACAGTAAATAATCTTGACTGGGAAAGAACGGGAAAAGATCAATGGTTCGTCACCTACGTTAACGGTTCAAGAGATTACGGTATTACGGCATCCCTTGAATCATATGAAGTTGATTTCGTGGAGAGCGGTCTACCCATAGACCAGAAGTGGTCATTAGATGTTGGGAATAGATCTTTTCATACAGATAGAAATTTTATTAAAGTATCCCTTATAAATGGTACATATACAGCGTCTCCTTTAACAATCGGTGATCAAACAGGATCCCCGGAAAATTATTCCTTCACTGTGTACGGGAAATCACTTTATTCTCTACCAATAGAGTATGAAACAAATGCTAATGAAACTCTGCTTAGAGAAATCTATACCTCAATACCATCACTAAAATCATACGTAAAGGGAAATTCAATTAACAATCTCAATTTAAGCCAAACTAATCAGGATACTGGAACTGACACAGCGGCCATTGATAATTCCCTTGGCAGGATGTATACGATTGATTTTAGAACCGGGACAATGAGTATTCTCAATCTCACTACTGATGTTTATTATAACAATGTGCAACTTGGCAAGACTTCTGAACCTTATGACATTATTTATGATAACTACACTGATCAAATCTATATATTCAGCATGAAAACTGGCAATATCACATTTGTAAATCCATCAACTATGAGTATTATATCTAATGTTACTGTACCATCACTTGAGGGAAAATTGGCATTGATGGAAGTCATGCCTGGAACCAGTCATTTTCTCATTTTCAGCAACCAGTCACAATTCTATGAAATAAACAGCTCATCTGATACAGTAAGAAACATCTTCAATATAGGTAATTTTGATGGATACTCTCCATATTACACATATTCCTTAGGGAATATATATGCAGTGGACACCAATTCAAACAGTGTTGTTAAGCTGAATATTTCAACGGGCCATATATCTAACTACTCTTTGCCTGGAGATATTAAGCCACTATCCATATTCAACTCTGGTTTGAATTCGATACTTTTCATATCAGGAGTTGCAGGGAAAAATTATCAGCTGATTTCCTTTAACATGACTGATAATTCATTCAATATTGGTCCCTATTTATCTGGATCGGCAATTCATGCAACCTTTGACCCCTTAAATAGACTTGATTATATAGATACCTCCGGAACCACAGGTAGAATCTGGATTCTGAACCCGGTCAATCTAAGTCTAACAGGGAGTGCTTCTTACATCGTACCGGATTCTAGTGGCCTATTTCCTGGAATTACTGCATTTGAACAGAAAAATCAGTATATATATGCAGTTAACCCTTTGACTTCCTCAGTGTATGTATACAATGTTCAGCACTATTATAAAATAACTTTCAGACAAATTGGTTTACCATCTATTTCAGAGTGGTTCCTTAACTTAAGTAAAAAGACGTTTGGACCGCTCAGTACGGGAGAATATTTAATGAATCTGCCAAATGGAACATATATCTACTCCGGTTACAGTAATAACGTTAACTACATTCTTTTTCCCTATGAAAGCAAATTGATTGTGGAAGGAGGGCCGGAAATCACCAATCTATCCTTTGAATTTTCATATTTAGTCACATATAAAGAAACGGGGTTGCCCTCTGGACTTCCATGGTATGTAAATGTTTCAGACCTCAGGCCATCAGGTGGAATATCTGGAAATAGCTTCATAATAAGGATGCCAAATGGAACACTTAAATATGGTGTGGCCAGTTCAAATAAGATTTACGCTCCGTATTACCATGAGAACAGCATAACAGTTAATGGACATCCAAAAGATGTTACCATAGGTTTCTACCTCGTAACATTTAATATATCTTTCATACAGAATGGTCTGTCAAATGGCACGACATGGGAAGTTACAGATAATGGATATAAAACAATTGCATCTACTACTTCTCATATTATTTTCAGTCTTCCTAATGGAACATATAGATTTAACTTACCGAATTTGCAGGATTACTACAATGTTATAGGAAATATGTCCGTTAAAATTAATGGAAAAAATCTGACAGAGGAAATAAGTTATTTTCATTTTGCATATATATCAGGTAATTTACTACCCTCCAACGCAATCCTGACAGTTAATGGGAAGGTCGTAAAATCAGTAAATGGTGCATTCAATGTGAGCGAGGAGGCTGGATATTTCCAGCTTTTTGTTAGGGCCAATGGCTACAATTCTTTCCATAGTGATTTTTCGCTGAGACCAGGAAAGTCCAGGAATTTTGAAGTGAAATTAACCAAAATTCCAACTCTGAATGTGTATTTTTACCTAGAAGTCTACGGAACCATAGGGGCAATTGTGGCAGCTATGATTGTTGGATCAGTATACCTTGCAATTAGAAAGAGGTGAAAAGAATAGATATAAGTTCTTAATTTTACATGAGATAAGATGGAAGACCAGGAACCTGTGTTTGATTACATAGCTGAAAATTATGATAAAACCCGGGGAAATCTTGACGAAATGGAACTTAAAGTTCTATTGAATGCATTAAAGAATTGTCAGAATATTCTTGAGATTGGTGCTGGAACAGGCAGAATAATGAAACCACTGCAGGATCATGGCCTTGATATAACAGGGGTTGATATATCAAAAAAGATGCTTCAAAAAGCCAGTGAGAAGGGATTGAATCATTTGGTAGTAGGAAATGCAACAAGCCTTCCATTTCTGGATAAATCTTTTGATGCAGTAATAACAGTACACGTTTTCCATCTAATCAACGATCTTGACAGAGTATTTACAGAAGCTTCCAGAGTTTCCAGAAAGTATATCCTCACATTTGTAAGGGAAAGAAAGCAGATTGATAGTAAATTACCAAACAGGAGAAGTGACATGTTTGATGTTGCGAGGGAAGTTGCCAGTAGATATGGATATAGCATAGAACCAGGAGAGAGAATTCACAACCGAACAGAGGGAGAACTGATCAGGAGGTTTCCACCTGACGAAAAAATAAAGGTAAGGGAGTACACAAGAAGAACTAATCCAGAAAATTTTATAGAACGGATGAGATATTCATCAAGGTTTGTTAAAATGTTCAGCAGAATTCCAGAGGAAGATATCTCCAAAATATTTTCTGATACAAAGAAAGAGTTAAAAAAACTGAATATAAAACCAGTTGAAACGGTAATCTATGAGTATCTGGCAATATGGTATCCAGATAATATGGAAAAAAGAATACTGGAACATAAAGGTGACAATCTCAGGTCTGAGTCTGAATCTAATTAAAGACGCAAAAGAATATTAAAATTGTTTGAGATATGAATGTGTGTCTATTGGTTCAGGAGAAACAGTAATCATTGGAGCTGGAAGTACTGGCACCAGCATTGCCTACTCAATGATCAGGAGTGGAATAAAGGTTAACCTTGTAGATATGAATGGCGTTGCAAGTGGTAACACGGGTAAATCCAGTGGCCTTGTAAGAAGTCATTATAGTAATGAAACTGTGGCCAGGATGGCAAAATTCTCCCACGAGGTACTTAGTAATTTCTCTGAGATTGGTTATTCAGGATATACCAAAACAGGGATGGTATATGCATTTCCAGAAGCAGATATACAGTCTGAGAAAAGGAATGTGGATATGCTAAAAAGAATTGGTGTTGAAATTGGAGAGATTAGGAGTGATAGACTTAAATCGTTTTATGATCCAATAAATACGGAAAATTTTGATTACATTACCTTTGAACCCGAAAGCGGTTACGCTGATCCTGTTGCAACATCAAATTCATTCGCTTCCAGAGCAAGGGAACTCGGTGCCACAATTAATATCAATAAAAAAGCGAAGAAGATTAAAAAAGATGGGAATGGTACAAGGGTTTATTTTTCAGACGGAACGGAAAGAGTATATGATCGTGTAGTTATGGCAACGAATATCTGGACCAATAAATTACTCAGAGATTCAGGTGTGGATGAAAGTGATCTATTGCCCATTAATGCATCAAGGCATAATGTGATTTATTTGAGAAGACCTCATTTATATGCAGGTCCAAAACCAGTTCTCTGGGATATGGCCCAGCTTTCCTATTACAAGATGGAAGGAGACACTATAACTGCAGTTGGAAGCCTTGACCCAGAACTTGATAAGATTCAGACTGACAGCGAGGAAGAGATATTTGACGAAGCAAGTGAGGAGTTCATGGAAAAATATCTGGGAAATATATCCAGG
The DNA here is from genome assembly GCA_027316895.1 of Thermoplasmatales archaeon. GTDB lineage: Archaea > Thermoplasmatota > Thermoplasmata > Thermoplasmatales > Thermoplasmataceae > Cuniculiplasma. Next base: position 30,952 of record DAHVFT010000002.1, on the reverse strand, counting down.
AGATTGCCGTATATGGAAAACGCAGAATATATATCAACTGTGAGTGGAAGATACGACATGACGCCAGATGGAGAACCCATTATTGACGAGTTGTTTCATCTTGGGTTAGGTGATGTTTACGTTTGTGCTGGTTTAAGCGGACATGGATTCAAACTATCCCCTGCCATTGGAAACATTGTGTCAGATATGATTCAGGGAAAGAAATCCAGAGATTGCATGTTTGACTGGGAAATATTTAACCGGAAAAGATTCAGAGATGGAAGACTAATAGGCAGAAATCATGAGGATATAGGCACTCTATACTGATAAATGGTCAGTTATAGTACATTGGATCAGTTTCAAAAACTATAAATGATCTTTAAAAATAAATAATTCTTCAGCGTTTGATTTGAATGCCGAATCCAGAAGTTTTTCAACTGGTATATTAGAGATTTGATTATAATTACAAATGCTACTTGCAACATTTATTTTAAAAAATTTAACGATTTTCTTTTTTCGATTTTTGGAAAAACGTAATTGTGCCCTATTAGACCTTTAAGTAATAGATAGCCAGATTTGATTTATAATGGAAATGCCTTACCTATTAGGTTAGAATTTTAATAGTCAATAAATAATTCTAAAACGATGAAAAATGTTCATAGATGATTTGGCTTTTGAGCTTCTTACGATGTCTCTGGCTGCATTGATGATACTGTATATGACATTGGGCATATATGTTGGATACAGAAGGAATGGTGATAAGGATATTGAGGGTCATCTGAAACCTGGTATGGCACCGCTCACACTTCTTGGTGTAGTGATGCTTGCTCTTGGTCTATACGGTGAATTTGTATGGCCACTTCCAGGCGCATTCAACATACTGTACTATGATATGTATACACTGGTAGCAATAGTAGTGCTTGCCTTTGCAATCACTATCCGTCTTGGATACAAGATGCAATATGTTGGACTGTTTGCAGCCTATTCAGGAGTGATGGCTATATATTACGGCTTCAGGGCATATCAGCTCAGTCTGATTGGTTCGACCACACTGGAACTCTTCCTGATGTTTCTTGCATTCGGTGCAACTGGTATAATGTCTTACCCAGTTACACTAATAATAGATAGAATACCGCAGAGAGGAAACCCCAAGTGGATAGGCTGGACCATAATACTGGTGATATTCTGGATAGCTGTGCTCGGTGCAATGATAGCATCAGGATACATAGGATTTGATGCAGTCTTTTCACACCTGGCTTCTCCCCCATAGACTTAAGTGGAGGAATTTTTTAAATTATTTTTAAAAAATTAAATTCGAGAATTTTCTTTAAATTCATTTTTTATACTATTTGAGGGTTCCATATTTCAACAACTGACGATTCTCTTAATTCTCCTAGGCCTTTCTCGGGATAATATATTTGATATTACCATGAGATTGGATGCAATGATCTTAAAACAACTGCATGATCATATGATCTCTTGTGTGTGTAACAGAAGATGTTTTCACAACCTAATATTTCCTCTAAGAACAGAAATGTACATTCTATTTCCCATCTTAAGGAACATAAAAAAGAATATTCCTTCCTGAGATCTATCCCTCTGTTTATGAGTAATCTATCAGATCTGATGCCTCTTCTTTATTGGTATCAATTACCCTTATAGAATGTGACATAGAGGAGGGATGAGAGGGATCATAATCTCTATTCTGCACCGGCGTTGTGCACAATCTGTTCAATATGTGAAGGTCATAGAATAGTGTACCACACGCAGAGTCATAAAATGTATATATATATTGAAGTGTATTAATGTTATAGAAGTGATAAAGTGGACATAGATTCATATGGAAGAATATACGAAATTGAGGAGCTGGGCTATATATTATCTGGATTGCCTTCTCCGGAGATCTCAGTATGCTATGCAGCATCAGTTAGTTCATATGCCCAGGGCAGAACTGAAAATAACATTGCATCTTCATGACACAAATGAAAAGGAAAGGATACTCCAGAAACTTTAAACTTTCCAGAGCCGGCGAAAGTATAAATAATATTTCAAGTAGCATGATGTTGGTGCTATTCCCATGGATAGTTCTTTCCATAACCAATTCTTCCTTCCTTACTGGCCTTGAATTTGCTATGTCTGATCTGCCTCTTTCAGCGAGTTTTCTCGTCGGGTATTACCTGACAAAGTTGAAGAGGAAGAAAACAATTGAAGTCGGAGTAACAGCAGTTAGGGCACTCATACTTTTATTTATTTTCGTGGTGTTTCTCACAGGAGATAAGTTCTATGAACTTATTTCCATATTCATTGGATACTTCGCCACTTCATGGACTGAGGACATATCCTCACAAATAGGTGGCTACTGGGAAAAGGAATTTATGGATGAGGATCAGTACCAGAGTGGAATTTCTCTATCAAATTTTCTCAATATGCTTGTTATTTTAGTCAGTTATGTTATGGCCGGATTATTTATAGCTATAGGCATCGATCTGGCCTTTCCTTTGTTGATATTAGGTTATGCAGTCTCCACAATTCTCAGGTCATTTATAAAGCCGAAATCAGAGGAGGCTCAGGAGGAACAGGAGGAACAGCCTCATTCGTTTAAAGAGGGCATTTCATACGTCTGGAAAAACAAGATCCTGAGGTACCTGATGATTCGAAATCTGCTGACCAGCCTGGCATTTGGCGGCTTCCTGGTAGTAATAGAGGTCCTTGTGAAATTTAGATACGCCGGTTCCCCCTTCGTACTTACGGTATTGCTGGTTGGTGCCATGATCGGCGGTGTGGTAGGGAGTAAACTGGGCAGCAATGTAAAGGGAAATCCCAGGAAAGTAATAGGGGTGTTAACAGCTGCATACATACCCATGGTAATTTTCATTCCTTTCAGCCCATCCTACATTTTCATAATTCCTGATTCATTCCTATTAATGCTCACCTCCCAAATAGATGGTGTAGTATTCAGCACGCTTTTTTTTAAAGCCACTCCAAAGGACTATATGCTTCAGGTGCATGGAGTACATAACACTTTCTCGCTTTTTCCAGCCGTAGTTTCAAGCGTTATACTGGGTGCGATAATACAGTTCATTTCCCTGGATTGGGCATTCTATGCTATTGCTATCCTAGTCGTCGGACAAATATTGGTGATCTGGAAAGCTAAAGAAATTGGAGACGTTAATATGGAGGAACAAAACTAGGTGTAATGAACATGGGTATTTCCAAATGCAATATGAAAAATGATAAGCTTCCCTGCAAGAACCTTCTTTTGGGAATTACTGGTTCAATTGGTGCAGTTAATATGCCGGCTTATGTGCAATATCTTCTATTTTAGAAGCCGAATCCAGAATCTAAGTATTCATAAAAATAATCTATTTATTCTTTCAACGGTCAAATATTACCATGATTGTTGCCATGGGTCAGTAACAATATTTGGTGAGTAATCTTTGAAAGTCAGAAAAGATTTACGATTAAGACTTACCTGTTTTACCAGATACCCCTCATCAAAACTTTAGGACATTGACTTTTTTATTGCTCCTTCCACTTTCTTCTGAAGGTCAGGTGTTATTTCTGTTATGTTGTGAGCAGTCTTGGCATGCTCAACAATTTTTGGCATTAACTCTTCCTTTGACTTTGCTTCAGTTTTGAAGCCACATTCCATTCCTATATCTGCACATGCAAACTTATATTTCGCCATTGTTATCAAAATTCTATTACTATTTAATATTTAAAATTAATGATTTTAAATTTTTTAATATCTATTTAAAGCAATTTCAAATCTTAAACACACTCACTATTTTAATCTCCAGTCTTATAAACATATTTTAGAATAATGTGAAAATTCAGGTGCTTAATTTATTCTTTTTGGCTTTTCCATTTCTTATGCAACTTTGGCAGTAAGGTCCGTTTGACGGATTACCGCATATCAGGCATTTCTCTGTTAAAGTTATTTCTTCTTGCTTTATATCATGTTTCTGAAGTTTCTCTAGAAAACCCTCTATGGCCAGCTTAGTTCCAGGGCTATTCTCCTCTATTGAGTTGAGAAGTGACCTTACCTTATTTCTCTGTGCTTCCATTGCATATGGACACCATCCCATATCATGTTCTATGCCTTCCAGTATGGCATATAATTTAACCTCTTTTTCATATATTTTCCTAAGAGGTATTATCCTTGGTACCAGGCCTTTTATCCTGTTTTTATGTGGAGCCATCCTTAGCATTTTTTCATAATCACCCCTGAGTACATTCATCATTATGCTTTGAGAATAATCATCAAGGTTTATCCCCAGAGCCACGTAATCTGCATTAAATTCCTCTGACATTCTGTTCATTAAATCCCTTCTCATAGGGCCACAATACGCACATGGTGAACCCTGAAGATTTCCAGATCTTACAACCTGATCCATCTCTGTATTAAAACTGCCACTAAATGTAATAACCTCATGGGAGATTCCAAGCTTATTGCAGAGTCTTTCTGCTGTTTTAAGACCCTCACTTCTGTAACCTTCTATTCCCTCGTCTATGGTAAATGCCTTTAGAACAACATTTTTTTTCTTTTTCATTGTTTTCCATAAGAGATATAGTAGAACGGAACTATCCTTTCCACCCGATATGGCAACTCCTATTGTTGTATTTCCATTGTTGAAATGCACCTGCCTGCGTATCTCCTGCTTGAACCTTCGCTCTACACTTTCTACGAAATGAAATTTGCATAGAGAAGATCCTGTTGGTTTACTTTCAAAAACCGCAGTTTGTTCACACTTTGAGCATTTCATCACTCATTCTCCATATAATCCTTAATGAGATGTCGTGAATTTTCTCTTTTTTCTTTTAACTCTATAAGGAACTGCTTCATTAGTTCAGATGCCTCAATCTTACATGATCCACACAGCCTGACGCCAGATTTACACTCTTCTTCAACCTTTTTCAAATCTTTATCTTCCCTTGATAAATGATACATGTAAAGCTCAAAAACAGGGCATATATATGGATTTCCGCCTAGCTTCTTCTGTTCTTCCACACTTTCTCTTCCCCCTGTAAGTGCCCGCCTGATCTTTTTATCAGCTTCCACCGTTGTGTCATTTAGGGATATGGTCGAGTCAGGAACGGATTTGCTCATTTTTCCCCCGCGGATTCCAGTCTCAAGCCTCATAATCATTGAGGATGGTGCAATGGTTGCATTTACATTAAGACTTCTTTCCATTTTCGCTATTTGCAATTCCAGTTCATAGAGATCGCCTTCAAAGTTCTCAACCTCTGCTGTTCTGTATTTAGCGTTTTTTCTGCTTATTTTGAATTTGAGTTTTTCTGAAATTTTACCAATTATCTGGAAAACCGGTTCAGGAGGATCATTACCGCCTATGGAAAACATGAGGCCGTTTCCATTTTTTTTCACCTTGATTATATCCATCCTTCCACTTATATCCCTTGTGAGCCTTATATGCGGGTCCTGATCAGCACCAACTGGGACTATGGTTGGCATTGGCTCCCCATATATCTGAGGGCTCAGTATGTCTGATGCCTGTATAATTGGAGAATTTAATTCCAGCATCCTCTTTGATTCATCAAAACCATAGATTGCCTTCATCTCAGAGAATGTTACCTCCTTCGATAATACGAATGCAAATTTCTGTACCCTGGAGTTTGTGGACTGGAAATAGAAATGGCATTTCTTAAGCCCAAGAGCAATGTAATTGAGAAGGAAGTTCTCTATGGCTATGGACCTTGCCTTTTCCAGAGATATATTTCTGGTTGCATATGATTCCAGATCTGCAACGGCAATGTAAACTTCTGCCCCCTTCTGCTGGAAATAGATCATCTGTTCTATAATGGCTTTGCTGCCCAGGTGCATATCTCCAGAGGGCATCAGCCCTGTCATTGCTGCAAATTTATCCTTTCTTTCAATTGCTTCCCTGATCCTCCAGAAGTCTCTCTGTCCAACTATGAGATTCCTTCTTGCCATTTTGTTGTCGTTGAGATCGAAGTTGAATGGCTCTATGCCGAACTCTTCCCGCATTTTTTTATAATCTTTTACCTGCAAAGATCCCCAGGGATCAAGATTTGAATCCACGTTAATCAGCTCAGATTAGTCCCATATTCTTTACAACCAGATAACCGGCAACTATGTCCTCAAGTCCAATACCCATTGTTTTGAATACAGATCTTCTTGACTGTATTGGGCCTTCCCTTATGAAATCCTTAAGTTCCATAAGTTTCTCTGAACCGTTTACATCCTGGATCTCAGCGGATTCGAGCATTGCCTGCCCCATGTGTTCAACAATTACAAGATCAGAGGATCTCATCACATCACTGCTTACCTCCCTTCTGTTAAGCAGGTTTGCCCCAATAAGGTTCATGTGATAATATTCTGGTGCATTCTTCTCTGTTATTACAGGGTCCTTGGCATTAGTGACGCTGTTAATCACATTATAATTTCTAAAATTTTCCCTGTTATTTTCGACCCTTATATCCATGGAAAGTTTTTCCCTCATTTTCTTTGCAAATTCCTCAGCGTGTGCAGTTGTTCTTGAATAAACTGCAGCCTCATCCAGATCCAGAGCAATCTTCATTGACTCGAGCTGTGTCTCTGCCTGATATCCTGAGCCTATAAGTAGAAATTTTACATCTGATTTATGATCCTTAAGTAATTTTCTTGAAACCATTCCCGGTAGAGCTCCTGTTCTCATCTGACCAAGACGGTTTGCCTCCACGACAAAAAAATTCTCAGGGTCCTCCGTAAGAGAAAACATTACAACAAATTTCGCCCCATTTACCCCAGCCACATATGTTTTCAGCCCTGCGATTCCGTATTTATCTATGTATGCTGGCATTGTATTCAGGAAGGCAGACCCTGTAAACAACCTATCCCTGGGGCTTGCATCGGCCCTGCCCTCACCATATTCCACGAATGCATCCTCCAGTATGTCCATTAGTTCCTTCATTCTCAGGTTATTCTCTACATCCTTTTCGGTTATGAATTTCATATTTATCATTCCTCAATATTTTCCTTTATTATTTCTGAGATATCTCTTACCCTTATCTTGCTTTCTACATCCATGGTTCTTGTTGCATCCTCCAGCATTGCCGTACAGAATGGGCATGCAACAGCAACTGTGCTGGCTCCTGTATCAAGTGCCTGTTTCATCCTTATTTTACTTATTGATTCCTCTTTTTCAACCTTGTACCAGTAGTTTCCTCCGCCACCACCACAACAGAAACTCTTACTCTTACTGTTTTCCATCTCCTTAAGATTTGATGTGCTATCAACGATTAATCTTGTATTGTCGTATTCACCATTGATTCTGCCAAGATAACAGGGATCATGAAGTGTCACAGTTTCACTGCTGTTCCTTACTTTTATCTTTTCATCCCGTATTAGGTCAGCAAGAGCCTCAGAATGGTGTACCACTTCAGCCTTTAGTCCGAATTTTGGATACTCGTTTCTGAATGTGTTCATGCAATGTGGACAGGATGTTATTATTTTTTTTATTCCGTATTTATTGAATGTTTCTATGTTCTGGAGAACAAGTTCCTGAAATCTCCCCTCTTCTCCCATTCTTCTTGCCGTTTCACCATTGCATTTTTCCTCTGACCCAAGAAGTCCGAAGTTTACACCTCCTTTCTTCAGTAAATCTATTACATCTCTTGCGACCTTGTTATATCTTGGATCAAACGCTCCCATACATCCAACCCAGTAAACCGTGTCCATGCCTTCCTCCATCTTCTTCCCGTACTGAAGCATTGCATCCCTGTCTGAATTGTTGTTACCAAATGGGTTCATTGTATTTCCTAGATTATTGAGGTATGTTGATGTTTCTTTAGATAATTTATTGTCCATTACAAGGGTTCTTCTTGCTTCCAGATTATATGACTGCGGATCTATAAGCACTGGACATTCTTCAACACATGCCTGGCATGTGGTACACGACCATGCTGCATTCTCACTTATTATACCGTCAATCATTGGTGCGTCCCCATTCCACAGGGCTCGCTGTATGTTCTGAACCACCACCCTTGGATCAAGATCTGTACCAGATGAAACTGCCGGACAGGCCCTCTCACATCTACCACAGTCTGTGCATGCTATTGCATCCGTTTTCTGGAAATAACTAAGATCCATTATTGTCTTTGCCCCTACCTTAAAATCAAAATTCCCTGATTCCAGTGCCTCAGAAAGAATAAATGGAGTTGACATTTCTCCCCTCTTTTTTTCAGGATGAATCCCTATCCCAACTGCTGAGTAAAACATGTGTGATAATTTTGAGAATGGAAGGTAAGCAGCGACGCCGAATGCAGTCAGTACATGGGCAAACCAGAATATCCTGTAAATCTGAATGCCGTAGTTTCCTGTTACTCCCATTGGTGTATAAATGTAGCTCAGTGGCCATTCAACAAACCTGTATACATCAAAGCTCTCCCTGTACAGAGCAATCTTGAGGGCTCCAAGGAAGAAACCTTCAAGCGATAGGATGAGAAGTCCGGCAATTATGATGAAATCCTGGGTTATGGTATCTAGGGGCACCTTTTTCCTTATCCTTCTGAATAGTGCCAGTAAAAGCCCGGCTACAAGAAGAACTCCACCAAAATTCGCCCATACCTCAAAATTCAGGTAGAAATCACCTGTAAGTATGCCGAACCCCAGTATAGTCTTAAGAATATCATGGGATAGGGCAATAAGCGATGTTGCAATGAAAAGTATCAGGATTCCATAGAAGATCATCAGATGCATTATTCCAGCATACCTGTTTTTTATGTTTTTTCTGTGAAAAGCACCATAATTAAGAATCTGTGCGATGAATCTCCTGAGGTTTTTAAGAACATATTTTATTGCAGGAATTAATGTTACTCCTGCCTTTCTGTACCTGATGTAGAATTCTGCAAGGACAAATATAAGGACTGCAAAGGAAAGTACATAATCTGCAATCAGCTCACTTTCTGGTATAAATACAAGAGTTGGACTGGTGACGACAACCATATTTATAGCTTATAATTGTAATTTATATAACATTGTCTGAAAGTCGATAGTGTTTAAATTGAATAAGGATACCCTTTGTATTCATGGAACCGGTCTCTTTTTCTGTTAATGGCGAGAATATAAAAATTTCAAGATGTCCTGGAGTTTACTTTCCATCCGATGACACATTTCTCATTCTTGATAAACTAAGACCAGAGGGAAGGTGTCTCGAAATAGGGAGTGGAAGCGGGATTATATCCATAATATTGGCAAGGAGAGGCTACTCCGTAATTGCATCTGATATTAATTCGGAAGCTTTAAGTTGCACAGAGTTGAATGCTTCCCTCAACGGTGTAAAATTTGAAGTTATACTTTCTGATCTGTTTGACGGGATTAGGGGTAAATTCGATACAATTATATTCAACCCACCTTATCTTCCTGGAGAGGAAGAGGAGGCAAAAATTGAGGAGAGCGAGATGTGGTATGGAGGAACTGATGGTCTCACAGTAATAAGAAAGTTCCTCCACGGACTTCCTGACCACCTAAACAGAGGAGGGAAGTGTTATACAGTACTTTCTTCACTTACAGATATATATAGCCTGAAAAGAGAATTCAATTTCTACAGATTTGATGTTCTGGAGGAAAAAAGTTTCTTCATGGAAAAAATCTTTGCCTACTCCCTTTCACTTATCTGAATACTACGGTAAAAATTCTTAATTTCGCTATAAAATGTAGTTTCGAATCTATCTATGGTATATATCTCGTTGAAATTTTCTGAGAGGAATTCGGTTATATTATCTATCTCCTCCATACTTTCTCCGAATACGGTCAACGTAAGTGTGTGGGGGTAGTTCCCGTAATAGATTAGATTGTCCCTTATCAGCTTCTTTGATCTGAACCACCTTGTATATTGTCCCGTGTCTGCCTCAGGCACCATTATTGATATCTGCTTTGTTATAATATTTGGTATTTTTTTGAAATTGAATATTACCTTTCCTTTCACAAACCTGTTTTCCACGATCATGTCAAGATTTTTTCTTGCTCTCTTTCTCGAGTAACTAAGTTCATCAGTAATCTCTTCAGTAGAAAAATTCTTTACGCTCTTGTATGCAATGCAGTTTACCAGGCGTATCTGACCCTGTGTGGGTGTTGTACTGACTTCTGAATATGGAAAATAGTTCATCATTTTGAATTCCAGGCCTGATTCACGAAATGCATTTCCAATTTCATCCAGATTTTCCATCAGGTGATCCTCATTTGATATAAACTGAATATGTCCTATTTCGCTGTAATTCTCAACTCCCTGACTTTCCCTTTTCTTCTTCAGATAGTTGGATGAGTGAAGGATCTCAACGAATGGTAACTCCCCAAGTTTGTGCTCAACATCCTTCAGGTACTCAAATGGTAGCATTGCCATTAGGTAATATCGTCTGAGCCCACCTGGAAAAACTTCTGGCATTATGATCATATCCTTTATGTACTCCTTTTCGAAGATCAGGTTCCACATCTTATATGATGAATTTGCAGAAATGTTTATTTTTCTTGCTATCTGGTATGGTGAAGGAATTGATTTTATAGTGTTTTCTCCATCCTCTGGCCAGGAGGAAATTGCCTTCATATATGACGATAAAAGTTTAACATTGTGAAGCATCATAATCACTATTTATTTACTAAAAAACCTGAGGTATATAAATATAATTATATCTGCCCATACAATATGAATTGATTTTAAAACGTATTTACAAAGAATTGGTTAAGAATGGTAAACTGTCACCATAAAATTTGCACAAACATGGTAGAAATTAAAAATTGTACAGTATCGATGTAATCAAATAATTAAAATCTGTTTCCAGATCCTGTTTGTAATCACCAGCAAGTGAATGCATGTTTTTTATATGTTTAGATAACTTTAGACAAACAATATTAATACTATTATTTACTTTTATAAGTGCATGATACTAAGCCGATTTAGACCACCTTCATTCAAGACATGCATAATCAGGTTTAAGATCAGCGAAGAGCTACTTGAGCCATCCCAAAGATCTAAGCTTCGGGGGATTTGCTATGTAAGTAACGGCTCTTATGTTTCCAGCATAAGGAAGAGGAAAGACGGAGATCTAGATTACAACTTCTTTGTATCAAAATCAAAGGTTTCAGAGGGGAGATATTATTATTTCTGCAGGATATATTCAGGTAAACTTGTAGAGAATCTCAATAAACTATTTGAAAATCAAACCATGATTAATGAATATGCAATATTCTTTGATGGAGCAATTCACATAAGGTTCTCTTTTTATGAAAAGTATTCACATATCGTTTCAAACTTTATAAAAGAAAATTATGAAAATGGTATAGAGGTAGTATATCTCGGAAATTTCACCAATGTTGATGCTGAAATGAAAAGTGAAGGTCTTGGACTTAAGATCATAACACTCAGGATGGAAGTTCCCCAATACCTTCTGGAAACAGATCCAAGTACTTCTGTTAAATGGATACGATTTATAAGGAATTTTAACATGGAAAATTTCAACTCCCTGTATTTAATACAGAACAACGGTCTTAACAATATTCCGGACATGTTCAGAGCTGTTGATGCCAGTATTGGCCTTTATGAGGGAGAAACAAGCAATGAAATAATTCAGGAGCTTGAAAACATGATAATAGAGACAGGTTTGAGGCCAGTTATTAGCACAAATGAGTTTGATGGGAAATACCTATGGCTTGAATACTTTGTCATTGAGAGGGACCTCACAAGTATTATTAGAATCATGGGTGACCTGAAGGATAGAAATTCAGAATGGAAGGGATTGATATTTAAGATAAATAGTGCTTCTGATGAATAATGAAAATCGTTGGAATAGCAGCTATGTCCACTGGGTCCGGTAAGACAACTGTTACTGGGGCCATTCTTTCTGCAGTGCCTCACAGCATACAGATAAAGATTGGACCTGATTTTATTGACCCTTTGATTGAATCTAAAATTACTGGAAAACACGGGTACAATCTGGACAGATGGCTTCAGGGCAGAATGGAGAGAAACATTGTTGGGCTTGCATCTGAAAAAGCAGATTTTGCAGTTGTTGAAGGTGTTATGGGGCTATATGATAGCGGTGTTGGAAAGGAATTCAGCACCATTGCCTACTTTGAAAGGCTTGGAATTCCATATATCCTGGTTGTGGATGTGTTCAAGTGGGCTGAGTCAATATATTATGCTGCTAAGGGCTTTATAAAGAAAAACTGCATCGGTGTGATCCTGAATGGTTACGCTGGAGAAAGACACCTTAAAATGATTGAAGATGTTTTTCTGTCCCATGGTATCAGGATCGTTGGAAAAATACCTTATAGAGAAGAGTTCAAAATGCCTGAGAGACACCTTGGGTTGAATCTGGATCAGGATAACGAGAAACTGATCTATAGATCCAGAGAAATAGCTAAATTTATAGATCTTTCATTCACTGAACATTTACCTGAGATTTCTGGTATGAATTCTATAAGAAGAACGAATGTTCAGAGGAAAAATGTCTACATAGCAAGGGATGATGCGTTCTGTTTTTATTATGAAACTTCCTTAGACTATTTTTTGAAGAGACATAATGTAAGATTTTTTTCGCCCTTAAATGACGAAGTGCCAGAGAAAGCTGATCTAATATACATAGGTGGTGGATATCCAGAACTTTTTGGCGAAAGGCTAGAATCCGCTCTTAAACTGAAATCCTTCCTGAGGGATTATGTTGATAATGGTGGGTATCTATACTCTGAGTGTGGTGGTACTATGTTCCTCATGAATTCCATGGAAAATAATGATAAGAAATATGAAATGGCAGGAGTTTTTAGTGGAAAAACATGGATGGAAAAACGACCTGTGCTGAATTATACTAAAATTTTGTGCGAAACAGGAGGTCCATTCTTTAGAAAAGGACAGGTTATTAAGGGACATGAATTCCATTATGGTCGAATAAAAACAGAAGATAAAATGACGATGAGGATGATCAGAGGAAATGGAATAGAAGGCTACGACGGCATAACAAGGAAAAATGCTTTTGGAATGTACACGCACATAGATTTCATGCGTTACGGCAGTAGCATGAAATGGGAAGAAAAGTGAAATGGGATTTATTCCTAACTGAAAGTATTCAGTTTGAATTAGACATAGGTTAGATAATCCTGATGGGTGTTAGATTTTCCCTGAACAAGGTTGAAATAGGTTTCCCATACCTTCTTTGTTATACTGCCGACCTTTCCATCTCCAATGGTAATTCCATCTATATTGAGTATGGGTGTCACCTCAGCAGCTGTTCCAACAAAGAAAGCTTCATCTGCAGTGTAAAGCTCTTCTCTATGAATAAATCTTTCAATTACCTGCATACCGTTCTCTTTCATGAGTTCAATGATCGTATTTCTGGTTATTCCCAAAAGGATCTGGCTGTCCCTTCCTGGGGTTAAAAGTGCACCGTCCTTTACTATGAAAATATTTTCTCCGGGGCCTTCTGCTACATAACCATCCCTTGATGTGAGTATGGCCTCGTCGAAACCAGAAGCTTTAGCTTCCCTCATGGCTATAACAGAATTCAGGTAATTCCCGCTTGCCTTTGCCTCTATAGGTAAAATGGATGATTCCATTCTGTGCCATGATGATACTTTGCACTTTAGTCCGGTATCAGCCGCAGAGAAATACTTTCCAAAAGGAAATGCACCGATATAAACACTAATCTTCTTGCCAGCTGTACCCACACCGACACTGTGGTCATCATAGAAGGCGAAAGGCCTTATGTAGCATGACTTAAGCTTGTTTCTTCTAACTATTTCTATTATTGCCTTTTCAATGTCACCTTCTGAAAAGCCAAGATTCATTCCATATATCTTTGCAGTATTGAAGAATCTCTTAACATGTTCCTTGAGGCGAAAGATTTCTGTTCCCTTTGGTGTCTCATATCCTCTTATGCCCTCAAATATACCACTACCGTACTGAAGTGAGTGTGTCATAATTGGAACAACGGCCTTCTCTTCGTCTATAAAATTTCCATTTAACCATGATAGTTTTTCATCTGTCATATTCTATCCTATATTAATTTTATATTAAACACTTTATCGCCTTATATATTAATATAATTATAATCATATAAATTGCTTTTCTGTTAGGTTCTGTTTGAAAATTTTTAATAATGATCTTCTCTTAAATAGGATAATTATCTCATGCTTCTTGAATGAATACGGAGTTTTACCTTATCCTAATCACCATTACGCTAGCAGTGCTCCATATGATCGCCCCGGATCACTGGATGCCAATTTCAATTATATCTGCAAAAAGGAAATATACGGACAGCACAACTGCAACATATGGCTTCACCATAGGAATAGTGCATGGAATATTATCAGCAATCATTGCACTTTTAGTTGCATTCCTTGGAGTGAGCGTAATAGGATATGATAGGATAAAGATAGGATCAGTTTTTCTTCTGGCAGTGGTTTGCCTTTACATACTACTTAACATAAGAAAAGAGGAAAATAAAAGCGAAAAAATTGAAAATACCAGTCTTCTTGTTAGTTTCATACCTGATCCTGCTTTTTTACCAATTGTGCTTGCAGCAACAGTTTACAGTGAACCTTTTATAGGAATTATGAGCCTCTTATTCATAGTTTCAGGTGGAATTTCCCTAATGATTATCGCATTATTTGCAAAGAAAGGGATGCTTAAGGGGCTTGAGAAAATAAAACCTACTAGGGTTGACTATGTAATTGTTGCTGTACTGGCTATTACTGCAATTTTTATATATTTCACATGATCTGAAAAAAAATGGTGAGTTCATAGGACCACGCATATTTCTTAAAATTTTTACCAAGGAAAGGAACATTTAACATCGTAAGCAAATTTATATAAAATGATGTGATTGAAATAATAATTCATAAGAGAGAACTACTATGAAAAGAAGAAATTTATTTATAACACTTTTATCCATATTAATATCTATAGTTTTCATAAGTGTTGGTGTTCTGTCTGTTTCCGGTGACGGCAACATTGCTGTAAATTCTATAACTGATCACCCCTCTAAATATACTGGAACTTTTTCTCAAATGAATCCCTCTGAAACTACCATAAACGGGTATAACTTCATGGATATTGGCAATATATATCACTGCGATAAAATCAGTGATCACACACATTTGAAACTTAACATGGATATATATGTTAATATGACTGATTCCACTGCATTTTATATTATATGTGGCGCCATTAATGCAGAGAAAGGATCAAATATCGCCAGTGGGATTTCTGCCCCAAACGGTACAACAATTTACATATCGACTGGGAACAATCTTGAAATGGTAAATGATGGACATGAAATAAATATTAGCAACAATTTTGTTCTACCAGGAATAGCGAGAAATCAGACCTCTCCTATCACATGTTGCTCTGGCAATCTCAAATATGAGAAGAGAAGTGAAATATTTTCAAGCTCTATTTTGCAGGGAGTTAAGGCTCTGAACTGTGTGGGAGGAGAAACATATTTCCAGTTTAAAGTTACAATGGAACAAAAAATCTTCTCTAGAGGAAATGTAACTGAACAGATAAATGTTGGTGGATATACAACTTATTACAAAAATAATCCGATAGGGATAGGAAGAACACTGGAACTTAGCTCATCAATCATTTCAGAGAATATAGAATTTGAATATGACCCCTAATAATATAAATAATTTTAAGACTTCTGAATGATCTGAAAAAACGGCTTGAAATTAAAAATTTATTGGTAAAAGTGTTATAAGATAATTGATTTGTTTAGGATATTATTTATTTCATTGCTTAAGGGCAGCAACAAGCTTTGGTACAACCTGAAATAGATCGCCCACAATTCCATAGTCGCATTCCTGGAATATGGGGGCTTCCTTATCCTTATTCACTGCAATGACTATCTTTGAGCCCCTCATGCCTGCAATATGCTGTATCTGACCGGAGATACCAAGTGCTATATATACCCTGGGCTTTACCTTCTTACCTGATAGACCTACCTGCCTCTCTTCGTTAAGCCATTTATAATCCAGACACACCGGCCTTGAACCGGACATTTCGCCATGAACTGCCTCTACCAGAGGTTTTATCTGATCGATGGCTTCCTTTTTCCCAACACCTCTTCCTATGGAAACAAGAATGGAAGCTGATTCGATATCTGTTCCACTTCTATCTTTTTCCATTTCCTGATCTATGGAAAGAACAGAATTCTCTAATTCCATGGGTGAAACCTGGCTCTTTGCATCTATCTTTTTAGGTTCAAATGATCCTGGTTGTACCGTTATTACCTTTGACTTGCTTTCTTCTTCCAGTATTGTTTTGCCTCCAAAGAAGAATCTTTTGGTTTTTACACTCTCCCCTTCTATCTCAAATTCAAAGACTTCCGTAACCACGGTGGACTTGAGTGTGGCCGCTATCATCCCTGCAATGTCTCTTCCCAGTGGAGAGCTGGATATGAATATCCTGTCAAATTTTGAGATGTCAATCTTGTTTAAGGCCTTGAAGGTATTGTCTCCCATTGGTTTACCCTTTAGCACAAAGATCTCCTTTAGTCCGTATTCAAGGCATTTTTCCTCCTGCCCTTCAAGTGTTACACCGTATACTTCTCCCTTTTCTCTGAGTTTTGTAGCCAAACCTCCCAAATTTGTACCATCTTCCGAAAATAATAGTAACTTCATTTAATTTCACCTCGAATTATCTTTGTTATCTCAGATACACCTTTATCCATGTCCTCGAAAATCAACCTCTTTCTATCACTTTTTGGAGCGAGATTGCTGATTATCTTTGGTGTTTCAAAGTTCCCGACTGGTGCTGGAACAGTGTTTATGGGTTTCCTTCCTGCTGCCATTATCTGCAGGACAGGAGGCAGTCTTGGCTGGTTTATTTCCTGCGTTACAGATACAATGCATGGCTTTACAGCAGATATTATCTCGTCTTTTTCGTCCAGTACTCTCTTTATCCTTATCCTTTCCCCCTCCACTGATACACTTACAGCATTACCCAGAAGTGACATATTCAGTTCTGTTGAAAGAAGACCCGGCAGTAACCCTGTGTAGGAATCTGCCGACTGGTTTCCAAGTATTACGCAGTCAACATTTCCGAGTTCCTTAATCTTGCTGCTCAAAACTGAGGCTGTGTACGCAGGATTATTACCCTTATAGCCAGTTATTATAAACCCTTCGTCGACTCCCATTGCATAAGCTTCCTTCATTGCGGAATTTGATTTTTCTGTTCCAAATATGATTCCAGTCACTTTTCCCCCATTCTTTTCTTTAAGCTGCACAGCTGCTTCAATGGAGTTTTTGCTCAGGTTCTCGATCCGAAGTGGTATATTCTGAGTGAGTGGTTCACCACTGTTTGGATCTGTCTTGAGCTGATCTATATCTATTATCTGTTTGATTAAAACAACTATATTCAACGCCATAACGTTCACTCCTATTCCAGATTGTTTTCAAGGTAAATATCCCTTACCTGATTTAAACATCTGGTAATTTTTTGATTATTAATGAATGTGTCGATTTCGTATGTCGATATCGAAAATATATTTATGTTAAATATGTATATGGCTCATGGTGAAATAGTGAATAACGACTCAGTTCATATAATAGATTTTAAGCGAAGTGCGTTCTCAAGGTCAAGGCCTCAGGATCCGGAGAGGGACATGCTTAACTCAATGAGAATGGATGAGGTTCTTGGAAAACTTATAAAAGATACAGTATCGAGAAATGGGATCAATACAGAAGATATTGATGACGTGATAACAGGATGCGCAATACAGGCTGACGAAAACTGGACTTATGGTGGAAGACATCCTGTATTCATGGGCGGGATGCCATTCAATGTTCCAAGTATGTCTCTGGACAGGGCCTGCTCATCATCACTTAATGCGATTTCAATTGGTGCAATGGAAATAATGACTGGGAATTCAAGAATAGTCCTTGCAGGGGGCATGGAACATATGACCCATGTACCACTCAGCAACAATCCTCATGTAAAGCCAAACATGAAACTCATGGTCAGACCTGAGTTCATGAAATATCAGATGAACATTTCATACAACATGCTTGCCACTGCTGAAAAACTGGCTGCTCTGAGAAATATAGGAAGGGATGAGATGGATGAATATGCCTATGAGAGCCATCTTAGAGCTGTCAAGGGCCAGGAGGAGGGTTTTTTCAAGGGAGAAATACTTCCAATTGAAGTTGAGAATGATGGAAAAACAGTGATATTTGACAGAGACCAGGCAGTTCGGAAAGATGCAACTCTTGATGGAATGAAGAAACTCAAACCAATTTTAAAGGAAGATGGAGTCATAACAGCAGGAAATTCATCTCCTCTCAATGCCGGTGCATCTCTCGTTGCTCTGGCAAGTGGAGAGAAAGTAAAGGAATATGGTTTTAGCCCAATGGCTAGAATCCTAAGTTTTGGATGGGCTGGAGTAGATCCATCTATAATGGGAGAGGGTCCGGTACCGGCAACAAAGAAAGCTCTGGAAAGAGCAGGACTAAAGCCGGATGATATTGATCTCTGGGAAATAAATGAGGCTTTTGCAGTTGTTGTCCTGAATGCAATGAAAGCGTTCAATATTCCAAGAGAAAAGGTAAATATTTACGGAGGAGGAATTTCAATAGGTCATCCATTGGGGGCTACAGGTGCCAGAATAGCTGGAACACTGGCAAGAGAGCTAAAGGAGAAGGGCAAAAGGTATGGAGTTGCCACCTTATGTGTTGGTGGTGGACAGGGATATTCTGTTGTAGTGGAGGCTGAGTGAATGAATTTTGATCTTGACACAGAACTTGAGGAATACAGAAACAGGGTTAGAGACTTCTCCCTCAGGGAATTTGGAAATGAAGTTGCATCAAAATACGATATGGAGGAGAAATATCCTGATGAATTGAGACTGAAAGCTTTAAAGGAGGGAATAATAGATTTTTCAAACCCATGGAAAACCATGATAGGGATTGAAGAAATGTGCAGAGTTGACCCTGGTCTTGGTATTTCCGTAACAGTGCCGTACTTCGGGGCTGAAGTACTCATGCTCCACGGTAGTGATTATTTGAAAGAGAATTATCTTGGAGAGGTTGCTGCAGGAAAGAAGATAATGGGACTCGGTGTAACAGAACCAGGAGGAGGTAGTGATGTTGCTGGGTTGAAGACGGTTGCAAGGAAAGAAGGATCAAAATATATCGTTAATGGATCGAAAATGTTCATAACAAATGGAACACTTGCTGACTTTTTTGTGATGCTTGTCAGAACATCTCCGCCTGATGATCCTAAAAAGAGACACAGAGGATTGAGTGTGCTTGTGGTTGAGAGAGCGTTCAAGGGATTTGATTCTAACAAACTCACAGGAAAACTTGGTGTAAGGGCAACTAACACTGGAGAACTCATACTGAATAATGTTGAAGTACCAGCCGAAAATCTTGTCGGAGAAGAGGGCAAGGGATTTTATTACATAATGGAATTTTTTAACATTTCAAGAATCTTTGTAGCTGCGCAATCCATTGGCATCGCACAGGGCGTACTGGACAGAACAACTGAATACCTCAAGAAACTGGAAAAGGAAGGAAAATATGTTGGTGAGGAGAGAAAATTCAAACTGGCTGAAATTGCAACAAGGGTTGAAGCCTCGAGACTTCTGATGTACAAGGCTGCAAGCTTCCTCTTTAATTATAAGCCAAATCCAACCCTTACAAGCATGGCAAAGGGGTATGCTTCAGAGACTGCAAGTTTTGCTGCTGAAACTGCAATGGAGATCACAGGACAGACAGGTCTCAATACTGAAATTGAAAGATTCTTCAGAGATTCAAAGATAATGGAGATCTGGGAAGGAACCAGCGAAGTTGAGAAAATAGTCATTTCAAGAATGATATTGAAGGGTGATAAGAATGAATGAACAGGCTGAATTAATGAGGGAAACCGTTAAGGAATTTGCAGATAAAAATCTGAAAGATCTGTCATTAAAGGTAGAAAGAGAAGGAATTCCAGACATAATTAAGGAGAAGATAATAGAACAGGGTTTCCTTGGATCAACCCTGAAATCAGAGTTTGGAGGAGCTGGATTAGATCCCCTTAGCCATAGACTGATTCTCTTTGAACTGGCAAAGGTATCTCCTTCTGTTGCAGCATATGTTTTCTTCCATAACGACATTGTTCTGAAACTACTTTCTGATAAGGGAAAAAAGGAACAGATTAAAGCAGTGATAGGTGGCAAGGATTCTTATGCAATATCGATTTCAAGACTGACTGATGATAGTGCTGAAAATAAGGATAATGAAGTTCTGAAAAGAGCCCTGAATAGTAAATCAAATAGATATCTCGATCTTTCTGAAAATGGTGTTGTCTTTTCAGGAACAGGAACTGCTCAAAAGATCAATGATTTCAAGCCCCTGGGTCTGAGAGGCATGGGAGTTTGTGATTTTAGACCTTCAGACAGGGAAGAAGTAGGAAAGAAAGAAGATTTAGAGAGTATACTGGTTCGTTCCTCTGGTGATATCAGTGCAATTTTCCTTGGAATAACGGAAGGGGCACTTGACAATGCTATTGAATACACGAAGGTAAGAAAAACGTTTAATGAACCACTGAAAAATTATGAGCCAGTAGCTTTTAGAATTGCAGAGATAAAATCAGAACTGGATATGCTGAAGTTCGCCTTATTTGCGGAAGACTGTGATGAGATAATGCTGCTTATGCTCAAGGATTTGTCAGCTTCTCTGGCGAGAAAGGCAACAAAATATGCACTACAATTCCACGGGGGTTACGGATATCTCGAAGATTTCGGTGTAGAGAAATACTACAGGGATTCTGTTGCACTCAACGCAATCATTTACAGGCCGATTGAGGATAAGAAATTCCTTGCAACAAAAATTTATGATGGTAAATCAGGATATATCTGATTTAACCATTTAGGGCATATTTTAAGGATTATTTTTGAAGTTAACTCCAAAAACATCTAACATTTAAAGATTTAATTTTTTATAATTTTTGGCCACAAACAGAATGAGGAAATAGAGTATAATTGACAGTAAGACTGCCGCCAGCATTATGAGTGAAAATGCGCTGTTGTTAAAGTAAACGTCAACAATAAAAAGCCCAACTGCCGCTGCACCTATTTGAGCTATGAGTGCCATGAATGTCAGGATTGAAAAAATAATTCCATATTTGATTGAAACCAGAGAAAGATAAATACTCCATATGATCAGGATCAGTCCTATAACACCATGAAGAAGTAGCGCTATGTTAACTCCTGAGAATATGAAATAAAATGTGTTGAATAACCCCCTGGTTCTGTCTGTTGTACTGAGAGGTGAGTGTATTGTAAATGCTGAAATTACACCCGTCACGAACTCCAGTACTAGAATGAAAATAGCAATTTTTGTAAGTTTTCTCAGTGTAAGATAATTTTCTTCTTCCATTACCTGCATGGAATATCTATTGTGCCTGATTACATAATAATATGCAATATAACACATAGTAGATCATTTCAAGGATTTTTTAATATGATAAATACCTGAACACGAATATCATGAAAAGATCTGTAAATTTAGTAAAGTTTACTTCATAATATTTATTTATACTTTATTGATGAACTACTATGTATACAAAACGAGGGGATAAGGGAGAAACTGACACAGGCACAGGAATGAGAGTTACGAAGGGGTCTGCTATTATTGATACAGAAGGAGATATAGATGAGGTAAACTCATTCATAGGTTTTGCCCTTGTTAATACAAGATGGGATGATATTAGAGAAGATCTTCAACAGATTCAGGTGGATCTATTTACTCTTGGAGAACATATAACAACTCAGGGAACGAGAAGAACCATAACCCCGGAGAGAGTCAAATGGCTTGAGGATAGAGTTACATATTACAGGAAAGAATACGGGAGGATAAGATTATTCGTGATTCCTGGAGGAAGCAAAGAGGCAACAAGCCTTCACATGGCAAGAACAGTCTGCAGGAGACTTGAGAGGGATCTCGTAAAATCAAAAAATGAAGTGGAAATCCCGGCAGTTCTTGAGGAATATGTAAACAGGTTGTCTTCAGTACTCTTCTTCCACGCGCTTGTTTCCAATAAGCGACTGGGAATAGATGAGAGAATATTTTATCTTAGAGAACTTCCATAGACTTTTTTATCCTTTTCACTCCTCTTCTTCATTTATGAATGAATAAATAAAACCAAGAGGAATATGGATCCACTCAGGTCTGTTTCTTGACTCATAAATTGTCTCATACATTGCCTTTTCTAGAATGAAAGCTTTTAGCACAGAGATAAATAAGTCCTTTGTTTCCCTGAAATCTGGATTTAGTTTTATCATTTCGTTCAGGTATGCAGATATTACAATATTTTCAATTATTTTGGATGTTTTCCCTGGCTTACTCATTCTTCCCCTGCAAAGGTAGTCGAAGGATCGTATCAGACCTGCAAGGTCCTTCATGGTACTCTGTTTTGAGGATTTCTCCCCGATGGACCTCATTGGTTCACCTTCGAAATCTATAATCTGCGGACCTGATTCTGTCTTAAGAATCTGGCCAAGATGAAAATCACCGTGAATCCTTTGCTTCAGGAAGTGATCTGTCATTAATTTTTCAAACTCCTCACCAGCTTTACTCAATACAGGAATTCCATTATAAACTTCGTGGAAAAGATTTGATTGAGCCTCCCTTGTTTTACATAATTCAATTACCATTTCTTCATATGCTTTGTATGAGTTTCCCAGTGACTGGATATCTTTTAAATTGAATGGTTCTGCTTCAAATCCTTCAACGCTTACTGTGGATAGAGAGTAATGCATCTTTGCTGTCACCGATGCTATATTCCTTGCGGACTCCATTACAATATTGATAAAGTTCTCATCTTCTGGTATGCGATTGAGATAGCTCCAGTAATCACCCTCGTTTTCCATAAATCTTGAAAATGTCATAACACATTCCTTATCTCTTAAAGTTATCATTCCAAGAGGTTCCGGTGTGTTCCTGAAATCAGTATGTTTCCAGAGATTTAGTGGTATAATGTAATCTGGGTTTTCCACATCCGAAGATGTTCTAAAGAATTTGCCTATCACTTTTCTATTTATTATGAATGATGAATTGCTCTGATTTCCGTTAAATGCATGATAAGAACCCAGATTTTGAAGAATTTCATCCCTGTTCCCATTGAACTTGATTTCTGACGTCCTTCCATCTTCCAGCAATTTTTTAATCATGATGAGAACTTTTCCTGACTTTATTGAATCTTCCGTTTCATCCTTTGCGTCATCCCTCACATTGAGCAGAAGATTGATCATCATCCCTGTTTCAACCGATCTTAGTTTTAATATGAAAGGCTCATTTCCTGATACTTCCTGTGGATAAAATTCTATTACCTCTATATCCTTAGGATCACTTCCCTTGAGAGGATACCATCTCTCATTTACCATTTCCCTGAATATTCTTTCCCTGTTTTTCTTAATAATCTCTTCAGTTTTCATGTCGCATCTGGTTTCTCCAAGCTCATCCAGAAGAATGAGTTTCTCTGTAAGGTGAAGAAATAGGGAAGTTCCCCTATATCTGGAAATCTTGTGAGACTTATCATTTCTCTTACATGCCAGCCTGAATACTTTCTAAGGTCCATAGTCACATAGGATGGTTTTCTTGATAGATTATAAACACACAGTATAACCTGATTCTCATATGCTCTTATGAAGGCAAGAATCTCCTTTTGATCTGAATGAATGAATTCTATGGTTCCCCTTCCAAAAACCTGAGCACTCCTTTTCCTTGTTATTATTAGCTTCCTTAGCCAGTTAAGAAATGAGGAGGGAAGCCTTGACATTGATTCTACATTATTTACCTCATAGTGGTAATTGGAATTTATTATCACAGGTGCATATAACTGTTCTGGATCGGATCTGGAAAACCCGGCATTTCTGTCATAGGACCACTGCATTGGTGTTCTTACACCATTTCTATCTCCGAGATATATATTATCACCCATGTTAATCTCATCCCCATAATAGAGAATTGGAGAACCAGGCAATGACATTATGAGAGCGTTGAGGAATTCCAGTGCATATCTATCATTGTCAACCAGAGGTGCAAGCCTTCTCCTGATACCAAGATTCAATCTCATCTTCGGTACCTTTGCATATTCGCTGTACATTATATCTCTTTCCTCGTCTGATACCATTTCCAGAGTTAATTCATCATGGTTTCTGAGGAATAAGCCCCATGAACATTTTTCAGGAACAGGAAGCGTTTTGGATATAATATTCTCCACTGGGAAGGCATCTTCCTTTGCCAGGGCTATAAATATTCTTGGCATTAGTGGAAAATTAAAATTCATCTGGAATTCGTCCTCATTTCCGAAATATTTCTTTGCATCTTCTGGCCACTGATTTGCCTCCGCAAGTAGTATCCTGCCTGGATATTCCTCATCTATCATCTTCCTGATTTCCCTGAAGTACTCATGTGTTTCAGGAAGATTTTCACAGCTTGTCCCCTCTCTTTCAAAAAGGTAAGGTACTGCATCACATCTGAAGCCGTCCAATCCCCTGTCCAGCCAGAACCTTATGACCTTCTTCATCTCATCCCTTACCTCTGGATTGTCATAATTCAGATCTGGCTGATGACTGAAGAACCTGTGCCAGTAGTACTGTCCGGTTTGAGGGTCCAGTGTCCAGTTAGATCTCTCTGTATCTATGAATATTATCCTGACCCCTTCGTATTTATCTGGCGTATCTGACCAGACAAACCAATCCCTCTTTGAGTTGGTCCTGTCCTTTCTTGCTTCCTGAAACCACTTTATCTGATCTGAAACGTGATTAAGAACAAGATCGGCTATCACTCTAATGCCTAGCCTGTGAGCCTCAATCATGAAATTATCGAAATCTTTAAGTGTTCCATATTCCGGGAGTATTGAGTAATAATCCCTTATATCATATCCATCATCCTTTAGTGGAGAATCGTAGAATGGGAGGAGCCATATGCAATCTATTCCGAGGCTTTTTATGTAGTCAAGTTTCTGAGTAAGCCCTGGAAAATCTCCTATACCATCCCCATTTGAATCGTAAAACGATCGTACCGGCACTTCATAAAATATAGCATCTTTATACCACAGGTTCTCCTGTGAATCAGACATCATTTCAAAACCCTCTTAAGTATGTGTACTGGCTTGAATTCAGGTGTTAAACGCACATAATTCCTGCCATCCACCCATGAGTAGCTTTCAAGGTTATAAATATCCATCACATTTACCCTGGAATAGCCCTTCCATTCATCTGGAAGTTCAACCATACCTTCCTGCATCTGTTCTGGGTTTAAATTTACTATTACCATGATTTTGTTCTGTCCAAAACCTCTGGTATATGCAAGCAGTGAGGGATTATTACTTTCAATGAATTTCAGGTTTCCTCTCTCCATGAACACTGGGTTCTTTTTTCTTATCTCATTAAGATGCGCTATTTCTTCCCTGATATTTATTGGATCATTGAAATCTCTGGTTTTAATTTCATATTTCTCTGAATCCAAATATTCTTCCCTCCCTGGAATTGGAGTGTCTTCGCATATTTCATACCCGCTGTATATTCCCCACGAAGAAGAAAGTGTTGCTGCAAGTATTGCCCTGATAATGAACTGGGCCCTTCCTCCGTGCTGTAATGTGTAAGATAATATATCTGGCGTGTTTGTGAATAAAACTGGCGTGAAGAATGCGCTTACCTCTGGACTGTTTAATTCGGTGAAATAATCCCTTATTTCCCAGTCAAAATTTTTCCATGTAAAATAACTGTAAGAAAGCTGGAATCCAGCCTTACTCAGACGGTACATCAGGTTTTGTGTGGTGAATGATTCACTCAGAAATACTGTATCCGGATATTCCTTCCTTACTGACTGGATCATCCATTCCCAGAAACCCACGGGTTTTGTATGCGGATTGTCTACCCTGAACATCCTTACACCAACCTCAGCCCAGTACATGACAACACTTTTCAATTCTTCCCATAATTCATCCCTGTTCTCACAGTAAAAATTGAATGGATATATGTCGAAATATTTCTTTGGTGGATTTTCTGCATATCGTATTGTACCATCTGGCCTCCTGTAAAACCATTCTGGATGTTCCCGCACATATGGGTGATCAGGTGAGCACTGGAACGCCATATCAAGTGCTATCTCCATGTTCTTCGATCTGGCTTCCCTGATCAGAAATTTAAAATCATCCAGTGTCCCAAGCTCTGGGGCAATTGATTTAAAACCCCCCTTCTCACTTCCAACTGCCCATGGGCTTCCGGGATCATCTTTTGTACATGGAATGATTCCATTTTTCCCCCTCCTGTTAGTTTGGCCTATGGGATGAATTGGCGGCAAATAAACTACATCAAACCCCATTTCAGAAATATAATTAAGCCTCGCTGCGAGATCTCTAAAGGTTCCAGATTTTTTGCCCTCAGGAGGTTGAGATCTTGGAAATACCTCATACCATGATTTTGATAACTCGTCACCCATTACCTCTAACCAGAATTTATTAGTGTTTGTCTCAGATTCTTTTTTATCATATTTATCCAGAATAGAAGAAAAAGCTTCGGGAATTAATGCAAGTTTTTCCTTTTCAGGTTTCTTTAGGTTTACTATCTTCCACATTTCCCTGAATGCCTTCCTGTTTCTTCCACGGGCCTTGCTTTCCATCTGTGAGATTCTCTGCTTCAATTCCAGTAAATCACTGTCAACACTTTCACCTGCTTCCAGCCAGGATAGTATCCCTCTGATAATGGTCGTTGTTCTGTCGATCCACGCATTTATAGTCATGCTGTAAGACCCTCTTTTTGGCAGTTGTACTGTAGTCCTGAATACGTCGTTCATTCCTGTGTATTTCATTTCTGTCCTTGAAATAATTTTACCACTAACTGATCGGATAACAACTCTAGCCCTCAGAAATTGATGCGCTGTGGAATATATTACCGCTTCCACTGGAACATTATCACCACATCTTACTCTAGCTGGAATACTACCATTGTCAACTGTAGGCATTACTTTTTCTATGTAAATATCTCTGTATTTCATTTTATAACCTCCATTCAAGAATAAGGCATCCCAGAGGTGGAAGCGTAATCTCTATTGAATTCTCCATATTATGCCACCATTTCTTTGATGCTATCACTTTTCCCTCGTTTCCTACTCCTGAGCCACCATAATACTGTGAATCTGAATTGAATATCTCTTTCCATTCTCCCGATCTGGGTACACCAATTCTGTAATCTTTTCTGATCACAGGGGTACAGTTGAACACAAAAACCAGGAAGTGATCTGATTGCTGATCTCTTCTAATAAAGGAAAATATACTGCTTTCCCTGTCAGAGTAATCTATCCACTGAAATGCCCCGCCGTTGAAGTCTCCTCTGGCCAGGAAAGAGCGTGAAATGTATATATCATTAAGGTCTCTCAATGTTTCCCTTACGCCGTTCATGAATGAATTTGTTTCAGCGTTGTTTATTAACCCTTTTGAAAAATCCCATTCCGAACTTACGGCAAATTCGTCTCCCATGAATATCATCTTTTTTCCGGGAAAGGAGAACATATAAGAGTATAGCAATCTGACATTTGCATATTTTTGCCACTCATCACCGGGCATTTTCTGAAAGATAGATCCCTTCCCGTAAACAACCTCATCGTGGGACAATGGTAGAATGAATTTTTCTGAAAATGAATACCAGAAGGAGAATGTGATCCTGTCCTGGTGGTACTTTCTGTAGATGGGATCATATGAAAAATATTCAAGAGTGTCGTGCATCCAGCCCATGTTCCATTTCATGTCAAATCCAAGACCACCAGACTCAATTCTTGATGTTACCCCTGGCCAGGAGGTGGACTCTTCTGCAATTAACACTACTCCCGGAAAGGATCTATGAATGTGCTCATTCAGGCTTCTGAAGAATGCAATCGATTCCAGATTTTCATGACCTCCATAAATATTAGGCTCCCATTCACCATCTTTCCTTGAGTAGTCGAGATAAAGCATTGAAGATACTGCATCTATCCTGAGTCCATCACAGTGGTATTCCCTGACCCAGAATGCTGCATTCGAAATGAGAAAATTTATAACGTGTCTCCTTCCAACATCGAAAACATATGTACCCCAGTCAGGTTGAATTCCTCTCTTTGGGTTCTCATATTCATAAAGATGGCTCCCATCGTAAAGACCCAATCCATAGGAATCCATTGGAAAGTGCGCTGGAACCCAATCCAGATATACACCAATATTATTCTCATGAAGGGCATTTATCAAATGCTTAAATCCTTCCGGGTTCCCATGTCTGGAGGTTGGCGAATAGTAATTTACAACCTGATATCCCCATGAATCATCAAGAGGATGCTCCATTACAGGAAGAAATTCTACATAGTTGAACCGGTTCTCCTTGAGATATGGTATGAGCCTTTTTTCAAGGTCAAGATAGGATGCGTAAAGTGATTCGTCCTCCCTTAGCCATGACCCCAGATGGATTTCATAAACCATAATGGGCTCTACTTCATAATTAGTTGAGAATCTTCTTTTCATCCACTCCCTATCATTCCATCTGAATTCATCAATATTAGTTACAGATCCTGTTCTTGGCCTGAGCTCCGTCTTAAATGCATATGGATCACTTTTTTCAAGTAAATCCCCATTTCTGGTTCTTATGGCATACTTATAGATTTCATCACCATTTATGTCAGGTATGAATATTGACCATATTCCACTATTATCAATGTTCATCATGGGATGGCTTCCTGCAATCCAGTGATTGAAATTACCTATTACTGAAACACAGTTAGCATTTGGCGCGTAAACTGTGAACATTATACCCTCACATTCTGGAAACTTTATTCGATGAGCTCCCATAAATTCGTATGCTCTGTAACTTTCCCCTGACACGTATGAATATAAATCCTCTTTTTTCAAATATGGTTCAAAAAAATATGGATTATGCTTCTTTTCTACGTACCCTGAGCTATCCATATAACAAATGAGGATCGATCTAATGGGTTCCGCAGATGGAATTGAGAACCTGAAGATGGCGTTATCCTCTGTTTCTGGTTTTATTATTTTGCCTTTCAGTTCTATCCATGCCCTCGATGCATTTGGCAGATAGCATTGGAAGGTTCTATTTTCCCCTTCGTTAACAGTGGACAATAATTGATAGGCATCATATAACTTAAATTCTCTTAATAGTTTTAATTTATTTTTTAATTCAGAAGGATTCATTTTGCAACACTTTGATCATGTATGTTATTATTCATATTTATATATGATTTTTCCACATTTATTAAATAGCACTTCTCTCGATTGAGAATTATACAGGAAATCTATTAAATCGGCGCCTTATAGTTCTGACTAACAGAACTTTAAAATTACAATAATCATAAATAAGCTTCATAAATATCTGAATATGACAGAAACCAGTAACGGAAATCCAAATTATCAACCGAAGGGAAAGATAAAAATAAACACACCCCCTCCACCCATACAAACGGCTCCACAGGCCTCAACGAAATACAAAGGCGTAAAGCATACCATAATGGTTATGAGTGGAAAAGGTGGAGTGGGTAAAAGTACATTTTCAGTTAATATTGCAGTTACTCTGGCAAGAAAGTATAGAGTTGGTCTTATCGATGCTGATATCAATGGACCGGATGACCCAAAACTTCTTGGAGTGACTAAAGAGAAGTTATACACTCAGGATGGGGGTATATTGCCCATAGATTCACCATATGGTGTGAAGGTCATATCAATGGCATTCCTGCTCCCTGATGAAAAAACCGCCGTAATATGGAGAGGGGCACTTAGACATAAGGCTGTCCAGCAGTTTCTTGAGGACACCATATGGGACAATATAGATTATGGGATTTTAGATTTCCCACCAGGGACTGGTGATGAAGCACTAACGGTTTCACAACTTGTACCTCAGGCAGACGGTGTAGTAATTGTGGTAACTCCCCAGGATCTTGCCCTTTTAGATGCGAAAAAAGCCATAAACTTTGCAGAACAGATGCATATTAAAGTTCTGGGAATTGTTGAAAATATGAGTGGATTTGCATGTCCACACTGTGGAGAGATTACAGATATTTTCAGATCTGGAGGAGCTGAAGAACTTGCAAAAGAACTCAATATACCATTTCTTGGTAAGATACCGATCTTCCCTGAAATAGTCCAGAATGGAGATGAGGGGATACCAGCAGTAGAAGCCTCTGAAAAAGTAAGAGAAGTATACGAAAAAATAGCAGAAAAATTACTGAATCAAATAGAGAGAAAACAGTAATCTCTAATTATAATATTTGACAATCTCAAAACCATAAATTTTACCATTTAGCATTTTCCCTTAGTTAAAGAATTTACTTAAAACTCATAGAAAAATCACAAAAAAATAAGACATTGTCCTATTCATATAAAATACCGTAAGAATGAATATTAACAATTACATAATTTAATGTAACATATTTCAAAAATTTATATTCTCAAATTAACCTAGAATTTTTATTATCTATAAAAAATAGGCACTTGGTATGATTAACCAGTTAAGTTCTTTAGCATGGATTGTACATTTGGCCGATTAGTAACTGTGGACTGAATACCTCGGCGAACCTTGATACTTACATCCCAGTTCTATCAATCTCATCTTTTATGAGTGGCCTCAAACGATGTCTCTTTTCAGGGTCGGCTTCAAGCTTAGATGCCTTCAGCTTTTATCCGTGTATGGCGTGGCTACCCGACAATGCCCTGCCGGACAATCGGTAAACCAGAAGCCACGAACCCCCGTTCCTCTCGTACTAAAGGCTCCTTCCCTTCA
Organism: Thermoplasmatales archaeon; assembly: GCA_027316895.1. GTDB lineage: Archaea > Thermoplasmatota > Thermoplasmata > Thermoplasmatales > Thermoplasmataceae > Cuniculiplasma. The sequence goes on along the minus strand of DAHVFT010000002.1, from coordinate 220 downwards.
GACATCGAACACTCCCACAGAGAAGCAACCCTACTGTCTCGCGACGTAGTGAACCCATCTCAGGATCCCTTTTAATGGGCGAACAGCCCCACCCTTGGCACCTTGTTCAGCACCAGGATAGGAACAGACGACATCGAAGTAGCAAACCCTCGGGTCGATGTGAACTCTTGCCGAGGACAACTCAGTTATCCCTGGGGTAACTTCTCTCTTATCACCCGCC
>DAHVFT010000001.1:0-1137964 GCA_027316895.1 Thermoplasmatales archaeon | reverse complement strand
GTATCTATGGCTATATTCATCAGAGAACCTGCCTGATAAATATAAGGAGAAATACGAGATACTGAAAACATCTGACCTGAAGACTGCAAGGGCATATGGCATAAAGGAGAATCTCAGGAATTTATGGAAATGCAATACAGAAGAGGAGGCATCATCATTCTGGAAGATGTGGCATCATTGGGCATCACATTCACATCTGGGTCCGGTGGAAAGAGTAGCGAAGATGATCAAGCACTACCTCTACGGAATAATGTCATATTTCCATCATCATATAACAAATGCAATAGCTGAAGGATTGAATTCAAAGATTGCAACAGTCCAGAAGATGGCATATGGATACAGGAACCAGGAAAATCTGAAAACTGCAATATATTTCCACTGCGGGAACCTGGATGTCAGTTTCTAGAATTCAGGGAATGATATTCATCCCCAAAAAAGTGTGATGAACCAATAAGATTAAATATTTCAGGATGAATCCTTTATATTTTTATTTTTTACGTTCACAGTAGAAAAGGTACAGTAAAAAGAACCGCTACTATGGAAGCTATCAAGTTAACCTGACCTTTAGACAACTCATTTTTATTTTCAAACATAGCTCCAAGAAGTGAATCAATATTGCTTCCCAGAAATCCGGCCACAAGAATAAGGACAAGTGGTTCCCAATCAAGATTTCGCGTTAGAATCACATAGGAAATGGCAATCACAAAGGATCCGAGAAAGGCTGCAAGAGTCCCTATTATGGAAACTCCTCCATTTATTCCAGTTTCGCATCTCTTTAACGTTGTAATCAAGTATGTCCTATCATCAAGGACACCAATTTCTGATCCAAATGTATCAGAAGTAATCGCAGCAAATGCTGCTGCAAACATCACAAAAAATGGAAAACTAAATGGTACAATAAGGTTAGAAATAGCAATAACCACTCCTATGGCTCCTCCGTAAGCTACATTGGAAATCTTTCTCTCTCCTTGCGTACCTTCCTGTTGTTTCAACTTCATCTTTTCTTTAAATCTATATTTTGTTGCGAGGTGAGAAAAAAATGCAAATACTATTAACAGGATCAGCCAGTCTATGTTCCCTGCAAAGGAAACAATAGCGCCAATTATAACCGCTCCAATGGCACCTTTTAAATCAAACAGTTTGAAAATCTGGGAAAGAACAAATAATATAACGAGTACTATTACGACTTCGAGAACATAATAAAAATTAAAGGCTACGAGCATTAACTAAATTCCCCTTTCAGCTAACCTCTGTTCTTTAGGAATTTCGTTTATGTCCTTTCCTTCCATAGAAGACAGACCAGTGGATACATTGCCTATCATCCTGTAATCATCATAATTCTCAACTGCCTCAACAATTGCCCTGGCCATTCTTATGGGGTCAGGGGACTTGAATATGCCACTACCAACAAACACTCCATCCACTCCAAGTTTCATCATGAGTGCTCCATCAGCAGGTGTTGCAACACCTCCTGCAGCAAAATTGACAACAGGCAGTCTTCCAAGCTTCTTGATGTCCTTAACAACACCAAGGATTTCCTCCTGTATCTGTTTCATGCTCATCCCATAAAATATATCCTCTGTATCGATCTTTGTTTCCTTCAGGAATAGGTTGGGCATTACATCTTTCCTCAATCTAAGGTAGCTGTCTGCAGCTGTTTCGGCAACCTTGACCATATCATTATTGTTCATCCCCTTAATCAGAGAAACTCCTTCGTTTACCATTCTTATGTGTCTTACAGCTTCCACAACATTACCTGTTCCGGCCTCCCCCTTTGTTCTTACCATTGCAGCTCCTTCAAATATTCTCCTAATTGCCTCAGCAATGTTTCTTGCACCGCAAACAGTGGGAATTTTTAATTGCTTCTTGTTCAGGTGAAAGAAAGGATCTGATGGGGTCAGAACCTCGCTCTCGTCAAGCATATCAGCCCCGAGGGCCTCAAGAGTAAGTGCTTCTGTTATATGTCCTATCCTTACCTTGGCCATAACTGGAATTGACACTGCATCAATTATTTCCCTTATCTTAGCCGGGTCCGCCATTCTCGCAACACCACCTTCTGCCCTGATGTCTGCTGGGACCTTTTCCAGAGCCATGACTGCAACTGCTCCAGCGGTTTCAGCTATCCTGGCCTGTTCGGCGTTGGTAACATCCATGATCACTCCTCCCTTTGTCATTTTTGCGAAGCCGGTTTTAAGGAGCTCTTCACCGAATCTTAAATCCTGAATATTGAGTGCCATCTTTTATCATAGCTTCATTTTAAAAATATATAAAAGGTTTGTCTAAATATCCGTGGAGATAATGAATTCAAGCTCAGAAGTGAAATCCTTCCAGAATAAGGAATGAGAAGATAAAATACGACCCGAACCCAAGCAATACAAAAATACTGAAGATGTTTACAACAAAACTCACCTTCTCCTGATATCTTGCATGGGTTTTGTATATCACCAGGCATAGAAGATAAACATAAACTATTATTCCAATATAGAAAAAGTAGAATGGTGAAATTCCATCTGCCTCAATAATACCGAGGCCAGCAGTTAGCCACCATCCTATCTGCATGGGATTCAGAATTCCTGTAAACAGGCCCTTTAAATAACTCAAATCTGCACCGGATTCTGACCTACTTTCCACGTCCTTATTAATCACTTCACGAAGAATTTTAAGTGCAAGGTAAATAAAATATAACCCTCCTAAAATAAAAGTCAAGGGTTCATACGCTTTTAGATCAACATAATTCTTCAGAAGTAGAACAAGGATCAACAGGATTAAATCTGCCGTCATGGCCCCCATTCCAACAAGAAATCCCGCCTTTACACTGCCGAGGGATTTCTTCATTATAACAGTCATGACGGGTCCTGGGGGAGCAGCCATTGAAACTCCAAGTATGAGGCCTATCAATATGGTGTAGATGGTAATCAAACGCAGTAGTATCATAGACTATATTAAAAACGTAACAGTAAGTGAAAGCTTTTAAGAAAATAAGATATTTACAATTATGTCAGAAAAATTGAAAATTAGATGGGACAGCCATGCCTGTTTCGAGATAGAAGGTTCAAAGAGGATAATTATTGATCCCTTCCTGGAGGGAAACCCCAAGGCAACAAGGAAGAAAGAAGATGTAAAAGCCGATATAGTGGTTATTACCCATGGTCACGGAGACCATGTCGGAGATGCGCTTTTCATTGCAAAGAAGAACAGGGCACCCATAGTTACAATGGTTGAATTGGCATGGCTATTGAAGGAGAAAGATGAATCCCTGGAAGTTCATGACTTGAATTACAGCGGATCTGTAACCATAAACAAGGTCAAAATAACTGCAGTACCGGCATATCATTCCTCATCATATGAGGGGAAGTATGCAGGAAATCCGGGTGGAATGATCATAGAAATGGATGGGAAAACACTGTACCACGCAGGGGACACTGGAGTTTTTATGGATATGGAACTGATAGGAAAGATGTATCATCCAGAAATTGCAATGTTACCCATAGGGGGACACTACACAATGGCACCGAAAGAAGCTGCAATAGCAGTTGAAATGATCAAGCCACAGATGGCCATTCCGATGCATTATGGAACATTTCCAGCCATAGAACAGAATCCAGAAGAGTTCAGAAAGGAAGTTGAAAGGAATTCAACAAGCAAGGTAAGGATAATGTCAATTGACCAGACTATCGAGGTCTGATCTGGACTCTGATTTTTATATATTTTCATCCAGTCGGAACTGCCTGGTACCCCTGATATCCTTAAGTGGTTCGAGTTCAGGATCTTCCAGGATAAATCTCTTAATGTCATTTTCCCTGCCAGTAATCTTGATATATCTTGTTCTCCCATACCTGCCTAGACTCTTCACAGTTGTATTGATCATTCCAAAATCCTCAAGTTCAGATATGTAGTCACTAACCCTCCTTGAGGTAAGTGGTTGAATACCTATATCCCTGCATAGATCTGCATATAAGCTTGAAACCTCTCCAGTTGTTGCTGAATTAGGATGCCTCTCTCCCGATAGAATGACCGAAAGCAGGACTATCTTTGAATGCGTTGGCTGGGTTTTAACAGTTTCCCTGATTACATCAATTTCCAGTGTATCTCTAGCCTTGTAGACGTGATTAACACTAACCCTGTCGGAACTTTCCCTTATTGCCATCTCAATGGAAATCCTCATCAGGTCTATTGCCTTTCTTGCGTCACCGTGCTCTCTTGCACCAATGGCAGCACAGAGTGAGATTGCCGCCTCTTCATAGCTTTCTGTATTCAGGACCTTTGTGACTCTTGGATAAAGAATATCCTTAAGTTCTTCTGCATTGTATGGTGAAAACATTACAGATTCCCTGCTCATTCTACTCTTGACCCTGGGGTCGAGCCTTTCATAAAATGAGGAGTCATTGGTGATGCCTATAATAGTCCCACCTGCACCTGTGTCTTCTCCCATTAGCTTTAAAATAACGTAGAGAGAATCACCTCCATTCTTTTCTACCAGCTTATCTATTTCATCAAGAACAAGAATGAGTATCTTTCCACTCTCCCGGATTTTGATAACGAGTTCATCATATATCCTGTCAAGAGTCCATCCTGAAGGAGGAATTGTTGAGCTTCCAGGGATACATTTTGAAAGGTTTACAAGTATGGAATATGGTGAATCATAGGTCTGGCAATTCACATAACAGGTTGCAACTCTATCGCCTATCTTCTCTTCAAGCATCCCTGTAACATACCTTGTAACGGACGTCTTTCCGGTCCCTGTTTTTCCATAAATTAATAAATTATTGGCAGAAAAGCCCCTGATAAGTCCACTGAGGGAGGCTACCATTGTGTTGATCTGGCTTTCCCTATGGGGAAATTCGTCAGGTTGATGAATGACTGAAAGTATAGATAAATCGCCCTTCAGGGCAATATTTTGAGTTTCATATTTGTCAAATGGATTCATCAGTGCACCGTAACTCCTCATAATTGAGACTACCATAAAAGCATTTTTAATACGAAACTGATAACATATCTGATCACAGGTAGATTCATTTCCGGAATGGTGACATATCCTCACCCAGATATCTGCTTATTGCACCCACAAGGTACATAGATCCAGTTACAACCACGAAATCAGAGTCCTTTATAGCTTCCCTGTACGCTTCTATGGGATCATGGATTACCCTGACTCTTTTGAATGTTTTTTCTGCCATTGGCTTCAATTTTTCAGGATCTACCTTCCTTTCAGGTTCCTCTGGAGTGGTCAGGATAATATCGTCTGCACATGTTGATATGTTGTGAAGGTAGGAAAAATGATCCTTATCTGATAACATGCCGACAACAAGCAGTGGCTTCTTATGGTATATTTCTCTTATGGACCTTGATAATGTTTGGGCTGCAGATGGATTGTGACTTGAATCTAAGATAACCAGAGGATTTGTCCTAACCACGTCCATCCTGCCGGGCCATCTGGCATTGGACAATCCCTTTTCAACATCTTTCCTGCCTATATTTTCATCAATACTTTCCAGTGCAGTTATACTTGTTCTGGCGTTGTCTACCTGGAAGTTTCCTATGAGGTTCAGGTCTATTTTATACTCTTCTGTTGGCGTTGTGATCCATATCCTCGATCCTGTATCCTTTACCTTTATGCCTGAAACCTTGGTATACTCATAACTATTCAAATATTTACTATTCCTGAGCTCCGCGATCCTTTTTATCACCCTCACAGGCTCCGCCTTATCCTCTCCAGTCACGACAGGAATTCCTTGCTTTATTATTCCACCCTTTTCCCTTGCAATTTCTTCCAGGGTTGTCCCAAGCCTGTCAGTATGTTCATAGCTGATTCGTGTTATGACGGAAACAATTGGGGTTATAATATTTGTCGCGTCGAGTCTTCCTCCAAGACCTACCTCTACGGACGCATATTCCGCTTTCTGGTCTTTGAAGAACTGAAAAGCCATTTCAGTGGTTACCTCGAAAAATGTTGGGTTCCTGTTCTTACTCTTTCCCTTATTTATGTAATCCCTGTAAATATCAATGTAATGTTCTATCTCTTCATCATTTATCCTCCTGTCCTGAAGGAATATCCTTTCGTTGAAATCAACAAGGTGAGGTGAAGTGTACAATCCGGTTTTCCCTTTGAGTCTAAGGACATTAAAAATCATGTTTGAAACGGATCCCTTCCCATTCGAACCTGTAATATGTGCACTCTTGAAATCTTTATGAGGGTTTCCGAAATATAAATCAAACTCTCTCATGGTGGAAAGGTCATACTTTATCCCCTCCCTTTTCAATCTGTATATAAATTGAAGATTTTCGTCTCTCAAGCGATTGGTAAGACTTATCACATATATATTGATTGCAATAATTTAAGTCCTATTTGTGTGAAAAAGTCCCTCTTACAATGAGAAAGAATATATGCAATATGCAATCTCCATGAACATGCCAACAGTACACAGATATCTTGATGATGCATACAGAGTTGAAGGCGAGGGAAAGGTAGTATTCAATGAGTTCACTGATATTATTGTAGATGACAGTATCCTTTTTCCAACCTCATATGGCCAGCCAAATGACAAGGGAAAGATAGTTATTGATGGAAAGGAATTTGAAATAATCGATGTCTGGGACGATGGAGATGGAGTACATCTTATTTCCCACGATACATATCCAAGTGATAGCAAGGGAAAGACAATCAAGCAGATTGTAGACTGGCCAATAAGATATAACCATATGAAATTCAGAACTGCACTCAGGATTCTTGCGGGACTTGCATACAAAAAATATTCCGCACCTCACAGGTTGAACCAGACTTACGAAGATTATGCCTGGATCGATCTGGAGATCCCGGATATATCTGAGGAGATAGTAAAAGAGCTGGAAACTGAGACGAATCAGCTTCTGAAGAGTGGGGTTGAACCAACCTATAGCACCATATCAAAGGAAGAGTTCATGAAAAATGAAACCCTGATGGCCTCAATCAAGGGGAAGGTCCCCGATATACCTGAGATAAGAATAGTCAAAATAAATGGGTTGCCGGACCAGATGGAAATGGGAACCATGGTAAAGAATTCCAGCGAAGTTGGTCAGATTAAACTCAAGACAAACCTCATCAAGGGAAAGGTAGGAACAAGAGTTAACCTGTCTCTCGAGTAAACTCTTCTTTCATTTCTTGCTGGAAATGTGCGGATATATTTATTATCAAATGCGTAATTCTTGAATATGGAAATCAAGAAGGCAATAAATATAACTGAAATTCTTCTGGCTTCCGTAATTGCTTTACTCACAATTCTTATAACGCTGTTTCTTTATCTAGATTATGTAATAAAGGGAGAGCCACATTTTTCATCCTATGCAATTGATTCGCTTTTCTTCCTGATCCATAATGCAAGAATAACCTTCCTGATAAGCACATTAATATTTATCTTAATTGCCGTCTTAAGCACAGCATATTACCTGGCAAGGAGTGATCCAGAGCCCTCAAAAACTGGAAATTTTTCAAGAATTCCCATTGCACAGGGATTTCTGTTTCTCTTCCTCATGCTATCCCTTCTCTCATCCGTCACACCATCGGTGCCAGGGCTTGACAAATTAATCGGAAACTTTGGACTGGCTGCATATTATGAACAAACTGCAATAATGTTTTCCCTGGTGATCGGTGTCCTGTCCATAATAATGATACCATTAATCCAAAAGGATACAGATAGACCGGTTCTTATGGCACTAATGACTGGAAGTGAAGAAAGGAATGTCTATAACTATTTTTATACTGTTATACCGGCAGCACTTGCTTCAGTATTCTTTTACATTTTCTATGGGTTCACAGGTTATGATATAATATTTTTCTTCATGATATTCCTTATTCTTTTCATCTTTGTCAAAAGATATGGTCTTATAATGGCATTCATGCTGCTGACCCTCACTTTCGGCTCAAATTCCATAGAACTTGTTGCAAAGCCCGTAACTGGAATTATTTACCCCATTCTAGTACTTGTGTTTGCATTTCTGGGATTTATATCCAGTCTCTTCTTCAATGCAAAAACACCTGCAGTTACGGAGACTAACAGCAGGGATGATTCAGGTGGAACTGTTAAGGATGGAATATCTGATCTAAAATCTACTCCCAATCAGGTCCAATTCAATGAAAAAAACAGGCTTAAAGATTCAAGGGAACTGAAGGATCAGCTATTTATCAGAGGTGTCTGTCCTCACTGTGACTCTGTGGAATTTTACATTAAAGATAGTGGAGATATGGAATGTAAAAAATGCAAGAGTATATGGACTGGAAGAGAAACTGAATTCCAGTCATTCAAGGTTGGGAGAAACAGGAATTACCGGGTCTGAGTCTTTGGTCACGATCATCAGGACAGCAAAAACTATTGCAGGAATGAACACAATGAGGGATAATGTCAAGCTGACAAAATAAGCAAGAAATCCACCAAGAAATGTCCCTGTAACAAAACCAAAGGAAAAAAAGCTCTCATAAAAGAAAACACCATCTCTTGGGCTTTCAGTTTTATTAATATAACTGAGTATTTTTGAGAAACCCATGCTACTTCCAAATCCCGATATTGCCAGGGCAATGATCAGCAATGGAACAGTAAATCCAAACATCAGGATTAAGGGGAAGGCTGAGAGCAGGCTGGAAATTATGGTAAAATTCCTCTGCTTTGATATCCTGGAGAAGTTTGCGACAATTGAGCCAACTGCAAACATCAGCCAGTATATGGTGAGAAGTATGCCTATGAGCAGATAGGAATAGTTACCTGTTCTTATGATGGGAACAATTACAAAGATCACAAATCCCATACCTATTCCAGAAAAGGACATTGGAAGAACCATCCTGTAATTTAGTTTCATCATTATTTTACGCTTTGGACGCTCCTTTCTGTCAATTGGCTGTAAAATAAGCCCAATAACGGATACAGCAAGAACAAAAAGGTACACTGAATAAAAACCTATGTACTGCAGCATTACCCCAGAAAAAAGAGGGAATATTCCTGTTGGTATGGACCATGCAGCGGAATATTTCTCTGCCATTCCATCCCTGTCCAGCAAACCAGTCTCTATTTCCGCTGAAATCCACCACATGCTCTGGAAGAATCCTGTAAAAATAATTATGAGAAGATAAGAGCCTGAATCATCTATCCTCATTAATAAAAGGATAGATGCCACTATAAGAATAATATATGGAATCTTCAATGCTATATTGAGATGTGTTCTACCGGATTTTCTGTACAGGTAAGAAATCAAAATAAAAGGAAGGGATGAAGATGTACCAATTGCCCCAATTTGAAAATAATTATAATGCAGGGATACCAATCTCAAGGGGAATGTGAAGCTCAACCAGAACCACGCCATGGAGAAAAGTATTGTTGATATGGAAAAAATATATGGAGTTTCTATGGAGAAGGATGTATGGCGCATTCTTTCCGGAATGATTTATTTATTAATAGCCATTTTCCAAAAAATGGAAAATGACAAATTTAAGCATATCTTTCAAATTCAAAAAAACCAGAAGGATTCAATTAATTTTTATACATCTTAGTATTTACAGATAGATTATAATGGTAACAAAGCCAGCAAGAATGTATACAAAAATATCAGGTCCTGCCTATACAAGAAGAGACTTTATGGGAGGAGTACCTTATCCAAAAATAACAACATTCACCCACGGGAACCAGAAAAGAGATTTCCCAATTGAATTCAGAATGATAGCCGAGGAAAGCTGCCAGATAAGACACAGTGCACTCGAAGCCGCCAGGATATCAATAAACAGAAAGGTTAGTGAATCCTTGGGATTGGATAATTATTACTTCCAGATCAGGCCATACCCTCATCACGTAATTAGGGAGCATAAGATGGCTACCGGCGCTGGAGCTGATAGAATTTCAAGTGGAATGAGAAATGCTTTCGGAAAGCCTGTGGGTACTGCTGCAAGGGTTCATGCAAATGATATAATAATGGTGGCAAGGGTAACTCCTGAAGGGGCAAAACAGATGAAAGAAGCCCTTCACAAAGCATCAATCAAGCTTCCCACCCCATGCAGAATAGAAATAACCAAGGGCAAGGATATAGCAGGGAAAATAGGCATTTAATTTTCTATATTCTAAACCCACCGAATTATATTTTTCTAAAAGAAAGCTTTTATTAATATAGTTTGTATGTGACTCTTATGAAAGTATGCCCTAACTGCAGTTCAGTAATGGACGATAATGCGATGATCTGTACCCAATGTGGATATCAATTTGATGCTGCTCCATCATCATCTGGTGTAGATTTAAACCAGCAAACTGGTGGTTCTATTGGTGAAAGAATAAAATATTGTCAGAACTGTGGGACCGCAAACACACTTTCTAGCACTGTATGTTCAAATTGCGGGAGTTCTAAATTCTCTTCAACACCAAGGGTTGATAACAGACCAACAGGAATAACTATTCTTGCGATTCTTGGTATATTGGGTTCCTTACCTGAACTTTTAATAGGATATATATTTACTATTGGTTTTCCTATTATTGGAGTACCTATAATAATTGTTGGTGCACTTTTCCTAATTGCATCTATTTCATTGTTTTCCGGAAAGGAATGGGCAAGAATACTTATAATGATCTTTTCTGTCCTTGCATTAATAGCCATACCAGTAGGAACGATCTTGGGTATCATTTTCCTGTATTATTTCACCAGACCACACGTGAAACAATATTTTCAGAGGCAAAATCTAAACCCACTATAATGATCTTAAAATTCATTTTATATCCATATTTCTCTAGTACCCTTAATTCCTGTAAATTATATGTCTAGAGACTTTTAAAATAACTCTTTCTTTGTCTCTCTACTTCCTATAAAGTCCTGGATTAATTTTGCAGCCAGCATAGAGGTATTTCCATTATCAAAATCCGGCGTGAATTCAAGAACATCGAATCCATGAATCTTCCTGGCCAGCTTTCTTATGAGGTATCTTACATCAACATCATTCAGTCCAAAAGGTTCAGGTGTTCCCACACCAGGTGCGAAGGAAGGATCGATTCCATCCATGTCTATGGAAAAATAGATTTTATCTCTTAATCTGCCTTCAATTTCTGACAGACATCCATCAATTCCCTTCTTCCTGATCTCATCGGCGGACACAAATCTCACTTTATGATAATCTGGATCCTCAAACTCTTCCCTTGATGTTGATCTTGTACCAAAGGAAAATATCCTGCTTTCTCCAAGAACATCCAGTGCTCTATGGGTAACACATGCATGATTGTGCTTGTTTCCCATGTATGAATCCCTGAAATCAGAATGGGCATCAATTATCACCATGCTCGCATCCCTGAAATTTCTGATAGATCCACCGGTAATAGAGTGCTCCCCTCCTATCATTACCGGGATTTTCCCGTCCCTTGTAATTATTGAGGTTACCTCTTCTACAAGATCGACGGTTTCAGATGCATCCTCATTTACCTGTATATCACCTATATCACAGATTGGAAGTTCAGAAAAATCAACCTCATAATTAACGTCAAAGGACTCTAGATTGTCATAAGCCCTTCTAACTTCTGCCGGTCCCCTTGAAGATCCTCTCCTGAAGGAAGATGTATAATCGAATGGAACTCCAAAAATTACGTACTTTGCATCTTCATAGTCAAATATAGCATCAGCTATTCTTTTAAGTGATGCAAGTGCACTTAATTCTGCAGCATGATCCTTCTGGTTCCCATTGCTTCCCAATATGATACCTCAGTTCCTGCCTTTACTTTGTCTATCTGATCCGGCTCAAGTGGTAGAACAAACGTTTCATAAGTCTCACTATCCATGAGCTGTGCCTCATTATTTGCAACACTCAGAACCTGTGCATTCTTCTTTTCTATTATGGGTACCTTAACCTTGTGCTTTACTGGAAAAACGACGCTTTTTTTCTGGTTATCAAATATTCCGATAGCAACGATCCTTGCCTTTGCCTCACCATGTTTCCCTGGTTTAGAAAGGTTAATTTCCATTATTTTACACGGGGTTTCATCAACCATCATGTACCTGCCTACTTTCAACTCTCTTACTTCTGCTTCCTGCCATCCCATTAAATCACATCCTTTTAATTCAACATCAGATCATAATCGATCAAGATCCAATATGGTCTCAACCTGATATATAATGTAACTATATAATAAATACGTGTTCTATTAGGAAACATGAGTGAGATTAAGCTAGATAAAAGTATAAAAGAACTTTTAGTTCTATTCCTCATTCTCGTTCTTATTGTACCGGTCATTACAATCTTCTCATTCGATCTTAAATTTTACTATATTCCAGAAAGTGAAATAGGCAGGTTTTACATATATTCCATGATTTATTCCATACTGGGGATTCTCGCTGCAATAATCATAGCCAGGATGTTCAGGAAGGAAGAAAGAAGCGCAATACCTAACACAATTAGACTGGTTCTCGGTATATTATGGATTGTTGATGGTGTTCTCCAGTTTCAACCTGAGATGCCTTACGGGTTCCTGTCAGTTGTTATCGGTCCATCAATTCAGGCAATTAATAACGCAGGAATTGAGAGATTCTTGATGATAGCATATAATACATGGTTGCTGCACCCATTTCAGGTTGATGCCTTAAGTGGTGCTCTCCAGATATTTATTGGTGCATCATATTTATCAAACAGGAGTGCAAAAGCCCTGAAATACATCAGCATCATTTCAATCATCTGGGCTATAGTCATCTGGATATTCGGTGAAGGCTTTGGAGGAATACCGGAGAGTGGTGTATCTCTTTTGACAGGTTTCCCCGGTTCAGCACTAATTTATATTATTCTGGCAGTGCCTTACGTCTCAGCAAGGTTCAACAGCATAAAATTCCTTCAGAAATACTTTATATATTCTGTATCCGTTATTTTCTTCATTGGAGCAGTGCTTCAGCTCATACCGGGAAACACCTTCTGGACAAAAGGACAACTCTCATACGATATTTACATGAATATTAACCAGCAGGGAGAAAATCCTGTTGTTTATTATATATTGAATCATACATATGCGTATTTGTTATTCAGGGAGAGCTATATCAACATGTTCATGTTTCTACTCATGCTTGCTGCAGCTATACTGATCATATTATATCATAAAGCTGGATTGGTACTTGCCATGGTTTTTACAGGGATCACATGGGTTCTATTCCAGGATATGGGTATCTATATACTCCCTGCAACGGATCCTAACACTGGTCTTCCGCTATTACTTTTGCTTGTCATATTGATGGAAATAGGTCTTCAAGTTAACAACAAAATAAACAAAAGAGAATCAGTCCAAAGTGTTTCTGTTTCATAATAAGATCAAATTAAATATAACCATGAAATATACGGAAAATAACGAAGGGTTTGTGGGGTAGCCTGGTATCCTTCCAGCTTCGGGAGTTGGAAACCCCGGTTCAAATCCGGGCAGACCCATACTCTACAGGGGGGTATAGATAAGACCGAAAAAAGTTGTGGTTTTCAATCTAATAAATATTAATCAATGAATATTAATTATTGATTGTTCTTGTTTCTTTATACATTCCCAATAGAATTCTTACAATTTTGACCTTTGGATTTAACCGTTTACCACTCTTTATTTTTGTCTTAGTCTTATAAAGGGCATGTTGTTATATTCTCTTATCCCTCACATCCTTAGGCCTCAAGAATAAAATCCAATCATAGAATTCCCTGAGGTTCTCATACTCAAGGTATCATTTCTTACTTATCCAGAGATAAGGTCTTCGATTACGTTTAAGTCTTTTGTGCTAAGACCATATAAGCCATATATGAAATGATTCAGTTTCTCCTCTAACATAATAGCCTCATTTTTTAATTTTAAATTTGCGTCATTCGGAATGTTATCATTTTTTGCGATGTTACTGTGAATTTGAATTATGGTGTCTACTAAGTCTTCTATCTCTTTCTGATTCTCTTTAGAAGCTATCTTTATTGGGATAAGACCCAAATATGGCTTATCCAAATGCACTGTTAGGATTGAATTATTTATTATTACATATCGTAAATAAAACGTCATAAGATTCGAGTTTAGTATTCCTAATATGTATTCATTACTAAACCTGTTGTCTTTGATAAGTAAATTGTTTAGTGTATCATCGGTCGGATATCCCACTTTATCGATAGTTGCAACTATTTTTGGAACGCTAGACGCTATGTTTTGATAAATAATCCTATTTGGAATAAAAATACTTATTTTAGATAATAATCTCTCGTCATCTTTTGGTAAATATCTATTTGGTTTTCGTTTGTTTCCATTCTTTATTAAAAATCGTTCAATATTGGTACCGCCTAATACTTGAACAGTATCTTTGGTCATTGTCGAGGCAAACTCATCTGACCTAACCGTAACCCCCCGTGGCATTTCTGAGATTTCACTCAGTCTTATCGTTTCCTGTTCAATTCTATTGACAATATCCAAAAGCTTTGGATTTAGCGAAGTAAGTATTAAATGTCTATCTTTGAAGAAAGATTGTGGAATCAGAAACGAAGGTCTGTCAACAGACTCTATCACCACTTTCGGATTACTTTCTTTGATATTCTGGTTGATAATAACAATTTGTTCTAGACCAACATCTTCAAAAGCCATACTAACATCTTTTATAGCTATAAATTTGGTTTCTAGCATATTATCTCTAATGACCTTCCAAGAGTCAACTATAAGAAATGATTTTGGAATTATGAACCCTAAAAACCCAGAATTTTTTAGTAGTGATTTTCCTTTCTTCATAAATAGGGAAGCTGAATTTACCACTCCATTAGCTACCTCACTGAACTCTTTTGTGTTTTTCAAAATACCGTTAGAACTAATATTGTAATAAGGTGGATTCCCAACCACAATATCAAATCCTCCTTCTTTCATGATTTCAGGAAATTCCTCTTCCCATTTGAAAGCCTTATCTGAAACAGATGTATCATTGATCAAGCTGTTTCCAACTTTGATGTTATTTTGAAGCAATGGTAATCTCTGTTTCGTTTCAGATATCTGCAATAATAAATTTAACTGAGCTATTTCAACTGCTTTAGGGTCTAAGTCTACGCCAAAAATGTTATTCTTGAGTATTTCAACCTTCATGCTGTAGAAACTTTCACCTTCGTCAAACTTCAAGGTCTCCTGATTTCCATATTGTTGATTCCAGTAATTTTCCAGTTCCCTGTATGCTCTTATCAAAAAGCTTCCAGAACCACAAGCTGGATCAAGTATCCTCACCTTACGGATTTCCTCAGGTGTATGTGTCTTGATATATTTGCCAACTGTGTTCTTGACGATATAATCAACTATGTAGGAGGGTGTATAATAGATGCCCTGTTCTTTCCTGTGTATTTTGGATTCTTCTAACTTTGCCCTTTTTGGTGTCGATTTAAGAATATTGCCAAGATATTGCTCGTATATGTTTCCTAAAACATCTGATTCTATAATTGAGAAATCGTATCTGTAAGATTTATCCTTTGACTGGTTAAGACCTTCTATGACTTCTTGAAGAGCTTCATTCTCTATGTATAGGTCATCGCACAAATGGTGAGCAAACAGTTTACTGTTATATTTATCATCATAATCCTTGTATATCCTTGAGATTTCCTTTACAAGATGGCCCTTGCCTTTAGCATACCATTGCCTTACATTTGACTGCAATTGATTCTCTTCTAATCCTCTATCCTCTGCATTTCTTATGAAGATAAGACGGTCAAGTATCCTCTGGACTGATTCGTCTATGTCATCCTGAGTAAGATGCTTGTCCTGATTATTCCTGACAATATCTTTTGATAGTATTTCCCTGAAATGGATCATATCCTGTAAAAGCTGTTTATTTATAGGATTTTTTAACTGCTTCTTGAAATTTTTCAATGCATAGTTATCTAGTTCATTAATATCGAAAGCTGATTTGGAAAGATAAATGAATCTCTCATTCGTTAGAAAATCGTTGGGGTGCAAAACAAATAACACATTGCTCCCAAAGTTGGCTCCTTTCCAGTCTGCATTGTAAACAGCTACTGTTTCAAAATTGGTAAGTATTGCCCATGAACATGATTTCATCCATGCGTAGTCAATGGCTTGAGTAACGTATTTGGAATTGGTCTGTATGTTCTCTTCCTTCAGAGATTTTGCTTCAAGGAAAAACTTGGGGATACCATTGATCCTGAATCCATAATCAACCCTCTTCTTAGATATGGTCTCCTCAGCACTCACCGAATCGTTACTCTTTCCTCTATTTGAGGTATTCCAACCAAGAGCTTCGAACAAAGGCAAAATGAAATCCTTCTTTGTGGATTCCTCATTGTATTTTCTTATCTCTCCAGAATTCTTTTTTTGTTCATATGTATTTATTAATTCCCTAATTCTTTCAAAGTCAATGTCGTAATCATTATTTTGTGAATCTGATGCTCTCATTCAATCCTCACCTTTGTCTTTTTATAAAGCTTAATGGTCTTTCCCTTTTTAATTTTTTTCTGCTGATACCCATAATGTAGACTTGTTAATTTTCAGTTATTTCTGTTTATTAGAGTCAATGGACATGATCTTATCCTTGATGTCAGTAGTATCATTTCTTGACATCGTAATATCAGGAATTTTAAACTCAAGTTCTTTAACCTTTCCTGAGATGTATCTTCTCAATTCCCTGACACTCTCAAATATTATGTTGTCAAGAGTATGTTACTTGTGCTTGATTATACAATGGCGTTATGAATGATGCTAAAGGTTATGTATTGGCCGATCATCAAAGCCATGGAAAGGAAATGAGTGGTGATAAAGCCCATATGAATGGTACCCATTGCAAGGCTGACTCTTCAGGGGTCATTCCAATGGTTGACACAGCAAAATGCGAAGCGAAGGGTGAGTGCGTGAAGGTCTGTCCATATGATGTATTTGAAGTCACCCCAAGAACACCCGATGAAATCGCAGGTCTGGGATTTTTCAGCCGCATAAAGGCAAGGGCACATGGAAACATGATTGCTCGCACACCGGGTATTGACAGATGCCACTCCTGCAGTGATTGTGTAACGGCATGTCCCGAGAGAGCAATACAGCTTGTTCCAAGAAATTAGTTCCATATCATTTCTATTTATCGCGTTCTGATTTTAGGGCTGATATCTTTAAATGTTCCCATCATATTTTATTAAATTTAGACACCCTTTTCCAGTTCAGGTTATCTTACTGTTATATTTTGGGAGGGTTTCTAAAATACATTAAACGTATATCTTTATAATTTCGTAATTTTACCGCAGAATCTGAATCCTTTCAGAAGAGCATCATCATCCATTTCATTAATTTGCAATTATTGTATTATATATGGAATATTTCTTATTGTTGCAATTCAAGATACGTACTGGCAGAATTTTGCATCAATATAAAAGTTAAAATATTATGCCACTCAGGTTTAAGTATTGTATGATGCTATATAATTATGGCAATGATAAAACCCGTTCTATGGAGGACGATAGAGCGGAAGATGAAAGGGTTCAATGGCAGCAAGGCACCGTTGATCGCCGGCCATAAATTACTCTACACATGTAACCTTGAGTGCAAGATGTGTCCATTCTGGAGAAGGAAAGATGAGGAACTTCTATCCGTGGAGGATGAAGTAAGGATGATGGAAGCATTGAAAAGAGCGGGAGTTTCATTCCTTGGTTTCGAGGGAGGTGAACCATTGTTGAGGAATGATGTGCAGGATATTCTTGCTGAATCCCATAAGCGCTTTCACACATCCATGGTTACCAATGGATGGCTTTTAAAGACCAAATTGAAGAGTATTGAAGACTATGTTGACTACATGTTTGTTTCCATAGACGGAGTAGGTGAACTGCACGACAAAATGAGGGGAGTCAGCGGGTCATTTAGCAAGGCTATGGAAGGAATTAAGGCTGCCCGGGGTCATATCTCTCTTTCACTCAGCTCTACTATTACTGAAGAAAATTACTTCCAGGCGAAAGATCTGGTACTCATGGCAGAAAAGCTGGGAGTGCCAATTAATTTCCAGATCGCTTACAATTATACAACTGCAGAAAAGGAATCACCTGGAATGGGAAAGCTGAAGGAAGCCATTGAAACACTGTCAGCCATGAAAGAAAAAGGTTACAGGATTGTAAATTCCAGGGAATATTTCCAGGCGGTCACAAATTCATGGTTCAACGGAATTGAGTGGAAGTGCAAGCCTTGGCTTACAATGAACGTTGATCCCCTTGGGAATCTTGTCATGCCGTGTTACGTTCTAAATGAATACAAGGGAACCTCCAAGGTCTGGGATGTGGATATTGTAAAGGTCTGGAACAACTATAACTGGGCAGAATTTGAAAGCTGTAATAAATGTGCGCTATCATGCTATCTTGAACCCTCTTTATTCTCCTGGAAAAATCCCACCATGATAAAAGAAAGAATTATAGATGGGTTGATAGATTATATCCACTCAAGAACAACTTCTGCATGATTGATAAAAAATTCACTCTGTAACTATAAATATCAGGTTTTCTCATATTTTACAAAAATTTATGACTTCTCTGGCAATATACATAAATGAAACTCGCAATAGCAGTTGACAGGGGAATGATCAGCGGTCCTGGAGAAGCTGAAGAGGTAAGAATTTACAATACTGATAACAATGAACTGGTAGAATCATATACCAATCCAGCATTAACAGCGAAATCTGCAAAAGGAATTATGATGCTGAAATCCATTGTCGATCGTGGTGTTACATCAGTTATAGTATCTGGTGTTGGAGCTCATGCATTTACATACACAAATGGCAGGATCAAGCTTTATCTTGGAGAAGGATTAACAGTTGAGGAGGGTCTCAGCAATTTTATCAACGGAAAGCTGAATGAACTGACAGTTGCAACACATTAGTTGCAATTCCATAATGGAATTACAATAATTGATAATTTCTTATAAGATTAGAAAGAGATAACCTCCAATTGTATTTTTCCAGGGAAACTTACAGCTTTTATAATCTTCTGGTATAGCCTTAACTAACTTTGGTTCTTTCAGATCTGAGGACTTTCCGTGATGCGTAAACGTCATCTGTCCTGCTGGAATATGTGCAAATATAGCTGTATGAGATCTGATCCCTTTCACTCCTGCCTGCCAGTGGACAGTGCCATAGTTTCAGTAAATTTCTTAAGGTAGATTTTGCTATTGCAAAATGGATGCCAGGGAAGCATATGGTGTGAAGTTTTTGTCAGAGCCAGTGATTTACAGAGATACGGTATACTTTACGGAAAAGTGGATCGAGGGCAATGAATATAAGACATCAATTTTTAAGTTTGAAAATGGAAAAGTGGAAAGAGCAACTTTCGAAGGGAAGGAAAGCCACCCAATGATTATTGATGATAACCTGTATTATGTAAAATCGGAAGAAAAGATCAATCATTTTGTCCGGATTAAGGGCAACACCGAACCATTTACTTTATTCAGCATGGCAAAAATCAACAAGGTTCTCAGGCACGGAGATGGATTCCTCGTTATAGGTTCAGAGGAATCAAATAATGATCTTCCAGTTGTCGCAAAGAGACTGAACTACAGATTCGACACAAGAGGCTTTATCAGGCAGAGAAAAAATCTCTATCTATTCAATGAAAAGTTAATAAAGATTGTATCGGGAGATTTTGACGTATCGGATGTCATTTCCAACAATGACAGGGTAATTGCCCTGATTTCATTCATGAATAATGACGAGGGCCTGACAAATATGTACGAAGTTGATGTAAAGGATGGTCATCTAAGTAAGATAAACGAAGATCAGGTGTCAACCATGGCATTTGATGGAAATGGTGAAGTTGTATACATTGGCCACAGTGAAGGAAGGACTCCATGGGCAACAAAATATCTGTATTTACCAGTGAATAAACATGTACTTCTAGGAAAGCATTCAGGGAATGGCTCATCCATATCAGATCACTTTCAGGGTACAGATGAAAATCTAATATGTGTAGATGGTACAGTATACGCCCCTGGGGAAACTGGAGGCATATCATCCATATATTCCATAGAGGATTCCAGTGTAAGGGAGGTTGTAAAAGGGAAGTTCGTAGTTCAGTGCTTTGATGTAAGGGATAAGAAAATTGCGTATATTTACAGTTCCCAGACTAAGCCATCGATTCTGGTATTCGATGGCAAGGAATATGATCCTAATGGTGGAATGTCCGGAGAGGCAGCTGAAGAAATGAAGGTTGGTGAAGTGGAGGGATGGTGCATGATTGCAGGAAGAAATAGCCCCAACCTGGTGTTTGTTCACGGTGGCCCACATGATGCATATGGAGAATCATATATGATTGAATTTCAGTACTTCTTGAGAAACGGATATAATATACTGTTCTGCAATCCTAGGGGAAGTTCAAGCTATGGCTCAGAATTCGCTGCGGCATGCGTGGAGGACTGGGGAAGGGGACCGGCAGATGACATATTCAACTTCATCGAGGCTGCAAAGAAGAAATATGATCTTACCGGGCAGTTTGGCATAACAGGTGGATCATACGGCGGGTACATGACAAACTGGATGATCACGCACTCAGACTTCTTCAAGGTGGGCATCAGTGAAAGATGTGTTTCAAACCTCATGAGCATGTGCGGAACAAGTGACATTGGGTTCTGGTTCAACGCCATGTATATGAAGGTGGAAGATCCATGGACGCCTGAGTCCATTACAAAACTACTGGAAAACTCGCCAATAACCAGCATAAAGAAGGCAAGGACCCCAACAATGTTCATACATGGAGAGAATGATTATAGATGCCCAATAGAGCAGTCAGAGCAGATGTTTGTTGGCCTGAAAATGAATGGTATTGACACAGAACTGATCAGGTACCAGGGAGACAGTCATGAACATGCAAGGGCAGGAAAGCCCGATAACATGATCGACAGACTGCAGAGAAAGAAGGAATGGTTTGATAGGTACCTTCTGAATCACTGATTGGTTTTCTCATTACCAATTTTTGAAAGGACTTCCCTTGCAATTTTTACATGATTGGTTGCGTTCATCTGTGAATTATAAACATTAACTATCTTCTCATCAATTATGACGAACGATATCCTCGGTGGTATGAACCTTCCCTTTGCACCATACATTTCCCTGATTTTCTGGCCCGGATCACTTATTAGCATGAATGGCAATTTCCTGTGTTCCTTGAACTTCTTGTGGGATTCAGGAGAGTCCGAACTAATACCTATTACCTTAGCATTCATTTTCTCGAATTCGTCCCATTCATCCCTGAATGCGCATGCCTCAGCAGTGCATCCAGGTGTTTCATCCTTCGGATAGAAGTACAGGACAACATTGCCCTTTCCTCCAATATCCGAGAATTTAACCTTTTCGCCACTGTCCGTGATTCCTTCAAAATCAGGAGCTGTTTCTCCAACGTTTAATGTCATAAGCAAGTATATCCTGTGTTTATTAAAACATATTGTCAAATAATATTTTACACACATGTCCAGGAAAGTTATAAGTAAAACTCTCCAATACTCAGGTTGTAGATGTCACCCTCACTCAGCAGAAAAAAGAGCATAAAAATGATAACAGTTATGTGGGTATGCTACTTCATTGCCTTTGGCCCTGCAGCTTACTTCCTGTTCAACAGGTCAGTGGATTCATCCTTAATTGATGGTGGCATAATAGCCACCATAATGACCGCGGTCATTTTTGGCATCGTGTACCTTTTCAATAATTATTATGTTAGAAAATTAATGAACTGAAAATAGGTTTAGGGACTTATTACACAGATCATGAAACTGAGTGACCCTTTCTCGGATCTGTCTGTTTTCCAATGGATAGCCCGTTGGTGATCGCTTTCTTTGCATTTAGGATATCCTCAACAAATATATCTACCATGTCGGCAGTGAAGTTTTCCCTCACAACAACCCTCATTATTGTTGTATCCTGTGCATTTGGCGGCAGGGAATAAGCAGGAACAATCCATCCTCTCTCCCTTATCTTGTAAGAGAGGTCAAATGCCTTCGAACTATCCATGTTCTTTAGCTTAAATGTAACCACCGGAATATGTTTTGCTCCATTTATAACCTCAAATTCACCACTAGCTGTAAGTCTTTCTGCAAGATAGTTTGCATTGTTCATCATCTTCCTTACGATTTCGCCATAGCCTTTCCTGCCAAGTCTAAGAATGTTGTAATACTGAGCAACTACCATTGAACTTCCTTCCGAGAAATTGAGTGTGTAGGTAGGCATTTCGTCACCCAGGTAGTTCACATAAAACTTTAGCTCCTCAGGCAGGAGGTGCTCATTCCTGAAGATGAGCCATCCCAGTCCAGGATACACAAGACCGAATTTATGACCTGATGTGTTGATAGATTTAACCTGCTCAAGCCTGAAATCCCATTTGAAATCCGGTTCATAGAACGGCGTGATATATCCCGCACTTGCAGCATCAACATGTATGGGTATATCCAGTCCTTTAGTCTTTTTCAGGTCAAGTAGCATCTGGTTTATTTCAACTACAGGATCAAATTCCCCAGTAAAGGTGGTACCAAGGACAACTCCAACGGCTATTGTATTCTCGTCTATCTTTTCCCTAACATCTTCAGGTCTTATGGTGAAATGATCCCTGGCAATTGGAACTACCCTGGGTTCAACATCAAAATATCGTGCAAATTTGTCCCATGAAACATGGGTATCACCACCAAACACTATATTAGGCATGTCAGTGGGCTTATTTTCCTTCATTCTCATCTGCTTCCAGTTCCACTTGTGGGCAAGTAATCCCAGCATTATTGCCTCGGATGAACCTATGGTTGAAGTCCCGATAAAATCGTCCTTATCTGGAACGTTATATAGATTGGCCATTATGTTCACAATCCTCTCTTCTATATCCTTTACCTGTGGGTATTCAAAGTGATCGATGAAATTCTTATGCAGATTTTCCATTATTAATTTATCAGCCTCAGGTTCCATCCAGGTGGTGACAAACGTTGCCAGGTTTAGATCTGGATTTCCATCAAGATTCAGTTCATCATGAATCAGCTGATATGCCGCTCTTGGTTCCATTTTTCCTTCTGGAAATACATATTTTGGAACATCATTATCAAGAAATCTGTTGTGACCCCTTCCATATTGCATGTTATGTGTCCTTTCTTTCTGATTTACAACTTTTTTAGATACCATTTCTTCACTCTTTTTATACATGTAATATATGAATCATTTTACTTAATTATTCGCCTTGGTATCAATGAGAAAAAATCTGGATCAGGAACAAATTATGCCTGCTAAAACGAATAAGAATTTTCATATTTTACCACCTGTAAAGATATACAATTATATTTCTCAGTCAGTTCTGTCATATTCCCAGAATATATTTTTATCAGCAGATATACAATGTAATGGAAATCAGCCTTACAAATAATTCCGTGAGAATTCAGCAGCATTTGAGCATTAAAAATCAGCCAACCCGTTCAATTCTCTGGATCACTTTTCCATACAGGGTCTCCATGGTGTTCTTCTTTTCCATGTTTTCAATTTTGTCAATCTCACCTTTAGACGATTCAGCAAGTTTCCTTGCCTCATCTATTCTTCCTGTTTTGGCATACACTTCGGCCAGAATAAGGCTGCTGGAGACATACTCATATGCCAGTGAACTGTGCTTTTCATAATCCATGGCCCTCCTTTCCTGATCTCTTTCAAGAACCCTAACCATGTAGGGCTCTATTATGTCATTCTCAGACTCAAGATTGATAACCGCGCTTTTTGTCCTGTTCCTGCGAAGTGATAATAAGCCCATGGGTACCAGTTATATGATCGAGAGTTCAAATATAAATATTACTGAATGATTCTCTATCTGGAACATGCCTTGGCAGAATGGTGGTTCTGTTCACTCTAATTTAATTTCCGGCATTTCTGCATTCTCTACATTTGTTCTCAGGTCCTTTAATAATTTAACCGTAGAGTTTACAGTCTCATCGTCCATGTGCTTGATGCAGTTCTCTATATATTCAAGATGAACTTTTTTAGCTCTTTCAAACACCTTGCTGCCCTCTTTCGTTATATTGAGTTCTATGACTCTCCTGTCATCCCTGCTTCTTGTTCTCTCAACAAGTTTTCGCCCCTCCATTGAATCGATGAGGCCTGTGATCCATCCCTGGGTGACCATTATATTGTTGGCCATCTGAACCATGGGCATGCTCCCCTCCTCAGTAAGATACCTGAGTATTGAATATTCAGTGCTTCCAAGATTTATCCTTTCCAGATTCTTGTCCACGCCCTTCTTCCAGACCTTCCAGGTTTCAACCATAGCTCTCCATACTTCTATCGGTTCTCTCTCTTCACTCATTTTTTGATACCTCTTTCCCTTTCATTTCTCCCTTGTCAATTTCTATATTCATTTCCTGCTTCCCTTTCTGGACATTTTCGCTATCAGGGTCATTATGACTTTCTCCACCCGGGTGGTAATATTTCTTTCCCCTTAATAAAGATAAAATTGCTGCAATCACTGAAAGGGCTGCGCCTATGTAGAACGAGTCTCTGAGCGAGTTCATCACCGCTGGAGCAAGGGCAAGCGGGAACCATGTGTTACTTTCAAGTGTTGCAATTGTAGTGCTGCTCAGGTTAAGTGAGCTCAGATAGGAAGATGGAATCTGGCTGAGAATTGTCTGCATTGGGTTGTAACCAAGGAACGCCGAAAAAATGGCAGAGGTTGGAGGTATTTTGTCTAAATAGGTGGATAGTCCGGAGGCGTTGGCTGATGTGAGAGCGATATTGAAATAATGAGGTAGATTGGTAGAGAGTGCAAGTATGACTATTGTGAAAAATATTCCCATACTTGCTGTCTGGGCAACATTTCTCACGGTAGCCACCATTCCCGATGAAATTCCCCTGTTTTCTGCTGAAACAGAGTTCATGATGGCTGCAGTGTTAGGTGCTGCAAACATGCCACTCCCGAAACCAAGCATGTATATTGTGGCCCCAAATGGGAGGTATGTGAAGTTATAGGAGAAGAAGGTGAGGATCATGAAGGATACTGCAACTATGCTCATTCCTATGGTTGCAATACCTCTTGCTCCGTACCTGTCAGAAAAAGCACCACCAAGGGGTCCCATTGTAAGGAACCCCAGTGTCATTGGAATCATGTAAATACCTGCCCAGAAAGGTGTAGATGAATATGAGTACCCATGCAGGGGAAGCCAGACCCCCTGGAGGAGAATGATCAGCATGAACATAAGACCACCCCTTCCAAGAGAACCCAGAAACGATGCAAAGTTTCCAAAAGCAAAGGCCCTTATCCTGAAAAGTGACATCCTGAACATAGGCTGGCTGACCTTGATCTCAACAAATGGAAACGCAATGAGAAGAATTGCACCTGAAACCATCCCTGCTATGACCCATGGATTACCCCATCCCATTACACTCGTTCCATAGGGAAGAAGACCATAGGTCAATGCCAGCAGAAATATGGTCAGACCACTTCCAAAAACTATGTTGCCCACATAGTCAACTCTCTGTGTTTTATCCCTTATGGAGTTATCTTTCAGTTTGAGGAGAGACCATACACTTCCGAAGATACCCACCGGTACACTGACAAGGAACACATATCTCCAGTTGAAGACTGAAAGAATTCCACCAAGTATGAGACCTATGAATGATCCTCCCAGGGCTGCAACCTGATTCAAGCCAAGTGCCTTTCCCCTCTCCTTCACAGGGAAGGCATCTGTGAGAATTGCAGTGCTGTTTGCAAAGAGGAAAGCCGCACCCAGGCCCTGTACAAGCCTGAAGGCAATTAGTTCTATGGCACCAGTATTTCCTTTACCCGGAGTCAGGAACAACAGAATAGAACCAACAGTGAAAATTACAAATCCCCAGTTGAACAACCTTGTTCTCCCGTATATATCTGAAAACCTGCCTATTGTCAGGAGTATTACAGCAGTTATGATGTTATAGCCCATTATGAGCCAGATGAGGTAGATAAAAGTTCCAGGAGCAAAAGGGTTTACATCTATTCCTTTAGGTCCTAGGATTGCAGGTAGTGAAATCAGAATTATCGTACCGTTTATGCTGGCCATCAGTACGCCCAGGGTTGTGTTTGACAGGGCAACCCACTTGTACTTTACCATGATAATCAATAAGTAAATATTATAACATATAAAGTGGTTTTGATAATTTATTATTTTCCGGTTTACCATTCTGAAAAATTAAAAAACGTTGTATAGGGTTGTTACTTTCAGGGCTTATGGTCACAGGTAGCCAGACAGTCAGGATAACAGGATTCGGTGGTAGTCTCAGGAAGGATTCCTTTAACATGAAGCTTTTAAAGGAATGCCAGAGATTGATGCCAGAAGGTGCCGAACTGGAAATTGTAAGTATTAAGGATATCCCATTATACAATCAGGACCTTGATGAAAACCAGCCAGAACCTGTCGGGAAATTCAGAAACCAGATCAAGAACGCAGATGGATTCATAATTGCAACGCCAGAGTATGACTTTTCAATTCCGGGTTTTCTCAAGAACACACTGGACTATATCTCAAGACCACCACAGGATAATCCCTTCACAGGAAAGATTGGAGCAATAATGAGTGCATCTCCAAGCATGCTGGGAGGTTCAAGGGCACAGTACCACCTGAGACAGGTAATGGGGTTCATGGATGCAAGGGTCATAAACAGGCCCGAGGTCTTCATAAGTTTTGCACATACAAAATTTGATGAAAACGGTCATCTAGTCGATGAAATGGCCATAAATCTGATAAAGCAACTCCTGAACAGGCTCATTGACGAGATCAGGAAACAGAAATACGCTAATAATTAAAATTTTGTTTTCTCACATTTCTATCTTATCAATTGAGTTCTGGTCAAATGCCATATAATCTTTTATGGGGATAAAATCGAGTGATGGCTTGATGTATCGCCATACGGCATCTTTCTTCTCATTTCCATTTATGTTCAGTGAATAGTAATCAGCCGTTCCCTTATATGGGCACTTTGATTTTGTCGGCGATTCCTTAAAATACTTGAGTTTTGCATCCCTTACTGGTATGTACACAGTATCTCCGTGTCCCTGCTCACTCAGCATCAAAGCATCATCAGTTTCTGCAATTACCACGCCATCAGATGACACCTTGATATGTTTTTCAATGGTTTTTACCGTTATTTTATGATCATTCTTGTTATAATCAATCACTGTTCTTTCCATGTTGCCACATGCATAACATCGAAAATAAATTTTTTCCTGAAAAATTCAGAGCAAAGAAATAAGCAGTGCACCGGTAACTGATAGAATAATGCCGGACAGCTTCAACGAAGTCATTCTATCCTTGAAATACAGGAAACCTATAACAGCAAGCGTAGCAGGAATCATTGCAACTATTGCACCTGATACGATGAATACCCCAAGCTGGATAGAATATGAATAAAACACATTCCCCAGTCCATCGAGTAGCCCTGCCAGAAGTCCAGCAAAAATGGATGAAATTTTCAACCGGGTTTTCTCAGGCGGATGCTTGAGATTTAAACTTATGATCAGGACAAAGGCAAAGCCAATTAAACGCCCCAAAAACAGGGGAAGGGCACTGTAGTGAATCAGGAGGATAGATTCAGAAAGTGGTAGATAGTATATTCCCCATGATACGTTTGCAATCCCGGCTATTATCAAAAATTTTCTCTTGGCTGGAGCATTCTGAATCGTAACAAGTACAGCTCCAAGAATTATAAGCAGGATACCTGCATACTCAAAATAATTCACCGCCTCCTTCAGGAAAAAAATTCCTATGAAAATAACAATGATCTGCTGTACGTTAAGAGTTACACCCGTACTCGATAAAGATTCCACACCGAGTCCACGATAGAACAGTAAATAACCTGTGCCAAGAAACACACCGGAAAATACGCCTAATAATATAACTTCGGGACTGAATGGCCAGCCACCATCAAGGAAAACGAAAACAAGGATAGGCAACAGTCCCATTCCCACAACAAAAACAGATATTCTGTCAGGTCCAAGATCATTGAGGCCCTTCTTGATCAGCGAATTTGAGCCTGTCCAGAGAAGAAGGACAAGGAATGGTAGAGAAAAAATAAACAGATCCATTTAACCCCGACACCAGATTCTGGGGAAGGACTAGGATGGTTAAAAAGTTATATTATTAATACCTCCTGAAGTATATATTTGAAAAATGGAACTGATAATATGGTAGTTAAATTATATTCATGGAATGTAAATGGACTTAGAGCTTCAATGGACCATGGTTTAATGGATTTTGTAGAATCGGTGAAACCGGATGTTCTCTGTATGCAGGAAACAAAGATAATGGGATCATCCCTTCCCGTTGAACTACTTTCGGCAGGATATAAATTGTATATCAATGAAGCAGAAAAAAAGGGATACAGCGGCACGATCACACTGACAAAGGTGGAACCACTGAGTGTAATGAAAGGCATGGGAAGCCAGAAATATGATGGGGAAGGGAGGCTGCTTACACTGGAATTCAGGGAATTCTTCCTTGTAAACTCATATTTTCCCAATTCAAGGAGGAATCTTGAAAGACTTCAGTATAAACTTGATTTCAACAGAGAATTTCAGGAATGGATAAAGGATCTGGAGAAGAGGAAGCCTGTCATAATATGTGGGGACTTCAACGTTGCGCACACCGAGATGGATATTGCAAGGCCAAAGGAAAACCAGAAGAACGCAGGATTCACAATTGAGGAGAGAACATGGATGGACAATTTTCTTGGTGATGGTTTCATCGATAGTTTCAGGATAACTCACCAGAATGAGGTAAAGTACTCATGGTGGTCTTATATGGGAAGGGCAAGGGAAAAGAATATAGGATGGAGAATAGATTATTTCATTATTTCCGCTGCCCTTAAGGGAAAGATGATTTCAGCAGACATAATGGATAATGTGAAAGGTTCAGATCACGCTCCAGTAACCATCTTCATGGATACTGAACTTTAATTTTAAATGAGGTAGATGTCCAAACCAATATTCTCTCATGCAAGGCTGGAGCCGTATGAGTTAATCTGTTCTTTCTGTTGCGTTCCACTTTTCAGCAACGGGCTCCCTTGTTAATTCTTCCAATTCCTTGCCAGACATTGTTTCAGTTTTCCCAAGCTCGCCTATCTGGTTCATTCTTCTAAGTGATGGCAGGACCCTGCTTTCACTGAATGAAATAAGCGAATTATAATCCTTTACGAGAGAATTTATATTTTTCCCAATCCTTTCAACCCGTTCATACATCCCGTTCATTCTCTCATAGATATTCCCGGATATTTTCACCAGTTCTCCAGAATTTCTCAGCATTGAATCTTCCTTCCATGACATCTGGATCACCTTCATGAGTGCAAAGAATGTAAGTGGGGTGGCCAGTACTATGTTGTTCCATAGTGCATAATCCAGAATTTCTGGATCTGTTCCAATGGCGCCGTTGAGCATGCTTTCATGGGGCAGGAACATTACTGTGAACTGGAATGATCCAGGCACCTTCTCATAATATTGCTTAGAGCTCAGATTCTTTATCTGTTTTTTCAGATCCGCTGCAAATTCCTTCATTATTTCAGATTTTTTTTCAGGATTCTCCTCTTCGAATGCTTCTATGAATTTCTTGTATGGGGCCTTAGAATCCACTATAACTTCCTTGGAACCCGGTAGGTGTATTATCATGTCTGGTCTCTCACCTCCGGTACCCTGTACCTGTTCCTCAAAATCTATGTGCTCTGTGAGTCCAGCATTTTCCACTATTTTCCTGAGTGTTATCTCTCCCCATCTACCTCTCGACTGGGAATTTTTCAGCATCTGATTCAGCGCAAGCGTCTCCTGTCTTATCCTGGATGTTGTCTCACCAATTGTGTCCAGGAAATTCCTTATATTTCCGTAATCTTCCCTCCTGATATTCTCTATTTTCTCTATCTGTTCCCTGTAATGTTCAAGTTCATCCCTCAGTGGGATGACCAGCGAATCAATTTCGGATTTCTTTTCATCAAATATGGATGCGGTATTGTATGAAACACTCTTCAGCAGATTTTCGGTCATTTTTATATTCTGCTCACTGGCCTCCTTCAGGACATCTACAGAAATTGACTTAATTATATCCCGATCCACTGAAAGGCTGGGTTTTTTCCTGAAATGGAGATAGAAAAGTACAGATGAAACAATGGCACCTGAACCAAATCCAGTGATGAAAACCGCCAGCAAATCCATGGTATGACATGTGTATGACATTTAAATTATTATCTATTCAACGGACTCCGGAAACAATACTATGCCCGTATAAATTGAGTTTTGCTATTTCTATATTGTCTGCTAGAAATAATTTACCTTAACATATTGGGGTATTACTATTTATTTATACGGCTTATAGAGAGATTATGGAAAGAGAGTATTCACCGGACTTACTGTTTATTGAATTAACAAAAGCGTGCGATTATAGTTGTGTACATTGCAGGGCCTCTTCCATCACTGAAGTCAGTCCGGAAGAGATGAAAGGTTATGAAATCAGGAAATTGCTGGAAAACCTCTCTTCCTCAATGGATCGAATACCACACATCATCTTTACAGGTGGTAACCCATTGCTTCATCCGGATTTCGCAAGCATCCTGCTGGATGCATCCAGACTGCGATTGAGTTTTTCCGTGAGCCCCTCAGCTGGAGACTTTATGACAGTGGATCAGATATTCCAGATGGAGGAGTACGGTGTAAGTTCCATATCTCTTTCTCTTGATGGTATTCCGTCAACTCACGACCATATAAGGAACAGGAAGGGTTCGTTCAAGAAAACTGTAGAACTGGCAAGCCTGATCAAATCAGAGGGGATCAAGACACAGATAAATACCACTGTAATGGAGAGAAATATAATGGACCTGCCATTCATCTTTCATACCCTGAGGGAACTTGGCATAAACATATGGGAACTGTTCTTCCTGATAAAGACAGGAAGAGGCATTTCAGAGGAACCAATTTCATCACAGGAAATGGAAGATGTGCTCAAATACCTGTACATGTTGAAGGTAGCAGGCTGTTCCATAAGAACTGTAGAGGCGCCTGAAATAAGCAGGATAGAGATCGAGACCATACGAAAGGGATACATGGAAGGTGGAACGCTTCTCAATGCACTGGCAGTGGAAACCAGGAAGCTCACTGGCATTGATATATTCGATCTGGAAATTCCGGAGCAGTACAATCCCAGAAGAAGAATCAGGACACTCTTCGTTTCTTCTACCGGTGAAGTCTCGGTATCAGGGCTCTTCAACCTGTCCATTGGAAATGTCAGGGAACAGAACCTGAAGGACATCATACGGTCGAGCCATGTTCTAAAAGAGATCAGTGATACGGGGAGGCTTATGGGAAAATGTGCATCATGTGAGTTCAATGGAGTGTGTGGAGGATCAAGGGCAAGGGCATATGTAGAAACAGGCAATTTTCTTGAATCAGATCCATCATGTGCATATCTACCTCCAAATACCATAAAGGAAATTAGATAATTTAAGAAAACAGCGTGACTTTACATCTTCTTTTTATTAGTATATCATGGAACACGCAATTTAGCTATTTTCTGTAAATCTGTCTGTGGGTACACAGTATTTTCATATGTACACAATGTATTTAGAGAGAAGAGTTTGTTAGTGTGGGTGCACTATTATCTGTGATGGCAATTGCCTTTCAACCAAATCAAGGGAGAGATTTACATTTAGGGGACGTACTCATCACCAATTTCAGTTCCGACTTGTATGGGCAGCTTCTAAGCATACAGTCCGGTATATATTCACTATCCATGAAATATCTAGAAAGTGGAAATAAAACATTAACAACCCTTGGCATCTATTATCTACTTACAGCGCAATCGTTGACTTCTTTTATAAAAATTACACCAGACCACATTCTGAAACAAAAAGTAGTTATGACAGGGGTATACCTTATTGATGGAAACTTGGCTGCTTGCCTCGCAGAAATTGCATCATTAGGCGTCACAGGCATAGGTCTTGTTGCTGCTGCAGTCGCTTGTTTTTCTGGAGACATATTTGGGTGTATTGCTCTGTATGCGATTATCAATATTCTGCCAATAGCAGAGGCCATTCTACTAACGCAGGATTGTTAGGTGGTCTTACTTGAAAAATGCTAAATTCTTTAATAAATTTTACACAATATCAGAGGCTCTCGCAAGTATTTCATTACTATCGGTATTATTCACCATATTTAAGAACTTAAATTTGGAAAGCATTGTTCTATTCTTTTTACTGATTGGGCTTTTCTTGCTTTTGTTTATGAATAGTCTGGGTTATTTCGGTGGTAAAAAACATGGATATGGTTTCTCAAGTTTTGTTAATATCACCTCGTTACTAACTTTACTCTTTATAATGTTATCAGAGATAGAACTATATCTTTATCTAAGAGGCTTCACAGATATAGTTGCAGTTGTGATACTTCAAGCGTTCCTGATTATAGTAGTTTTAATCGCAGTTAGGTTAGCATATTTAAATCATCCTTCTCATAATAGTTAATTTCTATTTCTTGTTCAAACTTCTTAGAAAGAAGTTTCACCAAGAAAGGGGATTCTCAGAGACCCGCATTTTTGATTAATGCAGATTAGCGGATTTCTTCGACCATAATTTTTCCCGAAAAAGTAGGCAAAAAGAAAAGGAAAACGCCATAAACGAAATAAATATCTATTATTTTTTGGTGTTGCATTGTATGACACCGAACTCTCCCAGGCTGGAACGCTTCATAACGTATCCATAACTATATACGTTGTATTGTGATAATAATTTATGAACTTAAAAAATGGCCTCCGAGGAAAACTTATAATATCTATTTCTCTGATTGTAGTGGTTGCTCTTTCTGCTTTGTGGTTCTCTCCTGTTACAAGCAATTCAGATTTGGTTCAAACTTCCAATTCTCATGTTGTTAACGGATATTCGCCTAACTTTGAAGCTGCCACATTTACTACACAAAATCAGAGTGGAACAGAAAATTCGATAGCCACTCTGTTTTTAAATTGGTTGCAGTCTAATGGACAAGCACAAGGCATTCAAAACACGAATGCATCAATCGCATTGTTTCAAGAATTTGTAAGTCAAAATCAGACGGCGGAAATGTATCTTCAGATTCTTACCAGTGAGGAACAAAATAACTATTCAAATGCTCAAAGTGCCCAGCAATCCTTGCAGTTAAAGGAGCAGGTTGTTTATTCTGGAACACCGATTAACGAAATAAATACTTCTACTGTCACTTCTCAGGGAACATTTCATGACCATAGCGTGTTATACGAAGCGAACTTTAATGGAACCCAGTATGAAGTATGGGCAGTGAACGTTACTACGCCTACTGGTAGCGTGATAGACCCGTGGGTATGGGTCAACATTAATTATTATGTTTATCACGCCCCGTGGTACCTTGGGGGATGGTCTCTAACGTATGGTGAAAATGATAACTACAATGTGGAATTTACAGGTTCTGCTGCTCAATCGTTTTTCAATAATTGGGAAAGTACAACTACATACGCTGGATATGGATTGGCTGCTGCAGGGCTGGTCGCACTTTTCATACCGGTTCCGGTCTTGGCACAAGCAATTGGAGCTGCTCTGATAATTGTAGGCGTGGGATTATTGTATGAGGCTTCAACAATGCTTAGCTACTATGAAAGCACTGGCTTTTCTTATATCCATCTGGATTTCGTTAATGATTACTTTTATCCATGGATTACACTTGTAGGTACGTTTGCATCATCTGTTGGTCTATATGGTTTGAACTCCAATGGAAACTCTTATACTTTTTGGTATAACGTACCATTTGTAGCCTATGGGGGTATCATGGGAGTCACTTTCAGTGCTGAGGTTTCCAGCGTTAATAATCAGTTTGTAAGCGATTATGGTAGCGGAAACTGGGTTTGGTTTAGTTAAGAAGGTGACAATTATTATCCAACTTCTTTATTTTTGGATTTTACTTCTCGCAATCGAGGGAGGAGCGGCTTTTTGCCTCGCTTTCAGATATTTTCGTACTTCGGTTCCTATTAGGGCAGCGTTTTACGAAAAAATGACTCTTTCAATTATGGTTGTAGCTACAATAGTCACCGTGCTTGAGCTCTATATTTTCAGACATGTACTCTTGGAGACGGTTTACGTGCCTTCAGTAGAGCAAGCTCAATGGGTTTTTATTGCTTCCTATTTTCCTCTGATTCTATTAGCTTCGTTTACCCACATGAAATATCTCATTTTAATGAGAAGCAAAGATTCTATGACACGCCAATTGCGTTCGTGATCCCGTGTTTTCGGTTTATGGTATTCTACTTGGCGTGTATTTGCTCATAGAAAGTGTACCCCTTCCACTATGGATTGCTTTTGGGCTTTATGCCTTCCCAGTTACGAAGGGTGGTCTATTTTTCGCCGAAAAATTCTCATCAAACTGCCCTTGCTATTAACAACTCAATGTTGTACATAGGTATAGCTCTGGGAATCGTTTTGGGCGGAAGTCTATTCGGCTACTTTTCCCTATCAATGCTGCCATTAGTTTCGGGAGTCAGCGTAATTATTGCGTTGGGACTTTCACTCACATCCTGGAAGTTGTAAAAAGTGA
Organism: Thermoplasmatales archaeon; assembly: GCA_027316895.1. Taxonomy (GTDB): domain Archaea; phylum Thermoplasmatota; class Thermoplasmata; order Thermoplasmatales; family Thermoplasmataceae; genus Cuniculiplasma. The sequence goes on along the minus strand of DAHVFT010000001.1, from coordinate 1,103,496 downwards.
GGTTAATCAGTGTCAATCAAAGTGCTAATTTAGTGAATGAAACATCATTTTCACATAAGAAGGATAGACCTGAACCCTAAAGTTAATTATTCCCTTAATCAATTAAGTGGGTACTATCTGTACCTCGGAAACGTTAGCGTCGCCTTTGGAAAAACAATCTCAAAGTATATCACGTTTATTTTTGTAAAATCAATTTAGACTGTGGTTAATCCAGAGAATCGTCATCAAATTTCAATAATTGAATCTCTTCTCATATTCCTTGTGAGGAAACCACTCCAGCAGAATTGCAATTATTTCCACTTCGCTCCCGGCAACTGAATAAACTAACCTTCAGGCGTTGGGTAAGTTGTATTTCCACAGGTTGTTGACCTCATATTTGCTCACGTAGGTTTTCGGTATTTGCCGTTTTGGCATCTGAATACCACAGAAAGGGTTTTGCTTGAGGTCGTCCGTCGCTCGTTCCAGGAATTTGTAAAGTGATGGATTATCAGTCTTCATCCTGAAATAGGCTTTTTGGATCTCTTCGAACGTTTATCCATGATGGGAAAGAATGCCATATTCACAAACATCATGGATATGGATCCTGCTGGGATAATTGATCTCTACAAGAAAAGAAACAGGGTGGAACACTGCTTCCGCACAATAAACAGCATGGGCATTGCATTTCCAGTATATCACAGAACTCCACAGAAGATTAGGGTTCACATGTTTATGTCTCTTCTTGCCTATCTTTTCCTTTCACTGATATATAATGAAATGCACAGGACAGAGAAGAGCGTATCTCTTCCATCAACAGTTGATGTTATGAAAGATATAATGGTTGTATATGCTGCCAGGGGAAAAAAGGTGAGCGAGAGATTGGATTTCAAGTCAGAAACGGGAAGGAAGATTGGAATGATCATGAAACTTGATCAGGTATTGAAATAGTAGTGCACCCACAATAGTGGTTTAGAAAAACAGCCTGAAAATCATATTGGGAAGTCTACAAAATTAAAATAGATGTAAAGTCACGAAACAGAATTAACTTATTACTACGTTCTAACTTTGAAATCAGGCTTATATGCTTCACTGATATGAGGCTCTGAATCGCTTGGAACAATCAGGTAACCAAACTATAAGTATTTTCAGGAGGAACGGTATTGCCGTTGTAGCCTCAAACCAGTTCATAAGAGTATTTGCCAGATCGCAAATGTGGATTTTCCTGCCTCTCTACCTTCTTGTAATAAGGCATGTCCCTTACCTCATCATCGGTTTTGTAGTATTTCTAATGGCAATATCCTCACTTCCTTTAACACTGGTGGCAGGCGGTCTCATCGATAAGAGAGGTGCCAGATCTGTAATCATCATATCAAATATATTTCTTGGTCTCCTCCTTCTTTCCCTGACATTGCTGATCTTTGAAAACAGCAACCTCTATCTGATCTATCTCGTACTCATCCTGAGCGAGCCGCTTATGAACATAATTGGCGCCGCAGATAATGTAATTGTTTCAGACAATTCAACAGTATCAGAGAGAAACTCAGCGTTCAGTATTGTCAGAATACTTCAGAATCTTGGGTTTTCACTGGGTCCAGCCATTGGAGGTTTCATCGCAGGAATAGGCTATGGCTATATATTCCTCCTAACGACCGTTTTCTCATTCTCGGAACTGTTTATCTATGCAAAATTCCTGAAAAAGCAGCAGATAAAAAGGGAGAATGAAAAGGAAGACTCAGTGAACATGAAACCGGATATCTTCAAGGCTTTCAAGGACAGGCCATTCTTCATAGTTGCCATTCTGATTTCATTATTTTACCTGATTTTAGGTCAATGGGGAACAACACTCACATTCTTCTGGAAGGGATTTGACAGCATGACGGATTTTGACATAGGCTTGCTCTATTCTGTTAACGGGGTTGTTGTGACTTTAGGCCAGCTTCCCATAAACAGGCTGCTGAAGAAGATGGAAGATATCACCAGGATCAATCTTGGCTATATTGTGTATCTCTTTTCATTCTCCTTACTGCCTTTCTTCAGGGGATTCACCTTCCTGGTACTGGACACAATTCTGATAACTATGGGTGAAAATATTGTTTCACCATCAATCAATACAGTCATAAGCAGGATTGCACCTGTTAATAAAAGGGGGCAGTATTTCACATCATTTCAGGTACTTTCAGGAATGGTTACACCAATTGCACCTGTGCTGGGGACATTCTTCCTCACCATATTCTCAGCTGATCTTGGCCTGATATGGTATCCTTTCACCATAATAGGTACAATTTTCTTCCTGTCATTCATACCACTGTGGAAGAAAGTTAACATGAGGGAGCACAATAATTAACCTCTCTGCTTCATGACAGAAAATCCCATTGGAAGGAAGACCAGGGCGATTATTCCAAGAATTATCCAGGAAAGATCTGCGTTCACCGAGAACAGGTAGCCGAACAGGAATGTAATGGCAGACCCGGTTGCAATTTGAAGTGCATTCATAATTGATATTCCAAGGGCCACAAACTGCCTTTCCGTTTCTAACTTCACGACATAGGAATATTCAAGTGAAAATATTATTACGCTTATGCTTCCACCAAGTATTGCCGTAAGGAACAGGTAGTATGACAGCCCGAAGAATTGAAGGGCCAGTATTGCTGAGATAAATATGACAAGTGAAGGGAGTACAACAGATGCCTTCTTGCTTGAAAAATAGGCGAAGAGCAGCATTCCAAGAATACCTGCAAATAGGGATAATGATCCTATGAATCCTGAGACTGGTCCACTGAAACCAAGTTTCTCTGCGAAGGGCTGCAGGTATTCTTCAAATGTAAAATTCAATCCCCAGTAGCCCGCAAGGGACATTGAAAGAAGCAGTAATGGCCTCGATGTGAGCCTCCTGTACACGTTTTTCCCGAATTCCTTCTTTTTATCGCTCTTTGCACTCATATCCGGGATAAGTAAGAATGAGACTATGGTGAGAACAAGTGTTATAATACCTCCAGCTGCAAGGAGGTTCTGCCAGGAGGTAAACTGTAGGAAGTATGCAAATCCCACCACGCCGAAACCACCTCCAATGGAAAACGCAGTGTTGAACGCTGCAATATTCCTGCTTACATTTCTTTCATCGATATCATTGAGAACGGCTATACCGGATGAAAAGAAGAATGCAGATCCCAGGCCTACAACGAATCTTGTTACCAGGAAAATTGTGAAATCAGGAGAAACAAGGGACGTTGTGGCAGCTATGGACATGATTGCCATTCCTGTCAGGGCTGTGTTTTTTGAGCCTATTTTTGAGGCTACAAGTCCTGATGGAATCTGGAAGAGACCTGTACCTATGAGAAATGCAGAAAGAATAAGGCCAGAAAGTGAGGAACTGACACCATAGGTTGTGGTTATATTGAATAGCATCGGGGATACATTGTACCAGTTCATCGAGTACAGTGCCCTGAGACCTAGAAGCAGAATAATGCTATTCCTTCCACTCAACTTATACAGCTTCATTCACCCTTATTTCAATCCGAGTCTTTCCTGAACCTTCTTGATGCCTGTTCCATACTGTGCCGCTTTCTTTCCTCTGAGGTATATGGAATCCGGGAGTCCAGAAATCCTGCCCGCTTCCCTCAGTATTAATTTATTATTTACCTCATCAAGGTGAACCCCACGATCCATCTTGCTGAAATATTCAGGAATGCCATTTTCCAGGTAAGGGGTGATGAGTTTCTTCCCAAAATATTCCGCAATCTTGCTCTCTCTTGGAAGTGTTAATCTGAATAGTTTGTCAAGACTCCTTTTATTATCTTCCTCCCTGCCATCCGAAAATTTCCTGTATCCGTAAAAGATTTCATCTGCACCCTGACCTGTAACGAGTGCATCTTCATTTATTCTTGACAGAACAATTGCCAGAACAGTCTCAAAACCAAGGTCCAGAAATGATATCTCAGGATCAATGCTTTTCACGATATTTGTGAATTCCAGCACATCATCGTCTTCAACATTTATTCTTGAAAGGGTTGTCCCTGATATCCTGCATAATTCTTCTGCGTAGATAAAATCCCGGGACCCTTCTGTACCAGCACAGTAAGCATGCCTGCCCTTCCCAAGAACTGAATACAAAAGGGAGCTGTCAATTCCACCGGAAAGAGCGAAAGCAGAGTCATCTATTAATTCTTCCTGTTCCTTCAGCATATTGATTAGGTGAAGAGATAAATTTTCTGACCCCATGAAATCCGATATCATAACCAATAAATAATCTTAAGGATTAACCATATGTGGATTATATCCCAGACACATCTGTCATAGTAGATGGAAGATTTACAAAATACATTGCAAAGATAAAGAGTGATTCCAGGATCATTATAAGTGAAGCGCTTATTGCAGAAGTTGAGCACCAGGCGAATCAGAGCAGGTCCATAGGATTTGCTGCACTTGATGAATTGAAGAAGGTCAAGGAAATATGTGAAAAGAAGGGGATAATTATTGAATTTTTCGGCAAGCGTCCCACTCAGTGGCAGAAAGTAAATGGGCACAACGGAGAAATAGATGAGATAATTCGATCAGAGGCAATGGATCTCAATGGAATTCTTGTTACCGGTGATATTGTTCAGAAGAACATAGCGGTTCTCAAGGGCATCCAGTGCCAGTATCTGGAACCTGATGACAAGATATCCGTGAAACTGGAAGAGTTTTTTGACAGTGATACCATCTCAGTTCACATAAAGGCGGATACATATGTGAAAGTAAAGAAAGGGGTCCCGGGAAAGGTTGAAACAGTGCGTACCGGGCATTTCCTAAAAAGTTCAGAGGTGGATGCGCTTATAAACAACCTGATCAAGAGAGCCGGAAATGAGAAGGATTCCTTTGTTGAAATGGATATGGCTGGAGCCACGGTACTTCAACTGAATGTTTACAGAATCGTGATTGCAAGGCCACCATTTTCCAGCACTGCAGAAATAACAGCAGTAAGGCCGGTAATCAAGAAAGAACTAGCGTATTACGAACTTCCAGACGAAATCATGAATCACATTACCTCTGGGTCGGCAGGCATTCTTGTTGCAGGTAGCCCTGGAGCAGGTAAAAGTACATTTGTCCAGGCACTGGCTGATCATCTAAACGATCAGGGGATGATAGTTAAAACCATGGAAAAACCAAGGGACCTTCAGGTGAACAAGGAGATCACACAGTATACATCTCTTGAAGGATCTATGGAACAGACAGGAAATATATTGCTTCTCGTGAGGAACGATTATACCGTTTTCGATGAGATGAGGGTCACTTCAGATTTCAAGGTATTCTCAGATCTTCGAATGGCTGGAGTTGGAATGATCGGTGTAGTTCATGCAACAAAGCCAGTGGATGCATTGCACAGGTTTATCGGCCGTATAGAACTTGGACTTATACCACAGGTTATAGATACGATCCTGTTTGTAAGGGATGGAAGGATTTCAAAATACCTGTCCATTTCACACACTGTTAAGGTACCTTTCGGAATGGTTCAGGAAGATCTCTCCAGGCCCGTGATCCAGGTAAAGGATGCCTTAACCAGGCAGGAACTCTATGAGATTTATTCATTCGGGGAGCAGATAGTTGTAGTTCCCATAGATGAAAGTGAAGGCACATCACAGATAGATGAGGCAAAAACAGAAATGGTCAGGTCAACGATTTCAGAATATCTTGGATACGACCAGGTTGAGGTGTCACCAAAAGGAAGAAGGAAGTACAGGGTCACGATCCCGGAGTCCCTGCGCCCAAAATTGCTTGGAAGAAAAGGATCAAATATAAGTGAGCTTGAAAAGAGTCTTGGAGTATCCATCGATGTAGTTTCCGAGGAAGACAGGAAAAGGAGAAGCGTTGCTGTGGAGGTGAAGAACAGGATAATCTATCTGCACTGCAACGAGAAAAACAGCCTTGTGAACATATATATTGACGAGGTAATGGCAATACAGGGAAGAACTTCCAGCAAGGGAATAATACGAATAAAGGTTGATAGTGAGGCTGGAATCAACCTGGAAAAGGCAATGAAATCAGGAAGGGCAATAACCTACTCCCTCCAGTCCTGAGTCCTAATTTTTAAAAATTAAGAAAAATTGAACCTGTGGCGGATTGGATTCAGATAGAAAATTTACCCGGTGTTTTTGGAAATGGATGCACATCCTCAATACGCTTGAATCCACATATATACCTTACCAGTCTCTCAATTCCTATCCCGAACCCTGATGAAAGCTGCAGACCCTCCTCAGCATAATCAAGGAACCACTTGAATTGCTCAAAGGTCTGTCCCTTGGCCAGTATTCTTTCCTTTATCCTCTCGATCTCATATTCCCTTTCTCCACCTGAAATAGCCTCATTGAATCCCTCCGGATACATCAGGTCCATGTCCCTGAGAATTCCCTTTTCATCATCCTTCTCCCTGTCATAGAACTCTCTTTCCTTCAGTGGAATATCTATTATCCAGAATGGGTCACTTTCTTTCTCTGACAATTTCTGTTCAAAGTCATCACCATATTTCTCCTTTGCTTCGGTATACCTGTACGTCTTAAACGGAGTCTCTGGAATTCTCAGTTTTCTGTTCAGAGCTTTCAATTCATCAGGAAGCTTCTTCACTACTTCCTCTATGGCACCTTTTATGAGCTCTTCCCCAAGCTTCATTGCATCCTCCCTTGATGCGTTAAGCATTTCCAGATCAAGCTGGGTGAACTCAAGCAGGTGTCTGCCGCTCTTCGCCTTATCTGCGGTCTCAAGTCTCACATTTGGTGAAAATGTATATATTTTAGGTATTTCCTGCACAATCATCTGCTTATGGAAGATCATGCTTTTTGTAAGTGAATATCTTGATCCCTCATATTCGAATGTTGGATCATAAACCGGATGGTTCAGTGGGTCTGTTACAGATGAGAATATTACTGGTGGAATCTCAAGGAATCCATGGTCAACCAGAATATCTGACATTTTTCTCCTAATTACCGTGTTCACTTCAAGGGCTATCTTTAACTTCTCTCCCCTGAGATGTTCTCTCAGTTCAGTAGTTACAATTTCCTGCATGATATGGTAATTATGTATCTTAATATAACATTTCGTTGCATATTTTAGACATTTTGTAGTCATTTGAAATTAATTACAAATTTTATCAGACGTTTTAAAATCTTAAATAGTAAAAAACTATACAGTGCTAATGGATGACAAGGATAGGATAATACTGGAATACCTGATAGAAAAGGGGAGGGACAAAATTGCAGACATTTCAAGAAATCTGGATATTCCAAGAATTACCATTTATGAAAGGATGCAGAACATGATCTCCCAGGGAGTAATAAAAGGGTTTACTGCAATTCCCGATTATTCACAGATTGGACTGGGTGCAATGGCTTATGTCTTTGTATCCTTTGATCCTAAGGCAAATGTACAGCAGAGGGAAATGGCAAGAATCATAGGGAATTTCCCACAGGTTTACGAAGTAAGCATTGTGGCCGGACAGTGGGATTTAATTATCAAAGTGAGAGGAAAAAGCATCGAAGAAATCGGTGACTTTGTTCTTGATAAACTCAGGTCTGTAGCAGGAGTTGAAAGAACGGAAACAATCTCAGTCTTTTCGTCAATAAAGTAAACCGGAATTTTCCACTACAATATCTTATAATTTTTTTAAAAGTGTTAATCTTTAGGAGTAATGTCTGAAAAATTAGAGAATATTTCTAAATAGACAATTTCAACGTCTCCTCCTCAATGGACAATGTGAAAATAGTGACTGTTTCCTCTGCAATAAGGGGCCTTGGATACTCTTCTGTATGGATTTACAGTTCTATTTACATGACCAAATTTCTTGGCCTTTCAACCTTCTTTGCGGCCCTCGTATTCATGTCTGGAGGGATTATTTCCTCATTTGCCCAGTATGGTGGCGGAAGGATTGGTGACCGGATCGGGCACAAAAGAGTCTTCACTCTATTCCTATCGGGGGTCTTTCTAATGAGTCTTATTCTTGCAGTAAGCAAGGAAATCAATGGCTCGCCAATTCTCTTTTCACTGAGTTTCGGAGCTATAATGATACTTAACGGCTTTCAGTCCCCATCTTCAAACGCTCTTGTTTCCAGGTCAAGCAATGTCCAGCTGAAGGGATTCTCCATAATGAGGGTAGGAAACAATCTTGGATGGGGGTTCGGTCCTGCTATGGGAGGATTCATACTATCATACTTTGGATTTCCTGGCATCTTCTATTTTTTCACTGTAACCGCCATGATTTCGTTTTTAATCTCCCTAAGAGTGAAGAACATACCAGTAACTATCGAGGAAAAACATCTGAAGTTCAACACCAGCAACCTGGCCCTCATAGTCATATCTGTTTCAGCGCTCCTGATATTTATGGTCCAGGCCCAGGAAACAATATCCCTGTCACTATATTCAGACGGAATATTCTCCGGTCAGTATTATGAGATAGGAATAGTCTACATGCTAAATGGGCTCTTGGTCGCATTCACACAGCCTTTTTTCTACAGGATTTCAAGAAAAATAGGAGAATTTCAGGCGTTGATTATGGGAGGACTGATATACACAATAGGTTTTGCATCTTACGGGCTGGACTCAAACCTTATACAGATGCTAATTTCCACGGCAATATTTACAATGGGGGAAAATCTTTCATTCCCAAATGGTTACTCCATAGTTGCAAGCATTTCGCGAAAGGAAAAAATTGGCACCAATATTGGAATTTATAACGCATTCTGTTCAGCTGGACGTGCCTTTGGTCCACTTCTAGGAGGGGCATTTTTGCCCATTATTTCCAGTCACACGCTTTTCTGGATCTACGTCACTCTCCCGGGATTTATTGCTACAATACTCCTAGTATTCTTTTACAGGACTATAAAAAATTACAGAGAACGTTTCAGCAAATATATCTCATAAATCCATATAAATAGTAGTAGTCATATTCATAAGATAATATATCAAATCATCATGTTCCACTGTGTATATACCAGATGAATTTGAGGAGAAAGATCAAGAGAAGATCAATAAATTCATTCAGAACAACAGTTTTGGAATACTACTAACCGCATACAATGATGAAATTTATAATTCACAGATTCCATTCATCATCAAGCATGAGGAAGATTCATTAGTTCTTTACGGTCATCTTTCCAGGAATAACGATCAGTGGAAAGTCTCTCAGAATAAGAAGGTGACAATTCTTTTTCTTGGTCCTCATCATTATATCTCACCCAGATGGTATATCGTAGAGTCATCAGTCCCAACCTGGGATTATGCAACTGTAAAAATCCAAGGCATATTCGAATTATTGAGCCGAAGTCAAACAGAAACATTACTAAAGGAACTCAGTGCTGAATTTGATCCAGAGTGGAAAGCACAGAAAAAGGAAAAAGAAGTTTACTATCAAAAAATGATAGAAGAAATTGTGGGTTTTAGAATAAAAGCTTCAGCGATATATGCAAAGTGGAAAATGAGTCAAAACAGACCAGTTGAAGATATCAGGAATGTAGTGGAAAACCTGAATAGAATAAATGAACAGAATGCAAAAGACACAGCAGATGAGATCTTGAAATCTAATTTTTCCAGATTATCCAGGACATAGATATTGAGATAAATATTTGTTTTCTATTTCACCAATTATGATTCCAATCATTCTTTGTAAGTTCAAATCTTACCAAGACATTAAAAACAGAATCATTCAAAAAATGCTAACGAGACATTGAACCTTTAACTGTATGCCGGGATCGGGGATCGAACCCGAGACCTCCGGATTTCTCAGAAAAATTCTTATGAGTCCGGCGCTCCACCTACTAAGCCACCCCGGCGCTAAAAATGGTTTTAGATTATTGAGCTGGAACTTCCTCTGCCGGAGCATCTTCAGGAACTGAAAAGTTGTATTTCTCCCCAGTGCTTGTAAGCTCTGACTTCCTAAATTCAAGTTTTTTAAGTGGATATATATCTTTGACTCCATTGAGTATTTCTGATACTGATTCGTCTTCTATTATAAATCTCGCAAATTCAAAGTAATCCATATTCTTAACTTTATCAGCAACCAGTTGAGTAATTGCATTCCTTAGCTCAACACTTTTAGCTGATGTGAGCTTGTTTTCTGTGACTGCAACAACCTTAAGAACGAACTCGTAACCATCGGTGGTTTTCACGTCCTTTACGATATCTATTCTCTCCTTTCTTCTTCTAACCATTCTTCTTATATAATCGTCATTAACAGAATGACCAACAAAAATCGTACTGCATTTTGTTCCAACACAGTCTAAAACCTTAAACTCAAGCTTGGCGTTTGATTTCTTAAAGTTCCCAGAAAAATCTGATATGGGAATCTCAACTACTCTTCCCTTTATGCCCTCGGGTCCAGTACCCACTGTCATTGCTATTTCCTTACCTCCAAGCTGACTTGGAGCCATAATCCTGTACCACTTTTTCTCTTTCCACTTATCCTTTGTTCTCTTATTTGATCTTTCTCCGGCCATTCAATCCCTCTAAAGGTGTACTTTAAACTTTACGAAATAATAACAGTGAAATTAAATGTTTCGATTATTAAGGTTGTACTATTTTCAAAAGCCACCTGAGAACTTTCTTCATGTATAGGACATACACAGTTATCATATTCCAGCACCTGATTAGTGAAACTGATTTAGTGATAACTAAAAGTGAAAGCAATTGGAAAACCTATTATAACTATTATAAATTACCGTACGAAGAGTTTAATAAATAAAATCCTCTAACGGGATAACTCAAATAAGTAAAAGGTGAATAAATGGCAGGACAAAAACCACACATAAATTTGGTAACGATAGGGCATGTTGATCATGGAAAGTCGACTTTAGTAGGAAGACTGCTGTTCGAGCACGGTGAAATTCCACAGCATATAATCGATGATTACAAGAAACAGGCCGATGAAAAGGGAAAAGCTACGTTCGAGTTTGCCTGGGTAATGGACAGGTACAAAGAGGAAAGAGAAAGGGGAGTTACGATTGATCTATCTCATAGAAAATTTGAGACAGATAAGTACTACTTCACTATCATTGATGCACCCGGGCACAGAGACTTTGTCAAGAACATGATTACCGGGACAAGCCAGGCAGATGCAGCTATGCTTGTAATATCTGCAAGGGAAGGAGAAGGTATAATGGCACAGACAAGAGAACATGCATTCCTTGCAAAGACTCTTGGAGTACAGCAGATCATAGTACTTGCAAACAAGATGGACTCTGTACAGCCACCTTACAGTGAAAAGAGATTTACAGAAGTTAAGGGCGAGATAGAGAAGTTCATGGCATCTGTTGGTTACAGGAATTTCCCAATAATCCCAATCAGCGGTTATAAGGGAGACAACATCACGAAAAAATCAGAAAATATGAAATGGTACAGTGGACCCACACTATTGGAGGCACTCGAATCATTAAAGGTTCCAGAGAAGCCAACAAACAAGCCTCTGAGACTTCCAGTACAGGATGTTTATTCTATAACTGGAATAGGAACTGTTCCTGTAGGAAGAGTTGAAACTGGAATTATAAAACCAGGAGACAAGGTTATATTCATGCCAGCCAACAAGCAGGGTGAAGTAAAATCCGTGGAAATGCATCATGAGTCACTACCTCAGGCAGAACCAGGAGACAATGTCGGGTTCAACGTAAGAGGAATAGCTAAAAACGATGTAAAGAGAGGAGATGTTTGTGGACCACTTAATGCACCACCAACCGTAGCTAAATCATTCACAGCACAGATAGTAGTTCTAAACCATCCAAGTGTTATTGCAGTTGGTTACAAGCCAGTCTTCCACGTGCATACAACTCAGGTTGCTTGCAGGTTTGAAGAGCTTATAAAGACAATTAATCCTAAGGATGGTACAACAAAGGAAAACAACCCGCAGTTCATAAAGACAGGAGATATAGCAGTTGTTAAGGTAGTGCCAGACAAACCACTCGTGATTGAAAAGGTTGCGGAGTTCCCTCAACTTGGTAGATTTGCAATTAGGGATATGGGGCAAACTGTTGCCGCCGGTCTCTGCCAGGAAGTAGAAACTAAGTAAAGTGAATAATATGGTATCATATAGAGCTAGGATTTCACTGAGTGGAACTGATCACAGGATCGTAGATGAAGTCTGCAGAGAGATCAAAGGTATAGCCCAGAGGACAGGAGTCGATATTCACGGTCCTGTTCCATTACCAACAAAGAGGTTAACAGTTCCTGTCAGGAAGAGCCCGGATGGAGAAGGTTCACCAACTTGGGACAGATGGGAAATGAGGGTTCACAAGAGACTGATCGATATTGACGGAGACGAAAGGACACTTAAGCAGGTAATGAAAATCTCAATACCAGATGGAGTCCAAATAGAAATTCAAATGAAAAATTAATTTTTTTTAAATATTTTAAAGGTGTTTTTATGGGTCGAAAAGAAGATAATATTGCAAAGGCTGCAACATTAGTTAATAAGGCAGAAAGTATAAGAAATATAGATATAGCTGCACATATAGATCATGGTAAAACAACACTCAGTGATAATCTGATTGCTGGAGCAGGAATGATGAGTGAGGATCTTGCTGGAAAGCAGTTGATGCTGGATTATGATGAGCAGGAACAGGCAAGAGGAATTACAATAAATGCAGCAAATGCTTCAATGGTTCATCAGGTAGATGGTAAGGATTATTTGATCAACCTGATCGATACCCCAGGACATGTTGATTTTGGTGGGGACGTTACAAGAGCAATGAGGGCTGTAGATGGCTGTATTATCGTTGTTGATTCTGTGGAGGGCGTGATGCCACAGACTGAAACTGTAATAAGACAGGCATTAAGAGAATATGTTAAACCAACGATGTTCATAAACAAAGTTGATAGATTGATCAACGAATTAAAGTTAAATTCAGAAGAAATGCAGAAGAAGTTCATAAAAATAATTAATGATGTTAATAAATTAATTTCGAAATACGCACCTGAGAACTTCAAGAAGGACTGGGAACTCAGCGTTCAGGATGGTAAAGTATCATTCGGATCAGCATATAATAACTGGGCAATTTCTGTGCCCGCAATGAAAGTTTTCAACGTTAACTTCAATGACATTGTAAATATGGTGAGGGAAGGCAAGCAGAAAGAACTTGCTAAAAAAGCTCCGTTGCATAAGATCATTTTAAACATGGTGGTTCATCATTTGCCAGATCCTAAGCAGGCCCAACATTACAGGATACCCAACGTTTGGCATGGAGACCTTGAGTCGCAGGTTGGTAAATCAATGATGGTATGTGATACCAAAGGTCCACTAGCAATGATGATTACAAAAATTATCGTAGATCCGCATGCAGGTGAAATCGCAGTCGGAAGAGTTTTCAGCGGTAGTCTAACCAAGGGGCAGGAATTATACATAAGCAGTGCCTCAGGGAAATTCAAGATTCAGACAATTGCAATGATGGTTGGTCCAGACAGGATCCAGGTAGACACAATCCCAGCAGGGAACATTGCAGCGGTCATAGGTCTTAAGAGCGCCATAGCAGGCTCAACTGTTTCAGCTGTTGTAGATATGGAACCCTTTGAACCGATGACGCATTATACCGATCCAGTGGTTACACTTGCAATTGAAGCAAAACATACCTCAGATCTGCCAAAATTAATTGATGTACTTAAAACAGTTTCAAAAGCTGATCCTTCCATACAGATCAATATAAACCAGGAAACAGGTGAACATCTTATTTCTGGAATGGGTGAATTGCATCTTGAAGTTACGCTTTACAGAATCAAGAACGATTATAAGATCGAGGTTACAACATCCGATCCAATAGTTGTATACAGGGAAACAGTAGAAAGAACTGGCGGTCCTTTTGAAGGTAAATCTCCAAATAAACACAATAAGTTCTACTTCAAGGTGGAACCATTAGAAGAGAGTGTAGTTCAGTTAATTAAGGATGGAGTTTTGCCACAGGGGTCAAAGTTCAAGGATAAGAGAACCACGATAGAACAGTTGCAGAATGCCGGAATTGACAGAGATACTGCAAGGGGAATAACCGCAGTTATGGGAGAAAATGTAATGTTTGATGTGACAAAAGGAATCCAGTATCTTGACGAAACTATGGAGCTCCTGCTGGAATCATTCAAGGAGGTTGTAGAAAGAGGACCTCTGGCAAACGAAGGAATGACGCACATAAAAGCATCTCTGGTTGATGCAAAGCTCCACGAGGACAGTATCCATAGAGGCCCTGCACAGGTAATCCCAGCAGGTAGGAACTCACTTTACGGAGCAATATGCCAGGCCAGAAGGGTATTGATGGAGCCCATCCAGAAAGTTTACATAAATGTACCACAGGACATAATGGGATCAGTCACAAACGAAATCCAGCAGAGAAGAGGAGTCGTTGATGAAATGAACATTGAAGGCGATGATATAGTAATCGTTGCCAGAGTTCCAGTTTCCGGAATGTTTGGTTTTGCATCTGCTATCAGGAGTGCCACTGGTGGTAAAGTTCTCTGGAGCTCAGAGAACTCAGGTTATCAGAAGGTACCTCCAGAAATACAGAAGGAAGTTGTTGCAAAGATCAGAACAAGGAAGGGACTGAAACCAGAACCATACAACGAAGATTACTACTCTTCCCTCTAATTTTTATATAAATTTTTAAAATTACTTATCATGTACCCCTATGGTTTTAACAAAGGTTTTTTGTAGTAAGTGTGGTGCATCAAGGGAAAATTATGAACTTGTATGTAATTCCTGCGGCTCGCCGTTCATTATAAAGGTATCTGGACCATACGAAAAAAATATGGATGGTAACTTTGATTATTTTGAGCACCCTCTCATTCCCCTAAGTTCGAAGACACCAGTAATTGAGACCCCAGAATTTATGGCTAAGCTTGAATTTTACAACCCCACACTTTCGTACAAGGATAGAGGAATGAATACTCTATTTTCATTCTTAAGCGAGAAAAAATTCCTCAAGAAGGGGGATGAAGTTAGTGAGGATTCGTCAGGCAATGCCGGGGCATCTTTTGCAATGTTTTCTCAAATGTTAAATCTTAAGGCAACAGTCTACACATCGGTTTCAGCCAATCCTAATAAGATTAGGCAGATCCAGGGATATGGGTCCAGGATCGAGAGAATAAATGGATCAAGAAAGGATGTTGAAAATAGCGCAAAAAACAGTGGACTCATATATCTTGGTCATCAGTACTGGCCTGAATTTTACGATGGGTTCAGGGTAATTGCATACGAAATATTCGAACAGATGGATCATCTTCCAGAAAATATACTCATTCCATTCTCAACAGGAACCTTATACCTGGGAATTTTTGAGGGATTTTCACATCTGCTCCAGAATGGACTTATAGATTCCATTCCAACTTTATGGGCTATTCAACCAGAAATAGCCAGTGGGATGTTCAACAAAATGAATAATATCAACAGGGAACCTGAACCATCAGTTGCTGATGCCCTGACTGGGATCGTACCACTCAGGTATTCCCTTTTGAATTCCGTAATCAAAACATATGGTAGATGCGAGGTACTGGCAGAAGATGAAATTATCAGGGCAAAACAATCTCTCCTAAACCTTGGCATAGACTGTGAATACAGTTCAGCCATAACGTATGCCACAATGAAGAAATTCAATTTGGGAAAAAATTCCCTTCTAATACTTACTGGACACGGAATTAAAAATATCTAGTCTAATTTGGGTTCCTGTTTCTCGCATACTTTCTTTCCATTCAGGACAAGTGAGTAAGTCACGTCAACTCCTCCTCTCCTTGCAAGTATGGTAACGCTGCAATATTTCTCAAGGGACAAATTGATAGCTCTCAGAGCCTGTTCTTCTGTTATATCTGCATCTATTGTATATATGAAGTGAGCACTCTTAAGAACTTTAGGTTCTTCTGTCTCCCGCTCTGCTTCCACTTCCATTCCGTAGTTCTTTATTTCCTTCCTCATTCTGGAAATTATCAGGAGCACATCATACGAGGAGCACCCGGACATTGCAAAAAGCATGGTTTCAGTTGGAGAATAAATCTTCTGGTTATTTATTATGGGATCTCTGAGGTATACGGTTTCCATATCACTGGAATCACTTCTGAATCCAACATCTCTGTCATAATGGAAAGATACGGACAGGGTCATTCAGTGTCTACCTTCTTCAGGAGTGACCCCAATGTCTTGAGGGCATTCATCACAGCACTCAATCCTGCTGCAATCTCAGGATCCTTAAGCATGCCCATTAATCTAAGCAGAGAGAAATTTTCTGGCTGTTTTGCACCATCAATCATTGAGTCCCATATATCTTCGCTGTTATACATCAGTACGTTGAGTACGGATTGTGACGTTTTACCTGATACTGAGGCCATAAGAGCTAGAAGACTGTTCACAAGGGAAATACCACCCATATGAAGTTCCCTCTTGTCTATGAGAGATGTATACGCCTTTGTATTACCTGGCATATTCTCTGTCAGCAACTTCTCCAGTACCTCCAGATTGCCGGAATCTTTGAACATCTTAACAAGATTAAGAACTCCAAGCAATGTCTGGTCATCACCCATTAATTCTGACAGTGCAATTTCAACCTGATCCTTTTCATTTTTTTCATTTTCCATGTTTAACACCTCACAAAAATCCCTGTGAATAACTACCAAAGAACGAATGGTAGGAGTATAACTTCAGCAGGTAATCTGTCTTGCTCTGCTTTCCCTCACTATATTCTCCATTGTTGTCAATTACTATATTCGTAGCCCTCTCTTCTTCGGTTATCAGGTAATCTATATATGTTGCACCCTTATAGTCTTCAGGGTCTGGATAGCCACTGATATGGTGTGCAATTTTAGCTGTAATATAATCCAGCTCGACGTGGTTTATATTCCAGTAGTTTGATATGTACAAGGGTTCCATTGATGATACATAGACCTCAGGAAAGTTCTTCACATTGAGATTTTTGAAGTTTAGCTCTATAAGTGAGCTATCGGTCTTCGGAAAACCTGCACCAGTAAGATACTCCTTCATCCTGGAAGGTGCAAATATAATTGGAACATCATATTTCACCGCAGTGCCATCGCTCGTTTGAAGTTCCTTATTTTTCACATTAAGCTGATCCAGTTTGAATCCGTAAACCGTTTTAATCCCATTCTCTTGAAGGACCTGATCAACCTTTGCATGAAAACTCTTACTTTCTATAATTGTTTTGGATGAATTAAGATAGGTTATCTTCATGTTTTTATCTGTTCCATTCCTTCTGAAATGACTTGCGAGCAATATGCACAGGTTTGCCCCTATAAGTGGACTCCTGGAGTGCGTCCCGTCCTGGTAAATAACGATCTCTCCACTCTTTATGTTCTGGAGATCTTCTTTCAGTCTCAGTGAATCCTGAATTGTGTCGAGTGTTCTCGCATCTTCTGAAAAACCGGTAATGGTAGTGTGGTCCCCTTCCACCGGGTTAGTAATAAGAAGATAATCGTATCTCACAACCTTTCCGCCTCTTGTATTCAAGCTTTTATCCTTTAAGTTCAGTGAGACGATGTCATCCTGAATATACTCAATATTAGTATGTAACATTGAATTCATGCTTCTCTTCAGCAAGTGGTGATCAACAAGAGAGGATGGAACGAATATGTTGGAATCGCTGAATTCAACATTAACCTGTTTTCCAATTACTATTATTTCGATTTCTTTCTTGTTTGTCCGATTTGCAAGCTTATTTGCAGCCATTACGGCTGATTCCTTGTCACCAAGAATCACAACTCTATCAGGAATTTTCATTTAATCACCTATTATATTAATCTGTTCTACGGTTAGAAATAATTTCTTTGTATTATAATTTTTAGAATTACTTGTCTCAATTATTTAAGAAAATTTAGGATTTTCTTTGAGATAAAATGAAAAAGATCTCTTATTTTTCTGGATAAATATTTTTTTAGGCTATGCATCAAGAGAATATTAATAGTGTAATACCGATCATTGGAAGATGATCATAACCATAAATTTACATGGAAACATCGGAGAAAATACCTTTGCTACATTAAAACCACAGCTAGAAGCTTCTCTTAGAAATAAAAAAATAAAAGGAGTGATACTCGACATAAACTCTGGGGGTGGGAGTGCAAGTGCATCTGAACTCATTTACGAAGCTGTTAGCCATTTTAATGAAAGTAAGCCTGTCTTTTCAATGGTTACGGGGACCGCGGGCTCAGGAGCATACATGATTGCATGCGCAACACGAAAGATATACTCTATTCACACCGGATTGGTTGGATCCGTGGGAGTGATATCAATGTCACCGGACGTGAGCGAACTCCTTGGCAAAATAGGTGTGAAGGTAAATGTGCTCAGCAAGGGGAAGGAGAAAGCATCAATGAATCCGTTTCAGAAATCTACTGAAGAAGATCTACTAAGACAGAATGCAATTTTATCAGAGATATATGATTTCTTCCTGGAAATAGTAAAAGAGAGGAGGCACCTCACAGAAGAACAGGTAGTTGAGGTTGGCAACAGCGGAATTTACGCCGCAAAAGAAGCGGAGAAATTGAACCTCATAGATCGTGTAGACAGTTACAGGAAGATCATCGAATCTATAAAAAATGATATGGGAGAAACGTCTGATCCGGTAACCATGAGGAGAAAGTTACCATTTTTACTCAGATTTGCCATGAAGTTTCTGGGTCAATAGGAAATCATGAAAAGTGAATGAAAAAGGGAAAAAGATCAAAAAAGACTATCTATAAAGACAAATTTAAAGTAAAGTGAATTCCCAGGAAAGAAGGTCACTGACCAAATCAGTTATTTCCATACTAATAGCGGTGATTATAGTATATTCATTCGAATATTTTTACCTTACAATAGCTAATTTCTTGAACATACCCGGCAAATATGACATCTACGTAAAGGATGCTTTTGTAGCACTGATAATAATCATAGTAGCATTCGTTTTACTGAGGATCACAAGAAAATTACTTAATCAACTGACATTGAGAAGCAACGGTGAAAGGAATCTCAACGGCATCTATATCATTTTACGTATACTGATTTATGCACTGGCAATAACTGTATTCCTCATATATGCGGGGGTTAATCTTGAAGGAGCGCTGGTTGGTGGAGCAATTGGTGGTGTTGTAATAGGTTTTGCAGTGCAGTCCGTTGTTTCCAGTCTTCTCTCAGGACTGCTGGTAACTGCAGGCGGGTTCCTAAAGCCAGATGAATCCATCTCCATATTTTCCTGGATGTTCCCTGAAACATTAACCGGAAAAGTGGAAGATGTAAAGACCCTCTACACCAGAGTGAAATTGACAAATTCAAGGAGTGTACTCATTCCTAACACCATCCTTTTTGGAAGTTCAATATTCACCAAGCTTAATGAAGGAAGAAAGGTAAAATACGAGTTCAATTCAGTAATTCCAGCTGATGTGAATGCCCGGGAGGTTATTGCTAATTTTACGCAAAAAAAAGAGAAACTTATGGCGGATCTTAAGATTGATGAAATAAACAGCTATTTCATCCAGAAAAATGGAACAACAAACACAATATCGTTTATCATTCAGTTTGAGGAAATTGTGAACCTAAATGGATACATGGACAGAATAAACACTGAGGTCGAGGACTCTTATTGGGAAATAAAGAATAAACCAAAAAATTAATCTACTTATAGTAATAAGCAAATGCTAATTTTTAATACGGCGTTTTTAATATCATGTCGATGGAAAGCAAAATAAGTATTGTTGAAAAGCAGAAAGATTCAATAACATTTGAAATAATGAACTATGACAATACACTACTAAGACCTCTTGTTGAGGAAATTCAAAAAGATGAACAGGTTACAGAATCAAGATATTACATAAAACACCCTGTAATAGATAATCCTAGAGTGTATGTTAAGGTGAAATCTGGAAAGCCGCAAGCCGCGGTTAAAAGATCGATTAAGCGATTAAGCAAGGTTTTTGAAAATCTTTCCAATGAATTAAATAAGGAACTTAAGAAAAACGATGATTCCCAAATTGGAGTACCAGAACTGAACAAGAATAAACCAAGCGATAACTAAGTCAGTGGTTCCAGGTTGGAATCAAATAATTTTTTAATTATAGAGACAGAGATAGGGCGATACAATTTTGCCAGGGAAGAACTTTTATGTACATTTGAAAGGGCATCATCCATTTCAATAAGAGATATGGGTCAGGGCATATTTATTGCAAATGGTTTTCATGAACTGGATGGACTTGCCTTCGTGAAGAGGGCAGGAGAAGTTTTAGGTACTGCAGAACAGTTTTCAGATATTTCTGATGTTTTACTACCTGAAGGTAAATTCTATGTCAGGATCATTGACGCAAATAAATGCCATGGAACATCAGAGGAGAGAGAAATAGGGCAACTACTTGGCGGAACAGGACGTGTATCTTTTTCAGATCCTGATTTCGTGGTCCTTGCCTATCATCTGGATAAATGGTACATATGCGCGCAGAAGTACTCAAGAAACAACATTGAAAAGGCCAAAAGAAAGGCTCCCCTAAGACCATTTTTCTCTCCGGTATCTATGGATCCAGCCTTTGCATCTTTCCTCATTAATATTGGTTATTTCCCGGATGGTTCCACACTGCTAGATCCATTCTGCGGCGGTGGGGGAATTCTTATGGAAGCAGGTCTGAAGGGATACAGGGTAGAAGGCATAGATATCCTCAACGAGATGGTAATCGGAGCCAGAATGAACCTGAAGTATTTTGGAATCAGGGGCTTCAGCATAATTAAGACAGATTTTCTGGAGTTTCAATCTGACAGGAAGTTTGACGGCATAGTAACAGATTTCCCATATGGGAAGAACTCTCACATTTCATTAGAAAGATCCGAATTCTATTTCAGGGCTGCCCAAAAGATGTCAAATTTATTACAAAGGGGAAGCAGGGCATGTATCGTTACAGATAATACGGAAAATCTTGATTATTTCAGAAATTTCTTTGATATAGATATAATATTACCTCAGAAAGTGCATAAATCACTAACAAGGTACTTCACAAGAATGATAAAAAAATAAGCAATCATCCCAGGAAGTCATCGACAATCTTCCTGATTATCTCAACCGGGATGCCCGTGGTTCTAGAAACCTCGTCCTCGTTCAGTGTTTCCAGGTATTCCATTAATATCTGCCTGATGAATCCTTCCTTTACCCGCTCCACAACATTTTTTCTCAATGTCTGAATTATGTAATTCTTTTCCTCAACAAGACCCTGCCTCTCTTTCATAAGGGCATCCATCTTTTCATTCAACTCCCTGATTCTTTCTATGGAAATCCCTTCATGGTTCTCATGTTCATTTTTTTCCGTCAGGTCAAATTTTGAAACCTGGATGAAAGTCGGTGTGTAGTCAATGACAAGTGTAGAAAAGCCCGTTGGCCTGTAGACCTTTCGTGGCGGTCCAATGGAGCTGGGAGTCACTCCCATTGAAAATATGAGGTTTGCCCGTTCAAGTACCTCCAGTTGCTTATTGATTGCCTGCTGCGAAATTCCAAGGCTCTTGCTTATTTCCAGGCCATAAGATTCTTCCAGAAGGAGCTTTTTTAAAATAGCCCTCCTGGTTGAATTTTCCATTATGGACAGGAGGGTATCTATGTCATCCATCTTACTCTATCTTTACTGATTTTCCCTTTTCGTTTCCCTTCCTGGCAAGGTCCAGAGTCAGATCCAGTATTCCATTGGTGAATTTTGCAACGGCAGTCTCTGGCTTTATGGGTTCTTCCAGGGGCACATTCCTGAAATACTTTCTTGGACCTTCAGCAACATTTATTGTTACCTCATTCTCTGAAACTTTAAGGTCTATGTTCTCCTTGGATATCCCGGGAAGTTCAAAAGTCAGGTAAACTTTCTCCTTGTCGTAATTGATGTCTGTAAGTGGTTCTCTTGCTTCAGGCTCACTGCTTTTATCACTCAGGGAGGGCCTGTTAGGAATATTGCCAAACTCCTGGAAAGAAGGCTTGCCGTCTGGACCAACCTTATAGCTGAATCCATATACATAGGGGCCAATCGTGGTCTCATCGGAATTTTTTATCATCCTTTCCATTATTCTCCTCATCCTATCGTTCACCTTATCAAAGTCAAAGCCGAAATCCTCGAAGAAATCCCCGAAGAAGTCGTCATCCCAGTCATCGTCTTTTCTTCTTCTCGTAACCATTTTAATTACCTCTTGTCAACCATTAGTTGACAACTATGTATTACTTACACATATTTAAGTTTTTTGAACTAACTACCATAATTTCAAACATGTAGAAAAACAACGTAAAATCAAGGGTGGAGCTATTAAAAAATTAAGGATAAAGATTCAGTTATTGGTTATCAGTGAGCTTTTTCGAGGTCCCTCTTGACAGCACTCTGTACACATAGAAGAGAACGACTAGAGCGAGGACTATGGCTATATATGTATAATCATTGAATAGACCCAGAATATTTTTCCAGCCGTTGCCAAGCAGATATCCAACATATATCAGAACTGAATCCCAAATAACGGTGCCCAGAAGAGTAAACGAAAGGAATTTGGTGAACTTCATCTCCGCAAGGCCGGCCGGTATTGATATAAATGTCCTGAAAATCGGGATCAGCCTGGTGACAAAAACAGAAATTTCTCCATATTTACTGAACCATTTTTCTGTTCTGTCAAGTGATTTCTCATCAAGCCTGATGTATTTGCCGAAGCGCATTATGGCTGGCCTTCCACCATAGAGCCCAATGGCATACGCAGCACTTGCACCAACTGCATTTCCCAGTGTTCCAGCAATAAGTACAAGCAAATATGAAGGTATGCTTAGATATACCGGCAATTGATTTGAGAGGGCCAGGTAACCGGAAAATGCCATGACAACCTCTGAGGGTACAGGTAGCAACAGACCTTCCAGAAACATCAGGAAGAATATACCGGGGTAATTTGATACCTGAATCACGTATATAACCAAATTAATTATGTACTCAATCAAACCAGAAATTATGGAACTCATTTATTTACTCGCTTATACAGTCCAACTTAAAAAACTATTCCATTTCTAGTTTTCTTTTCTTGACATCGCTTTCGAGGAGCATAAGCTCTGAAAGTTCGTCTGGATAGCCTTCAGTGTAAATTATCTCCTTAAGTCTCGCATTGACTATCATTTTGGCACACACTACACAGGGAAAAGTTGTAGTATATATCACCCCATCCCTGATGCTGACACCATTCACTGCAGCCTGTATTATTGCATTCTGTTCAGCATGCAACCCCCTGCATAGCTCATGTCTTTCACCTGATGGAATGTCCATGTCGATCCTTATGCAGCCAACCACATCACAGTGCTGAGCACCGGTCGGTGGCCCGTTGTACCCGGTAGCAAGAATTGATTTGTCCCTCACTATGAGGGCCCCTACCTGCCTCCTAACACAATTTGCCCTGGAGGCTGCCATATAGGCCATTTTCATGAAGTACTGATCCCACGAAGGGTGTTTTTCCTTTTCCATCTTGATTAATCCGAATCCCTGCCAGTGGAATTCTTGCTTTTGCCTTTTTCAATTGCATCAACATGCACAAATCTTCCCTTGAGTTTTTCCATAACCTTTGGGAGTGTTGTGTATTCCATTTCTTCCTCCGGAAGCCTGTGTGGCTCAAACGGTCCCATTCTCCTGATATAATCAGTAATATCGTTAGCGAGTTTCCTGGCATTATCATATGCCGGGTCATCAAACATATCGACGGGGCCAGTAAGTTTCTTATCCTTATAAACAAAACCAAGTGCAACTACCCTTGGTGGCCCATCAAATCTGGTCATCTTGGAATTTTTCATTGCCACTGGCATTAGGGGACCATTGAATGAGCCTCTCATCCATCCTGAAACAAGATATGGATGTGAAAATGCTTCCATTGCCTCACCAGAGGCAGGCAAACCAGATTGGATTCTTACAATTGCTGCTGGATCATCCTTTCCAACGTATTCTCCTGCTATGAATGACAGTTTGTCAGTTGTAATAACCGCAACATTTTCATCAGGTAACTTTGCATGTTCTTTCTTCGTGTAGACCCTCTTTATAACATATCTGCCCTTTGTTCCTATGAGGGATATTATATCGTACATTTCTTCCGGAGCATCAAGCATTATGGCCTTTGCTTCCTGAATGTCCCAAACCTCAAATTTAAAACCTTCATGCATGCTCTGATCTATCACAAGGCCTGGAGTATTGAACGGATCAGCAAACATCTTGAATATTGGGTAATTGAATGCACCCGGTTCTGTTTTATCCATCATATACACAATAAATGGCTCACTTCTTCTGGGCGTTATGTCCATTTCTGCAATGCCAGGCCCCATGCCTTTGATATTTCCAGAGAATGAATCCTTTAGAAGATCCTGTCCTGCTCCATAAAGCCCAAGTTTTTTAGCCACTTCTGTTCCAGACTTGAATGCATCCCATGCAAGCTTGTGAACTTCTGAGGCATTAACTCCATTATCATGAACTATCGTTATCTGGATATCATCTCCAACATAACCCACAAAATGATCCCATATAATACCCTTCGACTGTTCCTTTAAAAATCTCTTAACCTCGTTCAAAACATCCTCATGGACTGTTGTATGCCCTGGCAAACTACCAATGTCTGCCTTAATATGGGTCAATGTAACCTTCATAAAGATTCATGACAATGACATATTAAAATAATTCGGACATTCATTAGTGAAAAATATAATCCATAGTATAAGAGCAATTTGGAATATATACAAAACTTTACCCCGCTTTTTGGAAAAGTAATTTAGAAATGATTGTCATCATGGATACGGAAGTTTAAGTATGTCGTATCTAGAGATAGGGTTGCTCATAGTTTTGATATGGATCATAGCGATGATCGCTCTCCGACCAAAAATAAACAAGAGTAAGCATTTTCAAACAATGGGTGGTATATTACTGCTCATTAAAGTCAAGAAAAACAGGGGCATACTTGACAAGATAGCGGGAAGTTCAAAATCAAAACTGTTTTCACGACTTTCAATTCCACTGGTTTACATATTATTTGGGATGGGTATTGTTCTGCTTGTTCTGGGCACAGTATTATCACTGACAACAAGGGTCAAGGAAAACATACCTGTTACCGAATATCTTGCGCTTCCAGGAATAGATCCGGAAATACCTATTGTTTATGGACTCATAGCCTTTGCAATCTCTCTGGTAATTCATGAAATGTTCCACGGAATTGTTGCAAGAAAGCACGGAATAAAGGTCAATTCAGTAGGCCTAATGCTCTTTGTTGTCCCGATTGGGGCATTTGTTGAACCCGATGAAAAAGAGATAACTGAAACGACACCTGTAATCAGGAGAAGAATAGTTGCTGCAGGAATTGCGGTAAACTTTGTTATTGCAATCATCTGCTTCCTGTTTCTGTCTCTGGCCATGTCTCATGCAGCTGTTCAAACATATCCTGGTGTATATGTTGATGCAGCATATCCTGGAAACACCGTAACACCTCATAATATCACAGGAAGTGAGCTTATATCCGCTGGCAACATGAAAGGCAACGGCCTGATCAATCTGACAACATCATGCTCAGTCACCCCCGGTTCGCTGTTAAATGCGTCTTTTTACAATGGTCATAAAATTTTCAATTACTCCATACCCGCCGGAATTCAGGTAGTGTCAACTTATAAAGGATATCCTGCCTACAAGAACATAAGCCTTGGTGACTATATAATTTCTGTAGACAACAAGACAGTTTACAATGAAACAGTACTTGGAAATATACTTGACAAAATAAGTCCGGGAACAGAAATAACTGTAGGGCTTGAAAATTTTACCACCTCCACTCACAGTGGAATAGTAAGTACAGTATCGTTCAAGACAAGATCAACTTACTCATTCTACCAGGTAGAGGACCCAGCGTTGCTGACATCCGCCATGAAAAATGAGAGTTTCATCGGTGTTGGAATAACTTATAGTGGTCTTGGACTTGTTTCCATGAGCTATTACAAATCTCTTGTTTTCGGTTCTTCGGTGTATACATCAGGACCTGACGGAGCTATAGAATCAATTGCATTACCGTTTGATGGCCTTTCCCCTGTGCCATCAAGTTTTGCACACCTGTATTCAGTCCCACTGGGATATGAAGCATTCTGGTTTTCAACGAACACAATATACTGGCTATTCTGGGTAAATATACTGCTCGCAATAACAAACGCCCTGCCACTTGCAATATTTGACGGTGCTCAATTCCTCAGAGATACCCTAATGATAGCATCAAAACACGAACGTTTCAAATACTTCCGCGATGAAAAGAATATAGCAGCAGTTCTTTCACTCACTACAACACTGATCCTTCTGATGCTGATGATAGAAATAATTGTTCCAAGGATCATATAGGTGCTACATAAAAGGATCTTCATTCTTCAGGGTAAATGGATTGAAGTATCCATTCCATTTACTCATGGGGGACACTAAAACTAACACACTGTTCGCAAAGAGTTTATAAGTTGAATTCAATAGGGGTAATATCAGGTTATAAAAATGCCGTTTGCAGAATCAATAGAGAGAAGACTCAACAAGAAAATTTGCATGAGATGTGATGCAAGAAACTCAGTAAAAGCTACAAAATGCAGGAAGTGTGGATACACAGGACTGAGGATGAAAGCTAAAGAAAGAAGGGGAGGCCAGTAGGCACTTGGACAGTAATCTCCCCAAAGCAGCAGTTTTGAGGATGGAGGGAACAAACAATGACTCAGAAGCCCTCCGGTCATTAAGGGAATCAAATCTTGATCCAAGTTATGTACATATTCACGAAATAGAAAAAAACAAGGTCGATCTGGAAGACTTTCAGGTATTATTTATCCCCGGAGGATTTTCAGCAGGAGATTATGTGAGGGCAGGTGTTATTTTTGCCATCAGGCTGAAGACTGCCGCAGGAAAGAAGATAGAAAGCATGATAGAACAGGGTAAGCCCGTCCTTGGTACATGCAACGGGTTCCAGGTGATATCCGAGATGGGTCTTACATCATCTGAAATAGGGAAGAGGGAACTTGCCCTGGATGTGAATGAAAGTGGCAGATTTGAATGCAGAACTGTGTTGGTGAAATACTCCGGGAAGAATAAAATATTTGATGGAAAGATTTCACGTGATCAGGTATTCGAGATTCCGGTTGCGCACAAGGAAGGAAGAATAAGATTCAGGACAGAATCCACTGAGAAAGATTATGTGGAAAACGGCAGGGCAATATTTACTTACGTAGATCCTAAAGGGGAAATATCAGGTTATCCATGGAACCCAAATGGCTCTCCTGATAATATTGCTGGCCTTTCAGGTCATTATGATAATGTGCTGGGATTGATGCCCCATCCCGAAAGAATATTTTACAGGTATCAGCTCTCCACCAAGGGAAAGAGAGAGAACAACGAGCCAGTAGGAAAGATATTTTTTGGTGCAATTTCTGACTATGCAAGGAGAATATAATTATTGATACCTTTCACTCTCTATGCGCATTAAAAGCTTTCTTGCATTCTCCTTAAATTCTTCAAGAGTAGAATCATTCACGATCATGTACTCAGCCAGAGATATGGCATTTCCTATACCCCAAGATAACTCCCTGTCATCCCTGCTTACAAGCTGGTCAAGAACCTTTGCATCATCGGGTCTCCCTCTTTTCTGAATTCTTTTGAGTCTTTCCTCCCTGTCGGTGTGAATACCGATCAATACAAGGTCAGGAAATCTTGATTTGAAATAATCAAATTCTTCCATATTTCTCAATCCATCAACAATGACCTTCTTATAATCCTTTATGTCTTCTGAGAGGCGAACAGCCCAGATATCCTTTCCATGCAATTCCCGTTCCCTGTTTGCAAACGTTCCAATTTCCTTATCGGTGTTCCCAATATTATTCATGCCTGCATATCTTCTTACCACATCACCCATATGATAATCCTTCCAACCCATACTCTTGGCGACTTTTATAAATTCATCTTTCCCTGATCCGGGCATGCCAGTAACAATAAGCATGAAAAAGCCTATCACATCAACGAATAATTAATTTATGAATCAGGCAATTATATCTGGAAAAATAAAAAAAATTCTGAAAACCATATTTCTTAACTACTCTAATTAACTATTTTAATTAAGAATCGATACCTATACAGATGACAAAAGTTGACATCAACATAACAGTTGGTGGCCCTCAGGGTGGCGGTATAGATACATCCTCCAATATGATAAGCAGGGCCTTCGCACAGTCAGGTTATTATGTTTTTGGTGTGAGAGAATACCACTCAAACATCAAGGGAAGGCACAGTTATACCCACGTAAGAATAAAGGCCGAAAGGCCACGATCGCTGAAATATCCTATTGATTTTCTAGTTGCTCTTGATCCGGATAGCATATTTGAGCATCTTGAAGATGTTGGCCAGGGAACGAAAATCATATATGACAATGCAATAGAAAAGGCAGAACTGTCACAGGCAAGGATGATAATGAGGGATACAGCCAAGAAAATCCAGGAGACTCTGACAGATGAAAGTTTCCCAAACACCATCGCAGGTGCGATTTCATGGATGAAAGCAAGAGGAGCAATTCCCATCCCGGTACCTTTTAATTCAGTTGTTCAGAAAGCCATATCAGGTGGAGTTCCTTCAAGATACTTCAATACACTTGGAGCAGCCCTTACACTTGCTATTTCTGGAGTTAACATAAAACATATGAACGATAGCATTAGAATCGTCTTCGCAGGAAAGGACAGCATAATTGAGGAAAACATAGCTGTGGTAAAGGCAGCATATGAATATTGCAGCGAAAATAAGCTTGCAGGCGAAACACTTCCAGATCTTGATCACCCAAAAAGATTCATGCTGACTGGAAATGATGGAGCCGCCATTGGTAAGATGATGGGCGGTCTCAGGCTTCAGACCTATTACCCGATTACACCAGCAAGTGATGAGAGCACCATAATGGAAGAGCACAACTACATAAAATGGATAGATACAGAAGCTACCAAACTGAAGGAAGGCGGAATTGTTGTAGTTCAGACAGAAGATGAAATTGCAGCAATTACCATGGCCATCGGGGCTGCCCTGACAGGAACCAGAACCTCTACTGCAACCAGTGGACCTGGTTTTTCACTTATGGCAGAAGGTTTCTCATTTGCAGGCACGGATGAAGTTCCTCTGGTTGTAACACTGTATCAGAGAGGCGGACCGAGCACCGGTCTTCCAACAAGGAATGGACAGTCTGATCTTCTATTTGCAATGAATACAGGTCACGGTGAATTTCCAAGGATAGTACTTGCATCAGGCGATGTGGAAGAATGTATATATGATTCAATGAACGCATTGAATTATGCACAGAGATACCAGATGCCTGTCATCCATCTCATAGACAAGAATCTCGCAAACACGTCTGACTTCATCACACATATAGATGGAAAGAAGGTACCGGTGAATGCTATGAAATTCGATGTGCATGGGCTTGATTTCAAGAGATATAATCTGGATACAAAAAATGGAATTTCAAATCTTGGTGCATTCGGTAAGGATATATTCTGGATGACCGGCGATGAGCACGATGAACTGGGACATGTTACTGAAGACTCCGATGTGAGAGACAAGATGATGGTGAAACGTTTCACCAAACTGCAGACAGCTGATTCGGAAATTCCGCTTGAAGATAAGGCAATCCTGTATGGAGACAAGAATGCAGATGTAACATTTGTTACATGGGGAAGCCAGAAAGGACCAATATTGGATGTCATTGACCTGCTTGCTGAAGAGGGAATCAAGGCAAACCTGCTATACATAAAAATGTTCATCCCATTCCCGACGAATTTCGTGAAGGACACACTCTCAAAAGCAAGGATTATCATAGATGTGGAAAGCAATTTCCTCGGGCAGCTTGCAGAGGTAGTAATGTCCAAGACGGGAATAAAGATAGAAAACAGGATATTGAAATATAATGGGAGGCATATGACAGAGGATGAAATTCTATCAGCCTCCAGAGAGATAATTAATAATAAGGAGACAAAAGTTGAGAAGGTGTTAAAACATGGCGCATAATTTTAAAACAGACCTGACCGTAGACTGGTGCCCGGGATGTGGTGACTTCGGTATACTCACATCCATACAGCAGTCAATGGCAGAATTGAACTTAGACCCCTTAGGGGTTGTTATGGTATCGGGAATTGGATGTTCTGGAAAGACACCTCACTATATCAATGTGGGTGGAGTGCACACACTGCACGGAAGAGCCATTCCATTTGCTACGGGTGTCAAGCTGTCGAACCCAAACCTGAAGGTGCTTGTTACCGGTGGTGATGGCGATCTAATGGGTATCGGAGCAGGCCATCTGGTAGCAGAAGGAAGGAGAAACACCGGACTCACAATCATGATATATGACAATGAGGTATACGGGCTGACTAAGGGACAGGCGGCACCAACCATGCCACTTGGGGAAAAGACAAAAAGTCTTTCAAGACCTAATATATTCACAAGACTGAATCCAATCTCACTTGCACTGAGTGCAGGATACAGCTTCGTTGCAAGAGGTTTCTCATTCGACATGAAGCAGTTGAAGGAAATCATAAAGAAGGCAATGAGTCATCCAGGCTCAGCTGTAATTGATATTCTTCAGCCATGCCCAACCTATAACAACATAAACTCCATGGAGTGGTACAAGGAGAGAGTCTACAAGATGGAAGATGAAAAGGACTGGAACCCTGTTGTAACAAAGGACAATGTGAAGGACGCCGATCAGATATTTGCAAGATCAATGGCGAGAGCCCAGGAGTGGGGAGACAGGATTCCTACAGGTATATTCTACCAGAATACTGCCATAGAATCATTCCCTGTAAGGATCAGCAAAAACGTTCCAAACTACCTTGAAATCGTTCCTGCAGAGCAGAGAATATCAACAGCGGATGGGTATACAGTAGTAGATGCTGAGAAAACATTTGCTGACAGGCTGATTGGTTAATCAGCCAATATTCTTGTTCCCCTGAATTTTTCACCCTTTAACGCATTTTTAAAATTATTAAGATCTTTTCCGTGCATCAGATCTATTTCTATGCCAGACCTCATTGCAATAAGCAATGCAACAGAATCCATGAACTGGTTACTTCCGGCCCCGGTGTAACTCTTTAGGGAGATTGAGAATGCCTCCTTATAGTTCATTCTTTCAATCGCCTTCGCATGAGGATTCTTCTTTGGATCATCCTCATAAACCATGTCCACTGAGGTAAGGTTGTACACCTTTTTAATCCCGACAGCCTCTGCAAGGAGTACTGAAACTGTATCAGTTGTGTGTCCTGGAACAGTTCCACCCATAACTATGCGGTCCTCTATAAGCAGCTGTTTCACTGCCTCGTTAACGTCCTCAGGAATATTTAATTCTAGCTTGCCTATGGACGATTTAACTATTTTTGCGTTTAGCCTGGTAGCCATTATGCCTATCTCATCCAGGAAGAAATCATTATCAGTGAAATTCTTCATTGAATTAACATAAGTCCTTGCGGTCTGACCTCCTCCAACAACAATACCTATCTTTGGTGCATCCACACTTTTTATTATTTTTGAAAATTCCTTGATGTATTCAACATCAACTGACGAAGGGTTAATCATTGACCCTCCAACAGAAACAACAAACGATTCCATGAAATTCATTCATCAAAGTTATATAGTATTATAAATTTTCTCATACATGCCATCGGATGAGAAGCAGTTAAGGAGATATGAATTCAAAAAAGCACTGGAAGAACTCGATGGTCTAAAGGGACGGGGTACAGAGCTAATATCATTATACATCCCACCAGACAAGATGATATATGATGTAGTACAGTATCTAAGGGAGGAATACTCAACTTCAAGCAATATTAAGTCAAAATCAACAAGAAAGAATGTTCTGGGTGCAATCGAGTCCATAATGTCAAAGTTAAAATATTTCAAGCAGCCGCCTGAAACCGGTCTTGTATTCTTCGTTGGACATGTTCAGAAGCGAGGTGACCAGACCGAAATGTACAGCCAAATAGTGGAACCTCCAGAACCCATACAGACATTCATCTATAAGTGCGATTCCCAGTTCTATACTGAGCCACTAATGGCACAGTTGAAGGCCAAGGAGGTATATGGACTGATTGTGATAGACAGGAAGGAGGCAACCATAGGATTCCTAAATGGTACCAACATCCAGGTCGTAACTAATGAGCAATCTCTCGTTCCAAGCAAGCATCATCAGGGTGGACAGTCATCGCGACGATATGAAAGATTAATTGAGATAGCAGCCAATGAATACTTCAAGAAGATTGGGGATATAGTCAACAATACTTTCATGCCCATAATCAGGGATATGAAAGGTATTTTTATTGGTGGACCCGGTTCAACAAAGAACTTCTTCTTTGAAAACGGATATATGTTCAAGGATATAACAAGGAAGGTGGTTGATCTATTTGATGTTGGATACACTGACGAATCAGGTTTGAGGGAACTGGTGGAAAAAGCATCAGAATCCATGAAGGACCTTCAGATTACAAGGGAAAAGGACCTGGTAAACCGATTCATGAAGGAACTGAGGAAGGGTGATGAGGGTCTGGCAGTATACGGTGAAGCACAGATCCAGAGTGCACTTGAGAGGAAGGCTCTTGATCTCCTTCTACTATCTGATGGTGTAAGGAAGACCAAGTACTTCTACAAATGTCCAAACTGTGGCTATGAACAGGAATTCATGCAGAGACCGGAAGATAACACATGTCCCAAATGTGGGGGTCCCATGGAAATGGATCACGAGGAGGACTACATAACAAAACTATATAAGATGGCTGAAGAGTCTGGTGCAACAGTGGAAATAATCGGGGATGAAAGTGATGAGGGCAGTACACTCAAGAAGGCATTCGGTGGAGTTGCCGGGATCCTCAGGTATGCCCCGACTGCATCTTCACTTTAATCTTCTAAGCTTTTCAGCATCCACAACAAGAAAATCCTGTCCTGGCCTGACAATGGAATATGGGATTATGTATCTGCCATCCATGTCCTTTTTCAGATTCTCAATCTTACCGGGTGCAGGAACGGCGAGGATTTCCATTATGCTTCCTGTCCCCTCATCTGTGATAAAATCAACGATTCTTCCCACTATCCTGCCATCACTGGTCGCTATGGATTTTCCTGAGACCTTTTTCAACCTTTTCAGTGTCATAGCAATATAATTCATTAACCCTTAAAAATTTAATTGTAGAGTCCGGATTCCTCTACCTGTTTTCTTCTTTCCTTAACACTCTTTCCAATATTCTTAGCCAGGTTCTCATAGAAATTGATCACTTCCTGGTCCACTGAGGGCTTTATGACCTTCATTGCCTTCGTGAAATCACTGTTTGAAACCAGAGATGCCTCAGGATCGTTCCTGTATGCCATCATTCCCGCTTCACGGCAGAGATTCTCAAGATCAGCACCAACATACCCTTCAGTTGCTTCTGCGATCTTCTGTAGATTGATATCCTTATCGAGGGGCATATTCCTTGTATGCACAAGAAGGATCTTCAATCTTGCCTCCTTGTCAGGTGGAGGTATGTATATCATCTTATCAAACCTGCCTGCCCTTATGAGTGCACTGTCCAGAATATCCGGCCTGTTCGTTGCACCAATCACAACCACACCCTGCAGTACCTCAACACCATCCATGGAGGTGAGCAGCTGATTGACAATTCTTTCTGTAACTCCTGAATCTCCTCCACCGCCTCTTCTCGGGGCAATGGAATCGATTTCGTCAAGAAAAACAATGGAGGGTGCAACCTGTTTTGCCTTCTTGAATATCTCTCTGACCGCTTTTTCACTTTCTCCTACCCACTTGCTCAGCACTTCTGGTCCCTTGACTGAAATGAAGTTTGCATTACTCTCGTTGGCCACAGCCTTTGCAAGCAGGGTCTTTCCAACTCCAGGTGGTCCGTAAAGCAGGAAGCCCTTTGGTGCCCTGATACCAAGTTTCTTGAAAACTTCCGGTTTTAGAAGTGGAAGCTCAACACTTTCTCTCAACTCTCTTTTCACATCTTCCATTCCGCCAATATCATCCCAGTGAATATCTGGAATTTCGGCCATAACTTCCCTAAGACTGCTGGGTTCTATGAGTTTCAGTGCTTCCCTAAAGTCATCCTCAACTACCGCCATTCTTTCCAGTATATCAGTTGGTATCGGCTTATCAAGATCTATATCTGGAAGATATCTCCTGAGGGCATTCATCGCAGATTCTCTTGCCAGTGCCGCAAGATCAGCTCCAACAAAGCCGTAGGTCATGTCTGCAATTTCATCCAGGAATTTTGATTTTGAATCCTCATCCATGTTCAGAGGCATTGCCCTCGAGTGAATTGTGAGGATCTCCTTTCTTCCCTTCTTGTCCGGAACACCGATATTTATCTCCCTGTCAAATCTTCCAGGTCTCCTTAGGGCAGGATCAACAGCATCTATCCTGTTGGTTGCTCCTATCACGATTACATGTCCCCTTTCCTTCAGGCCATCCATAAGCGTCAGCAACTGGGCAACAACCCTTCTTTCCACCTCACCCTGTACCTCTTCCCTCTTTGGCGCTATGGAGTCGATTTCATCTATGAAGATTATGGAAGGTTCCTTCTCCTCTGCATTTGTAAATATTTCACGAAGCTTCTGTTCACTCTGCCCGTAGTATTTGCTCATTATCTCCGGTCCATTTATTGAGAAGAAATTCGCCCCTGATTCATTTGCAACTGCCCTTGCAATCAAAGTCTTTCCTGTTCCAGGAGGTCCGAACAGCAGCACTCCTTTCGGAGGTCTTATGCCGAGCCTTTCAAATAGCTCAGGATGCTTGAGTGGTAATTCTATTATTTCTCTGACTTTCCCAAGCTGGTCTGATAATCCACCAATATCTTCATAACTTATTCTTGAAACATCCTCAAGTACTTCAGACGCAGGTTCCTCTCGTATTTCAATCTTGGTAGTTTCCCCAATTTCTATTGGAACCTTTGGAGGGACTGTCTTAACGACCTTGAATAGCAGGCCAGAATGTCCTGCAAGCGTAAGGCCTGGAACACTTATATTATCCTGTTCTATCATTGGCCTTCTTATGAGGGCTCTCTGAACAAAATCATCGATTCCTTCACCAAATTTCAGTCTCTGTTCCTTTCTTATAATAGGTGCAAGAACAACTCTTGTAGCTATATCCGTCTTTACTTTTTTGACTTTTACCTTATCACCGATTGAGGCACCACAGTTATTCCTCATTACACTGTCTATCCTCACAATCATCTTGTTTTCATCTTCAGGTCTTGCTCTGAACACTCTTCCGACAGTCCTCTTGGACTTTTCAATTTCTACTACATCCCCAATTTCCACATTTAACTGGAATCTTGAGTCCTCGTCCAGTCTTACTCTGGACATTCCAGGATCCGTAGAATTAGCCTCTGCAACCCTTAAGGTGATTCCTTCTGTATTAGAACCTGACATATTTCTATAAGGACAAATCACTATATAATTTTAGAGTCTTAAAATAAAATATTACTTGCTTTTAAAAGGAAATTACTTAATATAATTAATATGGATTAAGTGACATTAGACCCAGGAGGTTTTTTTCACATAGATTTTATCTTCAAATCGGATTAAAAAAGAGTAGTCTGTCTGTCTTTTCTATCATCTGTATGATATATTGGCCATGCTGACCTGTTTATACCCAATTCTTCTTTAAACAGATCCACTGTGTGCGGAGAGAAGCCTTCATAATGATTATTTGCAAATATATAGGCTGCTTTTCCTTCGCTTTTCCTTATTATCTCAGCCCATCCTGTTATATCACCATCTTTCATCCTTTGAACCGTTCCAAATGAATCTTCCGGGATACTTCTATCTCCAACAAGCCTCAGGTAGATAAAATTGCCCGTGTCCCAGAACAGTTTCCTCGTGAAGGGGGAATCTGACCACGCAGTTGCAATGTTATAGCTTTGAAGAATAGATTCCGTTCTATCATTCAGCCAGGAATTATCCCTGAATTCAAATGCAAATTCAATATGGCGGGGCAGAATTTCTATAAAATCCTGAAGTAGAACAGGATCAGACTTAAGACACGGTGGAAGCTGTATCAATACCGGACCTAATTTATCTGAAAGCATCTTTATCCTGCTAGTGAATAAACTAAGTTTATCATCAATATTAGTAAGAAGATTGACATGTGTTATGCTCCTGTCGAGTTTTGGACAGAATTTAAAATTCTTAACAGTGGTTTCATACCATGATAACAATGTATCTACTGTTGGGGTACCGTAAAATGTTGAATCAACTTCCACGCAATCAAAAGTTTTTGAGTACATGGCGAGGAGTTTATTCATCTGAGAACCATCTGGATAAAATTTCCCAATCCATTTCCTGTAACTCCATCCAGAACAGCCTAAATGGATGTCATCATCATACACGATCATAAATAATCAATCTCATTATTTATAATCTTTCAAGCCTTAGACCATTACTGATAATATTGCTTCATTGCTGGTAGTAATGTTTAAATGCTAACGTTTAAATGCTTTCCATCGTTCATTATTTATGGATAAGTTTTACTTCAAGAGTTACGGAGTTGAAGTTGGCTCTGCTTCAAATTTAAATGAGCTCAAGAGCGAAATAGCTAGACTGTCTAAAGAGGATCCACTATGTGTGGAATATCATCTTAAGGAAGGGCACCTTAAAAGCTGGCTTCTCTATATCGGAGAACCTGATGCCGCTAACAAAATCTCTGACGCAAAGACTGTAGATGAATTGATGAAACAGCTTGGCATTAAAAGAGTAGTTGCGAGGAAGGTGGCCAAGGGAAGCACGCCAATAAAGAAACCTGCAAGTGGCACAAAAGGGAAAACAACAAAGAATAATAAATAAGAAAAAAATCCCTGAATTCATATTTAATGAATGGAAAACCTTGATGCTACCTCTATACAGTGAGTATAATATAGCTTGAAAGAAACTCTATGGGCATCAATGGCTTTTATATTCAACTTTGAGGTACATTAAATTCAGGACAACTTAAAAAACTTAAGAGAATAAATCCACATATTCGGGTGCATAAGTTCGGATACGGGTTATATGGAAAATGAAAATGGATCGTTTTATTTTTGGAAATGGAATGTCTCATTCAACCGTGCCAATTTTAAGACGATTCTGTTAATTGTAGAGTCACTGCAAGGAAAAAGCCTAAACGGAATAAATAGCAATGATCACCTATAATAGCCAAACTGTGCTCAGCAGCAATCGATTTCACATGATTTTTCAACATTCAAGAAAAAACCACTCATACGTAGAGCCAGATGTTGTATTATGGTTTAAAAAATATACTAAAATTTTTATACCGACTAGCAAATGCCTTTTCCATGTGGAGTTCAGAAATCCTTGATCAGTGCGCTATAATAAGAATTAAGGGAAGGTTCCCACGTGAATTGCCATTGATGAACAGGAAAATGATGCTGGAAAACTCCTTCTTCTTCATCAGCAAGGAAAACAAGGAATACTTTGTATACAGGAATCTGGAGAGAAAATTATCAGATATTGATAAGGTTAATCTTGAGAAAGATCCTGAGTTTAAGAGAAGAGGGATGAAGATCATAGATGAAACTTTTTTGCAGATAAGGGTTGAAGACGATCTCCTTCCTGTGTTAAACAAGCTGAATGAACTGAAGTGGTCCAGAGTAAATCCATGTATACTATCACACTCTCAGGATGCATACATTCACGTTGAATTTATTAATGATGACAGGGAAGCTGTTTCCAGGCTTATTCTTGAATTCATTGAATCTCATGTGCAGGATGTGGAGTTAGTATACCTTGGCGGGCAGAACGAAAACATTCCATATATACTGAAACTTTTCCTGGATTTTGGAGGGAACTTAAATGATCTTTTCGTTATAAAAACAGAATGGCATATGAATTCACAAAACGTTCAAAATGAGAATAGTGGAGTCTTCCAGAACGAGGGAAAGTTTATACCAAATTATTTCACCAATGGCCCACATGACACACTCATCTTCAAATTGGCCGGGACAGAAATAAAGGGCAAATACAAATTAGTGAATTTTAACAATTCAAATATGGTGATGGAAATTGACACAGAAACAAACTTTTTTCACGACTTTAATACAGAGGTTGTAAGCAATTACTACGGCGCGCTCTTTTATGAAGCGGAGGTCAGAAATAATATCGTCACAAATTTTTATATTGTGAACAGGAACCTTTCTTCCGTCTTTTTTGCAGGGTTGAAGAGACACTGGAGCCTCCCTAAGAGATCGAATCACAAAAATCTTGTTGTAGCTGCAATTGGATTGGGTGAATTCTACAAGCAATCTGTTCCAGACAACCACGAAGCAATTTAAGAACTTCAAGAATCTTCTTAATCTTGACTCCATAGAAAATTGTATCTTTTTAAAACATGCTCCAGTCGGGATTTGAACCCGAGTCGAGAGATTGAGAGCCTCTTATGCTTGGCCTGGCTACACTACTGGAGCTTAACTG
The DNA here is from genome assembly GCA_027316895.1 of Thermoplasmatales archaeon. Lineage (GTDB taxonomy): Archaea > Thermoplasmatota > Thermoplasmata > Thermoplasmatales > Thermoplasmataceae > Cuniculiplasma. The sequence goes on along the minus strand of DAHVFT010000001.1, from coordinate 1,065,123 downwards.
GCTATTGTAAATTGAGATTTATTACTTTTGATTTGTGTTGCAACCTAACATTTAAGGCTTTTCCTTATTAAAGGATGAGATGATCATAATCATATGCCGGTGATAGGTTGCGGTCTTGAGTCATTTGCAGGAAGTCCTGAAAAGAAAAGTAAGAAGAAATTCACCATCAACTTCTTCGTTGTGATTCTCCTGTTCCTTGGATATATTAAATTTCTTATAAAGAAGTGATGACTCTCTTTCCCAATTCATCAGAGAAAGTCTCTATAATATCCGCCATCTTGGATGTATCTTCCGGAGGTATAAAGGAAAGAAGACTCTTCAGGAAATCATCGTGTACCTTCCTCATCTTCTCAATGAATTCCTTCCCTTTCTCAGTGAGTTCCACATATATAACTCTCCTATCATCAGATGACCTCACTCTTTTTACATATCCTTTCTCTTCCATCTTGTCAGTCATTCCTGTAATCCATGCCTGAGTTACAAAGTTCAGATCAGCAAGGTTTGCCATGGTTTTCTTCCCGGTTTCAACAAGGATCCTTAATATCCTGTATTCTAAAACATTGCTTCCAACCTCATCAAATTTCTTGTCCATTCCATTGTACATAAGCTTGTATATTGTTCCAAGGCTTCTCCATATTCTTGTATAATCATCAACCTGAGTATTATCATCCTTCATTTTCTCACCCGTTACCAAATTAAGCATCACACTCTGAAATTCATCTGAGTTCATCTCTTAATATTTATAAATTCCATCCATTTTATTTATTGAATGATTACACTACCGTATAAAATGTTTATTAGTAAAATGTTAGGTATTTAAGGAATATCACTTCTATTCCATATCCGTACGCATGTTTTTAAGTGAGCTAATTCGAACATTTACCTTATATTGCTTAAGAAAATTCAGGATTATGGAGAACATTCAATCCACCAGGATACAGATGAGATACGGCGATTTAGATGCATTGGGGCACGTGAACAATGCAGTATTCCTGACATACTATGAACTTGGAAGAACAAATTTCTTCATGCAGTATTTGGGAGGTTTCATTTCCAGGGATGTAAATTTTGTTGTGAACCATGCTGAGATAGACTTTAAAGCACCTATTCATTTTGAGGATGATCCGGTAGTGCTGACATGGATCTCACAGATCGGGAGGACGAGTTGCGTATTCAGTCACAAGATTATTTCTGAAGATTACAAAAGAATATTTTCAGAAGGAAAGACCGTTGTTGTGTGGATTGACGAAAACCTGAAGAAAAAAGAGATACCAATGGACATAAGGGAAAAACTGGAAGAGTTGATGGTAAATTATGTCTAATAAGTCTGCAAAAGTCATAATCTGGGACTTTGATGGGACTATCTATCATTCAGAAGAGTCATACAGGGAATATGCGAAATGCATTGGAAGTCTGATGAAGGATAACGAATCGTTTGCAGATAAATCGATGCAGGTGATCAACGATAAAAAGAATGAAATTGGAGATGATGGATGGGCGATTATAGCAAATCTTGCTAGCGGATATGTAACTAAGGAAGAAATGGACATGTGCTTTGCAAGAACAAGGGAGAAGATGAATGATGGGAAGATCCCAGTTAACCTGCAGAGCACTGCCGTTAGGATCCTCAACATCAGGGACGTAAAGCATATCCTTCTGACCAATACTCCAGAGAAATATGCGATTCCTCTTCTTGAAAACTTCGGGATAAAAAATCTGTTTTACAGGATAGTTTGCTCTGCAAAAAAACCGGATTCGTTCAAAAATATAGTGAATGATCTGCTTAGAGATGAAGATACATTGCCAGAAGATGTATTGAGTATTGGAGATAATTACAGGAATGATATACTGCCATCAATGGAAATGGGTTTCAAAACAGTTTTTATCCAGAATTACCAGAGGAGTTCTATAGCCGATCTCACAGTCAGGAAGCTGGATGAAGCCATCCCATACATAGAAAATTTTGTAAAAGGTTAATTTTCTTCATCCTCTTCAAGTTCCTTGAATATAATCAGGTGTTCACCTGCAACCCTGAACTTGATCTCACCCTGAAGCTTGCTGAGATGATCTCTCTCAGTAAAACACCTCATCCTTACATTGTTATAAAGAAAGGTTATCATCCTTCTCGATCCCATGAACTGGTTCTCTACCACCTTGCCTGTAAATGGACCTGCAAGGTCAGGCAATATATCCTCATACCTAATTCCTGTGTCCGTGTCAATATTCATTCCTGTAAGCATGGATGCTGTCTTGCCATCAATGATATTTATCTCTCCCACAAAGCCAGAAACAAACCTTGTTTTTGGGTGCCTGTAAAGCTCCTCAGGATTCCCAGTCTGTTCAATTTTCCCTTTATGAATTATGACCATGCTATCTCCGAGTGCCATTCCCTCGACCTGATCATGTGTTACGTGTATCGCAGTAAGTTCAAATTCTCTCTGGATTCTCTTTAGATAATCTCTCAGATCCACCCTTACCTTCGCATCCAGATTGGAGAGTGGCTCATCCAGAAGAAGAATATTCGGTCGCTTGATGACTGCTCTCGCTAGAGCAACCCTCTGTTGCTGACCTCCGCTCAGTTCCCTGGGCAACTTGGTAAGTTTGTCGTCAAGCCCCATGATGTTTGAGATCTCGGTAATTTTCCTGTCTATTTCTCCCTGATCCATCTTCAGCTGTATGAGTGGCGTGGCTATATTCTGGTAAACGCTGAGGTGGGGATAAAGGGCGTAATTCTGGAATACGAGACCTATACTTCTCTTCCAGGGTGGACTATTCAATATATCCTTTCCTTCCACTATCATCGTTCCCTTATCAGCAGTTTCCAGGCCTGCGATTATCCTGAGAAGAGTTGTCTTGCCTGATCCTGACGGACCGAGTATGGTAAGATAGCTCTTCTCATTGAATATAAGCTCTGGAACATCAAGGGCAGTAAAATTTCCAAACGTCTTTTTCAGGTTCTCAATCGTTATTTCGCTCAATTAACATTACCTCCGGTTCTCCACAATTTATCCACTCTGTTCCTGACAATTATAACCAGTATAATAGAGGGAATAATGCTCAATATACTTGAAGCTGCAAGCATTCCATATCCGACTGCTTCGTGGCCTATTGCTCCTCCTATAAGTATCGTAATTGTCTGGGCTCCATTTGGATAATAGATACTCAGATTAAATGGGGAGTATGTAAGGGCCAGTGGAAATATAAGTGCTCCCCATGCCAGTATGAAGGCATAGAGGAATGTAACAAACATCCCATCATAACTCAAGGGCACAATGATCTTTCTCAGAGTTCGGAAGAGATTCATGCCATCCATGTTGGCAGCCTCCTCAACATGTTTAGGGAAATTTTGGTAAAAGTTATACATCATCCAGATGGACAGCGGCAGTATGAAAACTGGATAGGAAATGATCAGTCCACTTATCTCATTCAGCTGTCCAAGTGATGCTATAATATTATGCATTGGTATCAGGAAAATTATTGTTGGAAGTGAATAGATGAAAAGGACAAATCCTATGAATTTCAGTCCACCTAGCTTATATCTTGCAGCTACGTATGCTGCAGGAAGACCTATGAGTACAACTATGGCCGAGGCGACTAGTGAGGCAATAATGCTGGAAGTAAAATAAGGTATACCGGTATTTATGGCAATTCTATAATTTGATAGGGTGAGGTGTTTTGGATAAAACATTGGTGGTATACTTATTATCTCAGACAACGGCTTTATGGAGTCAAGACCAAGGAATACTATAGGTCCAATAAGGAATATGATAAAGAGTGCCATCCCGATATAAACAAGGATTTTTGGAATTTCCATGTTTGGCAGGTATTTCATGCCAGATTTCCATACTCTCGAAGTTTTTACCTTGGATTTTCTCAGGGTGAAATAAACAAATGCTATTGTAAATAGCGAGGAAAGCACGGAAACTATTATTATAATAACAGCAGCGAGTCCTATATCCTGTCCATAGTAATTCTGGTATGCAAAGTATGATAGATCGTTTATACCAAAGGGACTTGAATATGTATTGAGCACATAAATGGGATCGAAAGTGAAGGAGCCATACATAAGCATCAGAACAAAGGCAGAAAGTATGTTTGACTTGATGTATGGTAGTTCTATGTTTATCAGTTTCCTTGTACCCCTGATTCCATCCATTGACGTTGCCTCTTCTATGGAAGGTGGAACTGACTTGAGCCCAGAATAAATTATAAGCGTTGCCAGTGGAAGGCTGGACCAAACATCAACAAGAACAACACTCCAGGCTGAAAGGAAGATATTTTGATGTCCGATATAGTAAGGGATACCATAGGATGGGTTCATCATCAGTAGCCATATGTTGGCTGAAGTCACCTGCGGGATGAACGACGGAAGCAGGATCAGTGGAATCAAATATGGCTTGTTCAGTCTTTTAATCAGCGTTGCCAGAGGAATGGCAAGCAAAACGTCTATCACAGGAACTGCCAAAGTATAAATTATTGTATTCTCAACCAGCTGGTTCATGTGGGGGGTTTCAATCAATATTATATAATTCTTAATCCCAACAAAAGTTGCCACTTCTGTAAAATTGAAAGACTCAAAGGAAATTATTACATTATCAAAAATAGGATACAGAACAAAAATAAAAAAATAGATGAGAGCAGGCAAAGTAACAATTATTGCCTGCTTTCTAATCGAAGACTTTGACATGTTACAGGGTAATTCCTTGATTGTTTAATTCCTTTACCCATTCTGATGCCGCGGTACTTAAAGCTGTTTTAGCTGTTGTTTTGTCTTCCAGGTAGTTAAGGACCTGATCGTTGAAATCTGGAATCAGTGTTGAGAACAGTGGAGATGCTTTAAGGAATACCTGAGAGTATGTTTTATCCACCTTTATTGTGCTTGAATAGTTATTTACCTGTGAGAGCCAGGTGAAGTTTGATAGTTTCGATGCTGAGGATAGGCCGGAGTATGTGGAGGGAACGTATGAATAGTTCTTTATTCCCATTGAGAACTCTGAAGATGATGATGCAAACTGGAGGAATTTTAGATCCAGGGTAATGTTCTTGCTGTAAGGGTTTACGCCAAGGAATGTTGGTGAATATCCTGTGTAACCTCCAGGAAGGAGAGTTATTCCCAGATCATTTCTCACCAGGGATGATGAGTTTTCATATGTAGGAATGAAGCTTGACCAGGCGAGACCCATTGCGTAATCACCAGTTCCAAAGAATAGTTCCTGCTGATCATATCCTATGGGCTGTGAGCTTACACTTGGCTCGTAACTTGTAAGGTTCTTGTACATAGTCAGTGCCTGTACACCATAACTGTTATTATAGGAAGGCAAAACTTTGCCGTTCTGAAAACCGAAATAGGTCCAGTAATTGGGTGAACTGTCTGCAGGTATCCCAGTCTTGCTCTGTCCCTGACCGTATGGATAGAAGAGGTTGTAGAAAGTATCTATGATGGAGTGTGAAGCGCTGTCGGGAAACATGAGTGCATATTTGTTACTGCTTCCATCGAATTTAGTATGAGTGGAAACGTAGCTTGATACTGCATTCAGGGCTGACCAGTTGTCCAGTTTTGATGGCGTTATATTATAGTGATATTGATCGTAGAATCCTCTTTCGAGTGTTCCATTATTGAAAACAGTCTTGTTGTAAACCAGGATATAACCGACAACTGTATGAATTGGTATTCCTATGAAATTATACCCATTACCAGTTGCATTTGGGGCATACGAACCAGACGCCAGGTCACCCGAGAGGTAATTTGCTGAGTTTAGATATTTCTGTCCTGTAGTGCTGTTCAGGTTATACAGATATGGTGCAAGAGCAGGAGCCTGTGATGCATAATACATGAATATATTTGGAGGAGATGTCTTTCCCTGAAGAGCAGCCAGTGCTGTAGTTGTCATGTCTGAATATCCGACAGAATTAATCTGCACACTCACATCAGGATTCTTTTTCTCAAACTGTAGTGCAACAGCCTTCAGATATGATTCAGTCATACTCCCACTATCTACCATAACATTAATCGTTTGCTTCTTTGCAGGCTTATCAAATAATAAAACGCCTAAGCCTGCAACAATAACTATAACCACCACAATGGCGGCAATCCACTTAACGGAGCTACCTTTTTTTGAGCTTTGCATTTTGACTCAAAACTATATCTAGTTCATAACTTAACCTTTTTCTATGTAGAATATTGTCCCAAAGCACCTAAATATAAAGCAATATGAATATAAGCAATCCATATCAATAAGATATGCTAATTAAATCAAACTAACTTTTTAATAGAACGATATCATGGAAGAACAGTGAAAATATGAAAAATGGCGGAAGAGATGTATATATGGTATCAGGAGGGGTAACAAAGTTTACTAAGTCTAATCCTGCAATGGATTTCAGGCTGAGAACTAAAAAGGCCTTTGATTATGCCCTGAATGACATTGGAATCAGCGTGAAAGATATTGACGGCTCCGTAGCATCATATTTCTCTGATCATTTTCAGAGACAATTAATGTCGGGAATAATGGCACAGGATTACCTGGCACTTACACCCAAGCCAAGCAAGAGGGTTGAAGGTGGAGGTGCAACAGGTGGACTGGCTTTTCAAACGGGTGTTGAGGAAGTGGCTTCAGGAAGAATGGATGTATGTGCTGTTTATGGTTTTGAGACAATGTCTCACGTAAACACCTGGAAGGGAAATGAATTCATAGCACTGGCAAGCGATACAAACTTCGACTATCCTGTTGGTGGTTTCTACACAGGTTATTATGCCATGATGGCCGTAAGACATATGCACGAATTCGGAACAACGGTTGAACAGCTTGCAAAGGTCTCTGTAAAGAATCATGGAAACGCAATGCATAATCCCTATTCGCAAAGTCCAATGAAGATCACAGTCGAAGATGTGAGAAATTCTCAGATGGTATCATATCCGTTGACAAGACTTGACGTCTGTACAATGTCAGATGGAGCAGCAGTTGCAATACTTGCATCAGAGGAAAAAGCATTCGAAATGTCTGACCACCCGGTGAAAATTTCAGGTATAGGAACAGGGACAGATACAATGCGTTTATCTGACAGGCCAATGTTGAAGGTGCCACTTCTTCCAAACGAGAAAGAATCAGATTACAGAAATCTGAAGTATCCTGGTGTTCATTCATTCCGAGCAGGCAGGACAGCAGCAATGGAAGCATACAAAAATGCTGGAATTACTGATCCGCTTGAAGAAATTGATGCCGTGGAACTCCATGATGCATACACCTCATCTGAAATACAGACATATGAGGATCTTGGTCTCTGCAAATACGGTGAAGGAGGGCACTTTGTGGAAGAAGGAAAGGCTGACCTGAATGGAAAAGTAGCTGTAAACCCATCAGGAGGCCTGCTTGCTTCAGGTCATCCAGTAGGTGCAACAGGAATAATGCAATCCGTTTTTATGTTCTGGCAGCTTCAGCATTCCATTAAGAAGCATTTTAAGGATGATGCGCTTCAAGTAAAGAATGCAAAGAGAGGACTCATCCACAGTCACGCTGGAACAGGTACTTATGTTACTGTTTCAATCATGGAGGCGGTAAAATGACCATAGACTATGATGCAAAAATGCCAGAAACCCAGAATGGTACTGAAGTGTACAATACCGATCCGCTCATTGTAAAATCTCACTATGAAATAGATTATATCCACAGTTATGCACAGGATTCTGAATTCTTCCGGGCACTGGGAAAAAAGAAGCTTATGGGAAGCAAATGCAAGAGTTGTGGATATGTGTATGCAACACCCAGAGGACATTGCATGTTCTGCGGTTCAGAGACTGAGTGGCACGAATTGCCAAATGAGGGAAGAATCCACACGTTTACAACCTGTTACTTTGGCAGTGAGAAATTCCTCCCAGAAACTCCGTTCAACCTTATCATGGTAGAGTTTGAAGGTGTAGATTCCCTTTTCATGGCCAGGTTGATAGGGGCTTCACAGGAAGACTTAAAAATAGGAATGAAAGTAAGGGCAAAATTCAAGAGGAATCTTACTTTCAGCCCAACAGACGTCTATTTCGTGCCGATGAAGGAATAGAAATATGACTTCTGACAATTTTTTTTCAAATCAGGATAAACGGGTTTTTATTTTAAAAATGGAGAACCAGGTTGATAGGGGTGCATTATTATCAAGGTATAGCAGGACATCAACACTTGATATCCGGGAACTTTATAGAAAGGAATTCCAGGAGAATCCAGACAGGGGAAAGAAATTTTATGAGAGGGTATTCCTGGAGTATGGGGATGAATCTGTAGCTGAACTTATTTCGATTCAGATCGGTATACAGGGGATTTCAAATATAGTCACAAAGTTAATCGAAGAAAGTAGGGTCGGTTTATCATATCTTGAAAAATCCTCAAGATACGTAAGTTACGACAAAAAGACAAATTGGAAATATCTGTATCTTGATTTTGATAAAACCGGTATTCCATTGAAATTTGAATGTGAATACAACTCCTTAATGGAAAAATTGTTCGATTTTTATTCATATGCAATTCCATCTATCAGAGAAAAGCTGAGGGAGAATTATCCTCTTTCCGACTTCCAGACAGGTGGAGAAGATTCGGCCACGAAGGCATATGAAACTGCTCTCAAATCGAGGACTCTTGATGATATAAGGTCAATCCTTCCTTCCAGCACTCTGACAAATATGGGTATTTCTGGAAACATCAGGGCATTTATCCATCTCATCCAGAAACTGGATCAAAGTGGAATTCCAGAGGCAAGAGAGATTTCAGATCTGATTTATAATGAACTTTTTACTGAGTTTGAAAATCTCGTAAAGTCAGCCAGAGACCCACGTTACGTCAAAAATCGGGAGACCGATGTTGAAAAACCCAACATTTATCATTTACCCGGTTCAGAATGGAAAGATGGCAAATCAGTGGAAGTAATATTAACAGATTATTCTAAAAAACAGGCAGCAAGTATTGGAAGCACACTGAGCTTTTCAAATCTCTCTTATAATGATCTGCAGAAAAAAGAACTGATTAGTTTAATAGCGGATTCAAGGGGGAGCAGGAGGGATAAATTACCAAGAGCATTTGAATTTGTGAACATGACTTACAGGATCATAATGAATTATGGAGCTTTCAGGGAGTTCCAGAGACATAGATTCATGAGTATATTAAGAAAAGACCTTTCGCCAGAGCATGGATATTACATCCCAGAATATATTTCCAATAATGCAGACCTTGAGTCGAGGATGAAGAAATTGCTTGATGAGGTTGAAAAGCTATACATTAAAATAAGGGAAGAGGCCGGGGGTAAACTGGCACAATACGTGTTACCATACTGCACAAATTATGAGATTCTTGTCAATACAAATCTCAGGGAATTAGTGTATTTCAGTGAGTTGAGGTCCACGCCGCAGTCACATCCAGATCTGAGGGAAACTGCAATTAAAATGGTAAACGCATTTGTAGAACAGGAGCCTGACTTCAGGTCATTATTCAAGTTCGTTGATTACGGTAAATATCCGCTTGGAAGATTTTTCCAGGAATACAGGAAAGAGGAAAAGATAAAAAAATTATGAATATGGTGAAAAAGGAAATAATGGCAGGGGAATATCAATAATGAAATTGAGTCTTGTTCATTCAAATATCCATTTATCCTGACATTATGAAATGGAACCACGCTACTGAACAAAGAGTGGTTCACCCACCTAATTTTTATCGTAAAAATATGCATAAGATTTATATTGAAGAACAAATTTACCAAGTAGAAATAAGGAGGAACAAAGATGTTAAACGGACAGATGCCGATATTTATATTAAAGGAAGGTACAAGCAGGGATCAGGGTAAGAATGCACAGAAGAATAATATAGATGCAGCAAAAGCCATTGCTGAAGCTGTGAGAACAACTCTTGGCCCGAAGGGAATGGATAAGATGCTGGTCGACTCCATTGGGGATATCATTATTTCCAATGATGGAGCAACCATTTTGAAAGAAATGGATGTGGATCACCCTACGGCCAAGATGATAGTTGAAGTTGCCAAGTCACAGGATACAGCAGTTGGAGATGGAACTACTACCGCAGTTGTACTTGCAGGAGAATTCCTGAAGCAGGCAGAGGAACTACTGGAACAGGGAGTACACCCAACAGTTATCGCAAATGGATACAGGCTGGCAGTAAATCAGGCAAAGAAGGAACTGGACAATATTGCAAAGGATGTAAAGGATGACAAATCTCTTGAACAGGTTGCAAGAACTGCACTTTCAGGCAAGAATATAGGCCTTGGTGGAGACTTGCTTTACAAGTTAATTGTAAAGGCAGTAAATGCAGTAGCTGAAGAAAAGAACCATAAGTTCACTGTCGAGCCATCAAGCATAAAGATAGATAAGAAGAGTGGAGGAAGCGTGAACGAAACTGAACTGATTATGGGTCTTGTCATAGACAAGGAAAAAGTTCATTCTAAGATGCCCTCTGTAGTCAACGATGCAAAGATAGCACTTATTGATTCAGCACTTGAAATTAAGAAAACAGAAATAGAGGCAAAGGTCCAGATTTCGGATCCATCCAAGATACAGGATTTTCTTGATCAGGAAGTTGACACATTCAAGGCAATGGTATCCAAGGTAAAGAAGAGCGGAGCAAATGTTGTTCTCTGCCAGAAAGGTATAGACGATATTGCCCAGCACTATCTTGCAAAGGAAGGGATTTATGCCGTCAGAAGGGTAAAGAAGAGCGATATGGAAAAGCTTGCCAAGGCAACAGGTGCAAAGCTGGTTACAAACCTTGATGATCTTTCACCATCCTATCTCGGTTCTGCAAAGAGAGTTGAAGAGAAGAAGATAGGAGACGACAGAATGACCTTTGTGACTGGGTGCAGCAATCCAAAGGCAGTAAGCATACTTATCAGAGGCGGAACTGAACATGTTGTATCTGAGATTGAAAGGGCACTGAACGACGCCATAAGAGTGGTTGCCATAACAAAGGAAGATGGAAAAATACTGCCAGGTGGTGGAGCAGTTGAATCTGAGCTTTCACTCAGAATAAGGGCATATGCAGCCAGTGTTGGCGGAAGGGAGCAGCTTGCTATTGATGCATTTGCCAAGGCTCTTGAAGTCATTCCAAGAACACTTGCAGAGAATGCAGGTATGGACCCAATAAACACCCTTATACAGCTGAAGGCAGAGCACGAAAAGAAAAATATCAACACAGGCATCAACTTTAGTGAAAACAAAGTATCAGACATGTTTGCACTAGGTGTATTTGACCCGCTTAAAGTGAAAAGACATGCACTTGAGAGCGCAGTGGAAGTCGCCACCATGATATTGAGAATTGATGATGTCATAGCAAGCAAGAAGAGTGCACCATCCCCGGGCGGAGGCATGGGCGGTATGGGCGGAATGCCACCATACTAAACCAGCCATTTCTAAAATTTCAATTTTTATTGTTTTTACCGATTCTTCCTGAAGTAAAGGAGACTAAGTGTCTCTTCATTCAAAAATTAATTTTTTTCCATCTGGATTTCCAGTTCAAAGGATTTATATGACTTATAATTAAAAATATAATTTTACACAATTTAGAATTGAGATCAAGCAGGCCTAAAAAGTTAATATAATGTAAAATATTATTTATCCTTTTATGTAATTGCCTTACGGTAAAATATGAATCTTTACGAGTATATGGGAAAACAGATTTTTAGGAAGTACGGTATTCCAGTACCGGAAAGCTATCTTGTAGAAAAGGAATCAGACATCAGGAATTTTGATAAGCCAGTGGTAGTTAAGTCACAGATTCTTCTGGGAGGAAGAGGTAAATCTGGAGGAATAAAATTTGCCAGGTCCCAGCAGGAACTCAATGACGGTGTTAAGGAATTACTTGGAGCAAAAATTAGGGGATTAACCGTAACAAAGGTCCTGATTGAAGAAATGATTCACATTAAAAAGGAAATGTATGTCAGTATTGCCCTGGACAGAACAGAGAAGGAACCAATTCTCATAGCAACAACACAGGGTGGAGTCGAGATAGAATCTATACCACACGATCAGCTTTATACAAGACACATAGACCCAATTCTGGGATACTCTGATTTCATAGGAAGGGAAGCTGTAGCATTCATGAAGCTTGACCCTGATATTGCTAAGCAGTTCATGTCCATCCTGAAAATACTGTATAAAATATGGGTAGAGGAAGATTGTGAGCTTGTTGAAATAAATCCTCTTGTCATAACAGAGGAAGGAAAGTTAATAGCTGCAGATTCTAAGGTTGTCGTTGACAGTGATTCAGTATACAGGCACAAGGAATTTGAAGTAGTAGATCCAGAGAAGACACCACTGGAACTCGAGGCTTCCCAGAAAGGTTATGCGTTCATCGAACTCGACGGGAACATAGGAGTTATTGCGAATGGTGCTGGGTTAACAATGGCAACTCTTGATGCACTCACTCTTCACAAGGGAAAGCCGAGGAACTTCTTAGATCTCGGAGGAACAGATAACTCGGACATAGTTGCAAACGCTTTTGATCTTGTCCTTAAGGCAAAGCCAAAGGCAATACTTGTCAATATCTTTGGCGGGGTCACCAAATGTGATACAGTTGCAAATGGGATAGTAATGGCAAAGAATAAACTCTCAATCACACAGCCAATTGTTGTTAGATTGAGTGGTGTAAGGGATGATGAAGGAAGGAAGATCCTGAAGGACAGTAATATTGATTCATTCCCAACGATGATGGAAGCCATAGAAAGAGTTGTAAAATTAGCAGGAGGTAATTAAAATGAGTGTTTATGTTGATGAAAATACAAAGGTGATTGTTCAGGGTATAACAGGGCATCAGGGTGCATTTCATGCCGGAGAAATGCTTGCATTCGGAACAAAGGTTGTTGCTGGAGTTTCACCAGGAAAGGCTGGAACTAAATTCATGGACAAGGTACCAATAGTTGGTTCAGTAAGGGACGCAATGGAATTCAAGCCAGATGCCACTATGATCAGTGTTCCTGCACCATTTGTAAAGGATGCAGCATTCGAGGCTATCGATTCAGGAATCAACTTCATATATATACTCACTGAGCACGTACCTTTCCACGATTCAATGGAGATAGTACACAATGCCAGGAGAAAGGGTGCAGTTGTAATTGGGCCAAATGGGCCGGGTATAACAGCTGTAGGCAAATGCAAGATCGGAATCATGCCAAACAAAATATTCAGGAAAGGTAATGTTGGTATCGCATCAAGAAGCGGAACACTAACCTATGAAATTGTGGATGCGGTTACCAAGAGTGGAATGGGTGAAAGCACAGTCATTGGTCTCGGTGGAGATCCGGTTGTTGGATTGAATTACATAGATGTACTGAAGCAGTATGAGAAAGACCCGGATACTGAAAAAATAGTTCTGGTTGGTGAAATAGGGGGGAGCAATGAAGAGCTTGCAGCCCAGTACATACAAAAGCATATCACAAAGAAGGTTGTAGCGTACATAACAGGAAGAAGCGCACCACCAGGAAAGAGAATGGGGCATGCAGGTGCCATCATTGAGAAGGGAGTCGGAACTGCGGAATCTAAGATTAAGGCATTCAATGCAGCTGGAGTAAAGGTTGCAGAATACCCTACAGATGTACCTTCATTGCTGGAGTGATCGACATGATTAAAAGAGATTTGGTATCAATTCTTGATATCAGGGATGACTTTAACGAGATAGTAAATCTGGGGTTGAAGTTCAAGAGATCAAGATACCAGACAAACCCATGGGTTGAGGGCAGATCCATGGGCATGATCTTCGAGAAATCCAGCACAAGAACCAGAGTTTCTCTGGAAACAGCAATGTACCAGCTTGGAGGGAACGCACTTTACCTTAACCCATCTGACATGCAGATGGGCAGGGGAGAGACAGTGGAGGACACTTCAAGAGTCCTTTCAGGAATGCTTGACATAATCACATACAGGGCATTCAGCCATGAAAACGTGGTCAAGCTTGCAAAATACTCTTCAGTTCCTGTAATCAACGCCCTTGACAATCAGGAGCATCCTCTTCAGATGATAGCAGATTTCATGACCATAGCTGAAAAGAAGGGAGATTTTCAAGGCAAGAAATTTTCCTATGTCGGCGATGGAAACAACATGGTTAATTCACTTGTACTGACCTGTGCAATGACTGGAATGGATATCTCTATTGGAACACCGAAGAATCATATGCCAGACCAGTCATTCATAGAAAAGGCAAAAAAAATAGCAAAGGAAACTGGAAGCACCGTAACGCTGACAGATAAACCTGACGAAGCAGTAGAGGCTGCAGATATAATATATACAGATGTTTGGGTTTCCATGGGTGAGGAAAAACAGAGGGAAGAGAAGGAAAGAGACCTTAAGCCATTCCAGGTCAATAGTGAACTTGTAAAAAATGCAAGGAAGGACTATATATTTATGCACTGCCTCCCTGCCCATAGGGGCCTTGAAGTAACAGATGAAGTGGCGGATAGCATCAACAGTGTAATTTTCCAGGAAGCTGAAAACAGGCTGCACAGCGCTAAGGCAGCTATTGTTTACCTTTTAAGCCGTTAAAAGGAAACATAATTTTTTATACAATTTTTAGCATTAGAGGGTATGACTGAATTGACAGAATCAATGAAAAAGTTCCATGTTGAAAATGGTCAGAACCTTGATTTCCTTGATATCAAAACCGAGGGTAGCAGGGGGAAGATAATGGTCATTTCTGAAATTTGGGGGCTTACAGCATTCATTAAATCCTTCAGCAGGAGACTGGCAAAGGAAGGCTATGATGTAATTGCACCTGACCTTTATTCAAGACCAGAGGATAAACAAGTATTCACTGAGGAGAATATAATGGATGCGATGCGCCCAATGTGGTCACTTCCACCGGAAAAGAGGAGGGATCCAGCAGCAATAAAGGAGGTAATGGGAAAGCTGTCTCCGGTGGGAAAACAAATTTTCGACTTTGTTTCAGAAAAGAGGGAGCTCATGGAAAAGCGGATGCTATCAGATCTCGCTAATCTTTATGATCAGGAGATGAAAGGTGTTGGGAAGAAAGGAGTAGTTGGATTCTGCATGGGCGGAGGACTTGCATTCCAGATGTCAACATCAAAAGAATTTGAAGCTTCAGTTATATTCTATGGTGCAAGCCCTAGAAATCTCGACGACATGGAACACATCAAGGGGGCGTTATTCGGAATCTACGCAGGTGAGGATAGTGGTATAAATGCAACTCTCCCACAGGTAATGGAAAGGGTAGTAAGATACAAGACTGATTTTGAAATGAAGATGTATCCGGGAACATATCACGCATTTTTCAATGATACTGGAATGAGTTATAACCGGGAAGCTTCAGAAGACGCATGGGAAAGGGTGAAATATTTCTACAGGAGGTACCTGAAATGAGCGAAATAAAGCAGGAAGAGGAAGGCATATTCGATGGTTGTTTCTATGTATGGGTAGATGTCACCAAGAAATACATGTCAGGTGATGGAAAGACCTTCAATGACTACAAGAAGCTTGAAAAGGATTGAACATCCTATTCCAGTCTTTTTGCGTATAACAACAGCACATCAATAGTTGCCCTATCCTTCTCGTGATGAGCGTAAATTCTTGGAATTATGAGCTTCTTTTTCGTATATGCCAGAACGGTTGCCCGATTCCTTAAAAATTCAAGAACAAAGTCCTTCACTTTCCAGTTATGAATGAGATAGATGAAGTCACCTATTCTGAATATATTCTCAAGAAACGGGAGGTCTGAGTCCCTGATAACTGAACCAAAGGGGGTATTACAAATTACTGTATCCCAGTGGCCATCAATCTTCCTTATGTCACCTATTACAATTTCAACGTTTTTAAGATCATTCAGATTCTTCTTAAGTACTTCTTCCTGATCTTTATCAATTTCCAGTGCCGTAACAAACCTGGCACCAAAATAGATAGAACCGTAGGAAAAAATCCCATTACCACTACCAGCATCCAGAACTTTTTTTCCCGCTATATCTCCGTTCGCAAACGCAAGATTTAAGATCTCAGAAGCAAGAACAGAATCTGTTGAATATTGCTCCAGTTCGTTCTTTGGTTTTCTTAATGGTTCCAGTTTTGATAATTTTATCTCAAGGTCTTTCTTCGAAAGTTTCAATCTTCCCTGCTCTTTCCACCAATAGCCATCTTAATTACATCAACTGCTACCTTCTTTGAAGTCTCCCTGGACATTCCTCTTGATCTCAGTATATCCTCTATTTTTCTTATAGCCCTTTGTTTCTTCCACGTCCCTTCTTCATGTGCTGCGAGAACTATATATCTGGCTATCTCCCTATCCACATCGATGCCAAACCTCTCTCTTATCTTTATCTGCCAAATCGGAATGAGAATGTCTGGAATGTTCCTCAAGTTATTGCTCTCTCTTCTCTGAGCTATAATTTTATTCGGATCTTTCCTTTTAACCGATGGCATACTGCATGATTAATAATTAATAATTAAATTTATTTTTATTGAGTTGTTTTATTAAATTGGTACAATTCTTACTACGTTGCTTCCTCTAATTATCACAGTTCCTAGTTTTCTGTTAAGTTCTTCCCCAGTCTCTTCCACTGACCCCATGACCATGTTCATGTACTCATCATATCCTGTCAGCACACCTTCCAGGGTCCTGTTATCCTTTAGCAATAACGATACTTTTTTGTTTAAATTTTCTTCCAATACTTTCATCGGTACTATCATTTTTATCACTCAGTTATATTCCTCGCTGTCAATATCTTCCTTCCTCATTATGAACTGTATCAGTCCCCTAATGACGTCCTTCATGTCATCAACTTCCTTCCTCAAGCTCACTATATCCTTGTTGAGTCTTTCTATATCCTTTATGTTGGTTTCTCCTTTCATCTTTTCATCTCCCCAAATTCAGGTGCCCCGTAATCAGGAGCTATTTTTCTCATCTCACTCCTGTTGCAGTTCTCGCAGAAAAGAACGCCGTTTTTAAGAACAAGCACTTCTCTGCATCTCGAGCACCTTGACTTGAGAACACCAAGTCTGTTCCCACTCAAGGTTATTTCTAGATTTTGACCGACCCTGATCACCTTTCCTCTTATTAGGTCTCCTATATGCACAGTCTGTGCTCTTCTATCATCTTTCTTATAATCCTGCATGTTTCTGATGTATCCATCCGCCATATAGTTTTCAAGTTTTCCATTTATCTCTATGCCCACAATCTGGACAGAAACCTGTCTTGAATCGTTCTTTATAATTTTGCCGTAAACTATATCCTCATTCTTTGGTCGAATTTTCTTTATTCCATTATCTACACTGGCAATAAGTTCTTTTTCGTTTTTCCTGACTTCTCCAGACGTAACAGAAACTATTCTTGAATTTTCTTCCAGTGTGTTCCTTCCTGGCAAATATTCTTCTGAATAAGCCAGAATGTCACCAGGTATAACATAGGTAAGTTTCTCTTCTCCCATACTAATCATTTCTGAATTTGTTAAATCAATTCATGTTATTAATGTTTTCAATTTTTCGGTATATTTATTGTCTGAACTATTGAAATTTTCAACCTGCGTTAACTCGAATTGTTCAGATCAAGATACTGGATTTTGTGACAGTGGACAGATGCAATCATAAAGATATTGATTAATGAAACAATTATGAAAAGGGCTTGTGGGGTAGCTAGGATATCCTAATGGCCTTCGAAGCCGAGGACCCGGGTTCAAATCCCGGCAAGCCCGCCATAAGGTGAAAAGCTAAAGACTCATAAATCTGATATTATGTAACTTCCCGCTAATAATATCAATGTGTTTAGGTAATGTTCTCTGGAAGATTGATTCTAGTAACATTACGGATAAAACCACATAAACAATATCTCTCAGTTTTCACCAGAAATAATTAAAATTCCAAGTTGAAAAATTTAGAGAAGAAAATAGAAATGTTATTCTATGCTTGAAATATAGCTAAATATGGATGAGGACTTCTATATTGAAGGAGAGGAAAAGTTTGGGGCCATATCATCTCATTTCTATAATCTATCCAAGGTTATTCCCGTCTTCAGGAGATACAATAAATTTGTGTTAGGCGATCTGGTATCATATAAGGTTACAAAGGTACTGGATATAGGCTGTGGTACAGGCAATATGCTTCTTTCTTTCAGTAAATTAAATCGATCAGCATCATATTTAGGTATAGATCCCTCAGGAGAAATGATAAAAATAGCAACAGCAAAGGCTAAGAAAATGGGTTTGACAGGAAATACAGAATTCAAGCAGGGTAGTAGCAGAATGATTCCGTCAGAATCCAAATTTGAAATGATTTATGTAAGTATGAGCTTTCATCACTGGAAACAGAGAACTGAATCTATCAGTTACATTATGAATTTTTTAAAGCCGCAAAGGGCCCTCAACATTTACGAACTTCAGCCACAAACAGCATTCTATAAAAGAATCGCCAATAGCCATACAATGAGTGAAGAAAAGTTCACGGAAATTGGAAGAGAACTTAACCTTAACTTCAGCATTAAAAAAGACAAGGAATTTATTAGATGTTCATACACTCAAAAGACTGAGTAAATTACTTTTCGTGTTTCTCCATCTTTTTCCATGCTCCCATACCACCCTTCAGATGAGATACATGCTTGAATCCTCTTCTTAAGAGTGTGGCTCCAGCAGCTCTACTCCTATGTCCTGTTGCACAAATCAGAATATATTCCTCGTCTGATGAAAGTTCTTTTGCCATTTTCTTTATCCTGCTTAATGGTATTGAGGTAGCTTCCTTAATATGACCTGATTCGTATTCTCTTTTTGTCCTGACATCTACAATCTTTGTGCTCCCTTCCGTTATCTTTGATTTTACTTCCTCTGGCGTTAATTCATTTAAGTCTGGAGGTGTTTTGAAGAAGTCCATTATAGACATGAATAGTAATCTTGAATCAGTATAAAATGAAATCTCTTGAAAATAGGAGAAATTATGAATAGATAAATTTTAATAATGTTTTTACAGTAAATGTAATGTAGAAGTATGAAAACATCTAACGTTGAAGTAATATGTCCAATGATCACTCCATTTGATGGAGAAGGTAAGCCATCACGGGAAAACCTGAAGGTATTCCTAGAAGATATGAAGGAATTTGGTATTAACAAAATATTTCCACTTGGGAGCAACGGTCTTTTCAATTTGATGACCCTGGAAACAAAGAAGGAATTTCTCAAGATGATCCAGGATGAGGCCTCAGATTTTGAAGTACTTGTAGGAGTTGGGTCACAAAACACCGAAGAAGCAAGAGAGATGGCAAAGTATGCCGAAGATTTAGGGTTCAACAAGATTGTCCTGCAACCAACATATTATAACAAGGCTGAACAGTCCTGGATAATAAGGCACTTTGAGGCTGTTTCCGAGGTTTTTTCTGGAAAGTTCTACATCTATAATATACCACAGTTTACAGGTTCAAGGGTTGAAATAGAAACGATGAAATCTCTGGTTGAAAACATTGGTAGAATTGAAGGAATCAAGGATTCATCAGGAGATATAAGATTTTTTAACGAGGTCGCATCCAATTTTTCAGACAATCTCAAAGTATACCAGGGGCAGGATGATCTTCTCCTTCAGGCACTTTCAATAGGGGCAAAAGGTGGGGTTTGTGGAACCACAAACATAAATCCACTTGTTACGGATGTTTATAAATATTTTGTAGATGGAAACATGACGATGGCAACTAAAACCCAGAGAATATTCAATCAATTCTTCAGAATGGTAAATGAGTATCCTTTTCCAGCAATGGTTTATGCAGCTTTCTACAGGAAGCACAATATAAAGGGAAAATTACCAGACCCAATTACCACAATACCAAAAATTGTTGAAAGCAAGATCATGGATGTGCTGAATTATACAACGCACATAGAACCCCAATAAAATTTAATTTTACCAATAAACTATTTATATAATCTTAAGTTAACGTTTTACTCTGTGAAGGAGGAGAAAAGCATGGACAAAACAACATATGTCAAGTTTGAAACTCCCGAGTCTTTAGAGAAAAAGATTCTGGAATTAGTAGAGAATTGCTATAGAAGTGGAAAAACCAAAAAAGGCACAAATGAGGTAATAAAGTCAATAGAAAGAGGGGAAAGCAAGCTCGTTGTTATAGCTGAGGATGTAAACCCACCAGAAGTTGTATACTTTATCCCTAAGTTATGTGAAGAGAGAAAAGTGCCATTTGCCTATGTAAAGACAAGGTCCGAACTTGGATCAAAAGTAGCCATAGGATCAACTGCTTCGATTTCAATTACGGATGTAGGGAAGAACGAGGAACTACTCAAGCAAATAACATCAGAAGTAGCAAACCTCAATAAGTGAGGTGTCTTGAATGTTAGATGATGCAACACCAGCTGAAGTTGTGGAATTAATGGGTAGAACTGGCATGACCGGAGAGGCTACCACTGTTAAGGTAAGAGTACTGGCTGGCAGGGATCAGGGGAGAATCATCGCTAGAAATGTCCTGGGTCCCGTAAAGGTTGGCGACATACTGATGCTTAGAGAAACTGCTAGGGAAGCTAAGAAGCTTTCAATGAGGTGAATCTGATGGTTAGTAGAGAATGCAGCTTTTGTGGAACTGAAATTGAACCTGGAACGGGAATGGTTTATATTCGCCGTGATGGAGCAATTATCAATTTTTGCAGTAAAAAATGCCGGATAAATCAAACAAAGTTGAAAAGAGTGCCAAGAAAGGTGAAATGGACTAGAGAGTACCAGAATCTGAAGGCAATAAGAAAAGCATCTGAAGCACACAACCTTGAACAAAACAAGCCGGTTGAAAGTGAGCCGGTCACCGAGGAAGTTAATCAGGAAGGCAGTCAATAATGGCAGCAGAAAAAACCCTCATTTTAATAAAGCCAGATGGAGTTAGAAGGAGATTATCTGGGGAAGTAATTAAAAGGCTTGAGCAGAAAGGAATAAACATCAAAGGTCTCAAGTTAATGATCTTAACCAAGGAGAAAGCGGAGAAACATTATTCAGTGCACAAGGATAAACCATTTTTCAAGGATCTTGTTTCTTATATAACAAGTGGTCCCATAATAGCAATTTTGGCGGAAGGGAACAACGCCATATCAGTAGTAAGAACTCTAGTTGGCGCAACTGACGGTTCAAAGGCATCACCAGGCACAATAAGAGGAGATTTCTCAATAAGTATCGATAAGAATATCATCCATGCATCAGACTCAACTGAATCTTTCAATCATGAGTATCCAATATTCTTCAATACCAGTGAAATCCTTGATTTTGCCTATGGGGACGAAAATCTTTTCTGAGGTGTAATATTATTGTATGGAAACACTCAGACAGCCGATTGTGTGCGTACTCGGGCATGTAGATCATGGTAAAACAAGTATTTTAGATTCCATAAGGGGAACCTCCCTCATGAAGAAAGAGTCAGGAGGTATCACGCAGAGGATTGGTGCAACCGAGATCAGCATCCAGCGGATAGTTGAGATTTCAGGAGGCAAGGTTTCCTCAAAAATGTTTAAAATACCGGGGCTTCTATTTGTGGATACTCCTGGCCATGTTGCTTTTGCAAATATGAGGGCAAGGGGAGGGGCTCTTGCTGATATAGCCATACTTGTAATAGATATAAATGACGGCATTATGCCACAGACTGTTGAGTCAATAAACATTCTCAGGAAATTTAAAACACCATTCATAATAGTTGCTAATAAGATAGATACACTGGCTTATTTTATCAGGCCGGTAAATACCAACTTCTCAGAATTTCTCAAGGAGCAGAGACAGGAATATATAGATGAGTTGGACAACAAGCTATATGCCATAATAAACCAGTTATACCAGCATAACCTGACGGCAGATAGATTTGATAGAATAACTGATTTTACAAAGAACATTTCCATAGTTCCTTCAAGCGCAAAATATTCTATAGGTACACTGGAGATCCTGATGACCATATCGGGATTAGCGCAAAGATTTCTCACATCTTCCATTGCACTGGTAAATAGCATAGCAAAAGCAAGTGTTCTGGAGATAAGAAGGGAAGAGTCACTGGGAATGACGCTAGATTCAATTCTTTATCAGGGAAAACTGAGAACAGGGATGGCTGTATATGTAAACACACTTGATGGACCGAAGGAGACGAAAATCAAGGCTCTTTTCACAAATGTATCCTCAAAATCAACCAAGGTCACTGAAAGGAATATGGTGAGCTCAGCTTCAGGGGTAAGAATTGCAATTTCAGATAAACTGGATGTGATACCAGGCACAACCCTAATAGAAGCCAAGGGGGATATTGATTCCATAATCACAGAATTGCAGGAGGAGAGCCAGGTTAAGACAGAACTGGATGAACACGGAATCACACTGAAAGCAGACACTCTCGGTTCACTCGAGGCAGTAGCATTTGAGCTTGGAACCCGTGGGATCAAGATTCGCTCCACCCAGATAGGCGAGATAAGTAAAAGAGACCTTATTGATGTTTCAACACTTCCAGATCAGATGGATAGGATCCTCGCTGGATTTAACGTTGATCTTTCAAGCGATGCCAGGAATAACTTAATGAATTATGATGTTGCGGTTGTTGCATCAAAAGTTATATATTCACTTATTGAAGATATTGAAAAATGGTTGAGAAACAAGAAGGAAGAGATGGATGAGGAAAGCAAGCAGGGTATGCCAATTCCATCTAAGCTTGTTATAATGCCAGAATACATTTTTCGTGCTGCAAAGCCGATCATAGTTGGTGTTAAGGTATTATCCGGCAGGATAAAGGTTGGGGACAACATGATACGAGATGATGGAAAGTATGCCGGTACCATAAAGAGCATAAGGGATGGAGAAGTCTCCAAAAGATTTGCGGAAGCGGGACAGGAGGTTGCAGTGGCCATTGATGGTGTTACACTCAACAGGCAGATATCAGCAGATCAACCAATCTATGTTGACATCACTGAAGACGTGGTAAAGAAACTAAGGGAAAGGTCACTGGATGAAAAGACAATGGAAACACTGGAGGAAATAATCAAAATCAAGAGAAAGGAGAATATATTCTGGGGAACCCGGGTATAGAACTCCGGCTCACTAATTTCAAGACAATATGCAAATTCTCAGCATGTTCAATTTTCCGGGCATGTGCAAATACATGTTAATTAAGAGAATTTCCTGATACGGAAAGACAGGTGATGATTCATAAGAATATCAGGATAATTGTGACAATCAGGAGGATCAGGCTTCCAGACATGGTAAAGTTGTTATACGATGGAGAATAATTAAAGGCAAAATCCAGAAGGGGAAGTAAAATTCCCCCCTTTATAACTGTACTTCCTGTTATGATTCCTGCAACACTTTTTGAATCTTTCTTTCGAATTGAACTCCTTATGACAACGATCTCTGGTATTGAACCTAAAATCCCCGGTATAATGTATCCTGAGTTAACCTCACCTAAGTTGAGATAGATTCCCATGGATGCTGTACCCCTGGATAGATAAACTGAAAAAACTAAGATGCAGGCTGTAAAGAAGACAAGTTGTAGGATATTGATCCTGCCAGCCTTATCATCTTTCCTGTCTACTTTGACCTTTTGAACTATATCTTCTCTGCCAAGGTAATAGAAGGTGAAGAGAGAAACACTTATGGTTGCAACAGTAAGGAGTAATGTTGCAATTAATCCTTCTTCTTTAAGGAATAACAGGAGAAGAATATATGATGGCACTATAAGTATGAATGGGGCATATTTTTTGTCAATGCTTGTTCTTGAAAATTTTACCACCACAAGAAAAATCATCAGGGTCACAACAACAGACCCGACAAGTGTACCTATGGATATGCCAGGATATCCTTCGGCCACCGATGTACCTGATACAGCAATTTCATCAAAACTCGTAAGAAACGAGAATAGCGTGAGTCCATAAAATAAACCGGGCTTTTTTCCGGTGATCGTTTCAATTCCTTCATATAACTCGTCAGAACTCATGTCGAGTCCAAAAATGATTGCAACAATCAAAATTATGTTTATCAGGGGATTCCTGGTAAAAAAAATGACAGAACCAGCTATAAATATTATGAATAAAATTAGAAAATTGCTTTTACGGTTCATTACCAGCCTTAAATGAACTGAGTTGCAGCTGGCTGTGGTGCATTGCTTACTGTCACCTTTGAACCACGTTCATGCTTTACGAACTGAACTTCTTTAGGATTCAACTTTTCTTTAATGTACTGAAAAGCTATATCTGCTTTTTCTGGATCTCCACATGTAAATAGGTCCAGGGCGATCATTCCGTATTCAGGCCAGGTGTGGAAAGATATATGCGATTCTGCAAGCAAAACGATCCCACTTGCCCCTACTGGCTCAAATTGATAATAATCTGACGAAATTTTTGTGAGGTTACCGACCCTGATGGACCTCTCAATTATCTCCATCAAATTCTCTTTTCGCTCCAGAAGCTCTGGTTCTATACCATACATGTCTGCTAGAATATGAATTCCCACGGCCACCTTCATCGTCCTCCATCATTGCACCTCTTTGTGTATGAACTAGTCATAATTTCTTATTATTTAAATATTGATACAAGTTGATCCAATTTCTTTAATCTACCATAGGAAATAAAAACTATACATAACTAACCGTTAGAGGAATATTTTGATTAATATACAATTAATATTATATTTTAAAGGTTGTAAGATTGGTTTTCACGTTAGGAAATTTTTCCTTAAGTGCAGAAAATTCCTCAAAATTTAGGTTCAGGGATTCGGCTGTTGTGTATATCTTTGAGTCAAGTCCCCTGTTCGCACAATCAAAGGCGCCAGCAAGTGGTGCAAATACATTTGTATTAACTTCACTGGAAAGTATTGAATAAGCACCTTCTCCCATAATAAATATCCTGGCACTCGACTTATCAGTTTTAATTGATTTCTTTATTTTATTCCTTATCACTTCTGAATTACTGTCATTAAGGTCTTCTATTGTTTCTATCCATACCGTTCCGAAATTAATTTTTATAATGCCCTTTATGTCTCTTATCCTTAGTTTATTTCCCGCCCTGGCATTTTCTACAGCAATTGCAATCGCCTCATTGTTCCTGTTCTCCTTACATCCATGCAGAAAGCCTCCATTCATATAAAGATAAACAGTTGCTCCAGCCTTGAAATCATCATCACTTATACACTCCCAGTCTGTCGATTTAAAGATGATATCTGTCCCTTCTATGACGAATCCCTTGAGCAGCTTCATTACAGAACTCAGGTATTCATATCCCTTAGGGGTGATCTTGAACTCTTCGAGAAACTCTCTCTCCTTCATGGTAGCAATATAATATCGTACACCCTGCAGTGTTATCCCAAGGTCTTTTGCCATTAAAGTAAGGTTTGTTTCTCCCTTGAGGATCTTTATAAGCAGGGATATCTCATTCACATTAATATCTTTCAAGGAGAGTGCAGAATCCATCGACCTGAATATAGCTCATTGTATTAAAATATATCTGAACCTGAAAGAATAAAGGATTTTAGATTTAATTCTATATATTTTATATACTGAATATATGCAATTGACTTAAGCTGGAGACAAATTCTTTTTATACCTTAAAAAATGAAGTATCAGGTTTAAAATGTTAGGTCTGGCAGAAGAAAAGGGAAATCAGAAAGGAGAAATGGAAAACTTGACAGGAGGAAGCATGTTCTTCCGGGCAATGAGTAATTATAATTCTAGCCTTACCGAAAAAGTATTGAAGGACATATCGGAATACTGGTTTCTCGTTGGGAAGCCTGAGGTGAAAGTTATAGAGGGATACGAGGAACAGGACGTAATTAACAGCCTTGTAAAAGATAACTTACTGGTAAAGCTGAACGAAACTGAATATCCAAATTCATATCTTTACAGAAGTGCGCCGTTTGACGTAGCCAGATCTGAGAAGGATACCTATATTTGCACACGAGGTTCTTCTGATGATGTGGGCCCCACGAACTACTGGCTCAATACTGATGATGCCCTCGAGATAGCAAGGTCAAACCTTGAGGGAGCAATGAAGGGGAAGACGCTCTATATTGTGCCATACTGGCTTGGTCCGATAGATTCCCCCTTTGGCCAGGGGGGAATTGAGCTCACTGACAGCCTTTATGTTGTTCTTAACCTCATGAAGATAACCAGGGTAGGAAGAGTTACGGCAAAACCTATAGCCCTGAGCAATTCATACGTTCTGGGGATGCACGCAACCGCAGATCTTAACCCGGAAAGGAGGTATATAATGCACTTTCCAGACGAAAACGATGGAATGGGCACGGTTATAAGCTTCAGCACAAATTATGGGGGAAACGCACTCCTGAGCAAAAAATGTCACGCGTTGAGAATAGCCTCTTTCAGGGCCAGGAGAGAGGGTTGGATGGCCGAACATATGATGCTCATAGGAATAAGGGAACCCACCGGCAAGATGACCTATATTTCCGGCGCGTTTCCAAGCTCAAGCGGTAAAACTAATTTATCCATGCTCCAGCCTCCCGAGGAATTTCTAAAGGCAGGATGGGATACATACCTAATGAGTGATGATATTACCTGGATGCATCCTGTAAATGGCGAACTCAGAGGAATAAATCCCGAATACGGTTTCTTTGGAGTGGCACCCCATACAAGTTACAGTACAAATCCCAGGGCCATGGATGCAGTAAGGAGAAACACTCTCTTCACAAACGTTGGAATTGACTCCAGGAAGTGCCCATACTGGGAAGGTATGCCAGATGTGCCTGAGGGACTTATAGACTGGAGAGGCAACCCATATGATGGAAAGGATAAGGCTGCTCATCCTAACTCGAGATTCAGTACACCAATAAAAGAATACAAGAACCTGTCCCCTGACTACGAAAAACCAGATGGAGCACCTGTCAGTGCCTTCCTGTTCGGAGGAAGGCGAAGTGATCTCCTACCACTTATAATGGAGGCGAGGAACTGGAACGAAGGGGTACTTTTTGGAGCAATGCAAAGAGTAGAAACTACTGCAGCTGCAATTGGAAAGGTTGGCGAGCTCAGAAATGACCCAATGGCCATGAGGCCATTCATGCCGTATAACATGGGAGATTACTTCAAATATTATCTTGAAGTCGGCAAGAAACTGGAAAAACCACCACGCATATACAATGTTAACTGGTTCAGGAAAGATGCAAACGGTGGTTTTCTGTGGCCTGGATATAGTCATAACATGTATATTGTCAAATGGATACTTGGGAGGGTAAATGGGGAAATAAGGGATGTTGTTGAAACTCCAATGGGTAATGTACCTTCAATGGATTCATTCGATTATGGAACGATAGATAAAAACGTCATGAATGAATTACTCCATATAGACAGGAAAGGTTTCCTCGAAGAACTAAAGACAATAAAGCCATTCTTTGAATCTTTCGGAAATCATTTCCCTGAGGAATTATGGGGGACATATTACGATGTTAAATCCAGGCTTGAAAAATAGAGAAATAAACGGGCAAATAGAATTTTCAATTTTTCAAAATCTTCCTTATTCTGAAGGTCTGGCTCTCCAGAGAAGGATTAACATGGAAATGATTGAAGGATCTGGTATGGAATCCATAATTATATGCGAACACGATCCTGTTTATACATGTGGTATACATCACGAGGGGAACACGACAGACCTTGAAAACGTTCATTTTATAGAAAGAGGTGGTGGAATTACATACCATGGACCAGGACAGATAACTGCGTATTTCCTGATCAACCTGAATCAAAGGGGAATAAACATCCTTGACCTGATCAACTATGTACACGGAGTGGAAATCCAGTATCTTGAACAGCATGGAATAATTGCTCATTCCAGGCTCAAGAAGGAAACAGGTGTTTGGGTTGACAATCATAAGATATCATCAACAGGTTTTGCAATAAGGGGAGGTTTCACCTTGCACGGGATCGGGTTGAACGTGAACACAGATCTTGAAAAATTCAGCCTCATAAACCCGTGTGGCTATGACTGGTCTGTGATGACTTCAGTTTCTAAAATCAATGATAAAATATACAGAATGGAAGAAGAAAAAAAACTCTTTATGAAGATTCTGAAAGAAAATTTAGAAATTTCATAAAAAAATTATCTTAATATCAATGGGCAATCGTCTGTGATTGTTCCCTTAAAAACTGCTGCAGATAGTAGAATGAACCGGTACCCTTCCCACTGATTCCGCTCAGTTTCCATCCAACGAACGGCTGTGAACCAACCATTGCTCCTGTGGAACCTCCTCTTTCCCTGTTTGCATATATTGTTCCGACCTCGACCTCATCGAAATACTTCTGGATTTCCGCCGGGTCTTCTGTGAATATGCCTCCAGTCAGTCCGTAATCTGATTCGTTTATCTTTTCTATGGCCTCATCCAGACTTTTTACCTTCACTATTGCGAGGAAAGGCAGGAACAATTCATGCTTAATGATATCGGAATTCCCTGGAAGATCCGTAACGATTGTTGGTCTCACAAAGTTTCCTGGCCCTTCAATGACATTTCCTCCAGATAGAATCTTTCCATCTTTTCTGGCTACCTCAGAATATTTCTTGAATTTCTCAACTGCCTCCCTGTTGATCACTGGTCCCATGTAGGTTTCAAGTTTCTTTGGGTCTCCAACAACGAGTTTGTCTGTTATATCCTTTATCTTTGCCAGAAACTGGTCGTATATTTTCTCTTCAACATATGCAATGGAACAGGCACTGCATTTCTGTCCGGAATATCCAAAAGCGGCTCTGTAAACTCCATTAACTGCCTTGTTAACATCAGCTCTGGAAGTCACAGTAATTGTATCCTTTCCTCCCATTTCGGTAATCACGACTTTAGGTCTGTCCTTTGTTGCATTCCTGAATATACTAATACCTGCATCCCTTGACCCAGTGAAAAGTATTCCGGAGATGTCCTTGTGGGCTGTTATGTATGGTCCAATTTCGCTCCCCTTTCCTGAAATGAATGCAATGTTCTCAGCCGGAACACCTGCCTCAATCAGTGTCTTCACATAAAGGTAAGAAGTTAAAGGTATATCGCTTGATGGTTTCAGCAGCACAGAATTTCCAGTAATCAGAGGTCCAGCAACCATTCCTGCTGTAATGGCATAGAAATTGAATGGTGCAATCACTGCAAAAACGCCGTATGGTTTCATGTAGGACATACTTTCCTCATTTTCATATCCCTTACCAGTAAATCTTACAAAACCCTGATTTTCTATAAGGTTCAGGGCATAATATCTAAGGAAATCTATACCCTCATCAACGTCGGCCATTGCCTCAGTTCTGTTCTTCCCATTTTCATAGGCAAGCAGTGCAGAAATCAGAAACTTATCTCTCGAAAGAAGATCAGCAGCCTTCAGCATTACCCGTGCCCTGTTCACATATCCTGACTTAAACCAGGACTTCTGGGCTTTTTTAAGCATGGCAATAGCCTGGTCAACGTATTTCTGTGAACCGGCCTGGAATGTACCTATCTCTTTTCCATCAACTGGAGACGTATGCTTTATCTTATTGCTTTCTTCGACTTCATTTCCTATAATATTTTTGTATTCCTTTCCAATATACTTCTTTGCTTCCTCACAGGCCTTGTCATACAATTCATTAAATTCTCTTTCCTTTCCATTTTTTACATATTTAACATATGTAACCTCATTTTCGAATGGCATAATTGTAAATGTCTGGATCATACATAAATATTGCATCATTTTATACATAACTGAAATAACAAGGGAATTTCACATGCTTTATTCCTATCTCATGATTATTCTTGCAGTTCGCTTAACAGCCTATTGCCGGGCTGTCAGTAAGTCCTTTCTTCAAGGCAATTTAATGTTCTTAAATTCATGGTAAGGATGAACAGGTTTTTCGTGAGGAAATTAGAAATTGAATCAAGAGATACGTAGAATATGAAATTTCTGGAAAAATTCGGTCCAGTATGGCTCACGTTTATTCTTGCATCCACTTCCATCGTTCTTTCCATCTTTATACTTTCGCTCGTACTGAACTCAAGCTTTCTGCTTGCTACTTCAAAAATTGCTTTTATCATAGTTTTATCCATCTTCTGGCTCATTGCAGTACTATGGGTCTTAAAATATGTCACCAGAGTAGGTTCCATGAGGGAAGACTTCAGTTCAAGCACAAATCTTAGTATCGCCGGTCTCCTTTCAGTAATATATTATGCCTTTGCCTTCTTCTACATTACATTTTTCGGCAAAAGTAATATTTCTATGGAAGTATTCTCATTCATTTTCATACTGGCATTTGTCTATTCACTCATCATAAATGTGGTATTCGATTACAGGGTTTTTAGTGGAAGAATAAAAACAGCCTCACTAACATTTGTCAATATAATCCCTTCAATTGTAATGGCCGGTGGCATAATACTCTCTTCCGTACTGGTTCCAGATCTGGAAGGGACAGTGCTCAGTTTTCTTGCTCCAGGACTCATATATCTTACAATGATGGGATTTGGCATATCAATCTTGCAATTCCTGTTCATTTCAACATCTGCCTTTCATTCATATCTCTCAGGAGACAGGCCAAGGAACGAAATACCATTCACGATGCTTCCCGTTGGCGGTCTCAGTATGTTCCTGCTCAACCTTTTGCTGCTTCCAGACCTTAACCTGATACATTACTTTCAATTTCCGGAAGAAATATTTCTTGAAATTTCAATTATGATCTGGGGCGCAATCCTTCTCTATATGATTATTTCATTGAGTTTCCTCATCTCTACGAGATTTGAAAAATTTACATTCTCCCTTTTTGCATACGTATTTCCCATGGGAATAGCAGATTTTGCAACTTATCTCCTTTGGGATAATACCAGGGCATACTTCTTCAAGATAGCCACATTAGTTATCTCATTCATGGTATTCGTGCTATATATCTTTGCATCTCTAAAAAATTTTAATTTTAAGATGAAACCGGATTCATTAAAATAATTCTATCGGGTATCAAACCTTTCCATAATTCACAATCCCATGCCGTCATCAACGGTCAGGGATTCCCCATTAATTCCGGCAGAAAGGGGGGAAAGTAGGAAAGCCGATACGTATGCTATTTTCAATGGGTCCATTGTCCTCCCGTTATTGAAGTTGAATGGAAATATATCTCCAAAATTGTCTTCCTTACCAACTGAACCTGGCAGGATAGAGTTGACTCTTATCCCACTCTTTTTCAGGCCAGAAGCTGTTATTCTTGTCATCTCCTCGATGGCATATTTTGAAATGGTATAGCCTGAGTGATTTGCACCAAATAGATGTCTTGATGCCCCAATATTCACCATGCTGGAACCAGAGTTCATCATGTCCTTCAAAATATAGATCAAATTATACTGGGTCATCACATTCAATTTGAAAAATTTCATCAATGTATCTGGCTTAACAACCTTGTTCTCAGCAGGTTCCCATGTACCCACATTGTTTACTGAACCATTAATAGCACCAGTTTCTTTTATTATTCCTTCCAGGGTTTTTCTGATTTCCGATGTGTCTTCGAGATCGCATTTTTCTATCCTTATCTCCTTATCCAACTTTTCAGAAGGAAAAACTCCACTTCTTGAAAGTCCATATACAGTGGCACCAAATTTCTTTAGCAACCTGGCAGTTGATAACCCCTGTCCTGGGCCAACTCCAGCGATGATGAAGGTCTTTCCTTTGAAGTAATCTTCCAGTATTCCCATATACGTCCATATGCTTCATTTTATTTTAAATGTGAGTATCATCTGTGATATCAAGCATTAACTTATTGAAATTAAACACTGTAAGAGAATTCATATATGATCTTTCAACCTTCTTTTTTGTGGACTTCCTGATCACCTTCCTGAATTCAATACCGTCATAGGTGATCTCTTCCAGAAATAGAAATTCAGCTGGAGCCAGCCTCCTCACCCTGTACTCCTCTGAAAATGGTTCTTCTGATGTTCTCTTTTCCCTTGATCTTTCCATAGCATATCCCATCATGAACCTGATCTGGTTCCAAAGAAAGCCCCTTGCCTTGAATGAAATGTATCTCATGTTATTTCTATGGAATTCATCAATTTCCATAACTGTTCGTCTGGTGTTTCTACCATTCAGCTTACAGAAATTGGAAAAATCGTGCTCTCCCTCAAATTTTTTGAGGTCTTCGAGCTTAATCAAAGGGAATATCCCTGTTTCAGGAATAATATAAATGTATTTCTTGTACATGACCCTCCGGACATTGAAATCATCATCAACCTTCGCATATTCATGAAAGTAAATATCTTCAAGGCTTGAGTTCAATATTCCTATTATATCTACAGCATTCCTGTCGGTATCTATGGTGCACGTATTCATGATGGCTGATACTCCACGATCTGTCCTTGAGCAGCATCTGAAATTTACACCGAGCGAATTCTCATTCAATACATGTAAAATGCAATCTTCCACGCTCCTCTCGCCTGTGCCTCTCTGGAAACCTGTGAATTTTGTTCCAGCATAGGAAAATCCTAGAAGATATCTCACGTACTGCAATTTTACGATATTAATTAATCCTTATGCATCTGCATTTTCCATAAACCGATGCACAGATTGAGCACCAAGTTTTATTAAAGTGTTATAATGCAGTGGGGTGTGGAATATTGCAGGCGCAGGAATAGCGGGTTCATATCTTTTTGGCAGGATGAGAAATGAGGGGTATGATGTCAGGATATTTGATCCAAAGATAAAGGATTTTTACATACCATGCGGATTTGCAACTAACAGGAATCTTCTTGCGCCATACCTGAGCAACCTGAACATTGAATTCGATCAGATCCTGGAAGCTCAGGATAATATTGTTGAGATTGCGGGCAATAATTTTGAGCCAATTGAAGCAGAAAATACTGGTTTATGCACGGTCAACAAGATGAAAATGGAACAGTTGATGAGTGGTGAGAAGGTGCTTCACTCCACATGTCCATTAAATCAGGATCAGCCTGTTATTGATGCCACCGGCGTTTCGAGGTTTTATCTTCCAGCAAGCGGGAAAGATAAGAAGATGTTTGCCATTGAAAAGGTATGCAGAAAATCAGAATATAAAGGATTTTACTTTTATTTCTTTCCGGAAGGGAGGGGATACTTCTGGTCGTTTCCACTGGGAGACAGGTATCATATGGGGGCAGGGGGTATTAACCTGGAAGAAGTAAAAGATCATCTGGAGAAGTATGAAGCGGTCAGAACAGTGTCAAGAATGATAAGGATGAGGCCTATAAAAGAGAACATAACTTCCGGCAATATACTTGGAGTTGGAGAGAGCATAGGTTACACCTCGCCATTGCTGGGTGAAGGCATAATTCCAGCTTTGGAATCCGCTGAGGCACTTTTTCAAAGCATGAAGAAGAGCGATGACATTGGAGAAATATCTATTATTTACCAGAATAGGATAAGCAAGCGAATGAAAGAATTCGAAAGGATAGCAAATTTAGTGGAGAACATTCAATCCGGAAGGGTATTCATGTCATCCAACATTCTCGCAGTGAGACTTGCAATGAATGAAATGAAGAAGTTCGGTTTCTCCATTAGTTTCAGGAAGATTCTTTCACATTTCCTATAGTATACCGCCATCAACTGGAACCATGGAATCTGTGGTTGCTCCAAATGTATCTTCATCCAGCATTGCAATCAGCATATTCGCAACATGTTCTGGAAGCACTTCTTTCCGGAGAAGGTTTCCCCTCTTGTACTCGTCAGCGGTCAGTCCTTTAGCCTTGGCTCTTGCCTCCAGGACACCATTTTCCCAGATCTTTGAATTTTTGAAGATCTTGTCGGGGTTTATGATGTTGGACCTGATACCATACCTCCCTCCCTCCTTCGCAATATAGTGTGAAAGCTGTGCTGAAAATGCCTTGGTGGTACCATAGGATATCATTCCAGGACCGGGGTTGGTAAGGTTCTTTGTTATGTTGAAAACAAAATTTCCACCTATTCCCTGCTTCTTCATTATCCTGAATACTTCCTGAGATATTATGAAAGGTGCCAGTGAATTGATCTTGAAATGCAACATGAGGGTATCCAGTTGAATATCCTCCATGTACTCTGACTTCAGAATTCCTGCATTATGGAATACTACGTCAACTCCTCCATATTTATCCCGGATATCCCCTATCATTTTTTTTACCTTTTCTGTATCTGTGAGATCGATTTCATAACCTAGGGCTTCAGTTCCGAATTCATTTGAAATTGATCTGGCAATATCACTGATTGATTTTTCCTTATCCGCTCCAACAACATTGGAACCGTTTGCAGCAAGTTTCCTGAAAGCTTCCAATCCTATTCCATTGGCTGCACCGGTGACTATGCTCACAGTCCCCTCAAGCTTTCTCGGCTTGAATTTCTTGAGCTTTGCCTCTTCTAGTGGCCAGTATTCCATATCGAAAGCCTCCTTTCTGGAAATGAAGGAATGTTTTCCAAGTTTTTCTGCAACGGAATTTACCCTCATTGAATGTATGAACTGGTCCCTGATAATTGAACATTCCCTGTAGGTTCTTGCAGCTGTAACAATCCCAAAACCCCTGATAAGAATGATAGAAGGGAAGGGATCATGCATTGGAAATTCCTTAATGTATGTTTTATATTCTTTTTCATATTTTTCTGAGTATTCCCTTACTTTCTCACCAGGGTCTTCTTCCCCTGTGACATAAAGATAATCATATTTTGTACGTATAAGCATGTCTGGTGTTGCAGGCCCACTCTCCCTGAATATTTCACCCTCCTCAGAACGGGCAATCCTGATTGCCTCTTCAGATCGATCAACGAGGAGTATTTTTCTGTAGTTCTTTGACACAGCCCCTCTAAGTTCTGGAAGTTTTTCATAGGCTGATTCATCATTTTTGAATTTTTCATTGAATATGGGTCCTTTTATTTTTCTTGATATATAATCCCTGGCCCTGTCAACAATTTTTATATGCTTTTCATAGCTCTCATCAGCTGTCTCACCGAAGGTGAACAGACCATGCTTGGATAGTACAATCCCATCAACATCAGGCGTTATCTTGCTTACTATTTCCATGACCTTCTTCGCAAGCTTGAAGCCTGGTGGATAATAATCAAGAATTATTACATTCCCGAGAATCTCCTTGAGTTCTTCATTTTTCAGATTGGAATTAGTCAGCATCAGTATGTGGTCAGAATGGGAATGATCAACGTATGTGTATGGGATGAAGGCATGCAGAAAAGTTTCTACAGAAGGAGAAGGTTCAGAGGAATCTATCATGCTCTTTCTGAGATAACTCATCATTTCCTCATCGCTCATTTCATCTATCATTCTTGCATGCAGCAAATCCTCCATCCTTACACCAGTGAACCCCTTGCGGTCAATTGTGGCCATGTCAGATCCGCTTCCCTTGACCCTTAGAATTTTTATTATTCTTCCTGCATGATCTGTTTCCAGCACCTTTACACTTGCATTCCCTCCTCCGTGGAGAACAAGTTCCTGATCCTTCCCAAGCTTCCTTGCACTTTCAACTCTAAAATCCATTTCATCCAACTCGATCACCCTTAAGTTCTATTACTGGTCTTCCCGGCAATGGTACCTTGCCTTTCCCATCTCCTCCATACTCTTCCACCATTACATCTGCAGAGAAAATTTTCTGTAGTATACCCTTGAATTCAGAAATGGCAGCCATTTCATCAACTTCCATGTTGAGTTTACCACGAAATTTCTTCACGTTTCCAATAATGGACTTCATTGAGACATTGAGGTCCCCATCGACTATCCGCCTTGTCTCTTCCTTTATCCTGCTATTGCTTACAGTTATTCTTATCATTGATGGTTTTATTTTTGTAACAGCCTGAATTGACCTTATATCGTCTGCAAGTGACATGGTATAATCAAAACTTCTTTCCCTGTTCATTTCATTTTCTGAAATGTCCTCTATTGAAATTTCGCTATTTGAAACAAAACCACCCTCATTCAGTTGACTCCATACTGTTTCAGCCATATGAGGAACTACACATGATAATACCTGGACCCATTCCCTCCTGACCTCACTCACCGCTGCAGCAACGTCCATGCCCAGGCTTCCAAGCTGGTTCAGTTCCCTCATAACTTCATACACCATTTCCACATAGGCCCCTCTAATCTGGAAATTATCCATCTTTTCAAGGTAATTTCTGAGATGATGCTTGAATTTAATCTTAAAGACCTCAGTGTAATTATCCTTACTTTTCACTGTGGTGCTCGCTGGAATAGCAAGAGTGTTTCTTATGGTATCATAAACTCCCCTTATATTTTCTATCTCGGACTCGTTCCAGTCCAGCACTGAATCCACCTCTGCTACAAGTGCCACATACAACCTGAAAAGGTCTGCCCCGTACTGCCTGACAACATCAAGAAGGGAAACTGCATTCCCCTTGCTCTTTGAAATTTTGGCACCATTGGATATAACCATTCCTATAATTGAAATTCCTCTAGGTTGATAGCAATCTTCCATCAATGCAATGTGATTCATTAGATAGAAGACAAGGTGGTTTGACATATGAGATGCTGAGGTTATCCTCTGATCCACGCCGTACCAGTACTGAAACTCCATCTTTGCCTTCTCCGACAATTTCCCTATCTTTTCTGGAACCTGTTTTTTCTCATCGCTTATTATAAAATCAAAGAATTCATCATCTATTTCTTCTGCGATTTCATTATTTATGAGATGGGCAAATGTATAGAATGCTGGGTATATTGTGGAATCTGAAAGCGATTCTATAACCCACGAAGGATCCTGGGGGAGAGGGGTTCCAAGTCCTCTTTTCCTTGCACATGCCCTTTCTTCTATCCAGTCAATCACGTCAAACATGTTCTTTCTGTAAAATTCAGGGAAAAAGTGCATTGTGGAAACATTTCCTCTGGTTTTGTCCTTCCACGCTTCATCGGAATAATCTATGAACCACTGATCATGCATTATTGATACTGTAACAGGTTTTCCATCCCTGGTCTTTGCCGGTCGTGAGGTTTCATAGAAGGTGAAGCCAGTGCCTCTTTCATGAAGTTTTGAATTCATTATATCTCTTGCTTCTCTTACACTTTTCCCTCCAATGACTGGCAGGGTATTGACCATGTACCCTTCATAAAATTCATCCCTGTAAATTTCAGCATTCGCTTCTACAGGATCATTGAACTTATTCAGGTAATCCGAAGCTCTTGACAAACCGTTCTTTGCCGTTATTATATGAATAGCCTGAATATCCAGCCCAAGACCCCTGATAAAATTCAGATCCATAACAGAATGTCCAGGGACACTATACACAACACCTGTAGCCTGCTCAGGATTGATTCCTGCATTTGGATAAACTCTTACTTCAGTTTCTGCAAATGGAACTTTATACCGGCCATCCATGAGTTTACTATTATCTACTTCGCCTACTATCTCAGAATCTTCAAACTGCAATAGAATCTTACCCGATGCATATTCTGAAACTACTATTATCTTATCGTGAATTCTTATTTTCACGTATTTAGTTCGGGGATTGATCCACAAATTTGTAACGGCAAAAATGGTCTCCGGTCTGAGAGAGGCAGCGGCCAGATAAAACTCTTCATTTTTATTCTTGAAAAGGATCATGGAGAATTTTTCTATGGACACCTTGTTCGTATCACCGTCCTCAATATCATCCTCTCCAACTGCATTACCATCTTCAGCGCTATAAAGTACAGGATGACTACCCTGTTTCAGTAAATTCAAGCTTCCAAGCTTTCTGAACTGCCACTGTACAAATTTGCTGTAAATAGTATCTATTGATCGGAACGATCTCCTCCAGTCAATGGAATAACCTAATGCCATGAAGTCCTTTGTAATTTTTGAGGCAAAATAGTCGGCAACATTCAGGGGATTCTTGAAACTTTCAATAACTCCGTCTATCGTGCTCTCATTTTCATATTCAGATATATATTTCCTGTAAAGGGAAATCGTCTTTTCATCCCCGCGTTTAATCTTCTCTGAAATTGAACCTATTGGGGTACCACTTTCGTGGAATCCCATTGGAAAAAGGACATTATATCCTCTAAGTCTCTTGTATCTACCGAGAATATCTGCCAGTGTGTAAGTCCTCCCGTGACCAACATGGAGAGGACCACTTGTATAAGGCCATGGAACCGTTATGAGATATTTTTTCCTCTGATCTGGTTCAGAATTAAATATCCCACTATTTTTCCACTTCTCCTGCCACTCCTTCTCTTCATTCATCGAAATCATTCAACGATCAGTACAGCTGCACCTATGGTGGTTGTCCACTCATCCTCTTTCAGGACCACTGCAGTAGAGCAGATGTTTTTAGTTTGTAAAATCCTGTCCTTCAGCCTGTATTCTTCATTCTTTCCATCCCATACGAGCTGATCCTGTTCTCCTGTTGTGCTTGCAAGCATTTCTGCAGCTAACTTTTCAGCAAAGAAGCCAGCCTTCTTTTCTGTCTCACCGAAACTATGATGTTCACTTAGATATCCCCACCTGCTCCTATCTGTAGGAATTGCATATCCGATTGCTGACGAAAGCATCCTGTTCATCTCGTTGGAAGCGTTTCTTGCCAGCACAGTAAACAGTATCTGACCTGGGTTAAGGTAATTCAGACCCTCTTCCCTGCTTACTATTTGAGCACCTGGTGGAAATATGGAACTCACTGCGACGATGTTGAACTGGGCTATTCCTGCATCTCTGAGAGCTTCCTCGAAGGACCTTAACATTGTATCTCCTCTACCTACTCCTCTTGTAAAGAAAAGTTTGCTTGGCACTAAATTGGTCATACTAAGGTAAATACTTTCACAAAATAAAACTTTAGTTAGTATGGGCCGATTCTCGTCCTTTAGAAACCGTTTTTCAAGTTCACAGGTCCAGAGTTATGTCAAAGAATTTATCTGAGGTCTGCCCACTGTTTGTTGTAGCGGCTTTTGGGATAGCATTATAATTTGTAACATTCAGGCACTTTCCATAGTCAATCTGGAGCTCCCTGACATTCTCATTAAGATCTATTTTTCTCAGTTCAACTGGAAGTAAATCTTTTTCCTCCATTAAAAAAATCATCTCATTTAATAGATCTATGGCAAAAAATTTGTAACTTATTCCCGCTTCAACCGCGCTATTAAAAGGCTCAACATTACTCCATTCAAGATTCTCTGATCTCCCTAAAATTGTTTCCTGGAAACTCTTTATGATCGATATTACCAATTCTTCAAAATCGTTATAAAAAAACCTGATTGTTGTATCTGCTTCGTGATCTAAAATTTTGTACATTATAAAAAATAGGATTAATCTTCTGGTTTATCAGAAGATATCACTGGTATGGCTTCGTTCAGGTTGAGTCCTATCTCATCCTGTGAAAGTTTTCTGCCTATACTCTTTTCGTAGAAGTTCAGTATAGATTTCTTCTCTTCCAGTGTGTATTCCCTGAAGTATTTCTCCTTCTTCAGGTTCTTTCCTGTTCTCTCTTCATATGTTTTTGCAGGGATCGAATACTTTCTCTGTGTTGCATCTCTGTAGAGTTCAGGTATAACATTGAAGGCGCAGAATGGTACTACTCTTCCATCAGGCATTGCATAGTGGATATCACATCTTTCGACTCTGTCTACATCATACGTGTATGGGTCCATGAAGTGCATGAATCCTATGAACATACTCTTGTAGTGGAAAGCCTTCAATCCGTGGTAATCACCTTCAGTAAATGCGTTGTATACCATATCCTTTATGCTGAAATCTTTTGGTGCCTTTTCATAGTCTACGAATTTCTTGAGGCTTGCAAGGAGTTTGGCTGCTGACGTAACCTTCCTAACAGTCTTGAATGATGAGTCCTTTATGTCATCAGCAAGTTCACCGATATACTCGAACATGCCCCTTACATCTATGAACCTGGTTATAGGAGTGATCTTATCTCCTTCCTTGAAGAGGTAAGTTCCCATTCCACAGGCAAAGTGTATGGATAATTTGTACATGTCCTTCCCCTTCAGCTGCTCAACAAAGTTTGAAACTTTTGTCGTTGAAGGAACTGTGAAGAAGTCCTCTCTGCCTATCATTCCATCAGTTTGCTGTTCGATCTTCTTTATACATCCAGGTATGGTTACTCTCTGCTTTTCCCTCATCCTGTCTGGCATTCTTCCTACTAAACTCACTGGCTGGAAGTTTACAGCTCTTACCGAATCGATGTTTGAGAGACCAAATCTTATGGTGTCCCCGAGATACATATCATTTATTCCACCTATTACTGTTGGTACAAGTACTACTCCCATTGGGGCATTCTTATAATTCTGCAGTGCAGCTGGAATTTCCCAGAAATTCTTCGGGTTTGATCTCGGTGTAGGTCCGTCGAAACTCGTGTAAACAACGTTCGAACCGGCTTCCCTGATCTTCTTTGGGAAATCTGGATCAAAGGCTGCTCTTACACTGTTTGTATTCAACTGTATATGTTCATAGCCTTCTTCTCTAGCTATTTTGATCACATCCAGTATGTCATCCCTGATTGTGGGTTCTCCGCCTGTGATCTGAACTGCATTTGCACCGACTGGTTTTTCATTTCTCATTCTTCTGAGCATCATTCTGACCTGATCCTGTGATGGCTCGTATATTGGTTCATTCTCTTTCGCATAGAAGAAACAGTACCAGCATGAAAGGTCACACCTGTTTGTTACTACTACATTGCCAAGTCCTGTGTGAGATTTATGTTTTACGCAAAGTCCACAGTGTGTTGGACAGACTATCTTTGATTCAAGGTATGCAACGTGTGGGTTAAGGATCTTGACTCCAGGGTCCTGCCATTTCTTTGCTTCCTGGTACATATCATAGTCTTCCCAGTATTTTTCCTTGGTTATTCCGTGCTCAGCGCATTCCTTTATCAGCTTAACTTCTCCAGCGTTCTCATAAACTATGGCTGGAATTCTCATCTGGTCGAATTTCTCGTCATCGACGCATATTGGGCACAAACTCTCTGTTACCCTTATTAACATCATGTCGTCAGAGATCAGGTTCCTCATGGCCCCAATGAACTCATCGACTGTCTTGAATGGTGCGTTCTTGCTTATCTCGAAGTCACTGGCAAATCTGACATCGGGATATTTGTTTCTTTCTTCCATTGCAATCAATTTTTTTTCACCTTATTTCTATTGTAGACATTCCAATATTAAAAGTGTTTTGTAGTTTTTGTAACTACTTTATCTGAATATAGTTCACTCCTTATGTCTCTTTTTCACTCACAATGTGTTTAATTGAGAAAAATATATCTATTCAATCTGTACGATATTTAGAATATTTTGCAAAATATCTCCTGTGATTATGGTAATTCAAAGTTTAATTATACACTGATATTTAGCAGGTTTATATTACATTTAAAGCAGACTAACCAGTTCTGGTTATTTCACTTTCATAACTACAAAAAAAGGCATTAGATGAAACTAAAGTAGTGGGTTCTCTTATCACTTATAATAGAGAGCGTTATTTGTTAAAGCCTATTCAGGAAAGATGGCTAATTGTGATTTTCTATACCTGTAGATATTTTTGGGACAAATATTTATAAACTGAATAAACTTAATGAGACATATTTAATGGCGGTTCATTATGGCGGTTCCTTATAGAATAACAATCAGGTTATCAGAAGAAGACATGGACAGAATGGAGAAACTTTTAGACAGGTATAATTATGAAAGCATCTCCGAAATAATAAGGATTGCATTAAGAGAATTTCTGGAAAAAAATGATGATGAAGGAATCAATAAGAAAGTTGAAGTCCAGTTGACAAGAAAAATGGTAGATGACCTGAACACTTTATTGCAGAGAGGAGAAGCTGTATCTATTGATGATCTAATCAGAAGTGTATTAAAGGAATATACCAGGAATAAGATCAGCAATGAGGGCGAGAGCATAGGAAGGGAGAAGAGGGACTGATCCATATGGTAGTTATAAGATCAAACCGTGAAGCAATGGAGGAATACTTCGGTTTAGATTGGAAGCAAAATATTTATGAGTTTTCAAGAATAATCGGATTCAGTTTCGAGCCTCAACTGGAAGATGATATAAAAATAGAGTTAAATCCAGATAGACCCGATCTGTATTCCATAGGGTCTCTGTCAAGCTGTCTCCAAACCTATAAAAGTGGAAAAATAAGAGAAGGTAAAATTTCTTTGAAGAAGGAAAATATTTCGATTCATCATGCACGCACACGACCATACTTCATTATTTTTGAGACAGAAAATCTTAGCTCACCCAACAATCAAGAAACAATTTATAAAGATTTTTTGGAATATTCAGATCGAGTTTCCGAGTCAGTAGGAAAGAATAGAAGTAAGTTTGCCATCGGTGTTCATGATTTATCTGCCATTAGGGGAGAAATAGCTTACGGGCCCATAGACATAAGTGAAGTTATAACGACTTATGATGGAATGACAGGAAAGATTTCTGAACTATTGAACAAGCACGAGAAGGGGATAAGGTATCAATCATTATATAACAAAGATGAAGTAGTGGGTGTTTCCGACAAGTCCGGCATCATTTCAGTTCCACCATTTTTCAATACGTTTAGAACCAGGGTAACTCCCAATACCGGGAGAATGCTTGTGGACATAACTGCAACTTCACAGCAGGGATTAGATCTTGGGTTCAGGTTAATGGCGGGCTATTTCGTAAGTAAGGGTGTAAATATCTCATTACCTGAAAACTATTCAAGATATCTTGAAAACATAATCACAAAAAAAATTAAAATCTCACCAGACTATATAAAAAAAATAGCAGGAATAGATGCAGAGGAAGATACTATATTTAAAACTTTAAGCAAAATGGGAATTAGATACAATGATGGCTATTGTCCTATTCCCATTAGCAGGATAGATATAATGGGTGAGGTTGACATCATAGAAGATTTCATAAAAGGATATGGCATTGAAAAAGTTCATGAGGGAGTATTGAAGAATAACTTCATAGGAAAAGAAAATGAAATTAACCACGCATCTAATGCACTGAGAAATATCATGATTGGGATGGGATTTCAGGAGGTAAAGAACTTTGTACTTTCAGATTCGAGTGAACTAGCTCAATTTTATACAATCCACAACCCAAAGAGTTCTGATTTCAGTAAAATAAGGCAGGATTTACTGCCAAGCTTGATGGGGACAATCGAAAGGAACAGGGCTGAACCTTTCCCACAGACATTGTTTGAGATAGGTGACTGCATAAAAGAAGACGGAGCACAGGAAACCTCCATAGGTTGCATAATGAGCGGAAAATCAATTTCTTTTGACACAATTAAAGGCGTTCTGGATGCTATGCTTAGAGCTGCGAATATTACATCCTTCGAAATTAAACCATTGAATAACGATCACTTTATTAATGGAAGGTCAGGCAATATAGTTTTAACTCAAAATAATTCATCGTCCAACCTAATCGGTGAAGTACATCCACTATTACTGGAGAAATTTAAGATACCATTTCCAGTCTCTTTTATGGAATTAAGTCTGAAGTCCATCTTAATAAACTCAAATTCGGATTGAACCGGCTGAAAATCTCAATTATTGAGGGAAACCAATGGGGCGAATATTCTTAAACATTTTAATAGTTCAATTGTATTAGCGTTTTCGGTAGTCAAGAAATGGAACTCCAGGAAATTGAATCTATAAAAAAATTTAAAGGCTGGTTCAGCCGTAATTGGGAGTTCGCAGGAATCCTGTTGCTGTTTTCCCTATACATGTTCCTATCCAATTATTATATGTGGGGGCAGTCATTCTTAAACGGATACGCGAATTTCTCTGGTGGAAGTGATCCCTATTTTAATTATTACATAATTATACAGA
Organism: Thermoplasmatales archaeon; assembly: GCA_027316895.1. Classification (GTDB taxonomy): domain Archaea; phylum Thermoplasmatota; class Thermoplasmata; order Thermoplasmatales; family Thermoplasmataceae; genus Cuniculiplasma. The sequence goes on along the minus strand of DAHVFT010000001.1, from coordinate 1,021,470 downwards.
TACTTACAACTCACGTTTCTCTGCTTCATACCAGCGGGCTAAACTACCCAATAGGTTCAGGAGATCCAAGGCCATTGTTTTTCCACTGGATGATAGCATTTGTTGCAACAATAACCGCACCTATTTTTGGTGGGGCTTTGCACGCAGCCTATTATTCATTCATGGAGTTCGATGCAGTATTTGGGGCCCTACTGATAATTCCAGTCTATATGCTTGGAAAAAGTATACTTGGAAGAAAAGCTGGAATGATAGGTGCAGTTCTGTACACTCTTATGCCAAGTAATCTTACATCTGGTATACTCTCTGACGGAAGAATGCACACTCCAGAACTTATATTCGCATTTTTTGCCATTTATTTCTTCGAAAGAGCCGTTCATTATGCAAACAAGAACAGAATAATAGAGGGGAGTTTACTGAAAGTCAACAACTATTATTCCAGCATAATGAACTATATTAGATCAAATAAGAAATCCACCTTTTATGCCCTGTTCGCGGGTGCTTCTTACGGCGCCCTCATGCTGTCATGGCAGGGTCATGCATACATACTGGCAATCATAACAATTTATGTCGTGGCACAGTTATTGATAAACCTCTTTCTTTCAAGGAACACCGGATATCTTCTTTATATAAGCATTATATTCGTGTTCCTATCATTCGCAATGGGAGGGTATTATTACTATGCTGCAGATAATGCTCCAGCAATCTGGTATGTGCCGCCTTTACTAATTGGAGTTGGGATGATATTCATTGCAGCCCTAATTGGCATAGTAGGCAGAAAACCATGGATCATTGCCATTCCCGTGCTAGTATTGACCGTATCAGCCTTTGTTGGAGGCCTATATTTTATATCTCCTCACATGTATTCAGAAATCATCAGCGGTGAAGGATATTTCATAAAAACAAAGCTATATTCAACTATAGCTGAAGCTCAAGCTCCAGCTCTCGGTCAGTATATAGGAGGATTTGGTGTCGCTCAATTTGTAGTTGGTGTTGGCGGTTTCATGTTTGTTATCTACAAATTCATCAAAGAGAAGACCGATTCTCTTGCATTTTTAATTATCTTCTCGGCCGTGTCTATTTATATGAGTTTTACAGCTGCCAGATTCAATATAACTGCATCACCCGCATACGCAATAATGGGAGGTGCACTCCTTTACTACTTCGCAGATATACTTAAACTCTCCAACGTAAAGGATGATACCAGGACCAAGAAAGCATTTAGAAAGAGGAGTGGTATAAAAGGAGATATATCCTGGTTACAGGCTGTGATGGTCATCATTGTTGTATTTGGAATATTAATACCTTCAGGCCTTGGGGTAATGTCCGCAGCCGTGCCTGTGAATTCTGCACCAGAAGTAAATCATCAGGTTTATTCAGCATTACCGTCCTTTGCAAAACCACCAGCATATCTAGCCAATGAAAGCGCATATTTTGGGACTACGGGTTCCCAAATAACTAACAGCAGTTCTCCGCTATCCCTATCAATGGCATGGCTTGCAGAACAGCAGGCAAACCTGTCACTTGCTGATAAACCTGCTTATGTGGATTGGTGGGATTATGGTTTCCAGGAACTTTATCAGGGAGAACATCCTACAGTGGCTGATGACTTTCAGCAGGCATATCAGATAGCCGGTCAAATTCTGCTTTCTACCAATGAATCGCAGATAATTGCGCTTTTCTCATCAAGGCTTATGCAGGCATCCCTGGATAACACTAGCGGAAAGTTTTCTCCGCAATTGCAAAGTGTATTCTCCCAATATTTCAACAATTCAGAAATAACATTGCTTGAAAATATCTATAAGAATCCAATGAATTACAAGCAATGGATTGCGGATAATTCCACTATATATGGAAAATTCAACACTAGTATAACATCAGCAAATGCCTATTATGCACTGGAGAAAGGTCAACTAGCCTCCAAACTTAGTCTGCCTAACCTTGTTGATCTCTATCAGGAAATACAGCAGGCTACAGGTTGGAGCATACAGTACATACAGGTTGACCACACATTGTTCCCATTATCTGCAACTGATACAGGAACCTTTTACGCACCAGCCTATCTGACTGACACACCTGCATATACGACATCATCTGGTGCTATCGTTCCATATGAATATTACCAGATTTATGCAGTAACGACAAATGGAACATTTCCACTTAACGAAACTCCAGTCACAGCAACAGTAACTTCCTATGAACTCGGATACACACCGGCATTTTACAATACCACCATATACAAAGCTCTTGTCGGTCTTCCGCCATCAGCAGTTGGTCAAACAAATGGAATCCCCGGTCTATCATATGGCAGTTCCCAGTACACAATGGAGCCGGCCTTTAACATGAGCAATTTTGAAATATGTTACGAAGGAGTTCCTTATAATCCCTACACTAACTATACAAGCCACCCAAACGACTTTTCCATAATTTCACTGCAAAAAGCATATTCTCTGGAACATTCTGGGAAAGGAACAGCTTTCATATTCCCCGGTCTCTCTTCCATAATCCAGTCATCAGATCCAATACTGAGATACTTCCCAGGGGCTATAGTAGAAGGCCAGGTAAAAACTCCCAGTGGATTACCGCTTCCAGGAATTAGGGTAACAGTATATGATCAGTATAACATTCCACACAGCACGATTGTAACCAACAAGAACGGATTCTATAATATCACCGTTCTGCCTGGAAATGATACATTGATTTATTCATATGGTGCCCTAAACAAGGAGTTCCTGGAGGGCAATAACTTTTTAACAGCTAAAAAGGTAATTATAAGCAGGGCAATGGCAGAAAGAAAACTTGTTGGAATAAATGAAACAAATGGATTGCCTAACTATTACATCCAAAAGAACATTATAACTGCAAGTACCGGTGCCTCAGGTAGTGTTACCCTAGAAAAGCCAAAGTCATCTGGATATACATCACAACAGGTCACAAGCGGCAATGTGGAAATAAGCAATTCTACGTCTGGACAGAAATTTTTAACTCCCATAGTGAACGGAAATTACAGGTTTGTTAACATTCCAATAGGGACATATAACGTGAGTGTAATTTCAAACAACTCCATATATAGCAACATAAACACCATTTCCATATCTAATGGATCAAGCATATCAAAAAACCTTTTTGTATATGAAAATAAGCTTGATATCAGCGTTCAGTCAGGAGGTAAGCCTGCATCAGGCGTTACTGTGATGGTTGGAAAAGAAAAATTACTGACCAACAGTACAGGGAAAGTATATGTCGCATTAAATTCAGGTACATACAAGATTAATGCAAGCCTTGGTAACCTGATTTCAGGCATAAGTGAGGTATCCTTCACATCGTTGAACACTACCCAGAGCGTGACAATAAATCTTGAATTAGGGGTGAACCTTACAGTGTTGTTAAAGGGTCCGGTAGTTAAAGGTAATCTATCCATACTTGAAAATGGCGACCTGAGTACATATACCAACCTTACAAATCTAGGATCCAATGAATTTAGAGGAACGGTCTCGCCAGGATACTATACGATCTATGAGACAAGTGGAAATTATGTCGCACTCGGTTCCTACAACATAAATAAAACTTCTACCATCAGCATGTCATTCGTAAAAGGTTATGCAACCTCAATAACAAACAATAACCTGAATCTCTCCAAATATTCAGGATCAATTGGGGTTATATATGGCAGTACTGTTCTACAGTATGAAAGTACAACACTGAAAAATGTTACATTCATTCTACCTTCAGGCAATAATTATGGAATATATGAAACCTTAACCAGAGCTGGAAAAGACTACTATGCATCACAGGCAGAGTCCATATCAACAAGCTCAAACGTTTATCTGTCACCTCAAAATGCAACAGTGGAAAAGATTGAGATTTATAACCCTGGCCTATCCACGGGCTTTAACTCACTGTCTGCATTAAATTCTGGAATAGGCATCTTTGAACTGGCGGGGCATCCCTTCGAAGCAGCAAATGTTTCTGGAGGATATGCTTCTATCTACACTCAGAGTTCCTCATTAAACGGTTTTGCACTAAGAGTATATGGAGATGGATATTTTGGTAGTTCAAGTAAGTTGAATCAAAATGTAGCCGTAGCTCTCAATGTGAATCTTAAATCAGTTACCTTAAATTTCAAACCCATCCTCAATTCCTCTCCTTTAAATGGTGAAATAAACATAGGTGGTACAACATCACAGACATCCCAGATAATTAATGGAACAGCCAGAGTCAGGCTGCCTTCTGGAAGTTACGTATTCACGGTTACGGGTGGCAACATGTTTGCTAGCGACTACACGAATTCTTTTACCGTTGGTGCAACAAATAAGAGTATTAATGTATCATTTAAACCTGAAGTTTCACTGGCCATAGTAAATGTAAACACTGCGTATATATACGGAAAGAATGGTGAATTAATTACAAATCCAACTGAAATGTTGCCTGGTAATTACACAGTATACTCAATCTCAGGAAATGTGAGATCGGCTATACAGGAAGTTCATCTAACACAAAACACGTCGATATCTGCAACGTTGATGCAATCCTATAATTTGAGCATACTTAATAATTTAAAAGGAACTGCAAGTCTTACACTTATTTACAATGGAGAAAGAATTGTGATGCCTGGGTTGAAGAATTTACTACCAGCAGGCAATTACAATGTCAATTTGACATCTCACCTTGTCAGTAACAGTGGGGAATATGTATTAACTGGAAGTAAGAATATTCAGCTTAATGGGCCAACATCGCTGACTCTCAACATGAAGAACGAGACATTCACTACGAACGTTAAGGGTAAATTAGACGTTAACAGTGGTTCTAACTCTGGCTTCTTTGTCAATATATATAGAAACGGCTCTCTTGTAAGTAAGGCGACCACAAGTGGCAATGGGAATTTCTCAGTAGATCTTGCAAATGGAAACTACACGTACTATGTATATTCTACCCAGTACATGAAGGCTGGAACTGGAACAATTACAATCAATCCATTCGTCAACGAGCAGAACATTACACTGATAGCATCAAACGGTCATTTGGTATCACTGTTTACATATGTATCCGGAGTCGAAAAGGCCTTAGCTGTAAATGTGACACTCAATAATGAACTATTCAGGGTAACATCCGATGGGTATCCCTTAATTTTACCATCAGAGAATTATTCATTTTCATCCTATGTCTCAAGTAGTGCAACTGTAAATGGATTCAAGACATCTTATTTATATGAAGCTTCAAAGACAGTATTCACAAATACAACAAAAGACATTAACCTGATACTGAGCAAGGTTTTATTGGGAAATATAACCATATCCCAGAATATCATAAGTAAAACATCAGAATATAACTCTGTAACCTATTACCTAACATTAACGAATCACTTAAATTCCATGGAAAATATAACATTATCTTCTGGGAGCAGCGCCTGGGCTATGAAATTTAATAGGACTACAATAAATAATCTACCAATAAACGGTTCAGTAAAATTGCAATTGGTAATGAACAATACTGCAATGGTACCGGAGGGAATAAACAAAATCCCAGTAGAAATCAAATACTCTGGAGGATCCACTCAAGATTTCGTTAAGGTCAACATAACTAAATATGCAAACTTTGAAATACAGCAGGTTTACACGGCTCCAAGTTACAATAACGGAACATCAGTATTGTCATATAAACTCATTAATACGGGGAACTCCGTCGATAATATCAGTCTTTCAATGAATTCATCGAGTATTCAGACATTGATTCACGATTCCTGGAACGTGAGTTTCCAGTATAATGGGAACACGGTTCGATACATAACACTGAATTACTCCCAAACAAAGGTAATAAATATTGTTTTCAAGCCGGGAAAAGTTCCATCACCTTCATTTGATATTACCATTAATGCTAACCTGACAAATACCAGCGTTGTGAGATATGTCAGTATTCATTATACATCTCCAGGTGCCCCTGGAATAACTGTTTACTCAAAGGGCCCCGGTATCTTATCTAACTATACTGGTGATCCATTTGTAACAGTTGAATACGGGCTTATCATAATTGCCATAGCAGTAATTGGTGGGATAGCTGGAGTTGCTATAAGGGGGAGAAAGAGAAAATGAATAAGAAATCAGTAATCATAATCTTAATCGCATTTGCGCTAATAGTCATGGCTGTTCCTTCAACATTTCTTACGCAGAATTCTAATCTTACACACCAAAATGATAGTTTTTCTCCAAGAGTTCTGGCCAGAGAGGCAATACCCTACACATCGACTAATGGTTTTTCAGCAGTATTGTCTCCAATTTCTGCAGTTTATGAGGGACAGCATTTCACGATGTTTGTAAATGCAACATCAGGCTATTCTAATTATACTGCTACATTGTATCTTGGAGCAAACTATGACAAGGGAATGTCACCACTTAACTCAACGCATGAGACCTCTGCAACAGGTTATTTCGAATTTAATATTACAGCCCCTGAGGCAGATAACCAGACAATATATGGTACAGTATTTCTCACCGCAACTTTCTATGGAACTCCTGTCAATTACACATCAAACTTCCACGTAAGTGTTTACGCTCCTGTAAAGTTATATGCTGAAGTGTATAATTCAAATTACATACCATATTACAATGTTTCAATAAGCTTCATAATAAACGGAGCGACATTCAAAACGGATACGATCAGCAAGCTTACTCCTTATTCGAAGGAAAAACTAAACATCACCGTCAGTTCAAACGTTCTTGATTACGGCAAGGTAAATACCCTTGAGGTGAAGGTCTTAAATGCAGCTTCCTATAAAAACGGTGTTTCAGTTTCATACTCATCAAAGTTCTTCTATGGAACGCCTGCAAACTATAACTGGATATACTATATTTCAGGAGTAGTAATCGTATTCATGGTTTTTCTAGTTCTGTCCTCTGGCAGAGGAAGAGGTACAAAGCAACCTAAATGGAGGAATAGAAAGGAAAAACAAAAGAAGATTGCTAAAAAATGATTATAAAAACGCTTTTATTGTTACAAACTCTTTTTCTATCTGTGTTCTTCTCTTGCTTTTCTTCACTCTTGATACTTTTTCTTTGTTAAAATTCTCTATATTAGCTATCCTCGCAGCTGAGATGATATTATCATGGGTTTTATGGGGCATACTTGTTCCATCCTCATCAACAATATCAATCGGTACATCCACATTTCTAAGTTCCTGGATTATCTTCTCCCTGTTTGGCTTATCTCCATTTCCTATTCTTATGGACATAAAATTAGTGTTATACCCCGTTATTATATTCTCTATGTTTTTCGCAACAGAAAAGACATCACCTAGCTCAAACGCCTCAATCAAAACTCTATCTGCAAGCACAGCCACACCGGGCTTAGGTCCAGGATCAATTCCTATGAATATCTCGTTGAATAATTTCTTGTCCAGCAGGTATGGTACTGCCCGTCTTATTGCCCTCATTGCATCATTATCCCGAATCTGCTCAAATTGAATAACAATATCATCAACAGAACTTAGTACAACAGGTACATCTGAGGGAATATCACCAGGCTTTTCTATGGAAACAAAAGGCACGTCCCATTCTTTCAATAGATGAAGCACTCTATAATAGAATCTGAAATCAAGGGTGTAAATTCCCAACCTTGCCATTCAATAATCAAATGAATTGAAGCATTAAAAAGTTTTTGTATGTCCAATGAACATTCCAAGTTGATTTAGAGCCTGTTTATTTATTCAGTTCTTATGGGATTCAACTGTTTGCCTATCATTTCATCTGCAATTTCAATAAACTGTCTTTCCATGCCCCTTGGAATCGATCCACCTGCAGCTATGTCATGACCTCCACCAGAGCCTCCTACCTTCTCTGTGCATTCCTTCATTACCAGGGATAGATTGAGTCCCTTTTCAACCATTCTCCTGTTTCCCCTCGATGAAATCAGTGTACTGTCATCTCCTACATTAAAGCCGATCACTGGTTTATCCTGGTCAAGGAGGTAGAGCATAAGCTGTCCAGAAATGGCTCCAGCCATCTCTGAACCCGGGGCATAAAAGAACTGCAGGTTCTTTTCCTTGGAAATAGATTTGTATGATCTTGTTATATAATCGATTAACCTGGTTTCATACTTTCTCTTGTTTGAAATCATTTCATTTTTAAGGGAGTTATTCCCCATAAAAAATTCAACTGGAATATTATTGTCTCCATTTTTGGAGTTCGCATCAATTATTTTTGCGAGTGATGAAGCTGAAAAACCATTGCTGAAATATAGCTCATCCTTTTCCAGATATGACATTGCCTCAGAATGTGCACCCTGAAATGAAAGAAGATAGCCAAGATAATTCCCGAGTTTCAATGTATCATCTTTAGTCATATCCTCAGGCCTTGTTTCAGGATTTATGGACAGTTTTTCAAGTATTTTCCTTGTTCCTTCAAGCGATCCGGAAATGTTTTTTATGAACGGATCAACAGAGTATACAAGTGCATCAAGAATAGATTCCCCATCAAGGTTTAACACATGTTTTCTCTCCACATTTTTACCGTACTTCTCGATCAGTGATTTATTGAGTCCTCTAAAGCCGGATAGGTCCTGCTTGTCTGCTATTGCCCCTGATATCATGAATGGTAAAAGATCAGAATTATCCTCGCTAAGGTAGAGGGCAAAAACGTATGCCATTGTCGCTCCACATGCTTCTCTGGTCCCATCAATCCCATAATTTCTGGCATTGATATTCAGTTCATTTTTGGATCCACCACTGTAGAAGTGATGGTCAAGAACCAGGATTTCCGCAGTATCGCCCTTGACAAATTTCAACTGATCAGACCCTGCATCCACTACAATCGTAGGTAAATTTGGTTCTTCCATTATTCGTTTAGAAAAACCCTCAGAGGATAGATCCTTGATAAAACCGAGGTGAAATTTCTTATTATTTCTTAAAAGCAATTTTGTTAATATTATACTTGCACTGGTTCCATCCCCGTCGTAATGAGCAAGAACCCTTACATAGTCATATTTTAAAAAAAAATTCTTTCCCTTTTCCAGGGATTCCGAAAATTCCTTGCTAATTAAATCAGTAATCATGCCTATTGAAGAACCTTGTTAAGTTCCCATTCATGTTTTAGATACCCATTTTCCTTATAATATCTAACTAGCCTCAACATTTTTGACATGATAAGTGCTCTTTTTCTGCCATTGTTGAGGTCTCGCTTGTTTAGCAACATATGGGCAGAAACTCTTTTGTATGTATTTATTAAGCTCATCAAATCTTCTGGTACTTCGCTCTTTAAGTCGTTCTTCTCCAGTATATCGCCCATCTTAGAATGCATGACTGCTTTCACTCTTGGGATGCCGTATGAATCTCTTAACTTAATCCCTATCTGAGAAGCAGTTAAGCCATCTTTTCTAAGCTGTATTATGATTTCTTCCAATTCCTTTGGACTTTGCTGCACCCAATTGTGGTTTGCACCGTAAAAAGAATTCTTTGAACCGGATTTCCCCTTCTTTCTTGTATGCATTCTCGCCATATGATTTCACTTTTTTTCCTAATCGTTTACTTATTTATTAATCTTACATCAACTTCTGCGAAAAAAGCATGGGAAATAAGTTATATATTGACTCGTTTCCTTAATATGAATGAAATTAGAATAGGCAGGAAAACATTCATATCCGATCTCTGCTCAATAAGGGGAAGAGTGAAAATAGGGAATGACTGTTCTGTTTTTGACTTTGCATCAATAAGGGGAGATTTAGGCTCTATAGTAATAGACGATTTCTCAAACGTTCAGGACAACGTCACAATACACTGTGATCCAGGATACGATGTTAAAGTTGGAAAATATGTTTCAATAGGACATAATGCAGTAGTCCACGGATGTACAATTGGAAATAATTGTCTTGTTGGAATGGGTGCAATAATAATGAACGGAAGTTTAATCGGCGATGGTTCCGTTATCGGAGCTGGGGCTGTGATACTGGAAAATAAAAAGATTCCTGAAAATAGTATGGTTGCTGGAATCCCCGGAAAAATAATGTCCAATTCGATTGAGTATGAAAAAATGGCACGAAGGAACGCAGAGGATTATGTGAAACTGAAGGACACTTATCTAAAAGATTAGCATAAACGGATTCTCGTACTCTAACTGTAAAGCCCATTAATTCAATGGTCATTTACTAAATGGTAAAACAACACATTTGAATTTCACTGAAAATAGTAAAACATGTGGAACTATAAAAAAATTAATCAAACTGTAACAAGCAACTTATTGAAAGGAGAACAAACTCATTAAATTATTATACAGATATAGTATAATAGAAAGAGCATGTTGGATAGCGATGATTCGAAAAGAAATCTAAACAAGATAATTGATAGATTTCTGGATTCGAAAGATGTAGTAGAAAGACAGGAACAATTAACTAAACTGACAAAGGTTTTGCAGGTTCCTGATTACATACTTCTTATTCAAAATGATAATGAAATCAGGGCAAAAATTGACACTGTTGTCAGGGAGCTCTGGGTCAATATGCACCTTTGGGACTCCAGGATATATAAATATTTTTATCTTGCAAACAAGGATAGCGAAATAATTCAATCATTCTATACCAAATCACTGGTGAACGAAAAAAATACAGAACTTGCGAAAGAATATCTAAAGTCAAATATAAAATTGTTCAACTCACAGGATATTATTGATAACATAAATGAGTTAGCCTCACTTACAAACATGTGGGATTATGCAGCGCTACTACTTTCCGCTAATGGTATTTTTGATGAAAATCTTTTCAGAAGATACATTGATAATAATTCATATGTAATAAACAAGGAAATCACCAAGAATTACAGGGCAAGCAACGGGAAGAGAGAACTTTTGAAATTCCTGAAGCTAATAACTATAGCGGACCCAACAAATACAGAATATATACTTGATTATCTGGAAGCTCTTGACCTGAATCTGGAAACACCATCTCTTGTCTCACTGCTGAAAACGGTTGACATAGATAACTTTAAGGAAGAGGGCTCCCTTTTAAGACTTTCTTCCCTTTTCATAAAAGTTGGTGAATACCAGAAGGCAATTGATATACTGCAGAGGGTAATCTCTGTTTCACAGAATAATCAGGAGGCAATAGAGCTCTATGTCGAGGCATTGAGGAAGTCAGGCGAATGGGAGCTGATCGTTTCATTCCTTGCCAGGAGGAAAAGTCTGCTAAGATCGACAAAACAGTTGGAAGAAACTTTCGTAGAAGCATGTGTGAAGATGAAAAATTATAGAGAAGCTCTGGACTACCTGAGTTCTCTTGGCCCAGAAACAGATTTTTCACAGAAATCCATACTTTACATAGCCCAGTTATATCTCTATGAAGGAGATTATAAAAAGGCAAAGACCACCATAGCCAGGGCAACCAAGGAAACTGCAAACTCAAAGTTAGGTCTCAAGCTTGATGCAGAGATTTCACGGCAGGAAGGTAAAGAGAATGAATATTTCCAGAAATGCATAAAATACATTGTAGAATCTCCAGAGGATTCTTCATTTATCAATGTTGTTCTCAGGGAGCTTGAAACTAGAAAATTGTGGAATAAAATCCTGGAAATAAGTCAAATACAGAATATAGACCGAAACAATCAGGAAATATTGCCATTTATCTTACTTTCAAGCATTGAGACTGGAAGAATAAAGGAAGCTTTAGAGTTATTCCGGAACATAGATTTTCAGTATCTTGGCGACAGTATTCACATTGCATTGCTGAGTTCTATGAGAACAAACGAACGATGGTCAATCTATTCTGCAAGCAGTGACAAATTACCTTCTCAGGTAAAATCCTATCTGGAAATTATAAGAGATTCTATCTATGGAAATGTTATAAAGGAAAAAGATTCTGCAGCAATTCAGGGCTTAATAGAGGGAGAAGTTCTGAATAATCTCATATCCTTAAATGAACTCTGGAAACACCTTGACACAATCAGGTATGAAGAGGCTGAATCAAAGATAAATTTAATCTTATCTCAACATGGGGCAAACCCTGATCAGGACATTATTATCTATAATTATCCAAGAATAAATATCCTATTAAAGGAAAGGAACTATGAAAAGGCATCATCAATACTACTTAATGCAATCAAGGATCAGGATCCATACACCACATTCTATTCAATTATTGCTGAGAATACAACAAGATTGAACAAGACAAAGATAGGAAGGCTCGAGTCAGCGTATAACCAACTTTCAGCGAGTCCTTTCAGGGCATTACTACTGCAAGCAAGGCTAGAAGAAATGGACGCTGAAAATATAATAAGGGAGACTGAGGCAATAGTCAATAGTGGAGGCGGACTTCACGTTCCCTGGATATTGATATACGAAAGGTTGTTGAAGATAGATGAAACAAAATTACTGAATTTTGTAGACCTCCTCGAGTTTTCTGGAGTTGAAACCATCCAGGCAATGAGGGTGCTGAGACAGTTCAGGAAGAGGGAAAACAGTGCACTTGATATAATAAACCTGGATAGCAAGATCTGCAGGATGAGAACGAGCGAAGAACAGGATATAATAAACTATATCCTCGATCTGAAAGAATTCGGTAGCAAGGAAGAACTCGACAGCGTGATAAATGAATATTCAGCCCTGAAATTACCTGCAGGAATAAATTCAATGCTTGGAGATTATTACCTGGTAAACAAGGATCCAGTTTCAGCAGAGCATTTCTTTAGGAAGAGTTTACAGGAAGAGCCCAGGGAAGAAACTACCGGTGGACTCGTGGAGTCATTAATAGAGCAGGGTAAATTCAAGGAATCTGAAGCTTTCATTGAACAGCTTAAAAATAAGTCAGCTTTCACCTTGAAACTGTATGAAGCATCCGGTAATGTTGAAAAACTTGCAGATACAATTAAAGGAATAAGCAAGATCGATGGGTCCATGGAAGTGGTTCTCGAGAACATTATTGACAAATACTGGGAAAATAAAATAATCAAGACTCAATTGATCGCACTTCTCAAGAAGACAAGTAACACCAGTCTTGGACTGGATATATCTTCGAGAATGATATCCGAGCAGAAGAGTGCTGAAAGTCTCGAGGTTCTCAGGATGCTTTTCAGGAACAATCCTGAGGATATAAGGATAATAACTGTTCTGATTGAAAAGCTTGCAGAAGCAGGAAAGTTCGAGGAGGCAAACACGGACTGCCTTCAGTACCTTAAAATGAATACCCCCAGAACAGATAAGATTGAAGTCCTGGCAAGAATGGAAAGGATAAATTTCAACAATGGCCTTTACAAGGATGTACTGAAGCTCTATGAGATGTTTCCAGTTCTGCTAAATGGAGACTCAACAGAAACAGTAGCACTCACCCTAATCAGAACAAAAAATTTTGATATTGCAGAAAATCTTCTTTCGCGGCAACATCAGAAAACGATCACCCAGGAAAAATTCACTGATTTAATGAATATTCTGAAGAACACAGAAAACAGGGCAGAGATAATAATCCTATCAGAAAGATTGATGAAGGCCTGCATAAAACACAACAAATTTCTGGATAAAAGAGAAGCAGTCATGTATACAAAGATAAAGGTGAACATGATCGATGAAATATATGAGTTCCTGAACTCACCTTCGAGTCTTGAGGGTATTGACATGGACTATCTAGAGCAGGAATCATGCAGAATAATGAAGAATATTTACAAAAAGACCGGAATAAGTACTGTTGAGGAATTAACGTTGCCAATATTCTTCCTGGGTAACGGTTCAAAGGATATAGAACTGGTAAAGATGATCAAGGACTATGTTGATGATTCTTATTATCACTTCAAGGTTCGGCAGATTCCAAAGGATCCACTTACAATAAAATTGTTACAGCAGGCTGCTTCCATGCCATATTCCAATCCATTTGTTTACAGCGTAAAGTTCAATCTTGGAATAAGAGGGGCATTGAAGCTCAAGGCAGCCGTGCAGAGCCTTGATGGTGGTTTTGCATAATGGATATCCTGAACTTCAACCTCAGACAGCACCATTCCATGAGGGAAGATTTCCTGATTTCATTCATAGTTCTTGGACTTGCTCTCAGTATTGCTTATAGACATATAGTATCTGGCTATACACCAGAAAAATTCCTGTTTCTACTGCTTCCTGCGGGAATGCTTTCGTCTTTCATTGCAATAGGTTTAAGCTACTTCAGCATGAGTTTTCTTTCTGACAGGTATGGATACAGGGTTAATTTCACTTTATTTACTTCAGGCATTATATTCGCCTTACTAACTTCCATATTTGGCTTTATTGTATCGCTTCCGGGAAGTACAAGGATCGTGGGTTCAGCCAACAATGAAATAGAAGGGAAAATAGCTCTTAGTGCTCCATTTGCGAACATGATGCTTGGGGCCATATTCTCAGGCTTCTCTTTCATCAGTTCTGGAGCACTAAGCGAAATATTTCTTATAATCAGCGGTTCAAGCTTAATGGTTGCAGTATTTTCTTCACTGCCAATTCCCCCTCTTCCAGGATACAGTATCCTGAAATGGAATCTTTATATATACATAATTGAACTGGCTTTCTCAGTCACTTTTCTCGTTGCTCTTGGCCATGGATTCATTTGAACGTTATAATCATGCAAAAAATGCCCGAAAAGGAAAAAAGTAAATAAGCATAATGAAAATGACAAATTAAAGGGAGTGAATTGTATGGAATGTGAATTATGTGGTAAAAAGACCGATCATCTTAAGAAGGTAAAAATTGACGGGGCAGTTATGGCAGTATGCAGTAATTGCGAGAAATTTGGAACTCCAATTGAAAATTACAGGAATAAGCCGGTTGTCAAAAGCGTTTCAAGCTACAGTCTAACTAATACAAGTACCCAACCGGTATTCATACCGCAACAAAAACCCAGGAAGAAGCCAGGTAGAGAGACAGACATAGATGAGCTTGAAATAGTGCCTGACTATGCTGTCCTGATCAGGGAAACAAGAGAAAAAACGGGCTTGACGCAGGATGAATTTGCCGCCAAAATAAAAGAGAAAAGAACATCCATCGCAGCAATTGAAAGAGGGAGCCTTAAACCTGATATAAAAACAGCAAGGAAAATAGAGCTTTTTCTCAAAATAAAACTGGTTGAAAAGTTCTGAGGCGAAACATAAACTATTAATAAAAATTAATAATTGGTGATTTATGAGCAAAGGGGCAAATGTTGTAACTATTTTCCTCATTATTTCTATAATTGTTGGAATCGTGAGCAGCATCCTGTTGACAATTTTCCTGACAGGTTATGAGGCGACTACACAAGGGCAGATTGAGGCAACCTATGCCTCTCCTTTGTATGGAGCAGGAATAGCTTCTGGAGTCTTTACCAGTCTTTTACTGTTCTATCCAGTATTTAAGAAGGGAGACAGGAGTCACCAGTGGGAGGATTTTAGATGAATAAAAAAATGAAAATTGAAGCATTATGGCTTATAGGTGTATTGGTTGTGCTGGGTGCAGCAGCTGGATTAAATATTTATACTACTGGTCTACCTGCGTTTTCTATAGCCACAAAAGAGACGCCCCACACGAACATAAACCCTGACAATCATATCATTGACGTTACCGGGGAGCAGTGGGCATGGATCTTTACAAAGGAAAATGCCACAGGGACGCATACCTGTACTGATTCATTAACCATACATGTCAATACGACTTACACACTGATTGTCAGTTCTTCGAAAGGTTCTCATCAATTTGCGGTTATACACGACCTCTATATAGCACAGTTTGACATCCAGATCTATGCAGTACCAGGGCAGAATAATTCCATAACATTCACGCCAATTCATACCGGTGTGTTCATATTCGAGTGTGTAGAGTACTGTGGGTACGATCATTACCTCATGAGAGGATATTTGACGGTGGTTAAGTAATGTCATCAACCACACTTCTTGTTGAGTTATCCCTGATTCTTTCAATAGGTTTTGCAATTCTATTCTTCATGTATTATAAATACTTGAATGCAAAAACAGAGGCAGACGTTGCAGCAAATGAGGATAATTACTATGATTACGGTTCCTACCTGAGAGAAAATAAGAAGAATGGAGGATTCCTATCTCCAAACAATTTTGTTCTGAATGATTCCAAAAGCATTGGAATGAGATATATAATGAGCGCAATAGTATTCTTCTTCATAGCTGGATCATTCGGCTTGTTGATGAGAGTGAGTCTTGTTGAACCGAATCCAACTCTTTTTGCTGGTAGAGAAGTACTTTACGACGTGCTGACAACAGAGCACTCAATACTTATGATATATATGTGGGCTCTTGGTGGAGCAATGGGAATAGCCTACTATCTGCTTCCTTCATTCCTGAAGGTAAAGGCTGATAAATATGGTTCAATTTCATCTACGGCATTCTGGATATATCTACTAGGCGGTGTCTTTATCCTTCTTTCCAGGACATCCACAAGATGGTATTTCTACCCACCACTCGCTCTTCAGTTGAACCCATATGGAGCTGGAGCTTACAACTGGCTTGCCGTTATAGGTCTGGAAATGATATTCATCGGTATAACAATCGCTGCAATAGTTGTGATAAGAATGATCATAATGGATCGTGGTGATAATGTACCACTTACGAAAATGCCTCTATTTGCATGGAGTGTACTTTTCACATTATTGATGTTCCTGGCCTCTGCACCTTTCCTTATGTCCGCTCTAGTAATGCTGTTCTATGATTTCTTCAACCCCATATTTTTCACCGGTGTCGCAGGTGCAAGTTCTCCACTGTCGTTTGCAGAACTGTTCTGGATATGGGGGCATCCAATCGTATATATTGCAATCCTGCCGGAATTTGGATTGATTTACGAAATTATACCAAAATTCACAGGTAAAAAGATATTCAGTTATACTTCTGGAGTGGTCGGTCTGGCATTATTGATGCCATTATCAGAACTGGTATGGGGACATCATCTACTGAATTCAGGCTTTGGCATTCAGTGGGGATTGTTCTTTTCAACAGCATCATTCCTTGTAGTTATCCCGTCTGCAATCACCATATTCAACTATATAGCATCTATGTGGACTGCGGACAAAATTCGACTCTCAACACCAATGCTGTTTGTAATCAATGGAATATTTGATTTCATAATAGGTGGAATAACAGGGGTTATGCAATCAATGCTAGTCGTGAATATACAGGTACATGGAACATACTGGGTTACGGGGCATTTCCATTTCATCTTCATGGGAATCACTACCGGAATCATCTTTGCCTCAGTATATATGCTGTGGCCAACAATAACCAGGGGCAGGAAGTATGACCAGCGTCTCGCCACATGGCACATGGCCCTAACTGCAATCGGATCATTCATAATGTCAATGGGATGGACCATAGGAGGGTTCCTCGGCATGCCCAGATACGTATCTGGATACTTTGCAAGATTCCAGGTATATCAGGATATTGCTATCGCAGGTGGAGTCATTATCGGAATCGGTCAGCTGTTCTTCCTTGCAAACCTTATAAAGTCCATGCTTGATGAGCCAAGTACAACAACAAACAATGCTTTCGAAGATACATATAACAACGAAGAACCATCACTGGAACAGAAACCAGAACCTCTTGGGAATCCGTCAGCTGTAGGAGGTGAATAATTTGAATAAAGGAAAATTAGGAGTAGTATATGGAATAGTAATAATTCTTCTTGTTGGGTTGTCATTGACATTTGTTCTATCTGCACCTACTTCTTCTGGAGGAGGCTTGATAGACCCAGCTGGACTTAAGGTAAAAGGAACAATAAATGAAACTATATACGCTGATGCAAGTGGATGGAACTATTCTCACGGTCCAATTAATCCAACATTATATCTTCCGCTTGACTACAAGATCTGTTTCACAGTTATAGAGGAAGACAATCTCCCACACACATTAACAATTAATAAGGATAAAAATTATGTTCCTGGAACTGTTCTGACTGCATATGAAAATGCTGCTACTGGTTTAACCATTGTAACAACTGGAGAACTAACACAAATACCCGGTCATCCGGTATCAAAATCCTATATATTCTTCCAGCCTGGAAATTATACATACTGGTGTGAGGTACATCCTACAACAATGCTTGCAAGAATACAGGTAAATGGCACGGCCAGTGGAACAGCATCATCGTCCATTGTATCCCAGCCAATTGCGGGTCACAATGCACATAAAAGCAATGGAAACCCATCTCTGTCACCGTTAAACCTATTAAACACTTTCAATCTTCACAACCTGGTGAAGACTGAAGTTAATTTAGAAGCAAGAGACTTGCCGGTGTTTTAGTTGGAACAGAAATGGAACTTTTCTTTTTTTAACAACATTTTTAAACTTGAGATTACATTTCTCATTGATCTGGTTGCAGTTGCAGGTTTTTTCACATACACAGGATCATTCAAGGATATAATTTTTCTGATTCCACTCCTTGTATCGGGCTCACTTGCCTCAATGGCATCAGGAGTTTTCAACAACATATATGATACAGACATTGATTCAAAAATGGAACGAGTTTCAAACAGGAGAAAGGTTGTTTACAGGAACAAATCAAAGATGATCATTCTCCTTATAGCTCTGTTTGCGACATCCATGATAGTTGGGTTCTCATTTCTCAATTATATTTCAGTCATCTACATAATAGCAGGTTTCCTCAGCTATGCCTTTCTGTATACAGTAGTGCTGAAAAGAAGGACTGACCTGAATATTGTATTTGGAGGAGTTGCAGGAAGCTTTCCTGCACTTGCTGGCTCAGCCGCAATATCAGGAACCGTAACTCCTGCAGCAATATTCATAGCGGTTCTGGTCTTTGTATGGACACCGACTCACTTCTGGTCACTGGCCATAAAATACAGGGATGATTATTCTTCCGCAAATATACCAATGCTACCAGCTGTCAAGGGAGTTGCAGTTACCAGAAAATACATTTTGATAAATTCCATTTTTCTTGCCATAGTAACCATCATTCCATTTGTCTATACACGAATTGGGCTGAATCTCATCTATGGATTGGCGTCTGTTCCTCTGGCACTGTGGATCCTTGTTCCATCATATTATTATTTCAGGCGAAAGGGAGAAGCCAAGGAGTACAGGAAGCTTTTTTCCTATACAAACGGATATCTTACCATAGCTCTGATCTTAATCATAATATCCACTTTTACCATATTGAAATAGATCAATATGGAAAAGAAGGGAACTTTTATTTTTGGCATCTCCATACTCACTTTATCAGTTCTTCTTAATTTCCTGACATACAGGTACAGTAATTTTGGAAAATATTTCTTTTACATCATACTGATTGAGCCACTATTTTCAATCACATTCCTGTCACTTTACGGATTGAATGGAAAGAAAATACTTAGGGGACTGGTTTCGTTGAAATGGATAATACTCCTTGTTTCCGCACTGTTCGTCTGGGTCTATATTATACTGGTGATGAACCTTGGGACAGCTGAAGTATCATATCTAATGGAATCATTCTACTACCCCTCATTCTTTGAGCAAACCATATTTGCACTGGTTGGAATCGAGACACTGAATCTATACTTCAAGCGGGGAACGTCAATAATAATATCAGCCCTATTCTACGAAGGATATTATTTTGTTGTCCTGATCAACGCATTACCTGGATTTCCTGGATGGTATTTCCCATTATTCATACTGGATTCATTTGCCATTGGTCTCATATATATTGGATTATATGCAGTCAGTAAATCGATATACATATCAATGACCTTGCAGATAAGCCTGCTGATGATGGTAATCTTCATACCTCCATTACCTGCAGCTTTCTTCTACACACTCGTGCCTTCATAATAATGCACTAAAATTACAATTTCAAACTTATTGCTTTAGAATGTCAAGCAGATTCATTTTCCGGCTCAATCTCCACTCCAGGATAAAATCTACCACACTTAGGATCACAAGGGAAAACATCAGCAGTAGAAATTCCTCAAAGGTACTGTTTCTCCCCTCTTTCAGGAAGAAAAATCTAAGTCCGTCGGTTCCTGTGACCTCAATATTTATGAACATATCCGTCAGGAGGATCATCACCAGCATCGACCCCGTAAATAGTTTCAATGCAACAGAATCCATATTGATAAGATTATGGACAAGATAAGCAACAGAAATAATCAGGATAGAAAATAATACCACTTCTGGATCAACAAAGTAATTGAATGCCCCGAAGGTAAATGTCATTATACCCACCATGGCCGGGAAAAGCAATCCTTTCACATTCCCAAGTTCCTTCCGGTAGTGTGTCCCTGAAATCGTAATGAAACCAAGACTGATCAGAACCATGAAATCTGTAATACTTAAAAGGAAGGATTCACCGGATGCGACAAGGAGTATAATGAACACAAGTGTGAATATCCACGAGTACTTGGTGAGACTGTATGGAAATATCCTGTCCTCGCCCAGGGATTTAAGATGCCTTGATGCAGCCAGAAATGCCGGGACGAAAGTTGTCAGGGTTGCAATGATGAATGCGATTATCATCAGTAGAAACCATGATTCACCTCCTGTCATCTGTGCAATAAGGAAGGCAGGAATCGAACTTTTTTCTATTCCTGTCCCCCTGGATTGTGTCAGAAGAACTGCAATAGAATATACGATATTTATGGATGAGGAGACAATTATGGTAAATATCATTGACCATTTTATGACATGATCCTTGTCCAGCATTATCTTCTTCTTTATCATCGGAATGTTTATGGTGCTTCCGTCAGTTATATTTCTCTGAAATGCCATGATTTCCTGGAAACCAAAGAAGAGGATGAACAGGTATCCAGTATCAATCAGTATGTCTTCCACCCAGTTTCCTGTAAAGGAGAAGAAGAGATGAGTTGAAAGATGGGAAGGCGATCTGAAAATTACGCCTTCTTCCGCTATTAATATGACTGCCATGGCTATCATCATGACCAGCTGCACCTTGCCTATGAATCTTAAGTATCTTTCCTCGAAGAATGCATTTATTATGAACCATACGATAAATAGTCCGAGTATGGCATAAATCAGAACCTTTGAAATCAGTGACCCACCAATTGAGCTTTCAGGTATCACAATGAACAGAAGATCAAAAAAAATGATCACGCAGTAGGCAGAAAGGGCTGAGTTTGCCACCCACATGGAAATCCTGCTGATAAAATATCTGACAGATGAAACTCCATAGGCCTCCCTTACAAAGGCTGGTCCACCAACAATATCCCTTCCATTATTCTTGTGGAACTCATAGACATCAAAGTATACCTTGGCCATGAATAGTGATGTGATGGATGCAACAATAAGGGAAATAGTGGATACGATACCATACTGAAGTGCATTTTCCGGTATCAGTATGAATAATGGAGATCCAAGGGTCGATCCTATTCCTATGGATAGAATTATGAAAAAACCGTAAACCGGATTTGGCTTTCCCCTGATCCTGGGTCTTGAAAATTTAATTCTCAGGGATTTTGGAAATGAAACGGTGAGATACAGGCTGAAAAATATCATTGCCATTACTGAAACAATCAGGAGTGACTTATTTATTGTCATATTGTTAAAGTTCAGAATGACAGACCTGTTGCTATAGAAGAAAAGGATGGAGAATAAAAAAATAGCAAGACTGATAACTGTTATTATCAGTCTCCCGAGATAGATCTCTCTTATTGTTCTCCTATCCATTTTGAACTTACCTGAAGAGGAATCTGATGTTCATCCTGGCAGTCTTAAGCGTGCTGAAAGACGCCAGGAGAAGGACCACTGCAACAAGAAAATTTATCACAATGGTCAGTGATGTCAGGCCGGTTGTTTCTGATATGCTATGGAGGGCATTTCCATAATAGTTCAGCAGATAACCAGATGCATTCCCGCCAAAAAAAGTTGGAATGACAAAAAGTATCCCCATTACAAAGAGGAATGAAGAGAGAAGAAATTCACCCAAAGTTGCGAATAAAATGTTGATATCAGAACCTTTCCGTTCTTCCTTTATTAGATTAAGGAACTCTCTTACCTCTTCCTCGTTAGAATTTTCAAGCTTCCTTATCACATCTGCCCTTGAAATATCAGCCTCCTTATCGCTGAGGATCATCAATCCCTTTATGCTGACTTCAAGTGAATCTATTAGAGGACTAAGCAATTCCTCTTTCTTATTAGATTCCATATTGTATCTCCCTATGAAATTTCATTAATAAACTTTCCATAAAAACATTGCACCAAATTTTTAATGGGCAGAACATGATCCTCATATGTTCGAACAAAAATGTCTGACAGAACCATATAATTAGGTTTTCCATAAAGACTTAAACCTTTGAAGTAATTACTGGTTAGGGATTTAATGGAGGCAAACCAGCAGCAAAATTCTGATTTAATGTTCAAGGCATTTTATCAGTATTTACTCGATGCAATTATAAGCAAAAATGAATACGAAAATCACAAGAATCTACAGGATACATTAAAATCTAAACAGCCCCAGAGCATTGCTGAAGTGGATAATTTACTCGTATCACTTAACAAACTTCTGGACGATTTCAAGTCAGTAACAGTTTCAGGTCTTTTCGATGACACAGAGAAGGAAATACAGAGCTTCGTAGGAGTTTCACTTGAGAAATTCAAGAAGAAAATTAATGACGATTACAGGAACAGGATAAATGATCTTGAAGGGTCAATGTCCGCCTCAAGAACCAATTCCATAAAGAATATCCAGGCGTTTCTTTCAATGGATTTCCTGAAAATCGTAGATGCGAATATCTTTGTAAAATGGGTTGACGGCGTCTATGATGCTGCAGTAAGATATACTGCTGAGAGTTCCATTGAATACGATTTCTCCCTGAATTCAAGAAGTTCAGATCTATTCAAGGAATCACTACGGTTTGGCTTCCTGGAGAAAGGTGTCAAGATACCGATAAATTCAGCAAGCAACTGGGCTGGAAAGGAGGCCCAGATTGACTATGAAAAGATTGATAAATTTTACATGACATCTGCAAGCATAAACAAGGGAAACCTGTTTGTTGAATTCGCTGATCCGGACAGCAATGCGAAGGTCACTTTTGTAATGTCCAGGGGAAACGAAAATTCATTCCTTTCCATAGAGTATAAGGATGACAACCAGACGGTTGATGTAACAAGCGTCCCTGCCCTGAACAATATGCTGGAGATAGACAAGATACAGGTACCACTCGACAGGATATATGGTACCCTGAAAGAGATAGAATCAAACAAAACGAAGCTGGTCAGACTGGTGGAGGATGGTATTGACATTCTATCCACGGGTTCATTCAGGAAGCTTGCGGTAAAAATAATTGAAATTAAGAAAGATGCATTGAAAGGCTACATAAATCAGATAAACGAAAGGGCAGACAAGGACAGGATAACTGTTGATAACCTGAAGGAAAAATTGAAGCTTGCAGGTGAGTTTGGGTCACAGATTTCAAGCATCCTTGACCTTGGTCCGCTCTGATTATTTCGGAAAATTCTCCCTGCTCTTACTTCTTTCAAGCTGTCTTTTAAACAATTCGTAATCCTTGTCATCAAACTCATATATTAGGGAGCCAACGTATCCGCATTCATTACATTTGTATTTTCCGGTTATCAATCCGGAATCAGCGAAAATATTTTCTGATCCACACATAGGACAGACCACATGATTCATGACTCCTCATGATCTTCAGGCATTATAACCTTAATCCATTTCATTCAAGATCATTTCAAAATTATCCCGGAATATATGCGAAAATTCAGCTAAATTTAATATGATCAAAAATAGAAAATACTAAATTCCCTTGAAGTCATTACTAACCATGAAGAATTTAATTGATGGAAAGTGGGTAGATTCATCAAGTGGAAAAACACTGGATGATCTGAACCCTGCAACAGGTATGAAAATTGATACGTTTCCAGCTGCAACGAAAGATGATGTGAGCAGAGCCATAGATGCAGCAGAAGGTACTTTCTGGAAGTGGAATGAACTTGGATCAAAGGAGAGAGGAAGAATTGTCAGGAAGGCTGGAGATCTCATACAGGCTAAGAGGAAGGAACTGGAGGATCTCCTTGTCAGGGAATGTGGAAAGATAAGGCCACAGGCACAGGAAGAGGTCAACGGTGTTCTTGACCAGATTTATTATTATGCTGAATTTGAAAGAAAGATCACCGGGGATCTAGTTGAGGGCGACTCAAGCAAGAGAAAGATATTCCAGTACAGGGTGCCAAGGGGAGTTGTCGTTGCACTCACACCATGGAATTTCCCGGCAGCAATGGTTGCAAGGAAACTTGCTCCAGCCCTTATGACCGGTAACTCAGTTGTACTGAAGCCAAGCAGTGATACACCATTAATCGCTGAATGGATAGTAAGAAAATTCCAGGAGGCAGGGATTCCGGATGGAGTACTGAACATGGTTACTGGAAAGGGCTCTGAGATAGGTGATTTCATAGTCTCTCACAAAAAAGTTGCTCTTGTTACCCTTACAGGCTCAACTGCAACAGGTCAGAGAATCATACAGCAATCATCAGCGAACATGGCAAAGCTCATGCTTGAACTGGGAGGAAAGGCACCCTTCATAGTCTGGAACGATGCAGATATGGAGAAGGCACTGAAGACACTTGTATGGGCTAAATTCTGGAATGCTGGCCAGTCATGCATTGCAGCCGAAAGGCTTTACCTGCACGAGGATATAGCCGATAAATTCGAGGAAAAATTCATTTCAATGACAAGAGGATTGAAGGTCGGCGATCCAGAAACAGCACAGATGGGCCCACTCATCAACCATGATGCCCAGAAGAATATGGAAAGTGTCATATCAGAATCTGAGAAGGAGAACCTGAAGATTTTATCAGGAGGGAAGAAGCCAGACCTCAAGGGGGATTTCAGCAAGGGATTCTTCTTTGAACCAACACTTATAGAGAACGTACCACAGAAGTCATCCATATTCCAGGATGAAATATTCGGTCCGGTGCTGGGCATACACAGGGTCAACGACTGGGATGAAGCAATAAGAATGGCAAATGACTCACAGTTCGGACTTGCTTCCTATCTATTCACGGAGGACAATAAGAGGATATTCCAGGCAGCAGAATCTATCAGATTTGGTGAACTTTATGTCAATATGCCCGGACCGGAATCCTCACAGGGATATCATACAGGGTTCAGGATGACCGGTCTTGCAGGTGAAGGCAGTAAATACGGAATAGGAGAGTATTTACAACTCAAAAATATGTACGTGGATTACTCAAGAAATAAGCTGGAATTGGGAAGCATTCCAGGCTTCTAATTCACTATTTAAATTCTATTAACACAGATGCGTTCTCATCCAGGAGGAGAGGGAGGACCCACCCATATATACCATAATTTATGCTGTCTACGTCCTCAGATATCTTATGTAATTCTGGGGCTTTTTTAACGGCAACAGTGAACATATCCTTCCTGAAAACTACCATCTTCTTTCCGGACAGGCTTGGATTGAGTCCTATCCTGTGTAAAATCCTGCGGACTGACCTGTAAAGGCTTTCACTACCATTAGTTGTCGTCATGAGTGTTTCATACATGCTGAAGGATACATGGGTAACCAGATCAGAGTCATAATTGTGATCTGACAACATCTTCAATGCCTTCAGGACTGATGAAATAACTCCACTGGAATCTGACTTTTCACTCCTGATTTTCGTTGATCTGTTAGTGAGGGATATCTTTGAATCTTCATAGATAAACTTCTCTATGATTGATCTATATTCATCCTCCTGCTTCCTGATCAGGATGTCCCTGTAAATTTCCTTCATGCCTTTTTCAACCTTGAATTCCATGGAGATTTTCTCAAAGGGCGCAATCGTTTCCTTATTTCCCGGTAGGAGGAGTCCGCTTTCATCCCACTGCATTGTTCTGAGGCCTTCCATCAGATACTCCCCAGATGAATCTTCAGCTTGCTTACCATCAGAGACTTTTCTCTCACCAGATCCGGTTTTCAGGAACGATGGCCTGCTTCCCAGCATGTCAGAAGCCTCATTCCAACCGGCATTAATCCTGTCAAAATCCATAGGTTCATACTCGTGAAGCAGTCTCAGGAACTCCCCAAAATGGGTCACTTCCTCCTTTGCTATATCTTCGTGTACCTTTTTAAAAGGTCCATCAGGCATGAGCCTGGATTGCTGGAGATAAAAGTTAACTGCATCCAGTTCTGCGGCAAGCGCCAGTCTGATTGATCTGCTTATTTCCTCACTGTCAAGCTTTTCCTTTCTAACAAGTTCACTCGGATCTTTTGAAAACATAATATGATATCTTCATGTTGCATTTATAATTTTCATCTCCAATCTCTGACTCATAATTTTTGGAAATGTTATTATCCAAACTTTCCATAGCAACCTTTGATGTATAATATTTTTAGGGGAAATAATGATATATTGAAATTTCAGGTTGGAAGCGGAGAAGAATTCATAGAAACAAGATTTATCAGGGAAAATGAGGTAGAAGGGTCTCCAGCTTTCCAGTTAATTGAAGAAGATGAAAGAACCAGGATTATAATTCCACTCCTGGAGACAGATCATATACTGGGACTGGGGGAAAAGGCTTTTCCAGTTGAAAGGAAGAGAACAGGAGGAAGGATGTGGAATTATGATAGTTACAACTATTACCTGGGCTATGATCCTCTTTACGTATCAATACCATTCTTCATGAAAACAGGAATTTCAGAAACCACTGGGTACTTCATCAATTACACTGGTGAAATCAACTTTGATTTTGGGGTGAATGACTATACCAACATAATGATCGATATAAGGTCAGAAAATTTTTCATTTTATATTATCAATGGAGAAACACCAGAAGCTGTGTTGCAGAAATACACAGAACTGACTGGAAAACCATTTCATATCCCTGAATGGGCTCTTGAACATCAGATATCTAAGTATTCCTATTACCCTCAGGACAGAGTGGAAGAAGTGGTTGAAAATTATCAGAAGGCATTCGGTCCTCACGCAGTTGGTTCAGTTTATCTGGATATAGATTACATGGATGAATACAGGATCTTCACGGAAGATACAAGTAAATTTCCTGATATGAAGGGAATGATAGAAAAGCTTCACAGGAAGAATGTAAGGGTAATTCCCATAATCGATCCGGGTCTGAAGGCAGACCAGAAAAGTGAAATATTCAGGAGAGGGCTGGGTTCATATATAGAAACTTCAAAGGGTGAAATATATACAGGAGACGTTTGGCCGGGAAAATGTGTATTTCCAGATTTCTTCAAGAAAGAGGGTGGGGATTTCTGGTTCAGGGAGATGTCAAATTTTCTCTCAAAGGGTTATGATGGCATCTGGCTTGACATGAACGATCCCTCAGTGCACAATGTGGAATCAAGAACCATAGACCTTGACGCTGTTCATGAAGTGAATGGAAAGATGGTAAAGCATTCAGAGGTACATAATGCATATGCACTGAAGGAGGCAGAATATACGTATAAGGCAATGAAGCCTGGAGAAAGCTTCATCTTATCCAGGTCCGGATTTGCAGGTATACAGAAATATGCGGCCATATGGAGTGGTGACGGGTTATCAACATTTGAGAACATGGGTCTCCAGATACCTATCCTGACTTCATTGAGCATATCTGGAGTTCCATATGTGGGATGCGATCTTGGGGGTTTTTCAGGATATTCAAGCCCAGAACTGATCCTGAGATTTTACCAGATGGCCCTCTTCTTCCCGGTATACAGGAATCACAAGGTCAAAATGGGAAACGATCAGGAGCTGTATGTTTTTGACAGTTATTACAGGAAACGTTTCGGTGAATTGCTTAACATGAGGCATAATTTTGTGCCATATCTCTACTGGAAATGCATTGAGGCTGAAAAGTATGGCAGGCCGGTAATAAGGCCACTTGCCTTCAATTATCCTAAAGAGGAAGGCATATTCACGATTGATGATGAATATATGGTCGGTGAGGAGCTTTTACTTGCGCCCATTCTTGTTCAGTCACAGGAGAACAGGGAACTGTACCTCCCAGAAGGAAGGTGGTATGATTATGAATCATCTGATATATACAGTGGAAGCAGGAGAGTAAGATCAGGTGGAGATTTGCCTCTTTACCAGAAGAATAATTCTGTCATAATTGTGGGACAAAAAATCTACTATTTTGGAGATGTTGATAGGGAAATATACTTCGGGAACAAATGGCACAAATTCAAATCAATAAATGGAACTGTAGAAATTGATGGAAAGGAAGATTCGGAAAAAATTACGGTAAATATAGAAAAGGAAAAACCGGTCCTGAAAGATCTGATCTTCTAGTTCACCGATTTAGTGTCTTCTATTTTTGCTCCTCCAAGGAGACCAACTATAACCCCAATTTCCGTGAATGTCATCAGAAACATTACCCTGAAATTATTTCCTGACACAAAGAGGGCAGCAACTATACCAAGAACTGCACCCATAACTCCCCCTAAAAGGGCAAAAAGAAATACTTTTCCCATATCCATGATTCGTTATTGCAAAGTTCTATTAATGAATTGGGATTATAATGATTATTCGGGCCATTCATCATCCAACGATATGAACAGGAATGAAATAGTATAAATCCAATTTCAGGTTACAGGATTCAATATTTTCTGGAGGATATAAATAAATATGTTTGCGTTGAGTGAGGAAAGTATCATCAGTATAATCAGAGGCTTCAAAATACAGTTCTATGTTTTCCTTATTTTCACCATATTTCTTATGGTTATGAGGGCAGTCAGGGCCAAGGTTGGGAAGACTTATTCAAGGAAGATTGTTATTTATCCCCTGATCTATCTACTACTGACCCTGTATTCATCCATAACACTGACATTTCTCGAGTTCGAATTTTCCATGGTAATATACCTGCTAGGTTTTATCCTCGGCTTCATAATAGGTGATCTCTCACAGATAACAAGAAGGAAGGGAAATGAAATATACCAGTCATCAGCGGGCGTTGCCATAGCATGGTCATTCCTTTTCCTTGTAAAGTGGTATTCGTATCTATACGAGCCGCACTTCCCAACGTTTGTGGACCCGGTAATCACAATCACATTTACCTTCCTGGCAGGAATAATCCTTGGAGAGGCATTCGGGATTATGGTGAAGCATTTCAGGACGAAGTGATAAGAATCTAAAGGGAGGAGATTGTGACCGAATATCCAAAGTCCCAAACCTCATCTGGCTTCAATACTTTAAGCCCATTCCCCGTCTGGAACGAATTAACTTCAGATGCCATTGGTTCTATGGCGACAGACCTTGAATCGCTGAATACACCATCATAAACCATGAAGAATTCAGAGTTCGTTCTTTCTATACTGTAGGCAAAATAATCCCCCTTCAACTGTATATTTCCAGAATACCTGAAGCAGTCATCGAAAACATGTGAATCTTTTTTGTAAAAATGTCGGTAGAATTCTGAATAATTCCCTGATGGAAAGTACTGATCTATCTTCAGCGATTTCAGTGGTCTTGATTTCAGGAAAATTTCCCAGTTTGATCCTGTTACAAAATAAGGGTGGAAGCCAGGACTCAATGGGACCGGTATATGATCCCTGTTAACAAACCTGGCATTCTCCCTGAAGCCATCATGACTTATTTCAATATCCACTGTAACTTCCACATCAAATGGATAGGATTCATCCCTGAGGTCAAGTTTCATTTGAATAGAATCTTCCTTCTGATCCATTATGTCCCACTGGCGATCCTTTGCAAATCCGTGAATGGAATTTCCATCCTGGCCTGTCTTGAACCCGTATGATTTACCAAGCCATTCATATGATCCACCCTTTATCCTGTTCGCATATGGAAATAGGGGTGAACACCCACCGTGGGTCTTGTGCCCATCCTGTGTCCTCTTTATGATCTCATTTTCCCTGAACTCGACACCTTCAATAAAGCATCCTTCACTGTCAATATCAGCCTTTAATGATCCATTATTCAGTACTATCTTCATCGTTTCCGTCCTGAATGAATCTTATAACCTTAAGATTTGGCTCACTTTTCTTCAGAATTTCATGAAACGCCTTACCAGAATTCAGAGATTCCTCGCACAGCCGGATCGTATCTTCCAGAGAAAGCAGTTTCCTTGTTCCATCCCTTCTTATTATTAGTGCCCTGCCCAGCTGGGAACAATCAATTCCCATCCTTTATCTCCTCCACAAGAAGGTTGAGTCCATTCACATCCTTAATGCTTACCCTGTCACCAACTTCAGGTCGCTGTTCTCCTACATACTTTGCATTCCAGTTCTGCCCATCAACCCTTACAACCATGTTTGTACCGTTATCTCTAACTACCTGACCAATCTTGCCAATCATGCTCTTAGTGCCAGTAACTGCCCTTCCACCTCTGGGATACCATAATACTAGCCTGTAGAACCAGGCACCGAAAAAGAAGAAAACAATTGCAACAAGTAATATTGATATGTAAAACAGATCGTCGCTTATCATATCTTAGGATGGAATTATAATTAATTAACATTTAGTTAAATATTTCATGACTCATTTCTTTGTGTATTTTGTGGGTAATTCTATCATGAGACTCAGTCCCCTGACAGAAATTATTTTCACCTTTGCGCCCACATATGGCCTGTCTGCACCCTGATATTTTGCATTCCAGTTCTGTCCATCAACCCTTACAACCATGTTTGTACCGTTATCCCTAACTACCTGGCCAATCTTCCCTATAAGGCTTCTGGTTCCGGTAACAGGCTTGCCTCCCCTTGGAAACCATGAAATTATCTGGTAGAACCATGCGCCAAGAAAGAAAAATCCTATGGCTGCAAGAAGAATACATAAATAATATACAATGTTGGAGATCGTGAATGAACATAGCAATGGCAGTATTTAATATTGTTTTTCATTCAAACTAAAAATTTGTCACTAACTATTTTCCTGTTTAATCTCACCATTTTTTCCCACGTATGGTTCCCTGTAAAGCATGCTCATGGCTCCACCTATTACCACAAATATAAATCCAATTAGCAAGCCTCCCTCGCTTCCCGGAAGTGAAATTATTCCCATAAGGATGCCGAGTCCACCCATTGATCTGTGCAGATCTACCCTCTTGAACATAACCACTGATGCAACAATCTCAAGTACGGGTGCCATAGCATCAGTCAGGACCTCAAAAATTGCATTATCCGTCTTCACGAAGCTTCC
The DNA here is from genome assembly GCA_027316895.1 of Thermoplasmatales archaeon. Classification (GTDB taxonomy): domain Archaea; phylum Thermoplasmatota; class Thermoplasmata; order Thermoplasmatales; family Thermoplasmataceae; genus Cuniculiplasma. Next base: position 990,428 of record DAHVFT010000001.1, on the reverse strand, counting down.
ATTGAGGATTGAAAGATAAAGAACAGATATGGAAACTATCAATGTTATAACTGCACCAGCTAGCATTACTGTGGCTGCATCCCTGTTTTCCCTGAAGTAAGAAGAGAACTTTAGGAGTGCCCTTCCGGCTTTTTTAGTACGATCGCTTACCATACTAGTTCTTCTGTCTCTTCAGCCTGTTAAGTATGAGGAAAAAGTCCTCAACAGTGTTTACATTATATGCCTGCTTTTCTGAAACATCAAAGGACTGGAAATCTTCACTTTTGACCTCATCAGGAGGGGAGAAAAATACGCTCACACCACAGAACAGCCCTTCAATTAACATAGAAACAATGCCCCTGCCACTCTTCTTTGCAAAGGAAATGAAACTTTCCACGACTTCCTGATCAGAAAAATAGATATCTCCAGGGATTACCATTACTGGATATTTATTTATTTTTTTCAGGACCTGCCCAAGATCCTCTGAGTACCCCTTTCCCTGTGTCTTGATTATTTCGAGTTTTTCAGAATAGTATTTTTCAGTGATCTCTGTATTTGGAGTGACTACAAGATAAACAGGCTTTGCAACATCTTCAAGAAACTTGAGATTCCGTCCTATGAGAGTTTCACCCCTTATCATGAGTAAACCCTTATCAGGCATGTTCATTCTTGATCCAGTGCCACCGGACATGATCACAAGCGGCAGCTTTCCATCATTTGTTTCCATATGTAAACATCCATGTAACCTTTTTAACCATCAGTGTTTCGCAGAGTTTTCTCATACTTTCCCTATCTGCTGTTTCATGGTCATTCAATGGTCTTACAAGTGCATATAATGTTACAGTATATTTATGCGTTTTCTTTCCCGGAGGACATGGACCACCGTATCCATTTTTTCCAAAATCATTTTTTAGCTGAATCCATCCTTCCTGCGTCTTTTCGGAAATAGGAACATTCTCGTGAATTGTGCCAACAGAAGACTGAATATTTCTCATGCACCAGTGATTGAAAGATTTCCTGCGTGCATCAGGGTCATCCATAAACAGGACAATTTCCTTTGTGGACGATGGAGCATCCTTCCACTTGATTTCAGGAGATATATTCTGTCCCTTGCAAGTGTATTTGTCAGAAATCTCCTCTCCGTACTTAATAGCGTCAACCTGCATTTCAAAAGACATGGATTCTGTATAACGTAAGTGTTTAATATTTTTTAGATTTATTCTTGAAGGTTCAGATTTTATGTAATTCTATTTTCAACAATTCCACCCTTTTCACTTAGTGTTTGTACTTTGAAGATGAATAAACCAAGTTTTGAGTTAATGAATTCTAAAATGTTCAGGGTATTATTTCAATTATTCATCCGAGTTTTTCAAGTGCTTTTTCGTAATTGAATTTCTCGAATATTGACGTTTCCGCAATGCCGACAGATCTCATGTTCTCTATCTCATTTGAGTCTGGCCTGAATGGAACCACTATGCAGTATGGTGACTCCACTTTCAAATTACCCATTTTGTCCAATGTGGAAGTAAAAATATGTTCATCCTGCCATCCCACCCTCTGAAGAATCAATACTGGAATACCCGAAATATCTTGAAAACCCAATTTATCCATCATTATTTCCATTATTTCATGAACTCTCCCTATGTCAAGGTTCCTGCCATTTTTCAGGTCAATGAGGAGGATTGTGTGAAGCATGTTCCTCAGGTTTCCCACAATTTTCTGTAGTGGACTAACAGGGACAAAATTTTCATACATCTCAGGCAAGGAAACGGTTATTCCGGTGCGGTATGACGATAGTCCTGTCCTACCTGGGACTGCCCCGGTAATGGATGCATTTTCAAAAATCCTCCATTTTATATTATTAAGTTTGCAGTAACCGATTATGGAAAAATGAGTTGTTGAAGTCATGGGATCACCTGATACTATGAGTGAAATCTCTCCGTTGCTATCTCTTATAAATGAAAAAGTCTCAACTTCCTCTCTCCTGAGATAGATCACTGGCTTTGAAATCCTTCTCTCCAGATCCTCCCTGAAATCTTCAGGGAATATGGATGTATAGCCATCAATGAAAACATGATCTGATCTGTTAAGGACGTCCATCTCGATCATGGTCAGGCTGCCGGTCCCGCGAAGACCGGAACCTATTATGTTTAAATTTTCAGTGCTCAATCTCTTCCTGAAGTCTCGCAAGTTCATTTAACTTTGCAAGTCTCTCTCCTCCTATGGTTCCACTTTTTATGAAGGTAGATGAGAATGCCAGGGAGAGATGTGCAATGAAGTCATCAGTTGTTTCTCCACTTCTATGGGAGATCACGTTTTCCATGGATGCTGATGTTGCTACCTTTACAGCATCCCATGTGTCTGTAAGTGTTCCTATCTGATTCACCTTGATGAGTACGCCATTTGTAGCCTTTGTTTCTATACCCTTCCTGATCCTGCTGGCATTGGTTGTATAGAGATCGTCTCCAACTATGAGGGCTTTCTTTCCCACCGCCTTTGTTATTTCAGCGTGGCCTTCAAAATCGGCCTCGTCCATTGGATCTTCCATATAGTAAAAACCGTAGTTCCTGTGGGCATCAAGCACATACTGGATCTGTTCCCCCTGATCCCTCTTCTTTTCCTTGTACACATATTTTCCATTTTCGTAAAAACTTGAAGCAGCAGCATCAAAACCAAGATAAACCTTCACCTTCTTCTCTTCAGCTATCTCGTCCGCTGAATCTTTCAGTAGCTGCATTGCCTGATCATCACTTATTGAAAGGACCCAGGCCCTCTCATCACCGACACCAATGCTGACGTTCTTCATTATAGCCTTTGCCTTCTGCCCGATCCTCTTATGGATAAGGGCATTTATTTCTATGGCCTCCAGAAACGAGGAAGAATCATTGGAAACAAGGAATTCCTGGAATGTTGTTCCATTAATTGCGTGTTTTCCACCACCAATCACATTTCCAATGGGTTTCGGTGCTTTCATCCTGAAATTTCCACCTGCATATCTGTAAAGTGGAATTCCGAGCTCACTGGAAACTGCCTTTGCCAGTGCAACAGAAAGGGCTGTGGAAACATTGCCACCCATTGAAGAGAAGTTCTCAGTCCCGTCTATATTTTTCAAGAGATTGTCAAACCCTGACTGATTGAACCCATTGAATCCCTTCAGTGATTCCTTAACATTTCTCTCAAAAAAATTCAGGCTCTCTTCTGCCCTTCCATCCCTGAATGGTATAACCTCTGTTGCCCCCGTACTTGCTCCAGCAGGTGCAGAACATATACCCTTTGCACCAGAATTTAATACAACTGTAGCCTCAACTGTCTTGTTTCCTCTGGAATCAAGAATTATCCTCAGTGATGTTCCTTTTATATCGAACCTTTCTTCCATAACATGAAAGAAAGAAAGCGCTATTATAATTTTTCCCTGAGGTTATCCTTATATCTCTTGCAGAAAGAAGTGTAATTATATTTGTAGTCTTCCCACAGGGCCTTGTAGTCTTCAGACACATCCTTTATAACCTTGGCCGGTACACCCCCTGCTATCTTCTCCGGTTCAATTACCTGCCTTGTTTTTACAAGCGCGTGTTCAGCTATAACCGCCCACCTTCCTACCTTTGCAAAATCGGTTATGGTTGAGTGCATCCCTATTACTGCATAATCCTCTATGGTTGCAGTATGGATAACACATGAGTGGCCAAGTGTAACATGTTCTCCTATGGTGGTCACCTCTCCAGGCCTGGCGTGAATCACCACATTATCTTCCACCGCAGTTCCATTTCCTATGATAATCTTCCCATAATCTCCCCTTATAACCGCACCAGGGCCAACCCATACCTGACCTGTAATTGTAACATCACCAATCACTGTTGCGCTTGGAGATATGTACGAATCTCCTGATATGCTTGGAACTCTTCCCTCAAATGTGTAAACTGTCATATCACGCAATTTCCTCTGCCTTTAACTTTTTTGCCATGCTTAATATCTCTTCGCCGACAAGTTCAGCATTTTCTATCCCGTTCTTAACTATTACAAATGAAGTTGCATTTCCACATTTTACAGCATCAACGACGTTCATGCCATTCTTCAATCCGTAATAGAAACCGGCTCTGAAGGAGTCTCCAGCACCAAGGGTATTGCCACCTTCCACAACTTCATCAAAGGGATATACATGTGTATTCCTGGAATTGTAGACATAAGCACCTCTGGAACCTGCAGTCATTATGACCTTGTGCTTTTCACCGGCATAATCTTTCATGTCAATCTCAGACGTTTTGAACATGAAATTTATTTCTTCTTCGTTCCCCATTATAAATTCACATTTTTCAAGGAAATACCTGAGTTCATTTTTTCCGTACTTAAAGAATACTTCCTGTGAAGGATCAAAGGAGAGAGAATCAAACCTTGCATTTTCAACCATCTGAACATTCAGTTCCGGGTTTCCTGTTCCAAGATGGAGATGTTCATACTTTTCATCCAGAATATCATATTTTTCATATTTCATCGGCCCTTCCGCAAGGAAATATTTCTGCTTTTCTCCATCGTTAACTGCATAGCAGACTGGTCCGTAGCTTTCATCGGTTATCTTGACCCCACTGAGATCTATATTCAGTTCATTCAATTTCTTTATGTAACTCCCATGGCTTACCCTCGAAATAATGGAATATAGCCTGAATTTCATTCCTAGTTTTGAGGCAATCATCGCAAAATTTCCCGCAGTGCCTCCAAACGTTTCCTTCACTTCACTTACTGGCAGGGTAACATTATCATTTATCTTGTCAACCTTAAGCACAACATCAAGGTTTATATGCCCGGTATAGGCAAGAAATTTATTTACTGTCATTTTCGGATCAACTCAAGTTCAGCCATAGTCATTTCAAAATAAAATGTCTTTCCCTCGTCTGCTAATTTTCCATAGGGATAACTTTTTACCCCTTTAATATCATCAATGAAATTCCTATCATGATCTTCAAAAATTAAGTAGGAAGTTCTGTCATCAAGTCCATATCCTCCTAATTCCTTCGCTCTATCTAAGTGTGATTCTCCAGTAATAAGGCATAAAAAATACATGCTCCTGTCCCTTATCCTGGTTCTTGAAAATTTCATTGATCTTTCCCAGGCTTCTACCAGGGCAGGCTTCCCTATTTCTCTCTTGAAAAATGAATGATTGATATGGAGACTTTGATCTATTTCCCTGATTGGCATGGAATCAGAGACAAGTTTAACAACTTCAGGCGGCACTGGTTCCAGTCCTTCCCTTCTTGGCTGGGGAAAGTGCACTTGCTGGTTTTAGAAGCTCTGCTATCCGTTCAAATAGCAACTTTTTTTCTTCAGTTTTTTCCAGGGCTTCATCAAGTACTTCCTCAATAGTGGAGACCGGTATTATCTTGATCTTGTCCGTGTATTTCTGGTCGAGGATTATATCCCCAAAGTTGGACGCGGGGACTATTACCTCCTCCAGTCCAGCGTCAATGGCTGCCTCGACCTTTGCAGTAACACCTCCCACTGGAAGAACATTACCCCTAACACTCAGCGAACCTGTCATGGCAAGATTCTGCTTTATGGGTATCTCCTCTATGGCTGATATTACGGCTGTAGCGATTGAAACACTTGCGCTGTCACCTTCTACGCCCTCGTAAGTTCCAATGAACTGTATATGGATGTCAAGATCAGAAAGATCCTTCCCGCTTATCTTCTTGAAGACAGCGGAGACATTCTGCACCGCTTCCTTTGCAATTTCTCCAAGCTTTCCAGTTGCAAAAACACTTCCGTGTCCCTTTGTCTGTGAAGGTGTGATCTCTGCAACAATAGGCATGACAATTCCCGTATATTCTGCCATTCCTGAGTTAGCTCCCATAACTGCAAGACCGTTTACCGTTCCTACCTCGGAACCTTTATTGTGGAAAGTCTTGTAGAGCTGTTTCACCTCTAGTGATCTATCTGCAATCTGCTGCTCAACCGGTTTACTAAAATCTTTGGCCTTGATTACATGATCTGAAGTAACGACCGATGCCTTCTCCGAAATTGCCACATCCCCTGAAGCTCTGATCAATCCACCGAGCTCTCTCAATCTCAGAGTCAGTTTGCCTCTTCTCCCCGATCTTTTCTGTGCCTCTTTCATTATCTCTATTATTGCACTTTTGTCAAAATGGGGTATCTTCTTGTCTTTTACAACTTCCTGGGCAATGAATTGAAGTAATTTCTTCCTGTTTTCTTCATTGTCCTCCATTGAATCCCTTACATATACTTCGTAACCGTATCCCCTGATCCTTGATCTGAGTGCCGGATGCATTCCCTGCAATGCGTCGAGATTCCCTGCAGCAACTAGAACAAAATCACATGGAACAGGTTCAGTCTGTACAAGGGCACCTGTACTTCTTTCACTCTGTCCTGATATTGGGAACTTTTTTTCCTGCATTGCAGTGAGTAATGCCTGCTGGCTTTCCGGCCTCAACAGGTTAATTTCATCTATGAACAGAACTCCCTTGTCAGCCTTGTGTATATTTCCAGCCTCAACCCTGTCGTGGGAAGGGGTTTCCAATCCACCTGACTGGAACGGATCATGCCTTACATCACCAAGAAGCGCACCGGAATGAACGCCTGTTGAATCAACGAATGGTGGTTTATCATTTGGTGTATGTGACACCAGAATCTTAGGAATCATAGCTCTTTCTGATCTCATCGCCGGGTTCATTGAAGCGAAGAAGTATATCATAACAGCTACGAGCAGTGCGAGAAACACTATATAATAGTTCAGTGTAAGAATTGACAGAATCAGTCCAACGATAAAGATTGAGAACACTATGGTCATAATCATCCTGGATTTGTCCTTCTTATCCTGCTCAGCCCTTATCTGGTACTGTCTCACTATTTCCTTTCCCTTGCCAGCCGGGAAAGTTTTTATTTTTGGACGGTTATTATCCTCGGGATTATGGAAAACCACAATATCCTCGAGTTCCTCCTTGGGCAAGAAATCCACCATTGATTGTGCAAGCATGGACTTACCTGTTCCAGGCTCACCTAACAACAACACGTGCCTTTTCTGGAGCGCTGCTTTTTTCACAACTTCTCCAGCGCTTTCCTGACCGATAACCTGATCAAAAAGAATCTTTGGCACTTCTACATCTTTTGTAGTTTGAATGTTTTCACTGTTTACCCAATCTTCAATAGATTCGTTATTTGAGTCCACTCTTCATTATGGAAATTTCAGTATTAAGATTTTGCTTGATTTTTTTTAAAAAAATGATACAACTTGTTTTTAGGAATAACTTTTGGAAAATACTTAATCAGGGTCTTATGTAAATTTTCAAACTTATTCTTATGACTTCTTCAGTTTGTATCCGCATTCAGGGCAGAATTTGCTACCTTCAGGAATGTAACTACCACACTCAGGGCAAACCTCCACAGTTTCTGCTGGCTTTGGAAGATTTGCTTTGTTGTCATGGGTGATGTCTGTACCCTTATTCTGGGAACTGGGCTGGCTACCATTTCTCCCAAAGCTGATGACATTGACATTACTCTTGTTAGACTTGGCCTTTGCCATCTCAACTTCTCTCCTGAATCTTTCCTGATCTTCCTGCCTCAATCTATCTTCATGCTCCCTCTTTGAGGTCGTTGCCCAGTTCTTGATGATGTCTACTATTCCTTCTGGCTTCTTTATTTCAAACTCAACAGTTTGCATGTCTCCATCCTTCCTGAATTCAACAGCAAGTTTCTTTTTTGTAAGAAGGCTCATTTTTGGAACTGCTGAAGAAACATTAAGGACATCATACATTGGAATTTCCAGGAATATTTTTGATGCTTCAGCCCTTCTTAATCTTCTTTCACCAAGTTTTTCATAAATGATTCTCTTATTTGTTACGTGTAGTTTTCCATCCTCTACTCGTGCGCCATTCTGTACCATAACGCTCTTTTCTTCGAGAATTTCATTTTCATCTGGTTCAAGTACAATCATTGAATAGACAATACGTTACATACATATATATTTATTACGAAGAAACAGGGACATCGGAGAATAATCTTTCACGAATACCACATGATAACTATTTCCCTCTGATTTTTTTAGAATTTAAAAAAAATACTTCATTGTTGTTGCAGATGGGTAACAGATTGATGCTTTTCCAAATTTAAAGTGGTGGAAAAGATCATTAATTTACGGAAAAAAGAAACAAAAATTTATATTACAAATTCTGCATAACTATATATGGGGTATAAGAAGGCCGTGATATCCATAGTTGCAATAGTGATTGTCACATGGATTCTTATATCATCCCTTTCATCGGTACCTGTAATTCATTCATCCAGTCCTGGAAGTGGGTCCGGCAGCGGAGGAGGAACAGGTTCAGGAAGTGGCCCTGGGAGTGGGTTGGGAAATGGCTTTGGGTTCAGCCTACCCAATTTCAATTTTAAACTGCCAAGCCTGAATCTCAATCTGGGTTCAATTTTCAAGCTCCCGAATTTCCATATTAAATGGCCACAATTCAATGTTACCTTGCCACCGCTTAACTTTAATTTAACCAAGGCGAATACAACTTCTTCATCCTCTGGCGGTGGAGGCGGTCATGGAGGTCATGGTTCCTCAAGCAACGTAAATAATAAAGTGACTGTCCTCCAGCAGATCATACTGAATCCCATATTCCTGCTCGTAGTGGTCATAGCAATCGCCGTAATAATGAGTCTTTACGCCATTAAATCAATGAGCGGAAAAAAACCAAACAAGAAGGTAAATAAGAAAAATGGCGTCAGGAAAGATTACAAGGAATCCTACGATTCAAGAAGTGAAAAGAATGACGTACTTCAGGCTGTATCAGAAACTAATACCCACAGGGATGACGATTCAGGGAATTATATCCTAAAACTTAAAAATTTCATGGGCTGGGAGGGAAAAGGCTACATAAAACCTGAGATTCCTCAGGATATGCCACTTATCTGGGATTATGCCAGCCCGCTCAATGTAGAGATAAGCAGGAATATGCAGATTGATTCATCAGACAGCAACCTGAAGGGTAATGTGACCGAAGGAAAGATAAGGATGACCCTGAACAGGGGAAAAAATATTATCAAGGGCATCTGGAATGATGGAAGTGAAGAAAAGGATATAGTGGGAATAAACATCCGGGAGGACGCCCAGAAACAGTTAACAGGAAATCTTGGAAATGATATTCTGAAGTCATTGAAGAACAGGACCTTAAGGGAACTGGAAAATTCAAGCGATTTCCAGAACCTGATAAAGAGCAAATCAGACGCTGATAAATTGATTAAGTTATATGAACGGATATATTATGGACAAAAAAGAATTAATAGTAATGAATATTACGAATTCCTAAGGTATCTTAAAAACGCAATGAAAGATCCTAAAATGTTTATGTAGGGGTTGCTGTTGGAAAATAATCAGATTAAAAAGAAATCATACGATAATTTACTGGGATATATCCTGTTCCTGATTGGCATAATCCTGCTCCTGCCCATCTATATAACATTTCCATCCATAACGGCTTCCCTGGTAATTCTACTTGACGTTCTGGTGTTTGCATATGGAATAGGAACATTATTGAAAAAAATTGAAAAAACTGGGCCATATTATGCCTTCTGGTATCTCCTATTCCCATTTGTGTTCATTTTATTCTTCTGGATTTTTCTATTTTCACCATTTCTACAGGCTGTCAATCCAACCCATTACTTGCAGGAAACTGCGCTTTTTCCAATCCTGATATCACTTTCCATCTTCTTCACCGGAAGAAAGATGGGAAAGATAGATGGAGTAAACAGGGACTGGCCAAGATTTGCCATGTTTATAACACCCTTCACCACTTCCCTGCTCATTCTTATACTGTATGCCCTTTTCACGGACGTTAGCAGGGTCCTGCCGATCTCATATGGCCTGCTGTCAACCTTCATTGCCCTTGTTGTGACATCATTTTTCTATTTTGGACTTGACTCTAAAAATGAGCAGAATTCAATATTATCCTCTCAGATAGTGAATATTCGTGGCTCCATAGGTACATTCTTCTTCATACTGGGCCTATTCCTGGGACTGTATATAGAATTCTCATCCAATTCATATTCCTACATATTTCTTATTTTCTTCACAACCATCCTCCTCATAGGGATCCTTTATGCAGTCAAGGCCCTTTACAAAAGCTCTTCCAGGAAGCTGGAGGATTCCAATCTAACAACATTCAACAAATTTGAGAAGGTCTCAAATCTCACGTCTTACTCAGATATATCATACATGGGAAAGGCAGTTGAGACATTTGAGAATGAAGGAGAAAAGGAGCAACTCATAATTGCTGTAACAAAGTATCTTACAGAAAGGGGCATGGACCTCGATTTCATTTTAAGATTGTTGAAGCAGACAACTGAATACACTCCACCGAGATCTGTTGCACTTGGAGTTGCAAAGAGGAATAGCAGGATTTATGAAAATGAAGTTTCAAGAAGGAAGAATATTACGGAAAATCTATTGAAATATATGGGGGCAGTGGGTGAAAAAAATGAACAATGACAGTTTAGAAAAAGACGTGAGTGAAAGTGTTAAGGAATCAGGTTCCATAGTAAGCGAAATATCAAAGTTTTTTGTTGGCGATAGTGATCCATTGAAAAAGATAACTGCATCAATAATGGCTTCTGGCCATGTATTATTGCAGGACAATCCAGGAATTGGAAAAACGTTTGTAGCAAAATTATTCTCAAATGTTCTCGGCATAGGATTCAAGAGGATCCAGTTCACTCCAGACCTGCTTCCAAGTGATATCACCGGTACAAAGATCTGGAGGGCTTCTACGGGCAATTTTGAACTGGTAAAGGGTCCCGTATTTTCCAACCTCATACTTGCAGATGAAATAAACAGGGCACCTCCAAAAACACAGGCCGCTCTCCTTGAATCCATGGAAGAGAGGCAGGTAACAATTGAAGGAGAAACGATAAAGCTTCCTCCGCCATTCATCGTGATTGCAACACAGAATCCAATAGAATTCGAGGGCACATATCCACTGCCTGAGGCACAGATGGACAGGTTCATGATCAGGCTTTCGTTCGGTTATCCAAAGGATGACCTGGAAATTTTGAGAAGAAGAAAATTATGGGGAACAAATGACCCAAGTTCCATGGCGACAAGACTGATGGATGCTTCCAAGATCATCGAACTGCAAAAGACATCAGAAAAAATAACGGTAAGTGATGAGATCACCAGTTACATCTCTCAATTCAGGCAGATAAGGGATGACAAGAGGGTAATGGCAGGACCAAGTCCAAGGGGAATTATCTCATTGATGAGACTGGCCCAGGCCATGGCAATGATTGATGGAAGGGATTATGTAATACCGGATGATGTTAAAAATGTGGCAATAGAGTGTCTTGCGCACAGGATAATACTGAAGCCTGAACAGGTCATGGATGAAATAAGTCCAGAAGCCATAGTAAAGGAATATCTGGATAAGATGGAAGTACCAAAAGGTAACTGATGAACAGCATATGGAACAAGCAGATACTCATACTCTCAATTGTTTCAGCATTCATAGCAGTAGCAGGTATAATATCAACACAGAAGGCCATATTCGGTTCTTTGTTCATGCCGGTGATCTTCATCTTTCTGCTGTCATATCTGGAAAGGGACCTGAAGCTTGACATTGACTATGATATACCTAAATTCCTGAAGGTTGGAGATGAATACACTATATGGGTAAAAATCTCTGCAAAGAAAGGCTTTGGCATGCTTAACATGCAGCTCCCAACCTTCCCGGAAATGAATATTGTTAATGGAACAAATGTACACCTCTTTTTCAAGGGATTCAGGGAAAGGGAAAAAACCATGGATTATACCATAGTCACCACAAGGAGAGGAATCTTTGACTGGGGTGAAATTATTATTGAATACCAGCCGGTAATAGGTTACAAGAGAAAAAAACTGCTGAAATTTCCAGTTGATCATAACATAGAGGTAGACCCTCAGGTGAAGATGCTGAAGAAAAGCCAGTTCCAGCTCAAATCAAACCGGATCAAACCAAGAAACTCCGTAACGAGAACAGGTCCACCAACACATGAATTTGAATCCATAAGGGAATATATTCCCGGGGACCCATTCAAAACCATCAACTGGAAGAGTTCAGCCAAGATATCCTACAAGGAAAACCTGATGGTGAATGTTTATGAAAGGGAGGGATTGAAGAATTTCATCTTTTATGTGGACGTTTCGCCTTTCATGTCAAGAGGTTCAAGCGTGGAAAATCCACTTGAATATGCCATAACAATGGTTCTCTCTGGCACCAAATACCTTCTATCAAAAAATTATAACGTGGGATTCTGGCCAATCAAGCTCAATCACCTGAAACGGAATGAATTTGTTCTTCCCTCTTCAGGTATGGACACATTCAACCAGATAAGGCTCAGCCTCCTTCTCCTGGAATCTAAGTGGGTCACTGAAAAGTTCACCGGACTGGGTTCTTCCCTAACAAGAATAATGATGGAAACAAGACCTAGCGTCATGATCATGACAAGCCTGGAGAAGGGGAATCTATCCAGAATTGAAAATATATCATCACACCTTGCAAGATTCAAGGTTGTTCCCACAATAGTTGATATAAGGGCAGAAAGCATAGCTGCCAAATTCACAGATCCAAGATTGGGCAAGGTCTTCTCAGTCAAGAATTACAACCTTACTAAGAACAGGTTAAGCAGTACATCCGGAAGGGTGATTCAATGGGACCCGGTAAATGAAAGCCTTGGAAGGGCTGCATACAGGCTTGCAATGGAGGCTGGCTGGTAATGAGGTCCAGCATTACATTACTTATCACCGTGCTCTTCGGGTACATCTACGTGCTGATATTTTTCACTGCATCATCAAATTCGATCGGATATGTTTTTGATCTCCTGATACTGCTATTCTTCAGTCTTTCTCTCATACCGGTATTCCAGAGGACAAAGACAGGAAACGAGAAAGTTTCTCCAATCAAATTTCTGCCTGTCCTGCTCGTTCCGGTGGCATTGATATTCTCAACAGGGTATCTGCATTCATCATTCTCGTCCCTGGCCATGCTGTCCACCCAGGGGGCATATAACGCTTCATTTTTCCTTGTGTTAGTCGTGCTCTCAACAATAGGAATAATGGCAATGGAAACTACCAGCAAGGTGGAAATACCCCTCATACCTGCAGGATATGACAGGGAAGAAATTGAGAAGGAGCTTGGATTTTTTGAAAGGAGCGTCATATATATCGCACTGGCAGCAATGCTTGCTGGATTTGGAATAATCCTCCTTGTACAGGGAGTTCCTTCTGCTGATATAGGAATAATTCCTGCCATTATCCTCTTCTTCATAGTCTATGCCATTGTTATCACAAGCGTTGTGAAGAAGGAATCCTGATCCAGAATGTTACATAGACAATATTTTCAATAACGTTCCACAACACTTTAATAGTGTATTTATGATTTTGAGCCATGAAAAGGGGAGTTGTATTCTCACTCATTATTATCACGTTAACTGTGATCATGATTATTTCAATGGCTAATTTTACCATTACGCCTGTTTCCAACGTCCATCAAACCAGTGGTGTCAAGAATTCAGGATCTATCGTTTCTAGTGAAAACTCAGGAAATAGTTCCGGCTTAAAATACCTGACACCAGACCTGAACACTTCAACAGTCAGCTCAGCTGCTGGAAACAACTGGACTTCCATGGAAAGCAGGCTCATATCAGGACTGAATTCACTGAAGATTCCAGCCATAGCAAAACTTCCACCAAATTTTTCAGAGAAATCGCTGAGAAAGGGTACTATTTACCTTCCATCATATGAGTCAGCACCAGCCCCCATGGGTATAGCAAGCTATGGAATCATTAATGAAAGTGGGAAACTTTCACCATACTCTTATTCAACAAGAAGCTTTGATGGACAGATTTCAATAAATTCAGCATCACAGCTGTATATGGATGGAGATTCATTTCACTCATTCTCAATCCAAATGAACGCCATACTGAATAACGTGACAATACTGGGCCAAACAGGATACCAGTTCTGGACCCAGAATGTGGTGGATTATTCAACATCCACCCATCAGCTTACATTCATAGATAACATATGGAATTTCAGTTCTCCAACTGCCGTGATGCAGGCAAATGATATAATATCGGGAAATGGTTCTGTGGAACCGGGGGTACTTTATTATGATATTGGTCCAACGCTGAATGTACCACAACCATTCACACTCAACCTGTATCTGTCGTCATCTAATTATGGAGGCGAGAACACGGTATTTTTCAACTATACCATTTCATACCTGAACTCGCAGGGTGTAAAGGTCAATGAAAAGGGTTCCTATGACAGAGTACAGTTCAATTCAACATCAGGCAGTAGTTCAGGTTCAATGGTTATCCCGGAATACACAGTAACAGGGACAAACCTGTCTCAGAATGGTTTTATACCAATGGATGCTGAAATGATTCTTGGAGGTGAAGGTGGTGGATCGAACGCACAGTTCAACAACATCAATGCTACCATGTCGCTAAAATATGAAAACAGTGCCGGAACTTACAGGAATATAAGATCAGCCTATGACGTGGGTTCAGAGACCGGTGAAACATCTACGGGTATCAGTGAATATTTCATGGGGGCTACTGCACATCTTCACACAGGCCCATCCTTTATTGAAAAACTATGGAATGTAACGGACAGTACACAGGGTTATGCTATCCTGAATGGAACAATCAGCCCGTCCAACGCTTTTCTCATTGTCGGATCTGGCAACAGGATAAACAATGAGACAGCACAGTGCTCTCCAATAGGGGAAAGTGGGAAGTTTTATCTTCACATCAGTCCGGGGACATATTCCATTGAGGTCCTGATGAGTTATCATAAGCCCGTATATTTCAACGGGGTAAAACTGTTAGCGGGACAACGGTATTCACTTGGAAAAATAAATTTAGAATACAGCATTTCCTATGGCATCTACACTCCTTTTTATGCCTCCAATAATGGCCAGGTAAAAAATATAAGTTTATCCGGTTCAGGTACGGAAGGCAATCCATATGTGCTCAGTGGTCTTCAATCATCACAGGGGAATACTGGCAATATTCCCAATGCAATCAATCCTGTCTTTGCGCAGGTTAATGATTATCTATACCCGGTATTTTACGGAGTATTCATACACAATACCACTGCGTATACAGTTGTTCAGAATTTCTCTGGCAAAAACAACGAGCCGGCATTCCAGATAAATTATGACACAATAAGCCTGAACAACCTTCTTTCAGCCTTCGGCGTGACATCGTCAAATTTCCTTCAGTTTGTATTCTATGACTCAGGTAACTTAATTATAAGAAATAACGTGATTTCCGGATGGTTTTCATCCCTGACGTACTCAAATTATACCGCGTATAATATCCCGCCGATCGCTGGTCTGATGTTATGGAATGATACTCACAGTCTGGTTGAGAACAATGAGGTTGAAAGTGCAGGATCAGGCATGCTCATTTACAACAATGTGGCAGTAAAATCAGACATATATGTATGGAACAACACATTCTCAAATTATAATCTCATACCCGCAGGAGCACTGTTCGGTGCAGCTCCCATAGGACTTATAGTCGCAAGCTCAAACAACACCATCTACAACAATGAATTCACATCCATAATTCCCATAGTGAGCCTGGAAGGAAAATATGGGAATCTCTATTCTGATGGAAGCGTGAGATACAAGAACAGGTTCAATATTACAAGAGAACCGGTTACATCACCGGTAATGTTCATGGCACAGGAACTCAGGGGGAGTATAACACATTCAAACTACACTGGAGGAAATTATTACTACAATTACTTTGGGAATGGTAATGCCCCATACAATGGAACAGGTGTAGGCTTTGTGTTCAACGGTCAGGGACTCCTGAATGGAAGCATAAATTATGCATATGACAGCGTGCCTCTTACCAGGTACTATTACAGGACAACTGTCAGCGCAACAGGTCTTCCACTTACCCAGCAGGGACAGTTAATGGGTTATGTAGACATCAACAATGATATACTCCCCGTTGGAGGCAGCGGTACCTCAATATACCTTCCAAATGGAAGTTATACTGCCACAGGCATTGCACTGGAGTCAAGGCAAATTCTCCTGGAACCCTTATTTTATCTTGGTTCTTTAATGGACAGTTCTGGAGCTTTCATTGTAGACGGTCCAATGGTGAATCTTACGCTGCACTACAGCGAACTATTCAGTATTACTGTACGGGAAAGTGGTCTTCCTCCAGGAACGCTCTGGGGATTCTCGATTCCGGCTGCAGACGAGGGATTCATTTCCACTGGCAGTAATGTAACATTCTACATATTACCGGGAATGTATGAATTCCTTCCACAGGATGCCTATGGTTACGAGGCCTCAAACATACCGGTTGTGCAGGTTACCAGTCCAGAAGAAAATATAACCATAAACTATGTTTACAGCAACCAGCTTGTCAGCACATACTCAGTCACATTCACTGAATCTGGTCTATCGGGAGGCAGCAAATGGTCTGTTGATCTGGGTGGAGCAATTAAAAGTTCAACATCTGGCATAATCACCTTCAACAACCTGGCAAAGGGAAATTACACCTATTCCATTACGACACCATCCGGGTATAATGGCGTCAAGAGTGGATCAATTTCCCTCAATAATTCAAATGTAGATATGGAAATCAGTTTTCAGAGGAGTTCTGGAATTCCTTCCACAGTCATTCTATATATTGCCATTTCAGTCATTGCAGGATTCATTGTGGGCAGCGCAGTCTTCTATATGAGGTCAAGAAAATAATAATTCTGAAGAATGTTACCTTCAGAATCCAATTAATTCATGCGAAAATAGGTACAGATAAACATTATGCATTGGGCATGATCGAGGGAGGTGTAAAGGGAACTGGAGGGCCAAAAGTCGTATGAATCGTAAAGAAATGATTATATAAACCTTAATTCATTAGGCATTGGTAATCATTATGCAGGAACTTATTTGTAACATAGAATTTCTCCAGGAAGGAGATGAATTCCAGGCAAAGTTAAGAACGGAAATAGGAGGACTGATGGAATATTCAGGCCTAACATTTGAAGAGGTGTTGAATCAGGTAATAATAGAACTGGAAGAAGAATTCTCCTGAAACTTTGTACCAATAAAGATTTAATATTGTAACATATATTTGAATAAATGAAAGCTGCCTTCATCATAATTTTTGCCACAGTTCTTATGATTTCTCCCATGTACATGGGTGTCGCACACGGACATAGTGATGGGCAGATACAGTTTGATAAATCACCCACGTTCAACCTGACCATAGGAAACCAGAAAATTTCCCTTGATCTCTTCAGTCCTCAGTACCTGGATTCCAATTTTAAAAAGATCACCAGCAACCCAATAATAAACACCTCGGGATTCATGAATTCAGACATGGGAAAGAATATAAACCTGAGCTTTGGAAAGGCAATAAGGGAATCGTACCACGAAACTGTAAACGGAAAACTTAACATCTCATATTCATATTTTCTTCAGGAAAGGGTATTCGAGATAAGCATGCCAGGAATACTGGCGGAGTCGTCCGGGAACTTTCTTCCCCTCAATTATGGTTACCTCTTCATAAATATGACAATCAATGTCTTCGAGACAAGGTATAACAATACCATCACAGGCCTAAATGGGAACATATTCGTAGGTAGCAATAATTCACTGAGAATCACTTATGAGATGAATGTTCATTCAACCCTTGGCGGCACATATCATATAATAATCCCAACAGTCTTCTCCTCAAGTTCAAATGGCATAGGAGTAGAGAATTTTACCGGTGCCAGGATGACAGAAAGGAACCAGTTTTACAGTGGCATAAGGCTGCACATAGATCAGGACAGGAATATCTACTTCCTTTACAACGGCACTTATTATATGGACGGGATGGCAAGGGAAATGAAGACGCTCAATTACGGTCCCAATGGTTCAAACCTTAACGCCCTTAGTTACGTATTCACCGGAAATGGAAAATATTCCAACATATCCTATGATCCTTACCTTTCCATTCCAGGCCAGAATATACTGAAAAACATAACAGTGAAAGATATAGAGAATGGTGTTGTGAATCTTATCCTTGAAAACTCGGTCTACCTTTCCATAGGTCTTGTGGTTGGTATGGTCATGATAGGCTCCGGATATGTCTACAGAAGAAAGAAACCCTGAGCTATTCCTCGTCCAGCATATCTATTAAGCTATCTGAGAGCTCTTCCAGGAATGACTTCCTGCTCTTTCTTATATATTCCTTAACTGAGTCGGGATTCTTCAGGAAGAGGCGATCATTTTCCCTGATCAGGATATTATCAGACAGCAGCACCTTTATGGCCTCATCAAGCTTCTCCCTGTCCTTCATCCTTTCATTGAGGGCCTGAATACTCATCTCTCTTTTCCTCAGGAGCAGCATGATGATGTTTCTGCTAATCTTGTTCCGGAGATGGTATCCAAGAATCTTTTTGGTATTATCTGATGATGCAATCAGGAAATATCTCTTGTAACGACCATCTTTCCTGATCATGATCTCATCTTCTTTCTCAAGCTTATATAGATGATATTCCAACTGTCCAACAGCCATTCCGGTCTTTCTCTGGAGTGCCCTGAAATGAAGTCCAGGTTCACTCTCAATTATATGGATCAGTATGGTTCTCGGATCAGTTTCGTCAGTCAATTCTTCTTTCCCCTTATCATTCCAGAATAAAACAGGAGCATCACAATAAGTGCCGTCAATTCAAGCAGTATCTGGCTGTAAGCATTCAGGAAGCCAGGACCGAAATTTGTTATGACAATATATACTGAATCCAGTAGTACCAGCCCGAAAAAAGCACTCAGATATTTTATTATTCCCACACCCTTACGCACGGCCTTGACTGAGACCAGCAATAGAAAAAGGGAGACGACCACATTTATGCCGGAAATAAGTAAAGATAATTCATTGAAATCAAAGCTCAGTGTCATTACAGAATAATTATAAATTCAGATATAAGTTAATTGGTATTAAAACCTGATTGAGTATCCTGAGTTTGAGAATTCCTTTATGAATTCCTTCCTGATTTCGTTTTCACCACTCATCTCTTCTATCTTCAATTCATTCCTGTTTCTCTTTACCGATGAAAATGCCTTCACTGATAGGTTATCTATGAGGAGGAAATTCCTCGTCCCACCGGTCTGGGTCTTGATCTGGTTCCTGAATATGTAGCTGAAAAGGTCTCTTGGACCTATTATGAATGGCTTTGCAGATTTTTTCCTCATGTCAAGAAATCTTGCAGTAACAAGAACCGCCCTCTTGTTGTCAAGGATGATGCAGTTACTCAATCCGTCCTTCTTTCGTACAATGTCGATTGTTCCTGAATAGAGCTGTTCATCCCTGTTTCCCGTGATCTCTGAAAAAAGCTGGAAATCTATGAAGCCAAATGATTCTAAAATCTTTGTCTCCAGGATCATGGCAGCCTCCTTCAGTTCAAACTTCTCAACAACGTACCTGAATTTTGAATCTGAATCCTTGCATATTATGGATCTGTTCCATAGATCCTTGATAGATGCCACAGCCCTGTCATGAGAACCCTGAACATTAATGAGAACCTCCTCCTCAGGCTTTGGATAATCCATTATGATCTTCAGAATATCCATCTCAAGCCTGTCGATCTTCCTCCCCCTGAGCGTCCTGTAAAGTGAAATAGTCTCCATTGTCGCCTTTGAATTGAGATTCATGGGGCCATTGAAATTGAAGAGTATATCCGAATAGAAATAACTGTCAACATCTGTGGACCTGATGCCATTGGCATATGCCTCAGTTGCATCTCTTATGCCAAGCCTTGCTTCCATTATGGAATCCATGACAGTCCTTTTGGTAACTCTTGATTGTGAATAGCAGTAGAGTGACCTCTGGAAGAGTTCATCACTGTATAACAGTTCTGTTTCCGAACTGCTTCTTATGGCAACATCCCTGATCTTCCTGAACCCATTCTTTTCAAGCATGTCCCAGGGATTTTCCCTGACTCCTGTGAATATTATGGACAGGCCGTTCCCGCCAAATCTCTCATCGAGATAATCAAAGAAATTCTGAAGTAGTTCCTCCTTTTCAACTATGAGATCATCGATCCATATTCCTTCCTGTGTCTGTTCAAGGGACAGGATGCATACAAGGTTATTCTTTGAGAAAAACATGGTGTTCAGGTTGCTTGCCTCCGTGACCAGTCTTCCCGTTATAATGGAAACGGGGTCTCCCATGGGAAGCATGATGCTTTCTTCAACAGGTTCCGGCAACTTCCCGTAATATGTTCCATGCAGGCCAGAATGCATTTCTATTCCATCAAGATCTCCTGCTTTGATGTAAAACCAGAATGAGTTCATTATCTCATTCTGTGTGAGTGGACCGAAATGATCAAGGAGAATCCCCATGGCATTCTTTCTATCCAGCTGATCCTCCATACTTATTCTCGAATATGTATCATCATCCTCAGAAACGAGAATCCTGTGCTCCAGCGATCTTACGATCTGTCTTGCCTCCTTCGGATCAATATTCAGTTCCCTGGAAATGGCATCCAGTGTAACCGCACCAAACTTCAGGAAATCATATATTTGCTGCTCCTTCTCATCCATGGGTGATTCTCTCAACTTCTGGAGTGCCATGGCAAGTCTCCTTTCCATGATCGTGGGCCTGTGCTTGAAGAATCTTCCCCTGATTACGGGTATATTGATCTCATCATGATTTTTACCATCTGATATGAGTCGGGCCTTTACAGATTCATCTTTCACAAAAAATCCAAGGTTTTCAAGGTATTCATCTGTGCTGTTGAACCTCCTCATATAACGACTCATCCTGATTGCTGTCGGTTCCAGCGATGCGGTGCTCAAGATTCTTTCAAGGTCTCCCTTAACAATGTACTGCTTTGCAAAGACTGGAGTCACATATTCCTCTGTAATCTTCCCTCTTGACTCAAGCAATTCAAGCGTCTTCACTATCCTGTCCTTTTCTACCGGGAAACGAACGGAGATCTCATCCAGGGTCATTGGACCCATGGAATTAAGCAGGTCAAAGAAGAGATCTTCCACTGTATAACTGCTTTCCGGATAAGTATCAATCTTCTCATAGGAAAATGCTTCACGCTTGAATTTTCTCCTAACAAGGTACATTGATTCAAGTGCAAGCAGGGCGTTCTTTACCTGTGATTCTTCATAACCCGTACTCTGCTGGATCTCCCTTGGCGTGCTTCCATTGCACTCTTCCAGTACCTTCTGCTCTTCCTCATTCAGCGGACGATTTCTTGCGAACAGTTCCCTGAAAAGTCCGTATCTTTCCTCAGTGACCCAGTAAAGTCCCCTGAGGCTGATACTCCACAACTTTTCTTCCTTCACAAGTTCCCTGCCAATGGCAGGTGTATCAACCGAAGAATATGGGAAAGGGGAATTGAACCTTGACTTGTTGATATCAACCATTGGAAAATGCCTGCACAATTCCATGTAACTTTCCATGTCACTTACCGGTGGAACCTTGCTCCTGTAAAAATTATCCACTATTCTTGGATCCTTTATCTTGAAATCCATGTACTCTGTTCCATATACCCGATCCACAATCCTGCTCTGCAATTCCTTCATCAGCTTGGCCCTTTCCTCCATCAGGACCACATCAGAAACACCGGCCAGGATTAGGGATAGGGAGAAAGGGCTTGCCTCCTCTGAATAATCCTTTACAGTGTACTGATTTCTCCCTATAACTTCCTCAACATATTTCAGGGCAGAGGGCACATCCATCATATCATTCATTATTTCCCTGTATGTTTCTGTCACCACTGGAAAATTGGGTATATTCTCTATTGCCCTCAAAACCTTGTCACTCCTCAGCTGCTGGATCACAACAGAAACCTCATGGCCCTTGTATCTTCTCAGGACCATCAGTGATCGTGTTGCACACTGCCTGAATCTCTCCTTGAAGACAGTTGTATTCATGATGGATCTTTTCACGTAGTCAACAAAATTATCCGCGTCTATGAGATTAATGACATTCTTTATTGGGATTGAGGATTCAACTGTAAGCATGAATCCATCATCGGTGACAGTAACCCTTGTATTTGTCTCGTATGTATTGGAAATTGCCTGGGCATAAGCCCTCGATATGGCATCATTGACCCTCCTGCCAAGAGGTATCAGGAACAGTATACTGTATAATCCATTCTCCCGGTATCCTTCCACATACAGATGGCTATCGGTCGGTACGTCGAACTTGGTCTGTGCTCTTATATATGAAATGATGCTTCTTGCCCCATTCTCATCAAGGTGATAACTTTCCCTCAGCCATTCCCTGAGATCATCCTTATCAAGACTCTTCTGAATATTATCCCGGAATTTTCCGATAAGTGTCCCGAGATCATAACTTCTTGGGAGCATCTCCCCTGTCCACGATGGAATTGTTGGTTTCAGGCCTGTTGCGTCCCTGACGATCACCCTGTTTCCTCTCGTGCGTATGAATGCATATGTTCTCGCACCCAGAACAAAGATATCCCCTGCTGTCATTCTCTCAACAAACTTATCACTCAGCTGGCCAAGATGCCTGCCGCTGAGATCGATCACCCTGTAGTCTGAATCATCTGGAATTGTACCGATATTCATGAAGTAGATCATCCTTGTACTCTTCTTCTTCCCGAATACCTTCTCCTCCTCATCATACCATATTTTTGAATATATGGTGTTATTTTCAATCCTGCCTGCAAGATAATTAATTACTGACATGTAGTCTTCCATGGTCAGGTTCCTGTAAGGATAGGATCTCCTTATGAGGTTGTAGCTTTCATCAATGCTCCATGTTTTTTCCAGGGACATTCCAACCACTGCCTGCGAAAGTACATCAAGGGCACCTTCTGGAATGCTGACCCGATCTATCTCACGATCATAGGCTGCCTTTGTTAGTACTGCACATTCTACCAGATCATCTAGGTTGAAGACAACAAATCTTCCCTGGCTTAGTTTTGTGATTGAGTGCCCGGCCCTCCCGATCCTCTGCAGTCCTTTCGATACGGATTTCGGGCTTCCTATCTGTACCACAAGATCGACACTGCCAATATCAATTCCAAGTTCAAGTGATGTTGATGAAATAACGCACTTCAATTCTCCATTCTTCAATTTCTCTTCCACGCCAAGCCTAATCTCCTTTCCTAAGGATGAATGGTGTGCCTCAAGGCTATCAATTCCACGGGCTTTCAACCTGATCGCCACATGTTCGGTGGCACTTCTTGTATTCGTGAAAATGAGCGTGGTCTTGTGTTCTTCTATGAGTTTTACAAGAATATCATACATCCTTTCATTTGCAACCTCAAATCCAGCAGTCGTGAGATCATCCACAGGTGTTAGCGTCATTAGATCAAGGCCCCTCTTCAGGTCAACATCCACTATGTTGCATTTCCTCGGTTCTCCGTTCTCATATCCACATAGGAAATTCGAGATCCTGTCAAGGGGAGCCTGTGTCGCCGAAAGTCCAATCCTGACAAATCCTGGTGATAGCTCCTCCAGTCTTTCCAGGTTCAGTGAAAGCAGAGTGCCTCTCTTGGATGAAGAAACCTCATGTATTTCATCAACAATGACATATTTCACATCCTTGAACTTTTCCTTGAATTTTGGTGCAGTCAGTGAAAGGGCAAGGGATTCGGGTGTTGTTATTAGTATGTGTGGCGGCTTCCTGAGCATCTTCTGCCTGTCATTCTGTGTTGTATCGCCACTTCTGAGGCCGACCCTTATCTTTGGCAGGTTCATGTCATTTTCTTCAGCAAGTTTGTAGATTTCTCTTAAGGGCTCGTTCAGGTTCCTGTTTATATCGTTGGCAAGAGCCTTCAGTGGGCTGATATACACACACTCTATCTTATCTTCAAGCCCATTCTCCTTGGATCTCAGGAAGAGCTCATTTATTATGGCAAGAAATCCGGTCAATGTCTTTCCTGTACCGGTTGGGCTGGAAACAAGTACATTCTCACCCTTATGAATCAGGGGTATTACCTTCTTCTGAGGCACTGTAAGGGAATCATATTTGTCATTGAACCACTTTGAAATGATTGGATCAAGGAATGGTAAATGTTCTTCAACACCTCCTCTTTTTTCTCCGGTCTGTTTAAACGTGATAATCTGCAGTTCAACGTAAAAAGATATAAAAGGCTTTTTACGAATTGGACAACATATCTCAGGAATTTACAATATAGTAAGATCCTGAATTTACGCTTTCCCTGCTCAGCCTCTTCAGTATCTTCTCCCTTTCTGTTGCTTGCATTCCTCCCTGCTTCAGAAGGTTACTGAAGAACTCTATTGATCGATCATAATCTTCATGGTTAACTGGCTTGGGAATTCCATCCTTTCCACCCAGGGCATATGAATATCTCACTGGATCCTCATAACTTGGCTTCTCTCCAGTGATGACCTCTGCAATGTAGCAGAGTGCTCTTATAGTGCTCTTGCCAGCCCCTGGAACGAGAAGCAGGTCATCAAAATTAGATGGCTCAAATTCGTATATTTTCTCGAGATTTTTCCAGGGAACTTTTATTGCAAGATTCAGGACCTTTTCATCACTGTAATAGTCCAGGGTTCGCTGGGTCCCATTTGAAATTCTCGGTTTCTCCTTGATTGCCTGAAGCATGGATTCCCTGGATTTCCTGCTAAGTGGGCTCGAGAGATCAAGGCAGTTGCCTGAAAGCATATCTGACCTTATACCCATCCGGCTTTCCTCCATTTTTTCCATGATATGCCTGGAAGACCAGTGATATCTCCTGGCCATTTTCTCATCAGTGTTCAGGCCCTGCTGTATGACCGAATAGTTTCCCTTGTAATCCATTACAACACCGTGGATATAGAGATCATATGTATCCTGCAGGAGGTTCTCATCAATCTTGGCTGCAAGATCTGTTTCCTTCCTGACCCTTTCAGGAATATGCTCTGTTGCGAACATTGAGGATCTGGATGATATATCACTTGATTTTTCCTTCATGTGAATACCCTTGCCTCCAGCCACGAAGAAGTCCAGGTCCCTGGAGTTTGAATATTCCTTCAATGCGTGAAGTGTTGTAGTGGTTGTACCGCTTGAATTCCAGTCAAATCCGGTAACAAGGCTCAGCGAGTGAAACCATACTGGATCCGACATTCTCAATATGAGCTCCTGGGTTCCATATGTCTCAGAGATCAGTTCACATATCTGTCCCGTCAATCGGACAATCTTCCTGTAAAGTAGTTCCGGAGGTTTTCCATAGTGTAAGGGAAGATAGGCAGTACCATTTCTTGTTATGGTCACAATTAAGCATGACAACCCGCCTATAAGAATTATTATTGTTAATAAAATAGGGAAAACTCATTTTATAAATACTTAATCTCATGATTATCAATATTCTAATATTTGAGTTGGATACGTGGTGATGAAGCAGATTCCTTTGCTTGGTCTCATAAGAGGACTGAGAAGTTTCTATTTTGGATACATCGCATTTCTTATCCCACTGTTCCTGGTCCACATAGGCTTCTCAACCATATATGTTGGAATCTATGCCCTTGTGGCAACTGTGGCAAGTTCAGTTCTTGTATTGCTATCGGGTTTCCTGGGGGATCTTTACAGCAGGAAGAAGACGCTTCTTCTCATGTCAGTACTTCCAGTATTCATATTCATATCTTTCCTGTTCACCAGGAATATCATAATCATATCTCTTACTTCATTATTTGGCATAACATTCAGTGCAATTGGTGGGGGTGCAGGTGGCGGTCCAGTGGCACCAATACTCACTGCATTTGTCGCAGACAAGACTGATCCATCAAACAGGACGGGAATCTATTCCGTCCTGATGATAGTGTCCATTGTCTCGGCAATCGCTGGCAGTTCCACATCGGCTTTGCTGGAAATATACATCTCAAATTATTATCAGGTACTATTCCTAATTGCTCTTGTATTGAATCTGTCCTCTGTAGCAATCACACTGTTGCTGGAGGACACGAAAATTAAGAAGCGAAAGGAAAAGACTCCAGCAATAGAAATGGAATCTGGAGGAAACATATTGAAAATTGGGCTTTCAGGTGCTTTCGGTAGCGTCGGTCTTGGTGTTGTAACGCCAATTATATCCCTGTACTTTCATGATATTGGATTGCCTGCCTACATCATTTCAGAAATATTCACCGGGTCCTACATCGCAGCTGGTATCGCCGTTGTCTTTTCCACATATATGGAACGGTTCTTTGGAGCAATATATGCCATTGGCTTATTCAGGACACTTGGAAGTGTCTTATTCATAATGATTCCATTTGTTCCACCCATTATTGCAGGGGTGGTATATGCCATCAGAACCGGTTTATACCAGCTTGCCCTTCCAATCAGGCAAAGTTTCCAGATGGAGTTGCTGAAACCGGAAGAAAGGGCTAGAGGAAACAGCCTCACAGGTATAGCGAGAAGATTGCCATATGGCGCTTCAACCACATTTGGAAGTTTTCTACTGAGTGCAGGCTATATTACCTTGATGTTTTCCTTTGCCGGTATTGTATCACTTCTGGATCCTGTTCTTTACGTTCTTTTCTTCAGGAAGTATAACAGGAAATCCCCGGGAGAGAAGAGCATTGTTACACAGATCGGGGATAAATGACTGCAACTTTACATGCAGCAAATTCTGAAAACAATTAATATGCCATAATGTATTTTCATCATATGGCGCAATTTAAATGCTATGAATGCAGCAGTGATGTAAAGACAGGCCAGAAGTTTACATTCACAAAGAGGGGAAGTGTGCACTTTGACTGTTTTGTATCAGCTAAGAGAAAGTCAATAGATCCGGAAAAAGCAGAGATGCTAAGAACATTATCACTTATACTGGATTCAGAACTGACACACCTGTTGAATCTCTTGAGGATAAACCCAGAAGATGATGCATCAAAAGAAATTGAAAAAACAAAATATAAAGAAGTAGAAAAGGCTGCTGGTGAAACTACAAGAAGAATAGACGAACTTTAATTCTTCTTCTTATTTTTGAATTCTGTATAACCGCATTTTCCACAGGTCAGCCTGTTTTCATGTTCTGCAAGAAAAACACCAGTTCCGCATCTGGGGCAGCTTCTTCTTTCCCTCACGATCTTGCTGTTTTCCAATTTATAAAGTTCCCTCTTCTGCATTATTGCTTCTCCTCCTTTACTTTCAGACCATTTCTGTACAGTTCATAGTCCGGCTCATATAGCATGGCATCTTCTTTGGTCGAGTAAATCTTTGAATAGCCCCTTATCACATGCAGACCTGTAAGCTGCTCATTGAAATCAACAATGATCAGTTCCTTCTTCGCATTTGTGTTTCTTGCTATAAGTTCCTTCACAACCTCCCTTGATGGCGTGTTGTTCTTCTCGAACTCAACTGTGTATTTTATCTCCTTCCTCTTCAAGAGCTTATTTTCTCTCGTTTCCTCAATTTTCAAGTTCATTTATTTCACTTCCATTTTTTCTAATATTGAATTAGTCAGTTCCTTAACCTTCTCATCAATTCTTATGGAACCAGTTCCCACATCAGGAATTCCATAAACTACCAGTGAATTAACAGGAGCATAAAAAATTATTGGTAAAACTGCAAGATCTTCCTCTCCTATTATCCTGATCCTTACTCTTTTGTCCTCCTTGAAACTCTTCCTGATAACATCTATGAGTCTTCCACTTATGACTCCCTGGGGATTCTCAACAGCTATTGATCCAGGCCTGTCTGGATATGACTTTTCACCTCTTTTTGTTGTGAGATCGAATATCATTATCTGGGGATCAATCATGTTCTTTTCCAGAAGCTGGCATGTATAGTCGCCCACTGCGTATAAAAATCTTGGATCAACTTCAAGTATTTCTTCAATAGTTGTTATCTTCCCATTGTTTTTCTGGATTAGTACCTTGGATTCCTCCGTCAGGAAATAATCCTTATCTGACCTTAATTGCATATCGTCCTGGTTCTGTTATTCCTGCTGTCTTTGCAATTATTGAATTTTCTGTATCATTTATTATGAGAAAACCAAACCACTCATCACTCATATGAGAATCTCCATGTTGCGGGCAAGGTGAATCCATGTATATCTTCTTGCACACCTTGCAAGCCATTGTTCTTTTCTTGGTTGATTTACCTGCCATTACTGGGCACTCTCCTTTACTTTAGATTCACTATCTTCAGATTTCTGTTTCTTCTTTATTATCTTCTTTGATGGCGTTTCCTTTTCACCAACTGCCGGAACTTCTAGCCACTGTAACTTTCCCAGGCCTGGCTGTTTCATGGTAAATCCTATCCTTCTATCTCTTACTGAGGAAGAGGCAAGATTTAGCATAACAATTCTCACCCTGACCTGGTCACCTATCCTGATGTCCCTGTTTGTATCCTTTCCAACCAGCCTGTTCTGACTCTCATCCATGTCTATCCTGTCATCCATTATCTGACCTACGTGGAGCAAACCTTCGAATGGTCCGAATCTTACGAAAGCACCGATCTTTGGGACAACTGAAACTACAATTCCTTCTATTATTTCATTATTCTTAGGAATGAATGCCAGTGCTTTATAGTGTATCTTCTGGTAAACGCCACCATCACCGTGCACAATTATGCCATAGTCTATCTTCTTTATACTCAGTATGGAAACGACATAGCATTTAAGCATGTCTGCCCTCGAATTCTTGTCTGGAACATAATCTATCAGGGTTCCCTGCAGGGTCTCCCTTGTAACTTCTTCTATCGCCTTGTCATAATTTTCTCCCAGTAGGGTAGGAGGTACCCTTGCAAGATGTTCATCCTCTATAATTGCATACAATCAAAATCACCACAGATATCTGTAACTTGTGTCCATTGAGTATATTTACTTTGTTAATAAATTTGATGAATTAATAAAGATATTGGTTTAGCTCAACATGATTTTACACTGTCAAGGCAAGTTCCGATAGTATTCCGGATTTAGCAGAGATATGCGAGGGAGGTAGAAATCATAGTCACAGATGTCTTTGAAGCCTGACAGATATGTATTTGAAAAATCAAATTGAGTCTATTACACACCGCTTTTTAGTCTCTCTAAATCGTCATGAACATCATATCATGGATGCAGATAATGATTCCCAGCGTGAGTGCATTTAACAACCGAAACAATCCGTGCAATGAATATGCACTGGTGCAAAAAGAATGATCTCACTCACGAATTCAATGAAGCAGGCATCAATTTGATGAATTTACGATAATTTAAGTGTGGAACTAAAATTAAAATGAATACCGAGTCAGTACAATTTGAATATTTTTTGAAATATGATAAATAGAAAAAAAATTTAAATTAATTATTTCTTATTTTTATTTTTTGATGCATTGAATGAAGAACTTTTTGGGTTCATCTGATTGCTTTTATTATTTGCTGCATTTTTTGAATCTACTGCTGTTGGGTTTTTTACATCCGATCTTTGATCGTTAGGTGTTCTCTTTTTTTCCATTGTCATAGTGACCAATCATGTAGCCTCAATAAGAATATAAATATTCGTTTTAATAAAAACATGTTAAATTTCTTTATATACTAATAAAAAATGTAACTAAGTATGCAAACCAAACGTATTCAACCTTACAATGAAAAATTATCGTGAATGCACATTCTTAAAAGTTTTTTAGAGTTTCAGTAATCCATACAAACGGCTTTCTGACATAAAACGGGACTTACTCTTCCAATACTCATCAAGGCATTAATATATTCTGGAACTTGAATGCATGAGCATATATGTAAAAACCACTAGAGATAAAATTTCATTTCGCTAATAATATGAAAACTATGCTTTATGGCGACGCCCTGGCCGGGATTTGAACCCGAGTCACGGGCTCGACAGGCCCGTATGATAGGCCGCTACACTACCAGGGCAGTTATAGGGTACTCAGGTAATTACTAAAAGATTATAAAATTTGTTGATAATGCAACCACTATTTCTTCCTGAATTGAGTTCTTAAATTATTTTCACACACTATGATCCATCATCTTGAAAGTTCATACTGGATATTCTCCTGTTAAAATATCTATAATCAATAACTTCAAGACTTTCAGACAACAATCGTTTATTATTTGACTACTTATCCTGAGACAAACTCTGTTGAACAACTTATTAATCATATGAGTTAATAAGAACGATTTTGTCAATTACGAATATAAATTTTTTTGGATCAACTCCAAAAACTTGCTATCTTATAAAATTCAAAACTAGGCAAAAAAACTGCTTTTCTGTGCTCAGAAACACTTCATTTTACCTTTTTTATTTCATTCTGTATGATCATATCTTGGAATCACCACCATTGTTTTCTTTTAAATTATTTTGAATTTATAGCTTTTACTGGTTCAATTCTTTATGGTTTCAAGACCTCATTTGCACAGGAATCCTTCACACAATCTCTATTTTAAAGAGACAAATGGTTTTATAAACTTCTTTCCATAATTGTTGCTGCTTGAATATAACATAGAAAGAATCTTGCCTTGCTTGAGTTTATATGTAATAAAATGTTTCAAATATATTATCTGGAAAAATAAGGAAAAAAAAGTAATAGGAAACTAACATATCATGATATGAAAGAGAATTACTACATAGGAGTACTGGGCGGTGCAAATCCTCCAGAAAAATTTCTTGAAATTGCCTATGAGGTAGGAGAACTACTTGCAAAAAACAAAGTTACTGTGCTTTGCGGAGGATTATCAGGAGTAATGAGGGAAGTCTCAAGAGGCGTGAAAGATAATGGTGGTGTTGTCATAGGAATATTGCCTGGGTATGGTAGGGATGAAGAAAATAAGTATCTTTCATATTCAATCACAACTGGTATCGGCTATGCGAGGAATTTTCTTATTGTAAGGGCAGCAGAATCTCTCATTGCAATTGATGGATCAAATGGCACAATATCAGAAGAATCGTTTGCAATCAGTGAAGGCAAGGATGTCATAGGGATAGAAAGTCTTGAACTGACCCCATCGAGAAGAAGGGAAGGGAAATATTTCAAGGCAAGGGATGCAAAAGAAGCTGTAGAACTGGCCATAGAATCTGCAAGAAGCTTGAGGGAAAGAGGATTTAAGGATCCTCTAATATTTGATTCCTGAATATCTTCTCACTTGCGAAAAATGCGTCATAACCCTTTTTTCTCAATCTTCCTGCCATGTAGGCACTCTGCAAACCCTGCTTGCAGTAAAAAACAACTGGTTTCTTCTCTTTGTTAAGTTCATCCAGTTGATCAATAGAACCTGGATTTATATTTATAGCACCATCAGGATGCCAGCTCTTATATGAAACTGGATCTCTTACGTCAACAACCAGAGAATTCTCCGGCATATTCTCAACAGATTTGATCTCATACTCTGGATTCCCTATCTTCTTGAGATACTCCTCAATCTCATTTCCTCTTATCCTTATTATTTCTGATTCGTTAGGGAAGTATGATGAAATTCTTTCAACATCTTCCATCAATTCCTCATGCTTTACTTTTGTGATAGGTCTCTCACCAAAAAGGGCGCAGAATTCTTCCGTTGAATCATTGTGAAATGTCCCGATCTTTCTAGCCTGATCAATGATCCAGTCCTTATCCAGTCCAATTAGTGGTCTATGAATCACAGTTTTAATTCCCATGCTGAGTTCATACAGGTTCTCTGGAGTCTGGGAAGATACCTGGCCTGAGGACTCTCCAGTAATGATTGCATATGCACCAGATTTCTGTGCAATGTTATCTGCAATCTCATACATCTTTCTCTTGTAACTTACATTCGCATATTTCATTTTTCCCCTGAATAAGTAATCTGTTATGAGTCTTGATGCGTCAACTATGTAGATAAATGGATTGTATCCACTGTACCATTCTGAATAAAGGATCAATGCTTTACTGAGAAAATTTTTCGTGTCAATGGGATTCGCCAGCGAAATGAAAATCATGTCCACTGGCGAGCCTCTTCTCATCATCATCCATGTGGACACAGGAGAATCTATACCTCCTGATATTAATGAAATCATTTTTCCTTCTGTTCCAAGTGGGAGTCCACCGGGTCCTTCAAATGTCTGCATGATCACATAGGCCAGATTATTCCTGATTTCTATCTCAATCCTTATGTCAGGATTTCTCAGATCAACCCCGCTTGAATACTGATAAAGAAGATCTCCAACCAACCTGTCCATTTCCATGGAAGTGAAATCATGGCATCCCGTTCTTCTGGTATAAACTGCATACTTCTTTCCACTGATCCTTTCCAA
This sequence comes from Thermoplasmatales archaeon, assembly GCA_027316895.1. Classification (GTDB taxonomy): domain Archaea; phylum Thermoplasmatota; class Thermoplasmata; order Thermoplasmatales; family Thermoplasmataceae; genus Cuniculiplasma. The sequence goes on along the minus strand of DAHVFT010000001.1, from coordinate 958,263 downwards.
AAATAGACCTTTTATCTCTTCCGCAAGTTTTTGTTTATCCTTGAATTTAATAACTTTTACAGAAGAGAATGATTTTACACCCATCACCTGAGAGATTTCTTTAGAAATCTCCTCGGTAGAAATTACAAATATTCTACCTCTCTCCCTTACAAATGTTCCAGTTTTACCTTTACTTATTATGGATCTGGAGAGATTGTTAATTAATCTTATCTCCATCTGATTTCTGGTCTTCTTTCCCTTCAAACCAATCTCTGAATATCTCAGGAGGTATATATTGAAATTTTCTAGATCCTGATTCCAGTCAAAATTGGTGTTTCCTTTATGATCCACTTCCTTGCCTCCACTTCCCTTAATTTTTCTGTTACCTTCATCCAGGAGTATAAGCTGTCTGTTTCGTAAATTACGACGAACTCCTGATCTCCTATCCCAAATGAGTATGTTGTATATGACAGGATATCCTTGTTATTAGGATCAGTCATAGCTGTTCTTATATGTTCATCCATTATTCTCTTCCTTTCTTCATAGGGCAATACATACCAGTCATTTGATTTCGACATCGGATATGCAATAATGTATTTTTTCCTGCTATTGGTGATCTGTTCCTCTATTTTCAGTGAATTTTTCAGATAGGGTGATCTCTGATATATGGAATGGAAAGAGTGAACAATTTCTCCTTTTCCCGTAATAAGCTTTTTCAGGTTCTTCAAAAGTGATAAGATACTGGAAGGATCATCTGCAGAAGCCCATCCAATGATGTCGCAATCTCCCCTCAGTGACTCATAAAGATTCAGGTGTATCAATTTAGACTCATTGACAATTCTTTCTTTTTCCATACTTATAATATCTTTTAGTTCGTTATGACGAAATTCTTTAACCGAAAAAATAAGCATATACAATTCGTTCGTTTTTTCTTCCATAAAAAAGATAATACGATTAAAAATTAAAAAGTTGGTAATTTAATATGTTTATGCTGCCGAGTTATAAATTACGTTTCCTTTATATATAAGCTCGAATGAGATACTGCTCGCTGACGAACCGGATGTAACAGTAACAACATAATCTGAGCCTCCTGTAAATGTTGCTGGACCATTAGTATCTGCAGCTGCTAAAGTTGCTCCTGGGGATGTAGCGCCAGTCACCGATAATGTAATTGCAGATGAACTTATAGAAGAGGATGAACTGGAAACATTAATATATATTACGAATGAACTCCCCCCTACCGAAGTTGGTCCCACTACATTTGACGTTACACCAGCAGTTTCCACAGTATTGCTCACACCGTGCGTAAACCCTCCCAATATGGTAACAAGGGTTGCAGCCAGTACCACCGTTATTGCTATCAATAAAATAGTTGCAATGATAGGTGATACGGCCTTATCTTCCTTAGGTCTTATCTCTTTCATTTTAATTTACCTAATCTAGCTAAGAATTAGTATTATATAAACATTTTTATTTATGCTATTATACAAACAGATAATTCAGGCTTTAACTTAATTTCTAACCTTTATGAATTATCATTTGCGATTTAATTGCTATTTAATTTTGTTCAATTTCGCTTGATTAATTTGATGATCTGATATATAAAAAAACTAGGATTTAGCCTGTTCTGAGCGACCATGGCTCCAATTAAATACTGCCATGGAGGCAAATTAATAAGTGATTTTCACATTCATGCTGGAATGATATCATTCTGCGTTACCACTTACAACACCTCAAAGACTCTTGATAATTTTTTCAACTCTTTTGATGATCTATCCATCGAATATGAAATAGTTGTGGTTGACAACAACTCAAAAGATGGTACCGATGAATATTTCAAGAATTTGAAAAATAGTCATGTCAAATTCATTCAGGATAAATGCAACAGGGGAGAAGGCAGGAGTATAGCCATAAAGAACTCTTCAGGAGACCACATAATAATGCTGGACGCTGACATAGAGTACATGAAACTGCAGGCAATAATCGATCAATGTCTTGATGTTACGAATAAGAACAGTCTCAATCACTTCAAATCTAACACTGTAGGGGTCAACATCACAGGAGCATCAAAGGAAATTTTCTCGAAATTGGGACTTTATCCTCCCATAAATTGTTACGAAGACATTTATATATGGGATCTTGCAAATAATCTGGGTATATTAAACAGGGTCCATATTCCAGATGATTATGCAGAAACTATAAAAGTCAACGAATTTACCGGTACTATAAGTGAGTGGAGATATTCCAAAGGATACTATGAATATCTGAAGAGATGGATAGAGAAATCTGCTGATATAATATTTGTTCAAAATCAAACTTACTCAGCTTTCAAGAAATTCAATAAGGTGGATTCACTCAAAAAAACAGTCTCCTCACTATTTCTGTATATAACTGGAAAAATATATGCAAAACTTTTCATCAGGATTCCAAGCGTGGAAGAAAAGATAATAGAAATTAAGGACAAAATGAATTAATTTTCTTTGAAAATAATTCGAAATTATCCATTTCTTTAAAAAGCTGGGAAAAATTCATTTATAGGTAAGATTTTAGCTGATATTATTTTCATTATATGCTAACCATTAATTATAAATAAATCATAAACTTCCGAGGCAAAACAAGAATGAAACTTACTTTCGTAACGAAAAGTAATCTGAGAACAGGTAGAGGAACCGAAGTTGTCTTATTCAACCTAGTGAAAGAAATACCTGAGGATTTTCAGGTATCCATAATTGAAACAGATATATTGTTAAAGGCAAGATTAAGTGAAGCCGACGTGAAGGAAAGAACCATGAACTGTGAAAGGGAGACAATGCACATAAGAAGAATTGAAGGAAACACCCCCAAGGAATTCTTTTTTAAATATATCCACAAAACCTTCAGGATAGACCTGTCAAACGCCTTGGAGAAAAACGCAGGATTGAAAAAAGTAGTTGAAAATACTGATATAGCATTTCTAATTTTCAATTATTATGCCCCATTATTTCGTGGAAAAAAATGTGCTGTAGTTGGTTCAGAACACTGCGGCTTTGGAATTTATCCAAAGGTTAATGATGATGGAGTCGTTTCAAGAAAAATTGATATTGTTTCAAGGATTAAATTCTCCTTCCTGAATCATTTCTATTTCAAAAGAATAGATGCTTTTCAGTATTTCCCACGAAGTGAGAGCTGGTTCAGCAGTTTTATAGACCAGAAGAGAAATAACCTGAGCTTTTCCTTACCGAACGGGATTGACACAGGAATATTTTTTCCAGAAGTCTCAAAGGATGAAAGAAAAGAGGCAGGAAAGTTGAAGGTTTTCTTCATTGCCTCCCTTGAAAAAGGTAAGGGCATCGAAATTTTTCTCCATGTGGCAACTAAATTTTCTGATGATCATAGAGTGGAATTTCATGTTGCGGGAACAGGGTCATACCTTGATGACGTTATAGCGAGTCCTAATGTGATCTACGAAGGCGTGCCAACATGGGAAGCACTCCCCGCACTTTACAGGTCCATGGATATATTTCTGTATCCAAGCACAAACGATAACTTTGGCCTTGTCGTACTTGAAGCACTTTCCTCGGGTCTATACGTTTTGACAACTTCACTTTTTACCGAAACTTTCAAGAGTATTAATGAAAGGTGTATTGAGTATCTTCCCACTAAAGAGGAAGCTTTTTACGATTCACTGAAAAAAATTATCGACAACCCCAATTCTGCAAAATTTGATAAGGCAAGGGTATTTGAACAGGTAAAGAAGAACTTTGACTGGAAAGTCATAAGGGAATCATTCTATGAAAATCTAAGAAGGTTAAACAAAGAATGTAATGTAAAAGATGTGAAAAACTGATACCTGCAAAACTAAAGTTATGCATGAGCAATGAAGTTTGTTCCACTATAAAGGTAACAGGCATGGATATTTTTATTAAAATGACCATAGATAGAAAATATTTCTTCGTTTCTAAATAACTTAGCGCATATCTATTGCCTCTGTGATTAAAGTGTTAGTTCATCTAATCCTGCTTCTTCAATGATGAAATTGGTTTTTTAAAATCATTTCCAGTTCAGGATTATGGTTTCTCTATTGAAAGTCCTGCTGTTCAATACATAAACTATGATCACAGCAACAAGCAAACCCAAGGCAATGTATAAGATATTGTTTACATCGTCAAGCTGCACCAGCCCAATTTCTCCCATGACATAAAGGATTATAAATGGGATGAGCGTAATTCCACCCAGCTGATAGGAGCTCTGGACATTGTTGGTCTTTGAAGATACCAGTACACCCAGTGCAACGCCATAAAGAGATCCAAGCGGAACACCTGCAAGCATTACAGCACCGAATGTCCAGTTTGGGTAATAGTAGTAATGGATGTAGTTATGGGTCAGTATATCAGTGAGTGACATGAATATCAATCCACCAATGTATGTTGCCACCATGGCTGGAAGCAACACACCAATATATTTGCCCAGGAGTATCTCGCTGTCGCTTATAGGGGCAGCAAGCAAAGGCTCAATGCTTTTCTCAGATTTCTCGCCAACTATGCTGTATGATGATATGTACAAGGGAATCAGTGCAGATAGCAGGATAAAGAAATAGGCAAAAGAACCCAGAAGCTGGGCAACTTCTGTAATGGACGGAGATTTTCTCATTATGAGATTATCAATTATAACAGGCAGTCCTGTGCCAAGCAATACTGGAAGTACAAACATCAGGGCAAGAATGGATTTTCTCTTCTTCATGATGAGGAGGTCTTTCCTTGCCACAAGCCAGGCCTTTCCAAAATTCATTTTTTCTCACCTTCAACAAGCCTTATGTATACATCCTCAAGACTGGAATTCTGTTCATTTATACTTCTGATCTTTCCTCCTTCCTTCATGACAAGTTCAATTATATTCTGGCTTGCATCCTCCAGATGGCTGCTTTCAATGGTCAGACTGCCTGCATCGTGATTCAACACAGCATAGCCTGAACGGTTCAGTGTTTCAACTATCTTATCAGTAACAGATTCAAGCTTTACCAGGATAAGTTTTTCATTACCATATTTTTCTCTCAGGTTTTCAGGAGTATCCACTGCCCTCAATGTTGTTTTCAAAACCCCAATCCTGTCACAAACACGCTGGGCCTCATCAAGATTATGCGTATTGAAGAGTATGGTACGTCCCTCTTTCTTGAGATTCAGGATAAGATCCCTTATATTCCTGGCACTTTCCGGATCGAGGTTTGCAGTTGGCTCATCAAGAATAAGCAATTCTGGCTCATGAACAAGTGCCCTTGCCAGTGCTACCTTCTGCTTCATACCCTTGGAATAGGATCCAACCGGCTTATTCCTTTCATCCCAGAGATCAACTATTCTCAGATATTTCTCTATATTTCCCGGAAGTTCACTTTTCGGATAATCATATAACTTTCCATAGAAGAGCAAATTTTCATATGCGCTCATCCTTTCATATAACCCAACATTGTCCGGCACATACCCAATCATTTTCCTTATTTTATTTGAATTAATCCGGTCATTTAAATTCAATCCTCCTATCCTTGCATCACCCTCTGTTGGACTGATGAGGCAGCACAGTATCCTGATGGTTGTCGTCTTTCCGGCACCATTCGGACCGATAAGTCCAAAAATCTCGCCCTTCGTTATCTGGAAGGAAAGGTTCCTGATAGCAAATTCATCTCCGTATTTTCTGCCAAGATTATTCACTTCAATAATAGGTTCCATATGATCAAATTTCTAAAGTATATACTGCACATACTTAAAGTGAAAGTACGGTATTAAATGATTCAATATTCCAAACACACTTACTCTTAGAATTATAGAAACATTCAAAAAAAAAACAAAATGCTAAATTTACTACATTTTTATTTGAAAATTATACTCAGAGAAAACTGATTTCCTGGCAATATGTCAGGAAATATATTTAAAAATTGTAAATTGTGCAAATGTTAAAAATTATTTTATGGCGGGCTCTGCAGATGTCCATAGAGTGCCAGGTATCCGATTATCAGTGCAAATATCGTACCTATTCCGAGTATTATCCACTCAACATAGTACATGTATTTCACAGCTCCACTTTTTCCCTCTTCTGGCTTGAAGTAGGCTATTGGAACAAGTATTGCACCAATTGCATCAAAGATGTAAAGACCCATTGATGTGATGTAATCCTGCCCTGTTTCGAGTTTAAGGGCAGAAATGCTGTATGCCCCATCCAAAACATAGATACCAAGCAGGACGCTCAGCAATGGCATGATTCCAAGTTTCACGTTCTTATGAACCATTACTGCACCAATGATCAGTAACAGGCCAAACATTAGCAATGGATCACCAAATAACATGTTATATGGCGTTCCAAAAGTTTTCATGGGCCATGCAAAAGACATGTAAAAACCACTCATGAAATCAAACAATCCTATTCCCACAGCTGGATACACAAGGCTTTCTATCTGATCTTTCTGCCCTCTTGCTGCATAATAAAAGTAGAAGGCTCCTATTCCTGTACCCATGGCCAAACCAATCAACATGATTGCCAGTGGATCAACAAACGGTACAAACGTTCCTGTCATTTTTTTTCACCTTTTTTAATTTCTGGAATTTTAATTAACTCCAATTATCATATTTTCTCTAAAGAAATAAAGAGGTAACATAACATATAAGGTGAAAAATAGTATTCTTAATATAATGCAATAAAATAAAGCCTTCTTCGAAACATGGCATAACCTAAATAAAAGAAAATCATTCAATCAACTGAATATTATATTTCACATATACCCAAAACAACACTATTATCCTTATAAATTTTTGATATATCTCTTACAGATCACAATCTTCCCAGATCTCTCTCAAGATCTATGAGTTCCTTGTACCAGTATACCATAAGAGAACTTCTTGTAATATTATGTTTCTTAGACCATTCTATATCCTTGTTAAGGTATGAAAGGTGACTGTTCTTTCTGTAATCTTTCTGGTAATCCTTTCCTTCAATGTACATATTAATATTTTCAACAATTCTATCTGCGGATTCTGAATCTATAAGTCCTACATCCTTTCTTGCCCTTATCATCTTGATTTCTGATATATATGTCAGTCTTTCAATATCTTTCGCGCTCATCCATTCATTGTAATAGTTCAGGAAATCTACCCATGATTTTCCCTTTTCAAGGAGGTTGTAATACTCTTCTATTGTTCTGGCCGTTATATGGAAACCGTACTTTTCAGGTTTTTCATATATCAATGATCCCGGATCGATAAAAGGTGTAAGTGGTGATATGAAGGAATAAACCTTCATTTCACTCCCTTTCTCGTGATCCATCAGTTTTGTTGCATAATCTATGTCTTCATCAAGCTCCTTCTCTCCCTGACCACTTATCCCGAGGGTGAAATACACATCAAATTTCTTGCATCCCGCCTCCTTTGCATCTGCAATACTTTTTTCCAGTGCTTCATTTGTATATTCCCTTCCATTTATCCTGCGAATACTTTCACTTGAACTTTCAGGTGATATCTCCGCCGAGAATTCACCAAATGATCTTGCAAGAAGATTTAGATAATCCTTTTGAGGTGGCCTGAAATATTCCGTAAGTATTGGGATATCTGTCTTGAGGTCTCTAATCTCCCTGAAGAGGGTCTCATAAAATTTTTCACCTGCAAGATTTATGTCCCCTGCCACGAATATGGGCGCACCCAGTATCTCCCTTGCAAGTTCTATCTCCCTGGCAATCGTAACCGGGTTCCTGTAAACAGGGGATACAGGGAAGAAATTATTCCTGTACGCGAAATTTGACCCACCACAGAAGGCACAGTTGAACTGGCATCCGTGTTCAATTATTGTCACAGATTCCGGGTTATTTATCCAGTCGGCATATGGTAGATGTCCCTTTACATCGTGATATTTAATTGCGTTCCTCATCAACACCCTGTAATTCAGGAAAACATTGTCAACTGTATTCTCCTTTGAATTAGGATTATGTTTCACCTGCCCTGTTTCATCCCTGTAAACCAGGTTTGGTACGGTGTCAAGATTTACATTCTTCTCCTTCGCATCGATAAGCTTCATTGTACTGTATTCCTGAAAGTCCCCTTTCAGTATGTAATCTATTTCAGGATACGTCTTCATGATGTCGTCTGAAAAATAACTTGCAGAAAATCCTCCAAGCAGTATATTTGCCTCTGGATTGAATTTCTTTATAATTCTTGCAATACTAATTGCCCCGTGAACATGAGGCAACCAGTGAAGATCAATTCCGTAGATTTCTGTGTCCAGAGACTTAAGATATTTCACCGGATCAAACTTCTCGGACATCACCATCATGGAGGCAACGTTGCTTATTCTTGCATTATACCCCTTGGGAACAAGGTAAGAAAGCATGCTGAGAAATCCCATTGGATACATTTCGAAAACTGGTGTAGACGGTACAACATCGCTAATCGGCCCAGCCTTTAAATCCCTCTTCCTGAAGTCATAAATGCTTGGAGGGTGGATGAAGGCAATATCTGACTTCATATCACTCATATGGCGTGTCAGTTTAAAAAGCATTCTCCTTACATTTCAAGCAATACAAAAAAAGACATGACATTAAAACTTCAGGTATTGGGTTCAGGTAAGTCATCTATGGTAAAATTAAAGCAAATTGCTTGGATTCAATCCAATGAATAGGTTATATGTTGGGCCTAAATCAGCCCGTCACATAGGATAAATGGAAAGCACTCAAAGGTTTATTTCATATTAAAGATATTGGGAACAAGGGAGATATAATGATAGATACCACTAAAATTTTATTTGAATGCAGAAAACTTCAAACGATTGACAACGAGATTGATATGAATCACTGGGTTGTTGAAAGAAAAACTTCTGGGAGTGATGGTTACTACAATTCAGTCCTGAAAAATGGGATCACACACTTCATATCATATCAAAATGGCTCAATTGAATCCGGAAAGTCGAATAGGAGAAGGATCGGCCTATGGAGTTTTGATAAGCAGCACCTTTCAAGCCTGGACATTAAGGTAAATGGAAGGAGTGAGAAAGATACATTTGTAAAATATGTACGCGGTTTCGGTTATGTTTACAGGCAGTACAAAGATTTCGAAAGGATTGATTTTATCCCAAGTAAAAAATCTATATTCGAGATTGAACTCAGATCTGAAAATTTTTGTTCTTTTGAGATTGACTTGCAGGTACTGCATGAAGTTGCATGGCCTCAGATTAAGAGCGAGGATGAATACGTTGTGGATGTTAAGGAAAATTGCTTGGAGATCATGACTGGCACTGCTTCTACTAGCATATATTATGCTAGTGACGGAAAAATAGACATCCAAGCGAACAGGAATACAATATCTGTAAAGTCAGAATCAGCATCCAAAATAGGAATCTATGTCTCATGCGATAAGTCAATTCCAGATCCAAGCGATCTAGAAAATTCCTTGATATCGAATGAATGGATAAATGGAATATCTAACCTTATCACTCCATCTTTCAGAATAAATAAGCTATTTAAATGGGCTAAACATGATCTTGTTGAATTATTCACACCTACACCTATAGGAAATGGATTTTATGCAGGAATGCCAGAATTTTCTTGGTTTTTTGGGAGGGACGGAGAATGGATGTCTATGGCAGCTATCGAATGTGGTATGGGGGAATTAGCAGAAAATCACCTGGATATGCTCTATTCATTCTCCAGAAATGGTCGGATCCCTCATGAAATTTCGCTCTCAAATGGGGGCCATATGGATGATAACAATTATACTCATCAGGAAACTTCACTTTCAACTCAGTTCATGTCAATTGACAGTTCCCCGTTGTGGGTGATTTGCCAGTATATGTTATCTGCATGGACTGGAAGGAAAATAGATAAAGATCGTATAGGAACAGTCATGGAGTTCTGCAGGTCGTGTGACAGGGATAACGATGGTTTTCTGGAAAATAGATTCACTGAAGGCCTTATAGGTTGGCCTGAATCATGGGCAGAGAAAAGGGATGGTATCTGTGTGGATATAAATGCATGGTGGTTGGAAGCCTTGAGGTTGTTCAATTCAGATAAAGGTTCGGGTCAGGAAGAATTTGAACGTCTCCTAAACACATACAAATCTATATTTTACCAAAAGAATGACGAGCATATTAGCGTGTTTGATTCAGTACAAAGAGGTGAAAAAAGAGAAATAAAAGGGGCGATGCAGATAGTTCCGGCAATATATTTTAAAGGGTCACCATTTTCAGAAAGTCTGGTATGGTTAAATAAACCAGATATGGTAACAGATTGGGGTGTCAGGTCAGTATCCAACAGAGACAGAATGTATGATGGTGGTTATCACACGGGTACAATATGGCCATTAATGTCAGGATGGATGACTCTGGCTCTTTATAATAATTCAATGTACCAGGAAGGATTTCATATGATCGAGACATTTACCAGGCTTGCCTTTTCCAGTCCCGATCCAGGGAGAATCAACGAAACATATAATGCTGAGTTTCTACACAGTGAAGGGCAGTTTTTCCAAGGATGGTCTTCAAGTCTTTTTCTCCAATCGGTTTTGGAGGGAATAATGGGTTTCTCTCGCTTCCCAGATAGTATTGATCTATCGAAAAACATGGAACCGCATTTACCTAAAGAATGGAGAGAGGTAAAACTCCTTGATTTTCCATTTAGAGGGAACCTATTTGATATAGAAATAAAGAATGGTCAGGAAATTAAGGTTTACAAGAAATAAATCGATCCACAAGTCAATAAAGTGGCGCGTGTGCAAATTATCATTAAAATGGGGCTGATCGGATTCGAACCAATGACCACCTGGTTATGAGCCAGGCGCTCTACCTAGCTAAGCTACAACCCCTTAAGAAAGCCAATGTTAAAATTTCACTTAAACTTTTCCAATAGTGTAATAGGTTTTTTAGCTCATCATCTTTACTTCAGGGGTTTCCTCCTTATGTTTCCGTATTTCATTATGTAAATCCCAAGGGTGAAAATTAATATGGTAGACCAGCTCGAAAGAAACACAATCCTTTCAAATATGTTGCTTGGCATTGTGATAAATATTAACATAAAACTGAGCAGTAAAGTGAATACAGTTGAAAACGCGAACTCCATCTTCGCCTTAGCTTGCATAATACTGCAATAACTAAGAATTAATAAATATTCACCAGCGCCGCCGGTCGGGTTCGAACCGACGACCGCACGCTTAACAGGCGTGTGCTCTACCAGCTGAGCTACAGCGGCTTACTTATTATGCCTAATTAACATCAACCAATTAACTTTTTCGAATGGTTCCTCAGATTTCAATCTCATTTATGTCCATTTTTGCTTCAGAACTTACATACTCATAGAGTTCCATTATCCTGATCGCAGCTTTATCAAGACCCTTATTCTTATATCGTTCAACCTGTTCATTAATATCTATTCTCCTGTTTCCGATGATCAGGTTATCTGCACATGCAACAATCTTTTCTTCAATGGTTTCAGGCATGTAATCCATATCCGGCAATCCAAGGCTGTTTGCCTCTTCCTTTGTTATACCTGCTCCTGTATGCTTCAATACTGCATTGGAAATTTTTATGGAAACATGTTCTTCTTCACAGATTCTATACCCTTCTAATGCATGTCTTATATCATTTGTTACAGTTCTTCCAACATCGTGTAGTAGAGAAGCTGCGTTTACAATTCTTCTGTCACAGTCAACTTTATCACAGATGATCATGGCCACCTGGTTCACTGAGACACAGTGTTCTATCAGCCTATCGTCTGCACCCCTGTTAAGGAGTATCTCCATGCAGTCTCTGCCATCCGGAAAGTATTCTATGGTTTTTCCACGTTCATTCGGGTTGATATCAAGCCTGCCCCTCATCTCGTTTTTCAGTTCATTTCCATCAAGGTACCTATCAAGAAATATTGCAAGTGCTGACACCTCGCTTATGGGCTGACTGGTAACTGAAATGTTGAAATCACTTTTTGAGTAAGCTATTCCTGGAACCTTTTCAGCTCCAACAAAAACAATAATTCTTTCCTTATCCTTACTTGCAGTTCTTATTTCATCAATCTTCTCTGTAATTGGTTTGCCATACATGGTAAGATGAACTAGAAGATCCTTACTGCGAAGCGTGTTGAAGAACTTATCAATACTGACTCCGGATCGAACCACGAAATTCCCGCCAAAGTTCCTGTTTACAGAAATTATATTTTCTTCAATGCCTCTATCTCCTGTATCTATAATAATGGAGCTTGCACCCATGGCTCTTGCAGTAAGTGCAACGTGCGTTGTTATCCTCTTATCCCTTGCAGGTCTGTGACCGTATCTGTATATGACAATTTCTGCCATCAGTCTGGAATCACTTTTTCAATCTTAAATCCTTTAATCTGGAGTATACTGGATCTCTTGACTATTCCACGGAGAAATGTCTGTGAAATTCCGAGCTTCTCTGAGGCTTCTCCCAGAAAAACACCTTCTGTTTCATTCATCATTTCGATCAATTCATTTTCATATTCTTCCAGTTTTTCATCACTGAGGTTCGTAGCAAATATTATATCTGCCAGCTCAGTCATAGTTCCCATGAGATTTATCTGAACGTTATTGTAAAATGTGTGATATGCCTTCTCAGGTCCATTGCCAGTTGTTATCCACTGGCTTTCCAGCATTTTTATTTTGTCAAGGTAAAGTAAAGCTCTCTTGCCTTCCTGCCCATATTTTTCAGCTATGGTAGGCATCGTTATCCAGCTTGTGGAGAGGTCAATAAGCAACTTCCTCTTAACATCTGAATCTGAGGCATGAAATATGGAAACAAGCTCGCCGGGGTCATTTATAACTTTTATTCTACCTGCCATCTATCCCATATAGCTTTAAACTATATTTCCATTTTCAATTAACAGTTATAAATTTATACGTAGAGAATCATAACTTCAAACTTTCAGAGTGATTCTTCTGAAGCTTTTTCAGTTTTGGTGAAATAACAAGTTGGCAGTATGGCTCTCTTGAATTATTTCTATAGTAATTCTTATGATAATCCTCGGCTTCAAAGAAATTGGTAAAGGGTTCCACAGCAGTCACTATAGGTTTGCTGTAAACATGTTCCTCATCCATCCTTCGGATCAATTCTCTAGCGATCTTTTCCTGCTCAGGTGACATATAGAAGATTACCGATCTGTATTGCTCTCCAGTATCTGCTCCCTGCCTGTTAAGTGAAGTCGGATCGTGAATTGAGAAAAATATCTCAAGAATTTCGGAGTATGATACCTCATCCGGATCAAAAACGATCTTGCCAACTTCTGCGTGCCCGGTATTTCCCCTGCATACCTGCTGATATGTCGGTTTATCAACATGACCACCTGCATATCCTGATACAACTTCCCTGACTCCTTTTATCTGCTGGAACGCAGCTTCTGTGCACCAGAAGCATCCCGCTCCAAGTATTGCAATTTCTTCACTCATTTTTTTCACCTTCTTTTATAAATTCTATGGAAATCGAATTGACACAGTGTCTGGTATTCTCTTTGGTAAATCTCTCTCCTGTAAATACGTGACCAAGATGTGCACCGCACTTTGCACATTCTATTTCTGTTCTCATTCCGTCTGGATCAGCCAGTCTTTTCACTGAACCAGGGAATTCCTTATCAAAAGCAGGCCATCCACATCCTGCATCGAATTTAGCTTCTGACGAATAGAGTGGCTGTCCGCATCTTTTGCATACATATGTCCCTTTCTGAAAGAAATCATCATATTTGCCTGTAAATGGATATTCAGTTCCCTTATGAACTATTACTCTTTCCTCTTCTCTAGTGAGTTTCCTCATTTCCATATGTATATATGTTTTTTCCATATATAAGGATAAATCAACTAAATTTTTACACATAAAGTATCTGAATCAATTTCCAAATATGTCCTATTCAACACCTCTCAATTAAGTGGTTTTTAAATAATTTCATCCTCACAATTGTCTCATAATAAATAGTGATCATAGAATAGTATATCTTCACTTAATTATGTGTCATGAGGGTAGGTTATAAATGACAAACATATTGAAAGGAATTGACGAAGTCCTTTTTTTCGTTGACAACCTTGGAGGAGCAAAAGACTGGATCAGGGATCTGACCGGGAAAAAACCTGTCTTTTCAAGTGAAAATTATTATTCATTTAACCTTGGATTCTGCAGAATCGGGTTGCATCCTTCTGATCAAAAGTGCAGAACAGGAATTGCCGGTCAGGTTGCCTACTGGAATGTAGATGATATGAAAGACGCAGTCGAATACTTCGTTGAACATGGTTGCAAGATATTCAGAGGTCCCATAATTGGCGTGGATGGAGTTAGCATCTGCCAGATCATCGATCCATTTGGAAATGCATGGGGTCTCGTAAAGAGAGTACTGGAGTGAAATTTTAATTCTTTCCTTCTCATTTTATCCAAAAACTTGTTATTTTGTCCTGAAAATAAAATTAGAGGGTAAATTTAGCATTCTTCATAGACAGGATGCATCCCCTTCTGTTTAGATGTATATAAATGGCGAAATGTAAATCTAAAAACTTAAGTAATTCATATGACATATGACTTTTATGTCAAGTAGTGTTAATGACAGTGGTGAAAAACTTGCAAATATTCAGGCAAGGCTCGACCGGTTGCCCATAAGGCCATATCCAAGGTTCTGGCTGGTGATTCTTGGAATCGGTTATTTCTTTGCCTTCTATGATATTCTTGCTCTGAGTTACGCATTTGTATCGCCTATGGTGTCTCAGTTGAAACTAACGGAAATCCTCTTGAGTGATTCTGCATCTGCAACCCTTTTTGGATATATAGTTGGAACATACATAGTATCTACAGTAAGCGACTATGTTGGAAGAAGACTAGGTCTTGTAACCAATGCGATTCTGGTTGCCATAGGTACATTGATATCGGCGCTATCATTCAATGCTCCAGAATTGATAATCGGGAGGTTCATAGCTGGAATGGGAATAGGTGCTGAGATATCTATTATCAACACATATATGTCCGAAATAACCCCTTCACACATGAGGGGAAAAATGACACAGTGGGCATATTTCTCAGGAGCTCTAGGATTTGCTCTCGCCCCATTTATCGCACTTGTTGTTATACCAATAAATGCCGATGGTTGGAGATACCTGTTTGCCATACCCGCAGTCATCGCTGTGGCAATCGTGTTTCTGAGATTCAGTATGCCAGAATCTCCAAGATGGCTTGTACTTAAAGGTAAGTCAGACGAGGCTGAGAAGATAATTAGCGATATGGAAACTTTTGTAAAGGCAAAGACCAGTACACTCCCAGAAATCCCTCCATATGAGAGAGAGATTCCTGGGGAGCACTTCCCAACCAGAGAAATATTCACAAGGAAGTATGGTCCAAGATTGGCCATAGTGGCATCATTCTGGTTCCTGGATTATTTCCTGGCTTATGGTATACTTGGTTTTGCACCACTCATATTTGTCACATCAGGATTTCTATTCACAAGTGCCGTATGGTATATTGGTCTTGGCTCAACTGGTTATATAGTCGGTGCAGTTTCCATGACATTTATTGCAGATAAGTGGGAAAGAAAATACTTGATTGTGTCTGCACTAATCCCGGCTATAGTAGCAGTATTTCTATTTGCACTGGCCCTATATGACCATTCAGCCATTCTCCTGACCACAGGGGCTTTCATGGGATCTTTCGCAACAGCGTTTGCAGTACCAGCCTATACGTACACTGCTGAAATCTATCCAACAAGAGCCAGGGCTACTGGATTTGCCCTCTCAGATGGAATCGGGCATCTCGGGGGAGCCGTGGTGCCATTTGCATTCACAGCAATGGTTGTTTTAACTACCACAAGCATTGTGAAAACGGGTGCAAACTTCTTCATCCTCCTTGGAATTCTAGAAATAATTGCAGCATTTGTATTACTGGCCGGACCAAGAGCATCAAGAAAACCACTTGAAACGGTGTCCCCATGATCCTCAAGAATGGGGATATACAGATATTTTATACCATAGAAGGCAGGGGAACACCTTTAGTTTTTATAGAGGGGCTTGGCTACTCTATGTGGATGTGGGAATTCCAGAGGTCTCTTTCAATGAAATACAAACTTATTTTTTATGACAACAGAGGAGTGGGCAACTCATCAAAGCCAGTGAATAATTACACGATGGATGATTTTCAAAGTGATCTTTTATCTCTCGTAAAGTCATTAAAATTGGAAAAATTCTTCCTGCTTGGTGTGTCAATGGGAGGTATGATTGCCCAGCAATTTGCCTTAGATCATCCAGAGATGATTGAAGGTCTCATCCTTTCATCAACTAATTATGGAATAAAATCAAAGTTACCCTCAACAAAAGTTCTTGAAATTCTTTCAAAGCCTCCAGATGGTCAGGATATGTTAGAAAGAATGAAGCCTGCCTTTTCAGAAAAAACTGTAGTGAAAAATAGAAAATTAGTTGATATTATTTTGGAAAGGAGGAGCATGGATTCAGGTAAGATAATGCAGATACAGCAGTTAATGGCATTAAGGAATTTTGACTTTTTGGACAAACTCAATCGTATCTCATGTCCTACACTGGTAATCTCTGGTATAGATGATAATATAGTTCCAGTTGAAAACTCTGAAATGCTTCACTCTAAACTTTCCAACAGTAAGTTCATAAAATTCCGGGATTCAGGCCACCTGGTAAACATGGAAAGATATAATGATTATAATGAGGAAATAGATAAATTCTGCAGAAGTGTACTGGATAAAACATTCAGTAAGGTTGTAACACCATTGGTGATTTGAACGTTAGATGATGTATTGAAAAAATGGTATGATACAGGGAACACTGGATTTGTAAAGTACGGTACAAGAGTACTTAATTACAGGGAAATAGATGAACAGAGTGATCACCTTTCGCGCGTTCTTTGTGTATCAGGTATAGGAGAGGGAGACGTAATATTATCCATAGTTAAAAGTCCCTTAGACAATGTAATTCTATTTTTTGCGGTTCTTAAAAGTGGCGCAATTTTATTTCCGGTTAATCCAGAAATAGAACAGTCCCTATACGATCACGTAATCAACAACGCAAAGCCAAAGTTGATAGTAAGCGATTTCAAAAGGGATGGAATTTCTTTCGAAAGTTTAAGAAATATGAATGTCAGTGATCAAAAGCTGAACTCCCATCAGGAATACAATACGAAGAGAACAGTATTAACTCTTCTAACTGGTGGTTCAACCGGAACACCAAAGGGAGCAGAGATTTCTGAGGATGCTATTATGTGGAACGCATTCAACACTGTTCTTACGTGGGGAATCAGCTCTGGTGATAGAACACTTGTATGTATGCCTCTCTATCACACTGGTGGCTGGAATATTTTGCTGATCCCAACATTAGTTGCTGGTGGAAATGTAATATTTTCAGAAAATAATTTTGATCCAACCGAAATTATAAAGCTGATCGACCAGGAAAGAATTACCATATTCATGGGTGTACCGACGATGTATGAAAAATTGGTGGGATGCAGCGAGTTTTATAAGAAGGACCTTTCGGAGGTCAGAATGATTTCTGGTGGAGGTAAACTCAGGAATGAAACGTTTGAAAAACTCTTGGAAAAGAATATAAAAGTCTTCCAGGGGTATGGGTTGACAGAAGCTGGCCCAAACAATTTTTATATATCTCCGGAAAACCAGAAAAAATTCCCCGACTCTGTTGGTACTCCGTGTATATTTGTAGATGTGAAACTGGCAGAAGATGGTGAACTTTTGATCCGTGGTAATCACCTTTTTTCCAGATACATGTTCGGGAGTGACAGTGATCCAGTTGAGAAAGATGGATTTTTCAGAACAGGGGATATATTTAGGAAAAATGAGTATGGATACTATTTCTTTGTGCAGAGAAAAAAGAATGTGATAAAAACTGGGGGAGAAAACGTTTATGCAACTGAGGTAGAAGATGCATTATTGTCATTACCATACGTGGTTGATTGTTCCGTTATTGGCAGACCAGATAACTACTGGGGAGAAATTGTTGTGGCATTCGTCAGGACAAGTGAAAACAAAACGGAAAACACCATAAGAAATGATTTAAGAATTAAATTATCTGGATACAAGATCCCTAAAAAGATAATTTTTGTCGAAAGCATTCCGAGAACAGGAGTGGGTAAGGTTTCTAGAGAAGAACTGGTGAAATTATATGAAAAAAGTATACATTAAGAAGTTTGCAGTTTATGTGCCTGATACTGTGATGACAGCGATAGAAATTGGCAAAGAAACCGGAATTCCTGAAGAAGTCGTCAGGGAAAAACTTGGAATAATATCAAAGCCTGTTGAAAATAATCTGTCTTTATCAGATCTAAGCATGAAATCTATTGAGAAATTATTTGGCACAAAGGAAGAATCGCTCAAGAGACTGAAATACTTAGTTTTCGCAGGGTCAGATTTCAAGGATAATTATATATGGACTATGGCCCCATCACTCGCCGCCAGGCTTGGGTTAACTGACTCTTTATCATTCGATTTATCGTCTCAGTGTGTTGGTAGTCTCGTTGCAATAGATATGATGAAGTCTAAGGTCCAGGTGGAAAACAACAGGGACGCACTTATCAGCATTGCCACTAAACAGAGTCATATAGTGAATTACGGAAACAAAGCAAGTTCGTTCATGTATGATTTCTCAGATGGTTCAGGGGCGGTACTGATATCCGAGGAGAAAGGGGCATATGAAATTCTTGAGAGTGCATTTCTTACAGATGGGTCATTTTCCAATATAGTTTTTGCACCATTTGGAGAATCGTATATGTCAGAACCGAATATGTGGTCCTACAAACTCACTGTAAGCGAGGAAAATACATGGAGGAAAGAAATGGGTGATGCAACACTGAGAAACTTTGTAAATGTAATTACTGATGCAACTACCAAATCTGGATATGAAATTAAGGACATAGATTATCTGGCATTTCTTCACACTAAAAGGTCATTTCACCGCGTAATCATGGACACGCTCGGCATAGAACCAAATAGGAGCATATTCCTTGATAATTATGGTCATATGCAGGGAGTTGACCCTTTTCTTTCTCTTAACCTGGCAGAACAGAACAAACTTTTGAAGCCTGGAAGCGTTATATGCCTCGTTTCAGCAGGCACAGGATGGACATGGGGGGCTTCGGTGATATTAAAGGTTTAATAAACGGCTTATTATAGGAAACAACATGAATCTTTACCCAAAAACCAAAAAGGGTCAGGAAAAATTCAATAAGATTATTGAAAGCTCCATAGAAACCATTGCAAAACTTGGATATTCCAACGCAAGTGTTGGAGAAATAACACGTAATGCTGGTGTGTCTTATGGCCTGTTTTATCTTTATTTCAGGGATAAAGACGATCTTCTTGACGAACTCGTTAAGAAGTACAACCATGAAATGAGGAAATATATCCATGACACAATCAGTGGGATAGAAGGAAGAATTAGTATAGAAAAAGCGGGATTTCATGCCTTCATAGATTGGGTTAAGGGAAACACCTACTTATTCCAGATTCTTCTTGAGGCAGAGATTCACAGGCCAGAAATTTACAAGTGGCATTACAGGATGTTGGGTGAAAATTATTCAAAGTATCTGGAGGAGGCAATGGTTCGAGGAGAAATCAGGAAAAGAGACCCTCTAATTCTTGCATATTCACTGATGGGCACGGCAGACTTTCTGGCAAGAAGATTCATTCTCTGGGACGATTTAGGAAAATCTTACTTTCCATTTAATGAGACTGACAGCTTAATAGAGAGCATTTTGAAGAATTAGGAAATACTGTCGTTGAAACAAGATATCTCCTTTTCAAGACTTTGTGATTAGAAGAAAAATCCACCATTTACGTTTATAATCTCTCCATTTATGTAGGAAGCTTTATCTGAGCACAGGAATGAGATTACTTCGGCAACTTCCTCTGGTGTTCCAAGTCTCCCAGCTGGAATTTTCTTTTCGTAATCTTTAAGGATGTCGGCTGGAATGGTTGCAATCATTTCCGTATTTATTATTCCTGGACTAATTGCGTTGGACGTGATGCCATATTTTCCAAGTTCCCTGGCAAGAGTGAGGGTAAGTCCTACCAATCCTGATTTTGAAGCAGCGTAATTTGCCTGCCCTCTATTACCATACCTGCTTATGGATGAAATATTAATTATCCTCCCAAAATTATTACCTATCATATCTTCAACAACCTGTTTCGTGCAGTTAAATGCACCATAGAGATTGACCTTCATTACCTGATCCCACTGTTCATAAGTCATTTTTCTGATTGTAGAATCTCTTGTTATTCCAGCATTATTGATCAGCACACTCACCTTTCCATATGGCATTTGCTCCTTGATATTCTTAAAGAATTCAACAGTGGATAAAAAATCAGTCACATCTACTTTCATACCTAATATTTCGCCGCTCATCTCCTGACTGATCTCCCTGGCTGTATCAACTACCTCATTCTTCAAATCACCAAGAATAACTGAAAATTTATCCCTCAAAAGAGATTTCGCTATGCTTTTTCCAATTCCACCATTTCCCCCTGTAATCACCGCAATTTTACTGTTACCTGACATGTATGTCATATGTAATAGAAAGTTCTTAAAGTTTTGTCTTGAAATCATGATTTTATTCAATAATCGTACCTAAGTTGAGAAGAACCATCAGTCAAGGTGTAGTTTAAAAACCAGAATTTAGTTCCCTAATGTTGTAAATTCGCGAAGGATTATTACATGAATCCTGTTCTTTGTATGGAAATTAAATTAGATTATTATGAATTTCTTTCTGAACATGACTGGATTTCGAAAAAGCAGAAAATTTTGTTCTAAAGGTTAAATCTTTATGAAAAATTAATCTATTCAAACATTCAGTAACAACATCTTTTTTACAGCTTTTTTCATCCTAATTCGGATTTTTTCTTCCTGATACGTTAGAGTTTGACTGAAATGTGTATACAAGTAATAGAATAGAAAAGAATATGGCGAGAATGAAACCAGTGGACATTAGGTATGAGTTGATATTGTTCTGTCCGTCAAAAAGGAAGAAAAGACCATCTACACCTGCAAGGAGGACAGACAAAAAAAGACCTGTGGCGCTGATCAGCATGTTCCTCTGTCCTGTTCCGATAGAAAGGAAAAGTATACCTAGAGATATGAGACCTATAAGGATACCAAGGAACATATGAGCCATAACTAGGGGAAAACCTCCATAGGGTCCATAGCCCATCATGAAGAAGGAAGAAATAGCTGGAATAGTAACGAAAAGGTTGATGTACATGCCAAGAAGGAATTGAATAAACAGGAAAAGAAAAAGCACTATTATCATGTTAGGCAGCCCACTGGACATCATCTTTCTCATTGGCATCATGGTAAAACATACTGCTTATAAGTTATTAAATATATTTGTTATCTATTGGTAAATATCACATACATTTACACATCATCTCCTTTTTTACCATAATATGTCAAGAGGTTTCATCCCGCGCATACTAGAATCATAAAAAATTTTTATTATAACTAAGAAATCAAGAATGTATTGCCATGTTGTCTACCATTTCTGTTACAATTCAACACAGTTCGTTTTTTTAAACTAATAGTTTCAATTAAACGACTCCGTTGCGGAAGTGCGGAAACCGGGATTCGAACCCGGGTTAAGGGCTTGGGAAGCCCCTGTGATAACCACTACACTATTCCCGCGACTAAAACAGCCATTGCAAATGGTTATAAAAGAAATTTGGTATCATTATATAAGATACAAAATTCTTTAACAAGGATTGTCATTGTTTTATTCTGAAAGCGATGATCCTGGAAAAACAGAAAAGTCTTGAACTTACTGGAAATTAAAGTGGATACCGAAGAAGCTTACATTTTTGATAATCTTATGAGCTTTTTCGTTATTAATTCGATAGAGAAATATCTCATTCTCAAAGCGCGTTGCCTATGTTTTGCATATTTTTATAAGAAAATGTATATACTGAACAGCGCTGTAAGCTATAACTGGGAATACCATGCAAGCAACATGTTGCAAAAGGAATGAAAAAGGCTATCTCAAGGACATATGGTATACCGCATTAAGGAGCGTAGTGTATGTTGGCCAATAATACGCAACAAAATCTTGCAAACATTATTTCAGCTAGAATTTTTCTAAGTTTCGGATATGGTTTTCTGAACGTTATTCTCAGCCTTTACCTTAATTATCTTGGATATTCCCTGCTCGAGATAGGTCTTATCCTCGGAGGAGCAATAATTATCAGTGCAGCACTTACATTTTTCCTTGCAATGCTTGCAGACCACTTTGGCAGAAAACTGGTTCTGGTAGGACTTTTCCTGATATTCTCACTCTCCTCAATCCTCTTTCTAAGTTCAAAAGATATTTTTGTGCTCATTCTGTTGAGTGGAGCCGGTAGTTTTACAGGTTCTGGAGGGGGCCCTATTGGATCCGGAGGTCCCTTTGGAGCAGTCCAGACTGCCCTGATTACAGAATTCACCGAGAGGAAGAGTTTTTCAAAAGTTCTTTCTGTTGCATCCGCTCTTGGGATAATGGCGTCAAGCGCAGGTGCATTCCTTATTTACCTTGTTGAAGCATTAAAAATAGATGTATACCATCTGTTCTACCTGGCAGGAATACTTGGAATTTTGGGATTATTGATCACACTATTCCTGAAGGACAACAAAGTCAGGAGTAAACATCTACTTCCAAACATGTCCTGGAAAAATATATTGAAACTTTCAGTACCCACAATCCCAAGTGGGGTCGGTACCGGTTTCATATCACCAATATTTTCTCTCTGGTTTCACTTAAGATTTGGGATAAGTTCAGGTGAAATCGGTTTAATATTCGGCCTCTCAAACCTGTTTGTTCTTTTTGTAATGCTTGTTCTTCCCAGAATAATATCTCCAGAATCTGAATTGAAATCAATAATATGGACAAGGATCGTTTCTTCAGTTGCTCTGATAGCACTGGCATTAACACCCATACTGCCAATTGCTTCAGCACTTTATGTATTGAGGCAGGGAATGCAGATGGGAGCAGTCCCTGTCAGGCAGTCATTTGCGATGGGTATTGTAGACCCCAGCGAAAGAGCTACCACCTCTGGGGCAACATCAATGACAAGAACGGCATTTTCAGCAGGTTCACCACCGGTCGCAGGATCTTTACTGGCGATAAATCTGGCATATCCTCCGCTGATCGGAGGGGTCATAACCATAATTGATCCATTTCTATACTATTATCTTTTCAGAAAAAACTACGCGGGTAAGAAGCAATCATCCAGCTAGGGGATACAAACCAGGAATATGATATAATTCTAATTCAGTCAATAAAAAAAGCAAAATCCAAAAGAGATTAATTAACTGTAAATTATAGAAATAAAATTTGGATGGTTCAGTACCATCCTCTTGCCTTCATGGCTTCTGCAACTCTCGTTACTGATATGACATAAGCTCCAGTTCTTGGATTCACCTTATATTTCTCAGCTGTTGCAAGGACATCCTCAGCGGCTGCAGTCATTTTCTTGTCGAGCTTTTCATACACTTCCTCTCTTGTCCAGTAGTATCCTCCGATGTTCTGGACCCATTCGAAGTATGATGTTGTAACTCCTCCTGCATTTGAAAGGAAGTCTGGTAGGTCAAGCACTCCTCTCTTGAAGAGTATCTCATCAGCCTCAGGTGTTGTTGGACCATTTGCAAGTTCCAGAATTATTTTTGCCTTGATCTTGTCTGCATTCTTTGCAGTTATCTGGTTCTCGATTGCTGCTGGAATAAGCACGTCAACACCAAGTTCCAGAAGTTCTTCATTCGTAATATTCTTGGTTCCTTCAAGACCCTGCACTGTTCCGGTTTTCTGCTTGTGTTTCAGAATTGCATCAAAGTCAAGTCCCTTCTCAGAATATATACCTCCCTTTGTATCTGATATTGCAACAACTTTTGAGCCAAAGTGTTCCTTGACAAGTGTCATTGCAAACTGACCTGCATTTCCAAATCCCTGGACAGCAACTGTTGCCTTTGAAAGATCTATGCCTTTCTTCTTTGCTCCGACCTTAAGGACATACATTCCTCCCTTGGCCGTTGCATCTCCTCTTCCCTGTGATCCACCAAGTGTTAAGGGCTTTCCTGTTATAACACCGGGGGAAGACTTTCTAGCAATGTTCTCGTATTCATCCATCATCCAGGCCATTATCTGTGGTGTTGTGTAAACATCAGGGGCTGGAACGTCAATTTCTGGGCCGATAAAATCAGCAATCGCTCTTATATAAGCTCTGCTCAGTCTCTCCAGTTCACCAGGGCTCATTTCCTTAGGGTTGCATATTATTCCTCCCTTTGCGCCTCCCATCGGTATATCAACAACTGCTGTTTTCCAAGTCATCCATGCTGAGAGTGCCTTCACAGTTGAAAGGGTTTCCTCTGGGTGGAATCTTATTCCTCCTTTTACTGGTCCTCTAGCATTATTATAATGAACTCTGAATCCTCTGAACGTTTTAATTTTTCCATTATCCATTCTTACTGGTAAGCTGACCTCCAGGATCTGCTGTGGAGCCTTCAAAATTTCCAGAGCACCTTTGTCTAGGTTCATAACTTTCGCCGCTTTTTCTAATTGCTGTAAAGCAATATCAAAAGAATCTAAATCTTCTGCCATGTATTCACCTTCTCGGTACATACAGTATTACGAATAGCTTTTAAAGGTTTTAGGATTTTATAAACCCCTCTAAAATAAAGTATGTTATTTTATAACATTGGAAATAAATTATGTAAATATTTAAATATATTTATAAATCATTCTGTAACCGCAGTAACTTCGAGTTCTACAAGTGCTTCATCATTTGGAAGGCTGCAAACAACGGTTGTTCTAGCTGGTGTTGCAACTGAAAAAACTTCCTTGAACATTTTGTTCATAAGTTCAAAGTCCTCCTGTTTCTTCATATAAACAACAACCCTTACCACGCTCTTCATTGACGAGTTGCTGTGAGCCAGAATCTTCTCAACATTTGATGCTGCTCTCCTGAACTGTTGTTCAAAGGAATTATCAGCATCCTTCTTCACTCCAAGCTGTCCTGATAAGAATACCATGGAGTTCACAATAACACTGTGTGAATAGGGTCCAGCTCTTCCAAGTTCTTCAACGATCACGCTTTTCTTTTCCATATGTCAAGAATGTAAAGATATTAATTAATTATATGCCTGTTTAAATTGAATTCTACTGTATAACGCTACAGTAGATAATTGTCTTTTAGAAAGATAGGAAATGGAGGTGAGTGAAACGGTTGCATCTTCCTGATGTATGATTATGATCTGTCTGCTGGAAGACAGAAGTGAGAAAGGTCGGATTGCATATTGTTTCATGCGTGCCTGCATCCGCAAGCCCAGATGGCTTAGCATGAAAGACAGAGTACCATCGGTTCTGGGGAATTCAAGCCCGTGGAAATTTTGTCATCAACCTTTGAAGTGGGAAGCTCCCTGCGGAAGCTGGAAGAAGTTCACTCAGAGTGTTCTACTGTCAGATTTAATCTGGTTTCTATAATCGTTCCTGTCCCTCGTCATGAAGATCAATGTAGTTATTAATCCGATCAATGCGAAAATGGCAAAAAACATTATTCCACCACCATCACCCAGAAATGGAGTCAATAATCCATATCCCAGTATTCCTATCAATCCCCCAAACCTTCCTGAAGACTCAGAAATTCCTTCCCCAGTCCCTCTAACAGACGAGTCAAACTTTTCTGATGGTGCTATAACAATGGTTTTATCCGGTCCCATAGCCCCGAAGAAGAAAGCTGTGAAAAGGAATAAAACCTTCGCATATAGGAATGTATCTGGAAGCATGATGAGCATAAAAGCAAGCAGGAACAGGGAAACAGTCCTGCCAAAAAATCCCCATACCTGCAAAGACCTTCTCCCTATTCGTTCTATGACCAGCACAGTTATGATAGCGGCAGGTATCGTAACCGACTTTACGATCAAACTTGAATATGAAGCGGCCGAAGGTCCAATGAATAAAAGGGATGAAAGTAGGATTGGCAGGAAGATGGAGAGACCCTGGTCTCCGACCTGATAGGAGAACCAGGACACAGAGGAAAATGCAACATCTCCTGTATGATTCTGTCTTAGATATTTGAATATGTTGCCTATTGTATGGTGCCGCTTCTCCTTCCAGCTTTCTGATTCCCTGATTCTAGTTCGCATAAGCAGGATTGGTAGTGATAGAATTGCTCCAGAGGCAAGAACATATCTCCATCCACTGTTATTTATTCCGAGGAAGAAACCACCAATCCCATAAGCCAGTACCATGCCAAAATTGGCAGTCATCATGACCAATGCCATATCCCTTCCTCTGGTTTTCGCAGGTCTGATCTCAGCCATAAGTGGGAAGGAAACCGCAAAGTCTGCTCCTATTACAAAACCGACAATTAGTCGAAATAAAATCAGCCAGTAGGCATTGGGTGAAATTGCACTCAATGATGAGGCAATGAAATATCCCAAAAAATCGAGAAACAGAATACCCTTTCTTCCAAACTTATCTGCCAGTAATCCACCGAGAAAACCACCAAAAATTGCTCCTATAAGTGCCGCTGCTCCAATTAATGTGACTGTAAGTGGTGAAAGGTTCCAGATGCTCTTCAGTACCAGCATGGCAATGGAAATAGCGGCCAGGTCAAACGTTGCAATAAAAATGCCTGATCCTAGGATTATCATCTGTGTACGTGAAATCCTTTCATCATTGCTTTTGTCTGAATCGTAATCCAATTCTTTTCTCATTTTTCCATCTCAATTAATTCTGTAAGGATATCCTTACATTTCTTCTTATTACTTAAATCACTTATATAAAAATTTTAGACAATCCACAACTCAATCTGTTGCAAGGGCTACCTTATATGGGTATCCTCATCCCATGGGTATATCTATTAAATCCAGCTTGCTCAAGAGGTAGACACATGGTTATTTCCAAAATGTCTTTAATTCGGTAATAAACCAACAATAATTACGTGAATTCCTATCCTGGAAGATGCAGCTTTCACGGTAATACTTTTCCAATTTTTAACAAAGTTTATCCTTTTCTAAATTATAGTGACTATGTAATAAAATGTCTAAAGTGAAATTTAAAATAGGTGAGAAAGAAAAACACACTATTGCCATAAACGCAAACCTGTTTATTAAGTGCGTCCGGATAGAAGCAGATGGAAAAAGAGTTATTGATGTCCCAAATTTTATACAGTCAAGGAAGCTTGACCTGAAGAGTGGAGAAGAGAAAAGCGTAAAGTGGCAATATTTATCAGAGCACTCTCACTGATCAAGTTATGGATTGACAGAAAGGAAGCTGTATAAATTTGAAAGTGCAATTTGAATATCCATCCAGGATCCGATTTTAAGAAATGTCGTTAATAATGGAAATAAAGGGAAAAAAAGCTTCATGGAGCCTTTCAATAAACACAACCAACGATGTAATTCAAAATTAATAACCTTTACAAAAGAAATCTTTCAAATTCAGTTATCCCGACTTCCGGATTTGAACCAGAGACCTGCGGATTACGGCGGTATTTACGTGCCGTACTTTCCCTCTACAGTCCGCCGCTCTACCAGCTGAGCTAAGTCGGGGTTAATACCCATAGATAACCCTTCATAAAAATATTTTCCCTTAATGCAAGATAATCTGAGTAATGTTTAGTGGAATGCAATTAGAATTACGAAATAATTCAGATTTATAATATCAGCCGGAAAACCAATCCAGAATAAATATTGAGAGGTATGAAATCCATAATTTCTTAAATTTTAATAGATATGGAATAATTCTAAAAAATGGACACAACGGAAATAGATATCAACAGTGTTGAAGTTAGTGGATACACAAAAATTGCAAATCACGGGATGATTGCCAACAATAGAACTGCAGCATTAATTTCCATGAATGGGACGGTCGATTGGCTCTGTCTCCCTAATTTCTCTTCTGATCCGGTGTTTGATTCAATACTTGACAAAAACAGGGGTGGATATCTAATAACCAGGCCAGTAGACACAACTGGTATGACGGTTACACAGAAATATATCCCAAAAACACTCATACTGCAAACTACTTTCATGAAAGATGACAAACCTGTCCTTATGCTTACGGATTTCCTGCCCTCTACTCCCTACGCAAGTATTAACTTTCCAGAAATGCACAGGATGATACAGTCCTTTGATACGGCAATCGATGTGGAAATAGAACTCAAGGCAACACTTGATTACAGGATTTCTCCCGTAAAAGTCCAGTTGCTGGAAAATGGGGCTATTTATCACAAAAATTCAAGAAGACTTGGCATATATGCAAATACTGAATTTAAGGATGGTGACAGGAAAATCAGGGGAAAACTCAGCCTTAAACAGGACCAGAAGGAATGGCTTGTGATTTCATATAACATGGCCGATGATGATCTACGAAATTATAAGTCGCATTTAAGATTACAGGAGACAAGAAGTTACTGGGAAGATTTTGTTTCTCAGAGTACATATAATGGATTAATGAAGGATATAGCCCTGAGATCAGCACTCACCCTGAGGGCACTGTTCTATGATCCAACGGGAATGATGGTTGCCTCCCCGACTTCTAGCCTGCCCGAGTGCATAGGAGGCGAAAGGAACTGGGATTATAGATATTCATGGATAAGAGATACATCCTATGTTATAGAGGCCCTGTCAATGATGGGATTGAAATTTGTTGCAACTAATTACCTGTATGATATGATGGATATCATAGAGGCAAACGATGATATGAAAGTGCTGTACAGCATAGATTCGAAGGACAATCTGGAAGAGTATGAAATCGACTATGAAGGATACATGGGGTCCTCTCCTGTGAGAATGGGAAATCTTGCGTCCAAGCAATTCCAGCTGGACATTTATGGCTCCATGATCAATGCAATATATCACCTTGCCTTGATTGGAGGTACTGTTAACGCTTACATGTGGGACCTGGTAATAAAAATAATCGATAAAATAAGGCATGTGTGGAAAACACCAGATTCCAGTATCTGGGAATTCAGGACAACTCCACAACATTATACCTATTCAAAGGTAATGTGCTGGATGGGGTATGATAGGGCAATTAAAATAGGAAGGCTGCTTAATTTCAGGGGCGACTATAAAACATGGGAGAAAGAGATGAGTGAAATCAAGTCAGATATACTTGAAAACGGTGTCGATAAGGAAACACAATCCTTTGTCCAGTATTATGGCTCCAAAGATGTTGACAGTTCTCTTTTAAGAATTTCACTCACAGGATTTCTGGACTCAAATGATAGGCGAATAAAATCAACTGTTGATAGGATCGAGAAGGAATTAATGGGGAAGGACTACCTTATGAGAAGATATAATGCTGATGACGGATTCAACTGCAAGGATAATGCATTCCTACTGACTTCATTCTGGTATGCTGAGGTACTCTCAGATCAGGGGAACGTAGAAAAAGCAAAACAGGTACTGGAAACATTAATAAAGAAGGGAAACCACCTGCATTTATTCTCTGAAGAAATCGATATGGAAACGGGGGAGCAACTGGGAAACTTCCCGCAGGCAATTACTCACCTCGGGGTAATAAGGGCCATCTGCAAGGCAAATGAAAAATTAAATCATAAAATTTGAAAAATAAATTATTAAAAATAATTTCAGGCGGTCTTGAACTTTGCAAGGTCCTGAATATTTTTCTTGATATCTTCAATCTGAGTGGTTAGGTCCTGAATGATCTCCTCAAGTATTTCATCAAAGTCTTTTGATAACCTGTATCCATGAACCGGTCTTCCCTTGCCTTCTTTCTTCATGTTACGTTTATTTATCCATCCCCTTCTCCTGAGCCACTGCATTGCAATGGAAACTTCAGGCTGCCTGAGTCCAGCCTCCCTTTCTATCTCAATACTGGTCACTTCCTCCTTTCCCCTGGTGTAAACAAGTGTATATGCAACGCTTCTGGGAATGTTGGAAACAATCAGAATTTTGGCTAATTTGTTTGCTTCTTCTGTTAACGTCATTGTTATCACATAATAATATAATTATAATATATATATTCTTCTCAAAATATGTTGAATAATATTTATTCTTTCCTCTAACTCTTTGCAAGTGCCTCTAGTTTACTTATGATAGTGTACAGGGAAGCCCTTCCATGTGAAGGAACATTTGGATCATTTGAAATTTCATCAAGCATTGAAATAGCGGTTGCACACCTTATATCTAAGCTTGTCTTCTGGTTCTCAAGCTTGGTTCTGGCGTCTGCAGCATTCTTTCTTACATTTTTTGGCACAGACGTATCTAGCGACATTTCTTCAAGCAAATACATTACTTCGTTAAACAAATTCGAATCCATATAAAATCACTCCACAAACACTCTCTTATTTTCCTTCTTAATGCTTACAACCATCATGGTCTTGGAATCCCTGACCCCTGATATCTTGCTGAGCCTGTTCAAAATATACTTCTGAAACTCATTATAATCAGGAAATCTCACCTTCACAATAATGTCGAAATCTCCAGTAACAACAAAGACATCCTCAACGTGTGGTTCAGACACTATTTCAGCGGCAATATTCTCTACCCTGTTAATTTCCACCCTCATACCTACCAAAGCTGTTACTATTTTTCGATCGAATACTCGATCAAGATCAACATCAAGACCACTGTTTTGCATCAAAAGGACACTCCGAAAATTCAATACCTTATTTCTAACTACATTTTAAATTTTCCAGTATTCTAAGATTATAAAATATATTTTTGTCTATTTATAATTAATTTCATCAACGCCATCATCCTTTCCAATTATGGACTTCCAGGTCATTCCCTTAAAGATCCCAACTTCCACAACTCCTGGTATCATCTTTACCCCAGCTTGAGTATGCTGAATATCATCAATCAATCCAAAATCCGCATCAATGACAAGATTGCCATTGTCGCTTTTGTTTTTATTTTCAGATCTCCTGCTGACCTTGCACCCTTGTGTTTCTATATTGTGGATGGTCTGTTCTGCTAAAAATGGTATTATTTCTACGGGAACCTTGAATTTTCCAAGCTTTTGAACCAGTTTACTTTGATCTGCAACTATGATCAATCTTTTGCTGTTTGCTGCTACTATCTTTTCTCTGGTTAGGGCAGCACCTCCACCTTTTATGAGGTTTCCATCAGGATCAATTTCGTCAGCACCATCTATGTCTATCGAAATAGTCCCATGAAAGTCCGTGGATGTCCGCAATCCGCCAGAATTCAGTAAATACATTGTTTCAACAGAGGTTGGGACAAATGTGACATTGGAGTATTTCCTGCATTCCTCACTTAGGAGCTTGATAAGAAATTTTACAGTCGAACCTGTACCAATACCCACAAGGCCATCCATTGGTACATATTCCAGTGCCTTTTCAGCGGCTTTTTCCTTTAATACACTTTCGTCCATAGATCCAATATGATTTCTTTAAATTAAATCAATCGATACGTACCTATGGAACTAAAATCAAAATCATGGAAAGAAAGTTATACGCAGATAGAGAGACTGGTTCTTCCAGCTGATACTAACGTGTTCAGCGCTCTTTATGGTGGCAGGTTAATGGAATGGGTAGATAATGTGGCTTCCATAGTGGCATTCAAGCACTGCAGGCAGGGTACAGTTACTGGGAGTATTGATAGCTTATTCTTTCTTGCACCCATCCATCTTGGATACATCGTTAATATGAAGGGCAGGGTCAATTATACAACCAAGACAACAATGGAAATAGAGGTTGATGTATCTGCACAGGATGCACTTTCAGGGAAGGAAAGGTTCACAACAAAGGCTTACCTTACTTACGTAGCCGTTGACGTGGATGGAAGGCCATCTCCTGTTCCCGGATTGATACTTGACGATGATGATTCAAAGGAAAGATTCAAGGCGGGTGAAGACAGGAGCAACAGGAGACTTGAGCTTCTGAAGTCGGTGAAAAAGGAAGCACAGATTTTCGATGATATGCATTAAACCGCATTAATGAAAACAATTTTTAATATTACTTTTTTACCCAGTTGTGTATTTAACTAATTTTTTCGAAACCGTTAGTAATTTTACCTCGTCTTCTTCAAGTCTCACAGGTTTAATATCCCGTTCAACTGATCTCATTGTGGGAATATCTGCTTTCATAATAGCAATACTCTGGATTCCAATAGCCATCTCTTTCTTCAGTGCAGATGAACAGAGAAAATATCAGTCCTATAGCAGGGCAAAAAATGCTGCGATTGGAACGCTCATATACGTTCTTGCAATAAGTGGAACTCTCTTCGCCATTTTCAAGTATATAGCAGTTGGATAGATTTGTTCAGCATATCTTCCATACTATCTCCACTTGGAGCACTAATCCTATCAATAGAATTGCTTATTTCCTCCTCATTATGGAAGATTGCAATTGATGATGGATTAAAGAGCACTTATGATTTCGATTTCTGGAAGACATTCAATATCAATATCCAGGCATTTCATTCCGATTTATTTGCAATGATTCCATATTTACTGTTTTTTTCTGCCATTTATTCCTCCTTCTACCTGATTTCTTCCAAGAATGGAAAAGCTCAAGAAATTCTTCTTAAATTTTCTGAAAGCATCCTTTTCTTTGCTTTATCAATTGTACTTATCAATAGCTTCTCAACCGGAACCATGGAGGTATCAAAACTAATTTTATCTCAATCAACAAAATGGTCGTATTACTTCTCCATTTCATATATGATTGGGAATATATGCTCATTCTTTTCATCAAAAAGTTCCGTTCTCGAGATAGTATTTGATGGAATCTATCTCACGTCGGCAATGTCAATGTTGAGCTTCCTCATGCTCAGGCTTGCAATCCTCATAACTCTTTACATATTCCTTCCATTCCTTTCCTTACTTACCGGAATAAATGCATTGAGAAAATTCATAATAAAACTATGGCTCCTGTATATCCAGCTGCTTGTTTCACCAATCATAATCCTGATATTAATCTATTTCTACCTCAACTTTTCAGGATACTTCTTCATCCAGCTAGGCTTTCTTTCCCTTCTCTCCATCTTGCCATATTCTTTCATATACACCTCTTACAGGTTAAACCAGTCCAATTCCGGTATGTTCTCAAACTTTTTTCTGTTATCCGGATATGGCTTCCTGAGTTCTACACTGGAAAAAGGAGTCAGGTTAGAAAAACAGAGGCACGAAGACAGGGCAAGAAACATGAAATCCCAGAACCCTGAGTTGAACCTTCCACAATTCTTCAGACTAAATGATAGGGATGAGGGATATGATGGATAGGGAAAATACCAATCCCATCAAGCCACTATCCAACATCTTCGATTACCGGAGTACTGACAATCAAAAATTGATCTCGATAATCATTTTAGTTCTTTCTATTCTCTCTCTTTTATACATCATTCACGGCTATCAAAACTCATTTCTAATGATCGTAGCTATCTTATTTGTTGCGATCTTCTCAACTTCATACTATATAAGAAAATCCGGTTCCTCCAGCTCAATGAGGACATTCCAGATGGAAAATAGATTAATATTGAGACTGGATGGAAGCTTTTCGTGGAATGCAAATTCTGAAAAGGTTAAGGGTCAAATATCATTGATAAACGGGATCACGGAATACCTTGATGAAAAATTCATGATGTTCTCTATCTCTGCAGAGGATCAAGAGAATCTGGATAGCCGGGGACCCATTACAAACTCTCTACAAAGAATAATCGGCTCCGGGGCTGAATCACTGTTGCACAGGACATATTTAGCTATGGAAGCAGGTTCCCAGGATGATAGTGCACTGTTGAATCTGATGGAAAACCTTGAAAAACATGGTATAAGAACAACCATGGTGAATGAAGAAGAAAGAAAGAGGATTCTACCAGTGGTGTCTCAAGCAAAGGCATACAGTAAAGGATTTAATACGTATTCAAAGGCAGAAAAGAAATCTACCACACTTCTGGTTACTCAAATAAGCAGCGGGTCATTCTTCCAGATATCAAGATTTATCAGTGCATCAAATATGCCCGTAAACACATTCGTCAGGTTCCGAAAGGTCTCAAAGGAAAACCCACATTTCAAAAGAAGAGTAACATCCATACTCACCAGCAGAAGAATCTTAACAGAGAAAGGAAGACACATTGGAAACACGCTCAAAAGTAAGGTAGATTCTGCCATGGAGTTCAGAAAGGATGTTGATAAGTACTATTATAACGTGGAAATATTATTCACAATTTCTTCCAGGAAATTTTACCTGCTTGCCAGAATGATAGATAGACTTCAAAATTATGCCAGATTATGGGGAATCGAACTTGTAATTCCTAAACAACGTGATATTAATTTGAGCATGTTCAACTGGAATAAGCTGTTAATAGAATATCCCCAGCCAGGGTCAAAACTGGTTTCGTTTTTTCCACTTCTGTTCGAAACAAGAGGAAGTGGAGTAATTATTGGGAACGAAGACCTCACAGGGAATCCTGTATTTTTTGACCCTTATCCCATGAGCAGTCACAACATACTGGTTATGGGTGAAACAGGATCGGGAAAGAGTTTTTTTTCAAAGGTTCTTCTTACGAGATTGATAGTTCAGGGTTACGTTACCAGAATTCTGGTTCTGGATGTACTTGGTGAATACCATGAAAGGATCTGGAAAGAGGAGATCATTAGCGAATCAGCCAAAAATGAGGAAGTTGAAATAGAAATAAGAAAGTGCAGTGATGATGATCTACTTGACCAGCTTTTGTACGCAGAATTTTTCATGAAGCGTTCTGGAAAAGTTCCCACACTTATTCTTATAGAAGAAGGTCACAGGTTTTTCAGAAACGGGGAATGTGAAAAACAGATAGTTGAGATGATAAAAGTTTCAAGGCATTATCTCACTTCCATACTCATTGTTTCTCAGGATTCATCTGATTTCACCACAGAAAATGGAAAGAAGATTCTGAATAATTCACTTAACATATTCATTTTCAGGAATAAATTGATTTCAAATCTTCAGAAATTTGGTATAAACCTGTCAGATTATGGATTAAGCAACCTGCACATGTCTCTTTCAGGTGGAAAAAACAGTCCATTCTCTGAAACTATCCTCTTCTCTCAGGATAAAATGACAAAAATCAAGGTCGTAGCCTCAGACTGGGAAATAAAGAATTTCAGTTAAAAGATCCAGTTTTTACGAAGGCAATTCCGAGAATTCCAAATATTGCCATGGGTAGGCAGAAGGAATAGAGCCCGGGATCTGACCAGGTATTATATAAGATTGACCACGAGAGATAGAAAAGCACACCTATGAACAAAAATATGAAACTTATAGCTAGTAAGGCATTACTGTAATTGATGTAGTGAGATACACCCTTGTTCTCTTCTAAATAATTCTTCTTCTCCATTTTTACTTATGCATATCCCAAATTGTGTTATAAAATTTTTCTACGAAACATTGTTTCCATAAAATCGGTTCTTAATAGATTCAAATGTTGAATATATAATTAAATGGTCAAGAAAATTCAAAACTTTTATTACAAGTTTTTAAATATCCGTTAAATGACAGATGAAGCAGCCTCTTATTTTCATTGTACTGATCGCGAAAGAGCGATATTTGAGGCGGGAATCAAGCTTGGTTCAATCTATCATCAGTATGTCGGTGTTCCGATGAACCTGTCCAACATTGAGGCAATTGAAACGGCAATAAGACAGAGCGTGATGGTACAACCATTCGTTGAGAAGGCGGAAGTCAGCATAAATAAGGCTATGGTCAAAAAGTCAACGGGTCATTATAAATATGTTACCCTAAAGGGAGAAATGCTTGACGTGTATCTGACAATTAAATACAATCAGGAAGAAGTGAGAGCTAGAATGAGGTACATAAAAGAACTTGACTATCCCCTAATGTCACTGGAGGAATAAAAATGGCGGTTAAGATAGGTATAACCGGGCCAGTCGGGTCCATAAAAGCAGAGGCGCTTGCAAAAATAATGGAAATGATAAGAAATCAGGGAAAGGAAGTACAGGGAGTCCTGGTTGGGGAAGTCTTTGATCAGAACAGGCTCACAGGATATACTATTTTTGACATATACTCCAAAAAGAAAGTAGTTTTTGCTGAATCTGGGCTTGTATCAAGGGTAAAAATAGACAAGATTGGGGTTGATACTAAACTCCTTGAAGAAATCCTGATTCCTAGCCTTCAGAGGGCAAGAGAATCTGCAGATGTAATAGTGATTGATGAAATCGGAAAACTTGAGTTGACCACAAAGAACGTTCAGAAAGAAATTAATGATACCCTGAATTACACAAAGCCAATGATAGTAACAGTTCACAAGAAATCAAGAAACCCTGTATTGCAGGAAATCCGTGCTCTTGAGGGTGTTAGAGTATTCGATATAACGCCCATTAACAGAAGTCTACTGCCATACAGGGTGATGAAAGTTCTCAATGGAGAGGAAGTATCATAGGCGCATATAAGGAAGGGAAAGCAGAGATTGATTTCAATGTTCCAGAAGGTTCATCTGGACCGGAAAAGGGACCGGGAAAGATTTCCAGTGGTTTCCTTAATTTTTCTCAAAAGTTGAATAGGGACCTGACGGTATCTTTCATTAATACGGTAAAACCAAGACTGTATCTTGACGGCTTTGGAGCAACTGGAATAAGGGCCATAAGGGCAGAAAAGGAAATAGGCGTTCGTTCTGTGGTCAGTGAGAGAAGCTTCAAGTCATACCAGAAAATAATTGAGAACGCCCAGAAGAACAATTCTGAAATAGAGATTTATAATGAGTCATTTGAGTCTATAGTATCAAAATTTCGCTTCGACTTCATTGACGTGGATCCATACGGATCTGTTGTACCATTTGTAGATGTTGCCATAAATTATGTCAGTAATCACGGTTATATCGGTTTCACAGCAACAGATTTGAGCGTTCTGTCAGGTTCATTGAAGGATAAGAATTTAAGAAGATACGGTACTGTGGTAATTAACAATCACCTAAGACATGAAATGGGAGTGAGAAATCTTCTGGGATTTATTGCCCGGAGGGCTGCCACCCTTGATTGTGGTATCGAACCCATGATCTCAATGTGGCATGGACATTATTACAGGGTTATAATAAGGGTGAACAGGAGTGTCAAAGATGCTGAGAAAACCCTCCTCAATTTAACAGAAGTCAATCTTCATGAGACTAAGGATACAGTATATCCAGACAGAAATATTGGACCGATCTGGTCAGGGGCAATGAATAATGTATTCAACGAGGCAGAACTTCAATTTCCATCAACAATAGATGAAAAAACTTCGAATTTTATCAGAAAGCTTCAGCACGAAGACATGGAACTTTTCTTTACAGACTTAAGTGAAAGCATGTCAAGGAGAAAGATAAATCTGCCATCGACTGAATCCGTACTAGGGATTTCTGAGGAGCATGGAATCAGGGTGGAAAGAACACATTTTTCTCCAACGGGTTTCAAGTCGGATAATCCTACAGAACTCCTGAATATCCTTCTACAACAAACAGGATGATTTATTTTCCAGGATATAAGAATATACATACATGAATAATGAAGTATATGCAAATGCACTCACTTAATGCTATCCGGTTAACAAAAAAGCCTGGCAGGAATAATATGAGAAATAATTTATAAAGATTAACACTTAACCCATAGTGAATCCGTTAGTCAGACTATTTCGTCCGGTGAACGCCGTGATGGCAGTTATAGGTACTGTAATTTCATCTCTCGTGGCTATCGGTTATTCAATCCGGTTTAACCTGTTAATTGTAGGAATAGCCTCACTGGTAGTATTTCTGGTTCTTACAGGGGGAAACATAATGAATGATGTTCTCGATTCAGAAACCGACAAGGTAAACCATCCTGAGAGGCCAATACCAATGGGAGTAATATCCAGGAAAAGTGCAACATACATCTTTTCAGGATCATATATCATGGCTGTCTTACTTGCGCTTATTTTCTTACCCATATACGGTGCATTAATTGCAGTCGCAGCAATACTTCTTCTGATATATTATGAAACAAAAGGAAAGTATTCTGGTCTGCCTGGAAATCTTACGGTGAGTGCATTGA
This sequence comes from Thermoplasmatales archaeon, assembly GCA_027316895.1. Classification (GTDB taxonomy): domain Archaea; phylum Thermoplasmatota; class Thermoplasmata; order Thermoplasmatales; family Thermoplasmataceae; genus Cuniculiplasma. The sequence goes on along the minus strand of DAHVFT010000001.1, from coordinate 920,334 downwards.
TAGGTTTAATTTTCCTTTATGGAGGCGTAATTTTCAACGATCCACAAAAAACCATACTCCTCTTCTTCCTTGCAATGTTTTCAAATGCATCCAGAGAATTGATTAAGGATGTTCAGGATTTTGATGGTGATGTAGACAGAAATACATTTCCCAGGGTTTATGGAAAAAGAAATGCGTTGAACTTATCCACAATTTTTATCCTGATTACTCTGGCTTTTTCTATTCTTCCATACACAGAAAAAATTTTTGGTATTTATTATCTGTTAGTGGTCATGGTGTGTGATGCATTTTTCGTGATTACAATGATAATGCAATACAGGAGCGCAAAGAAGGGTCAGCAGTTCTCAAAGCTGTCCATGATCCTTGGTCTTCTATCATTTACTGTAGGTGGATTAACATGAACGTATATGAGCAAATAATTATGAAATCTGGGAAAGGAAAAGTTCACATGACCCTTATAGATCCGGCAACCTCAGGCTTTGAAGGCAGTGCGAACATAGCACATGAGGCTGAAAAAGCGGGTACTGACTTCCTACTGCTTGGTGGCAGCACTCATCTCAGCATAAAGGAGATGGATCAGGCAGCCCTATCCATAAAATCAAAAACAGATCTTCCAGTGATAATTTTTCCAGGCTCGTCAGATATGTTCACTAAAAATGCAGATGCAATATTTTTCATGTCACTCCTGAATTCCGGGGACAGGGAGTTTCTCATGGATCATCAGGTGAAGGCAGCAAAACTTGTTAAGACTAGCGGAATAGAATCAATTCCTATGGGATACATGATTTTTGAGCCGGGTATGACCGTTGGAAAGGTAGGCAAGGCAATTCTTATCGGAAGGGAAAATAAGTCTCTTGCCGTTGATTATGCTCTTGCTGCCGAGCTCCTTGGTATGAAGCTTGTGTATATGGAAGCAGGAAGCGGGGCTCCATCCCATATAAGCCTGAGCGTAATAAGGGAGGTTAAAAAGTATTCCTCGATCCCTGTGATAGTCGGAGGTGGAATCAGGACTCCATCATCAGCAAAGGATATATGTGATGCGGGAGCAGATATAATCGTTACAGGAACTATTGCTGAACAGGCAGTCGACGTTTATTCATCACTGAAGCCCATAATAGATTCAATAAGATGAACATTCACCAACTGGATATTTTTCCCTGGAGCCACTTCAAGTTTAAATAAATGTGAGTCGATGCTTTTACAGGAAAGATGAAAACAATAAAAGGAACTATAGAAAATGTAAAATAATTTAATCATAATGACATATGGTACTTAGATGGTCAAGATCAGATTAGAAATAAGTTACCTTCCCGGAGTTGAGGATCCTGAAGCGACTACACTTCATCATAATTTAGGCATTCTGGGTTATTACAGTATTGACAGGGTATCAATGCTGAAAGTTTACGAAATGGAGTTCTCTGAAGATGAGGAAACGGCAAAAAATATGGCTAAAACCATAGCAGAGAGCATTTTGATCAATCCAGTTATAAATAACTATAAATTAATTGTTCTGGGTGAGTAGTTTTGAATTCTGGACCAGAAACGCCTCTATATGGGGCCATCCCAATAGGGAATTACGACACAAACTCTCTAATGGAACTCAGCTCAAGGATGGGCCTCGGTCTAGACATTGAAGAGATGATCCGGCTTAAGAATTATTTCAGGTACATGGGAAGGGACCCAACTGAAACAGAACTTCAGGCAATGGGCCAGGCATGGAGTGAACACTGCTGTTACAAGTCATCTAAAATATACCTGAAGAAATACTTCTCAAACCTCCGAACACCATACACAGTACTTGCAATGGAAGATGATGCAGGAGTTGTAAATGTTATTGATGACCTGGATTATGTAGTTAAAATGGAAAGTCACAATCATCCCAGTGCAGTTGAGCCGTATGGTGGTGCAGCAACAGGAGTCGGAGGCATTCTCAGGGATATTCTATGCATGGGTTCCCAGCCAATTGGCGTTATAGATTCACTGTACCTTGGAAATGGCAGGGGTGTGATACCGGAAGGCTATCTGAACACACATTTTACCGTAAGCCATATCATAGCAGGAATCAGGGATTATGGTAATAGGGTAGGCATTCCCACCGTTGCAGGCTCACTCTATTTTGGGAACCAATTTGAAGGAATACCACTGGTAAATGTTGGATGTGTTGGTGTAATCAAGGGCAAAAACATAAGCAGGAGTAGGGTTAGTTCAACCAATGACATCCTGATTCTTGTAGGTGGCAAAACCGGGAGAGATGGAATCCATGGTGTAAACTTCGCATCAAGGAACCTTGAAAAGGATGATAAAGAAAGCAGGAAGGCAGTACAGCTTGGTAATCCCATAGTCAAGGAACCACTTATAAAGGCAATACTCGAGGCGAACGATAAGGGGCTGATAAGTGGGATGAAGGATCTCGGTGGAGGCGGTTTGTCAAGCGCTGCTGGAGAAATGTGTCTTGCAGGGGGTGCTGGAGGAGAGATACATCTTGATAAGGTACTGACGAAGGAGCAGGGTATGCTCCCATGGGAAATATGGATTAGTGAGAGCCAGGAAAGGATGTTACTTGCTGTTCAACAGGAAAGTGTTGATCAGATTTCAGGAATATTCGAAAAATGGGACCTTCCATACAGCATCATAGGAAAATCTGTTCCAGGGAAGAGGATGAAATTGTTCTACCTTGAAGATCTTGTAATGGATCTCTCTCTGAATTTCTTAACCTCTGGTCCGGTCTATTCAAAACCTTATTTCAACAGTAAACACGAGATACGCTCAACTGTGTACCTTAGGGACCCCAAGAACATGGAAGATGAAATTATAGAAGTTATAAAGGACTTCAATAACAGTGGAAAATTCCCCGTCATCCGCCAGTATGATCATACAGTAAGGGGGAACACCGTGCAGAAACCTTTCGTTGGTCTCCCAAATAGGGAAACCCATTCGGATTCATCTGTACTGAGAATGGACGATCACTCACCCTACGGGTTGAGCCTATCATCAGGTTCGTCGGTAAATGCAACCCAGATAGACCCATATAACGGAACAATGTGGACTATGGCAAGGAGATTTAGAAACCTGCTCTGTTCGGGTACAGATCCACATTCTGTAATAGATTCCCTGAATTTTGGGAACCCAAATGACATGAATGTAATGATGCAGTTCAAGAATTCACTGGAGGCCATAAGAGATTTCTGTCAGTTCTTCTCCCTTCCTGTTGTTGCAGGAAACGTTAGCCTTTACAATCATATTGGGAAAAATAATATTCCTCCAACGCCAAATATACTCATGATAGGTATAACAGATAATTATTCAGAGATATTTTCTCCAGATTTCAAGGAAGAAGGTTCTACTATATATCTTCTGGGAGCCAGTGGATACAGTCTTGCAGGAAGCCAGTATTCCACCATGAAAGATGAGCAGGCAGGATCACTTGAACCGGTCGATATGGAAGAACTTGCAAGTTTCAGGAGACTAATCATGAAGCACAGATCATCCGGAATGATAAGATCAATTCACGACATTTCCACAGGTGGATTGATAATGTCATTGCTTGAGATGAGCTTCGGATCTGCCATGGGTTTCAGGGTTGATATATCCAGTATCTCTCCAGTGAGAGTTCTGAACAAGCTATTCTCAGAATCTGGAAACAGGTTCCTCTTTGAGGTTGGCAAAGGCAGGGAAGCAGAGTTTGAGGAGGCATTCAAGGGCGTTTTAACAAGAAGGATTGGCATAGTCGAGGGAAAGGATGCAGTTATAGTAAATGATGAACAGATCATATTACGCAAAAGTATTGAATCCCTCAGAACCATATGGGAAAAGGGATTGGAAACAATAGTTGGATGAATGACATGAAAGATTTTGAAAAAGTTTCAGATTATATAGAAAGCAGAAATGTTACTGTGACAGGCACATACAGGTACAATTTTGATGCGGCAAGAAGCTGTGGTGCCATAACAGTTTATCAGGGAAAGAGCATTGATGGTGAGTCATTTGAAGTTTACTCAGAACTTCTGGAATGCGGGCTTGACGAAGAAAAATTCAAGGCGAGATTCAGGAAGGTTTGCGATGAAATTGAAAGTGGGAAGCTTGATGTCAGTTTTTGATGGTGAAATCAATCTTAACAAGATCTCCATCACTAAGTCCAAGTCTTTCTCTCAGGTACTCTGAACTAATAATCTCGATTATATCCTTGTATACTGACCTGTAAGGAAATATAGCGGCACAGTCTACGTTTTTGATTTTGCAGCCAAATGCCTTCACATCACCGTATGTCCTGTCATCTGATTCAAAACCACCTATGAGGATTCCTTCGTTTGCCCTCAGCATTCGCAGTTTTGATTCATCATCAGGAAGTATCCTGACATTTAGGGTTCCAGGATAGGGAATAATCCCGAGTTTTTCAGAAAACTGTACAACATAAGGCTTCTTTGACACATAATACCGACCCTCACCCAGTCCGGAACTCACGGTTCCTGAAATTGAAAAATTCTCTATGATCCCTAGTAAATCTGATAGTTCTGCCATTTCCTCATAAAGAGCACTGATTCCTTTTTCTTCCAGAGTAATATTCTGCTTCTTGCCTGAAAGAACCCTCTTTATAAAGCCCCTTTCTTCCATCCTGATAAGTAAACGGGAGGCAGTTTGCTGGCTTGCAAGCAGCATCTTGCCTAGTTCGGATGAACTCAGTCTTATGTTTCCGTACTTTTTCTTCATCCTGGCAAGCGTTTTTAATGCACCGTATTCATCAAACGAAAGACTATCTTCCCTTTTACTCAGAACCATCCTATTTTCCTCCCATCCTGAAGCGTTAGTGTTTTAATGTTCAAAGCAGTTGCCCTTCTGAGCAGATTTCTGTCACTGGATAATAAACACATTTCGTATTTTGAGCATGAGTCAAGAATGCAATCATCACCTTTCCCCTTCCCATCAAGTATTTTCAGTTTACCGTACATTTCAAGCCCGATCCTTGCATTTATATTACTCCTTGATAAACCATGAAGTTCTTCAATAACACATTCATTTAGAAATGCCTCTGCATTTCCATCAAACATTTTCAGTTGAACCAGGAGATCTATTTTCTGTTTTACCGAATATATAATTATATTTGTATCTATCAGAATCTTAATCCTTTACTACCTCCGCTATTGCTGTATTATCCCTTATCTTCTTCACCAGGATTTTCACTGTCTGCCCCTTCTTAACTCCTGGCACGATTATGCTTGTTCCGTAGAGTTTTGTCCTTCCCTCACCGGATTTACCAATTGAATCAATTGTCACTGTATATTTCTTGTTTTCCCTTATTTCATCCCTGTCAATCATGATCTCCCGTGACATATTGATGGGATGCTGCGCACCGCACGCCTTGCAGGAGATGAGGCTGACTCTTGCTTCCTTTATAATTTCTGTGTCTGGAGAGTTGCACTCGTAGCATCTCACGTATACATTCATATACTGTTCCATCTTGTTGTTGAAATCCTCTTCTGTTATCTTCCTGTTGATGATGAGCCTCCGCCCATCTATCGTCATCCCAATTCCAAACTCCTTAGTTAGAAATTTTGAAACCTCCTTTGGATCCCTGTTTATCATCTCAACTATATCCATGAAATTCCTGACAACAGTAACCTTTCCCTCCTCCATTATTACTGCTTTTGGTATCTTCAATCTTTCCTGGCTTACAGTTGCCTTTGCAAGTACATCTGAAGCTTTTGAAAGCATTTTCTCATAATCATCAACATCCATGATACAGTATTCCATATGACTTTATTAAGTTGAACATCCAATTTGATCATTCTAAAAGGAAGTGATGGTTAAATTTTTAACTAATTCAGTATAGGGTAGAGTGTTATATTATGGTATTTTCACCGATCGAACCAGGGAAGAATCAAAAGGACATAGGTAGGGAAATTCTCGATTACTGGAATCAGAAAAATGTATTCAGGACCATAATTGAAATGAGGAAGAGTGGTAAGGACTACATATTCCTGGAAGGACCACCAACTGCAAATGGAATACCACACGTTGGTCATGCACTAACAAGGACAATAAAAGATACAGTCCTGAGATACAAGACCATGATGGGTTACAACATAAAGAGAAGGGATGCTGGCTGGGACTGTCACGGTTTACCGGTAGAGCTGGAAGCAGAAAAAAAATTCGGATTCACCACCAAGGCAGAAATAGAGAAATTTGGCGTAGATAAATTTAACGAATATTGCAGGAACAGCGTATTCAGGTATGTGGAGGAGTGGCTGGAAGTAGATGATAAGCTCGGTTTCTGGATAGACCATGACAACGCATATGTGACATTGAGAAATGATTATATTGAAAGTGAGTGGTGGGCACTTAAGTCACTATTTGAGAGAGGAATTCTTTACAAGGATTACAGGATATCTCCATACTGTCCAAGGTGTGGAACAACACTGAGTTCTCACGAACTTGCCCAGGGTTACAAGGACACAAAGGACCTTTCTGTTTATGCAAAGTTCAAGTTAAAGGATGGCAGGTATGTACTTGCGTGGACAACAACTCCATGGACCCTTCCTTCCAATATGTTTCTGGCAGTTAATGAAAACATCGACTACTGTGATGTTGAATTCAACAATGAAATATATGTTGTTGCAGTGAATCTTGCAAAAACCATATTCCACGACAATTACAAGATAAAACGGACATTCAGGGGGAGCGAACTGTTAGGTCTCAGGTATGAGAGACCCATAGATTTTGTGAAGGTGCCTGATAATGCCTGTGTCATAGTACATGGGGACCATGTAACGCTCGATGAAGGTACTGGTGTTGTGCACACCGCACCAGCATTTGGTTCAGAGGATTTTGAGATAGGAAAGCAGCAGAAGGTCAAGCTGGTAAATCCTGTGAACCTGCAGGGTAAATTTGAATATGAATCGCTGCCATGGAACGGCCTGTTTGTGAAGGAAGCCGACATTGAGATAGTGAAATACCTGAAAGAAAGAAATCTCGCACTGAGGAGTGAGAAATATGAACACTCATACCCATTCTGCTACAGATGCGGGACACCTCTTCTTTATTACCCCATTGATGCCTGGTTCCTTGGCGTTTCATCATTCAGGAAGGAGCTTGTCAGTAACAACGAGAAAATAAACTGGGTCCCGGCACATATAAAGGAAGGACGGTTCGGTAATTTTATAGAAGAGGCAAAAGACTGGAATCTATCAAGAAACAGGTACTGGGGCACACCGCTCCCCGTGTGGACATGCAGGAATAACCATATGAAAGCCATAGGCTCAATTGAAGAACTTATGAAGAATGGTGCTGTAAAGGCACCGGAAGACCTCCACAGGCCATACGTTGACGAAATAAAGCTGAAATGTGAAAAATGTGGCGAAATGATGGAAAGAGAGCCGTATGTGATCGACACATGGTTTGATTCAGGATCAGCAACATACGCTGCGACTCACTATCCATTCAATGGTGAGAGGAAGCCGGACATACCAGTATCATTTATAACAGAGGGAATAGACCAGACAAGAGGATGGTTCTACACCCTTCACGTTATCGGAACACTCCTTTTCGGTACTAATGCATATGAAAATGTATTCTGCGCGGAGTTCATACTGGATTCCCAGGGAAGAAAAATGAGCAAGAGCAAGGGAAACGGGGTCCTAGCGAAGGAAATGATAGAAAAGTATGGACCAGACCCGTCAAGACTGTTTTTCTACACTACTGTTCCATGGAAGCCAAAGCCACTTGTAGAAAAGACCGTCAGGGAAACTGAAACAAAAATACTTGGTACCCTCATGAATATTTACACATTCTTCGCATCAAATGCCAGTCTCGATAATTATGCCTATAGGGGACTCACCAATTCTGACAATGATCTTGATAGGTGGCTTGTATCCAGGGTAAACTCAACCATATCCAATGTAAGAAATGCAATGGATGTGTACGACTTCAGCCAGGCACAGGCGCAGATTGCAGAACTCATAGATGATACATCCAACTTTTATCTCAGGCTTTCAAGAAGAAGATTCTGGGAAAATTCAGGAGAAATCCAGAAGAATAATGCATATAGCTCACTTTATTTTGCCATCGAAAGCATATGCAAGATGCTGGCTCCCATAGCTCCGTTTACCACCGAATACATATACAGAAAACTGCATCCAGAATCGCTGAGCATTCACGCGGAACTGTTTCCAGAGGCATCGGAAAATCTCGTAGACCAGCAACTGGAAAATCAGATGGCAATGTCCAGGAAGGTTCTTGAAGCCGTAAGAAGGGGAAGGCAGGCTGCAACCATAAAGGGAAGGCAGCCACTCAAGGAGATCCTGATCGAGGGAAACGGTGTCACTGAGAAAACACTGGTTCCTGTGAGGGAAGAGATAAACTGTGCAAACATAAAATTCATAAATGAAAACCAGAAGCCTGTGAAGACATATCTCAGGCCTGTGTTGAATAAGGTTGCACCCGTACTGAAAGAAAAAATGAAGGATTTCAACAAGTTCCTCCAGGAAATAAACGATTCAGGTGAGGCAAAATCTTTCTCAAGGGGAACGGGTATATCGTTCGAAGGCCAGGAACTGCCAGAAGGGTCAGTTGAGATACTTGAGGAAGTTTCTCCAAGCTACACGATGGTATGTGAAGAAACATTCAATATATATATAAATAAGGAAATAGATCATGATCTTGAAGTTCAGGGAATGGCCAGGGAAATAATCAGGAGGATACAGGTAATGAGGAAGGAAATGGACCTTCCATACGATCAGCATATTTCAGTAATGTACGATGGCGATGAACTGATAAGGGAAGCTGTGAGGGTATTCGGAGAAACAATCAGGTCAGAAACATTGAGCGATAGTGTGGGGAATTCTAAATTAATGGAAGAGGATAAGGAACTATTCATAGAGAAATGGGATATAGACGGTAGGGAGTTGAAACTTGCAATAAGAAGAATGTAATCATTCCTCAGGAGCATCAGGTTCTATTGAGAAATGTTCCCATCCTTTTTCCTCAATGTTCTCCCATCTTTCCCCATCAAAAATTATATTGTTTCCATTCCATGTATTCCCTATATAACTTATATCTATGTTGTTTGTTTCCATTTCTCTTGAAAACTCACCGAAATGGTCATTATCTATTGTAAATAGAAGCTCATAATCGCCTCCAATATTCATGGCAATATCTCTCTTAGGCATACCGGTTATTTTTGAAATCTCATCAACAGAACCGTGCATCCTGACCTCATGTTCAACTAACCTGAATCCATAGCCATAATCATGCTTCATCTGGGAGAGACATCCGAACAGGCCATCGGAGAGGTCCATCATGAACCTGGCTCCTGCCCTGCTTATTATTTCTGCCACGTCTAATCTCGGCTTTATATCGAGCATTCTTCTTGATGATTCTCTGACGTCAATCCCATTTTTATATGAGATGTATGCGGCACCCACCTTCCCCACGTTACCTGTCAGGCACAATATCTGATCGGGACCTATATATGATCTCTTCCGCACAAGATCTTTTTCCTGTCTTCCGATGCAGAATCCTACAAAAATATTCTCATCCGCCTCCTTGGTATCACCACCAACGAATTCAACTTTATATTCGTGGAGGAGGCTTGACAGACCTCTTGAAAATTCTGAAAGATATTCAATTTCCATATCGTTCTTCAGGTTGTAACTTGCCATGAAGCTTTCCGGAATACCTGCCATTGCAGCAACATCACTCAAATTAATGCTTCCAAAAAACCTTCCAGCTTCATACGGTGTTGCAAGTTCAGGTATATGCACTTTCTCGCTTATGGAATCCGTTGTAAAGAGGATATATTTATCACCACAGTCCATGAGGGAACAGTCATCTGGCTCCTGTGATACATTCCCGGTTGAAAAGATTCTATCTATTATTGCCCTTTCCCCCATTTTATTAAGCTTCATTGAATCTTCACCGATCCAGATGTTATCTTCCTGATAAATGAATCAATATCATACTGAACAGGCAACCTGCCCTCGTTCCTGATATGAGAGAAATATTTTGTCTTCTCTCCCTTCTCATAATATTCCTGCAACTCCCTGAAATCCTGGTTCAGTGATGAGTTGAAAATAAGTTTAACGAGTTCCTGATCCCTGTCATCATTATGTGAACCTCTTTCACGATCGCCACCAGTAGGGTAGGAAAGAACATCTGCCTCAACATCAGTGGTCTCAAGCAGCACCCTGGCTACGCTCCACAACCATGGAGGCCTGTACTCTCCCCTCTTCCACAATTTCTCTACCAGTGTATTTTTCTGTATATTCATGGGATTAACGGATATATCAGCTGAATAGGGGGCGCAGTCCCTGACAGATTTGATAGCATCCATGACTGCCTCTTCCTCTGACATGAACGGTGGCTTCAGCAGTAGATAAGATCTAAGTTCCACATGTTCCTTTTGCAGTACTTTTGCCGCATTTATAAATTTAGAAAAGTTGGTTCCCTTGTTTACCTTGTTCTTTACTACATAATCATTTGAGCTTTCAACTCCAATAGCTATCCTGGAATCTATGCCGTAAGACTTCATGTCATTCATGGTAGTTTCTGTTACGTATTCTGTCCTTGATTCAACAAGCAGCTTTTCTACCTTATCTGACATCCTTCTCATGAAGTAATCAAAAGCTTCCTTTGGCACTTCTCTCCTGTCAAGAAAACTTCCTGAAGTGAATATCTTGAGGATCCTGGTATTCTCCATAAAATCATAGGCTTTATCAATCTGAACCTTGAGGTTTTCTATTCCAACGTTTGTGTTCACATCATTGAAATAACCGCACATTGAGCAGGAACTGAAATCATACCATGAGCAACCCCGTGTCCTGAATATCACGACTGTTGTTGGTTCTGGTTTACCTCTCAACCTGTCCATTTCGTTCCACATAGAAACAGGACTGTCCCTATCGGTTTCTCTTTCCCTGGAAGGCATGAGGCTCTTTACCTCTGCTGCCAGTTCCCTGTTGATCATCAATACCACATATTCACGATTCAGTTAAGTTTTTTGATAAAAATATTGCAAATCTAAATCAAAATGGGAAAATCCGAATCTTAATTAAAAATATTTTTAAGCAAGTTGGCATATCCGGAACAGTATGGGAAGCATCAGACCACAATATGTAAAGAAGATTGCAATCGATCTTGCAAGTTCAAAACCAGAGTTATTCTCAGAGAATTTCCACAAGAACAGAGAATTACTGAAAACGGTTATTATAGGCGCATCAAAGAAGGATTTCAACGAAATAACCGGTTATGCAACCAGATATGTAATAAAGAAGAGGCATAGGGCAGAAAAGGAAGCAGAATTCACAGGAGAAGTCGTAGAGTAATTTAAAGTAAGGCTATGACGTTAGCCTTTAAACGCCTTCCGGGCTGATAACGTCTGATCTTTAATTAGGTAGAGTTCACATGGACGTTCAGCTTGGAGAAACCATAATTCAGATAGTTGGAGTATTGATTTTAGCTCCACTGGTAGCAGGTATTTATGAAAGCCTCAAGGCAAAAACTGAATTCAGGCATGGGCCCAGTATTTTCCAGCCCTATTATGATCTTGCCAAGTACCTGAAAAAGGAGAAGACATCAACATATGATTCAAACCTGCTCTATCGCTGGGTCCCTATGCTTGTATTCGGTACACTTTTCTCAATATCATTTGTAATTCCTGTCATAATACCCATACCCACATTGTATGCTCCCATGGTGGATTTCCTGGGTGGTGCAATGCTTTTCTCACTGGCTTCTGTATTCCTGATTCTGGGTGCTCTGGATTCAAGGAGCAACCTTTCAGCAATGGGTGCCTCAAGATCTGCATCATTCTCAGCGCTTGCAGAACCAACGCTTATACTGGTACTGTTTTCGGTTGCCATAGAGAGTGGAACCAACAATCCATACACAACAGCCTCTTTAGTCTCATCAAGTACACCATTGTATCTGTCACTTACGCATATACTTTCGAGTATAGCATTCTTCATGATATTCATATTTGAAACGGGCAAGCTGCCTGTGGAAAGTTCGGGTCTTTCGGAAATGGGAATGATCGATGAAGGCAGAACATATGAATATGGGGGTAGGAATCTCTTCTTCCTGAAATATGCCGGCTGGATCAAGCAGTTCCTCCTTGGTTCTGTACTGCTCAATATATTCATTTTCCCATGGTTCATGCAGACCGGAATAACAGGCTCATTGATTGACATAGTTATAATGCTTGGCAAGTGGATCGTTCTGATCCTCATCATCATCTTTATCGAACAGATTCTTGCCAAGGTGAGATTATTCAAGATTGCTGACTTTCTTGCTATTTCATTCACACTTGCAATTCTGGCATTGATTCTCTTCAAGCTTGGAGGTGCAATTATATGATTCCTCTCTATGAAGTATATGATTTTATAGCAACAATGATGCTGTTTGTAGCATTATGGGCGCAGATAGGGAGCTATGTAATCACAAAGATCCAGGTAATCGTCATACAGACTACATTTCTTGCCATATATACCTTTATCAGCGGTTTATTCACTGTAAATTATGATCTTATAATACTGGCTTTCCTCATAATCCTCATCAGGGGCATTCTTACAGCATATATATTGATGAAGAAGTTTCCAGTCAGGAGAGAGCTTATAAGGGAAAAATCAACGACGGTGCCTTCAATAATCATAGTAAGCATCATTGTTCTAATAGCAACTCTCATTATCTACAGGCTCACAATATTCCAGTTTGCTCCAAGTCCCATTACTGCAATCGGTTTCGTAATAGCAATCCAGGGTTTATTGCTCATCGGAACCAGGAAGAACAAGATAACCCAGTTTACAGGCTACATTGAAGAGGAGAATGCAATGATACTTCTGAGCCTTGGTATTTTCCCGCTACCACTTATCGTTGAAATAAGCGTACTTCTTGATGTACTTGCCCTGGTGATTGTAGCTGCTGTTTTATTATCAGGTGATCACAATTCAGAAAGGATGGAGGAGTTGATAGGATGAACGCTGATACTTTTCTGATCTACATTTTGCTCATAATACCTGTCATCCTCTCATTCTCATACTTTGGCAATCTTTCCCAGTTTATCGGGAAGATAGGTAGTGTAATTGAGACCATTGTTTCATTTGTGTTGCTGTCAGTTCCAATGGGCCAGTATTCATACTTCAACATAAATCCGGTGAACAGGATACTCATTATTTCTGTATCTCTGGTATACACCTTATCAATATTCTTCGCATCTACCTATCACAGTGGAATAAAGGAACCAAGGAATCTAAAACTGCACTATTCACTGATGCACATGTTTGTTTTCACGATGCTCTTCACACTGGTTATAAATGATTATGGATTGATGTGGATAGGTATTGAAGCGACAACTGCATCAAGCGCCTTACTTCTAATAATAGAAAGGCAGAAAACTGAGATTGAAGCCGCATGGAGATATGTTCTTATTGTTTCCACTGGCCTGACACTTGCACTGATCTCAGTTATATTGATATATCTCAATTATCACACACTTAATTCGGTAGCAATTATAGAGGCTGGACATTCTCCATCATTCATTCTCACAGTTGCGGGTGCTACTGCCCTGGTTGGATTTGGAACTAAGATCGGGATATTCCCAATGCACACATGGCTCCCAGATGCGCATGGGGAAGCGCCTTCTGAGATAAGTGCCATGTTTTCTGGCATCCTTCTCCCCGTTGCAGCATATGTTCTATATAGGTTCTTCCTCGCCACATATTCTCCCCGTCTTGAGGAGATTTTCCTTATATTCATCCTCGCAACCCTTGTTTTCGTAGCACTTATAATGCCATCCCAGAGAAACATAAAGAGAATGTTCGCTTATTCAACAATGGAGAACATGGCACTCATAACTCTTGGTTTGATTACTGGTGGTCTTGCACTTGTGGGTGCACTTTTCATAATCCTTACACATGCATTCGGTAAGTCCGGTGCATTCTTCTCATCCGGGAATATCCTCAAGGCATTCGGCACAAAGAAGATGGATGATATAAGAGGGTTGAGAAACAGGATGCCATCAACCGCGATGTCCCTGCTGGCGTCATCACTCATAGTAACCGGTGCACCACCATTTACCACCTTTGTGGGAGAATTTTTAATAATTTATCAGCTCATAAATAATGGAAGCCTGGCTGCGGTAATTATTATTGTAATCTGCCTGTTTATCATTTCTATATCACTTATACAGAAAGTTTCCGTAATGATATTCGATGGCAACACAGATGGGCAGGAAACAATCAGGCTGGAAAGGACCCAAAAATATGTGGCAGGGATATCTGTGATTTTTGCCTTCTCCATCATTTTTGTATATCTGGGGGGATTCCTATGAATAAAGGGATAGAAAATATAACCGGTTTTCTTGAAAGGGGAGGAGTATATTATGTTATAAAAGACGGTTCAGAGATTCTGGAGGAATCATCCTTCAAGGAAATACAGGATCTTAGGATTTATGACCCGGTACGGGGGGTATACAACCACAGGGTAACAGGTGAAAATGTATTCCCATTCAATTATGGTCCCAGCACAGGAGGAATGGTTGAAACGGTAGACTTCAAGATATACACCTATGGTGAAAGAATTCTGTCACTTGATGTGATTACAGATTTCAAGAAAAGGGTCATGAAGTTTTCAGGGTCTGCATTTGAGGAAGCATTGTTAATGATTGAGAGATTCAATGGTTTTCATAGCTTTTCCTACAGCACATTGCTGTCAAGGGAAATAGAGAGAAAACTTTCTCTGCATGTTAATGGTGAAATAATCAGGACAAGGTTGGTTCTGCTGGAAATCGAGAGAATTATATCCCACATTTTCAAAACTGCAAGATTGTGTGAGGCTGCATCACAGAATGTTGCATCGTACTGGCTACTGGCCCTCAGAGAAAGAATGATGAGGGTGGTGGCTACGGAAACAGGTCACAGGTATATGTTCGGTGTGAACAGAATAGGTGGCTTAGGGAGAAAAATCAATTACATTAGAATTGTAGAAGTTGCAAGAGAAGTTGTTGCAGAATACAGGAGGGTAATAGATGGGTTGACAGTTTCAAGGATATTCATAGACAGGATTGAGAACACATGCAGGATCGAGGAGAAATTCCAGAGGGGGCCGGTTCTCAGGGCAGCTGGAGTTCCCTATGATTACAGATCATTTGATCCATACTATGGCGATTTAAAGTTCAAGCCAGTAACTGAAACGGGAGGTGACTCACTCTCGCGCTTTCTTGTTTTTTCAGGTGAAGTATTCGCATCGCTCCAACTCATTGAAGATGCGGTTTCTATGAAATTTGGAGAGTACCTGGGAGAACCGTATGATCGAATAGGAGCAGGCGGAATAGAAACACCATCAGGAGATGCAAGAATTGTCATTGATATTGAGAATGAAAAGATAGGCAAACTGTATATTCGCACTCCTTCCATGCTGAACATGGAAGCCTTTGCTTCTGGAATTCGTGGAAACGTTAAGACAGACATACCATTTGCCTTTGAAAGTTTTGGCATTTGGATAAGTGAAATGGGTGATGTCAAGTGAAGATCTGGCCAATCGATTCCTTAAGAAAGGGCATTATGACAACAAAGTTTCCAGCAAAGAAAAATGAGACCATATCTCCGTGGAGCACTCTTCCGGTCAGGAAAAATGATGAAGATGTTTCATGCCCTGCTGGAGCTATAGATAATCTTGGTGTCGATATGCGAAAGTGCATTTCTTGTGGCCAGTGTGTGAGTTCCTTTGAACCATCCATGAGAACCGATAATTATGAAATAAAGAGAGAGGAGAGAGCGCTAAGAAAGTCATTTAAAATATTTCCCATAGATTCAGGAACATGTGGTTCATGTAATACAGAACTTCATTCCATTGGCAATCCATACTACGACGTTTCCAGGCTAGGCATTTTCTTCACAAACACGCCCAAGCAGGCTGATGCACTTGTAATAATGGGAGTGTATAATGAAAAGATGTTACCTGTGATTAAGGCAGCAGTGGAAGCAATGTCAAAGCCTGCAGTTGTAATACTTTTTGGAGCATGTGCATTATCGGGAAACATATTTGGAAAAGGTCTTGAATCCTTTGTAGATCCTGACCTCATTATAGGGGGTTGCCCGCCAGATCCTTTCGTGATAATTGAGGCGCTGGAAAAAGTGAGGGGGCGGAAATGATCTATCTTCTTCTACTTCTTTTTGTTTTACCATATCTTTCCCTACCCATAGCTGTTTTTTCATCTCGATTATCCTATTATTTCGGCATATTCTTCACGTTGCTGAATTCCGTCATTGCCATTCTTTCCATGACTGGATACCTTTCATTGGGAACATTGGGCATAGGTAATTTCAGCATAATGCTAAATGGACCAAATGTCACGTTTTTGCTCATTCTTTCAATTGTAGAATTCCTAGTATATGTTTTCTCTCTATTCTATATGCCTCTTGACAAAAAGCTTGCATTTTTCGTCGGCCTGACCATAGCATCCATAAATTCAGTACTCATTTCTGGCAATATAATACTATTCCTGATGTTCTGGGAATCCATGACCATAAGTGGTTATCTCTTGATAGGGTTCAAGAAGGAAACCAAATCCTATCCCCCATTCGTTTTCATTTCATTCGGAGAACTCAGCACAATATTCCTGATTGTAGGCTTCGCTGGCTATTATGTCTCCACCGGTAGTTTACTTCTTGGTGCGGCCCTGACTAATCCATATATCCTTCTAGTGATCATCTTGGGATTCACGTTCAAGATGGGTATAGTTCCACTACAGATGGTTGAATGGCTTCCAATAGCACATGGAAATTCACCAACTCCCGGTTCAATATTATTCAGCGCTGCAATGACAACCCTTGCACTCTACGGTATAGTTGAATTTGTTCTGGCATCCTCACCAAGTTTTGTTTTGGGGCTGATCCTCATGATAATTGGAGCTTTTTCCCTCCTCTTTGGCTCAATATTTGCACTTTCTTCTGAGAACAGCAAGATGTTACCAGCTTACAGTACAGTTGAAAATTCAGGTGCAATGATAATTCTCGTAGGTCTCCTAACAGTGTGGAAGGGGATGAATGATCCTGTAATGGTATCATTTGTATTACTCGGTATTTTCATCTATGCTACAGCACATGCGTGGGCTAAATCTTCGGTGTTCATCCTTTCAAGCATTTCAGACAACAACAATCTTTCAACAATGCACGGTAGTGGTCTTTCACCTTATGCAAGGGTTGGTGCAGCAATTTCAGTAATTTCCCTGATGGGGCTCGCGCCCCTTGGTGGGGGAATCGGGGAATGGCTTCTGCTGGAATCTTTATTTATTTCATCTATTTCAACAAATCTCGTGTTTGCAGTTGTTGCAATTATCACTGGAGCAATGGCTGCTTTAGGTGCAGGTATTACAATTCCAACTTTCACAAAGTATTTTGGTTTCTCGACAAGGAAGAACAGTAATCATGAAAGTGGTCACAAAATTGGAACACCACTGAAGATTTCAGGAACTATAATACTTTCACTCACTGTCATAGCGCCAGCTTATATCTACATGTATTCAAGATTTATAGGAACACTCAATGGTATTGGAACACAAACAATCTTCCTATCGAACCTTAAGGGAATCGTGTACCCGTTTCTTCTTTATTCCCCTGTGAATCATGGGGTTTTTGGATTTCTATCACCACCATTTGACATCCTGTTCATATTTTTGACTGCACTGGTCGTATCATTGATCGCAAGAGGAAATGACCGAAAAATATCCATATGGAACGGTGGAATCGAGCAGAGTGAAGAGATGAATTCATTTGCATACGCAAATACATTGCGAATTATATTGAAAAAAGTGTACCTGTCAAGGGAAGAACGCGAAGGGTCCAAATACCAGGAAAGAACATTTGATATCTTCTGGATAGTGATGATCGATCTGGCAAAGCTTTACTCCAGGTTATCAGTTAAGTTTGGAAGATTCTTCATGAATGGGAATATAAACAGGTATGTTCAGTACATAATCATAGCGCTGTTTCTGGTGCTCATAATGGTCATTGTATGATAAGGTAGTTTTAAACTCCTTTTTAAATCAAATATCATCTGGTGATACTACCATTACTGGAATCTGTGCAACCTTTATTAATTCAGAACTCACTGAACCGAGAATGAACTTACTTAGACCGGTCAGTTTCCTTGTTCCGGTTATGATAAAATCAGCCTGCCTGGACATTGCAGTATCATAAATCTTTTTTGCCACTTCATCCCCTGTTGCTTCTACCTTAACAAATTCATATTTAATTGCTTTATCACCAATTAATTCTACAGCTGCCTTTTGAATTTCTTCCACAAATTTGTCCTGATCGTTAAACACTGCTTCAGGTACAATTGTGTCAACGTTGGATGCAACTCTTACCATTCCAGGATTTACATATAACACTGTCAAAAAATCACAAATCTGTTCAAATTTTAAAGCGAAGCTCAGGGCTTTCCTACCACTTGGGGAATTATCGAAGGCTACGAGCACTTTCATTAATTCTATTAAGGGACTGTTCATATATTAAGATTTCCCAATGCATAACATATAAACTATATACAACCTAATTATGATTATATCATATTCTCATCTATGGTTAATATTTAGATGTTAAGTTCTAAATATTTCCAAATTTCATAAAAAAATTATAGTTTATCTAGGGCGTCGTATACTAATTTTCCAATAGGTCCTCTTCCATAAAAAATTTCAGGTCCTTTTGTATTCTTTTTTAGGTTAATTTTTTTTCAATTTCCATCAATTGATGTAATTTAAAATTAGTTTACAATCCTTTTTTGCTTTATATCTTATAACCATTATGGTTTTCAATCATTTTCTGTTCAACATTATCTAACGAAAATTTGTTCATTCTTAGATTGAATGTCTTGAAAACTCATTTTCCAAACCAGGAATGTTTTGTATTAAGTTCTTCAGACAACTTCTCAATAAGTTCCTTCTGGGAAGAGTTAAGCTTCTTTGGAACTACTACCCTGATCCTTATCAGTAAATCCCCCTTTCCTGTTCCCCGCGTGTGTGGAAATCCAAGGTTTCTCAATCTTATTGCCTCTCCTGGTTGTGTTCCGGCCGGTATTTTAAATTTAACATCCTCCCCGAATATATTTACGCTCTCTTCCTTCCCAAGGGCAACATCAGGGAAGGCTACCTCCTTCTCCACTATGAGATCGTAATTGGATCTTCTGTACCCATTTTCTTCCCTTACATTAACCAGAACGTATAGATCACCGGTTTGCCCTCCTTCCTGATCTCCGATACCTCTTATTACAAATTGTGTATTGTCGCTAATTCCTGCTGGAATATCTATTGTTCTGGTCTCAACTTCAGTTTTTTTACCGGAACCATGGCAAACGTGGCATTTTGTACTTCCCACATAACCTCTACCATTACACGTTCTGCAGGTTATAACATTAACCATTCTGAAAATACCAGATTGCTGAACCACTCTTTCCTGACCTGTACCATTACATGTCGGGCATGTCCTTACGTCGTTCCCTTCGTATCCCTTACCATTGCAATTCGGGCAATCTATGGTTCTCTTATATCTTACCTCTTTTTTAGCTCCTCTGTAAGATTCTGCCATTGATATGGAGAGACTAAGACTGAGATCGAGTTGCCTGGTATCACGCCCT
The DNA here is from genome assembly GCA_027316895.1 of Thermoplasmatales archaeon. Classification (GTDB taxonomy): domain Archaea; phylum Thermoplasmatota; class Thermoplasmata; order Thermoplasmatales; family Thermoplasmataceae; genus Cuniculiplasma. Next base: position 900,714 of record DAHVFT010000001.1, on the reverse strand, counting down.
CCATAACCTGACCTGAAAGAACCTCCGCCACCAAAGTTCCTGAAAATATCATCGAATATATCTGAAAAATCGTTGAAGTGTGAGAAATCCTGCCACTTGAATCCCTCATTTCCGTTGGACCCGAAGTTAACCTGCCCTGTCTGATCGTATACTTTTCTTTTATTTTCATCGGAAAGAACCTCGTAGGCTTCGCTTATCTCCTTGAATTTTTGTTCTGATTCTGCCTTGTTGTTAGGGTTGGCATCAGGATGCCATTTCCTGGCAAGCTGCCTGAATGCCTTTTTTATTTCTTCTGGAGAAGCGTTTTTTTCAACGCCCAGGGTTTTGTAATAGTCTTTGGCCAAATTCTATCACTTACTGGCTCTCTTCCTGACCCTCAGTTTCACCATTTTCCTGGTCTTTTTGTTCATTAGGCGTTTCTGATGTCTGCTGGGACTGGTTTTCCTGTGCCTTGGAGTACATTGCCATTCCAATTGCCTGAGCTTTCTTTGACAGCTGTTCTGACAGGGAATCTATTTTTTCAACGTCGTTGTCCTTTATAGCATCCCTTAGCTGTTTTATCAGTTCTGTTGCCTCGTCCTGATCCTTCTGGTCTATCTTATCCTTGTTCTCACTGATTGTTTTTTCCGTTGTGTATGCCAGTGTCTCAGCAAGATTCACCTTCTCTATATCTTCTTTCCTTTTCTTATCTGCCTCAGCAAACTCCTCTGCTTCTTTCTTCATCTTTTCTATCTGTTCCTTGCTGAGTTTATTCTTTGCCTCAATTGAAATTCTCTGCTGCTTGTTGGTGGCCTTGTCTTTAGCTGTGACTGTAAGTATTCCGTTAGCATCTATATCAAATGATACTTCTATTTGAGGTATGCCTCTCGGTGCTGGAGGAATTCCCTGTAAATTGAACATTCCAAGTGATACATTATCCTTCGCCATAGCCCTGTCACCCTGTACTACATGTATCGTAACCTCAGTCTGTCCATCTGCAGCTGTTGAAAATATCTGTGATTTCTGAGTTGGTATGGTGGTGTTTGCAGGTATGATGGGAGTGGCCACACCTCCCAGTGTTTCGATACCAAGTGTAAGTGGTGTTACATCCAGAAGAACAATATCTTTTATTTCTCCGGTAAGTACTGCACCCTGTATGGCTGCACCTATTGCAACGCACTCCATAGGATCAACTCCACCTTCTGCCTTCTTTCCAAAGAAATCCTCAACAAATTTCCTGACATATGGCATCCTGGTAGGTCCACCCACCAGAATGATCTTGTCCACTTTTTCTTTTGTGAGGTTTGCTTCCTTCAATGCCTTTTCGAGTGGTACTTTAGATCTTGCAACTATTGGAGCAATTAATTCCTCCAGCTTTGATCTTTTAAGCTTTATCAGAAGATTCTTTGGCTCGTTGTTAACAACTGTAAGATAGGGGAGGTTAATCTCAGTCTCTAAAGTTGTAGAAAGTTCAATTTTTGCCTTTTCGGCAGCATCTTTCAGCCTGATCTTAGCCTTTTCATCCTTGCTGAGGTCTACCTTATCTGTCCTCTTGAACTCATCCATGAGGTATTTTATGATTGCATCATCCATGTCTGTTCCACCGAGTTTTGTGTCTCCCGATGTGGAAGCAACTTCAAACACGCCCTCTCCAAAGTCCATTACTGTAACATCCAGGGTTCCTCCACCAAGGTCATAGACTAATATTTTCATTGACTGGTTTACCTTATCAATACCATAAGCCAGTGACGCTGCTGTAGGTTCATTTATGATCCTCTTAACATTAAGACCCGCAATTGTTCCAGCATCCTTTGTGGCCTGTCTCTGGTTATCATCAAAATATGCAGGGACAGTTATAACTGCCTCAGATACAGGTTCTCCAAGGTATGCCTCAGCATCTCTCTTTATTTTCTGTAGAATATATGAAGAAATCTGCTGTGGTGTGTACTCTTTCCCATTAATTTTGTATTTATAATCAGAACCCATTTTCCTTTTTGCCGCATAAATGGTACCCTCAGGATTCAGGAGAGCCTGTCTTCTAGCCGGTTCTCCAACAAGGAGTTCACCATCTTTTGTAAATGCTACGTAACTGGGGAAAGATTTTCCACCAACAGATATACCCTCTGCACTTGGTATTATGGTTGGTTTCCCAGATATGACAACCGCTGCTGCGGAGTTACTTGTTCCCAGATCAATTCCTATTATTTTACTCAATTTTTTCACCTTTTTTTTGCACTATGACCTTTGAAGTCCTAATTACTTCATTATTCAAAAGGTATCCCTTCTGAATCTCGTGGACGATCTTGTTTTCTTCCTTTCCATCCACAATCCCCACAACTTCATGCTGTTTTAGATCAACTTTCTGGCCCTCTGCATCAATGGGTTTGAGACCATATTTTGAAAGGGTAGTTAGTAGATTATCCCTCAGCGAGCTCAGTACCTGGTTATCCTTCTCAGATGCAATACCTGCATCCAGAGTGTCCAGGAATGGGAGAAGACCCTTAAGAATATCCATGCCAGCAGTTTTTCTCTGTGCCTCAAATTCTCTCTGAGTTATTTTCAGGTAGTTCTGGAGGTCTGCTAGATTTCTAAGTAAATCATTATTTCGCTTCTTCAGTTCATCTATTTGATCGTCTTCAATTTTTACAGATACTTTTCTCATGGAATTCCTTCTCTTGGCATTTTCTATGGAATTCTGTATGGGATTAATAAGAATTTCCATATTTTCGGACATCTCGGTCATTGAAAGTAAATATGTTCTTCATTATAAATCTTTTCTATTTTAAGGTTCTATTATAACATTAAACTCATCCCAATTTCATGTAGTTTTACACAAGTTGTGTTATAGAAAAGAAATTTATATACCACTGTATATTTATTAACTCTGGGTCAGAAATATCAAGAAAATTCATTTCACAGTACAAAAGTAATTTAACCTGAAATATTATTACACCACAGTGCTTGATTATTATTCTTTATTAAGTGTCTCAAGGACGTCTTCAGAAGATGAAATCAGGAGTTCATATAAGGTTCTCATAAAGAAGTGGCACCCTGATGTAGCAAAGGGAGACACAACGATGAATGAATTGATGACAAGACAACTGAACGAGGCCTACGAGGTCTTATCGGACCCTGCAAAGAGGAGGGTTTACGATCTATCCCTGGATAGGGCTAAGACTGAAAGGGAAAAATGGATGCAATATGCCAGAAATCCTAAAAGAAACGATCCTCTCAGGGAAACCACCGTCAAGGGACCTTCATACGATAGCTTTGAAGATATTGAAAAGAAGAATAAGGCAAAACTTGAACGGGACAGGCTGGATAAGTGGATGGTTACCCTTTCGAGATATATGGCAGATCATCAATGGGCCAGCAACACATTTGAGAAGCTTTCTGAAAATCTGAAATTAAAGGCACTTGCTGGGAATCTCACAATAGAAGATGCATTCTTCATATACTGCACATTCCAGATGGAAAAATCTACTATGGGCATAAGGACAAACTATTTTAATTCTAAAAAGATCAAGCAGATTCTGGATACCTCGAAAACAAGGGATGAGATGGAAGTAGGGATGCAATTAATATCGAAGGAAGAATTGATTCTTCAGCTTTATCTTAAAGTTAATGCTGGTATCTTCAACAAAGTCAAGTTAACAGAGGAAGAATACAGGGTGATACAGAAATTCATGAAGTTTCACAGCTATCTGTTGAAGAGAAACGATGATTTTTTTGCAGGAGTCACCAGGTTCTCCATATCTAAGGATGAGTGGGATGTTGCAAAGGAACTTATAAGAATGGAGGCAAAGTTTGACTGAAAAATTTTCAAAATTGAATATACTTCTACCTGTCTTAATATCGCTTATAATACTATATCTGGCATCACAGTTAATTTTTCATAGCAGGGACTATGTGATATTTTTGCCACTTTTACTTCTTCTTGGTCTTTATATCACAGGGTCACTTTATACAAGAGCTGGCTCCGTTGTAGGAGTCATATTTCTGCTGTTTATAATTTCCACGGCGTATCTTCAATCCATAAGTACCAGTGGTTCAGATATGATAACAATATCCTTCATTACACTATATGTCGGAATAATGTCTTTCTCGACATGGCTGTTTGTTATAATAAATAAGAAAGTTGTTGAACCCATAAGGTCAAGGGGAAGCAGAACTCAGGAAAGAGAAATTTTTGATGTAATAAATGACTTAGAATTTTTGGAAAGTCCCTGAAGATCACACATATCCTGAACGCTGGAGTGCATCCATACCTCCATCTACGTTATAGACATCGAACCCCTTGTCTGCAAGGAAAATCGCACCGTAGAGGCTCCTGTTTCCATGGGCGCAAATTATGGCATATTTCTTCTTCTTATCTAATTTTTCATATTCTACAAAAAGGTCATTCAATGGTATAAGATGAGCATCATCAATATAGCCTGAGTTCCATTCATACGGCTCCCTCACATCAATGACCTGATAATCTTCGATATGTTCTCCAAATTCTTCCGGTCTCAGATTGGTTGCATGAGCTTCTTCGAAATTACCGGCGGACTTGAATTCTTCATATCTCAGGAACTGCAGATCATGTCCCATCTTACTCAGTTCTTTTGATGCAACAGTCTTCTCTTCATCAGCTTCAAAAAGAACAATGGTGGGAGTATCTCTGGAGCTCAGGAAATTAGCAATCTCAGGTGCCCACCTGCCTTCAACATAAGGTGCAAGAATTGAGTTTGAAATATGCCCTTTCATGTATGATTCAAAATCCCTCATATCAAGGATCATGATCTCTTCTTTTCTCACTCTTTCTGCTATTTCTTTTATATCTTCCATCAGTACAGATAATGAATCCCTTCAACTTAACGCTTTCTCAGTAAAATTTTTATATTTTTTCATTTAATTCAGGTTCTCTGATCCCTGAATTTTTTATATCTATCCAAGACAGATGGGTTGATGGAAGGTTTCACTTCAAGCATAGCTTCATTCATGGATTTATCCGTTATTAACTCTTCATTGTTACCTTCCACTGCCCTCAAGAAAGCTTTCTGAGTTGTGAATTTACACAGATATTCAAGATCTGCAGCACTGTAACCTTCCGTCTTTATAGCCAGTTCATCAACATTTACCTTCCCAAGCCTTTTAATTTTAGAGAGATAGTGTTGAAGTATCAGTTTTCTTGCTTCCAGATCGGGGGGAGGAATGTATATCATCCGGTCAAATCTTCCCGGTCTTGTTACTGCAGGATCCAGTTGCCATGGAACGTTCGTTGCTCCAAGGATCACCACTGGCCTATCTGACGAATCAGATGAAAACCCTCCAATCTCATTAAGGAACTGTGAAACACCTCTTCTTGCCGCATCGCTATTAACCAGGTCCCTGGATGGAAAGAGGCTATCAAGTTCATCAAAGAAAAGGATGCAGGGCGATAATTCCCTCGCTGCCCTGAAAAGGTTGGTTATATTCTTCTCAAAATTACCAAACCACTGGCTGAACAGGCTCGACGGGTTAACATAAATGAAATTCATCTTTGCCTCACGGGCAAGTGCTCTTATGAGGAACGTCTTCCCATTTCCCGGAGGACCATAGAGAAGTATACCCCCTCCAAATTTGATGTTGAATTCCTTTGCCAGGTCTGGAAATTTAAGGGGATATATAATCTGAGTGTACATCTCTTCCTTTACTTTCGTCATGCCAGCAACTTCGTCCATAGTTGGACCGTTTCCGTTTTCAAGTGTTAGTCCAAGTTCTTCAAGTATCTTCTGTCCTTCATTATTCCCGCCTATATCAGAAGAATCTCCTGTTTTCAATCTTGAAATAGCAGCTTGAATTGATTTAATCTGTCTCTGAACCTTTTCTCTTTTGATCTGGTTATCTGTTCTGAGTTCATCCTTAAGTATATCCATTGCTTTGCTGTAAAGAGATACGGCTTCCTTCCTGTTACCATCGTATTCTGCCTTGAGGCCTTTTTCCAATAATTCCCTTAATTCTGCGTGATCCATCTTCTAATCGCCTTCATATACTCTTTATCTCTCTGATGGCTCCAAGGTTATCCAGGTAAAGTGAGAACATTGAGTGGCCTGAATAGATCTTGATCCACTGTTTCCTGAAGTCCCTGGATTTAACCACTTCTTCTGCTTCTATTTCCTCGATAGAATCCACAATTTCATCAACTTCTTTCTCCTGCTCCTGAGATAGATATTCATCAATACCCTCCTTCACATATGGGCAGTTGCCTGTTTCATCTATAATATCCTTATAGCTTGTTGCACCTCCAGAGAGGAGAGAAATTTTCTTTCCAATGGATTCGACGTAATTTCTATAAATCTTGTTAATATTTATCTGGTCTATCAAATCCACATCCAGTACGTTATCTGCAGAGTAATTTTTCAGGATTTCCCTCACGGGCACATTTTGCTGATCGGGCAGTTCAGGCACGAATGATTTCATGTTCTGGAGAATTGTTGAATTAAAATCCTGTATGATCTCTCCAACACCGATAGTTGAAATTATTGAGTCTGCCTTCCTGAACCTCTTCCTTCCACTTTTAAAGAAGAGGGTCATTCCACCACTCACAAATCCGCCTCCAATAGTATCGTACTTGAATCTTTTCTGAAACCCAATAAGTGAATCCGTGAAACGGGAAGAGTATGGCCAGTATCCCGAAATTATAAGAACAGTTTCATTTTCACCGGAAGCTGTTTCATCTCTCTTCGGAAAAAGTTTCTTCATGATCGAGAAAATAATCTTTTCCACGTCCTCATCCAGTGGCTGCAAGTTTCTAAGTCTTGTATTTATGATAACTGCTTTCCTGTTCATTGAACTTTCTAACTGTGTTATTTTATTCAAAATTTCATTTTCCATAGCTTTCCTTAATGTTAATAATATTTCACTTAAATAAATCTATTCTTTTCATGTTGTAGAAATTAATATAAAGGGGTAAGTGCTTTTATTACTGTATTAAAATGGAAAGTGAATGCATTACAATTTTCAGGAGGGCTCTTCAGGAGGCTGGACGGGATTACATGGACATTGTGACAATGGACACAAGCAGCAGAAAAAGAATGATGAGAGACCTCGATAATTATTACTCAACCATAGGAACAAGATGTGCCGATAAAATTGGAATGGAAATGGCCAAGAGTGCCCTGGCTAATATAAAGCTGGCCCAGCTCAAGATATCACTTTCCTTCAGGAAGGATTCTGAAAACAAGACGTACGATGACCAGGAGATAGAACAGTACGTAAGGAAATTCACCGATGATGAATATGAGGCTGTCGAAAAACTTGAACATTTTTCAAGAATAGATTCAATGAATAGTGAATCCATAAAGACACTACTGATAAACAGGGATGACCAGATATACAGGCTGATCAAGGAATGGTACAATGAGAACATGGAGAACTTCCTTTCCACCATTGATATACTGTCTGGCAAAAACGTAAGAGGGGAAATTTCACAGGCCATGGAGGAAAAATACCGCAACAGATTTCAAAAGATAACTGAAGGGGTGATTTCATTCATTCAGATCGATCCGGGACAGATAAAGAAACTGTTCAACAATTATGAAAGGGTGCTAAAAATTTCACTGGACCTGGAAAATAGACGATCAAAGATAGAGAATGAATTGACAGAAATGATATCAGGCAATGAACTTGACCAGATTTACAATAAAGTACTGGAAGCAACAACACTCCTGAAGAACAGGGACCTGGCATCACTCAAGAGCTTCGACATTGAATCACCATTGAAGGAATTGAAGACCTTTGAGCTGAAAATGAAGGGAAAGATAAATGAGCTGGAAAATGAGATGGGGAGACTAAACTCAGATCCTGATATATCCGGTAACCCAGAGCTACGTGAGATAGAAATGAAGAGGATCCAGTCGCTGATCGGGGATTCGAATTATAAGATGGAGAATGAGATAGAATCACAGATTGGCACCCTGAATACCCTGAAGAAGTTGATCGCAGTCTCCAGTAAAAGTGGTACCGGAACATTTGATTCATCATTTGCCTGTTCTGAAGAAGAGGCAAGGATAAGGGAAGTTGCATTCTTCGAAACTGCAGAATCACTATTCACTGATGAAAAGTCCATAAGGCTTTCCAATCCAAGAATGGATTTTGAAGGAAGCGTGAAAGTTAAGGACATAATCAACAGCAATACGTTTTCTGAAATGAATGAGCTGAATGGAGACGGAACATACCCCGTAAAGAGCAGGGCAATAATGTATAGATACCAGAAGAGACGGTTTCTCAGGAATGATGTAAGGATAGGTGTGGCATTTATATACAATGTACACGAATCTGAAATTTACCGGAAGGAAGGAAATATGGGAATAGGGATAGACCAGCATCCATTCAATAACAGCGATCTTGCAAGAATACTGGGAGTCCTCATAGAAACCTCGAACATGGAAAATTCGTACATTATCGCCGTTATAGGTTCTCCAAATGGATTTGAGGATAGCGTAATAGACCAGGTGAAGAATTCATCAAATAACGGTGTAGACAGCAAGAATTTCCTGTTGTTACTCAAAGATATGAGGAATGGTAATGTTTATTTCAATGAAAATAACGGCCAGTCTGTTGAAATCAGTGATATACTTATGGCAAAGGATCAACCGCCAGGGAAGGATAAGATAGAGAAGATAAGAAGGGAAACACTGGATGAGCTGAAGATATCCGGCATCGCAAGGCTGAAATCCATAGTAAGGATGACAGACTGCAGTACCAAGGATGTAATTTATGTATGGAAATCAATGGAAAAAGAGGGTCTTGGAATTCAGTCAAAAGTTCAGGATGAAGAAGTATTCAAGAAAAAGTGATTTATTATACAGAATCTTCATTACAAATTATGGATTTCTTCAGAAGCTGGGATGAGATCAACGCATATAAAAATAAAGTTTACAGGTGAATTATCATAATACCGGGAATTCTATTAAATCAGTTCGGATATGGAGGAGCGATTGGATTAATTATCTTTCTTACAATTGTATGCTCCCTAATTCTACTTTCATGGTATCTATCAATCAGTCATTATGTCAAAGAAGCAAACCAGAAGATACTGGGCTCACAGGACATTTATTATAGAAACCTCTCCCGTGGTTCCATCGAAACTGGAATTTACGTGATACTATCAATGATACCATATATTGGTTTCATCTTCATGTTTCTCAGTTCCTCCTCAATCTCAAGATTAAGAAGGGTTACCAGTGCTGTGGACCATAGATTCTCCAAAGCCTCAAGGAGATATGTAGCAGTATCGTTCCTTACGGGGTTAGGGATGCTCTTCAATACTTTGGTGGTTATAGCAGGAGTAAGAATCCCGAACTTCAATGGGTCAATCGCGGAAATCCTCTATCTTGAAGCGTTATGGTACCCAATCTATTTTACGGTTTCAGTTGGTACGCTGCTATCCATATCCACACCAGGAATTAGGGGAGCCACAGGATTTGTAGGTGCACTCTCCATTCTTGCCTTTATGGGCATAATCTCATCTTCCGGATCAATAATTTTTAATTATAATATTATATATTTTATTGAATTCACAGAAATCTTAATAGCATTAATGTTTATGGTGAATTACCACACAACTAAGGTGCTTCATATGAAGAATGTAAAAAACAGCACTGGCATCGCTGGAACTAATGTGACAAACACGATGTCAATGGCAGGAGAACCAGTGATTAACGAAGGATACAAACCTGAATTTAACAGGGATAAAGATCAGCCAGCGAATCAGAAGCAGCAGGTCAGCGTCGGTCAGAATCAGACGAATTACCAGCAGAGAAATGTTGTATCAACCGCCAATGCAAAATATGAACAGAAAGATGCAATTGCCATTATTGGACCCCCAGCGGCTGGTAAGACCACATTCCTCGCCTACTTTTTTCATTTCCTGCAGGACATAGAAACAGCAATAAACGTTGAAGCAGATGTTGTCAGTGGAATAGACCTAATGGAAGAATATATAAACAGGATCTTTTCAGAACACAAGTTCCCCGAACTTACAGCAAAGGACAGGGTTGGAGAGGTAGTTTTCCAGTTCACGAAGAAGAAAAGATTTGGTTCCAACAGGATATATCTCAGGATAAATGACATAGCAGGAGAAACATTCAACAGCCTTCAGGGTGGTCCTGATAATGTAAGGAGGATGCTGATGAATACGCGATTTGAATATCTCCTGAAGGCAAAGGGCTATCTCGTCATGATAGACTGTTCTTCATACCGTGAATGGGCAACACGGGACCTTCAATACAGGAGAATTATTGAAACGATTCTCAATGCAAGGGTAGATAAGAAAAGCCGTCCGAATATTGCATTCCTCTTTACAAAAACAGATACGCTTCCAGATGCAGTGTTCAATTATTCAGCCATTGAACTTTTAAAATTATTAAGAAACACTTATGCCTACATAACGAAAAATATAAAGAATCCTTCTGCTTTCAAGATATTCATAAAGACTGAAAGGGACCAGAATGGAGAAATCGTTCCCAAGCTTGATCTGGGAGTAGGTGGAATGTATGGCATAAACTTTGATCCACAGCTAAACTCAGGGTTCATTTTAATTGCAAACTGGATCAGTGAGATAGGAGAGTTATGACCATGGTTAATATTGTTGCAGATCAGGTTCTGTATGGTTGGGCAGAAAAAAAAGGCAGGTCTGGATACCAGTTCATCACCCAGAGTACATCACTAAGCGAAGATGACTTTAATCACATTGAAAAGTACAGTATACCAATGGGTCTCAACAATATTACATTCAAAGAGGGCAGGCGACTGCTAAGATTACCATCTGGAAAAATCGCTATGAATTATGTGAAAAATATAGGCAAGGACATTCATGGAAGGGATGGAGCACTGATGAGTCATTTTCTCGTCTTTGATTTCAAGAATTTTGTGGAGGCTAGAAAAAATCTAGAAGAGCTGGACAGACACCACCTTAAGGGCATTACCTCAGTAAAAGATATAGAGAAACTGAAACTGGCTAATGGAAACTTCATGCAACTTCCAGTTGTGAACATAGAAATAGATGTCAATGACCAGTCTTACGGAGAAGAATTAATATCAGACAAAAAGAAGGAATTTTCCAGGGATGTCCTGTATGGCCTCTTCCTCAATATTTTCCAGGAGCAGATAAAAATCGGTGTAATATCTACAGATCTTACTTCAATGTTCAGGCAGATAATGACTCTGGAAAGCCTATTCCCACCATGGTTGGTGCTTAGTTACTCTACATACGATGCCCCGCCATCACAGGATGAGGCAATTTTTGATCTGGTATGTACACTTCCAGCCATTGATAACAGCTCACATGTGATCATAAACTATACCGGAAAGACTGTTGAGATTCCAGGAGAAGATAGCCTTATTCGATCTGTGTCCAATGAATATTTCCGTCTGATTGAGACCGGTAAAGTGTATGAAATTGGGGATTCTAGCGATCTTCCGCAGAGTAGCCAGAGAACAACCCTGGCTAATATATTCATATCAAGAATTATAAAATCCATATGCAGCAATGCTGAGCCATCCATGGCAATAAATACTGCACTGAAAGTTTCTAAAATGGAATCATACGGGAAAAAGGAGGAATATTTCCAGATCGTGGGAGATATCATCAGAAAAAGTGGATTCAGGGACGATCTCATTGATGCCACAGTAAAGTACCTTGAAAATAATGTTGAGGAGGAAAAGGCAAAGGGTTCTGATGATGATCTCATTGGCAATATTATGCCTGTACTGATACAGTGTGATCCAAATACTGTAGGAGGGAGAAACCTGGTTCAGTTTCTCAAGAATCTCAGTTCATCAAATTATGGACAGATAAATGAGGTACTCATGTCAAACATGCTGAAGAAGGATTCAAATGTAAACATGGGAAGAACTTTATTCACAACAATACCAACACTTTTCAGGACATGGTCAAAATATTCCACAAGCAGGAAAATGTCATCTTCTGAGATTGATCAGAGCATTTCCATTCTGAAGAATTTCGATATAGCCAGGAAAGATCTGTTCACCCTCGTCGAGGAATCCATAATGGAAAACAGGTTTGAAGATCTGGACTTCCTAAGGGAAGTACTGGAAACTGTGGCAAAAAATAATGAGGTCTTTGACCAGAAGAAGATGTACAATCTCATAACGCAGGTAAAGAAAGGACTGGTAAAGAGAAAGATTCTCATTCCGCCAGAGCTGAACAGCCTGATTGTGGAAATGATTGGCGGTGAGGAAGAGCCGACAGAAAAGCGTCGGTTCAGATTGAGAGGATGAGTATGGCAAAGGAAGACACATTCAAGAGCAAGAACGAACTCGCGTCAAGAATATTTAAGGAATGCAGGAAAATAGAGAAAAGGAAGGATATAACACCGGTAGAAAGAAATAACATAAAGTATGTCAGGACACTCATCGAATCTACATTTACAAATCCAAGCGAGGAGGTGCTTCTCAGCAATCTGCTCATATCACTTAGGGGCATAATGGAAAGCAGGAAGATTGATGAAAAGAATGTAACCTATTTCAAGAATTCACTTTCAAGGCTGGAGGAGGAGGAAAAGGAAAGGAAAAGGGATAAGGATCTTGAGTCATTGATTCAGCTATTCAGGTCAGAAAAGATTGAAGATAGATCAAGAGGCTTTGCTGAAATGAGCCAGTATGTGAAGCAGTCATGGAGGGATGAATTTGAAATCTATGTTCCAGAGGCTGTGAAGAATATGTCATCCGATAATCCTGAACTTGCATTATCATCCGGTACATTTGTTCTGGAGTGCTGTTCCTATAAGCCAGATATTTTCAAGAAGTTTGAGTCGCAGATCCTCTCACTTCTTTCTTCTTCAGATGCTCAAATGAAAGCCATCATAATACTCATATGTTCACGGGTTGGTGCAACAAAGGCAATAGATGAGTTAATTAAGTATTCAGATAATGAAGACAGGATAAATCTCAGAAAACTGAAGATACCAGATTATATGATTAAATTCAAGCACAACGGTGATTACGCATACCTTAACGATATGGTACGTGATGCAATCTTTACCATTGTTGACTCCACAAACGATCCATCAAATTATGTAAAAATGTCTGTTTCTTACGCACTTTCTGGCTCCCTTCGGGAAGGAGAAGAGTTTTCCATTGTGTTCAAGATCAGACCAATAGTTGACATGGAGAGCCTTGTCATAAACCTTAATGGGCTACTTGGTCCATTTGATGTGATCGGGCAGACCAAAATATCAATGTCAAACCTGAAGATAAATGATTACAGGGAATTAGAATCAAGGCTAATCCCTGAAACAAGTGGGCACCTGAAAGGAACGGTTGAACTGGAAGCTTCAGATCTCTGGAGAGGAGAACTAACACTGGATGCCATATTTGAAAGGAAAATGGGCGGTGCAAGAAAGGAAGAAACCATGGAAGCAAACCACATCGATGATTCAGTGGAAAGCACTCCAAAAGGACTAAAACCAGAACAGAGAAGGGAAAACAATATAGATATCCTGATCAAGGACATACAGACAATGGAGGTCAGAAAGGTTGTAAACGCTATTGATGAACTCAAGAATTATGTGAAGGGGGACGAAAACCTTGAAAATAGGTTATCAGCACTTTCGGTTAATTTTTCACTGAGGGGAACAGACAAGATAACCAGGTTAGAGATGGAGAATGTCGTTGAAATAGCTGAAAATATAAGACACAGGTCGTGAAGTGAATAGAGATCTCAACAATAGGGGAGAAAAAAATCTTAACATCAGCGCTGTGCATACAATATTTAGAATAATATCACCATTCTTTCTCATCCTGTATCTCCTTATCACTTATTTTTACCTGAATTCCCTTGGAATACATCTGAACTCAAACATTGAAAGGTCCATTGCAACACTTCTTGGAATAGACAGTCATGCTGGAATTCCATTGATAGCAAAGATAGTACTTGCTATCTTCATATATACATTTTTAATGCGAGGATTATTTTCGCACCTTAAAAAATACCCACTGGGTGTAAGAAATCAGATCGTGATAAGGAGATTATACAGGTTCATATTTTCCTCACTTTCATATATTCTACTCCTGCTCCTCATACAGGTGCTTACATTGCTGGCAATTGGGAAGACATTTGCATCCATTTCCAACGGCACTGAGACTCTGTTTTATCTCATAATTTCAACATTTTCCCTATCCGGCCTATCCGGCATATTACTGATTGTCAGTATACAGGGCAAATTTCTATCCATTCTTCAAAGAATCAGAATCTCCTATTTCTCAGCATTTTTTTCAGCTATAATCCTGATTTTTATTTCCAGGGAGCTGTATTTCAGCAATCCATATCTTTCCCATGAAGAGATATTATACTACCTGTTGCCTCTTTCACTAGTTATCATGCTAATTATAGGATACTTCCTGCGCTTCAAGGAGTCCGATAGCGATCCTGTTTTCCTGGTAAATTCAGGTGGTCCTGCAGTAGTTATGATACTGTTAGCCCTTATACTGACGGATACGGGGAACCTTGGTCTCACATCAATGATTTCACCCATTGCATTCTTTGAATATCTTTTCCTGTGGTTTCCTTCGTTTTCCTTAATCGTAGCCATTTCTTCTGCCACGGGTTACAGGATGAAGTGGTCAAAAGCAAAGACGGCACTCTACTCCTTCTCATTTCTGTCTGGCTTCATTGCAGTCTTTATTTTTTTACTATTTGCCGGCACATTTTCATCCGGTCCGGTCGTTGTATATTACTCCCTAACTTTTCTAATCCGGGATATAATCTCGCTGATCCTTATCTCAGATCTTCTAAAATCAAGTTTTCTTATCCTCCTCTTTCTTTCCACAACCTACATGGTAACAAAGGGACTGCTATCTAAAATCAGGAACGAAATCCTGAATATGGTGAGCCTTTTACTCTCATTCGTGATCATATTCTTTTTCTTTACTGAAATCATTGAGAAAGTATCTTTTTTCGGAGGACTTTTCATCAGTGGAACACTGATATTCCAGAACGATGGGAATATAGATTGGTTGCCTTTGATTTTCTCCATAATCATACTTCTATCTCTGTTTGTTGTAGCATACATCCTTGGTGGGGCTGCATCTCCTGGTACGAGGAAAGGTGGGATGATGGCATCCATAATCGGGATGTATTTCATTTTAACAGTTTACACTCCCCATTTCAATTCTTCTCACTCATCAGGAATAGTTTATTCAGCCAGTTTTCTCACAGTAATGGTGGTTGCATATGCGGCATCTGTTATTGCCACCCCTGCAAGATTTTCCCTCCTGGATGAAACATCCCGATCAAGATATAAGCAATATGAGGAATCAATGATCTCCAGAGGAACAAATCAATATGGTGCCCTCTATGGAGTTAATAGCGAGAGTTACAGTACCCTGAACATCGTAGGTCCAGAAAATTCAGGAAAGACTACATTCCTTGCATTCTTTTTAAATTACATAGATTCACTATCATCTGATACAAAGTTCACATGGGATATAACCAGTGGCATAGAACTCATGGAATCGCTTCTTAACAGCATTATCGTGAATGGACAGTTCCCTGATAAGAATAAGAACAGTAAAAGTAACAATATATCTATCTTGCTGAAACCAAAGGAGGGCAGTGTGTTCAAGAATCTTACCATAGTGGATTGGTCAGGGGCAACTCTCGAAAGGGATTCAGAGAAATCAAAAGGTAATTTGAGCAATGGGAAGGCCTATGCAGTTTTCATAGATCAGTCCATGTATTCAGATTTAAAAAATTATGATCTAAAAATTGTGAAAATTCTCAGGGATATTCTTGATAACAGGAAGAAAGGTCTCCCCGATCCAAGATTCTGCTTTGTGCTTTTTAATTTTCCCGTTGGAACATTGGATCTTGAGGGCCAGACACCAAGGGAAGTAGTTATGCTCCTTACAGAAACCTGGAAGATAATTGAAACACGTATAAATTCAAGTACGATCTACATAAGACCGACAATAAAAATAAAAACGGACAAAGAGGGGAAAACTTCCATAGAGTCACAGGAAATAGATGGAATCCTGAGGATCCCTTATGACCCGGATACTAATTACGCATTCAAGCTATTCTTTGGTTGGCTTCTCATGCTTTGAAGAATTACGTTTTTGTATTTTCTCCCATGATCTTGCTGATCAGGTCGTCAATTTCACTGTTTGATTTTTCCTGATTCTCAGGTGTATTCTGGCCTACGATGCTTCCTATCACCTCATCAACATTTTCTCCCCCTCTCGCAGCAAATTCATCAAGGCTCTGGTTTATGTTCCCGAACTGGTCCTCAAGTCTTCTTTCAAGATCTTCAGTCTTCTGGTTTATGGCCTGAATGTTGTTCTCAATCTGTCTTGCCTGCTCCTCTGAGAGCATCCTCTTGTTGAGTTCTTTATTGGCATCAGACAGAATCTCGTTGTTTCTCCTTTCGTTATATACAAATTCAAATGTAATCTCCAAATTATCAAGATAAAGTGAAAAGCTCTTCAGGTATTCAATTGAACTTTTTATCCTGACTGCATTCTGTGCCGCATTCAGCATTCCTTTCTTATCTTTTATTGATGCTGCTTTTTTTATGTTGTTTATGGCCTGGGCCATCAGTTGCTGCTGTCTTTTCAGACCCCTGTCTATCTGAGACTTATAATTCCTGATCTTACTTCTCGTCTCAAACTGTTTGTCATCCTCACTTTTGCGTAATTTAATAGCCATTTTATCAGTATATTATACCATTTCCACTAATTAAACATTTCCTATAGCCTGATATAATAAACATTGTAATACTGCGTTGATCAAATTCTAAAATTATGGTTATAACGAACAAGGTTTTTATCGTGGAGTCCAATATTATCTATAATTAAGTTAAATATCGAAAATAGAATATCGTACCATGGAAAGGGAAAGCAAACTGATCCTGGTACTTTTGATCGGCGTTCTGATGGGGGCAATCGATTCTACAATTGTTCTTCTAGCCCTCACAACCATAAACGAATATTTCAAAACTCAACTTTCCCTATCGATATGGGTTATCCTGATTTACCTGCTTGTAATCGCAGTAGGTACAACCCAGCTGGGCCGGCTTGGTGATATAGTAACAAGAAAGAAAATATTCACTGCTGGCATTGGTATTTTTACGATCGGTTCTGCGCTGAGTGGTGCATCAACCTCCATATATGAACTGATAGGATTCAGGGCAATTCAGGCACTGGGAGCAGCGATGATCCAGTCTAATAGTGGGGCAATAGTGGCAGATAATTTCCCGCCACAGAAGAGGGGAAGAGTTTTCGGATATACGGCAATTGGCTTCAACTCCGGTGCAATGCTCGGGATAGTTCTGGGAGGGATCATAACAACTTTCATTGGATGGCAGTATATTTTCTACATAAACGTACCCATAGGGATATTTGCATTCGTGTACGCAATAAGGAATATTAATCCGGGGCAGAAAATCCCCAATAAGCTTGATATCCCTGGAGCAACACTGCTTGCTGCCTCCCTTGCAATCCTTGCCTATGGAGGTGTTGATATCACTACCAGTGGCCTGACACTTTATAATGAAATGTTCCTGCTTGGAGGTACAATTGTGCTGGCCGCTTTCATAGCTGTAGAAAGACATGTTTCCAGGCCGCTCATACCATTCAGGATATTCAGAATACGTGTCCTTAGCTATTCTATTATTTCTGCATTTCTGCAGAGTCTTGGATTCCTGTCCGTGGTATTCCTTTTGATCATGTACCTTCAGGGGATCAGGGACCTAACACCATTTGTGAGCTCACTCTATCTTCTTCCAGGATATGTGGTTGGAAGCATCCTCGGACCATTGTTTGGAAGATTGGCCGATAAAATAGGAGCAAGGATCCCAGCAACTACAGGCCTTCTAATAATGGGCGTGGCCATTTTAATATATTCTGTACTTAAGGTGAATTCAACACTGGATATAATTATAGTCGGATCTTTCTTCACAGGAATAGGTTCGGCACTGTTTTTCCCGGCAAACAACAGTGCAGTTATGGCAAACTCACCGAAAGATCTATATGGTCTATCCTCAGGATTCCTGCGAACAATGTCAAACATCGGTATGCTTGGTAGCTTTATAGTATCCATATCCATAGCAAGCCTCAGCGTATCAAGATATGTTGCTTATGAAGTATTTGCAGGCACAAGCGAACTGGATGGAGGGCTAAGCCCATCTGTATCAGCTGCACTATTGAGTGGGATAAGATCAGCCCTCTTTGTATGTCTTGCAATCCTGCTTGTGGGTGCACTGTTTTCCTTCGCAAGGGGAAAGGAAGACAGGGCAGAAAAGAGATAAAAGTCTCCAAACTATTTTTAATGAAAAACGTATTGACGGGAAATGCACAAGCAATCCGGATTACTTACACTCACAAAATCATTCAGATCATTCATATTCATTACCATGGCAGTTAGCTCACCCTATTATCTCGCCTCCTTTCACTATAACTCAATCGATATTGGTGTGGTATTATTTTTAAGCCTTCTGTCGACCAGTATATTTGTTATATTATATGGGCGCTTCAACAGATCACTTAAATTGAGGTCTCTTCTATTATCGTCACTCCTGATTATTGGGTTCCTTCTCCTCATAATGTTTGACAATCCCATTTTTTACGTGATTGGTGTGATTGTAGGTGGTATCTCTCTAAGTGGAAGAGATCTTTCAGCCTATCAGCCAATAGAACAATACACGATTAGCCATTTTGAAGTTGAACAGAAAATAAAGAACAAGACATTCTCCATTTACAATTTCGGTTCCTATGGTGCTGCCTCCATAGGTTCACTTGTTCTGTTCATATTCAGTTCAATAACCTTTCAGGAAATATTCCTAATGGACATGCTGCTGGCAGTAATGCAATTGTTTTTCTATCTTTTGATTGAATTTCCAGTATATGAGAAAAAGGTGGAGCGTAAAGAAATATCAGATGATATGAAAGGTCATATACGAACACTAACGGCATTATTCTCCATGGATTCAATCGGAGGTGGCCTGATAACAACTTCCATGCTCACGCTGTGGTTCAAGGCCGTATATAATATAGACCTTAGTTCTGCCGGTGCAATATTCCTGATAGTAAATATACTGACCGCCATTTCCATTCTGATTTCTTCAAGGATTCAGAACAGCATTGGGCTCATAAGAACAATGGTATTCACACACCTGATAAGCAATGGGTTTCTCCTGTTCATGCCCATTGTTCATAATCTTTTATGGAGCGAGGCATTTTTATACCTGCGGCAGACAACTAGCCAGATGGACGTACCAGCAAGGGATAGCTTCATAAACACGTTTATACCAAAGGAGAGCAGGATAGGAGCAAACTCACGATTTACCTCTGCCCGATCAGCCTCACAGATACCCGGTCCATTACTTGGAGGCCTGGCAGTTGATCTGTTTCCATCATCTCTAATGTTCGCAGCGGGAGGTATAAAGGCTGCCTATGATATTATACTGTACTGGAAATATTCATGGTTCAAGACTTGATTCCTGTGAAACCATTGGGAAAAATTTTATTACATAAGGGATTAAGCCAAAGGAATGAGTAATGATTTCAGTGGAAAAGTCTACGTTCTAAGGCATGGGCAGACAGACTGCAACAGATCAGGTTTATGGTACTGCCCGGAGGAAAGTCATATTAATGACGATGGGAGGAAGCAGGCTGAGGGACTAAAAGATGTGATTTTGAAAATTAACCCTGAGAAGGTCTATTGCAGCCCATTCCAGAGATGCATTGACACGGCAGAAGCAGTCACTGGAAGTGGTTCAAAACCGGGTCTCATAATAGAAGATTGCCTGGGTGAAAGAAATTTTAAGGGGGTGGAGGGGCTAGATTCAGAAGGAATAGTGAAGAAATTTGGTGTTTCGATGAATTTCTCTCCCGTAACACCAAACATAGACTTCATCCCAGACATAGAAAGCAGTTCTTCATTTCACAGGAGAATAGGTAATTGCATTGATCAGATACTTAATGATTCAAGAGATAGCAAGAAGATATTGATCGTTACCCATGGAGGTGTCATGTGGTCTATTATCTATCAGAAACTCAATGTGGTACCGAAACCAAGAACCTTCCTCAACTGCGCTTTACTTGGACTTGATGTTGAAAAAGGAAGATATTCTCCATTCCTGTCTATGAATATGAGGGAAGACTGGTATTCTGATATCAATCCCTCATGGTCAAGCTTGCAGCTATAATTATTGGGTCCCAGACTGGACCGAATGGAGGTGTATATCCGAGATCGTTATAAAACAGGTCATCGACTGTCATGCCTGCATATATGGCAGTTTCTAGCGTATTCAATCTCCATGCCCCATTATCCATTGAAGATACTTCTGAACCTAGAAGACGCCTGCTTTCCCTGTCATATACTATCTTAATTACAAGGTTGCTGCCCCCAGGATAGTAATTTGCCCTGCTCTTCCCCATTACTATCTTAACCTCTGGAGAAAAGCCCTCCTTTTCAGCAATGACTTCATTAAACCCACAGAATCCAAGTTCAAAGTCAAACACCTTTACGAGAGTTGTCCCCAGTCCTCCCGGAAAAATCATCTCCCTCCCTGCAAGATTTGATCCTGCTATCCTGCCCATCTTGTTTGCGATCTGGGCAAGTGGCTGTGACTCCGGTTTACCACTAATTCTATTGATGGACATTGCACAATCTCCTGCAGCATATATATCCTTCACATTGGTTTCCATGTGGGAGTTTACCTCTATAAGACCATGCTGGTTCAACTTTATCCCACTACCCTTCAGGAAAGCAGTGTTTGGAACTATGCCAATAGCATAGAAAACTGAGTCAACAACGATAGTTGCATGTTCAAGTTCTACAGTGAGACCTGCTTGATTCCTGCTGATTCTCACCACTTTCTCAGAAAGAATAACATTCACTCTTTTGCTGAAGAAGGAAAGCATGTCTTCCGTAACTCTCCCATCCATTTTTGGGAACAATTTATCATGTTTAGAAATAATCGTAACCTCCTTTCCATCAATGGATAATTCTGAAGCAAGCTCCATTCCAAGGATGCCATCTCCAATTATTGCAATCTTCTTTCCCAAGCCACTCTTCTTTATGGAAATTGCTTCATCCAGTGTTCTTACAGAAAAAACACTGCCCAGTGATTCGTATCCACTCCTGACAGCTGATGCACCGGAAGCTATCACCAGCCTATCAAACTTTAAAATTTCTCCACTTTCAAGAGTTACCTTCTTTTCATTTACATCAATGCACGCTACCCTCTTTCCGGTCATGACGTTTATTCCCCTCTTATCGGTAAATTCCTTTATGGGATAATGTATAAGATTTTCATAATTATCAAACTTGTCTGAGAGGTAATACGGTATACCACATTCTGCATATGAGACAAAATTACCACTTTCAACAACAGTTACTCTCGAATCATTCGCAGTCCTCTTTGCCTTGGAGGCTGCAGACATACCGGCAGCTCCACCTCCTATTATCACGACTTCCATTATTGCACATTATGTGTTTAATCTTTAACTTTTTCCAGCAAATAAATTGTAAGTTGATGAATGTTCATATAATCTATTCAATCTCACATAATACTATCAAATCTGCATGGTGAATATATAAAAAATTGTGTAAAATTTAATCACATAGGAGCGATATCATATGGATTGATATGAGCGACGAAAAGAATATAAAATTCAATGGAAGAAATCTATTCTATCTTGAAAACAGTAGACCTGAGAATAAGAAGAATCTCATAATGCTCCACGGTTTTGCATTCAGCTCAAGAGACTGGGAAAGAATTGGATCACTGGAACATTTCTCGAATATGGGCTATAACGTTTATGCACCGGACTATCCAGGCTTTGGAAGGAGTGAGGACAACGCAAACTTCAAAATAGAGAGGGGAAACCTGGAAAATTCTGAATCTTTTGCACAGTCATTCATGGAATTCATTGGAGTAGATAAGTATACATTAATTGGGGCATCAATGGGAGGAGGAATGGCAATAATGAACACAACCCTCTTTCCAGATTCAGTTTCAAGATTAATTGCAGTTGGTCCGGCATGGTTTAACGTGAATGTGCTTGACAAAGTTACACCACCATCACTCTTCATATGGGGAAAGAATGATGTGGTTGCACCATATGGAAATCTCTTAGCCGAGATCAGGAAACATAAAAACTTTGAACTGGAAATAGTTGAAAATGCAGGTCATCCAGTATATTTAGATCAAACAGAGAACTTCTTTGAAATAGTTGATAAATTTCTCAGGAAATGAACTATTTCAATTTCTCAATATCTGTCTTCATTACCTGTCCATCTGAACCATCGACAATTACGTAATATTCCCTTTTCTTGTGTGTGTATTTTCCCTGCCATATTGGAACATGCAGTAATTCAGGCGTTCCAGTGTTACATTGAGTCTGAAGCGCCTCAAGGTGATGGTGTTTCTGTTTAATGACGTTTTCCTGGACCTGAGAAACGAGGGTCTTTGCCATTTCTTTTGATGTGTCCTCGTCTATATCACCATTGAGGACCTTTATGCTCTTCATTATTTTTGAGTTATTGAAATCTATTCTCTGATCCAGCTTGAAATTATATGAGTCTGGCTGGAGATGAGGCCTGTCTTTTATGGCGAGAACAGGAAACTGATAGTTCTGGGAAAAGGTACCTCCTCTGATGGCATTGTTTCCTCCCATGCCTCCACTCATCATTCCACCGATCATCATTCCATCGATCATACCTCCACCCATTCCACCGCCACGACCACCCATTGCATCATCTGCAACGCCCATGATTGCCGCATCCATTGCAAGTGTTCCGACTTCCGCAGCCACATTCAGATACTTGAAACTGGAATTAGCACCGGTTGGTACTATCCAGTATGGAACATATGTGAGTGTTAGTTCTTCTTCCTTCGATTCTTCAAACATGTGTCTTCCTAGGAGACCCTTGTCAAGGTGTTTCTTTATAATCTCATGTAACTGGTTTGTGTCTTCCACTGACAGATTCAGCATGGTGTGTCTTGAAACATTTGTCCAGCCAGTATTACCAAGGGTTACACTAGTTCCACAGTACTCACATGTAACAACCATCTCTCCCTGCGTGGGTTTTATTGGTGCACCGCATCCCGGGCACTTAAGTTCTGTGACCCCGCTTTGTGCTATTATAGGTCGCGTCTGTGTTGTGTTCTGCTGCCCATTCTGGCTGTTGGCAACATCCTGTTGGCTGGCAGTTTTTACTCTGTTTCCGCATTTTGAGCAGAATACAGCATCATCCGGGAGCTGAGCTCCACATTTGTCACAATACATTTTTTCACCCCGTTATCTTCTGACCGCAGACCGGGCAGAACTTTGAATTTGCTGGAATTTCAGCACCACACTTTGGACATTTTATTGTAGCAGGCTGCTGTACCCTCATGTCATTTCCACAGTTTGGACAGAAATTGCTGGTTGATGGTACCGCTGCGCCACACTTTGGACATGTCTTTGTTTCAGCCTGTTGAGCTGTACCTGTGTTCTGGTTATTTGCATTCTGCATATTTGCCATCATAGGTCCAGACATTGCATAACCAACTCCTGCCCCAGCACCCATGCCTACCCCCATTCCGGCACCCAGACCGGCAAAACCATTTGGATTCTTGGATGCATCAACCATCGCCTGTCCCGCCTGGTATTGTATGTAGTTAACACCAAGTACTGACATTTCTGACCTTGTATCAACAGCCTTCTGCACCTCATCTGGAAGTGATATGTTGATTCCCTGTAGTTTGTCTATCTCTATTCCATATTGCTGGAAGCTTGCAGGTGCCATTCCAAGAACAGCCTGCTCAATTGTTGAAAGGTTTGCAGGTATGTCTGTTACCTTCATGCCAGTGTCCTTCATCTTTCCAAGCGCGTTGTAAAGCAGCAGTATTATCTGGTCCTTCAATCTTGATTCCACATCTATTGTAGAGTCAACATTGAACGTTCCTACAAACTGGTTTATGAACAGTGCAGGATCTGAAATTTTCCATCTGTATTCGCCGAAGGCTCTCAGGTTTACAATACCAAAAGCGGCATCCATGAACTGATATGGACTGCTGCTTCCATATTTACCATCCATTATTCTTCTCTGAACATAATAGACCTCAGCCTGTTGCTGCACTCCAGAGAAATATTTCAGGAGGTCTCCCACAACGGGTGCATTAAAATCTGTAAGTGCATATCTTCCAGGTTTGTCGAAGTATGTTAACACCTTTCCATCTCTGTAAAAAACAGCGGTTTCATCCTCTCTTACCACAATATTATCATTAAGACGTATTAGTCTCGGAACCTTCCACATGGCGTTCCCTTCCTTAAACTGGGTCTCCCAAGCTATTGTTATTGATCCAAACACGCTACCTCCCTTATATGGGATATCCTTCGACTTCTTTCCAAACATCTACATCACTCCTTTATGCCCTCAACTGTATCCATCCTCTGGTTCCATGCATTTCTAGCATCCTTGATCATATCAGAAATTCTGTTCAGGGAAGCCAGTATATCTGGATCATTCATTCCAGACACATTCTCAAGCTGTGAACATGTATCAGCAATTTCCTTGCATTTTGACACAAATTCAAAATCATATTCATAAAGTCTGTCCAGAACAACCGTATTGATCTGAATAGCCGGTGCAAATCCAGAATAGCCCTGCTGTCCGTGAACAATGTCACCCTGAAATGTTTCCACCAGGGATATTGTATTGCCAATGAAAGCCAGAGAACCGAACTTATTGAAATTGATCGCATTCTGACGTGCAGTTGTTAATGAACTTACTGCCCTCCCAAGAACTCCACCTATCTGTGATCTCAGGAGTTCATCTGCCACCCTGATATCCTCTTTTTCCCTGTATCCCCTGAAGCCTGGAACAACAAGTTGAATCTTCTTGAGTATAGACTGATTTTTATCTACTGCCACTCTGATATCTTTACCGCCATCCTGAGTGTCCATCGAATGTAACATGCAATTTATGCTATTAAATCTTAGGTTATCTTCATCTAAGTCATCAGGAAAATGTACTAATAAGGAAGAAAATATTATATTAAGCCATATATCATAACCTAAATCATGATTCTTCATGATCACCTTTCAGATAAAATGAAGCCATTAAACAGGAAAGGCAGTGTCGTCAAACTTTTTGTTTGCGGTCCAACAGTTTATGACGAACCACATCTCGGTCACATTAAAACATATATCACCTTTGATGTACTTGCCAAGTATCTAAGATATAAGGGACACTCAGTTTTTTTCCTTGAAAACATCACAGATATAGATGACAAAATCATAAACAGGGCATTAGAAACTGGCCAGGACCCTCTTGAACTTTCTTCACTGTATTTTCAGAAGTTTATTGAGGCAATGAAATTCGCGAAAATAGATTCAGTAAATTTTTACGCTCCAGCCACTGATCATATTAAAGAAATAATAAGACAGATAAGGATTCTGGAGAGGCGTGGATATACCTACAAACTCCCTGATGGAATATATTACAGGGTATGGATGGACAGGAATTATGGCATATTATCTGGTCAAAAAGCAGATAAGCTTGAGCAGGGAAAAAGGGCAACAGTGTCAGATTTCAAGGAGGACCCGAGGGACTTTGTTCTATGGAAATTTCAGAAAACAGAAAAAGAACCTGCATGGACGAGCCCATGGGGAAAGGGCAGACCTGGCTGGCACATAGAAGACACGGCAATATCTGGAAAATATTTCGGAAGCCATTATGATATACACGGTGCCGGATCAGACCTATTGTTTCCTCACCACGAGTCAGAACTCTCCATAATGTCATCTTTAAAAGGTAATGGAAGGGTAGTTGATTTCTGGGTATATTCAGGGTTGCTGAAAATTAACGGGACAAAAATGTCCAAATCAGAGAACAATTTCATTACAGTTAAGGAAATATCAGAAAAGTATTCATCAGAAACTGTCAGGATGGCATTTTTGTCAAATAATTATTCCTCGGAAACTGATTTCTCCGAATCTCTTCTCGAAGAAGCCAAGAAAAATGTGGAATACATAAACAGGGCTTACATGCTGCTTTCCGGTGTAAGAAAGAAGGGAAAGAAGCTGGAATATGAAAATTTATTCAAAGCTATAGATAAGGAAATGGAAAAGGATCTGAACACAAGAAGTTCAATAGCTGGCCTGCTTGAAATATGTTCAATGATATATAAGAATATTGACCAGATGGATGAGAGTGATGCAAGCATCATGCAAGCAAGAATCGAAGAGGTCGACTCTTATCTGGGAATACTGGTAAGAGGAAGCACAAATCTAAGCAATAATTCCATTGAGGAACTGGTAAGGTTGAGGGAAATTCTCAGAAAGGAAAAAAAATACGAGGATTCTGATATTTTGAGGAACGCACTCAGGAAATCTGGCATCATTATTGAAGATGGACAGGGTAAATCAGGGTGGCATTATGAAATCAGGTAGGGCTTTCATTGGTGTTGATCTTGTTGTGGACTTTGTAGATGGAAAATTCGGTTCAGAAAATGCCAAACAGGTGGCTGAAAGGGCAGAAAAATTCCTAAAAAAGATAGATTCCACTGAAACAGTTGTACTGACACTGGATTCACACATGAAGAACGATCCAGAGTTTCGTGTTTGGGGGGAGCACTGCTTAAGAAACACAACAGGATCGTCACTTTATGGTGACCTGGATAAAATAAATGCATACCATGTGGAAAAGAGGTTTTATGATGCTTTCTTTCAGAGTGATCTGGATGGATTTCTGAGGGCTAAAGAAATAAGGGAACTTTATATTTTCGGCATCAGTACGGACATCTGTGTTCTTCATACTGTTGCAGGAGCATTTTTCAGATACTATAATATTACAATAATTGATGACCTCTGCGCATCCCTGAGGGAAGAAGATCATAATACAGCACTAATGCAGATGAAAAGATTGTATGGTGTCAGGACAATTAAATCAAATGAACTGGTGAAACTAAATGAGTGAAGGAAAGTTCTTTATTGCGACCGAGAAGGAGATAATTGATGGAAAAGCCAGTGATGTGTATTTCAGCAGGACATTGAATCTTGTACTGCCAGAAAAGAAGATGGTAGTGGCTGAAATCACATCCTCTGTTATTGAAGAGTGGATCAACTTTACCGGACTTGAGGAAGTGACAAATCTTCTTGAAGGAAGAAATATCGATGTGTGGGCAATTCCAGAAGGCACCCTTATAGGAACAAGAGATTCAAGAGGGAGATCAATTCCATTCATTGTCATGAAGGGAAATTATTCTGAAATCATGGAACTGGAGACTTCTATTCTCGGTTTTATATGCCAATCATCAGGAATAAGCACTGAGGCTTCGAAGGTTTATATGGCATGCCATCCAAAGCCATTTGTATCATTTGGGATCAGGAGGATGCATCCAGGCATCTCACCAATGATTGATAGAGCTGCATATATTGGCGGGGCAATTGGTGTATCAGGAATACTTGGAGCCGAGGTAATTGGAATAGAACCAACAGGTACAATGCCCCACTCAGTAGCACTTTTAATGGGAGAAGAAAAAGCCTGGGAATATATTGCAAATAATTTTCCCCCCGGGACGAGAACACTTTTGATTGATACATTCGGGGACGAAAAGTTCAAGGCGATTGAGGCAGCTGAAAAATTTCCGCAAATTGACTATATAAGAATAGATACGCCTTCTTCCAGGAGGGGCAACTTCCCGCAGATAGTCAGGGAAATCAGATGGGAACTGGATATCAGGGGTTTCACTAATATAAAAATAATGGTATCTGGAGGACTGAAGAAGGATCAGATACAGGAACTTAAGGATGCAGGAGTCGATAGTTTTGGTGTCGGTACTTCAATCGCATCGGCACGTTCAATAGATTTCGCCATGGATATTGTGGAAATTGATGGAATACCATCTACAAAGAGAGGGAAATTGTCCGGAATGAAAAACGTGTTCAGGTGTGAAACGTGTGGTTTCATCACCATAGGCTTATTCAATGAAAAACAGGTGTGCAAGGATCATGGTGAAATGAAGCCAT
This sequence comes from Thermoplasmatales archaeon, assembly GCA_027316895.1. Classification (GTDB taxonomy): domain Archaea; phylum Thermoplasmatota; class Thermoplasmata; order Thermoplasmatales; family Thermoplasmataceae; genus Cuniculiplasma. The sequence goes on along the minus strand of DAHVFT010000001.1, from coordinate 872,727 downwards.
TGCTTGAACAGGTCATTCACAATGGAAAAAGGAGTTCCAAAAAACTCAATGCAGGTAAAATAAGGGAAAGAAGTGTAAATATGGCAAAGGAACTGATGAGTCAGTTCAAAGAATAGTACATTTTATGATTTTAACCTGTGAAACAGGCCTGTCATTTCTATCAGTTTTTGTTTTGCCTATGGCCTCAACAATCTGCATGCCTTCAATAACCTTTCCAAACACTGGATGTTTTCCATCCAGGTAAAGATTATCCACAAGATTGATGAAAAACTGGCTCCCCCCTGTATTCGGGCCGGCATTTGCCATTGATATGGTCCCCTTCTTGTTGTGGTTGTCCTTGGAAAATTCATCCTTGATTGTGTATCCGGGACCACCCATTCCTGTCCCCCTGGGGTCTCCACCCTGGATCATGAATCCAGCTATTACTCTGTGAAAAATCGTACCATCATAAAATCCCTTTTTTGCAAGAGTAATAAAATTTCCTGCAGTTATGGGCATGTTCTCCTCATCTAGCTGTATCTTGAAATTTCCCGCTGTTGTTTGAAATTCAGCTACCTTCATACATATCAAGAGGTTTATAACAAACAATATTATTAGATGTTCGATTTGTTTCTCCTTGAAATTTGCTACCGCTTCAATCCTGAAAAACGGGGAAATTATAATATAACAATTAATTATGGTTCTTTATGATTGTAGTGGAAAACAGGATCAGGGTCAGCAAGGATTTCAGAAATGAATTTGAGGAGAGATTCAAGAACAGGCAATCCAACCTCAAAAAATTTAATGGGTTTGTCAGGAATTATATATTGAAACCTACCGGAACTGATGATGAATATGTCGTTATGACTTTGTGGGAGTCGAGAAAAGACTTTGATTCATGGACCGATTCTGCAGATTTCAAGGAATCACACTCCATGCCAATGCCGCAGGGATCAATTCTTGATCGTCCAGTACTTAAAATCCATGAGGTCATCCAGGAGATTTAGAAACCTAAATCTAAAGGATCATAATACACCATCATGGAACTGATCAGTAAGGGAAAGGTTAAGGATGTATATGACAATGGAAACACTTTGATTTTCAAGTTTTCAGACAGGATCTCAGTTTTTGATAAAATCATACCTGTCAATGTACCTAACAAGGGTGAATCGGTGTGCAGGACATCTGCTTACTGGTTTAATTTTGTTCAAAAGAACATGGGTATCAAGACACATTTTCTCTCCCTGAGGGCAAATAACGAGATGGAGGTCAGGAAATATAGGGTAAATGAGTCAGGAGGATCAAGACACTGGATCAATTTCCTCATTCCACTGGAATTTGTAATGAGACATTATGCGGCTGGCACACTTATTGATAGAATCAAGTCCGGGAAAATTAACAGGGAGGATCTTGGAATGAATCATATTCCAGAGAAGGGAGAAATGCTGGATGACCCATTTTTTGAAATGACAACAAAATTTGAAAAAACTGATAGGCCACTTAATTTCAAGGAAGCTGCAGAAATTGGAGGGTTGACCGAGGAAGAGATATATAGAATACGTGATATCATTGGAAAAATCGATAGAAAGATGCAAACAGAAGTGGCCAAGAGGGGTTTGATCCACGCAGATGGAAAGAAGGAATTTGCACTCGGAGAAGGGAGAGAAATAATAATTGTCGACACGTTCGGAACAGCTGACGAAGACAGGTTCTGGGAAATGCAGGAATATGAGAAGGGAAAAATAGTGGAACTTTCAAAGGAAAGTGTCAGGAAATATTACAGGGACAATGGATATTATGACAGACTGTATGAAGCGAGGGGTAAGGGAGAGAAGGAACCAGCAATTGAAGCCCTGCCAGAAAATCTTATAGAATCAACATCAAAATTATACAGAACAATGTATGAAAGGATAACTGGCCAGACCTGGTGAATCCTTCCCAGAAGATTTTCAAATTTCCTCTTTCTAGATACCAAGTTCTATGTTCGTCTCCAGATGATTCCACAAGTGGTGTTCAAGTTCATAGGCCCAGATTGCCTCAGGTACAGGCTCAAAGAATGAGAATGGAGTTTTAATGGCTGTTTTCAACCTGGACTCCGAATCTTCTTCTATCCATTCCCTTATTCCCATTATCACATCTATGTTGTTGGGGTCACCCTTAACTATGACTGTAAAACCCTTAGTTGTAGAAAGAAGAGCTCTCATTATACCTCCCTTCTTGGCCTGAATGATTTGTGTATGATCAAGGTTTATCCTCTGGGTAATAAATCCCTCCTCCTTGAAGAAGCTCAATATCAGGTTTCCAAGTTTCTGCATATCTACCTGCTCGTTCAGGTAGATTCTATTTGTGAACCGCATGATCAGGAAATAAAGAAATAGTTATAATATTATCTAAACAATTATTGTCAATGGACATTGATATAGGTCTTTCAAGAATCAGAAGAAGGATAAATGGAGCGACCAGAGTTCTAGCCCTTGATCTGGAAACCCTCGTCAAGGATGGATTTCTGAAGAATGAATCAATTGTAGCAATATCAGTTGGAACATTGCAGGGCAATTATGACGTCATGATGGCCGATCCAAATAATTATAATGAATATGATCTTCTATCGCAATTACAGGATTTTGTAGATTCATATCAGCCAGAAGTTATAATCGGTTATAATCACGTGAGCTATGATATAACTTTAATAAACACCAAACTCGTCAGCTTGCCTTACTCCAAACAGCTATTTGCGCTGAAATTTTTCTTCGGAACATCCTATCTACTGGATATGATGTATGCATGTGCTCTTGATATGAGGGTAAAAACCGGAGACTACATAATAAGAAGTCTCAGGAAAATAGTAAATTCTGAATTCTATAACGAACTTGACTTAATGAGGGTCAAGGAAAATATTCAGATTGATGGCATGAACCCGGCTGAGGCCGTTGAATATCTGTGGAAGAATGACGCTAAAAAACTTCGTGAATACTCACTTGGCGATGTTCACGATGTAATTGAACTTTACAAGTCTATTTTTAAATATTGAAATGAAATAGAACTCAATTTCCTTGTTCTTAATTAGCAGATTGAATCAAGGGTTACTTATCAAAAAATCAAAATTTATAACTGGATATTTAAAGTAGACCATACTTGCCAGCTACATTTTCAACATTCTCTACATAATCCTCGAAGATTCGCAGGATATCCCTGGATGTTATAATTCCAACAAATCTGCCATTTTTCCCAACAAGTATTCTGCGTATTCCATTTTTGCTCATTATAACAGTTACCTTTCTTGTCGGTGTATCCTCAGCAACGCTCCTGATTTCTGTTGACATTATTTCCCCGAGCTTTATTTTCTCAGGATTAATTCCCGTTGCCATAACCTTGCTCACAAAATCCCACTCTGTAACTATCCCCTTAATGGTACTATTTTCTCCTACCAGAACATATCCTCTATGATCCTTTGCCATAAGCTTTGTGGCTGAAGCGACATCCAGATCCTCTGGAAGAGGTGATGGAATTGGTGACATAATATCTTCCGCGTTTAGTACCATAACCTGTCATTTTCATAAGATATTTAAAATCAATGTAAGTTGATATGGTTCTTTAAAGGTTTTAACGGGTTTAAATATGAATAAATAAAAAGATGATGATAGAATCTATCAATTGCTTACTTTACTGGCATAAGGTAAAGGTTGTTTATCTGTGATATCCTCTTTAATAGCATTCTCATTTCGTTTAGATCAAACTCATGAATCAGGTTGAAGTTTCCATCCCTATCCTGTCTTAATGAACACTATATCAGCATAAGTTCATGAATAATAGTTGCCAAGAATTTCATAGGAGTGCCGAAAGAATGATTGTCATTCTTAATGAATTCTGTGGTGATAGACCATACAAATGTGCGATGAGCTAAAAAAATTAAAAAGTATTTAATACACATAGCTATTGACTGAATGGAGTGGAATTAATGGAAAAATTAATGGAAACTGGAACAACAACTGTAGCAATTACACTCAAAGATGCCGTTATAATGGCAACTGAGAGGAGAGTTACAATGGAGCATTTTATAGCACACAAGGACGGACAGAAACTATTTCAAATTGATACATATGCTGGAATGACCATTGCAGGCCTTGTAGGCGATGCTCAGGTACTTGTCAGATACATGAAAGCAGAGCTTGAATTATACAGGATGCAGAGAAAAATAAATATCCCAATAAGCGCCGCAGCCACATTACTTTCAAACATACTTAACCAGACTAAGTTCTATCCTTATATGGTTCAGATACTCATAGGAGGTGTCGACTCAAAACCACACATCTTCTCAGTAGATGCAGCAGGTGGCTCAGTAGAAGACATATTTGTCAGTACTGGATCAGGATCTCCATTCGTATACGGTGTTCTTGAATCAATGTACAGCAAGGACATGACCGTCGATGAGGGAGTAGATCTGGTAATAAAGGGCATATCTGCAGCTAAATCAAGAGATTCAGCATCAGGTGGAATGATAGATGTTGCCGTAATTACAAAGGAAAAAGGCTATGTTCAGATCGAAGAATCAGACGTTTTGAACAGAATTAAAAAACTAAAATTAAACCTTTAAATATTATTATTACTTACTTTAAAAAAAATAAATTTTTCAGGAGTCATCAGAAATGGTATTCAGAGACTATATTGAGGATGCAAAATCCATATTCAAGAGACTTGTTCCGGATAACGAAATTACAGAAGTTGTCTATGAAGGGCCAAATATTGTGGTCTACACAAAGAACGAGGATCTTTTTGCGAACAGGGATGATATTGCGATAAAGGTAGCACAGGAAATCAGGAGAAGGATATTCATCAGGCCAGATCCATCTATCCTTAAGGATGAGGATCAGGTGAGGAAGATTGTGGAAGATACAATTCCTGAGGAGGCAGGACTTAAGGATATCTATTTCGAATCAGATACTGGTGAAGTTGTCATAGAGCTTGAAGAACCATCAATTATATCACAGAAGGATTCTGAATATGTGCATTCCATAAAAAACAATACCAACTGGTACCCAAGGATAATCAGGGCACCTCCAATGCATTCTCACACTGTTAAAGAAGTAAGGGAATTCATGAGGGAGGTCAAGGATGAAAGAAAGAAATTCCTAAATTCGCTTGGGCAGAAATTGAATTCCCCTGTAATGATCGGTGAAACATGGGTAAGGTTAACAGCTCTTGGCGGTCACAGGGAAGTTGGAAGAAGTGCCACGTTAGTCTCAACAAACAATTCCAAGATACTTATAGACTGTGGTATGATGAATACAAGCACAGCCGGAGAAAAACCCTGGGAAGGATCTCCATATTTATACCTGCCTGAAGTTCAGCCCTTAAGTTCAATAGATGCCGTAATCCTCACGCATGCCCATCTTGATCATTCAGGCATGGCCCCAATGCTTTACAAGTATGGATATGAAGGTCCTATTTACATGACACAGCCTACAAGGGATCTCGCAGTATTGCTACAGAACGATTTCATAAAAGTAGCACATATGGAAGGCTATAAGGCTCCATACGAAACAAAGCACATAAGGGAGGAATTGAAGAGAACGATCGTATTGAGAAATAACGAAACAACAGATATCACGCCGGATGTGAGACTTACATTTTACAATGCGGGTCATATACTTGGTTCAGCTTCTGTACATCTGCATATAGGGGATGGTTTATACAACGTTGTACTGAGCGGTGATGTCAAGTTTGAAAAAACCTGGCTCTTTAATCCTGCCAATAATAAGTTTCCAAGAGTGGAAACGTTCATGACAGAAAGTACCTATTCAGGCAGGGATGATTACCATAAGACAAGGAAAGATGCATCAGAAATTCTTGTCAATATAATAAATCGTACATTTGAAAGGGGTGGCTCTGTTCTAATTCCTGTTTTCGCAGTAGGAAGGAGTCAGGAAGTAATGATGGTTCTTGAAGAAGCCATGAGGACTGGGGCAATAAAACAGACACCAGTATATCTTGATGGGATGATCATGGAGGCAACAGCAATTCATGCTGCTTACCCTGAATTCTTAAACAGGAATCTGAGGGAGCAGATCATGATCCAGAGAGAAAATCCATTTATGAGTCCAATTTTCAAGAAGGTCGAAACCAGAGAACAGAGACTGCAGATATGTGATTCATCTGAAAGTAATATTGTTCTTGCAACATCAGGTATGATGAATGGTGGTCCAGTTATGGAATTCTTCAAGGCATGGTCAGATTCCCCAAAAAATTCACTTGTATTTGTTGGGTATCAGGCTGAGGGAACATTTGGTAAAAGACTCCAGAGAGGTGCAAAGGAAGTAAGCCTCAGTGAGGGTGGGAAGATGACATCCTATCCAGTAAACATGAATGTCGAGACTGCCGAAGGCTTTTCCGGACATTCAGATAAGAAGCAATTGCTTGCGTATATAGCAACAATGATGCCAAAGCCAAAAAGGATACTTGTAAATCACGGTGAAAGTGAGAATGCACAGGATTTTGCCAGGCAAATAAGGCAGAAATTCGGCATAGAAGCCCATGCATTGAGGAATCTGGAGACCATAAGGCTGTATTAGGTGAGATAATTGAGTAAGTTAGAAGTGCTGATATATGCACCAGGAAAGGAAGATCACAGAGAAAAATCATTAAAGGAGCTTGTTAATTTAATCATTGGTAAGAATCCGGGAAGAATTTTCATAAGTCTTGAATCTGGCAGTGAAGCAGTGAGGAACAAATTAACGGAAGAATTCAAGAATATTCCGGTAAATGTTGTCGAATGCGATTTTGCTGGAAAAGTTCCGGACAAAGGTCAATCTACAGACCTTCAGGTAAAGAGGAAAGTCCTTGAGCTTGGCCTTGACACAATTGCAAAGTATGTGGAGAATATCAATGAATCTGTTGAGTCCTTGAACTCTGAAATTACCATGTCCCTTTTCCGGGCGTTTTTCATATTTTATTCGAATGCCATGCCAGAAGATTATGAAATACTGTACGAGGACCGAAGGATGTGCATTCTGGGAAAACTGGTACATGAAAAAATAGAACAAGGAGATCTTTTAATTGTTTCCCCGTGGGACGCATACTGGTTCAAGGACGAGTTTGAAAAGATCAAGTACTGAAATACTGTTAATGTCATTTAATATTTCCTAATTCAAATCAACAACGTAGTTTAAGTATTAGTTTAAATTCTATATTTTGATGAATAACCTGTTAAAGTGGATTTCAATTGTCACACTTTTTATCATCCTTATAACAGGGTCATCATCTCTATCTTCTTTTCAGGTCCAGGATCACCATGTTAATGGAGGGAAATTAAGTGGAAGTTATGGTTCTGTTTATGAAACAGGTGTTGGAAACGTGGTATCCACACAGCCACTTATCCCCATACTAAAGTTCACTCAAATAAAGTTCATCTTGATTCAGACAAATTCCAATATAACTCCATCAGGGAAAATTTACATAGATGGGGAGCTGTCAATGAATATAACAAGTTCCAATCTATCAGACCTGCATTTCAAAGTTGCTGAGAACAGGTTTTATAAATTCGAACTACAGTTCAACTCTGGGACATATTTGCCATACTATCTCAATACCACGGTCGAAGGAAACACTTCAGTTCCAGTCATCCTTCAATCTGTCAGGAACAGTGCAAGTAACCTGTATGTACTTGGGTTTGAATTAAACAACGAGTATATTTCATTCATTGTTGCCTTCCTCATTCTAATGCTGTCACTTGTTGCAATTCCTAGGAAGTATCTTGGACGAAATTAGCAAGCAATATCATAAAGAATATCTAACATCATCTCAGAAGTTCATACTGGAAGAGTTTTTCAGGTCAGATGAGATATAATTTTCGCATTTATATTAAAAAATAATAATGTGTACATTTATTTCATTAAGTTGCAATAAAGTTTAAAACCATCCGATCAATACTCGTCTTATTGGAAAACAAGACAATATCTATAGTTATCCCTGCATACAACGAGGAGTCCCGCATTGCTTCTACAATAAGGGATATAAAGGGGACTGTAGAAAATCTCAAGGAGATAATTGTTGTTTTTGATGGTTCAGATAAAACTCCTGAGATAGTGGAGTCGATTTGCCCGGACTGCAAGGTAATCCAGCATAATCACAGGCTAGGAAAGGGGAAAGCGGTTAAGGAAGGAATAGAGAAAGCAACTGGGGATATAATCGCATATGTTGATGCAGATGGTTCAATCCCTGCATCTGAAGTAAACAGATTATCCTCAATGTTAACAGATAGAAATTTTGTTGTTTCATCAAGGTGGATGCGAAGTTCAAGGATAAAGGTAAAGCAACCAGGTTACAGGATCTTATTTGGCCGTGTATTCCATTACTTTGTATTTTTTCTCTTCAGGATGGATATCAAGGATACCCAGTGTGGTTTAAAGGTCTTCAGGTCAAAATCTCTTAAGGAGATAATACAGAGAGTACGTGTCTTTGACTGGGCTTTTGATGTATCAGTAATTTATCATGCCATGGAATATGGGCTCAAGCCGGTTGAGGTAGGTATAGAATGGAATAACGAGCATGGCTCAAAACTCAGGGTCTTCAAGACCATCCCGAAGATGTTTCTTTCTGTTTTTGGCATGTGGATTATCAACAAGCACTACAAATCAAGCAAAATCAAGACAATAATTGATAAGATTGAGTCAGAGTTCTTCTCAAGAAATATTTAGATATCTCTGGTTTGAGTGTAACGAAAAATCCTTAGGGATAGGTCGTTTGATAAAATATTTAAGAATAGAAGAATCGAAAGCAATACATATTCCCTGCCTCCATATCTTGTAAGATGCTTGATTTCATCAATCATCACTCTGAAACTTCTCACTCTCTGGTACCTGTCATATATTGCCAAATTTCCTTCCATCTTCAACAGCATGAAACTGAATGGAATATCGTTCACTTTCCTCCTGGAATCCCTGTACGCATTTCTTATATTTTCCATCGACTCTTTAGTAAACTTTAATTTCCTGCTCCTGAAATCTTCAACATTAGTTTTTAATCCAGTTACACTTTCATGCTTTCTATACATTGTAAGCCTATTTTTGCAGATTGAAATTGAGGATCCATGGCAGGTACTCAGAAGGAACAGAATCTTATCCAAACTTCTGTTAGAATGATATAATATCTGAGAAATAGATTTCGCAAACGTTGCCTCCATGGAAACACATGACACATACCAGTCTGCCCTCGAAGATAGAACTCTTCCCCATTCCCTTCCTCTTAATCTATCGCTACTGTATACCTTGCAATTCAATGTTTCTCTCTCACCAGCATGAACTGTTTCGTGTTTCGTATCCTCAGAAATGATATGTATATCATTGTGAACGAATAATACGCTTTTGTGTTCGTCAAAAATCTTTCTTACTAATGCAATCTTGTCAGGACTGAACATGTCATCATCATCGAGGAAACAGATCAGGTTTCCAGAACAAGCATCAATCCCAATGGATAGTTTCTTCCCAAAACTCTCTTCATCTGTATATATATTGACAGCTTCTGCTTCTTTCAGAAGAGAATCTATTTCATCATCAACAAAGTTCTTGACAACAACAATTTCTATTTTAACACCTGGGTTTACCTGGTTTAGCACAGAATTTACGGCTTGCATTAGATACTTTTTTCTGTTATGAGCAGTTATGACCACAGAAACTTTTTCTATCACAGCAACTCACCATAGAGCTCTATCATTCTATCTATAATCTCATCCCTGGAAAACTTTTTTCTGAGAGTTTTCTTCAATCTATCCTGATCTTCTATCTTCATATCACTTTCAAGTAACTCATGCATCTGTTCAGGGTTGATGGCAATTTTCAGACCTCCCATTTCCTGCAGTTCACTGGCTATTCCTGCATTGTTTGCAATTACCATAGTCCCCAGATATGAAGATTCCACCATGGATATTCCGAATCCCTCAAAGATGGAACCGGAAAGGTAAAACCTGGCCGATCTCATGAGGGAAAACAGCTCTTCCTCATTTATGGAACCAAGAACTCTCAGTTCAACTTTCATCTGATCTGCCGCTGCCTTGATTTTCTCAAAGTAACCCCTGTCAGGTATATTACCACAGAGTACTAACGGTACCCTGATTCCTTTCATTGCTTCCAGGATAAACTCAATATTCTTATTCCTTTGAAGTCCTCCCGCGTGGATAAAAAAGTTATTTTTAACGAGGTTGTATTTTTCCAGGACATTATCACTGATTGATACTCCATCTATCCTGTTGAAATCCACAGGGTTTGGAAGAACGGTTAACCTGTCAGATATCTTAGGAAACATTCTTTCAGAAATTCTCCTTTCCTCTTCTGTCAGGCAAATGATCCTATCGAACTTATTCAGAAAGGATGGCATAAACCTGCCATAATAAAGACTGTTGAAAATTCCACCATAGATGAGTTGATAGTAACCGTGTGCTGTAAATACTTTCTTTGATTTAATCCGATCAAGATGGGTATACAGGTAATCGGAGCTCCACACTCTCTGACCCTGAACGTGAAGAATATCGCAATCTGTAGTTTCAATTTCCTTCCAGTATCCAGATCCCGGGAACCTGAATTTTCCTATCCTCTTAAGTTTTATACCGTGATATAACACGTTTTCCTCATTTTTTAGTTGTTTCAGGTCATCATAGTCCGAATAAACATGAACAGTATTATTCCTTGAGGCCAGTCCATCAACTATGGTCTTCACAACAGTCTCGGTTCCACCGGAATGTGGATAGTAGTGATGGCTCGTCTGTGCAATCTTCATTTATTTTCCTTTTCGAGGGCGTCCCTTATCAACTTTATTCCGTCAATTAATTTCATCGGGTCCCTGACAATTGTATTATGAGCGATCAATTCATCTGCCTCTTCAACTATGAACGGCTTCTTTTCCGTCCTTATCTTCTTTCCTGTTACTTTCTCTACCATTGATATAACTTCATTAACACTCGTTCCTACACCAGAACCAATCTCATAATCTCCTGGTTTTATATTTCCTTTCACTACCTCAAGAACTGTTTTGGCAAGATCAAGTACATTAACATAATCTCTCACATGGCTTCCATCGCCGTAAATTGTTGCAATCTCATCCTTCAATGCTGCATTGGTGAAAAGATAGACTGCCCCCTTTCTTGCAGCTGTTCCATATATGTTGAAGAGACGAAAAATGATTGCCCTTGTGGAATATAATTTCCTGTACAGATTTATCCACTCAACCGCCTGTTTTTTTGTAAGGGAATAGGGGTTGGATGGTTCAGCTGTTGACCCGGAGGAAGGGAAGAGGAATATGGCATCATGCTTTCTGGCTAACTCAAGATATTTCATGGTAAGACCTAAACCATCCTCAAAATACTCATAAGGCTTTGAAAAGGAGTTTCTTATGAGTGTCCTGGCCCCAAAATGAAGTATAATATCATATTTCTTCTTTTCATCTACAGTATCCCCAAGATCCACGCCGTCTGGATTATATCCATTATCCTGAAGGCATTTCATTATCTCTGTTCCTATAAATCCCTTGCTTCCTGTAACCAGTATATTCATAGAAGCTAATTTATTCATGTGTAAAAATCTTTTAGATGGCTTTTTCCTGCACACTCAATTCATTCATTCCTTACTTTTTCTATGAATTTATAAAATAAATTGTTCACTTTTGTTAATTCATAGTTTTTCATGAAGAACTCATACGCCAGTTCGCCCTGTTTTCTGGTCTCACTTTTATTTACTGCCAACTTATTAATCTCATCTAAAATGGAATTAACATCCGGCTCTATGAACGTCATAAATGCCTCACTTTCATCTCCACCAAAGGCTCCTTCCAGGAATCTGGATGTTACAATCTTACAACGTGCAGACATTGCTTCAATAATTGTGTTTGGGAAAGAGTCCCAGAGTGTTGGGTAGATAAAAACATCGCTTCTGCAATATATCCTGTTCAGTTCTTCATCTGTTACGATTCCCATGAAGTTTACATTGTTCAATGTTGAATAATCCTCCTTTTCAAGGCTGCCTGCACCAACAACATCAAGTGCACAGTCCTCTCTTTTGAGGCATCTCCAGGCATCAAGCAGAATTTGAATGCCCTTTATTGTCTCAAGTCTCCCAACAAAGAGAAATCTTGTTGAATCTCCTGTCTTTTTGTCACAATCTCTAGAATGAGTACCATTCGGAATCACAGAAACTTTAGCCTTTTTTCCTAATATGCCTTCTATCCTCTCCCTGCCAGGAAATACCTGAAAATATGAAATGTCCCTGTATATTATGCCACTACTGTAGAGCTTCGCCTTTAGCCTGGAAAAAAAGCCATCATTGCCAAATTCGGTATGGTTACTTCCAATTATCTTCTTTCCCCTGAATAGTTTCCAGTACTGGTTCTTTGTCAAATATACAACATCGACATCAGATAGATTTAATTTCCTTCTATATGAATTTTTAAAAAGAGTTAGTATCAGGGGTATCATTGCATTATCCAGCAGGAATGAAAGTACTCTTGACTTTCTAAGAAAATTTAATTTATTTTCAAGCAAATTCAGCGTTTGTCGTTCGTCAAATTCAGGGATTTCTGTCTTAATTGAAAATCTTGCCATGTCAGCATAGTCTGTCGATATAAGTATTATCTTCTGGCCTTCTGGTTTGCCCTTAACTGTATTGAGAGTCCACCTTTCCACACCTCCACCCATTTTTAAGTCTGTTGTCAGGAAGATGGCTAATGACATTCATATCTGGATTGCCTCTGATTATATATGTTTTCAATTTTGCATAATTTTTAAACCATTGTTTCGATCAGTGTGAGGAAATGGATTTGTTGGCAAGCGAGGATTATCAAACGGATAATCACGTGAATGACAGGGCTGAAAGAAGGTTTAACCCAGGAAATATTCTCAGTGAACTAAGCAAGCTCAAATGGGTCCTGTTTATTTTTATATCTTTCTCGATAATTTACTCAGCAATTTCATATCTGAGATATTTATCATTTTCAGAGAATGTCTATGATCTTGGGGTTAACGCATCCCTGGCATACAACGTAATTTATGGGCAAACATTTCTCGGTCAGATAATGAGCGGGGGAGTTGCCGCAAATAAGCTGATATATATTCCAATCGGATTGGTATATGCCATATTTCCAAAGGAGTATTTTCTTCTGTTCATCCAGGATTTTTTTCTATCCTTCTCTGGCGTTGCAATTTACCTGATTGCCAGTGAAGTGCTTAAATCAAGAAGATTCTCTTTATTGATCAGTCTGATCTTTTACCTTTATTACCCGCTCTCCGGTGTTTTCTGGTTTGATTTCCATTATATGGCATTCTTTCCAACATTCTTCCTCCTTGGGGTATATTACTATCTCAAAAGGGACACATCAAAGTGGATGATTTTCTTTTCCCTGGCATCTATCACAGACCTGATGTCCCCAGTGATTGTATTCCTGTTCATTGCTATCATGGTACTCCAGAGGAGGAGATCTACTGGTAGTTTTAAAATTAGTAAGGCCGAATTATCAGAAGCGATTTTAACAGTCATCATATTCATACTTCCAAGTATATATTACCTGAAATTTTATCCTTCTCACTATATTGGCATAGATTTAAACCCTGGGATTTACGGTAATATATGGTTCAAGAGTGAATTCTTTATCAGGATCCTGTTGCCATTCCTATTTATACCTCTTCTTGGAATTGAATTCCTGATCCTGCTTTTACCCTATGGCCTGCTCCTTTTCTCAAATTCATACTGGCCATATGAATCTCAGATACTCTTCCAGTATCCAAGCCTTTATGTATCAACACTGTTCATTGCATTCATCTTTGGACTGAAAAGATTCATTAGAATATCAGGAAAGAGGTTCAACGTTAAAAAATTGCTTGCGATTATATTGATCCTAAACATAGTTCTTTTCTATCTCTTTACACCCATTGGAAATATAGTCCCAGTACAGCAGAACGACCATCCACAGGAGGAATATATTGTGGGGTCTTCAACGATTCTATATAGTACATACGAGAAGGTGGTTCCCACTAAGGCTGACAGTTATCTCATGTCATTCATCAACAAAATTCCTCATGGCTCATCTGTACTTATAGCTGGAAATTTACCAGAGTTGGAACAGGGATATACACCGGTCTGTCTAAATTCAAATTTCAACACGAGTATGCCGGAGTATATTATAACAGACCCGTACAGTTATTTCTTTACTTCTCCTGTAGCATCTGGAGCGCAACTCAATAATTCTCCCATAATCAAAATAAACTACCTGCTGAATAATTTCAATTACAGGCTGACTTATTACTATAAGGGGGATGCCTTATATCAATATAGGTCGATTTCCTCACCAGAAGTATATGGGTTGCTAAATGAAACTGTACCATCAGTGGTACAGAAAGGTGGGAAAATGAGCTATTATAATGTAAGCCTCATTGCTCCAGGCTGTTACAATCTTACACTGAAGGGGTTGACTGGAAAGAATAATCTATCATTAGAATTAGGAAATAAGCAAATATCTGTCATTGGGAAGGGAAATAATTTCATAAGGATAAAGGCAAATTCATACTTCAGCAATATAAAAATTTATTTAAGTCTCAATTCACTTAAGGTTGTTAAGCAGGAACTTGAATTGAAGCAATATCGCGCTAATAGCAGGTGATTTACATAGAAAGGGAGAATCTTGAGAACTTTGATCTAATAATCCAGAGAATTGGATTTCTTGCTCTGGGTATTCTCCTGATTTATCTTCCATATAGCATATATGGTTATGTTGGCTACTCTGGCCCATTTTATATAATGATAGAATTTATCCTGGCAATCTTCGGCTTCCTGTTCATAGTCCTATCAACGCTAACAGGTAAAAGAAGGGAAATAACAAAACGATTTCTCAAACTGGTAATCATTATTGCCATTATTAGTGTCGGTTCTGTAATTTTTGTAATCGGCATGTCAATGAAGCAAACATACACAGATGAATTTGCCATAGAAGTATTATCTGCAAAGAGATTTCTATCAGGGTTAGATCCCTACGGCTTCCAGTATGCTCTAAAGAGTATAGAATCATATGGAGTACCTCTCTCCAGCCTCACTCCAAAGCTTTCTGGAGGTTACGTTACTAACCTTCAGTATCCAGATTTATCCTTTCTAATACTGATACCATTCATCCTTCTTCACATAAATCCAGAGATAGTTCTCTTCCTTTTCACATTACTGCTTCTAAGTCTTATCGCCCTGGAATTTATTGAAAGAGATCTTGCGTTCATGGCTCCTCTCGCTCTTGCTGTAGCCCTCTTCAACATCAACCTGATATTCTTTTCATTAAACGGAATAACAGACATAATATGGATCACCCTGCTGGCGTCTTCCCTGATGCTGCTCCAGAAACGTTTCATTCCTGGCATTCTATTTGGTCTTTCTCTGGCATCTAAGCAGCTACCCATATTCATCCTTCCATTCCTCTTGATTTTTATATACAAGAGGTATGGGACGAAAAAATTGGCTGAGTTTACCATAATGGCCGCGCTATCTTTTATTCTATTAAATCTGCCGTTTATCATAATGGGCCCAACGACGTTCTTCAATTCTATTCTTGCACCCGAAAATGCACCCATAATAGGTATAGGATTCGGGTTATCGCAATTTTATATATCGGGATATATCCCATTTGCAGATAGGGAATTTTTCACAACTTTAATGATATCCGTCTGGATGTTTTTCGTGTTGATTTATGCGTATAAATTTGACACTTTGAAATACTCGTTAACGGCCCTTCCAATCATAGTCCTGATTTTCAATTTCAGGCTACTTGAGAATTATTTAATGTACTGGCCAATACTGACCCTTTCAACTCTCCCATATATAATAAGGAAGGGAAATACTGCTGAAGCAAGAAATGATTTTTCAGTACCATCACTTCACAAGTTTTACAAAGCAATCCATCTGGATAGGGCCAAAATAACAAAAATTTACAGGATAATGGTACCGGTGCTGGTAGTACTGATCATATTACTCCTAACGGTGGTATTCCTTGAGAACGATACATCATACAGGCAAAAAATTAAAATAGAATCAGTAACCCCTGAAGGAATGAATAGCACCGGAAGCGTAAACTGTCTCTATGTTAACGTTTCATATTCAAACCAGATCAACAATCTATCCCTAAGGTTCAGGATACTTGAAGATGGTTTTCTGAGCAATCCAAATGGGTTTTTCTGGAATTCTACTGAATTTGAACCCGCTTCAGGACACCTTTACACATCCTTTCATATACACACAAACGACACATCCTATTTCCTAGAAGAACATAACAGCTATGTAATCATAGCGTATAATTCGGACCTGGAAACCTGGTATCATATAGATATAGGAAAGAACATCAACGTTTAGGACAGTCATGTTAAATGGAAGGAACTTTTTTCATCTGATATTTTGTCTGACAGAAAGTGGTTTTTCTTTTAAACGTTGATATAGATTATTATACATCTGCATAAGCATTCTTTTAAAGGAGCAAAATATTTTTAAATATTGACATAGAAAAAATTTAATATCCTAGAAGATATTATGTGAACCATATGGGGGGAGCTTTATTCCTGAACTATCTGTCATAATTCCGACATACAACGAATCAAAGAACATACCTATATTGATACACCGTCTGGAGGATATGAATATAGATCACCAAATAGTAGTTGTAGATGATAATAGTCCTGACGGTACATCAGATGTCGTAGAAAAGCTTGCATCTAAATATAAAAATATTGTTCTAGTTAAAAGGGAAGGTAAACTGGGTATTGCTACGGCAATCAGGGACGGAATGCTGGCCTCAAACAGCAAATATGTAATTGTTATGGATAGTGATTTACAGCATCCCCCTGAAGTTGTTCCTAAGATTTTAAGAGAACTCAAGAAGGGGAAGGATGTTGCTATCGCATCCAGATACATCAGGGGAGGAAAGAGTGACTTCAGCTTCTCTAGAGGAATAATATCAAAGGTGGCAACACTATTAGCGCACATAAATTTACAGGAAACGGAAGGAATAAAAGATCCGATGTCTGGATTTTTCGGGTTCAGGAGAGATATCATACAACCAGAACAGATAAAGTCAAATGGTTATAAAGTTCTCCTTGAAGTGCTGGTTGCTTCGGGAACCAGGAATGTAGTCGAGGTACCATATAGATTCAATAAGAGAGCAACAGGAAAAAGTAAATTCGGCATCAAGGAGTTCATAAGATACTTAAAGTTGTTACTCAATCTTTCAGATTACCTGATGATCAAATTCCTCGTTGTTGGGGTTTCAGGAGCCATTCTTAACCTGTTATTGATGAAGATAATAGTAGGTGGTTTTCATGATCCACTCTATATGGGGGCTATACTGGCACTTGAAGCATCTATCGTCAGCAATTTCATACTGAACAATTACTGGACATATCGCAGAAGAAGAAGTAGCGGTTCAGTCCTAAGAAAATATGCAAGGTATAACATGATGAGCAGTCTTGGATCTGCAATATATTTCGCAATGATATTCCTGCTCACTGCATTCAGTGTAAACTATATGCTTGCAACAGGTATTGGAATCCTAGCATCATTCTCGACAAACTTTGGTGGAAGTCAGGGTGTTGTCTGGCATCTCTGATAGAGGAATAACAATCTTTAACAACTTCTTTGAAATTTAGCTCAATTTGATCTGCATATGAATTCAGAAGCCGAAGTTAAGAAATTGAGCCGTATCCGCTATTTTGTTTTTGGCTTAGTATTCATTATTCTGCCGTTCATATCCATAAATTATACCAGCTATCTGGATTATGGAGCTATAATAAACGGCTTAATTCTTGTAGTTATAGGAATTATTCTCTTACTCGTTTTCCTTACTGACATCACGGAATCAAAGATAATCCGAAATCTTCCATATGTTGGGTTTGTATTATCAACCGTACAGCTTTTTTTTGTTATATCAACCCTCTACCCCAACGCATTAACTGATGAAATCATACTTCAAACATATGCCGCCAAAATATTTCTCGAGGGTAGGGACCCATACATAAACAGCAATATGCTTGGGGCGTTTAGTTATATAAAGCCATTTTCACTTTATGTCACTCCAGGTTTGAATGGAAAACTTGTAGAAATATTGCTTTATCCCGGAATGTCGGTTCTTGCATTTCTGCCAGTTGCATATTTCCATCTTCCTGATTATACGACTCTGTTCATTTTTTCTGCCCTGAATTTTCTGGCTGTTTTCCTCTATTTAAGGAAGACCGGTATGGAAAAGATACTGCCATATTTCTCCCTGATTATTATGTTAACAGTATATACTTTCGGACTTTCAATAGGGGGTTCAACGGATATATTATGGATTTTCTTCCTGGTAATGGCTTATATTTTCAGGGATAAGCCATGGGTTTCAGGAATATTCTATGGCTTATCTATTTCCTCAAAGCAGCTTGCAATAGTTGCATTTCCATTCCTTATTTTTATGATTTTCATGGAAAAGGGAAAGTCCTTCAAGCAGGCTTTCATATTTTTTGCATTTGCAGTGTTATCTTTCCTAATCACTAACATTCCTTTCATAATAATGCAGCCACTGGACTGGTTGAGAAATATTGTTGAGGCTGAATTCCAGCCAGTCCTGGGTATAGGAATAGGTTTCTCAGAACTTTCATTTACAGGATTGTTAAAAGTTCCATCAACGGTTTTCACGCTTATATTCCTTGCAACAATAGTAATTACCTTCCTCTTCTATGTACGGTTCTATAACAGGCTCAAATACGCACTTTTTGTCTTCCCGATGCTGATGTTTCTTGTAAATTACAGGGTTCTTCTTGGTTACGTAGTCGACTGGTCACTCTTAGTTGTTATAAGTTTTGCTGATTATTTAAGAGAGAAAAACATAAAACCACCAACACTTTCAGAAATTAAAGCAAAATCACTCAACACTGGTCTCTACATACAGGGAATCAGGAAACACATGCAGAAGCACATAACGTTTGCCATCATAATAATTGTAATCATTTCCATAACCACTGCAGGGTCAATCTATTTATCCTATAACGATAATGACAGCAACATTTACAGGATCAACGCCGTGGAAAATATGTCAGATCAGCAATGTATCCCTGGATATATAACATCAATGAATATCAGCATAACCTACCAGCCAGCGCTCGGTTCCAATCTGACATCTCCTGTGTATTTCCGAATAATACCGAGCACAGCAACTGAGGGAAACTATAATGGCATGTTGTGGTATTCGTCCACAACACTTCATGTTGGGCAGAACTATGTAACGGCATATCCTGAGTCTTATGCATATCTCCTGAAACAGGGAACTACATTCAGGATCCAGGCATATTACAACTATCTCAGTGATTATATTACCGTCAAAGCTCCAAGGATAAGCAGGATCGGGATTGCCAATTATAATCTTCAATATCCAACAAACAATCTGAAATCTCCATTTCTTTGCTGGAGTATTGACACTAGCCAGATCAGTGACAGGTTCAATTACAAGTTAAATGATGGAAATGGCGGTTCTGGGAACGGCTTCATGCTCTCCCTATCACCGGATCATAACATTTCAAAGATTAACTGTATAAGACTTACTGATTCTGCGGTCAATCTTACCTACCTGAAAGAAACTGGAGAATCTCTATATTTTAACTATTCTTATTCTGGAAACGGAACCTCCATAAGTAATGGCAAGATCAAGAATTTTGTTGGTGTTGAAATGAACATCAACGAGATTTACGACATTTACATCGGTCTGAATAGAACTGTCAGCACAACTCAGATTTATTCCGGCCCCAATCAATACATATTTATTCAAAAAAATGGGTATATAAATTTCTCCAGAATATACTCAATAAGTGACATCTCTCATATTGTTCCTGTTACCACTGTATTTAATTATGAACTCTATATCAATGGAACATCCTCACAAAACTTCAGCGTTTCCGGCATCAGATATTAAAAAGTTCATCTGTGTGAGTGCTTGCGGTCAAACGTTATTTCCCTCATACAAACAGGGCATATTCTCTTCACCTTCTTCCTTGAAAAGTTGTAGATAGAAGCGACTGCAATGGAAGAAACTAATATTGGAAGGAATTCCGCATTCCAGTCTACTGGACGTTTTGAACTGATCTGGTACAGGTAAAAAGTTGTTGAATTAGTGTGTAAGAAAATTTTCAGATCTGTTACTCTTCCGGAGTCATTCAGTATTATTGTGTGGTTCCCATAGGCCAGGAGAATAGAAAGACCCTCTGAGTATTCGTATTTCCTGTTGCCTATCTCGATGATTGTGTTTCTGGAAATAGTCCCCCTGAATATTATATCTCCAGTCATCAGCTGGTATTTAACATCAGTGAGGCCAGGGTGAGCTGTAATGTTTTGTTTCACAGGTTCCATGAACCCAGAATTTACAATCGATACATTTAGCAGTTCATTCACGCTTCTGATCTCAATCGTTCCATTGGTGCTATGATATACCTGATTATTAATACGAACAGAGAAATTTAATCCGTAGGAAAGATTTACAGATTTTAGTATGAAGACTGAATAAAGAGGTGGAACACTGAACACTTCCCTGGAAAACTCAGTTATATTTTTTATGCCATTGTAGTATTTGACTTGGGAGTCTATGTCAATGATATCATAATGAAGACTCCTCTTTCTGGGAATATAGACAGTGCTGGAATAGTCATTCATGGAGCGAATTTCTATGCCGAGGGTTGAACTCTGAGTGTAGTTATCGCCTTTTGTTGTGGTATTAAGAGTTAAATTCACGGATCCGGGAAGAGATTCATTTAAAGATGTATTCAGAACAATGTATGAGTTGTTAAAAGAGGCCTCAGAGTTAATATTGATAAACGGAACATCATGATATGTTTTCGTGTAGGTATAATACCCATTTCTAAAGACTTCAATAGGTGGTATGGAGAAATATTGCGTTTGGTTGAACATTGCAAAAGAAAATATAGAATTCAGAAACCCATCCTTCTCCTGTTCATAAGCTGGAACGATTATGGAATTGTTATTATCAGGAGAACAGGCCAGTTTATCTATAACAGAACTCAGGTTTAGATTGTATGAAGATATCCCTGCCGGATAAATTCCTTCAGGATGGTAATACTGCAACTCATTGTACATGATGTACATAACGTTCAGTATGGGCAGGAAATAGAAACTGGAATTTCCCAATGTTATCACTGGAGATTTACAGGTGAGAAAGCTTCCGGAGAAACGCGAACCTATCATTATGAATTCTGATCCGTTCTGTAGCAGGAATCCCTCTTTCTTCAAGTCATAGAAGCCAGAGTTTGTGAAGGGAAAGGAATTACCAGAAAATGAAGAGTTAAGTGAAACCAGATGGGTATCATTCAGCACTATGTAGTTCGTAGAGAATCCCGTAATATTAAGTGTGGAATTTGAAATGAAACATATGGATGATTTCCAGATGGTCAGATTTGAGCCATATGGTATACTGATATGGATATTCTGGTCAGAACTGCAAAGGTTCCTCAAGTAAATTGGGTGCTGAAGGAAAACAGTTGAATTAAAGGTTCCAATTCCCTTAGTGATGTTGACATTGTCACTTATCGAATTATCATCAAAAGTGGATGATATTCCAAGAGTAATCCCGCTTCCATTATATGAAAAATTCCCTGCAAACTTAACCTCACTTACAGGGTATTTGTAATCAGAATTTCTTATGTAATTATACGTAAAATTACCAGCGGCACTGATCGGTTGTGAATTTTGCAGAAAATAACCAGTCTCCCTGTAAACAGTTTTTGATTTATTGACATTTCTGAAGGTAGAATTCCTGAACAACATGGTATCCTTCGTGTATTTCATCCTGATATGACTGCAATTATTACCAATCTGAGAGTCAGAAATATGAATTGCATCATCTTCAAAATTCATTGACCCATTAAAGAAGAAATCTGAATCGTATATTCCTATGTGATATCCACCTGAAGCAGTTTCTATTGTGAGATTGGAATTTTTTGTTATGATCATCTCACCCTCAAATGAGACGTTAGCCTTAATTTTAAGAAATGACTGTTTATAATCTTCAAATACCAGTTTGTAGCATTTTGCGATATTCTCATTTTCACTATTTATGGTGAGATTCCCGTTAACATAAATGCTTTTTGGACTGCGTAATTCCGTTCCTGCGGTCACAGGATAATGGGCACTTTCTACGTGAATGTTACCTGTAAAGGGAAGAACAGGAATCAAGATTGAAATGAGGATTAACAGGAGGAGGAACTTTCTTGAATTCATTTTCCGTGATTTTTTCTCCTTAAAAATATTATGTCATAACGGTTTAATATGCACTTGTATTATTCATTTATGAAGTATGTAAGACTGGGAAAGTCAGGATTATATGTCTCGGTAATGGCTCTTGGTGCAATGACATTCGGTGACAAGAACAGCTGGAAGCTAGGTGGATTGAGCCAGGATCAGACAAACGAAATGGTGAAGAGAGCTTATGACTATGGAATAAATCTATTTGATACAGCCGATGTATATGATGAGGGAGAATCTGAAATAGCACTGGGAAAGGCTCTCAAATCATTCAGAGATGAAATTCATATAGCAACAAAGGTAAGGGGGAGGACTGGAAAAGGCATAAACCAGATAGGGTTGACCAGGCATCATATAAGGGAATCCATCAAGGGAAGCCTTGAAAGACTTAAAACAGATCACGTGGAACTGTATCAGATGCACTCATTTGATTATCATGTGCCCATAATGGAAACCATTGAAACACTTCAGGATCTTGTTGAAAGAGGGGATATTGATTATCCTGGGTTCTCAAACTTCCAGGCATGGCAGATGGCTATATTCAATTCAGTTGCAAGGGAAAATCATTTTGAGCCATATCATTCAGCACAGATGAATTATTCCCTGCTTAACAGGGACATAGAGCAGGAGGTATTACCATACATGAATCATGATGGTCTTTCATTACTTGCGTGGAGCCCACTTCATGGGGGAGTTCTATCAGGCAAGTATGGCAAAAACGTTGAAGCAAAGGCAGGAACAAGATTTGGAGATAGGGGTGTATTCCCGCCATTCGATCAGGAGAAGGCAAGATTTGTACTTGAGGTGGCAGAAGAAATTGCCAGGGAACAGGATTGCAAGCTTTCAAATGTTGCACTGTCTTGGGTAATAGCCAAGAAGGGAATAGTCCTTGTAGGAGCAAGAACACTGGAGCAATTCGAAGAAAACATGAAAACTCTAGATGTGAACCTTACAGCAGAACAGGTAAAGAGGCTTGATGATGTTTCTGAGGACAGAGAACTCTATCCAGGCTGGATGATAAAGAGGCAGGACAGGGGAAGAGACTTCGAAAAGTTCTAATTCTCCTTGTTGATTATTTTATCAAGTGTTTTTGATATTTTTGGAAAAATGTCACTTTTTGTCATAAGATATCGAATTTCTGTCTTTCCAAGGCTTATATTAAGGGGATAACTGTCAACCTTCACCTTTTCGTATTCCTGAAGGATGATCGATTCAAACATTGATTCCATGAGCCGGGTAAAATTACTCTTCTTGCCCTTATTGTATCTTCTTATCTTTACCAGGAAATATGAGGTATATAGTGAGATATAGTCTCTTAGCTTTAGTTTCCCTGCCGAATTATCAGATAGGAGAAGTGCATCCCTGAGCCCATAATTGCACCCTACAAAAAGATCTGTAATCATCCTGTTTTTCCTCTCCTTTATGAGGTGCTGGAACTCCTTTGATGGAAATATCTGGGTTGGCTTGTATGTGAGGAATCTCTCAATGGACTCCTGGCCATCTGTGATGTAGAAGAGGATGTTGTACTGTTCACTTATCCTTGCGAACAGCTCCAGATCCTCTGAAACAGAAAGATCGTTCCATCCATTGACATCTGTGAGGATTTCCCTTGGTATAACTATGAACTCACTAAACAACATCCTCTTTTCCCGCTGATTTACAAAGTTATACAGTACATCCGAAAATTTGATATCATAGACCTTCTCTGGGTCAAACAGAACTATGTGGGTACCTGTACTCCTCTTAAAAGCCTCATTCTTTGCCTGCCCCCTCTTATAATATCCATAATCCGCAATTTTCAAAGGTTTCTCAGCCCTGATTCCTTCAGTAGATACGGAATTGATCGGTAGCATTGTGGTATTTACAATAATTATCTCGTAATCCATTCCAGATTCTTCAGCTATATCAACAATACTGTTCAACGAATCCTCAAGGAGCGTTTCCTTCCCCTTGAAAAGGCATAGAAAACTGAGGGATACTAACGCCTTCTGGCTCTTTTTAAGTTCGTAATATTTCAATTGTTGAGTGAAGGATTCTGGCACACTTATGATATTAGCTATCCGTTTAAAAGTTTTTGTTAAAGAATTTTTATTTTGGAAAGTTCCTTTTGAAGTTGTGAAGATAACTTTATAAATATGAATTAAATTTCACTTTTGTAAAGGGGACTTCATATGAGTATTAAAAATGGAATGAAAGGCAGCACAAAGATGATCGCAATGATTGTTGTAATTGTTGTAATTGTATCGGCAATTGGGGCCATTGAATATGAACACATTTCAGGTTCTGGAAAGGGAAGAATAATAACCGTAGATTCAAATGTTTCTGGGGTCCATTTGAACAGGATCATTTCACTTGATCCAGCGGCAAGTGCGACGCTCTACGCAATTGGTGCATTCAAGGATGTTCTCGGTAAGGGACCTTACACAACATATCCAAAAAGTAATCTACCAAACATGACATGCTATCCTGATATGAGTGTTGAACAGATCGTGAACCTTTCACCAGATGCAGTAATTTCATTCAGCTCATATCCACCAAGTGAGGTGCAGGAACTACTTAACGCCAGCATTGATTATATATTTCTCAGTGCAGGGATCAATTCCACATTTTCACAGATAATGCAACAGAATATCCTGCTCGGTGAACTGACAGGTAACCAGAACAATGCTACCCTTCTCAATAACTGGATGAAGGAATCACTAAACCAGTTTTCAAACGTCAGCGTTGTCAATAAAACACTGCTATATGCAATGTGTGTTGAAAATGGTGCAACCTGGACAACGGGTAAAGGTACATTTGTGAATGCCATGTTCAATTACTCACATCTGAACAACATAGCAAATGGATCAGGTTTCTATGAGATATCAAATGAAAATATTGTTAATTCAAATCCTCACATAATACTGCTGGGCACATGTTTTAACCAGTCAGATCTTGACAGGGAACCGTTTGATTCTACCAGTGCTTATAAGAACAACACAATCTATACTGCATTTGACACAAATCTCTTCTCAGAACCAAACTTCAGAAACATCTTTGCCATAGAATGGTTAATCTATAACGTATATCACGTAACGGTAAAACTGCCGGAATTTCCCTTCAATTTACAGTATAATCCAGAGCCAACACAGGTTCAGAGTATCTATGAGGATGTAAATGTTTAAGAGCAGATCAGTCAGGGAATCTATAGGAGTTAATGGTAGAACATACACACTATTTACAATTTCAGTAATCGCTTTTTTTCTATCATTTGCCCTTTCCCTAGGGATAGGATCTGTGAACATTCCATTTTTTACAATATTGCGCTCCATAGGAGAACAACTGGGCATAAACGTGGGATCTGTCAGGCTTTCCGATTATATCATAGTAACCCAGCTTAGAGAACCTGAAATACTGGGAGCAGCCGCTGTAGGAGCATCTCTTGGCGTGGGAGGTGCTGTGATCCAGAGTATTTTCAGAAACCCCATATCTGAGCCATACATTACAGGAGTTTCCAGTGGTGCCACACTCGGAGCGGTTATTGCCATTGTGTTCGGCATAACAGTATTTGGAATCTTCACATTGCCTATTTTTGCATTCATATTCGCAATCCTTGTAGTATCTGGCGTCTATGCTCTTTCACTGAGGAAGGGGAGGACTCCACCTGTTGTTTTCCTTCTTACAGGAATAGCTGTATCCCTTTTTGCCACCTCATTTGTCGCACTGTTACTTTATTCCAGGCCAGCCCTTGAGAACAGGATATTTTACTGGATACTTGGATCACTTTCCGGTATATCGTGGCTGGATGACATGATTGTTGTACCCCTTGTCATAGTAACTTCCCTAATACTTGGTTCAATGTACAGGCAGCTAAATGCACTTCAGATGGGGGAAATTTACGCTAAATCTGTTGGTGTAAATGCGGAGAAATCCAAGCTCACTGCCATTGGGCTTACCACGGTTGCGGTATCTGCGTGTGTATCCATAAGTGGACTCATTGGATTTGTAGGCCTGATTTTTCCACATGTATCAAGGCTGTTATATGGTGGTTCTAACAAGTATGTGATACCCTCCTCTGCCATACTTGGTGCCACATTTCTTATACTCAGTAATGATCTTGCACATTTGATTGTAAGTGGAGAAGTTCTGCCCATTGGAATAATCACTGGCATAATTGGCGTACCATTCTTCATGATTCTTATGGCTAAAATATCAAAGAGGGGTTATTACAGTGCTTGAACTGGATAACATCAGGTTCCGAAGAGGGGAACTTGAGATCGGTCCAGTGAGTATGACACTATCTTCCGGTGAGATCCTGTCAATTTGCGGGAAAAACGGTTCTGGGAAAACCTCAACGCTCACAGCAATCAGTGGATACATACCCCTTATGGAAGGTTCCATAACAGTAGACGGAGAGAACCTGAGAAAGTTGAAGCCATCATTAGTCGCAAGAAAAGTTTCATACGTTCAACAGGAAATACCCGAGCCAATGGGTTTTACTGTAAGGGATGTTATGGAGATCTCCGGTTTTACAAGAATGGGTGGAGACAGGGAGATCAGGGATGCATTGAGGCTATGTGGCGTCGAGAAATTCATAGACCGGGATTTTGCAACTCTGAGTGGTGGAGAGAAAAGAATGGTTTCCATAGCAGGTGGTATTTACCAGGATTCTGATTATATAATGATGGATGAACCCACATCATTCCTGGACCTTGACAAGATCAGTACACTTATCAGGATACTGAATTCACTTAAGGCAAAGGGAAAGGGTGTACTTCTGGTAATGCACGACATAAACCTGGCTAATAGAATATCTGATTCCATCCTCCTGTTCAGGGAAGGAAAAGTTGTGGCTTTCGGGGAGAAGGATGATGTTCTTACCATTAACAACCTGGAAAAAGCCTACAATGCAAAATTTGCCAAATATTCATCTCCGGAGGGAATCAGGTTCTATCCGGTTGAAATGGAAGATTTCACTGATTTTCCTGAAGAAGCCAGGGAAGATCCTCAACACTCTTGATCTTGAATGAATGATCTATAAAGTACCAGAATCTGGAATTGATCTTGCACCCATAACTTTGAAGAATTTCAGATATCTTTGACTGTAATTCATTTCCCTTCCTGTCAAAGTCTGTCAGCAGTATAACCTTACTGTATTGGGAAGAAATTCTGCTGCAGAAATTCTCAATGGAAATACCCTGATTTATCTTAATGATCTCTCCAGTGATGCCAACTTCCCTGAGTGCTTTCACATCATGATCCCCTTCCACAATTATTGGTTCCATACTGTTATCTTTCAGCAAATAGCCCAGTTCCCTGGCGAACTTATTTTCCCTCAGTTCCAGAACCTCCTGTTCTTTGCAAAGTCAGTTTCCTGTTTTATAATTTCCCTAATGAGATCATCCTCATCGAAATAACGAACAGAAAGAAGCCTCGTCGCCATTTCCGGTCCTATACCCCTGCCTGCCATGGTCATGAGTGCAGTCTTACCTCTAGCCCTTAGAATGTGGATGGACTTTGTCAGGGTATTCTTTTCCTTAAGTGTCAGCTTTTCATGATCTATTGAGTCCTTTATACTGTCCCTGCTGTACGGTGAAATGGCTGCTACAAGATTGCTTCCACAGGATGGACACCTGAAATTATTGAGATTTCTGACCTTGTCCGTATGTGTCCACAGGCAATTTGTGCATAAAAGTGTCATTTCCTCATTAAGCAGCCTGTCCCTGATGGAGTCTATTATGGCCTTTGTTGGCTTCAACGGTGCTATTCTCTCTGAATAATGGGAGAGAAACTGCTCTGATCCCTCGCTGAAATTCTCACGTTCAACAAATTCAACATCATCAATGTTTTTAATGAATTGATTCACTGAATCCATATCCATATAATCATTCATCATCTTCCTGATACAGTCCTCATAGAGAACCGTGTTTTTATACGAATCTATGATCTTTTCTATTCTCATTCTCGATAGATCAGCATCCATCTTTATTACGCCGAATTTTCTAGCCTCGTACAGGAAGATTCCATTGAAAAATCTGGATCTCTTAACAGTATTCTCGATCAGGATTTCCAGATCATGATTCCTCAACTGTTTGATTATTTCAACCATATCACCTGACTTTAGCCTCTTGCCAGTTCTCATATAAATGTGGTAAGGTGAATAATCTGTTTCAACGCTCTCACCAGTTATGGCAGTAAGCATGGAACCGATTATCTCAGATAGGGCAAAATTACCCTTTGTTCCCAGCAGGATCTGTATGAGGATTTCCTGTCCGTGGGTTTCAACAAACACCCTGCGTGTAAGTGCCAGATCCTGTTTCAGCCATTCTTCAAGCTTCCTTCTGGATTTGGCATCTACGCTTTCATCTATTTTGCAGAATTCCCTGTTATAAGAAACCCTTTCAGTCACATCTGTAAGAACTGGTATATCCTCCCCTGTCCATTTCGGGGTGAGTGCTGCTGTATGAAAGGGTTCAACAAATATACTCTGTTCTTCAAGCCTTATGGTTCTCCAGGTCGCACCCCTCATAACGAAATAAGCTCCTGGCTCAATTTCATTCAGGACATATCTCTCGTCCAGTGTACCCACAAACTTCCTGTTAATTACATCAATCACTCTATATGTCTTCTCACTTGGTATCATGGAAATATTATTTATGAAGTATTCAAGTGATGAAGAGGATGACATAACATTCACAGAGTCATACCTTATCTTTCTTGAAACCTTCAGAAAATCAATTATGGAAAGATATTCATCATACGAAAGATTCCTCATTGGATAACTTCGTATCAGTATGCTGTAGAACTTCTCAGCGTTGAATTTTCTCATCTCGTGAGATCTTAAGAGTATCTGGTTGGCTACGGTTGCATACGAAAGGTCCCTTATGAATACAGGTTCAAGTACCTGATTATTTATCTGGCCCACAATCGCCATGGCCTCTTCCATCTCAATCAGGTCACCACAGAGAATTATGCCCTTTGAAACCTTCTGTATCCAGTGACCCGATCTACCGATCCTCTGTATCAGTTTATTTATCTGCCTTGGGGAATTGAACTGTATTACAAGGTCTGCAGAACCTATATCTATTCCAAGTTCCAGGGAAGACGTGCAGATCAGTCCCTTTATTTCCCTGTTCTTGAATTTTGACTCTGCCTCCTCCCGTGTTTCTCTTGAAAGGGAACCATGATGAACCATTACAGGTAATTCTCCATAGTACAGTGACATCCGGAACGCAATATCCTCTGCCACACTTCTTGTATTCACAAAAACAAGTGTGCCCTGATGGGATTCAATCAGTTCCTTTATTCTCTTAACGGCCCCTGCATACTCTGGTTCACAACCCATCTTGCTTGCGATCTCGTCATGGGCTTTCTCTGGAATTGTAATTTGAAATTCCATTGTCTTTATCATTGAAGTTTTCAGAATTTCAACTTCACCAGTATTATAAAGAAATCTTGCCAGTTCCTCTGGATTTCCCACAGTTGCCGATAGGCCTATCCTCTGAAAGTTAGGAGACAGTTCTGCCAGCCTTTCGAGGGAAATGCTTAACTGGGTTCCCCTTTCATTCTGTGCCAGTTCATGGAGTTCATCGACTATGACAAATTTCAGATTTTTCAGGTATTCCCTTATCTTTTTTGAGTTCATCAGGATCTGGACAGATTCCGGAGTGGTGATCAGTATATCAGCAGGATTGTCCCTTATCTCCCTCCTTTCCCTTTCAGAAATATCACTGTGTCTCACCTGGACACTTATTCCCATCTTCTTTCCGTAATTCTTGAGCCTGAGTAGCATATCCCTGTTAAGAGCTCTCAGAGGTGTGATGAAGAGTGATGTAATTGGTTTTGTCTCATTGTTTAGTATATAGTCAAATATGGGAAAAATGGCAGCCTCAGTCTTTCCACTACCCGTAGGAGATATAAGCATGGCGCTTTTTCCACTTCTAACAACTGGAATTAACATTTCCTGAGCTTCTGTTAACTCATTGAACTGTAAGGTAGTGAAAAAATCAAACATCCTGTTTGAGAAAAAATTTTCAAAATTATTCTTATTGATAACGACCATCTAACATGCTCCTTCAGAACCCATCGTCGTCATCGTCATCATCGTCGTCGTCATCGTCGTCATCATCCCTAGGTCTATAGTTGAATAACACGGCTTCACCTCAGGACATCTAAATGATAATAGTATTAAAATGTTTTTTCTAATTTTTTCTGAAAAATTAACTTTATTGACTTTAAGCTGATACCTTGAACATGTCAGGTAACATGAAGAAGATCAGTGAAAAGATAAGGGATGTTGTCTTGAGGACTATGAAAATTGAATCTCCTGATATTATTATGGGGAATCAGGCAGAGAGGATCAGGAGATTTATTTCAAATGGTAGTTATAGCATATTCTCAGTTGGCAAAGCATCTATACCTATGGTAAAAGGCCTGGATCCTGTAATTATCACAAATTCAAGTCTGAGCATATGCCTGACCCCCAGTCCTGAAAATGTGGATGGATTCAGGGTATTCAGGGGAAACCATCCCTTTCCAGACACTGATACATTCAGGTCTTCAGATGAAATATTCAATCTAATCAAGGAAGATCATTCGGATAAACTAATATTTCTTTTATCTGGAGGTTCTTCATCACTCTTCGAGAAAGTTTCTAAGGGCGTATCAATCGATCGGTACATGGAAATTATGCATTTACTTGTGACAGGTGGTTATCCCATTGACCAGATCAATTCAATCAGGTGCATACTTTCTGATGTCAAGTGTGGGAAGATGCTGAATCATAGCAATTATAACGAGATCCTTATTCTTGCCATATCAGACGTTCCAGGTGATGACATTTCTGTCATTGGGTCCAATCCATTTTACCCGGGAAAGAGATTTGACCCTGATAAAGAGCTTACTGAAAGACTCGGACTTGAGAAACAGAAGATCACCTATAGAGACTGTCATATAGAATCAGACATAATTCTGGCAGGTAAAAAATATGCAGGAGACATGCTTGATAACATTGAACTTCCTTATGAAAAAGTCTTCCTCGAAAATATACTTGAAGGCGATGTTAACACCTGCTCAGATAAAATTCTGGAGCTTTTAAGGAGTCGTTACAGTAAGACTGGGAAACCATTTGTCTTTTCAGCATACGGGGAAACAACATCAAAGGTTACGGGAAATGGAAAGGGGGGCAGAAACTGTTACCTGTCTTCCCTTATACTTGAAAAAGCAGAAAATTCAGAAGAATTTTCATTCATTTCCTTTGCAACGGATGGCCAGGATGGAAACAGTGGACTTGCCGGGTTCCTTGTGGATAATACATTAAAAGAAATAATAAGTAATGCTGAGATAGACAGATATATTGAGAACAGCGATACTGGAAATCTTGCAATCAGGCTTCACAGGGATTTGAACACAGGTCCTTCAGGAAATAATGTATCCGACGTTGTGATCGGGTATTATGGTGGTAATTTACAATGATGCTTATGCATTCAGATAATGGAACGATGCTGTATGATGATAAAAAGAATGTGATTATCAACGGGAAGAAGAGAATTGAGATAAATCCAACAGCTATCTTGAATCCTGGTGACAGTGTCCTTTTTGACGGCATAAATTATGTAATTATGAGTTATACTCCTCAATTTTTTCCCAATATAGGTGAACGGGGCGCACAGATAATCAACGGGAGGGATTCATCGTACATGGTAATGGCATCAGGAATTGAATTCGGTTCCACCGTGATTGAAAGTGGAACAGGATCCGGAGCACTGACAACATACATTCTGAAGATAACAGGAAACCCTGAAGGATACCTTGGTATAGATCATAATGAAAATTCAGCAATGTTTACGAAGAGAAACGTGAAGAACTTCACAGGAATGGACATACGGATAGATATAGGTGAATTTGAGGACTATGCATATAGTGGCAAAAAGGCAGATGCCATCTTTCTCGATCTACCTGAACCATGGAAAAATGTACCTGAAC
The DNA here is from genome assembly GCA_027316895.1 of Thermoplasmatales archaeon. Lineage (GTDB taxonomy): Archaea > Thermoplasmatota > Thermoplasmata > Thermoplasmatales > Thermoplasmataceae > Cuniculiplasma. The sequence goes on along the minus strand of DAHVFT010000001.1, from coordinate 840,505 downwards.
AGAGAAAATGGATCCTGTCAGGAAAAAGGATAGTAACCTATCTTCCCACTTATAACCAGGTTGAGAAAGCAAGGGAGGAATATGAAAAATATGGATTTCTGCACCTGGAAACAGTTGAAATTGAAGGCAGGGATATCCAGGTGAAAACAGGAGCAACCCGTCCAAAGTCTACAGGGATTATCCACACAGGTTTCATATCCACGTACATAAAATCCAGCGGTTCCATACTGAAGGTTTGATCTACCGCATGGAGTTCAGATCAACTGTAAGGTAAATCTAAATAACAATTATCCATGTCTATTTTTAATGTTAAAGAGCAAAAGTATTGTCAGTATAGACGACGTCGAAACAGACGATTTTTATGAAATTTTCAAGCGCGCGTCTATTTTCAAGAGAGCTGTAAAAGAGGGTAGGGTACTTGATCTCATGAAAGGAAAAATCATGGCTACCTTCTTCTTTGAACCGAGTACCAGGACAAGATTATCCTTTGAAAGTGCGATGAACAGGCTTGGCGGCTCTGTAATAAGTGTTTCAGAAGCAAAGAGCAGTTCAGCGGCAAAGGGAGAAACAATTGCTGATACAATAAGAATGGCATCATCATATTCCGATGTGGTTGTCATGAGGCATCCAATGGAGGGAGCAGCAAGGCTTGCATCTGAATTTTCTTCAGTGCCTGTGCTGAATGGTGGAGATGGTTCTGGACAGCATCCCACTCAGACGCTCCTTGATCTGTTCACAATCTGGGAAAAATATGGGAGGATAGAGGACCTGGAAATATCGATGATTGGAGATCTAAAATATGGAAGAACCGTGCATTCACTGATAAAGGCACTGAGCAGGTTCAATAATACAATTAACCTCGTTTCACCGGAGATATTGAGGATGCCTGAACATTTTCTCAGCTCCATTAAATCAAGGAGTAAAATCAGGCCAGATTCAAGCCTGGAGAGTGTATTGGGCACAACAGATGTCTTTTATGTTACCAGGATACAGAAAGAAAGATTTGTTGACCTTAACGACTACCAGAAAGTTATTGGATCATATTCATTCAATCAGGATCTGGTTGAAAGAATGAAGGAAAGTTCCATAATAATGCACCCTCTTCCAAGAGTGGATGAAATTGATCCAAGGATAGACAGCAACAAGAGGGCCTATTACTTCATAGAAGCTGCAAATGGTGTTTTTGTTAGGATGGCATTGATAGACATGATTCTGAGGGGTGGGGAATATGAGTGAGGAAAAGGTATTGAAAATAAACAAGATTGCTGACGGCATAGTAATTGATCACATCAATCCAGGAGCAGCACTTGAAGTTCTATCAGTTCTTAAGATAAATGGCCGTGATAAACTGACCGTAAGTGTCCTGATGAATGTTCCAAGCAGGAAGGATGGAACAAAGGATATAGTGAAGGTAGAGAACCGTAAACTGGCAAAGAAGGAGCTTGACCTGATTAGCATCGTCTCTCCTAATGCCACAATAAACGTAATTGAAAAATTTGAGATAAAGGACAAATTCAGTGTTAAGATACCGCGGGAAGTCATGGGTATAATAAAGTGCAGCAACCAGAACTGTGTAACAAATTCCAGGGAACCTGTGGAATCAAGCTTCAAGGTAGAAACTGAAAAGGGACATGAAAACTTCAGGTGTCACTACTGTGAAAGAACCATGGACATAAGGGAAGTAAGAGAATCACTGATGAAATAATTTTTTCAATAATTACACTTTTTTTGTAATTGATTTTAGTAGAAATGTTTTAAAAATGACCTGGTTACTATCTTTCCATAACATTGAATTATAAATTTATCATCCTCAGAAATTCCGGATGAATAAGTAATTTTAAAAATTTTTCTGAAGGCTGGAGATCTCGGATATCATCTTCTGTATTTCCTGTTCCTCTCCTTTCTTTGAAAACATATTGTGTCTTATTTTTTTCTCTTCACCAATTTCCTTGTACCTGTGTGTATTCTTTTTTATGCTCTCCCTGATTATCTTGAGATTAAATTCATCAGTGGGGTTGCTTGCTCTTGTAAAAACGAACGATGCGACAGAATTATTGAATTTCTTTCTTCTGTAGACAAGGGATGAATGTATATTCCTTGCGAAACCTTCAGACAGATCGCTTGCAACAATGGTTACCCAGCTGTTATCAACCAGTCCTGATACGATTTCCGCTGCATGCCTGAACTCACGGTCTGAAGCAAGGTTTCTGAACCTGACCTGTATTATTTCAGGGTATGATATCCTGCTGGCACCGTCTTCCTCATCCATCTCATTTCCATTCTTATCCGTCATCCTCACAAAGGAACTATCATATTCATCCTTGAAATCCTCATACTTCAGCTTTCCTGAGGAACTCAATTTTCTTTCCTTTTCCTGAGTGATGTAGATTATTGCATTTTTCTTCCCTCCATTTGTCCTGATAAGTCCATTATATACATCATTCATCCTGTCACCTATCAGCACTATTGTCTGTTGCATGTAGGTCTGCAGTTCCACTGAGTCAAGCTTTTCATTTTCCAGATTCAATTTATTCACTTCTTCCATTCAAACCACCTAATACCTCCCGTATTTTTTCTCTTCATCCCTGTCTACCAGACTGACTCTCTCGTTAGATTTCATTGACTTCTCTATTTCCTGGTATTTCTCTATCTTCTCCTCAAAAATCTTTTTTATAAACCCGGAATCAAAAACATATTCCAGAATTGACTTAATTGCGTCTTCTTTTGAAGGATAATATCCCATTCTGATCATCCTTTCGATATATTCTTCCTGTTTCTTAGAAAGAGATATGCCGTTGCCTAAATCCATACCCTTGAAGTTTTTCTTAGCCTGGATGAAATCAAGGGCGCAGTTCCTGAGAAACTCCGATCGACTGCCAAAAGACATGTTCTCCTCAAGAAAACTGTCTATCATGTCCAGATCTTCTTCTGAAATCCTTAGTGTAATTTTAATGTCTTTTGATTCAGGATTCATTATTATCTTAAATAGATATACTCAGAGGTATATAAATTTTATGTAATTGGCTATACACAAGTACATACAAAAATAGTCTTAATTATATGTCTAAATAATTCTATTGTATCATTAATTTACTGAAATTTAAAGGATTAAATGGAAATTCATAATTTCATGTATCACAAATTTTATCCTGTACACAGGTACGATTGTATGGCAATTTTTACAAAATAAATATACAAATATATTTAAAACTGATATCATATTTCATGGAATTCACCAGATAAATCAGTAATCTTGGACCTAAATCGAATATTGACATAGAAAAATTTTTTTATCGTCTTTTCTTTTTAAGATTTAAAATCCTCTGATAGGATAAACACCCTAAATCACTGGAATTTTATAACTTAGGTCAAAGAAATTTTTCACGTTATAACAAATTTGGGATGGAGTCACGATTTCTGAGCTTGTCCTGACGATGTCCTGCTCTTAATAAAGTCAAGCAACGTCGTTCTAAATGTTATTAATTTTCTGTCATACAGTGCAATTTGACGACCAGCCTTTGTATGAATTATAAAAAGTCTTTTACCATCTTTTTGATCTCTCGTTATATTTTGTATGTCATTGTAATATACATTGAATTTTTTGTTTGTAGTGACTATAATTATCTTATCTTCATATATCTCAATGTTCGCTCTTTTCCTGTATTGTACTACATTGTAGCCAATTATGAAGATAGACAATACCAGAAAAGGGGCGTAGTTTACAACACTTGCAAGAAAATAGCCAGGATAAAAGTAGATTGGTAAAATAACAGCAATAGCCAGGAAGAGCGCGGATATATATGCAATTACATTTGTTCCCGCCTTGAGAACAGCAAGAGGAGTTGAACTCTTCATATTTCAGTATTCCAATTATAAATTATAACTTATCCCACTTTTTATTATATGTATCCAAGAAAAGCTCACCTGAAAATCTCTATGTACACATTCTGTGTTTGATATTTTAACAGAACAAAGACTAGGAAGTAAATTAAGATTTATTGTAATCTCAACTCATGGCATTTGAAATCAGTACATTTGAAATTCCCATAGCCATACGGGCTTTGAGGACTGCCAGCATATACATTCTTGATAATGGTAAAAACAAGATACTAGTAGACACAGGAATGGATGACCAGATTGATACATTTCTGAAAAGTAATGGAATTGACATAGAAAGCATAGACATGATACTCCTTACTCACCTGCATATAGATCACGTAGGAGGAGTTAACAAATTACACACAAATTACGGTCTGAATGGGTACATCGGAAAGGATGATCTGAGACGGATTGAAGCCATTCAATCCTCGGCCAGTAGATATATATCATGGCAGATTGATTATTTAAGAAGGAATGGCGTACCTGATAAATTCCTGGAAAATCTTACTGAGAACCATCCGGTTTTCAGAGAGTTGAATAATTATATGAACCTCAAACTGGAACCACTTGAAGCAATTAAAAATTTACCAAATGGCCTCAGGACAATGCACGTTCCAGGGCACTCTCCAGGTTCAACCTGTTACTTTGTAAATGATAGTTCAGCACTGATGTCAGGTGATCACATTTTAGAAAGAATCACTCCTAATATTAGCTATTATGATGAAGAAGAAGACATGCTGGGGGAATATCTTTCCAGTCTGGTTAAAAGTAAAAACATGAAAGTTAAGGTTACCTTCCCAGGACATGGAAAACCATTTGGAAATCAAAATGAAAGGATAGATCAATTGATAAAACATCATGGTGAGAGGATGAATGAGATCATGGAACTTTTAAGAGATAAGTGGTTGACACCCTATGAGATAGCACATAAAATGCGATGGAGTAAGGGGAGAACCATGGAATCTATGAACATGATGGAATCTAACTTTGCTATTGGTGAGGCCATATCGCATTTAAGACACATGGAAAGGAAAGGAGTTATAGAAATAAAGGAGATTGGAGGAATTTATTATTATGGTTCAGCCGGAATTTGATTTGTTTATTTGCAAGAAAAGCAAGACTGCAGTAATTGGAAATCAAATATCTAGATATATAATAAGGTCAGGATAAAACAACAGTAGTATGTATAAAATCAAGTACTTGGAGAAATATGGCATCAGGTAAATCTTTGTCAATGGGAGTTTTCTCAGGTTATCGAAGGCCATTCTTCTCTCCCTTTTCTGGCTGTTCTTAAACTTTCTCAATTCGGAAAAGGAAAGGTAATCATACTTTTCAAAATACGAATATCTCAGAAATATTTTATTTCCACTTTTTAAGGCAACGGATACAATTTCATCTCTTGCGTCTTGTTGAGCATGTCCTGTCTTTATGTTATTAGGTAACGATTTAACCTGCATATCCGGTCTTAATCTGTATTTTGTCAACCTTTCAGGATCAAGATATATGGGGATTCCCTGTCGTATGGTTTCAAGAAACAGGTACAAATCGGGAGTCTTCTTACTGGAAAACAGTAAATTGGAATTCTCTGTTATAACCTCTCTAGAAACAGCTGTGGAACTCATATTGAAATCAGCAGCAAATTTTTTGGCTTTTACAAGTTTTCGAAGTTTTCCATCCATCTTAATGAACATTGGTTTACCTTTATTTGAAAATTGCAGAGAAAATTTCTTGAACGAACTCTTAATATCTTTTCCATCTAAGTCAACAAATGAGAAAGAATTGTGATAGTATACTGGCCCATCATGTCTGTTATAGAAATCCATAATTTTCTCGAGTCTCGTTTCATAAAAAAGATCATCATCATCAAGAAACGTTATTATTTTCCCACTTGAAATTTCAAGTCCTTTAAGATACTTTTTTCCAATTTCCTCATCTTGAATAAGTGATAACTTCACATTCTTTCCATACCCACTAATATCAACAGGTATGTTGGAGATCACTATGATTTCATAGAGATTTCTATCAAGTGTCTGTTTGATAACAGATTTATAGTTAATTACCTACATTATTATACTTTTATTTAAGAACTTCTCAGACCATCTTTTTGCAAATGTCAGCCTTCCTGACAGATTCATGAAAGTCCTTCTAACAGTATCTTTCAGCTCCTCTTCAGAGTATACAGGTGCTATTGATACCTCCCTCTTCACACTCTTCCATATGAATTCTATTGGATTCAGGTCAGGAGAGTACGGTGGAAGGAATACAAGTATTATATTGAGGAGTTCTGCTGTTTTCATGACTGCTTTAGAATGATGAGACCTGAAGTTGTCCAGTATTATCATGATTTTTCCCTCAGGATTACCCTCCCTTACAGATGTAATGAAGGAAACAACATTCTCCTTCCTTGAATGATCCTGGAAATCAATAACACTGTTTCCGTTGATTGAGTAGAATCCAAATGTATTTGCCCTGTATTTTGATGTGTCCTTTATTATTTCAGGCTTATGGAACGACCACAATCTCACTGTGTTAGCTGTGGTCTGTGGCGCAGATTCATCAAAGAATCCCAGTATGGTCTCTTCAATGGATACAGTACCTAAGTTTTTTTTAGAATATCCTCAGCATTTCCAGGTCTCCTCTTATCATGTGGATACGGCTTTGCATGCCTCATCCCCATCTTTTTTAGTATGACCCATACCTGTTTCATTGTATACTCAATTCCAAACTGTTCCATTATGATATTCCTGACCTGTGCTGTGGTGTATTGTCCATTTTTAAGTTTCTCCCCCAGCAATTCCTTCTGTTCTTCAGACATCTTTGACGGGCCTTTTCTGGCATATCTTGGTATCAGGCCTTTGTATCCATCCTGATTCCATCTCCTCTGCCATGAATAACCCATCATCTTTGTTATGCCTATTCTTTTAGAAGCTGTTTCTACAGAATCGCCATCATACCTGTATCTTATGAAAAGAAGTCTCTTCAATATCTTTGTGCTTCTCTCAAGGCTTCTTATGAGTCTCTTCAGATCGTCCTCCGGCATCTTCCTCTCAATTCTGTACATCTCGGGTTTAACCATGAATGTATAATTGTTATAAGTATAAAAATGTTAGTAATTAACTATAATTGCTTCGTGAACGAATTGTGTCCTGTTGTACACTGTCACTATAACGCTAATTGTTGGCTGTTCCTGTTCCAATGACATAAAATTACATTCTATATATTAAAAGTAGAGATTTCATGAACTTTAAATCACTAAAAGCAGTCAGTCAGATGGGAATAAAAGAACTTTTCACAATTTTTTGCAAGATTTATTAAGGATTATGAATTCAGGTGGTTACTGCCGTCGTAGCTCAGCCTGGTAGAGCGCGTGCTTGGTAAGCACGAGGTCGCGGGATCGAATCCCGTCGGCGGCTTACTTTAAAGATGCAGTCATTCAATGTAGTTTTCCTTAATCTTAGTTAGTACATGAACAACTCTAAAATCCTATATCAAGTGCTACGGAGAAATAATAACTCCTTGTCAATTACTTTTCCTCCAAACTATATAATTAATAATCTTGAGAATTGTTTCTTTCCTATTTCCGAATAAGAAAAGGTAAGGCTTAATTATTGAAACATCAACAATTATATTCACTAAACTAAAACAATTGTCACAATGAACGCTAAGCAAATGAAAGCAGTATAAGCAAAGAATTCACTGATTTAATACTGTTTTGTCGCAAATAATCTGAAGAGAAAAATTTCCCATCACGGTCGCACGAAACTGTCAATAGTGCAGAACATAAATTTTGCTGCGACGATTATCCATGCGTTTTAAATCAAAATCAGTTGAATCAGGATCAGGTTCGAAGCACTTGACAAATATTTGGACTGTATATATTTAGGATATATCAAGAATTCGCAAAGAGCAACTAGTGTCAAGACAATATAATTAATAGGCATATTTATCTATAAGTTTACACATACTTCATTCAATGAGAAGAACCAAGATAGAGCTTGACAGGAAATCAGTCCTGGAACTTGAGAATATAGTGAAGAGAGGAAAGAGGGCTGTGAGAGAGGTGAATCGTGCAAGGATACTACTTCTCTCCAATTCCGGAAAGAGGAACGACGAGATAGCGGAAACACTCTGCGTTAACCGGAACACTGTACTTGGGGTCAAAAAACGTTATCTCAGGGAAGGGATGGCAAGCGCTCTTCACGACGCTGAGAGATCTGGACAGCCAAAAAAGTACGGGGATAAGGAAACTGCAGAGATCATGGCACTTGCATGCTCTTCGCCTCCGGATGGGAGAAAGCGATGGTCTGTCCGGTTGATAGTTGAGGAGATGAAAAAGAGGAAAGGTTTCGAAGGAATGAACAGGGAATCCGTCAGGCTGATCCTAAAAAAAACGACACCAAACCATGGAAAAGAAGAATGTGGTGCATCCAGACCATAGATGTAGAATACAGGAAGAGGATGTATGACATAATTGATCTTTACAAAAGGAAAAACAGGCAGCTTCATGTGATTGCAATTGACGAGAAGCCAAAGCAGATCGTCTCAGATAAGAGAAAACCCATGCCCATGAAACCCGGATCGCCTGAAAGGTACGATTATGAATACGTAAGGAAAGGTACAGCAAACATATTCGTTGCCGTTGAATTCAAGGCAGGAAAGAGGATGACCAAGGTCACGAAGAGAAGGACAAAGAAAGATTTTGCCATGTTTGTGAAAGAGGTTCTTGACAGATACCCAAAGGTCAGGAAACTGCACATAGTTCTTGACAATCTTAACACCCATTTTGCGGGATCATTTGAAGAGACCTTTGGGGAAGAACAGGCCAAATCCATTCTGCGAAGAATCGAGTTCCACTATACGCCAAAGCATGCCAGCTGGCTCAACGTTGCAGAGATAGAGATCAACGTCATGGACATGGAATGCACGGGCAGAAGATTCCAGGACTTCGAGAGCCTGGAACATGAGGTCAGCACATGGGTAGAAAGGCGTAATCGTGACAGGAAGAAGATAAAATGGGGATTTGACAGGGCGAAGGCGGATAAGAAGTTATCCAAATATTATGTCTAATAATTAAATTGTCACGACACTAGCTATTTCTTTCTTTTCTTTCCTGCATCACTTCTCTTTTTTCTCCACTCACCATCATCGTTTCTCTCTCTTTCTTTAGACCACTTTCCTCTCTTGACTCTCGGAACCGCCATAATGAATACAAGCGATTTTACAATTTAAAATTTTGCATGAAATATTTATAGAATTGAGTTAATTAAAACTTTTACCAATATACACGACTTAAGTGCTCATTAAGAAAGGGGAAATTTTTGTATTTTTTATGTATAAGTTTTGCATAAAATTGTTTGCCTACGATTCTTATTTCTCTAAAACAACCTTGATTCGCAAGCCTTTCGCACTAGTATCAAATAATCGGTTCTGCTTATTTTTACTGAGATATATAAAACTTTCATAACATGTTTTATCCGTTTATCACTTTATGTAATGGAAAAATACCTATTTATATAACTTTTAGGTGTTTTTTTAGGGAGTATACTTATAAAAGTGTAGTTAGTCATAATCTTTAAAAACATCGGATCAGAGATCCTGTAAAAAATTAAGAAATATTGGCTATAAGCCTCCATTATTGAGGCAGAGGTATTTTTGACCTCGAAAGATAGATATTCAGCATAATCCCTATTATGGAAAGTACCAGCATGATCAAAAAGACTCCATCCCACCCCAGATCACTTATGAGTGATGAAGTAACGAAGGGTCCGATTGCATCGGCCGAATTCGATATGAGACCCATTCCGAATGCTCCCGCACTCATTATGGCCAGAGGAAATACATTTCCAGGAAGGGCCCAGTAATTTGGTGGAAACATCATCAGGAATCCATTGACTACCGCGGCAAATAATAGATCATAATAAGAGAAGCTTCCTATTACAATCATAAGCAGAATTCCTATTGCCATAAGAATATCAGCAGATGTCATAATCACAAGTCTTGCATTCAGAATACCTCTGTTCGTATTCTTTCCCTTCGCAAGATAATCTCCAAGGATTGCTCCTATGAAAGCAGCTACAAATCCAGACAAACCCCACGCAATGATAAGATTGCTTGTTTGCGAACTTGAATAGCCAAGGTGATATGAATAGGAAGATAAATATCCTCCAACGCTGAACAGAACCCATGCTAGCGGGAACTGGAGCAACCCCATCAGGATCACCATGGGATTTTTCCATGCACTCTGGTGATGTTCACTCTTGGCCTTAACAATAGCATTTCTCTGGGACTCTGAATCTCTTGCAAAAATAAAGTAAATTATGGCACCGGCAACCATCACTATACCTGTAATATAGTAAGTTTCCTGCCATGAAAATGCAATCAGGGCACCGGAAAGAACTCCTCCTGCAGCACTACCTAAGCTTATGGCACCGAGGGTGAAGGCAAGTGATCTTGCCCGTTCCTTAGGAGGAAACCATCCAGCAAGCTGGATTGAAAACAGCGCTAGCATCATTATCATCAGGCCCTGAAAGAAACGGAGCGCTATCAACGCATAAGGATTAGGAAAGACCGGAATGAGAAACTGAGGCACTATGAGGAAAATCTGTGCAACAAGAACACCTGTTTTCAATTTTGTATCGAATATACCGCCATGGCCAAGAAAAAATGCTACAAATAATCCGACAGAAAATGCATCAACACCATATACTGAAAGTGTAGTTGGGCTAATCCCAAAAGTGGTTGCCATTTTCGTGGACATTATGCCAAAGGCAGTGAGTGATATGAAACTGGTAGTCATAAGCAGGCCAGCAATACCTGCCATTATCCATCTATATCGTGATTTCTGGTCAGCCGTAATCGCGGGATTTTCAGTCATGTTGCAACAAACGATTGCATGTTATTTAAGGTCAGCACCTCTTATATCAGTTTTATTTGGATCAATATGATAGGGCCAATATAAACTAACCTAATAGTTAAAATTATACCTGAGTATAATGTAATTGAAATGGAAGATGGGAATTCAATAATGCAAGAGATGGAAGAATTATGGAAGAAAAATTATCCTCCGGGAACAAGACGTGAATTCAGCATTCCCGAAAGAACATTATATTCTGTCTTACAGGACATTGCATTGAGGAATCCAAACAGGGTATCTTTAAAATTTATTGGAAAACAGTATACCTACTCTGAACTGAAGGCCATGGTTGATGATGCAGCTGAATTTCTAAAGGCAAATGGAATAAACTCTGGTGATCGGGTAGGTATCATGTTACCGAATTCTCCTGCATACGTGATAATGTTTTTTGCCATATGCAAGGTAGGAGCAGTAGTAGTACAGATAAATCCACTCTATACAAGCTTTGAAATCAGTACAGAGCTTTCTGATTCAAATTCAGATGTAATAATAATTCTTGATGATTTTTATGAAAAAGTTGCAACACTTTATAAAAAATATCTGAACAGGATAATAATCTGCAAGATTCAGGATTACCTGTCTGGGCCTGTAAAAGGTTTTTACAATCTGGGGAGAGCCTTCAGAAGAAACAGGATAAAAATTCCTTCAGATAAGGATATAATTTTCTATAAATTTGATAAAAAAACTGGAAAAGAAAGCAGGGAAGCAAAGATAGATCCTGTGTCGACCCCAGCTATAATACAGTATACAGGTGGAACAACGGGAATACCAAAGGGTGCAATATTAACTCACCAGAATCTAATCTCTAATGTATACCAGATCAATGAGTGGGTTCCTGATAGCTATAAGAAGGAAGCAGAAGTCCTTGCAGCGATCCCATTTTTCCATGTCTATGGGATGATGACGGCAATGCTGTTTCCAATTTTTAACGGAATGCCAGTCACAATTATACCGGACCCAAGAAACACGAAACTCATCATCAGCACAATGAGAAAGGGGAAAAATATAACATTTCCCGGAATTCCAACAATGTATCATTCCATTATAAAGAACCTTAAGGGTGATCATAAGGCATTATCCAATACGTCACTGCTTTTCTCAGGTGCAGCACCTATGCCTGAGGAACTCGAAAATCAATTCACATCTCTAACAAGTGTAATAATCATAGAAGGATACGGACTGTCAGAATCATCACCTGTTGTTTCAATAACTCCAGTGGACCCCTCAAAGAGAAAGAGGGGAACGGTGGGCTTTCCAATCCCAAATACTTCTATCAGGATTGTTGACATCGAGAATGGATCAAAAATTATTGGTATTGGTGAACCAGGAGAAATAACCGTGAAGGGTCCGCAGGTCATGCTCGGTTACCTGAACAGGAAAGAAGAAACAGGACAGGTACTTCGTGATGGATGGTTATACACCGGTGATATAGGATTTGTAGATGAAGAGGGATATATCCATATAATAGATAGAAAGAAAGACATGATAATAGCAGGCGGGTATAACATATATCCCAGAGAGATTGAAGAGATACTCCTTAAAAACGAGAAAATTGAGGATGCCGCTGTCATAGGCATCAAGGACCTGCACCGTGGAGAAACAGTCAAGGCTTATATAGTTCTCAAGAAGGACCAGATTATGACTGAAAAAGAGGTAATTTCTTACTGTTCAGAGAAACTGGCTATCTACAAGATACCTAAAAGTGTGGAATTTGTAGACTCACTTCCGAAAAGTCTAGTGGGAAAGGTATTGAGAAGAGAACTGGCAGAGAGAAATGAAAAAAGGGCATAAGCCATGATTCATAATCTACAGTTGAAAACTGACTTGTGAAATATTAACGCATTAATAAAAATAATCATTAGACGCGAGGAGTGGGATTCGAACCCACGCTTTCCATAGGAAAAACAGCTTAGCAGGCTGCCGCCGTACCGCTGGGCCATCCTCGCATTTTTCATTAATTGGAGAATCGTTCCCCGAGATCGTTTGCTATCTGCTCCAAAATATCCTCAAATTGTTCATTCTCCAGGTTAACAACTTCTCCAGAGGGCAACGTTATCCTTGCCTGATACACGTCTCCATCCTTGGATATTTCAACTTCAGCCAATCTGTCCGTCATTAAACCTGTAATTAGATTACCTATAATATTCTTTGGAACTCTTCAAGGAAGAATTACCCTGAACAAGCTTTCCTATTGCGGTTAACTATATACCTCTTTATAGAGTTTTGAGATACCCTTGTCTAATGAAAACTGAATTTAAAGCACTTTATAGTACTTCTCTTGCCCATCTTTCAAACGATGGGGTTTTCCTCTTGTTCTCATCATTAATAGTATATTATTCTGAACCATCATTGGGCTTGAATATAACAATCCTTGGTTATTTCGCAACCATATACGTTTTCGTTTCAGGCATACTCAGCATTCCTGTTGGCAGATGGTCAGATTCTGGAGACAGGGATCCCGAACTCATGACTCTGGGAATACTTATACTGGCAATATCGCTGGTCACATTTTCTATCCCATTCCTTTTCTCATCTTCAATGGCAATCTTAACCAAATATCTCGTAGTTGGATTAGGTGCATTCATTCTTGGACTTGGCCAGGCATTCTACCATCCACTTGGTGCAGATATATTGAGATATTCACTCAAGGGAAGAGATTCATCGTTCCTGCTTGGAATTAACGGCTCTTTCGGTAGTATAGGAAGGGCTGTAATTCTAATTGTAGTTGGTATTATGATAGTTGATTATGGGGCTTTCAGGGGACTGTTCTATCTTTCCCTGTACTATTTTGTGGTCGCCATAGTCATTTACATAATGTCAAGAAATTTGAGAAAATCGGAGACCTATCGTGAAAAGAGAAAGGAGGCCATAATAGAGAGAAAAGAACTTGTTACGATGAAATCATTACCAGGAGTCAGGGGATTTCTTGCCATATTGACAGTAACACTATTCCTCAGATCAGCTTTTCAACTCGCAATTTCCACATATGCATTTACATACATCGATGGAATTTTCAAAAGCAGTTTTCTCTCATTTCTATTCCTTGCAGTGGCACTTGTCACACCAATAGTAGGTCAGCCAATATTCGGCCAGCTCACCAGGAGGAAGGGGGGAGATTTCACATTACTCTTCGCAGGTGTCCTGTCATTTCTGGCTTTCCTTCCATTTCTTTACTTTTCACAGGATTATGTCCTATCCCTTATCTTCTTTTCTATCTATGCTTTCGGGGCATTTACCGGTTTCCCATCAATTCTTGGGTTCCTGAACCAGAAAAACCAAAGGAAGTGTCAACACGGGCAAACACTTGGGCATGGGGTATAGGGAACACAGTTGGAGGAGCATTTGGAATATTAATATTCACAACCCTATTCGAGACCTTGAAGATTCCCATGGAACTATCATTCATCATCATGCTTTCTTTCCTCATACTTTCTATCATAACAAACATAATGATCAAGCCATTTGCAAAGAGACTGCCCTCACAGATAACTCAATAAATTATTCCGGATATTTATTGATATCTCATATTTTTTGTATTCAAAAATGTAAAGATATGATAGAAAATCTACCAAATCGTTTAATACGATCTAGCTATTTTTGAGGAAGGTCATAATTTCATGCCAGTTAAAAATTCAGAATTGAAGGGGTTTTACAAGAAAAGTACAGAGGAAAGAATCGAGACTTTAAAGGGTTATTGCCAGCTCAACGATGAAGAAATTTCAATTCTTGAGAATCATGGTTCCCTGAGTCAGGAAACGGGAGAGAAACTGGTTGAAAACTATATTTCAAACATGGAAATTCCCATGGGGATCGCAACAAATTTCAGTATAAACGGCAGAGATTATCTAATTCCAATGGCTATTGAAGAACCTTCAGTAATTGCAGCATGTTCCAATGGAGCAAGGATTGCAAGAATGGCGGGTGGTTTCAGGGCCCATGCTTCCTCATCCATTATGTTTGGTCAGATACAGTTGACTGATCTTGAGGATGTGTATAAGGCCAGAACAGAAATCCTAATGGAAAAAGAGAATATTTTGCGAATTGCAAACGAGGCAAGCAAGACATTAAGCAAATTAGGGAAAGGGGCCAGGGACATCACATTTCATGATGTGAAGTATGATGACCATGTACTGATTATACATCTTGAAATAGACACCGGAGATGCAATGGGTGCAAATATCATAAACAGTATGGTAGAAAAGGTATCGCCATTCATAGAAGCGATAACAGGAGGTAAGGTAGTACTCAAGATCCTTAGTAACCTAACACCACTCAGAATAGTCAGGGCATATGCAACTTTCAGGAAAGATGCAATCGGTGGTCCTGACGTTGTCCAGAGATTTATTCATGCAGCGAGACTTGCAGAGGAAGATATATTCAGGGCTGCAACACATAACAAGGGTATTATGAATGGAATCGATGCAGTATTACTTGCAATCATGAATGACTGGAGACAAGCTGAGGCTAATGCGCACGCATATGCAGCAATAAAAGGCTCATATGGCTCACTTACACATTACAATCTGGATAAAAACGGGGATATAACCGGGTCTATTGAGATACCTATCAGTGTTGGTACCGTTGGAGGAACGTCTGCAAGTATTCCAAAGGCAAAAATATGTCAGAAGATTCTGGGTGTAAAGGAAGCCAGGGAACTGGAAGAAGTGCTGGCATGCGTAGGACTTTCACAGAATTTTGCTGCAATGAGAGCCCTGAGTGATGAAGGAATACAGAAGGGCCACATGGCACTGCACTCCAAAAATCTGGCAATTGCAGTGGGAGCCACCGGCGATGACATTGAAAAAGTCGCTGAAATGCTGGTAAAATCCGGTTCAATAAATATGACAAATGCAAGGGAAATTCTGGATAAATTAAGGGAAAGGTGAATAGTATGGATAAAAGTGAATATGATGCTGGCATGAAGCAGGTTGAAAAGCTATTGAACAAGGAGAAATATCTTGATGCTCTTACTACATTGAAGGGGATGCTTGAAAAGGCTGCTGATAATAAGGAGTATAAGGCAGATATCCTTAGCAAGATTTCAGAGGCGTATTATGGAAAAGAAGGAGTAAAAACAGAGAATGCCATTTCGAACCTTATTGAGTCACTCAAGATCAGAACTGAGCTTGAACAGCCGGAGATTCTTGCTCTTGAGATGATGAATCTTGCATATCTACAGGACGAAGCCGGTAGCCTGGAAAATGCGGAAAAGACCCTGAAGGAGGCAATGGAAGTGGCCGATCAACTGGAAGATGTAAGCCTTACATTATCGCTGAAAAATGCCCTTGCAGATATTCTGTCAGAAGACAAGAAAAATACTGAGGAGGCTACGAAGATATACAAAGAAATAATGAATGAATCAGAGAAGGAAAAGATCTGGGAAATATATTATGAAGCCTGCGTTAGCCTCATAAAGCTTCTAAGGGATAGGGATAATATGGAAGAAGCCAATAAATTATCGAATGAGAATATAGAAAAGGCTGAAGCCACCCTGAATTCATTCAAGACAAAGAAGGACAAGGAGGAATTCAAGGACATCATTTCATATCTTTATGACGTCTCAATAGATCTGGCTATGGAAAACGAGGACATCGGAAGGGCAAGGGACCTTGCTGAAAAATTCAAGGGAGAGAAATAAGGCTGAAAACGTCTCTTTCCATATCCTTTTTAATATCCGAATAATCAATGTAAAGATCATTCATAAGTGAGCAAAGCCTGATTGTCATGTTTATATATCTTAAATTTTCAAGCTGTTTCTTGGATCTTTCCAGAGCCTCCTTTTTTGTCAATTTACCGGAGGCAACTACTGCATTGAGCAACCTGTCCAGATATGAAGCATCTCTGGTCTGCTCCTGAAATAGTTCCTCTTCATCTATAACCAGATCAATTGGCACATGTTCTGCGGGTGCATTGAAGTTAATGAGGAAGCTATCTCCTTCCCTTGAAAGGAGTCCCTCCCTGACGCATTCATCCTCAAACCTTGATGCACTTTCTTCCTTCAAAAACTTCCTCTTGTAAACAAGAATATTAACAATATCCTTTCCAGAAATAGATCTTGCATTCTTCTTTTCCTGTGAAACTACTGAAATAAGCTTTCTTGCCAGTTCTCTATCCATGTCACTCTCATATGAATATGCCTAATAATTTTTGTTAGATAAGAGATACATACCTAAAAAATCTCATACACCAGGATGCTGATCGAAGAATTTGTGACTATATATGGAATCGACAATGGAACAATACTAAGTTGTTCAGTTATTAACACTATAAATCCATACAATGAATATGAGAATTTCGAAACGGTTAAAACATTATTCCATCCTCATAGGTGGTTTATTTACAATTTTTTCCACGGTTGTAAATTTTACTGATAATTTGCTGAAATTTCACTACATAGAAAATCTATATGGAACGGATCCCTACTATATAGTCAATCAACTATATCCACCATAAATCACGAAACCAACCTGGATGCAGTTCTCATGATTTTTATAATAGTTTTGACGTTGATCACCGTTATTTCATCAAAGCGAATAATGAAAGAGTCAAGGAAAAGTAAAAAACTCGGAACAGTCATACTGGTTATTGGAGTTATTTATTTATCCTAGGATCAGGGGATTATGTCGGGGCAATCCTCATAATTCTAGATGGCTTTGCCTTCATCCTGAATGATGGGGACCCGGTTTTAGGAGAAAATGTAAAGACTCCATCAGAAACTCCACAATGGCCTGCAAATGATGATTTTACCCATACAACATTCAAGCGCATTATAAATAGTAAATATTTTATATTTTAAACGTATGATAAATAGTGAAAATAACAAATGATCTTAAAAATCTGGCAATTTTAATTGGGGCAGTAATAGGAATTATTGCAGGTGTTTTTGAGCTAATAGTTGCCATTATAATTGGCACAGCCTCATTTAATGGCGGAGTGGTAAAAGTAACAGGAAACATTTCATTATTTCCAGCTGCCTTTGGATTTATTATAATAGTTATACTTTTACAGATAATATTGTCAGGGATTTCAATTCTATATGGTCAGAAGCTCAGGTCTGGAGGTAATGAAAGAAGGCACAATAGCATAATTCTGCTGATTATTGGAATCGTATTGCTCATACTTCACGCAGGGTTCCTTATAGGTCCTATATTCATAATTCTGGGTGCAATTGCTTATTATGTGAAAGAAGGGGACATTTCAATAAATATAGATTAAATATTTCTCAATACCTAAAATGCATGGAGCAAGCTTTTTTGCGTAATTCAGCTATAATGCTCTACCTTTATTTATGCAGATACAATGCATAACTTTCTGAGGTCTTGTTCACGAATGCATATCTCTCAAACTGGATTATTCCAGTTGTCTTCACTGCATCTGATTCTATAAAGCCGCTGTCAGTTGTACTGTCCGGCCTGTACACTTCGAATTCCGGGGAATCTTCCTTCACCCAGTGGATGATCTTTCTTTTGGTCTTATTTTCTGAATCAAGATAATGCCATTTTCCATCCCTGTAAATTATATTATACAGATCTTTAAGTCTGAGTATATCGTTTTCTTTTGCGTCATTGATATCAGATTTTTGCAAATAGAGGACCTGGTCCTTATTGAGAGTGTATTTCCTGAAACCTCTTTCCGATTCTTTCGGATAGAGAGGTATCATGGATTCTATTTCAGGTGAATCCATGATCTGAACTTTCACTGGATCAGAGACAAAGAAATAACGATTGGCGGAATGGTCTATGAATTGCCTGTTCATCGAATTGAATATCTCCCATGAGAAATCAGAATTAACGTCATTCAGCCCTGAATCTATCCAGTACTTTCTAAAAGTTTCCTTCTGGTAGCCTCTCCTTCTCAGCGCGAGCAGAGTCGCAAGTCTCACATCGTCCCATCCCCTGTATTCTCCTGCATCAATACCTTTCCTCATTGCTGTCGTACTGAGTATGGCATCCTGTATATTGATAAGCCCATAATGGAAATACTCTGGTATATCCCACTTGAAATAATTGAATATATATTTCTGTCTCTCCGTATTGTTCAGGTGATCCATTCCTCTGATCACATGGGTTAGTCCAAGTTCATGATCATCCACCGCAACACTGAAATTCATCAGGGGATAGAATCTATATTTCTTTCCAGTATGGGGATGTGGCGTTTCTATGATCCTGAATGCAATCCAGTCTCTAACTGCAGGATTTGGATGCTTCAGATCAGTTTTTATGACAAGAACCGGTTTTACATCCTTATCCTCTCCAGATATGATCCGGTCAAACTGTTCAACCATCAGATCAGGGGAAAGATTCCTGTGCGGGCAGGCTCTTGATTCCATCAGATCTCTCTTGAAATCTTCTACCCTGCACTTACATATGTAGGCTTTTCCCATCCGTATTAATTCTCTAGCCCTTGTATAATAAAGTTCCATCCTTTCTGACTGGATGACAAACTGTGTGAAGTTCACGTCCAGCCACCTGGTATCTTCCTGGATCATGTCGTAAGCCTTAGGGTATATATTATTCGGGTTCGTATCTTCTATCCTGAGAATGAGTTCTCCGCCATATCTTTTCACATATTCATCATTAAGAATCAGCATCCTGCTGTGGCCAAGGTGAAGTGGTCCAGAAGGCGATGGTGCCATCCTCATCACAACCTTTCCCCTAACATTTTTAAGATCAGGCAGGTGATGCTCCTCATTCTTTTTCTCAACGATGAGAATCTCACTGTATTTCTCCTTTGCAAGTGAAATCTGCTGGTCTATGCTCAGGGAATTTATTCTTGAAATAGTCTGGTTGATCTCAGACATCAGGTCCTTGATTGACGACCTGAGCTCAGGAAATGAACCGAGTAACTTATTAACAACACTTTTTAGTTCTGCCCTGCCATCGTGTTCGATGGCGTTCTTCAGGACATTCTTCTCAATATCCGTATTCAGTGAATTCACCAGACTCCTTAATAATAAAGTCCTTTAATTCTTTTATCCCGGTTTTGTTGATATTGGATATTGCAATTTCTTCCTTTCTCTCGCTTATATCTATCTTTGTCTGTACCCTGACTATCTTCTTTGGGAAATTTGCCCTTATATCATTGTACAGCTTCTCCTGCTGCTCCACTGTATATCCAGAAAATCCTGAATAGTCAACGAGAAACAGGATAACACCCCTTATATCCTTAAGACTAAGTATAGATCTCCTTTCCAGCTCATTTCTTTCGTCCATTGGCCTGTCCAGCAAGCCAGGTGTATCAACAATCTGGATCTTCCTGGTTCCCGTATTCAGGTGACCGATGAACACATTCAGTGTGGTGAATGGATATGGTGCAATCTGAACATCATTGTTGGTAAGTGAATTCAAGAGGGAGCTTTTCCCAACATTAGGCATTCCTGCTATGACAAATGATGGCTTCTCTGGATCTATCTCTGGAAGTTTTCTGAGGAAATCCCTGCATTCGCCCAGCAATCTGAGGTCCTTGTCAACATGTTCAAGAACCGAGCAGAATCGCCCATAGAACTTCTTTCTTACGTTTACCATTTCATGTGCCGTTCTTGCCCTCTTCAAATCGTGTATGGAATCTGTGGCAAGTTCCACTATTTTTTCTCCTGCCCACTGTACATTATTCAGTGACCTCTTGTAGTTATCAATTCCAAATTTTAACTGGAGAAAATCCTCGTAGAAGGGATGAAGTTTTTCTGACGTTGGAAATTTCTTAACTATCCTCTTTAGATATATGGCAGAAACGCTCTCTGCTGTTGCAATCCTGTCTATATTCTCCTTCCGTACCTTATTCTCAAATATCTTGTCGTAAGGTTCATCTATTTTTGACGCTTTCTTCAGGCTCTTATCTATAAGTTCGTCTGACCTGAGTATGGTTGGTATGGGTCTCATTACTTCACTTTTCCTGAATTGCCTTATTTATTTTTTCTTCCCACTCAGGGGTTATATCAAATTGATTGTGTGCATATCTGTTATGTATTCTTATTTTGTTCCACAGATCCTTGTGTGTTGGTTCATCTATATGATAGCTGCAATCAAATCCTACGTCCTTACAAGCATAATAAAATCTTGACATAGGATGGACATTGTATACGTGCATAAAAAATTATCATTCTCAATACTTATAGTTATTTGTGAAACCATGCAGTCAAATAAAGAAAATTGGAATTGTGGACAGGATGAGTGCAAACATTCTTCCAATCTCTCCAGAAGCTCCAACTATATCTCCATTTACTCCTCTGAAAATCCTGTATAGGTAGAGCCTGAGTATGATTGCAATTACTATGACTGCAATCAAAACAAAGATGTACCCAGGGAAGAGTATCAATGATAATATAAAGGGGATTCCAAAGGAAGTAACAAGGAATGTCCACCTCGATGAGATAACTGAAAAGAATTTACCATAGCCATCTCCTATTGGTTTATTCCTGAAGAATATCAGTGACATGAAAATAATGTCCACAAGCTGGGAAAAAAGTATCAGGTATGGAATTCTGGTTGCGGAAACAGAAAGCAGGGCAGAAACACTTATGCCATAAACAACAAAGAACATGAATAGGCCACCGGCTCCTACAGACGGGTCTTTCATCACCCTGAGCCTGGCTTCCGTTTCCCCTCTTTTCATCAGTCCATCTCCAAGGTCAAGGAGAGAGTCTAAATTTTGTGCACCATGAATGATACCTATTATGCTGAGGGCCAAAATTACGAGAATGAATTTTGAAACATAATTTTCAACTGCATAAAGAATAATAAAGGAAATTAGGCCTGATATAAGGTACGGTAGCCAGAGAAAATAAAGGGCTTCAGGAATAAATTCTGCGTTTCCAGCAGGTATGACTGTAAAGAAAGAAATTGATGCCCTTGCATATCTTGATACTTTCAACCAGACAATATACTTAATTGATATAAATATGAAATCAATTACACTAAAATGAAATTAAGTTCAGATGATAGTTTTACCCACGGTGACACATACCTGAAAGTAAGGGACAAATACCCGGAAATAAGGGATTTCTCAGCCAATATTAACCATAAAAGTCCTGAATATGTCAACGGAAAGAAGACAGAAGTGCTGAGGCACTATCCTGCTGGAGAAGAAAAGATAGAAGTAGTGATAGGGAGGTTAATTACTACTGATCCTGGAAAAATAATTGCAACTTATGGCATGACCTCCCTTATAAATTATGTCTATCAACTGCATTCTGGAAAGAATGTTCTGCTGATAGAGCCAATTTTTTCGGAGCACAGGAGGGCTGCAGAAGCAAGCAGTTGTAAGATAACAAGATTGAGCATGGGTGCATTGATAAAGAACATGGAAATACTCAAAAATTTCAATTATGATCTGATTTCATTGAATATACCGGTCAATCCAACAGGGGAAATGCTCAGCCATAAGGAAATTGAAGCAATAATTAGAATTTCAATGAAGAAGGATGCAACCGTTTTCATGGATCAGGCATATATTGATTTTCTAACCACAAGGCGACAGATGGAGTTAAAGAAGGCTACAGAAGAATATCCGGGCATTATTATAGGTAGGTCTCTGACAAAAGTGAGTGGATTGCCGGGAATCAGACTTGGTTTCGGTATATGTTCTTCTGGAACTGTAAGAATGCTGAGAAAGATCAGGGGACCATGGACTATTCCTGAGGAGTATACGACTATACTGGAAAAATGGTCAGAGTACCAGCCCGACACGAATATGTTGCTAAGGGAAAGAGAAAATATCACGAAAGAACTAAAAAAGATGAAATTAACGGTATTGGGGAAGTCAGAGGTCAACTTTCTGTCATTCAGACTGAATGAACAAATAGATCCACTGGACTTCGAAAGAAAACTCATGGAGAAAGGATTCTTGATAAGGAATCTCAGCGATTTCTATGGATTTACAGCAAATGATTTCAGGATAAATATAAGAAGTCAGGAAGAGAACACGGAACTAATTGAGGCAATAAGGGCGATAATAAATGAGCGAAGGTAAGCTAATACACATAATGGGGACATCTTCAAATGCTGGAAAGAGTACAATCACAATGGGAATCTGCAGAATTCTCAGTGATATGGGATATAGCGTATCTCCATTCAAGGCCATGAACATGTCACTGAATTCCATATCCACTCCTGATGGTTATGAGATATCAAGATCACAATGGCTCCAGGCTAAAGCTTCCAGGACAGTAGCTGACTGGAAGATCAACCCAATCCTGCTGAAGCCTGAAGGGTCCGGTAAGTCGCAGGTCATTTTCATGGGAAAGTCCATCGGAAGTCGAACCATCGAGGATTATGGAAAGCTACTGCGAGATGAAGCAAGGTCAGCAGTAAGGGAAGCCCTGAAATCTCTTCTTGACAGGTATGATGTGGTTGTTGCGGAAGGTTCAGGATCAGCGGCAGAGATAAATCTTTATGACAGGGACCTTGCAAATACATGGTTGACCAGTGAATTCAAGGGAACTGGGATACTTGTCACAAACATTGAAAATGGTGGCGCATTCTCATCACTTTACGGCACAAAGTCACTTGCACAGTTCCCGGAGGTTCTGAAGTATTTCATAATAAACAATATGAGGGGCAGCACTGAATTGCTCAGGTATGGCATTGAGAAGATAAGTTCCATGACAGGCATGTTAAGTATGGGGGTAATCCCACATATGGAAAACAGCAAATTGCCTGGTGAAGATTCGCTGGATTACAGTAATATTAATGGAACAAAGGTAGGCATCATCAGATATCCCTATTTTGAGAACTACAGTGACATTGATCCACTCATACAGATGGGCCTGGGAAAATACATAACCAGTCCAGAACAGCTGGAAACTGTTGATTCTATACTGCTTCCAGGCTCAAAGAATGTCTATGAAGACCTGGATTTTATAATTAAGACAGGACTGGGGAAGAAGATCACGGAATTCCATGAAAAGGGATTGAAGATAATAGGAATCTGCGGAGGATACCAGATCCTGTCAAGGTCTATAAAAGATCCTGGCAATGTTCAGCTACCTGTAAGCGAGATCAAAGGGTTAGGTCTACTGGATACTGATTTTATCTATAATTCAAAAAAGGAAATATCTGAAGTGAAGTACGAAGGCTCACTAGGAAACCTACCCATAACAGGGACAGCTTATTTCATTCATTACGGTAGGGAGCAGAGGAAAAATGACGATAAATTTGTCAACACCGGTAGAGGTCCGGAAGGATCTATAAGCAGTGATGGTAAAATAATAGGAACAAACCTTCATGGGATCCTTGAAAATTCCAGCGTTTTTCATTGGTTTACAGGTTTGCAAAGGAGCAGGAGCTATGAGGAGACACTGGAAGATAACATCCAATCATTCTCAAGGAATCTATCCGTAAATTTAAAAAGAGAACTGCTAATGCAGATCGTAAATGGAACCTGAACTCCTTTCAATCATCATTTCAACTCTCTTCCTTGCCCTGGTAATAGACATAATATTCGGGGAACCCAGGGGTTTCCTGCATATAGCAGTAATCTCAGGAAGATGGTCGATGTTCATTGGAAGAGGGATGCAGAAATCCAGGAAACCGGTGAGAGCAGGATGGATTACAGTATTCATGACAATCATACCAATCACCATATTCTTCGGGTTTATTTTCGATTTCCTCTACAGTCTGCCGCTCATATACATATTTTTCCTGATATTCTATGCAATTATTGAAAAGTCTACATTTGCGTTCACGTCAATGGGTGCTCATATAAATCCAATTATAAAGAGCCTCGAGAAAGGAGATATGGAAAGTGCAAGAGTCCTTACTTCCAGGTGTGTCAGAAGGGATGTTTCACAACTAACTGAACCCCTGCTCATATCTGCAGCAATTGAAACAGTTTCTGAGGGTATAACTGATTCTTTCACAGGCAGCTTACTGTATTTCTCCATATTCGGCGTTCTTGGTGCAATAGTCTACAGGATCGTGAACACCCTGGATTCAACATTTGGATACAGGGATAGAAAATACCTGAAATTTGGAAGGGCTTCTGCTGCTATGGACACAATTGTTAACTACATTCCTGCCAGGATTTCATCGGCACTCATATCCATTTCTGCCTATATGCTTAATTACAGTAATAGAAGAACAAGACTCTCAACTCTCCTGAACAGTGTTCCCAGCAGGAACGCTGCATATTCAATGGGTACAATGGCTACTGTTCTAAATCTGCGACTGGAAAAGAAGGGAAGTTATGTGATCAACAGAAAGGGGTTTGAGCCCACCCTTAGTGATCTGAAGAAAGCACTGAGGATATTCTATTTCTCCTTTGTTCTCATGGTCATTTTCGTTACAATTCCACTGGTCATAATTTTTTCATACATACTCTATCCACACATATTCTTTTTATTTCCCATTAAAATAGTGGTATGATAAAATGAATAGAAAACCAGACATTAACCTAATGCTAGCAGGAAGCACTCAAATTTCTCTCATTCCAGGTATAACATCTGCTGGAAAAACACCCGAACTAACATTTTTGACTCCGGCTCTTGACTCAGAAATACTTGTAGAAGGAGAATGCAAATCTTTGGATGTACCTCCAATGACACCTGATGGATTGCCGACACCTTCACTTATATCCAAAGCATGCCTGGAGATTTCAGGAATAGAAACACTGGTTGTAGATGGAGGGATGGGGATAAAGCCTCAATGTACATACCTTCATACAGGATTGGAACCTGCGCGGGATGGAAGGAAGGAACCAGCATTGCCTCAGGCATCCCTTGCAGTATCAACAGGAAGATACCTGGGAAAGTTACTGCTTAAGCATGGTCGTTCTGTAATGATCTCAGAATCAATACCAGGAGGTACAACCACTGCCCAGGCTGTTCTTTCCCTTCTTGGAATAGATATAAAAACAAGCAGTTCATTCCAGATAAATCCATCAGGACTTAAGGATAAGGTCATAGGAGAAATGATTGACAGGCATGGAATCCAGAATGATCCATTGAAATCCATATCAAGGGTCGGAGATTATACACAGGAAATTGCCCTTGGGATTCTCTCGGAAAATGAGGATTCCAGGATAATTCTTTCTGGAGGGACCCAGATGGCTGCCATATATTACATTGCTTCAATGCTAAAACTCCCGATGGACAATGTTGAAGTCTGGACCACGAAGCAGATAATGACTGATTCACGAATAACAATGGAATACCTCGTTGATCCAGATCATCTGAAATTTTCCCGCACAGATATGAGAAAATCAAGGTTTGATGGAATAAGGCGTTTTGAAGATGGATACGTCAAGGAGGGTGCAGGAATGGGTGGTTCTATGGTACTTGCCGAGATGGAAGCCAATAGTGACAGAATCATAGATTCGATTGATAATATTTACAAATCCTTTATGTGATCCTGCGTTGAAGACTGAATTTCAAAGCCTACTAATCGATTCTTATATATGTGACATAAAGTAAACGTGAAAAGTATGGAAAAAATATTAAGCAAGGATCAATAAAGGTAATAGCCGGACTAGGTTGGGAAGCCAGGCT
The DNA here is from genome assembly GCA_027316895.1 of Thermoplasmatales archaeon. Taxonomy (GTDB): domain Archaea; phylum Thermoplasmatota; class Thermoplasmata; order Thermoplasmatales; family Thermoplasmataceae; genus Cuniculiplasma. The sequence continues at coordinate 814,232 of DAHVFT010000001.1, read as the reverse complement.
CTTCCTGTTACCCGAAGCCTATATGCGGGAACGACAGTCCAGAGAGGCCAACCTGGCCTCTGTTAAGCCTTGAGGAATCTATGAGATTTCGGCCCAGCGGATCGGAGGATTACGGAAGGCAATTCAAAGGAAATGCTTTTCGTAACTTATTCACCAATCCCGCCAGGTCCGGAAGGGAGCAACGGTAGGTGGAACTTTTGGTGCTGCTGGATACCGGGGTCGAGTGAACTCAGGGGTAAACTTAGCAGGACGTCAGGACCAATCTGGGCATGTCCGGTATTTGAGGTTAAAAATGTTCAAGGCAATTCAGGACCCCGTATGGGGTTACACTGAAATTTCAGAAAAATTCTTGAAGATCATAGATACACCTGAATTTCAGAGATTGCACTGGATCAGACAGCTCGGGATGTGTTATCTTGTATATCCCGGAGCTGTTCACACGAGATTTCAGCATTCTCTGGGCACAATGACTCTTGCGAGCCAGATCGCACAGAAACTTGAGACAAAATTTCCAGTTGAGGTTACTTTTGCAGCCCTTTTGCATGACATCGGTCATTTTCCACTCAGTCATTCATTTGAAGATTTCTTTGAGGAAAAGTTTCACGTAAACCATGAAGAAAATGGGAGAGACATCATACTGGGTAAGAAGGGTACAGGGGAAATAAGGGAATGTCTGGAGTCTAATGATGTAGATCCGGAAGTTATTACAAGGATCCTATCAGGAAAACATAGGGAATTCCAGCTGGAAAGTGGAATAGTGAGCGGTCCTCTTGATGCTGATGAAATGGATTATCTTGTAAGGGACAGTTATTTTACGGGAACTGGAAACATAGCTTTCAGCATAAAGAGAATGGTCGATATACTAAGGACAGATGGTGAAAAGATTTTCATTGAGGAGAAAGGAATAACGTCAGTAGAATCGATCCTTCTGTCAAGAAACTTGATGCATAAATCAGTCTATTTTCATAAGACTGTCCGGATCGCGCAGAAAATGATAGAAAGTGCAATGAAATCACTGGATAAGGTTGATAGTTCCGTGATGGGAATGCACGATGATATTTTCATGAGCTATCTGAGAAACCAGGATTCCTGTTCTGAAATGATCAGGCAGATAGACAGGAGAAATTTATACAAGGTTGTATTTAGGGACCAGGCACCGGATATAAGGGACCCGGAGATTGAAAATAAGATCCGGGAAAAATACCCGGAGCTTATAGTAGACTATGTACCTCCTTACGCATATCAGGATAGAAAGAAAAGCAAGAATGAGGTTCTGGTGAAACAGGGAAGGAAATTCATGGAAATCAGTTCCCTTTCACCACTGCTCAATTCGCTCTATGACAGCTTCAACAGGAGGTCCATATTCATATACGGACCACAGAATCTTGAAATAAGACCGGAAGAAATCAGGAAATTACTTGATTAATCGTTTCTCCATCCTGAATGCATTCCTGCTGCCATCCAGTTTTTCACTGTAATAATTCTTCAGGAATTCTGTCTTTCTAAATCCAAGTTTTTCGTAAAGGCCGATGGCTTCGTGGTTGAATTCCCTAACCTCAAGAACAATCTCTTCATAACCCCTCTCTTTTGCAAGTTCTTCAACATATTGAAACAGTCTTTTAGCAAGGCCCTTTCCCCGATATTCCGGGTCAACAGCTACTGATTCAATATCTAGAGAGTTACTGGATACTGGACATGCCATCATGTATGCTATTATCCCATTGCCATCTTCGATCTTGAAAGCCATATCTCCTGATTCTGATAGTGCATATTTGAGCATATCAAGTGAATAAGGTCCCACTGTAAAGGCCCGTTCCTCGAGTCTTACCAGTCTTATCAGGTCATGTTCTGTAATCCTATCTATTTTCATTATATCAACTCAAATCAGAGTATCTACCAAATATTTTTAATGTTTCCTTCAATATCCATTTATGATCAGACAGAAGGAGTCAACATTCGATCAGGTAATTGACGATTTAAAGCATGGTTTGCCCATATTAATATTTGATGATGCTAAGAGGGAAGGTGAGACTGATCTTATTTTTGCGTCTCAGTTTGTAACATCAGACTCAATAAGAATGTTAAGAAGGGAAGCAGGTGGGCTTATATGTACAACATTGAGGAAAAGGGAGGCTGACCTGATACAGTTGCCATATCTTGAGGAGCTCTATGAAAGATTTCTACCATATGGGAAGAAGGCCACAAATACCTCTGACATGGGTTATGACAAACATTCATCATTCACATTCACTGTAAATCACAGAAGTACCTATACAGGAATACCTGACATGGACAGGCAGGTTACAATTTCAAAACTTGTAGATTTCATTAAAAACATAGACTCAAAAAATGATATTCTTGATGAATTTTACAGGGAATTCAGGATACCGGGTCATGTCCACCTTCTGATAGCAAGGGAAGGTTACTTCAGCGAGAGAAGGGGGCATACAGAACTTGCCACCTACCTGGTAGAAAGGGCTGGACTTGTACCCAGTGCAACCCTGGCTGAGATGCTTTCGGATTCCGGCAGGGCAATGACAATGGAGGAAGCTAGAAACTTTGCTGAGGAACATAACTTAACATTTATAGAGGGAAAGGAAATCATAGAAAAGTGGACCAATGACTAAAGTTATGGCGACAGGGGTGTTTGATATACTCCACCTTGGACATATAGATTATTTGAAGCAATCAAGAGCTCTTGGGGAAGAACTGATAGTAGTAGTTGCAACTGACCTTAATGCTCAGAAAAGTGGGAAGAAACTAGTTTTTTCTGAAAATGCCCGAAGGGAGATGGTCTCAAACCTGAAAATGGTTGATGAGGCAGTGGTTGGTAATCATGGAGATATCTTCAGGACAGTTGAAATATTGAAGCCAGATATAATCACGCTTGGTTTCGACCAGCGATTTGATGAAAAACAGATTGAAGATGAATGCGCTAAAAGAAATATACATGTAAAAGTAGTAAGATGCAAACGTTTTGAATCACAAGATCCCGTGGGAACAAGGATGATCAAGAAGAGGATAATTGAACTGGAGGGAATACGTGCATGAAGCTTATAGGTATTGCTGACACAACATTTGCAAGGTACGATATGGGAAAATCCATTATAGATGAACTCGGGTCAACGGGGACAGGATTCAGGATATCAAGATATACAGTTCCAGGAATAAAGGATCTTCCAGTGGCAAGCCTTTTGTTATTTAATTCAGGGTGTGACATTGTCATAGCCTGCGGTATGCCAGGAAGAAAGCCGGTTGACAAGATCTCAAGCCAGGTCGCGTCCACAGGATTAATGGAAGTGCAGTTGAAGGTTGGGAAGCATATAATTGAAGTGTTTGTCCACGAAGATGAGGCAAAGGACGACAGGGAACTTGCGTGGCTATGTGACCAGAGAGCAAGAGAACATGCCATAAATGCATATAACTTACTCTTCTTCCCTGAAAAATTAACGCTGAATGCTGGAAAGGGATTGAGGCAGGGGTATGCTGACGCAGGAGACGTCATGGGCGAAGGTAAAAAAGGAAGCGCAATAACACATTGAGGTGATGAAAAAATATGAAAATAGGAATAGTTGTATCGGAATATAATTATGATATTACGATGATGATGCTGGAAAGAGCCATAGATCATGTTAAATTTCTGGGTGGAGAAGTTTCAGAGGTACTTAAGGTACCTGGAACCTTCGAGATCCCACTGGGAGTAAAGAAACTCATCAATGGAGGAAATGTTGATGCAGTTGTTACACTTGGAGCAGTTATACAGGGAGAAACAGATCATGATGATATCATAATGCAGAACGCAGCAAGGAAAATCATGGATATATCCATCGAGACCGGAATGCCAGTATCACTGGGAATTACAGGTCCTGGACAGACGAGACTGCAGGCTGAAGCAAGAATTGAAAAGGCAAGAAGTGCAGTTGAAGCTGTTGTTAAAATGTTGAAAGGAAATAAGAATTAATTATTATTGGCTCTTCGTACTTTCATGTGGGTAATTTTATCTAATTCTTAGTTATATAATTTCATGGACGAATGCCAGCTATATTCTGCACTGCTTGAACTGAAGACACCATGGAAGGTTGAAAGAGTATCACTTGATTCTGCGAAGAAAACTGTTGATATATACATAGTTCATGAGAAGGGATCAAGGCTTTACTGCCCACTGTGCATGAAGGAGTGCATGGTTTATGATCACCTCAGGGAAAGAGTATGGAGGGATCTTGACAGTATTGAGTTCATGACATTCATACATGCGCATCCTCCAAGGATATCCTGCACTGAACATGGCATAAGGGAAGCGGTCATGCCATGGACAGAAAAGAAAACAAGGTTCACCTTGAGATTTGAGGCAATGTCAATCGGGATGCTCCAGAACATGGATACAGAGAACTTCACGCACATTATGAGACTTTCATGGAAACAGGCATGGAACATAATTGAGAGGGCTGTCACAAGAGGTAGGGAAAGGAAGAAGGATCATCCACGCATTATGGGGATAGATGAGAAATCCTATAAGAAGGGACACAAGTACATAACACTGGTTTATGACATGATCAACAAAGGTGTTGAATACATTGCATATGACAGGAAGAAGGGATCACTGGATGAGTATTACAACACACTCACGAAGGAAGAGCTTTCAAAAATCGATGCAGTATCCATGGACATGTGGGATCCGTTCATGTCATCCACAAGGGAACATGTTCCAGATGCTTCATCAAAGATCGTGTTTGATCGTTTTCATGTGATGAAGCATGTGAATGATGCCGTTGATAAAACACGAAAAGATGAGAACAGGAAGTTGAAGGAGAATGGCATAATGGACCTGAATGGTTCCAGGTATATGTGGTTATATTCAGAAGAGAACCTTCCTGAAAGATACAGGGAAAGATACAACAGTCTGAAGGATTCAGATCTGCTCACAGGAAAGGCATATTCAATGAAGGAGAACATACGTATCATGTGGAATCTGCCAACAGAAGCAGAAGCCATGAAATACTGGGAGAGATGGTATTCATGGATCATTCACTCATCCATAGATGCAATGAAAGATGCTGCAAGGATGATGAAGGTTCATCTTGGCAGCATAATGAACTACTTCACACACAGAATAACAAATGCAAGGTCAGAGGGAATCAACTCAAGGATTGCACTTATAGAAAGGATGGCATTCGGGTACAGGAACAGGAACCACCTGAAGACTGCCATATACTTCAGGTGTGGCAACTTACAGCTTTATCCAGGAACCCACACAAAAGTGTGATGAGCCTTATTATTTTCCTTTCTTATCTGTCCAAAAGTTGAACTTATTTCTGCAAAAGCATTGTGTGGGTGAATACTTTCTTCACTTTCAGATGATACCGTCAATTTAACATCATCTTCAATTTCTGAAAAATTTCTTACAATATTGAATGAAATGTCTCTTACGATATCTTCAACAAACATTGGATTTAAATGGGCTCTGACAACCATCTCACCTTCATCTGATCTCTTCAGTAATGGAAGAAGTGAGCCATTCATCCTCTTTTCAACAAATTCTATAATATTCTTGATCTCAATATCCAGGCTACCAGTATATTCAATTTTTATTACTATATGATTCCTCTGATTATGAGTTATTACTGGAATCTTATCAAGAATGTCAGAAGCCTCTGGAATCCTTTCCTTCAGTATTGTTCTGGCTGTTTCCATTGCACATGGGCATGCGTTTATTACCATGATTTCTACAGATAGAGATGTCTTGCTGGCTCCATTTCTCTCAAGTTCCGAATTCACCCTGACTTCATAGGGAACAAGTGATTCGGAGCCTCCAGATGCGTTCCTGTTGAGAAAGATTACTGTACTCATTTCAACCATGGCCTTGCTTGAATAGTCAAATCTTCTAAGACATTCCTTACATATTTCCATTGATACATGTTCAATGGCATCCTCATTTTTATGACCATTAATTACAGAATTGATTGATTCAATTGTTCGAGACATATCGGCACCCTTTCGCCAGGATGGAAGATCGACAAATACGTTAAGATTAACTGACAGATTAAAAACATCATCTCCTCTCCTTACCGTTATGGGTACCCTTACATTCCTTACGCCGACCCTTTCAACATTCAGTAGATGAACAGGCTTTCCACCCTGCACATCCTTGTATTTATCCATCCTTATTCCTTATTTTGTCTTACTTTCTGAATATGCTTTCTTAATAACTTCCTCTATTTCCTTGTATTTTTCTTCAAGGGCTTTCTGTTGTTTTTCAATGGTATTTATCCTTATCTCACTGAGCTCCTTCTGTTCCTTGAGTTCTTCAACCAGTTTGGTTTTGTCATCGACCTTATACAGTACAGGACCAACACTTCTGTATATTGGCATACCATCAGCCACTTTCCCAAGCTCCTCAAGCGTCTTGGTAAGTTCTTTTATCCTTACTTCAAGCTGATATTTTTGAGTACCTATTTGTTCAATCTGGTTTTCGATCTGTTGAGCCTGTCTTACTTGATTTTGTAAATAATTACTTATTCCCCCTTCCACTTATTGCACCTCTTTAACTAACCTGTCTGCAATTAGAATCCATCTGGTTATCGAACCTAGTGCAGCTCTTATTGCAACAGTATCCATCGCTTCTATATAAATTTGAAAGAATTGTTCAGTTTCCTGAGTTTTTATATGTGTTCTTCCTGATATCTCATCGATATTTGGAAGCATTGCAAGTACCTGTTTTAGGTATATACTTTTTTCAAAGTTGAGCGTAACTGAGATCTTTTCTTCTCTCACAATTGGATATGCATTTAACTCAAAAATATTTATGCCAGTTAGTATTTTCCTTGCATGGGCTTGTGGCCTAGTCTGGATAAGGCACCGTCCTTCTAAGTCGGTGATCGTGGGTCCGAATCCCACCAAGCCCGCACTCTATATGGTACGAATCCAGTATCGATTGGGATAAATTTTGGTAATTTCTGAAATGTTTAGGCCTTTGAAAAGAGTTATGAAATTAGAAAAATCGGGCAAAAGTTTTTTAAAGTTATACACACATTACTTCAATACCTGTAGCAACGTGAAATTTTTATCGATGTGTATATGATCATTCCATGATATAGTTTGAAATTCTATGGAATAGATACCAGGAGATAAATTTATAGAAACTTCTTCCATATTAAAAAACTTCGTATCGTTTGTTATTTTTGGGAAGTAACTCTTATCTTGATAGTGTGTCCAAAGTGAAAGGTTCGTTGGTTGTGTCGAATTCCAGTTTCCAGTCAATACTGAATTAGAACTTACGTTTATTATATATCCCATGCCAATAAACCACCCATTTTGAGCACTGATGTTTATCCAGGTCCCATTATGAATTATTATATCTGGTGTTGAAGATGAGACTGTAGAACTAGAGCGTGTAGATGAAATATATCCAAAAGTAACAGCAACCACTATAAAAATAAGAATGATTATACTTAGAATTTTTTTATCACTCAATGTTAAACTCAATTCCTACCACCTTAAATACATGCCGAATCCATTCTATTCTCTCGTAATTGTTTTTCTTTCTCTATCGGTTGATTTAATTTATCTTAGTTCATATCAATATACAAAGTACTAGCTTGGAGGAAAATTTCCATTATCATAGTCCTTGAAACTATTACAAATGATGGTTGAAAACAATCTGTATAGACTACTTATGAATTATTCCATTGAAATAAGATATTTGTAAGTTTGATGAATACATAACTATATCATGGAGTCATTTATATTTCTAATTTAATGTATTAGTTTGTATTGTTTTAGTTTTATTGTAATTTGACTTACAAAATAGGCATAAAACTAGGCAGTTTAAAACAGAATAGTGTCTTAAAAGCTATAAATGATTAAATAGTGTAATTAAATTCTACGTTAGTGAACACCAATCTAGTTCTATATATTATACGAAGAGCAATATATGCAGTAGTCTCCCTGCTTCTTATTATAACTATAGTTTATCTCCTTATTCATGCAGTTGCACCAAATCCTTATTCGCTGGCAAAGGTTTATGCCGGGCCCGGGCACACTTCTAAATCCCAGCTGGACGCAATAATTAAGGAATATGATTTGAATGCTCCTCTCGAATACCAGGTTGTCAATTATATCTCTAATATTTTCCATGGAAATTTAGGATTTGACCCCTCATATCACAGACCGGAGATACAACTCATTGCAAGATATCTACCAAGGACACTTGAGCTTGTGATACCTGCACTGATATTGTCTATGTTCCTTGGATTATATACAGGAGCATTTGGGGCTTCAAAGAGAAGAAAGGCCGGAGACCAGGTGGTGAAGGGAGTTTATCTAATTACCTGGGCATCACCTCCTTTCCTGGTTGCAATAGTCCTGCAGTTATTTTTTGCATATGACCTAGGACTATTACCTGCAACGGGGTTGGTGAATCCATTGTTGACTGCTCCAGCTAATGTAACCGGATTTCCACTTTTGAATGCCTTAATAGCAGGGGATTTCACATATTTCATAAGTCTGATTCATCACATGATCCTTCCTGTAATTGCAATTGGGTTGCTAAGCTTCGGAATAATCACAAGACTAACCAGATCAAGCATGCTTGATTCAATGGAATCGGAATATTTCAAGCTTGGTCTAATGAAAGGAATATCAAGAAAGAGGGCCGTTTATACGGTAGCATTGAGAAATGCTTCTATACCGATAGTTACACTTTTGGCTCTTTCCTTTGGGTATGCAGTAGCCGGGGCGGTCGTCGTCGAGGATATCTTTGATTATCACGGTATGGGTTGGTTTATAGTTTACGCTATAACCAATCTGGATTATATCGCCATATTAGGAACGACCATAATTATAGCCATATCCATCATAATAGCGAATCTTGTTGCAGATATATTATATGGAATTCTCGATCCTAGGGTGAGGCTCGAATGATCAACGAACCGGTAAATAAGGAAGAAGAAAGAAAAGCGTCAAGGAAAAGCGGGTTCAGAAAGAGATCAAATTTTTTGAAACTCATGTCCAAGGATAAGTCAGCTATTATTGGAATGGTTATCGTGGTCGCTTTTCTTGGCTGGTCAGCGATTCAGGGCTTCCTGGAATATATGTCATCATTTCCGAAATATGCCAACTGGGGCTATATGTTATTACCATCGAGTCCATATCACACAGTTCTGGCAGATAGATTATTGCCTCCTTCAACGAAGTCGGTCGCATTTTGGTTTGGAACAAATCTAGAAGGAGAAAGCATCCTGTCAAGAATGCTCTATGCGATGCCCAGGGATGCATTCGTATCTGTTATTGTGGTATTTTCAGCGATAGTCATAGGAGCTATACTGGGTATTAGTGCTGCATATAGAGGCGGATGGCTTGAAACTATAATTATGAGGTTGACAGATTCTTTCCTCGCTATACCTGCATTAATTCTTGTCATTGCAATCTCAATTCCGTTAAGAGCCACTTACTTTGGGGTTATCCTAGGATTGAGTATAGTATGGTGGCCTACATATACAAGATTCTTCCGGGGTCAGGTGTTGAGGTTAAAAAATATGGATTTTGTGGAAGCGGCTAAAATAAATAACGTTAAGACACACAATTTCTTTATAAAATATCTATTCCTTAACAGCGTGGACCCAATTATTGCCTATGCTGCCCTGGACTTCGGAAATGTGATCCTGACCTATTCAACACTGGCGTTTCTTGGAATAGGTTTATCAATACCTATTCCAGAGCTGGGAGCGATGGCATCAAATGGGTTGGGCTACCTGCCAGCAGATTGGTGGTATTCATTCTTCCCTGGTATTGCAATATTGATAATTGTAATTGGATTTGTCCTTGTTGGTGACAGATATCAAGACCTCATAAACAACAGGATAGATTATTAAGGTGATCATTTGTTATTGGAAGTAAATAATTTAAAGGTAAGCTACAAAACCGTAAACGGTATTTCAACAGTGCTTGAAGATTTCAATCTGAAAATGAATGAGGGAGAGATCATTTCCATAGTTGGAGAATCTGGATCAGGTAAGAGTACACTCGGACAGGCTGTAACTAAATTATTACCTATGTCAGGAGTGGTTTCGGGGGAAATATTGTTTGAAGATAAGAACGTAGTAAAACTATCTGAAGATCAGATGACGCAGTACAGGGGGACAAGTGTTTTCATGATATTTCAGAACCCACTGAATAGCTTAAATCCTGTAAAAAGGGTTGGATTCCAGCTTATTGAGGCAATCAGAATAAGGAATCAGCGCAAGAATGAAAACCTTACAGATGACGATATGTATAAAGAGGCAGAAGAAACATTGAGAATAATGCGACTACCAGACCCAGAGGAAATAATGAAACGTTATCCTCACGAACTGTCTGGTGGACAGGTTCAGAGAGTGGTCATTTCAATGGCTATCATTTTAAAACCAAAATTACTCATAGCAGATGAACCGACTACTGCTCTTGATGTAACAATTCAGGCGCAGGTTATAAATCTACTCAAACAGTTGAACAAGGATTATAAAATGTCTATCATATTCATAACGCATGACCTGAGCCTTGCCTATGTTCTATCAGATAGAATTCTTGTTATGTATGCAGGTAGAATAGCAGAAAATAGTCCCGCTGAAAATATTGTTAAAAAACCTCTACATCCATATACTGAAGGTCTCCTAAAGAGCGTTCCAACCAACTACAAATCATCGGGTGAATTGTACTCCATACCAGGTTCACCCCCATCATTTTTTGATATGCCAGTAGGATGTAGATTCAATCCAAGATGTAACAAAGTATTTGATAAGTGCAGAAGGGAGGAACCTAAATTGATAAATTACCAGCAGGACATTATGGTGAGGTGCTGGCTTTATGAGTGAAATATTCAGGTTTGAAAATGTTAAAAAATTATACCCTATTCAGAAAAAACAGTTGCTTGATACTCTCGCTAGAAGAAAAATACCAAATGTAAGGGCACTTGAAAACATCAATCTCTCGATCGATACAGGAAAAATTCTTGCAGTTGTTGGAGAAAGTGGTTCTGGAAAATCCACTCTCGGTAAGATAGTTGCCACAATTGAAGATCCAACGGAAGGTAAAATCTATTATGAAGGTAAGGAAATTGAGCAGAACAACCTCAGGTATGTTCGAAAGAATGTTTCAATGGTATTTCAGAATCCTTCCACATCAATCAATCCAAGAATGAAAGTTAAGGACCTTGTGTCAGAACCGTTGGGAAGGTTTAACGAGGAAGCTGTTAAGAACGTTTTAAAGTCTGTCGGACTGGATTATGAAGATTCCAAGGATAAGCAACCAAGGGAGTTTTCTGGGGGACAGGTACAGAGAATTGCAATTGCGAGAGCTTTAATAAAGGAACCAAAATTACTCGTTCTTGATGAACCAACTTCTGCACTGGATGAATCAATACAGGCTCAAATGTTAAATCTTCTCATATCTATCCAGAAAAAGAACAATCTTACATATATCTTCATAACCCACAATATAGGCGTTGCAAAATACATAAGTGATGAGATGATTGTTATATATGCAGGGCAGGCAGTGGAAATAGGTAATACAAAAAGGATTCTTGAGTCGCCACAACATCCATATACACAACTCCTGATAAGCTCGATTCCTTCGTTTAGCAGCAAGGAAGTAGCCTCACCTGTGGGTGATGTACCAAGTCTCATAAATCCACCTGAGGGATGCAGATTTCATAACAGGTGCCCTTTCGTCATGGAAATTTGCAAGACAAGGGAACCGGGATATGCCGATGTAAATGGCGTAAAAGTACTGTGCTGGTTATATGGGAGCAATGGAAATTAAGACAACGATAAAAGCTACAATCCTGATAGCTTTATTCTCTGTTTTTCTGGAAATTTCTCCTAAAAACTTCATAAATTATCTAATATTTCTTTTGATATCTTATTTGCTGGTTATTTTGTACCTTCTATGGAAGAGAAATTATAAATTTACAATAACTGATTCCGAAATAGAGGTTAAAAATTTTTTACTGTATCATGCTATCCTCACAAAAAATGTTTCTGAGGCATTTGTAAGCCAGGGTTATCTTCAGAAAAAATTTAATTTGGAATCCATATACATAATATCAATGGGACGAAATATTCTCATAAAGGATAAGCCACTGGGAAATAGGTTTCACGATGAGCTGAAAAAAGTCCTGGGCGAAAGATTATCTGAATAAAATTATGGAACGTGACATATTTATCTTAATATATACATTTTAAACCTAGTTTTCAATAGGTTACTTATCCTATGCCTTTAAGGGTTTTTTCATTCAGAATAACGTTAAATATTACCACAATCTTTATATTTATCATTTAACTAATTACCTTCATGGCAAAACATACTAGTGCTATATTAGCTGTCGTGGTTGTAGTCATACTGGTTGCAGCGGGGGTTTCCGTACTGGAATTTTATCATCCAGCAAAGGCTCCAACGTCAGTACTTACTGATACATCTCAAGTTGCTGCACCGGGTCAACTTGATCCGGCGACAGGGTTTTTTACAACAGATGAACCTCTTTACACCGCTTTATATCAGGAACTTACAGAGTTCCATAATGCAGGAGTAGGAGTTGTGCCGGTTCTAGCTAAAAGCGTAACGAATGTTTCACAACAGGATTATACCTTTACACTGAGACAAAATGTCACTTTCAGTAATGGGCAACCCATGACTGCACCTGATGTCTGGTTTTCAATATACAGGACAATCATAATGGGACAGGGAGTTTCAACATCAAATTATCCAAACATACTGTTTAATGCAACAGATTATGCAACAACAGGCATTGCATTACCATGGGGAGTTATAAGTGCATTTGAAAATGACACTCTTTCGCACTATAACGTAAAGGGTAGCAATTTTACTGTAACGACTAAAAACACAGCAAACGCCCTTGACTATGTGCTCTCAAACTTCAACACAAACAAGTCAAACATGATGCTCATGAGTTATGCAAAGCAGGCTGTTGTCGTTAACAGCAATTATAGTGTTTCAGTCAACGGTCTGTATGTATATTCATTCATGCTATCTGATCTGGCAGGATGGTGGGGAGCAGTTATATATCCTGGACAGGTTGACGCTAATGGTGGCGTTCAATACAACCAGCAGAACACATACCTAAATGATAATGGAGCAATTGGAACAGGTCCTTACGAAGTCAAATCAGCAAGTGCCGGTCTGACTACTGTGGTTTTACAGGCCAACCCTAATTACTGGGTAGCTAACAGTGCAAACACACCATCATCCATACAAGCTGCACACATACCAGAAATCGTGATAAAATACGCATTATCCCACGCTGACAGAGTTGAGGAGTTTGACAAGAACACATCACAGATATCCACAGTTTCACCTGCGTCCTTCAATGATATAATAACCAACTTCTATAACAGCTCAGAAGCAAATTACAATCTGGTAAAGTCATTCCCAATAGATGGAGTGTTCTATTTCTCAATGAACACAGAAAGATCCTACACAAACAATGTACACTTCAGAAGAGCGCTAATAGAAGCTAACAACTATACTGAGCAGACAAGCATCTATGCAAACGACTACAACGGACAGGCAGAAGCATATAATGAACTCGGTCCAATATCTCCATCATACGGTACATCATTCTATAATCCACTAAACCTTCCAATGCAGAGCCAGAACCTTAAATATGCATTACAGAACATCTCCATGGCTGGAAACGAATCAGGCTACTATGTAACTGTAGGTGCTCATAAATACGGAGATACATCCGGATATGACCTTACAACTGCTGTCACTTTCAACCTTACTGGTATATCACCACTCAACTCCATTGAGACAGCTCAGTTCACATATGCTATAGGCTCTTTTGCTAAGATAGGATTGACCTTTGCAACAAAATCAGTAACAGAAGCTACATTTGCAGGTCTTACAACAAACACCTCATTCCCGAGATTCATGGATCTTGGATGGGTACCCGATTACCCTGACCCAATCGGTCAGCAGTTGATCCCAGTATATGATATTGCCCAGGGAGGTGCGCTTGGTGGAAACGATGCATTCGTAGATAACAAGACCTTACAGAATCTGTTCTCAACTCTGGATTTCCAGTCATCAACTGTCCAGGCACATGACATGATGGAAATATACAACATAACATACAATCTATCTGCTTACATATGGCTGCCGATGCCTAACAATGTATACTTTGTACAGCCATATGTCCACGGATTCATTGATAATGCATTTGTTGGATACTTCTATAACCTGCTCACAATATCATACCATGGATCATCCGCATCCAGCTCTGTTGCAATAGCAAATCAAAACACATCTAACAATGTACAGGCATTCGTAACATCCATGCAGGCAGACTCAAATATTTTTACCAGGTTGTTCTAAACAACCATCTATTTAATTAATAATTTAAATTTTTAATCAACACTTTCTTAACTTATCTAAATTTTCATTCTTTCTATTAATATTACTAACCCTCAGGTCATCTTCAATTGATTATGTTCTATTTGGTCATCATACGGAATTTTAATTATATGGTTTAATGTGCTATTCTATCACCAAGATGAAAGAATTTTCCCCTGTGGAAAACCAGAGGTCTCTTTGAATCATCATAATATCCATTCAGTACTTCACCAATAAACGCTGCGTGATCACCAACTTTGAATTCATTAACTACCCGGCATTCATACACAGATATGCAACCAGTGATAAGCGGCGCTTTTATTAATTTTCCCCTAAATGTCTTTATCCCTGCCTTCTGGAATTTATCTGTGTCTTTGAGGGAATAATTTCCTGCAATATGTGCCATTTCTCCCTGCTCATCGGAGCAGTAATTGATGCCAAATTCACCCGATTCTGCAATTAGTCTGTAAGTTTCTCGCTGATATCCTACCATGACTCCAATAAGGAAAGGGTCAATAGAAACTCTTATGGACCATTCAGCTGACATAACATTAACATCATTGTTTGTCCTTGAAGTAACCAGTGCAACTGTAGTTGTAGTATAGTCCTGTGACCTGTTTAAATCCTCTTTCATCATCTACCCCGCATTATAAAACCATATAAAACATTACACAAAAGCCTGCAAAACATCTTAATAGAAAATTCCATACCTTTACAGAATGGTGCAAGGAAAGGAGATTCCATTTTTTAATTTTCCCAAACCTTTGAAAGTTGAGAAAGAAAACGGTTTCCTTAAATTTCAAACCGATCTCAGTATCTTCAATGGAAAGAAGTTATTCCAGAATATATTCATCTACTGGATTATTGAGGATTCCATCATCTCTGACAGGAAGGGAATCATCAGGTTTTACATAACTGGTGATAGTATAAAGGCAAAACCCATTTACAGGAAGAATGTTTTCGATTCATTCGGTAGGTTGGGATGGTCTCTGAGATTGCCTGATATTATCAAAAGCTTCGCAATCATATGTAATTTCAGTGACGGCAACAATTCTTACCTGAATGAAATCTACTATTCTATAGACAATTCACTAAACAGGAAGGACAGGAAACTGTGTTTCTCAAAGATGATGGACGCGATCAAGACCTATGGATTCCCTGAAGAGAATCACGATATATTTTATGAGTACGTTGATAATGACAGATACAGGTTAAAATTCGGGTATGAACCGCAGACTCATAATGATCCTGACAGTTCGCAACTGGAGACGCAAATGTTCAAGATACTTGAAATGAATCCAACAGAAGACCCGGAATTGATTAAATCCTCATACAGGAAGATGGTAAGGAAATATCATCCAGACCTATCTGAGAATGCTGATAATTCTGACTATACGAAAAAAATAAAAGAAATAAATGCTGCCTATGAATTTTTACAGGGTAGATTTCACTGACATGCTATACATTACAGGCAACTGTAGGTTTGTTCCTAATAGAAGTAAATGATCTCTTGTTACATTGAAGACTTGCTGTTAACTGTTATTTTTAAACGATTATTATGTAAAAATTAAGAATGCTTAATCTATTTCAAAGGATTAATTAATTGGATAAATCTACATGAATGATTCAGATGGTTCAGGTATATACAGAAAATCAGGAACTGAATTTTTTAAAGAATATCAATGATGGTTCTACACTGGCAATTTCAGGATTCAATCTTGCAAATACTCCAGAATTCCTGATCAAGAAATTGTATGAAAATTATAAGTTAACAGGTCATCCAAAAAATCTATTCCTGGAAACAGATGCTCTTCCTGCTTCAGTTGATAGGGCTCTGGACATAATTCTCAGGGAAATGTATGAAGCAAATGACTTTTCACTTTTCAGGGGACTTCTCATCCCATTCATGGGATTCTCACCATACCTGCAGAAGATTGCAATGGAAGACAAGATACCGGTATATGGCTGGCCAATTGGTGTCGCATCCTACTGGTTCAGGGAAGTTGCCTCCGGGAGACCGGGTCTTCTCACCAGAATTGGGATAGGTACCTTCCTTGATCCTGAACAGGACAGTGGAACCCTTAACGAGAGTGCAAAGAAGAGCAATATATGCAAAATAACAAAATTGAATATTTCAGGAAGTCCCTTACTTCTTTATGAAGCTCCAAAACCTGATGTCTGTTTTGTAAGGGTTTCTTCAGCTGATATCATGGGAAGTCTGTCAATGGAGGATGAACCCATAAGGGGAACAGTCATAAATATAGTTCAGGCAGTTAAGGCCAGACCAAAACCTGGAATTGTGATTGCACAGGTTAAGTTACTGGACAACGAAAAACAGTTCGCTCCAAGAATGGTTGAAGTACCCTATCCTCTGGTCGACATAGTGGTCAGAAGTCCACGTGAGTTTCACTGGCAGGCACCGTCATTTGAATATGACCCAAGGGCCTGTTTCAAGATAAATCCGTCAAATATTACGGACAGTATTCTTCACGATCTGCAGAACTCTGATGTACCTTACAACCAGGGGATAATTGCGAAGAGGATTGCATTAGAACTTGTAAAAATGAGGAAGGAGAAGGGAAATACAATATTGCTGAACCTCGGTGTGGGAATACCGGCACTTGTTTCTTCAATTCTTTCCAGGGCAGGATACTCAAGGGATATAGTTACAGTTGTAGAATCAGGACCCTGGGGTGGAATAGCGCTTACAGGTGGGGATTTCGGTGTTTCAATGGGAGCCTTTGCCCTTTCAACAATTCCAGATATGTTCTCCAATTATGAGGGTGGAATTATAGATGTTGCATCACTGGGGTTCCTCCAGGTAGACAGGACTGGAAATGTAAATCCATCCTATATACCGAACAAGCTAACCGGTCCTGGGGGTTTTTCAGTCATAGCCCAGGGATCTCCAACCTCACTTTTTGCTGGAAACTTTACTGCTGGAAAGACAGACTTACAGTTTAAGGATGGTAAGGTGAAAATTCTTAAGGATGGCGGGACACTTAAGTTCGTGAATAATGTATATAAGATCTTCTTTAACGGTAGTGAAGCACTGAAATATGGTAAAAAGGTAAAATATTTCACTGAAAGGTGTGTATTTGAACTCAATGAAAAGGGCCTCTGCATAACTGAAGTTCCGGAGGGAATAGATATTGACAGGGATATAATGGAAAAGATGGAATTCAAGCCTGAGGTTAGTAGAGAAGTCAAGAGGATGCCTGAAATTGTATTTGGAGCAGGTGGAATGGAGAGGAACGATATTGAAATGTGGGTTACTAGAATGATTGACTGAATCCCATGCTCTTTATAAAATATGATTAACATGTACAGTAGAGAAATATGAAGAAAGGTGTGGAAATATCATTTCAGTTGAACGATTCGGAACAGAATCAGGAAATAGTAAGAGCACTCGGTAACCTGACAGGCAACCATTTCCTGAATAAGTATGTTGAAAAATGGAGTATATTTCATGTTACCCTTGGTGAGCACGTTTTCTTCAAGGTACTTTATAGCGGTGAGAAGATAGGAAAGTTGCACCCTGCAATAGAAAAAGAGATTAAGGAATATTTTGACAGCCTTTCAAAAAACAGCCAGGAAGATCTCATGAAGAAATACAGGAATGCAAAGGAGAAGGATGGTTTCAGGGTCATGGATATCAAGGAACTGAAAGAGGAATATGACCTATGGCAGGACAGGCTCTGGGACTATATATGATCCGGTAGCCGGTTTATAAATAATCCGGAGTTACAAATGAAAACGGATCTTTTCATAACTAATTTATCAGTTCTAGGTATTTGCGCTCTATCTGGTTTGTTGGCTCGACCCACCTTATCTTCATGTTCTTTCCTTTGAAATAGTCGATCACGTCATCATTTGTCATATCCTCACCTCTCTGGATAGTGACTGTACTGCCCTGTTTATCGATCACTTTTATTGATGAAGAATCTAACGAGTCTGTAGTGAGCTGATCGTAAAATGTTACATTCATCAGGTTGGTTTCTCTTTCATTCTTCATTTCCAGCAGTTTTGTTCCATGATTGATTATCACAACTTTATCTGCTATTTCTCTTGCTTCTGAAATCAGGTGTGTGCTGAGAATGACTGTTTTTCCTTCCTTCACGTTTATCTCCCTGATTATATCGATAAATTCCCTCATACCCCTGGGATCAAGGCCAAAGGTTGGTTCATCGAGGATAAGCAATTCAGGATCGAGAGCCATGGAACATGCAAGTGCCAGTCTCTGCTTCATTCCCCTCGAGTATGAACCGCTCTTCTTATTGATGAATTCATCCATTTTCAGCAATGAAGAAAGTCTTTCGATCTCATCCTTTATCTTCTCTTTTGATGCACCCTTTACCTTGCATACAAAGTTCAGTATTTCAGTTCCATTGAGGTATGGATAAAACTCTGGAAGTTCCACAAGAGGACCTACCTTTTCCAGTGCTTTCATAGGATCGTCCTGTACATTTATCCCTGCAATCTTAACGAATCCCTTTGTAGGATGTATTATATTTGTGGAAAGTTTCAGTAATGTGCTCTTTCCAGCGCCATTAGGTCCAAGTAGGGCAACACATTCACCTTTTTCAACACTAAGGTTGAAATCCTGCAGAGCATAGAAATTTCCGTATTTTTTTGTAAGATGGCTTGCCTCCAGTTCTATCATTATTTCACCTCCTTTCTTTCAAATAACATCAAAGTAATTCCAAAACTTACTATGGCGTATAGGGCCAGTATAAGGGAATTCGAAATGATTTCACCTGTGGATGCTGATAAACTGGATGGAACAGTTGTTGTAATACCAAAGGAAAAATTAAGGAACACTCTGTAAACAATGGTTTCTGCCTCATTAAGCAGATAATATGGTGTTACTTTATAGAGCAATTCTATTATTATGGTTCCTGCATTAAAAATTAGCAGATATATCAGGAGCACTGATATGTATGCGTAGGTATTCTTGTTGAATATACTGCTTATCAGGAAAGTTACACCTGATATGGAGAAGATGAATAGGATAGTTAGAAGAAAGCTGTATAGGAACTGTATAATAACAATGCCATATATGTACTGGAATGTGGCAATCTCAATAATGGTGAATGTCACAACGATCAGGGAGGTAACCGTAACCGCTGCTAGATACTTTCCCGTCAGTAAAATGGATCTGGGTATTGGCAGGGTGAAGATGTGAAACGCTGTCTTGTTCTCAATTTCGCTTGATATGGCTGGTGAGCCAAAAAATACAGACGCAAAAACAGGGAGTAACGAAAGGATGAATGTCCAGAGGTATGCAAGTATCAGTTCATCTGAGTGTGGTCCTATAATTTTAAGTCCTGCCCTGGATGCAAATGATGACAGGCTTGACTGGTACCTGAAGGAAAGATAAATCAGAAGGATCGAAACGAGAATGGCCATGAGAAACATCAAATAGAAACTCTTTGACCTATAGTAATTCCTGAAATAATACACATAAGTATTTTTAAAAAGGGAGAGTCTTCTCAACATAATATGTAATGTCCAAAAGATATTTAAGAAAATACATTAAAAATTTTTAAAAATTAAAATTTGGTGGTTCCAGTCTCATTCAATATTTCACTGAGCACATACCTGTAATTGGCAAAACCCACGTGGAATTCTGCACTGTAAACTCCATTATTGTAACTGTTGGCAACTGTAAGTTTAAGATTAGTAAACAATTCAGTTATAAGGGAAATGTTCTTATACAATGATTGACCAACCCCAGTCATTGTAATGTTTGTGAATTTTGCTGAAACGTTTCCAAAGATAGTCACTCCTTTGAACATATTAGAATATACACTTATACCTGAAGAATTAGAAATCGGAAGTGTTTTTGAATAATCCAGGGCTGAAAGATTCACGTAAAATGAAATTCCTTCTCCCTTCATTGAAAGGAATGACTGATGCACCTTGAGATACTTCCCGGTATGGTTTGCATTAATTGACATCTTTACACCAGAGAGATTTGAAAGTACAACAAAGGAACTTCCTATGGGAGCTATATACAGGGAACCTGTAATATTACCTGGCAGGCTACCTGCGGCTGAAAGATTTACTGTGTTTGATATGGACAGATTGGAAATCTTGTATATACTATAACTTTCGTATGTTGTATAATACTTTATTGACACATTACCTCCCTTTACTGTGTTCGAAGTTGTGTTAGATGAATTTCTCGCAGTGTTTTCAAATGCTGTAAGATTGTAATTTAGCAGTACACCTGCTGTAGTGTTTGATGCATACACTATGAAATTGGTATTGTTCACCTTATAGTCAACAACTGCAGAAACGCCCTCTGGTATAAAATGAGTCATCTGTGGAGATGATGAGGATAAATAACTGTAAGCAACGTATGATGTAGGAGCTGCAACGCCAACTACTATAACAGCTATTATAATAATCTTAACTATTGCTATCATAACAAAATAATCGAATGTGTCTATTAATAGTTATCTAAAAATTTCCAGTATAAAATTAACATTGTAAAATGAGGACTCCCTTTTGAGAAACATATTATACATTTGAACACATTCAGTTACTGATTTTGTGTTCTGTTATTAGCAAATAGGACAGAAGTCCGAGTGGGGTAATTTGGATATCCTAGGGGCCTGCGGAGCCCTTGATCCGGGTTCGAATCCCGGCTCGGGCGCTTAAATAAATGCCAAACGTTACAAAAAAAAGGACACTCTTGATGGTAATTTATACACTCCAAGATGGCTTTCCAGTAGAAGGATAGGGGTTGTTAATATTCGTATTATAGTTATCGCCTTACGGTTAATATTTATAAAAGTGACCAGACATCGGACTATTTTTTGAACTGTAATAATTGGGGAAATAGCGCATTATGACTGACATACGATCTAAACCTGTCCCATATGCCGATTAGCCTCCAGTTCACATTAAATTTTCCATATTTTCATCCAGTTATCTTTGTGAAATATCCAGATTTAATCAAAGGATCGAAATATGGAGGAAGATATGAAACATATATGCAACGGCGAAAGATGCAGCCGCTGCCAGGAGAGCGAGTAATGCAGCCTTGAGCGCTTCCCCGAATACGGCTATGTTCATGGTAAGTGCCACGATGGAGTTGGAAAAGCCTTGGACTAAAAATACTAGAACAGCCGATACAACAAGAGCATAATAAGGTGGCAGGATGATGTAAGGTATTATGGGTATGGCAGCACCTATTATATAGAAAAAACCGACATTTCTTGCAGATGTTGTGGAACTTTTATTTATAGATTTAATTTCCTGAAAATTATCAGATTGATTCCCGGGTATCGCTCGACGTTTTACCATCGAAATCCTGTACTTTGATTCGGAGTCTGCAGAAAGGTATGCTCCTATACTCATACTGATTGCCCCGCTTATTGCGACTACTAGGCCGCCAAGGGCTATGTAAAAATGATCCGTTATCAGTGCGGTTAATCCTGCGAGTGCAGCTAGAACTTCTACAAGCCCATCACTCATCCCAAGGACAATGTCTCTGTTCCGTGAAACAAGTATCTCGCTTTCCTCAAATGAATAACTGAAGATATCCTCATGCTTAATTTCGTCTTCGATTATTCCTTCAATGTCAGTCTCTAACCCTTTGTTGTCATGGGAGGCTTCAGCAAACGACCTGTATTTTGCCACTGCCTCTGCTTCACCATGTTCCATTAACTTTACAGTAATTCCAGACCCAAGAAAAATGTGAAATATCAAAAACATGCGGATTTTGAGCCTCTTTGGCTTAATATGGACCGTTGAAATTCCATTACGCTCGAGGAAATCTTTCCAGAATTTTGAATGCTTTTCTTCAACAGAAGAAAGCCTAAAAAGTTCCTTACTTAAACGATCATCGGAAACGCGTTCAGAGAGTTTCCTGTAGAATTCCATGTCAGTGAGTTCATCCCTGTAGAATGTCCTGATCTTCGCAAGTTGCTTGGAAATCTCCACCTAAAGCTATAATGTTCAATATAATAAAGTTAGAGCCACTCTTTTACTTGATTGGAATTACCACCACTCTTTGGAGTGAATAATACTTGTAAGATTGCCATATTATGCTTTAATATGGTAACAATGGTTGCCTGCATGATCAAACATGGGTCCAGTAATAAAGCTGAGATTCAGGGATGGAAATGGAAACAGGGGTTTCGAAATAATTAAGAAAAACATGAAAAAAGTTGTCACATCAAAGAAACATGTAGTGAACCGAAGGACAATATACAACTGGAAAGTCAAATTAAAATAGGGTAGTGACTGGCAAGACAGGAAGCAGCTAGGCTCAAACAGAAAGCTAAAAAAGGACCGGAAGAGGAAGTTGAAGAAAATAGTAGATAAGCGGTACAGGGTTATACAGGTTTGATTACGATCTGTGGACAGTAAAGAGAATATCAGAAGTCAGATGGAAGGAATATAAAGCTAATTACAACCTAATACACTTCAGACATGTTTGAAAAATATGGGTTACCAACACAGATTTAGGTTACGGTTACAATTGAAAAGAGTCGAAAGATTCTGTTCCTGAATGAATCATGAGTGCAGAGCAGTCAAAACGTGAAGAAGACATGGTCACAGAAAGGAAAGACACAAGGGGTCACTACGAAGGGAAACATGGATCGTATCTTAACAACATCTGCTGAAACACCCGAGGGGAATTTATATTTCATGACAAAAGAGGGATGCATGGACAGGGATGATATAATCGGTTTCCCGGATCAGCTCCTTTCTGAAATACATCG
Source organism: Thermoplasmatales archaeon (assembly GCA_027316895.1). GTDB lineage: Archaea > Thermoplasmatota > Thermoplasmata > Thermoplasmatales > Thermoplasmataceae > Cuniculiplasma. Next base: position 791,109 of record DAHVFT010000001.1, on the reverse strand, counting down.
ATTCCTTTACACGTTCTGGAATAATAGAACAATACGCATGAGAAGGTTTGTGAAACATAACTTGGAAACAAACAATGACAGGTTGATTACAGGGAGAATTCCTGCATATTTTCCTGAACTTAATCCTGATGTATCTATGTGGAAAGCACTGAAATACCTGGAACTTCAAAATTTCTGGCCGACAGTTATGGTCGATCTAAGACATAAGGTCATTTGTAATGAACAAACCGAAAAGTCATCCTGACAAGCTGAAAAGAATGATCAATGGATCTAGCCTTCCTCTACCTCTACTGTGAAGAACAATTAGGGAAATATAGAATGGTTCTAAAATTCGAACCATTTTCTAATAATGATGTGGAAACAATTGATCGAATTTTATTTTGGATGCGAAGTGTCTTATATCGTATTCATCTAATTTATTCTTGGGTTTATCGCAAAAATGAGATACTTCAAATTCCAGAGATTTATTAAAACTTACAATTGAAAAATTAGTTAAATTCTTAAAATCTTTTCCAGAATTTTGGAATAAAGTATATTCCTGATAATTTAGTCCTGTAAGAATTTCTCTATTCTGGTTATTATATTTGAACTCTAACTTGTTGGATGTTTTTGCTTTAAGATCATCTTGGAGTTTTTGAATCGCTGTTTCTGAATTTTGATTATCATGATCCAAAATGATCGTTAAATATATGCCTTGATTAATGGCTAAGAAATTGATGACTAAATTGTTAAAAAGATTTAGAACGATCCTTTTTCCAAGTTCTTCTTTAATAAGGAGATTATAACTATTATTATTTTGTGCAAAGTTCCTTAACAATACAGTTTCTTCGCTCTTTTTTTGTGTCTTATTACCATCATTCCTGAAATGTTTGAATTTGATATTATGGGATGGGGAATTTCGTATAATCTCCTCTAGAAAGATAAAGTCGTTATGGCCCTCTAATAATATAAGCGACTTCAATCAGATTCCTCTCAAGTCCAGAAGGAGATCAGAACTATCGTTTATTGCTTCCTTGTATGTTTTATTTTCACCTATTATAGCGTCGTTGACTCTATTTAATCTGAGCAATAGTAGATGTTTTTCCAAAAATTCTCTAAGAGAAGTATTTTCCTGATCAAATAATGACTGAACCAAGTCATAACTGTGAGTAGTTATAAAAAATTGTACATTCAGAGAGCTTGATATTTGGGCTAAGTATTTGACGAGTTCACTAACATATCCTGGATGCATATGTACCTCTGGTTCTTCCATCAGGAAAATTGAATGTGTATCTTCGTTAGATCTTAAAATTGCTAAAATGGCTACCAGTGTTTGGAACCCTTCACCCATCCGGTTAAATTTTACAGATTTTCTCCCTTCCATGGTATCAAAGATCAACTCAGTAAAGTCGAATCTAGTCAAGTTTGGAATGATGTAATCCCTTTTTAAAATATATTCTATATATAAAGCGAGCTCTTGATTCCCTTCATTCCTTCTTAACAAATTATTTAAAGATTGTACTGGATTATTAACGAAAACTACCTCCCTCATTTCGCTTAAAATCCTTTTAGCTTGACGCGTAACAACTGGAGAATGCACAAACCTATTTCTGGCGTATAGATAGGTTAAATATTCAATATCCTCCTTAGTATTCCGTTCATACACTTTTTCAATTACGGATATTGTAATTTTTTCTTCGTAGGTTCTAAATTCTTCTCCTCCAACGAATATAGTTTTCCCACCTTCGTATTTTAAAGAAACGCAGTCTTCAGATAATTTCTTCGCTATATCAGTTACAAAATTGCCTTTAAGAACAGTTGAAATAGTATCTTGAATTACCGACAAGTTATTGTGTAATGGATCTAAGTTTATTTTGGATATTTTAGTTTTTAATTCTCTTGATTTCTTAATTTTATTTAGTTCTTCTAGCAAATTCTTGACATTGTTTAGAACTCTATCTGAAAAAATTTTAAATAAATCGTTCTCATTTATCTTTTGGAATATGAGAATAGGATTTGAGCCTTTCCCGTCTGATAAAGTGAGCGAAATTTCTCCTGAATTCGCTAGATAGTTAATTATTGAAGCTGGAGAGACTGAATAGTTCTTTTCAAGAAACGTGCTATCAAAAGCCATTGCAATTGCCTCCAAAATTGATGTTTTCCCGGTATTGTTTCTTCCTACAATTACATTGAGAAGTTTCGGCTTAAATTTTAACGAATCTATGCCTTTGAAATTTTCTATTGAGACTTCTTTTATCAACATTTTAAATGAAAAGACATATCAATTTAAAATATTAAGTTGTCTTTTAATAAGAAAATTTAAACTTATTTCTGAAGTCATATTCATCACACAATAAATGAGATTATTTCAAAAATTCAATTTCAGGCATAAAAGGTCTTTTTGATCTGATTTCTTTTATATCCCATAAAGTACTAAGTAAAAGTAATATAACTGAAATTTGTTTATAATTTTGCTCATCTTTTGCTCATCCTAAGTATATTAATTATCATCAAATTCTCATTAAATTCTTAAATAGTTTGTTGAAATCAGTGAAATGCCTGAAATAAATCCATCACCAATTCACGTTTATTTACTCAGGCGCTAAGGTGTCTCGACCTTGCGGGAGTGTCTCGACTCCATGGGTGTAAAGTAAAATGGTTGAAAAAAAGACTCTGATACTGATTAGCGTGTTCATCGGGATGTTGATGTCTGCAATTGATACTACTATTGTCATTCTGGCATTGCCCACACTTACGGACCAATTGAAAGCTCCTTTCCTTGATACAATCTGGGTTATACTGATTTATCTTCTTGTGCTGGCAGCCCTCACGACGCAGCTTGGCAGGCTTGGAGATATATACGGTAGAGGAAGGATTTTCAACATCGGCTTCCTCATATTCATAATCGGTTCTGCTGCTTCAGGAGCATCCCCAAATGTATTCTTCCTTATAGGATCAAGAGCGTTCCAGGGTCTGGGTGCCGTATTGTTGCAGGGAAATAGCAATGCAATTATTGCAGATCACTTTGAGCCCATGGAGAGGGGGAAAGCTTTTGGATACACATCCATGGGATGGAGCATAGGCGGATCACTGGGAATAGTCCTGGGTGGAATAATCACCACATTCATCGGATGGAGATATATATTCTACATCAACGTCCCGGTTGGACTGTTCGGATTTCTTTTTGCATTTATGTATATCAAGGATAACAAGAGGAAGGAGACTAAAATTGATTATGCAGGTACCATTCTCCTTGTAACTTTCCTATCCATGATAGCATACGGTGCTGTTGAAATAGCAGGAAGTGGGGTAACTTTCATAAATATATTGCTTGTGTTGATCGGTATAATACTGATCGTGCCATTCATTCTTGTTGAAAGATACGTTAAAGATCCAGTAATAGTTTTAAAAGCCTTCAGGAACAGGGTATTATCCTTCTCCCTTCTTGCAGCAACACTGCAGGCGGTTGGATATCTCTCAGTACTCTTCATCCTTATAATGTATTTGCAGGGAATTAGGGGATTCGATCCACTTGATGCTGCTCTTCTACTGATACCGGGGTATATTATATCAAGCCTTCTTGCACCAAAGATGGGGAAGCTTTCTGACAGGATTGGTCCGAGAACTGTTTCTGCAACGGGAATATTCCTCATGGCTGGTGGTGTTCTTGTATACCTTGCGATGGGAATAAACACATCCCTTTACCTGGTGATCATTGGTTCAATCGTAACCGGATTTGGAGGTTCAATGTTCTGGCCCTCGAATAATGCTGCTGTGATGTCTGGGGCACCGAGAGAACTATATGGTTCCATTTCCGGCCTGTTAAGGACCCTTTCCAACATCGGCACACTTTTCAGCTATGTAATTGCCATTTCCATATCTGCCCTGGCTGTTCCGCGTTATGTAGCGTTTGAGATCTTTCTCGGGAAGGCCAAACTGGTTGGTGGTGTATCTGTTTCATTTCTTGGAGGAGTTCATGCTGCACTCTTAGCGAGTTTTGTCATTCTCATTGCTGCAGGCCTGTCCGCGCTGGTCAGGGGGAAGAAGCAGAAGGTGGATAACACAGTAAAAGAAATATGGGCATCACCGGATGGGAAGAAATAACCGGCATTAATTTACATGGGCACCTCGATTCATACATAATTTTATGTTATGAAGCAATATTCCTTCGCATAATTGTGTTATGAAGGGTGTAGTTTCTGAAGAATAAGGTATATAGTCTCAATGTGATGTTCCAGAGTCTTCTGTTCATATCAGTTGGAAATCTCATTGAAGCATCCTATTCTCCCCTGGACAAGATCATAAAGGATCATTTCCTCATCGATTCCGCAATGGTTGGACTGCTGACCAGCATTATATTCATTGGTCTTGCAACTGTTTCCCCATTTGTTGGTTATTTTGTAGATCATCTTGGAAGCTTCAGGGCAATAAAGATCGCGTTCCTGGTAATGGCAATCGGCTCAACTCTTGCGACCCTTGCCCCGAATTTCTATGTTTTCGTTGCAGGTTTCTATGCCATAGGGCTGGGATACGGTCTTGTTACACCGGCAACAAATAATGCAGTGATGAAGACCTATTATCCTTATCATGCTACCCCTATGGGCATCAAGCAGTCAGGCGTACCCATAGGTGCATCTACTGCAGCAATACTCCTACCATTGATTTCCATCAGATATGGCTTTTTTGCCACATTCATAATACTGGCTGTAATAGCTTTCATCTTCTTCGTGTTCATAAAAGGTGAAAAGCATGAAAATACAAATCCCATAGACTTCAAGGGTTATCTGAAGGAGATCAGGGGTGCATTTGGCAATGGACGATTCATTGTCATAAATGTTCTCGTCGCTGCCATGTCCTGGGGGCAGCAATCCCTGCTTACATATGCTGTTCTATTTACGAGTTCCATCGGATTCAAGTTATTCACTGCGGAAATCCTCCTGGCAAGCATTCTCGTGGGTTCATTCATAGGCAGGATATTCTGGTCTTCCATGAGCAGCAGACTGTTTCCAAACATGAGGATCCTGTCCCTGATCACTGTAATGCTCCTCTCATCACTGTTCTTCTTTATTTACTCTTTTCTAACATTAGATTTCTATCTGGCAATAGTAATGTCCTTCCTTCTCGGACTGACTGCTATTGGATGGAATGGCGTTTATATAACAGTGATATCAGAGATAGCACCGAAAGGAAAGATCGGTCTATACAGTGGCCTGGGCTTGCTTATAATTTCATTTGGAACAATCCTTGGCACTCCATTTTCCGGTTATATAAGCGATTACACCCATAATTATTCCACCATATGGCAGATTCTGGCAGCGGGTATTTTTGTTGTAAGTATTATCCTGTTCATTCTATCCAGAAAGATACTTGAAGGAAGGGAGAAACAGGAAAGCGAAATCACCACAGTAATGAAGTAGGTCACTTTATTATTTGCTCGAATTCATGCAGGCAATATATAGGCTGGGTACATTTATAATTTCATTAAGCATGTTTACAGGATAATCATGGAAAATATAATGGATATTGCAAGGAATCTTGGAATTGATCAGGAATACATAGAGAATTACGGAAAATACATGGCAAAGATCAGCCTGAAGGCACTGGATAAGGGGAACACAAAGGGCAAGCTGATTCTCGTTACTGCAATGACACCTACAAAATATGGCGAAGGAAAGACAACAAATACAATAGGTCTCTCCCAGGCATTCAGGAAACTTGGAAAGAAGGTTTCGATCAGCATCAGGGAGCCTTCAATGGGACCCTGCTTCGGCGTTAAGGGAGGAGCAACAGGCGGTGGGAAATCAAAGGTTGAGCCATCAGATAAGATCAATCTTCTATTCACAGGAGATTTTCCTGCAATCACCGGCGCTCATAATCTTCTTTCATCAATGATACAGAATCATATCTATCATGGGAACCAGTTGAGGATTGATCCAGAAAAGATAACCTTTCCAAGGACAATAGACATGAATGACAGATCGCTGAGGGACATGATCCTGAATGCCGGTGGAAGGGAGAATGGGCCGCTCACAAGAGACAGTTTCGTTATAACTCCAGCATCGGAAATAATGGCAATTATGGGATTCTCAATGGGGTATGATGATCTTGTACGGAGACTGTCGAAAATACTTGTTGGTTACGACTTTGATGGAAAGCCGGTATATTCAGGGGATTTGAAGGCTGAAGGTGCGATGGCAGCAATCCTATCGGACGCAATCAAGCCAAACCTTGTCCAGACAACGGAAGGTGTACCTGCTTTCATCCACACAGGGACATTCGGGAATATAGCCCATGGAACTTCAAGCATTCTTGCTGCAAAACTGGCACTGAACTACAGTGATTACGTTATAACAGAAGCAGGATTTGGCTCTGATCTTGGTGCAGAGAAATTTATCAACATGGTATCAAGAATTGGAAATCTTGAGATATCTGCAGTTGTTATTGTGGCAACTATCAGGGCAATGAAGCTCCTGGGTGGAAGTGAGGATATGGATGGTATTTCTAAGGGTTTCATGAACCTGAAGCGTCACTATGATAATATCACAAACTTCGGGTTTCATCCTGTAGTTGCAATAAACAGGTTTGCCTCTGATACCGATGAGGAGATACAGTTCCTTGATGATCTCCTGAAAAAGAACGGCATGGATTACCAGCTATCTGAAGTCTTCACGAAGGGAGGTGATGGTGCTATTACCCTGGCTAAGACTGTGCTTGAGAAATGCGAGCAGAAGAACAGCGGCATCAGGTATACCTATAATTTCAACGATGCCATAAGAAGCAAGGTTGAGTCTATTGGTATGAATATTTATGGTGTGAAGGAGGTTGAATTTTCCAGGAAAGCGTTATCTGACATGAAGAGAATGGAAAAGAATGGATATGCTGGTCTTCCCATCTGCATGGCAAAAAGCCAGTATTCCCTGAGTGGTAATTCCCCTGGAAATGATGATAACATACTCAGGGTTACTTCAGCTTCACTAAGTTCAGGTGCAGGGTTCATTGTTGTATATTCAGGTGACATAATGACAATGCCAGGGTTGCCAAAGGAACCTGCTGCATGCAACATCCACATTGATAGAGAAGGGAATATATACAACCTGGAATAGGTTATTTATAGAATTCAAACTACATAAACCTATTTTACACATCGATCATTTAAAAAACGTGTATGACGATGCAGGATAATGCAGAAAATGAAGATTGGAAACAGCAAACTCGAGGCAACAAGAGTGGGTCTTGGATGCTGGCAGGCCGGCCTGAGAGGATGGGGAGAAGATTATGGGGACAACGACGTAATAGATGCGATTAAATTCTATGTTGAGAATGGTGGAAATTATCTCGATACTGCAGAAATCTATGGAATGGGACATTCTGAGGAACTCATAAGACAGGCATTATCAGAGATTCCAAGAAACAGGTATATAATTGCAACAAAAGTGAACCCGCCACATGTTAAGAATTATAAGACAATGGAAAGAAGCGTGAAGGGTAGCCTTGAAAGACTTGGTATTGATAAGATCGATCTGTACCAGCTACACTGGTACGAGCCATATGTTCCAGTTTCAGAGATCATGCATTCAATGGAGAGGCTGAAAAGTGAAGGAATGGTAGATCAGATAGGTGTCTGCAACCTTTCAAAGCCTGTTCTCAAGGATGCAGTGGATAGCATGAAGGATTATTCAATTGTGTCTAACCAGATGGAGTACAGCATTCTTGAAAGAAACATAGAAAGGGAGCTTGTACCATATATGAAAAAGGAAAATATCACCCTGATTCCATACAGCCCTCTCGCAAAAGGTCTGTTGACCGGTAAATATAACAGTGGAGCCATACCACAGGATAATATCAGGAAGGGGGATGAGCTTTTCAACAACCCTGAAAACAGGAAGATTATGAAGCCTGTACTGGATGAGCTGGGCAAGATGGCTGAAGAAAGGAAATGCTCAATGGCACAGCTATCCCTTGCCTATCTGCTTCACAAGAATTGCCTCATAATACCAGGGGCCAAGAACAGGACACAGGTAGAATCCAATATGGGTGCAGATTTAGTCAAGTTATCGAAGGAAGATATGGAGAGAATTGACAGGATATCAAGTGTGGAATTCATGTACGCTTGAATTAAAATTCTTCTTAACATTTAATATAAAAGTAATACAAAAACTATCTTCCAATAGGTAGTTTCATTGTTGATATTCAAAAATAAAAATAAATGCTGTTTTTTTTCTAAAATATATAAATTAAAAATTAATTTAATTGACTACCACACCGACATTAGGAGTGAACACTTTTGAGTTTATGTTCAAATCCTGTGTCAGGTTGAAGTCAATTACCATGTTTACATCTCCATGGGCGGCTACCTTGAATGGGTGGTTTATGAATGCAAAGGGAGCATTTAGAGTAAAGTTAATACTCACGCCAAGTAGGTCAACTGATACGTTGGTTATATACAGTCTAATCATTGTATATGTGCCTGCTTTCAATGTAATATTTGTCAACAGTGATGCGTTTGTGGTTGTTAGCCCAAGTATGTCTATGGTCGTTGATTTTACACTGTAATTTGTCCATCCGGATACATTGCTATGCAATGAAACCTTGCTGAACGTTATGAACACACCTGAAACACCTAGATTCGGTGCATCTGCCACTTTCATCGCAACGTGACCGTCATTGGCTGCTGCCTGTGAAGCCTGGTAATATACCAGTCCTGTCAGTCCAGCGGCTATGATTATCACAGCCACAATTGCTGCTATATATTTTCCTTTCATAATCATCAATCTATTTCATATTTAAAGGGGTTGTGGTACAATCTATAAAAGGTTTGCAAAAGTTACAGCAGTCTTGTCAAAAGAAGGAAATTTATTTCTCCCTATTTCCTGCTCTCATTTCGGAATAGGATAAATGTTTCAGAAATTGGTACATTTGGATTTATAAATGACGACCAGTACATTCAGATCAAATGCAAATATCAATATGATTGGTTTCAATCAACCCGTACAGGTAAATGCAGAGAATTTATGACCCTATTGAGGAAAAGAAATCACTGGCAATCAGGTTGATTGAAAATGGTTATTTCAGTGATGCCATAAGAATAGTAGATGATGTTCTGAAGGTTGCACCATCAGACCCTGAAACAGTATACCTAAAATCTTTACTGCTATCCAGAACAGACAATAAGGAGGATGCCCTCATCTGGGCTGAAAGGAGTGTTAAACTGAATCCTGAAAATTCAAATTCGCTCCTTATAAAGGCAAAATTACTCCATAAATTCTCATTCTACGCTGAGTCTCTCCAGATACTCAAAGAGGTATACAGAATTAACAGCAAGGACACTGAAGCCATGGATCTGATGGCAGACATATTTATGAAAATGGGCAGGTTTAAGGATGCCTACAAAATTGCAATGAGATCAATTTCCATTTCACCATCATCATGGAATGCTCACCTCATTCTTTCTCGATACTTCGAGCACGAAAAAATGGAAAAGCAGTCCCTAAAAGAACTGGAGATGGCAATCAGGTTCAACCCAGGCTCAAATGTTCTCAGGATGGAGAAGATAAGAAAGCTCTTGAAGGCGAAAAAAAGGGAAGAAGCTGGGAAGGAGATAAACAGGAAAGGATTTCTTGATATCAGGGGAACATTCATGGAAATCCTTGTAAAGATAGAATTTTTGAGGGAAAACAATTTCATGGAGCAGGCTGAAGATTTATGCAGGAATGCACTCATTGAATGGCCCGAAGAAGATCTTCTTTACTTTTCCATGGGAGAGATCAGCCATGATTCATCCAGGAAAGAAGAATCCGTTTCATATTTCAGGAAAGCATTTTCACTCGATCACAATGAATGGTACTTGAATAGATTGACAGTGGTACTTCATGAATTGGGTCAATACCAGGCAATAGCCGAGCTCTATGATGATGGGAAAACGATACCCCCGGATTCTATACATACAGTGCTGGAATCTTTCATAACAACTGGAAATCTGCCAGGCATGATCAGTATAATAAAGTCAAATATTGCACAGATTGATGATGGGGACATTTCATTAATCATTGACAAATGTATAGAGAAAGATCCAGTCTATTTCATCTTTGATGCAGGTTTACTCTTCATGGAAACCCATATTTTCCCATATTATGTAAAATATTTAGTATCCAGAGTCATGAAGGGAACAGATAGGGACAGTATCATAATTTCAGCTAATGAAAAAAGTGAATTTCTATTCATGGTACTCAGGAAGTTAATGGAAGGGGACTTTGATTCTGTCGAGTCAGAAATGTATACTTTTTCACCGGAAAATGGTGACGAAGAAAAATGGATATCCATATTATTTTACTTCGCCAGAATGAATCAATATGGCACTGTGACTACCGGGTCAGAACTTCATGTCCTGACACTAAAGTATGGAACAGAATATGTTTCAAGCGCAATAAGTCTACTGAAAAGTATTACCCGGGTGAGAGAATGATCATTATTCACATTACTTTTTCATTTATGCGTTGTTAGGTGAAATTAATTTACAAATATACAAATATCTATATAAAGAGTGGATATTATCAGATAATGACTTCACAGGCAAATTTAAGATATCTCCTTACAACAATAGGTGCAGTTCTATCGGTAATTTCAGGCATACTTGTATTGCTTGCCATCTTTATAGCAGGCATCGGTGGAGTAGCCTCCCTCATCTTCTTCAACCCTGCCGGGTTTGCCATTATAGGTGGTTCAATTGTACTTGCAATCGTACCTATTCTCTGGATAATACTTGCTATTGTTATTTATAATGCAGGGCATAAGCACAGGAGAAGGGGCAAAGTGGAAAATGGTGTTCTCATTGTTGTGCTGAGCATAATAATACTCTTCCTTGGTGGTGGATTTGTAATAGGTCCAGTACTTTCAGGGATAGGAGGATTTCTGCTCATACTGTAGTGTTAGAATATAGCACTTCAATCAGGTTTCCTGCAGGGTTTCTCATAAAGCGGGAGCAACTTTATTGTTCTTCAAAATTTAAATATTATAGGGGCATGTGCCAAAAGGAACTAAAATTATGCAATATTTCAGGAGAGCAGGATCAGGCATCAAGTCCCGTCTCTACAGATTGGAAACCTATGAATTCTTCGTTGTGTGTGCAATTATAGTGTATATCTTCTTCTGGTCAATAATTGACATTCTTCAGCAACTCAATCTTCAGCAATACGTGTTTGATTCCGGGATTATTTCTCTCACCATGAATTCAATCATTCATTATCATTACGCACAGTACATCCTTTACATGACCGGGTTTTCCCTTCTCAGGATAATCTTCAGCCCGCTTATACTGATTGATGGAATAACAGGCATGCTCATAATCCAGGAGATATTCCTGGCTCTCCCAGCCATAATTTTGTATAAGATTGCAAGAAAAAAATCAATAAACCAGTTTGCATCCATGATAATAGGCATTTCATATCTGCTGTATTTTCCACTTGCAGGCCTGAACTATTTCAGTTTCCATTTCCAGTCATTTTTCATTCTTTTCTTCCTTGCAGGATATTACCAGCTTCTGAATGGTAAATATGTATCATCGTCCATCTTCCTCTTTTTATCAGGAATTGTAAGATTTCCATACATGATCTTTCCAGCACTTCTCATGTTCATGATACTGATTGAAGCATATATGGATCGCAGGAAGACGAAAAATAGGAAGATGGATTTAATTGTGAAATATTCTCTCGTAAGTCTTGTAATCTTCACCTCAATGCTGGTAGTTTCATATTTCCTGATATTTTATTCACCATATTACATATACCAGAATGGGTATTTCGACGGATATTTCCACCTCAAGAGTGGAAATATTCTGGGCCTTCTATTGACAAATATAGATGATAAAGTTCTTCTAGCAGTCCTTATCTTTTCACCTGTTCTTCTCATACCTTTGAGATCACTGAAGTGGATGATATTCACGCTCCCCTTCTTTTATATAGCATTCTTCAACAATTACAGCGTTTACTATTATCCCTCATTTTTTCATTTCCAGTACGTGGCTGCAATAGCCCCATTTATATTTCTTGGACTTATAGATGGCCTCAGGAAGGAACTTCCTCCTGATGACAGGGAAAATCAGGACAGGCGTTTGGCATACATTTCTCTCAGGAGGCTGAAGAATACTATCAGATCACAGAAGAAGCCCATAGCCGTGATGACAGCGGTAATCATGTTTGCAGTTGTGTTCCAGCCATACAGTCCAATAAATGCATACTCAACCAGTCCTTTCGAGATGGATATTCTGCATCCGAACCTGAAGGTTTATGATGACTATATCAACATAACTGACCTGATCCCCCAGAATGATCCTTACGTTCTTTATCAGAATAACATGCCATATATGGACATCCATGATCCGTCACTTTCATGCCTTGCTGCCTTTCAATCTCTAGCAGGATATAATGATAACCTAAGCTACAGGCTTCAGAATCTCACACAAACTGAAAACGTGGATTATGCCATGGGTTATGGTGCAAACTATTTCAATACTGGAAACAGTCTGGACATGTGCCAGGCCATGAATATACTCTATGCAAGGGGAAATTATGGGATCGAAGCATTTCAGGATGGGTTCATATTGCTTGCCAAGAACTACAACAGGATGCCTGTTTATTTCACACCAATATCATTATTTGAGAACTGCACAGTTCTTTCACACAATGAAAAGAAATCAATGATGACATTTTCCACCCAAATAATGATACCTGGTATTTACTCATTGAACATAACTTTCCCCGAAGGCATGAATTCATCCAGTGTTCAGGACATGAATATCACAGCAAGATCTGTTTCTGTCACTTCTAATGTTACATATTCAAGAACTACTATATCAAACAGGATTTCTGTACTGCATCTGCAATTCAAGTTCAATTCATTTATGAGTAACCCGGTAATAGAAATATCATTCCCTGAATCTTATTATAACAAAACAATGTATGTTTCTCTGAATGGGCCGTTTCCATAATTCAGCACCTTGAAAATAATATTACCAGTTTTTCAGTTTTTCATGTTATATTTAAGCTTTTCATGCTACAATTATATCTAAAAAAATTTTAAATACTATAATTAGAATATATAGTAATTATGAACAAATATAATAAATTACTAACTATTATTCTGTTGGTCGTAGTGAGTATTATGGTACTGTCAATGCTAAATGTTGCTAATGTGCAGGGTACCAGTGGCAAGAATGGAAATTATAATCCATTCTCCGATGGAACATCCACAATCACTCTTGGTAAAAGTACTGTGTCAGTAACTCCAGGTACATCGGCTACAGATTCATATACAGTTAATCTTGCATCTGGAAGTACATGGGGTACCAGTCTCTCATCTAATTCCCTTTCTGGATTCACCATAAGCTTCAGCAATAGCGGTGGTGACCCACCTTACACAGGAACAATGACTGTTTCAGTGGCATCATCGGTGAGTGATGGCACTTATCATATATATGTAAATGCCACAGGTGATGATCCTTCAAGCTCCCCCGCTGTGCTTTCAGTATCTGTTACCGGACATGCTTCCAGCACAACGCCACCTCCGGTTACTCCTTCAAAATCATTCACAGCTCTTTACGGAGCAGACATAGCCGGGACATCGGTGATAATCCTGTTCCTTCTGGCAGCACTTGTACCAATGGCTCTGAGAAGGAAAAACCTCAAGGTTCTAGGATACGTTTCATTCATCGTTTCCATGGGTTCTGCAATATTCCTGATCACAGATGATAGCCTGCTTAGAACATCAGGATACCTTCACTGGATCCTTCTCATAATCTTCACTGCAGGCATGATAGTTTCAATGCTTGGCTTCCTGCTTACAAAGGATAAGCTGAAAGAAACAGCCAGGATGGGTCTTGCCTATGGGTCAATCTTCATGTCCATCGCAATGATACTTGACGCAGCCCTAGGACTTCCTCTCTCTTCCATAGCCAATGTGGGAGGACCTCTCGGTTTCAACTATCTCTTCGGTTTTGGCATAACATCACCCTCAACTGTAGCTGTAAGCCTGGCATTTTCTATCCTTCTAATATTCAATGGACTCCTCTTCTCCTCTTTTGTCAGGTCAAAAAATGCGAGATCAGTCAAAAGTTCTAGATGAAGCCCCCAACATTCTAGATCAGTTTCATGCGCTCTCCCATAAATTTTCATTTTATATGTATCTGTTAATAATCAAAAAAATACATTAGTCAAATAAAGATTGGGATTCAATGAATTTCAAGATCACTGAAACAGAACTTGCTGGAGTATATCTTATTGAGAAGACAAAATTCAATGACGAAAGAGGGTATTTCATGGAATTCTTCAGGGAGGATTCATTCAACGGCAAATTCAAGTATTTAAAATTCGTTCAGGACAATCTCTCATTTTCAAGGAAAGGTGTAATAAGAGGTCTTCACTTTCAAAAAAATCCATTTTCCCAGGGAAAGCTAGTCTCTGTTCTCCATGGCAGGATAATGGACGTTGCAGTGAATCTTAAGAAGAACTCAAAGGACTTCGGGAAATATATCATTAAGGAATTGTCAGAGGAAAACTGCAGTTCCCTTTATATCCCGGATTACTTTGCTCACGGATTTGTGGCAATGGAAGATTCATATGTGCTTTACAAGACCACGGAGTATTATAACAGGGAATCAGAAAGGGGTATAAGGTTCAATGATCCTGATATAAATATAAAATGGAATGTAATGGATCCGGTGGTATCAGAAAAGGACCTGAAATTACCTGCTTTTAAGGATCTCATAGAGAGGGGTGATTACTTCTGAAAATACTGGTTACGGGAGGAATGGGTTTCATAGGTTCGAATTACATACTGAACAGGATGCAGAAGCATGATGACTTTATCTATAACATAGATTCTTTAACTTATGCTTCAAATCCATGGTATCTGGAGAGAATAAAGGGATCGGGTAACTATAGATTCATTAATGATGACATAAACAATATATCCATTCACGGGGAGGAACTTTCTGATCTCGATGCAATTGTTAACTTTGCTGCTGAATCTCACGTTGATAATTCAATAAAAGATTCCTCATCTTTCATTCGGTCCAATATTATGGGAACACACGCATTACTCGAATTTGCAAGAAGGAATGACCTGAGATTTCACCAGATATCAACAGATGAGGTGTATGGTGCATTACCACTGGATTCAAAGGAAAAATTCAATGTTGATTCCCCATACAATCCCAAGAATCCGTATTCTGCAACAAAAGCATCGGCCGACATGCTTGTAAGGAGCTACTGTAATACTTATGGCCTGAAAGCAACAATAAGCAACTGCAGCAACAATTTTGGCCCCCATCAGCACAGGGAGAAACTCATTCCCAAGACCATACTTAATCTCATGAACAACGAAAGGGTTCCAATATACGGTGATGGGAAACAGATCAGGGACTGGATATATGTAACAGATCACTGCAACGGAATTGATCTCATACTGGATAAGGGCATGATGGGAAAAACATATCTTATCGGCTCAGATGGTGAACATTCAAACATTGAAGTGGTCAGGGAAATTATTAAGCTCATGAAAAAGGGAAGTGACATGATCAGGCATGTTGAGGACAGGCCAGGCCATGATAAAAGGTATGCAATAGACGCGAGCAGCATAAGGAAACTGGGATGGAAACCTGAATTCAACTTCGATGATGCCCTGAGGCAAACTGTCGAACACTACGTGAAGAACTATGAGAATTATATCCTTTAGTCCTTCTATCGCATGCTAAAAATTTGATTGTTTCTGTACATCCCAAAAGCCAGATTTGAATAAAACTTAATTATTTATGGAGGAATTCAGGGAAGAATGGAATTAGGTGCCGAGAAGGAGTATGTTGGAATAAGCGCGATTTACCAGTTTCTCGGTAATGGAGTCCAGGTAGTTTCCGGATCACTGTTCTATATATTCGCAGCAAGGATCTTTCCACCATCTGATCTAGGTGTTATTGCATTATTCATTGCCATAGTAGGTCTTTTCGGCATAGTGTTCACAGTCGGTCTGAGTAGCGCAATAACACATTTCATTTCATCCAACCTTAATTCCAAGGTATACTC
Source organism: Thermoplasmatales archaeon (assembly GCA_027316895.1). Lineage (GTDB taxonomy): Archaea > Thermoplasmatota > Thermoplasmata > Thermoplasmatales > Thermoplasmataceae > Cuniculiplasma. The sequence continues at coordinate 775,060 of DAHVFT010000001.1, read as the reverse complement.
CCCGGGAAAGACATTATTCAGGATCCTTGTGCTTGGAGTATTGCTTGCACTTGCTGGATTACTCGTAGTATACGCCTTTTCAGGATATATATCAATAATCTTCTTCCATGCAACTTCATATACATTCTACATCAAGCTACTATCCATCGTACTATTTGGCAATATCATATTTTCCATCCTTAACGGAGCCATAATTGGGTTCGAGAAATTCAAGATATCTGCAGTTATATCCGTGATCATCTGGGTAATTTATTATTTCGGAGCGCTTACACTTGCATTCATAGACCGATCACTTATCGACATAATATACGGGTGGATTCTAGGTCTTGCTCTCGGCATATTAATTGATTTTGTCTACCTTTTAACAATACTGGCCAGAGGATACATGAAGAGGCATCATCGTACTGTAGGCAGCAGATCCATATTCGTCTATGCCATACCTGTACTACTTTCATCAATTATAGGGTACGGCGCATCATACACAGACAGGTTCGTTGTTGCTTATCTTCTTAATACTTATTACCTCGGAATTTATAACTTTACACTGTTGATTTTCTCAGGTATCAGCTTCATTGCAATTCCGTTCAATAACATAACACTTCCAAAGTTCTCGGAATTCTTTGGCAATGATCAGAGATCATTCATAAAGAGCAATGTGGGAGCCTCATCACTGTTGCTTACATATTTCTATACACCCGTAGCTCTTGGCATCGCGGCTCTTTCCCCCATTGTACTTTATTATATTGCAGGTCCTGCATACGTTTCAGGACAGTATGCGTTGATAGTTGTGATGCTGGTGCCAACACTGTTCATATCACAGAACCTTTTGATCCAGGCAATCTCATCCGTAAGGAAGACGTCATTCTTCCTGTACTCAAGTCTTGGATCTCTTGTAGCCAATGTGATCTTCTCGTTCCTGCTTATACCCTTTTTTGGATTGATTGGGGCAGCCCTCGGTTTTTCATCCGTATATGTTGTTTCTTTCATCATTCTTTATAGACTAGCAAGGAAAGAGGATCTGGTTCAATACAACATATCCGGTACCATGAAGATCTGGGCATCATCCATAGTCATGTTCCTGATAGTGTATATGGCACTTCATTTCATGGTGGAAAGGTTTGGCTACTCTCTGTTTGTTCTTCCCTCACTTATTCTTCTGGGGGGAATAATTTATCTTGGACTAGCATCAAGATTAAGGGTGTTCTCAAGGGAAGAGAGGGAATTCATTCTGTCCATGTTTCCAGACAGGTTGAATTCCATAAAGAAGCTGATTAGCTTTCTGGTTCTTGGAAACCAGAAGTAAAAATCTGTGAATAATACCAGGTTGAGGAATCACAATAAATCCTTGGTTTCATTGCATTTATTTAACATAGAATTGTTTATATATATTTACTTTGTGAATCATATTAATCTACTTGTTACTATAACACTACATTACGTTTATATACGGATAACTCTTATTATTTTCATGGACTTAAAAAAATTGATAGTAATATCCATAGCCATGATGTCTGTAATAGGTTTCTCGATGGCAGTTGTTGGAAGTACTCCTGCTGTTCAGAATGCAGCAAGCAATAATAGCACAGGAGCTATTGGTACACAATTTACCTCGTCAGGAGGTCAAAACGCAAGTGCTATTTCGCAGTTTCATAGCTTTGAAAATAGCTTGAATAGCACTGCCAGCTCGAAGGTAAGTGGTTCAAATCAAAGTGCAGTAGGCATTCCTGACTCATCTCTCGGTACTAATGCATCAAGTAATCTGAAAAATAGTCTTTTCCTGCCAAACTACAAGGCAGCTCAAGATTACAAAATGGTTGATGGTCATGTATCACCAAAATACATTACAGCACCTGCACCAATGGGTATAGGAGATTTTGGCCTCAAGAATGTGAGCGGAATTCTTACCCCATACCAGCTATCTACGAACAGTTTTGAGGGTACCGTATCCATAAGTAACTTGACTGCTCTGTATGCTTTAAATGACGATCCGAGCAACATAACTATACAGCTTAACACAGTTCTGAACAACGTTACATTATTTGGAAGCCCAACCTATTCTTTCTGGACGCAGAATGTATTGCTTTACTCCTCCAGTCATCACACCATACAGTTCGAAGACAATCTCTGGAATTTTTCAAGCAGTCAGGTTTTTCTCACCTCCAATGCAATATATCAGTCAACTGGAAGAGTGATACCATATCCTGGTGTGCATATTGCGTACGGACCAAGTTTTGCTGTTAAAACACCATTCACAGTCCATCTTTATGTAAACTCAACTCTCATTGACAACAGGAATGCAGTTTATTTCAACTATTCCGTTCCACAGCTCTCAGTACACGGTACATACGACCTGGTAATATTCAATTCCACATATAACCCCCCAACCACATTCAAGACTCCACAGGCTAATTTCCTCATAAGTGGTACACATGTCACACCAACAGGATACCTTCTTTATGATGCAGAAATAATGATAGGTGGACCTGGTGGAGGAAGTACAACAACTCTTTACAACATCAATGCAAACATGACACTGAAATATTATAATTCAACAACTAGCGGTTACATGAACGTTCCAAGTGCGTATGATTATGGAACTGATACGGGGGAAACATCATCGGGTGAATCAATATACTGGAATTCTAATGATGTTGCAAAAATCAACACAGGACCAAGCATACTTCAGGGAATGTGGGGAATACAATCATCATCAAAGATGGGTGATCTGAAGATAACAGGACAGATTGAGCCTTCAAACGCCTTTCTCTTTGTAAATCTTGGAACAAGGGTAAATAACCTGACTGCTCAGTGGGCACCAGTGCAGCAGAATGGAAAGTTCATGCTGTTCCTGACCCCTGGAACATACAGCATGCAGGTTCTTCTTTCCAACTATGCACCAATGTATATGCAGGACATCTCCGGTTCTTCCAGCAACACCGTCAAGATGAGCACTATGAAACTGATGTTCAATGAGACATATGGTGGGTATACGCCATTGTATGCATTCAACAATGAACAGATGGCGAATATATCCGTACATGGTCAGGGATCAGCAAGTGAACCTTATATACTCGCAGAGCAGAATTTCGTTGATCCTGTATTTGGTCAGGTAAACGATTTCGGTTTCCCTGTGTTTATGGCTGTTTTCCTAAGCAGAACCTCCATGTATGTGAGCTCATTCGAAGGGTACCAACCTTTTACTGACTTGAGCTATAATACTGCCTTTGTGACCTGCGATACAATGCCACTTGCCTTCTACAAGGTCCAGAACTATTCCATGATCGGAATGCAGATAAGCGGGTACTTATTCCCCGGTATTTTCGGTTTCGTCGCAGGAGAAATAACTTTCTGGGATTCTTCCAACGACTTCATAACTCAAACCACCTTCGACACATCCTACCCGATTGCAGCTGTGAATTCTACAGATATCACCGTATCTAACAGTGAATTAACATATTCAGGAAGCAGTGTTTATTTATATTGTGGAAGTGTTATTTTTGCAAATGATCAGATAGGAGGCGGTCTTTTGTTCGAAGTAAACGGAACTGCAAATTTGGTCAACAGCAGGATAGTGGGCACTCTCTTAGTTACTGAGGATGGTGCAACCTTAAATCTGCGTGGAGATATAATGGAATATAACTTGGTGTTTGCTTTTGATTCAAAAATCACGAATACAGATAACATTGCAGTCCAGAGTCAGTATATCTACTTCTTTTCTTCGATCAATTCACTGAATGACAACCAAGCAGACAACATGATAACTGCGTATAATTCCACATCAAGCAGTGTAGGTGGTCAATATATAGATATGACAGTGGATACAGTGAATTCATCATTTTCATTTACTGGTTCTTATGTAAACTACACACAAATAGAAACACAGAGTTCCATGTTAGATCTAAATTCAGTAAACTTATTTGATAGTGAAATTCTGTCTATGCAGGGCTTAAATGATATTGAAGGGATCTCTGGTTTAGGATTGTTTGTTATTTCGTTGAACAGCAATTCCATGATCAGCGCCTCTCAGATATGCTTTTTTGAGGCAGTATCAGTATTTGGTAATTTCTCGGTTTCTGGATCAATGTTAAGCGGTGTTGAATTCGAATCATTATATTCAAACAATACTTTCTCCAACAGTGCAATCCAGAGTATACCAACCAGCACAGGTCTCGGTTATGACGTTCCAACATTCATCTGGACATACGATGGTACGAATGTTTTATCAGGAGTAATATTTACTGTAAACAATTTCCAGAATAATCTTGAAACACTGTTGAACTCATTTTATGTAAATATTAACAGTGTTACTTTCCTTGATGGTATCAATACGGTTACAGGCTCAACGTTCAGTACTATAGGAGGAGATTCTTCAGCCAACCTCATTGTGCAATATGGAATAAACAACGTTCAGGGCAATACATTCGAATCCAAGCATGTTAATCTTCTGGGAAATCAGTATGGAGCTGGTAGTTCCCTGATCATTTACGGTGGTGTGAATGTAATCGGACATAATAAGTTCATAAGCATAAATTCACCTGCAACCAGTTCAATCATAAAATATGGAGATGTGTCAACGCAGACCAGTAACCAGTACCTATACTCTGTCAACTTCACAGAATCAGGATTGCCAAAAGGAACAACATGGAGTGTGGATATAAACGGAACAACGTATTCAACAAATGCCTCATACATTGATGTACTTCTGTCACCTGGAACATACACATACAGTGCTGATTCTTATGGCTATGGCTCTTTGTCAGGTTCTGTAAATGTTGTATCATCTTCAGTCAATGAACTTCTCACATTCAGCAAATTGCCCCAGTACTCCGTGACATTTATGAGTAGCGGATTACCGGCTGGTGTTGAATGGAACGTGACCATGGATCATATGACAATGTCCAGCTATGGAAACACACTCACATTCGTAAACATTCCAAAGGGCACCTACACATACACAGTATCAGACTCTAACGGCCACTATTCACCGGTATCAACAACCGGAACAGTAGTTGTCAGTTCAAACATGACCCAGACAGTTTCGTTCAAGGGCGTGACCTATACAGTAATATTCAACGAGAACGGTCTTTCTTCAGGAACAAACTGGACAGTAACGGTCAACGGACATGTGTACTCAAGCAATGGAAAATCGTCAATAACACTCACCATGCCCATAGGTTCAAACCTTACGTACAAGGTAAGCAATGAAACAGGATATATCTCATCTGTTAGATCAGGAAACTTCCCGGTATTCGGTAATTACAGTGTAACTGTAAATTACGCAAAACCAGGTGTATCTCCAACATTAACGTACGTGGGCATAGCCGTTGCAGCAATAGCTGGTCTTGCAGTGGGTGCAGGTGTAATGCTGACACTCAGGAAGAAGACAGTACCATAATTTTTTACAACTAAAATACAGAAAAATGTTTTTTAAATCCCAATAATTTTATTTCTTTTCAATCATACTGTGGAATTCTCTGAGCATCTCGATAGAATATGGCATATTTGACTTTGTTAACTGCTCCACGTTTATCCCAATGCTTATTTCAGGATAATTTTCCTTTCTGTCCTTCACTATAACCTGCAGAACGTCCAGAGCATTCTTTATAGACCTTTTGTAAACCCTGGAAACCTGCTCATTCTCAAGAATGTAATCCTTGGTCTCGTCTGGAAGGTCTACACCCAGGAAATCAAGTAAATTCAGGTCAGCAACACTCTTTAGTGGTGCAAAACTCAGGATCACTGTTGCAGGACTGACTTCTGCCTTTTTGCATAATTCACTGTATTCCTTCAGGAGATGTGTTATGTGATCACTTTCAAACAACATCTGTGTTGTAAAGAAATCTGCCCCGGATATGGTCTTGTACAACATCCTCCTTGCCTCCCCACTTCTCTCAGGAAGGCATATGTTCCCGATTGTAAGATCATCTAATTCCTTAATTTTCATCAAATGTCTTGCAATGAGGTTTGCCTCAGATACATTTGGACCGGTATACCGATGATGCCTTGTATTTCCTCCCACAAGAACAATATTCCTTATGCCCTGTGATTCAGTTTCTATTATCCAGTTAGCAAACTCATCGTAGGATTCCATATGGGCTACGACCTTGTTGATGATCGCCTCTCTTCCTATTCCATCTGCAATGCCCTTCGCAAGCTTCCTCGTATATATGCTGTTATACCTGGGCTTTCCCTCATGATTTTCCTCAACCAGTTCGGGAACATTAACAGCCGTTAATTTAGGAAAATCTGAGAGTGTGTGAGAAATTTCCATGATACGGGATTCAATATTCTTCACGATCCTGTTATCATGTTCTGGATCTCCAGTCTTACTATCCCTCAAGGGTACCACAGTGAATATGAGAGGTACACTTCTCAGTGTTTCCCTGAAACTCTCCCTGTTTTGAATCATTGTCCTTGTAACATTAGATTGCTTTTAAGCTTTAGGAATATTCCAATGATGTCTGTAAGTTGTAAAAGAGATTTCAACAACACTGAAAATAAATCAAATTCCGTTCAATTCTATCCCTGGAAACAGAAATTATGACATAAAACTAAAGTATCCTGAATCTCAATGGCGGCTTTAACAGCTCTCATGGCAACCATGGAAAGGATTCTGCAAGTTTTCTTTCTCGTAACAGTTAATGGACATTCTGTTAAATACACATGAATTCTTCACAGCGATGAATTATTCGAATGTATTTGCTCACCTGCAATAGATTTGCATAAAATTTGCATCTGATCTTGAAAAATTGACTTTAATACACACTACATGCTTGATTGATCTAAATGAATTCAACAAAGTTAATCGCAGTTGTTCTTGGGGTCCTGATGATCGGGTTTGCAGGCGCATTTGCTTATACATACTCAGATCTTGCAGCCCATCCACAGGTAAGTTCCAGCACACAGCAATCAGCAGTCCTTGGCGATGCCTTCTCCCACTGGGATGACATATCCATAGAAAATTCAACACTGCTCAGCAGCCAGTATGCAACTAATGCCACACTTCAGTGGATCGGTGGTCCCCTTACAGGCACATATCATAATGTGGGAAATATAACGGCAACATGGAACAAGTTCTTCGGCCTCTGGAGTGCAGTTTGGTTTTATACAGTCAGTCCACCGGTAGTCTCCATTAGCGGTAATTACGCAACGGTAACATCTGAAAACCAGTTTGTCCTCACACCCGTAAACGCTGAGAACCAGGCACAGTACATTAATGTGAGTTACACACTGGAATACAGTCTCGAAAAGGTTTCATCATCCTCTAGTACCGGTGTAACTGCCTATACATCAGCTACTGCATCTGCTTCCGGTGCAATGATCCAGAAGGAAATCTGGAAGATCACTGGTTCAGGATTTGTGACATCCACAGAGAGGAGTTCACAGGAGAATCAGATCAGCTCACTTGCATTCAGCCACTGGAACAACATCGCAATTGAAAACACCACATCAGTCATGCAACAGTATGCATCCAATGCAACACTGCACTGGGCAAGTGGTCCATTGAAGGGAAATTACGCAGGAACAACATCCATAACCAGCACATGGAACAAGTTCTTTGGTCTTTGGAATGCAGTATGGTTTTACAGTGAGGCACCGCCAGTGATTAGCATCCATGGCAGCACTGCAACTGTAAATGCAACTGTGCAGTTCATCGTCCAGAGCAGTTCAAATCTTTCAAAGTTCATGTACATCAATGTCACATATGGAATTGAATACTACAACATGGGATTCGATTTCCATACTGGAACATTCAACTATGAGATTGTATATGAGAACTTTGATAATACGGCAACAGGTCCCATAAACAAGGTTTGAAATCTAAAACCTTTTTATTCCTGTTTTCATGGGTTCAAGGTAGTGTAGTACTTGGACAGGGAAACTGAGAGGCTTGTATGGTATGTTCTTGGAGCGACCAGGGGAGGACCAATGAGGATGAGAATACTTAGTAATATAATGGAAAAACCTCAAAATAAGAACAGTCTTGCAAGGACATTGAATGTGAACTACCGTACGATTGAACATCACGTGGAAATATTGCTTGAGAACGACTTCATAATTGAGGAGGGAGAGGGTTATGGCAGGATATACTTTCCTTCAGCAGTTATTGAGCATGGATTTGGAGAAATAGTTGAAATGTTGAAAAGGAAGGGAATTGGATATGACTGAAATAATGTGGGACCTTAACATAACAGTTCTTTCAGTAGAACTGATAATATCAATGATCATAATTTACACGTTTTCCTCTGAGATGAGGAAGAACAATGTAAGAGTATACAGGCCTGTGATAGCTCTAGGGTTGCTTATACTTGTACAGGAGATGGTTTCCATTTATGTCTACTACGGATTCTCCTTAAAATATGGTCTTGCTCTTTCCATCCCCCTGTTTATAATCAATCTTTTCAGCATTGCTGTGCTTGCAATCCTGTACAGGATACTTTCCCCATGATATTTTCCCGAAATGGCGTTTTGGCCATATGGGAAAGGATATTAAGATTATCTACAGGCAACATTAATATATTGCGTGATACTCATTTGATGAAATGACCAGTTATCTTGATGAGGAAGAGTACAACAGATGGATGAAGAATGCACAAACAACTCTTAGATCTGCAATAAACGACAAATCATCAAAGTTCTACAACTGGGCATGCTTTAAAGCCCAGCAGGCTGCAGAGTATGCAGTTAAGGCCTATTTGCGTGGGATCGGTAAAGGTTCTTTCGGCCACTCTATTTCTCTCCTTCTGGTTGATCTACATTTTAGTAAGGAAATTGTAGATTTAGCCAAAAAGATAGATAAATATTACATTCCAACAAGATATACTGATGTTTGGTCTGAGGGCACTCCAGAAGATTATTATACGCTGGAAGACGCGAGTGAAGCAATAGAATGCACTGAAAGAATAATTAATGAGGTTGAAGCGAAGTGGAAATCATTGAAGGAAGGATAACCAAAAGGAATGATGTGATAAGGGATTCAGGCATATATGCTAATACCCTTAAGTTCAATTGCTCAGTTCTCCTTATAGGTTCATACGCAAGGGGTGACTTCAATCTTTGGAGTGATGTAGATATTCTAATTATTGGTCAGTTCAGGGGAACTATTCTTGAAAGACTCAAGAACATTGATTTTCCCCCAGGTTATGAAACGATCCTGTTAACACCAGAAGAGGTGAACAGGATGAAAGTGAAGAATGACAAATTCATAATGGATGCACTTAAGGATGGGGTTGTTTTAAGAGATGATCTCAATCTGCTCCATAATGTGAAAGAAAGAGCAGTTCGATAGGAAAAGGCAGTTGAATAATATCCGCCATTTTAAAAAACCCTGAAATCAAGTCGAGTCTGAATCGTTAGTGTTCAGCAACCAGTAACAGAGTGGAATATAATTTATATCCCCTTCCTTCCACTAGTCTCATGTTATGATCGTTATCTTACGGCGGTTCAACTGTTTTGAAGCTTTCATAAGAGATTTCCTCTCTATATCCCTTATATCATTCTCAGAGCCTGCAGATTTTACATTGATTAATTCAATAACTATGGAAGCAGAACTGAGGACAAAATATACTTCCATGCCATCTGTGTAGCCGTATTCCTTCCATTAATTGATCTGTAAGTTGTCGTTCTGATACTGCTTTTATCATGTAATGTCGATCAATCAGGATCTACCATAAAATAGTTGTATCTGACATCCTCTCCATGCTAAAGCACCGGAGCTTCCTGCTTCACCGACAGTGCCTACTTCATGCCAAGCGTGAAAATCGTCTATACCCCTACAGAAAGTCATGACAACAAATTTATTGCCCTCATTTGGTCGCAATATGTCATTTCATACAAAGCCTGGAAAGTTATCAGCGTCCTTGTTTCTCTTGCTGAATCTCTGTTCAAACTCCTCCCTGAAATTCTCGTTAACCGGAATATGGTTCTGCACTACAATCATAGTCGTAAATAATAAAGTGCATTATTAAAGTCATTGATTGTCAGGTTCTAATTACGTATTATTCCCGAACAGATAATTATTTAATCTATTTCAAAATAGTATTCTATGGATTTTGGCGACATTGACAGGGTACTAGACAGGAGAATGGTTTTGACAATGAAGCAGGACAATGAAATTTTCCAGGCATCCAGAGAGGTCAATGCAAGAATACCCGTAACAATATCCGATGAGGAAGGAAAGAAATTCCTATATATCAATTTTCCAGGGTCTTTTGGCGAACCACAGAAGAACAGGATATTCCTGAAGAGGTATGATGCAAAGAACATAGGGTCTCATTATGTTATAAAATCAAGGATAAACCATGTAGATAAGTGGAGACACATCAACGATCTTATAAATGTGCCATCTGTTGTGGTGAACAGGATCAACCTTAAGGATGGGCTGCTGGCATTTTACTTCAGGTATCATCATTCTGTAAAGAACAGAATTTCATGCATCCTTTCAAAATACACTGACGGCGAAGAAGGCCAGATCGAAAGCATAGGCCCTTCACCAGGATTGCTTAGCATACTGGACAGAATGCAAGAAGTTTTCACTCTTGGTATGATCCAGATATCCATGCCTGTTGATGACAATAAAGATTTCAGTGAACATTTTCTCAAGGAGGGTTATATCAGCGAGAGTGCGAATAATATCCACTTAGACCATGGACTTAAGGCAGTCATATATACCGGTTCAAGAGTGGACGATAAAACACTTGTCGAGATCGATGGTAACAGTGGTATATATTCCGTGAATTTTGAAGACCCTATACTCACAGAATGGAGGAACAGGATGATGGAAATACCGGTGATAAGATTCAGGCAGTTCATGAGAGTGGAAGGTAATGAGTTAAAGGTTATCACACTGCTTCCATATTCCCAGATGGATCAGGCATACAGATCATTCTTCCAGACAATGGAAGAGACAGGAAGGGATGATATAAGCCTCGATTTTTCGTTGAAGTACAACAGGGAGATCATGTTATCTTTTTAAATTCATATAGATTGAGGATCAAGGACTTAATAGTCAATGGATTTTAAACTGTAAACTGAAGGAAAATACCGTCTCAAGCCCTATTCTTATTCAAAATTTCAAAAATCAACTGATTCTCAATATATAGAATGATGAATCAGCGTTGAAGTCAAATTTCATAAGCCTCTTTTAGTTGAATTTCAAATATTCTACCACAACCTGCTGAGCTTCTTCAGTCCTTCAATCCAGTCAGATGACAGTATGTCAACATCTTTCATTGCCTCCCTTCCGCTGTCTGTGATCATGTATACCTGCCTTATCCTGTTTCCCTGGTTCATTTCCTTCCTCTCTATATATCCCTCCTCATCAAGGGAGCTCAGGGCCGGATAGATTGAACCTGCTGTTGGCCTCCAGAGTCCATCTGTCCTCATGGAAATCTCCTTCATTATCTCGTAACCGTGCATGGGTTTTCCCTGGAGGATTCTCAATATAAGTGGTTTAAGCATACCTGGTGGGATCAGGCTTATTTTGAATGGGCCACAACGACACATGCAATTTTTTTCTATCACTAAACCTCATCCCCATTGTTTTTATTTACTTTTTCTGTCGTAAAATATCTTTATAAAATTTACTAATTTAAATTAAAAAATATGGAATGAACTATTTGAAGTTCACTCCTTGTCTGCTGTTTCCTTTTGTGCTGCATTCAAACGCTGGAGCTTCTTCTGAAGAACACTAATTTTTGCCTCAAGCTGATCCTTATAATCCTCAAGATCTTCGGAATCCATTCTTTCCTGCATGTGCCCTTTCATTCCATGTTTTCCAGACCCGCATCCACAACCATGTTTATTCATTTGTTCCATTTTATTTACCTCAACATGTTATTGCTACTGTCTATATATAGGTATTGATATATCAGTTCCACTACATTACTGCAACATTTAGTTAGTCTAAAAGGAGTGCCGTCCATTGATATTCTTTCCTTTCAGATTCTTATTTTTATGGTATTTATTCTTACGTTATCTCCTTCAATTCAGTCCTTCAGTACGAGAATATTCTTTGGAATTCTACTTTGCTCCTTGTTCAATAAACTGTTCAAAATTCTCTTATCTTGTGGGATCATTCATTATTTCACTCTTGGCATTCTCAGTAAAATATACATGATTGCAAACTCCGCAAACAAATTCTATATTCCTTCTCGCCTGATTATATGTTTAGAGGTCATTTACATCCGTTATGGTTATCCTGTCTGACGACAGATTAGTCCTGTCCTGAACAAAAAGCAGATGTCTCTTTGCATCTATGCCCATAAGTTTTGATTCTATTTCACTAATATCCTGAATACTGTTTCTCCACTTAACTTCCAAAGCTATTTCGGGATTCTTGTAATGCAAAAGATACCCGTCAACATCATAGTCGCTATCTTCAATAATAGTTTCCATCAATCCATACTTGATGGAGAGGAATTCCCGGACATTATCTTCAACGATCCTTGGAATCATGGCTTTGATTACATCGTCAAGCCTGGCTGCATTGCATCTTTATAGGGGAAATAAAGGGGAGAGATTGATATTAATACATTCTCCTTGTACATTGACTGACAATTTCATCTTAAATTTTTACGTATTAAAGCGACCCCCATTTCTTTCCATATAAAAGGAAAGAGCCCAGCAAAGCCCTATTATGCCCACTGTATTGTACAGATCTTAACTAGTATCATACTAAAAGATATTAAAATGGGAAAGTATAAAGTAACAATATGACTGCTACTAAGCAATCTAGACTTGTAAGCATTCCAAAATCTGACATGGAAAGTCTTGTAGCTACAGTTGAAACTCTTGAAAATGAATATGTAATGAAACAAATAAAAAGAAGTGCGATTGACATAAAAAAAGGAAAAGTCAGGAATGTCAAGGATTTCATAAAAGAACTCTAAAACTATTTTTTTACATCATTATTTTTAGGATTGCCATGAGTGTTGCTGTTTTATGTTCCTCATCAAACGCCATAGCCTGAATTTAACTATTCTTATTCACCATAATCCGTGAAGATTCCCACTTAAAGTTTTAGCTTTTTTTGAATTTTTTATAGAATTTGTTGCAGCCATTCCTTTTTGTTCTTATGCTAACAAATGAGTATGCAGTAATTACAGAGCCGTGGCAATGCCAAGCTTCCTAGCTATTGCATTGAGTTCCATGTCGGCAGAACAGAATACTGTGCTTCCAGCCTCAGCGGAAGTTTCCAGCTGGATCGCGTCTATTATACAGATGTGTTGTTCAAGAACTATTTTAATTGCTTTCTTAATGATTCTACTGCTGACAGAGTGAAATTCAATAGAGGAAGATCTTTCAGTTCTTATAGCATTGTTTGTATCCTGGACTTAGCATCAATACCTATTGTCCTGGAATACTTGTCAACAACAACCGCCGCCTCTCCAAGGTTGATCTCGAAAATGCAGATAACAGATTCCCCACGATGAGCCTGATGAATGTAGTTGTCTGCATTGTCACTGTTTTCTTCCTTTACGTACCTCTTTATAAGGATGCTGGCATAAAGATAGGCGCGAATTTCTTTCATTACGGATTTCTCTTAGAATATTCTCTGAGTATATTTTTCCTGTCAGGTCTGGTCTCATTCTTTCTACGTCCTCACTGCTTGTGTATCCGCAATCTAGGTTTAATTCCGTGCATATATTGTTCAGGAACTCCGAAACTGATAAGGATCTGAGGGAATTTTCAATGAAGTCACTGAGTGTTCTTCTTTCCTTTAACAAAGCAAGTTTTGCATTGTCCACTACCTGCCTGTCCACGGTAACAGTTATCTTTGTTTTAACCATGTAAATGTATACACGGTTACATGTATTTAATCTTTCCAATCTATGGCTTCATCATTGAAAAACTAAAGTTCAATTTTCAACTCTTGAGAACGCAGTTTCCAGTTTAAGTGTCATTACTGGATGATTACCATTTTCTAGGAAAATTACAAGACTATACGTTGACTCTTTAGAACAAAAAAATTAAATACTAGCATATACAATGTTGCAAAGATCATTGTCTCTCAAATATCCTGCCATAGGATTATTGAAAGTATTTGCAGTTTAGGTGTCTACTGAAGAGGACTATAAATCAAAAAGTGGTTAATAGAACTGAGACTTAGTAACTTTGATCTCAAATGTGACTTAGGTACGAATACACAATAGTGTTAGATAACTGGAAGTGAATAGGAAATACATGGACTGGAATCAGCTTACAGAGAAGTATCTTATCACTTTGAAGCATTCACTACCACCTCACTTCTTCCTGAAGACAACTGCACCCCATATTATGCCAATCATGGCACCTATACCACCTATAATGGCATAGATGCCTATTTGGGAGAGTGTTGTATTAGATTTCACCTTTTGTAGATCCACAAGTAGCTGTACATGGTCCAGAGCTGATGTTTAGAGTCATATTCTGCGAGATGTAGCCGCTTGACATTATGGATATGGTATAATTGCCACCTACCAGTTTCATTGAAATGGAAGTATTTACAGATATCTGCTTACCATTGAATAGAACAGTGAAAGCTTCAGGTTCAGCTTTTATGTCAAGGTATGCATAGGGAAGGAATGACACATTAACAGATTTGTTCCTGTCGATCAGGTTAACTGTCCCAGAATAATCGTTCACATAATATGCTGAGAGATTGAATATCCTGTAACTGTAACTGCCTGGAAACTCGTTGAAAGTAATGATTCTATTTACTGCATGCTCCATTGAACCATTAAAGCTCATATTCCATCCACTGCCTGCAGGCATTCCTCCTGATATGAACGAAATGGTATATTTATTCTCAGTGAAATAAAGCTGTATGGCCCTTGATTTTCCTTTTACATCTAAGGTTCCGGATTCAATATCAGATCTGTATGTAACAGTATTAACGCCGATTTCATATGTATATGAACCATTGATCAGGTGGAATGAAAATGACTGGTTATGTATGGGTCCGGAATAGTATCCATCTGTAAGATTCACATACCATTGGAATTCATCAGGGAGGCCGGTCTCATTGAAATATAGGTTGTATCCTATCTCCTCAAAGGTGATGGTTTCTGTATACGGACTACCATTCACAGTTACTGTTCCCCTTTCTGGAATGGGCATGAATGATTTAACGCTGGATTGTATGGAAAAGTTGTAACTTCCGTTGGGAAGTTCGAAGGTGTAGTCCATTGAGTAAATGGGACCAGAATAGAATCCACTGCTTAAATTAACGTACCACGCCAAATGATCTGGCAGGTTTTTCTCCAAGTAGGTAATGGCTGAGGTGAAGCTGCTCGAAGAACGTAATTCAATCTCCTCCATCTTATTTCCATAGGATAGTGATCTTGCATTACTCTCCAGTGTTGTTATAACGGCAATCCTGCCATAAGGAAGTCTGTTTGGTATGTAATATGTGCCATTGTTGAGTACAAGGTTTTTGAAGCCCAGAAGAGTTCCTGAACTGTCCATTGATATGATACTTGTAAGCGTATCATTCTTTCTTATCTTCAGGAGTATTGTATCGTTTGAAAGAAGCTTTGCACTGGCATAACACAGTGACAGGTTCAGGTTCTCATAAGGATAACTGTATTTCCCATAGAGAGGATATGCAGCTGCGTATTGCTGTGTAACCGGTATGTCAAATAATGGAGACTTCCCATTACTGAACACAAGGGTACCGTTTGGTATGGACGAATTCTCCATGTGTCCTTCTGTGGACCACAGATCCATGCCCGGGGAGCTTGTTCCACCATCATTATACCAGTCTTCCCCTATGTTATTAAAGGAGAAATTTGAAACTTGTATCCACTTTCCTTGCACTCTCACACTCTGTGCAACGATAGCCTTTACAGGATCTGGGAGGAGAGATGTTGTATTCTCATATCCCGATCTAGCTTCTGTTAATACTTCAAATCCCATCGTAACACCGCCATTTGCATAGCTACTTGTGGTATTCAGGTAACCGTCAAGCCCTGGTTCAATTATGGGATGACCGTTGATGAAAAAGCCCCATGTTGTATTATGGACCAGTTCCATTGTTATGGTATATGTTTCATTTGGTACCATGGGGTAGTTTCCATCTGTACCACCTGGTGACCCGAATATATTTGAGAATGCTCCCCATCCTGCATATGAAACATCATTCATACCGTAGAGCCAGTTGTTGAAACCGATCTGAGCCCACCAGTTCTTTCCTGTAACCGGATTGCTGTAACCTTCCCCAATCCAGAATGCCAGTGCTATGGGATATTTGTAATATGGTGCCTTCAGTGTGAATGAAAGGCCTGTGTTGTTATACTGGCCCTGGAAGTTGTTCCCGTTGAGATTCTCGCTGAACTGCGGGGGAACAGTGATCATGGATGCCGTGTAACTGTCTATGTAATAATCCCACAGGCTGAAGGCTATGTATCCTTTGTGAGTTCCCGTATTGTTTGCGTATATTGTAATCGGCTCACCGTTTCCCATGAAGTTTTTAAAACCGTATGCGTCTGTCCTTCCCATGGAAATGAGTGTGTATGGCGTGCCCGTAATATTGCCATTGTAAATCATCCCTGATCCTAAGTATATCTTCACATTCAACGTTGAATTCATTACGCCAAAACTGATTGCCTCCTTCGATTGTGTTGAATCTATGGTGAACTTTCTTTCACCTGTACCGTTCACAGGTGTATATACCTGGTAATAGGTTGATTCCGGTGAAATTTTGAATGTTGATCTTACCATTGCATTTCCATTTACATGAAGCAATCCGGTTGCATTGGATGTGGTATATATGGAATCCTGTGATGAGATTACGTACTTGTATGTACCATTCTTCAATGAAAGTGATATTTCCTTTCCTGTGCCGCATATGTTGTCAATGATATTGCTTCCATTTTCTCCGGTGTTCAGGATACGGGCATCCCATTCCTGGTCCGATGGCAGGTTCTTCTCATAGAAGTGTACGTTGCTCAAAACGCTCTGGTTCACAGGCGTTGGTGCAACTGTTGAATTGAACAGTGAAATCCCATCCTGTCCAATCTCCACCCTGTATGCAGGATTGTATACGGGGCTGTTCTGAACGTAATCTGTATCCATGGACCAGTAGAATTTGGATTCATTCACGTCACTGTACGGAATCCATACAATCATGGTATTTCCAGACATGTAGAAATATGAATCCTGTGTGTTGAAATTGGTGAACTGCCCTGACTGCGTTACTTTCGATATGCCATAGTCTGTCCACGGACTGTACTGATCATTCAGTGGGTTGATCGAATACTGGGAGGCATAATTGATCTGGTTCAGCGGTGCCACTGTCCATCCCTTAGACGTGAGATTCTGGTAGAGTATCTGGTTCCACTCCACCTCGTAGTCAAGTGATGTATATGGAAATGTGCCGTTTGCGATCCTGAAGAACTCCAGGTAGTTTCCATCCATCACAACAGAACCGTATTTCAGGTTTGAGTACGGTATGTACCTTGATGCTTCCGGGTACATGGCACCATGTATCATCCTGTCAAATCTGCAGGCAACTGCAAAATAGTTGTAATATTTCTCAGAGGAGTTCTGCAATGTTATGAGGTAGTCTCCTGGTTTTTGCGTATCATTCAGTTTGTATCTGTAAGAGAACTGGCCGTTTCCGCCTGTTTTCACTGTTCTGTTCATGTCAAGAAAATTAAGGTTGTATTCCGTATCAGCAGGCAGATCATGACCTGTAATTGTGAGGTTTGTACCGGGAAGCACTATGTTCTGTTCTGCACACACATAGAACTGCTGGTTCAACGGGTTGTCGTAACTGTACTGGGTATATGATTTCTGTAAATACTGGCACGTGGATGCATAGGTGTATGAATCGGACACACTGGCAAGCAGACCACCGGAATAATTAGTGAACTGTGAGGAGACTGTACCACCTATGAAAATAGCAGTTGAATTTGAGGAAACAGACAAGATATTTGAACCCATTGTTGCAAATCCACCTCCAAGGGAGATATTCTTGACGATCCTTCCCGTGCTCAGATCAAGAATGGATGCAAATGAAGAATTCAGTTTCCATCCTCCCACAAACAGATTTCCGTTCATAATTCCAAGGGCGTTTATCTGGGCAACATCACAGAAGGCATAGCTGTAATTTTTTGTAATGCCGTTTCTGGAGAATTCATATAGAGCCCCACCCTCATGATCTCCCCCTCCAAGGAAAAGTGAACCATCAATTGTGTATCCTGAGGTGATCCCGTAGACTGAATCTGGAAGTGAGTATATGTTTGAGTCACCGTTGGTAAGATTGAATATCTGAACGAATGATGTTGGATTCTGGGCGTTTCCAGAGACATAGAGGGTGCTATGACAGGTATTTACAACATTTACCATTGTTGTGCCCTGTGGCATGGATGAAGTAAGGTTGGTTATCTTTCCTGAAGATATGTTATATTCTGTAAGATATCCATCCTGGGCAGCCTCCTGGTAGTATCCTCCCATGAATAGATCCTTCCCATGGAAGGACATTGCATATATATTCGGCATCGAAGAGAACGATGGGAATACTGTTGACAGGGACGTGATTATACCTGATGAAAGATTGAAGATCTCCACTGGGAATAACTGGCCTCTTGATCCTGAAGGCATGCCGCCAAAGGCCACAAGATCCCCTTCCGAGGCCATGGTATCGATATACCTGATGGAACTGCTCACCCTTGATGACAGTATGCTCATTCTTTTGTGTGACGTGTTGTATAAGAGAAGAAGAGGAGACTGCGTTGTATTTTCGCCACCAAGGACATATGTTCCCTTGAAATAAACTATGGAATTTACCTGTATATCATTGGTTGCAATCTCTGGATTCTGATCATAATATTTTGAATCATTGTATGCGCTTGAATTGAAACCGAACATGGATGAATGTGCACTTTCTGGTACATGCAACTGGTAAGAGTGATCTGTAGCTCTATTTTCAGATGTGATTATTGTGGAGTGATTTACACCAATTGCCTGGCTGTCTGAGATTACTGCCAGGGATGAAAAAATCATGAAAATCAGAACTATTATGGATAAAATCTGCTTCCGTTTAACATTACCGGACATATACATGAAAAGTAATCTGATTTGTTTAAAAAGTTTTCTTATTAGTGGGAAAATAAAATATTCAGATGATGAACTTACTGAAATTATTTCCTTTCAGCTTTAGATAGGTAATCTCATCGGATCTTCCGAGAACTTATGCTTATATTATTTATCAATCTTAAAGCCAATGAAACGCCTGATTGCTCCCATGTTCTCGCATCTTGAACATTTAAAACCACCAGCCTTCTAGACTAGAGTGTTTTATTAAATAGTTAATGGTCAAAAGTTCTATTTTCTCTTTCTAACCAACAATACTGCCGCAGCCGCCAGTACAGCAGCACCTATCCCGCCCTCAATTCCGTATACTTCGATGTTTGAGACCCCTGATACACTTGTTTGGTTCTTGGAATCAGGAAAGACTACGGCAGAAATGATCTCGCTTCTTGTGTTAGACCCGGAGTCCCCATTTGTTGTAAATTCTCTTAGTGTATATTGGCCTGCCGTTAAATTGGCATATGCAAACTCCAGCCCAGTATCACCGGAAACATTGAGAATAGAAAGAACTTTTAAGTTGGAAATACCAGATAGGTTAATGTAATAAGAACCACCACTCATGGCGGCAAAAACTACAAGAGATTTTGTTGAAACACTAAAGGTTAAATTTACACAGGTAGATGGTTGGACTGGAGGAGTAATTATCCTATCAAAGACCGTATATCCTATGCTTCTATTATATGAAACACCTACACCTCCAATGGTATAATGGCTGGAATAGTATCTGTCATATGAATTATGAGATAATTTTGTTATTGCCAGGCCAGAATTATTGTAACCGTTTGCACCCACTCCAACGGCTATGGAACCACTCACGAATGGGGAAACCTTTGACACACCCGAAGTACTATAACCGTAGATATAGACGGAAGCATTGAAGTTTAGGGAGATTGAATCTGCAAAGTTGGTCACTTGGGATCCTACAACATAGGGAAGCTGATTGGATTCCATGGCTCTGGCGATATGTGTTCCGTTGTTAGAATTATTATGTTCCTGAAATATAATAAAAGAGGATCCTGCCGAACACAGCAAGAAAGCACTTAATATAAGAATTGCTAGTGATACAATTAAAGGGTGCTCCCTTCTAATGTGCAACAACTTCATAATAAATATAATTTGATTGTATATATTAAATTTTCTTAATACTCTTTCAACAATTATTTCTTCAATTAATGATTCAACCAAATATAGAACCTTTCATCATTAGCCTTTTGTACTTTCATGCTGGTAATCAAAAAACATTTAAATTTTTTGAATGAGTTATCTCTGACTTCCATAGCTTATCCTATCCGCAGATCCATAAATGCATGGGAAAATCAACTATTTAATCAGCTAATGCACTACTTCTGCAGGGACCCAGATACAAAAATGTGATAAACTCCTCCCTGCTTAGGAATTAAGAAAATTTCAACAGAAAAACCTCCAAGAACCAACTTTTATCAGATAGATAGATATTTATACCTGCGTGAAATCATATTACTGTGCGATTATGGCCGTGATGGCCATTTGGAGTGACAATGGGGAGGGTTCTCCTCTAGTCTCTCTTTCTTATTTCTGTTTTAGGGAAATAATTTGATTCCATACCTTTCAAAATTTCCACTCGCTGATTTATCTAACTTGTTTGAAATAAGAGAGAAATAATTATCCCAGACCTGTTTTTTTGCATTGGATTGAATGGATTTGTATTTCCTTCTGACACAGTAAGCCGTGCAATCAACCAGTTGAGAGAGATTTCTCCACTTCGAGTCGGTAAAAAAGGGGTCTTCTATTAAATATTCCAGTTTGGAATAAAGAGTCCCTTGAGTTAGCATCCCCCTGAGCTTAGTTCTTAACTTTTCATCCTTTTTAGGACCCTCCTTGTCTTCGATCATTAATCCATACTCAATGAACTTATGATTGGACAATGCCAGTGAGTTTTTTTTAGTTATGTATTTGTTAAGTCTTTCGTATATTAGACGGTGACCCCAAACTTCCAAATCGAGATTTTTCTTCATAATTCTTTGTTTCTGAAGCACTACATTAATTAGGGTAGCAGGAAAGTCATTTTGAGAGAATAGGCTATAAATACTGTCGAAAATCTTTAAAATATCTCCATGAGGCATACCTTTGTAGATTCCTTCATTATTTTCCATATCCTTCGCATGAAATTCCACCAGGTGATCACGGATTTTTGGGAAATATTGCAATTTTATGGACTTAACCTTGTTATCCACGAAAGTCCAATCACTTTCATTTACGATTATTGCGGAAATGACGTAATCTTCAGGCTCCTTCATTAATGGGGATCCACTTGAATCAAGG
This sequence comes from Thermoplasmatales archaeon, assembly GCA_027316895.1. Classification (GTDB taxonomy): domain Archaea; phylum Thermoplasmatota; class Thermoplasmata; order Thermoplasmatales; family Thermoplasmataceae; genus Cuniculiplasma. Next base: position 753,685 of record DAHVFT010000001.1, on the reverse strand, counting down.
TAAATGAGATGCATATAATATGAGTGATAATACAATTTAAAACCTTTCTATGTAAAATGCCATTTACCCAGCATCGTTAGAATTTTCTAGCACACTATTATCATGGAGTCCTGAATTTATTATTTTCTCCTGTGGAAGAAAATTTAGACTTTGGTAAAAGTCAAATCGCATAGTTCACTTCTTTCCAATTGGTGTTGGTTTGAATTCTCGACGATCATCTTCCACCGGCTCCTGACTCCGGCCAACTTTTACCATGCCTTCCCTGTATCTCTCCCGCATTTCTTTCCAGAATTCAGGTGTATAAATTAAGGGCAATTAAAAATAAATCTGCATTTTCTAAAAGCACTATCTATTTATGCGAGATTTCTATAATAACAGGATGACAAATATCTATGAAATCCTTGGAGTTGCCACACCAGTTGCAATATTTGCCTATTCTTATATTGAAAGGTTTAGGATAGAGAGATATATATCAACTCGTTTTATCCAGAAAACTGTAAAAAAGTGGAGAAAGACCTTAGATGAAGATGAATATTCACCAACACTTATAATAGGTCTGGGTCGCGGTGGCTCTTATGTTGGATCATTATTGACTAATAAATATGGGCACAAACCATATGCAGTTATCGATCTGGAACATTGCTGGGTGGGAGATAAGAGAAGAGACTTTCTTAGATACGATTTGAAATTTAAAATAGAAACCGATCCTGATCTCCTTGATAGGGTATTAATAGTTTCAGGTGAGATGAATACAAGCAAATCACTTGAATATTGTGTCAGATATATGAGAAACTTCGGAGCTAATCATATCAGAGCACTTACTGTTTATTCTAGGACGCATTTTTCTTCAACTGAAAGTAATAAAATTGTAGGGGTCCCACATTACATCGAGAGAATAAGTGGAAGAGACCTTAGGACTCCTTGGGGCAACACACAGGACTATATACAAGGAAAGACAAAAGGGAGAAAATGTGATTATATCGGCAAAATACTCTTGATCAGGCACTGCGAAAGTGTAACAAATTTTTCTAATGATCAGTTTGATGACCCTGTAGTGGATTCCCCTTTAACTGAGAAAGGGGTACAGCAATCGGAAGTTCTGGCTAAATATCTAAATGATAGATTTATGATTGATAAAATTTATTCCAGTGATTTTCATAGAACTAAGCAATCTGCCAGACCTCTTTCAGAAATTTTAGGAATTCAGATATCAATAGATCCATCTCTTTCGGAAGTTTCCTTTGGAAAGTGGGCAGGTAAGAAATTTTCAGATATAGAAAGAGACTTTCCAGAAGAATATTTGGCATTTAGAAGAGATAACTGGGATTCTTCTCCACCTGGTGCTAATTTCTATGATGCACTTGAGGGTGGAATGAAGTACTTGGAGAAGGCTGGAAGAGAGTTGATCGAAAACAGTTATGAAGTTATCGCCACTTTTACGCACATGAATTTAATTCAATTGATAACAGTAAAGATAAACGATCAGGATAAGAACAAATATAGAGAGGTAAAAGTTCCTAACTGTTCAGTGACAGAAGTCACAGTTCATCTTAAAGATGATGGTACTTTTCGGTTTTCACTTTCCCAAAATTCAATTTAATACTGGTGTGAGATAATCATGCATACTGCATATGGGATTGATCTGTAATGGTACCTCATTGCAGTACAATGAAAACTTACATATATGGGCAATAGGACAAATTAATTGTTGGTTGAAAAAACAAAGGTTTTTTGGCATGCCTGATTACAAACAAAGTAAAGGATTTCTGCCTAGCACATACCCGTTATGAGATAATTATTAATCTCTCTTCTTTCATTTTCCCTCAAGTATGGTGCTGACCCACTCTTCCATACACACTGTATGAATAATTCACAGATAAACTGTTTCATAAGAAAATGAATTGAATTACTCGGTATGTGAAAATTATGACTCATAATCTCTATAAATTTGTGGAATTATAGTAAAAATGTTCTATTCATGATATAAGGTACCCATCACTATATTGCAAGATCTAAGCTTGCAACATATTATCCATCCTTGATAGGTGATCTTAAAATCCTGAGAACATGTATCTTTTTTGGATGCAGGTTCCTTAACACCCTTTACGAGAAATTCTCTGAAGTCAGGACCTGAGTATGATCTGTCTTTCATTCTCTCAATAAAATGTCCTCCATTCTCCTCGTAGAGAATTTTACAAAGTGACCATGGATCTGACATCAATCTTGGCCTCTTCTTTACCTAGAATTCTGCTCTGTATGATATGAATAGCTCAGGGACGAAGTTGACATTGAAACAATAACAATTGGATCGCCATTTACATCAAATTTATTTCTAACAACTTCAGCCTTATTAACGGTAGCCTTGTATCTGAGTGCATAATATGGTTTGAATCCTGTCGTTACAAAAATGTTGTAAGGCTCAGAGGTGATCCCAAGGGTTTCCGTAATATCTATCTTGCTTTCATCTGGGATTTTTGTAAAGTCAATAGGTTGTCTATCAGGTTCCCCTCGTTCTCCTTTATTTAGAAAAGATGAAAGTATAACTGCGGCCATGCGGAATATAGGTTTAGAAGTGGCGGCATTCTCAGTTTTAGTAATTTTGACGGGTAAAACAGCAACCCTTAGTATACCCCGCACATTACTGAATTCGTCAAAAACATCGTATAAATTAAAGTCAAATTTCAAGGTGCGGAACTCTATTTCTATTTCCGATGCATGATTATTATCATCAGCACTCATTTAATCAACTTCCACTTCGGTTGTAGCATAGTTATAGGATTGACTCCCCTCGAGAGCATTACCAGTCTTTTTATCCCTGCTTGTTGTATTTATAACTTTTGGTGAGTTCTCATTTCTTATTTCTATTTTAATTTCCTGTTCTATGAATTGTCCAAAATCTTCCAATTTTGTTGGAACATTCATTATTTCCTCCATAGCATTCTCAGTAAAATAAACGTGGTGACACACTCCGCAAACGTATGCTTCGAAGTTACCAATATAAGTTCCATGATAGTGAAAGGGTGCCTCCTTCTTACTCATTTGACTACCACAATTAGGGCATTCACTCACATTTCCAGTCGCCATACTCTCTTATAGATAATATAATATTAATATATATGCATTGTGAGGAGATGGTCTGAGAAGTTCCTAAATTTCTTAAACAAGACTAGAATGTTGGATATCTAAATATCAGTTATTAGTTAGATAATGGTCATAAATTTATGATCTGAAAATATTAGTGGGATATGGAGCATAACCATATCCCATTGATAATTGATAGGTCGGACAAAATTGTTTCTGAAGATCGTATCAGAAAATTTTCAAGAAGATTGATCGTGAAGATCGTTGTTGTCCTTCAGATATACAGTATATCTTGCAGATTTGGAAGAATTTATTGGCATGGGATAAATCCGAACTCTTTACTTTAGGCACACAGCTTTCACGCACCATTGGTTTATTTAAGATCGGTCCTTCCTTTAAGAGAATTGTAAAAATTTGTTATAAGTCAATATCATCCAGACGAAGAGTTTCCAGAGAATAAGGCATGTTCATGGAAGCCACATACGAAAATGATACTTTAAAGCCAAAGGCTAAAGCTAAATTTTACATCTGATTCATGATTAAAATGGTATTTGATAATTTAATAAGTTTTGCAAAAGGCGTGGATTTTCAAGACACTAGTATATGTACTGAATGGAAGTCTGTTAAAAAATATGAAGATAGGGATAATTACCCAAATTACGATTATTTTCCCCATAGCGTCCTCTATGAAAAAAGTTTATCTGACATGGAAGTAATATTCTGATTCTTAATGAGATTTATGGTATCGATTACGTTCCTTTATACGTTCGGACGGAGGGATCTCATGCGCATGGATTCTATTTTCTTCTCTGTCAGACTACCTATCTCATCGTAGAAAGCGATACGCTTTGATAGCATCGTCCATATGGTTTCTGCAAGCATTCTAGCTATCGCAACAATAGCACGATTCTTTCCTAACCGCTTTACAAGTTTTAGATACTTTATCTTCATCCTCTTGGAATACTTTATCGCCATGTGCGCAGCGTTCACAAGTACGAATCTTAGCATTGAGGGACCATTCTTAGATATGTGACCCCTTTGATCTCTAGACCCTGATTGGCTCTGCCTCGGGACAAGACCAGCGTACGAAGCAAGCTTTTCCTTACTGTCGAATCGGTGAATGTCATCGATTTCGGATATTATAGCTGCTGCGGAATAAACGTTTATCCCGGGAATGGTCATGAGCAGTTTGGCCTCTTCGTTGTTGTTTGATATCCTCGCTATTTCATCCTCAATCATCTGCCTTCTTCTGTTCAGTTCGATTATCTTCTCGAGCATATCTGACATGACTATATTCTCAGCTGCGGTCATTTTGGATATGGCCTCCTCGATCTTCCTCATGCCCCTCTTTCCGAATATATCGCTTTCATCTATAGCGATGCCATGCATTGCAAGTATGGCATGGATCCTGTTCTTTATGGCTGTTGATTCTTCGCCCAGTGATCTCCTGTACCTCACAAGTGTCTTTAGATCATCCGTTTCCCTTGAAGATATGTGCACCTCCGGAAGTTCTCCGATCCTGAGGAGCTTTGCGAGTTTGTACGAGTCTTCGCGGTCGTTCTTCTTCGCTGATCTGAATATAAGCGCAAGGTTAGATGGATCCGCAAGATGGACTGAAAAATTGTTATCCCTGAGGAGACGCGCAGCGTACTTTCCAGATGTTGATGTTTCCAATGCGATCTCAACTTCACATGTTCGGTACCTCTGGATAAACTCGTTCCAGGATTCATCGCGGTTGACTATCTCATATCTTTCCTTTATCTTTCCATTTTCATTCATTTCCGTAACGTATACGGTACGTTTATGTACGTCCAAACCGATATAGATTCCGATCACCTCCTATCTTGGGTGAGAGTTCAGAGTCGGAGATAACTCGACAGTCTTCTATTCACCCTTGTTTCAGGGTATTATGTCGAGGCGAAGGGCAGCCAATCTCAAATACGACCTCACAGGTCAGGACACTATCAGGCTGCCACTCCAACTCTCACGCTGGCATCGTCATGTCAACGCGGTCAGAAAACTTTTTTCATGACATCTCAAATGTTGTATAATCATGAAGGATACCTATCCTGGAACATTTCTTTAATCTCATCAATGCATTTATAATATCCCCTCAATGATCTCATTGACCATTTATCATTTATCTCTGCAGATCTCAGATAAATGATCTTCATTGCACTCTCTTCCGACGGCATTGAATCAATGATCTTGATTGGAAACATGAAGCTATTCAGCAATAGTTCTGAAGGATTATAGGACATAAAAACACTCAATTACTAGCCTTGTGTGGATGACCTCCTCCGAAAGAACCACTAATTAGAACAATGGAAGCAAGTGAAAGTAATATGATGCCTATATAGAAGAAACCGCTGGGTATATTCTGTTCATATGCACTCAATGGTGGGAAAAATTTCTGGGAGTACGCATAGAAAAAGTATGAAGCAACATATAAAATAAAACAGTAAATTAAGCCTATGCCTGCAATATACAAGTTACCTGCAATTTTGACAATCCTATTTTCTGTAAATTTTCCCAAAAGCTTAATCCTGCGGCCTAAGGAAATTATGCTAAATGGGAATATAATAGCGAAAATGAAATATCCAAGGAGGATCAACGCGATAAATATGGTTATTGATCCTGGAAATACCTGCGGGTTCTGGATGAAAACTATTATGAGAAACTCTCCCATGAGGACTAGAAAACCCGGAATGAAGGTGGTTGTTGGTGCTCTTTCCTTCCTCTTCTGTGGAAGTCCCTCATCCACGTAGATCTTCAATGACCTGCTGAGGTGCCTGTGGGAGAGGAAGGCAAACCATATGAAAACAATGGCACAAAGTATGGAAAATGCCATGAACATGAGCCAGGAAACAGGCATTGAGCCTAAAGAAGTAGTTGGAGAAAGAACATTACTGGTAGATTGATCGGATAATCCAACCATGGGAAAGAAGCTGTGCAACATGTTGAATGAGTTCATAAATCCAAAGAGATACAGTAGTGCCAGCGTGGATATGGTTCCCCCAAGGTTAATCACCCCCAGGGCAAGGAGGTTGGATACTATAGACTTCCTACTATCCCCTTCCTTTTTATTATTTTTTCTTGTTTTTCTTGAAAATATTAGAGATAGTAAAATCATGACTGCACTGACTATGAAAAACTGGATATATACGATTAGATAGGGCACAGCTTCCTCAAATTTAACACTATTATAAACATCGGTGAATGTCATATTCCGTTCTTCAACAGCATCATTGGACTCCTTTGAAAGTGTGCTGCTCATCCTGCTGGTCGAACTGACAGGATAGGCGAGTGAAACTTGGATCTCTTGAGTAAGAGAGGCACTGGCTGAATCCATGGATGATATGATGGTTGAAAGTACCTGCACATTTATGCCAGTTGCAGGTATTGTTAGAAAACTTTGTATCTGGGCATCATAACTGTTTATAATGCCATAGATGGCAGAAGTATCGTTAACGTAACGTTTTGCTTCTACGGATAGTTTAATGAGGTTGTCGTTTATAGAGACATTAGGAATAGCACTACCATTTGCCAGGCTACTTAATTCTGGCTTGAGTTGGCTTAAAATGCTGATGATGCAGTTTCCATTATACACTAGTGGTTCAGAAAGATCATAAATCGTTTGGGTTGTGGATTTCAGTCCTATTATGCCGGTTGCCAGTTCAGGATCAAGTTCTTCAAGGATTGATATAAGAGTAAGATTCACAGAGTCATAGTTAACTCTGGTAGTGCAAATCTCATTAACGTACCCCAGGATTTGTCCAGAATAGCATGCTATGGGGGACGCTATATTGGTGAAATTCTCGATGGATGAGCTTAGATTGCTTATTTCAGTAAGGTTTACCTTTTTAAGGTATCCAGATTCCTTTACATAGGAATAGTGCTCAATAACCCGATTCTGAAGGCTCCTATTATTCTCAATGATGTATGAATTGGTAGAATTTGTTCCTAATTTATTGACCGAAGATACAAATATCTCGTCTCCGCTTAAAATACCTATGCTGTAATTTAAATGAGCAATGAAATAATCTGTTCCATTAAGTGTAATTTCACTATTTGATAAAATAGTAGTCCTTTCTGGGAGAAAACTAGAATGAATTTGCAAGGGATCATGGGAACTATATGAGATATTGATTCCTAAGGCTGGCTGCATTATTATGATTGCCAGAAGTACAGGTACAAAAAAATGTAACTTTACATTACCTTTTCCTGCCACGAAAAACAATCTCGTTTCAATTTATTAATTCTTTGTTCACCATTGGTGTAATTTCTGTCATATTAATATATTTTCAAATGAATGAAAAAATGTTCATGAAGGTACATTCCCTCATGGTCTATTCAATCGTTCAATAAAGTGAATGAATATCTTTAGAATAATCTAAAAATGTGAGAAAATTTTGTTGATTGTAGAAGCAAATCATCCGGTTCTTTTTGTATCTAAGGGTGTTAGTTTGAATTCTCGCTGATTATCCTCAATTGGAACCTGTGTCAGGCCAACTCTGTCCATGCTTTCCCTGTATCTCTTGCGCATTTCTTTCCCGAATTCTGGATCACATAATTCCATGGTGAAATAGTTAAGGGCATCACATGTTGAAATTGTTATCATTTCTTTATTATTAGGATCAATCATTCCAAAATTTTTCAGGTTTTCCTTAAGAGATTTTGTTAGGCTGTCATATGGAACCATCACTTCCCCGGGTATGCCATGAATGAGAGTAGTCATGGGAAATTCTGTTGTCGTCATGGTACTGGTCACAGTTGATAAGTGTTCTGACAGTTTCCTATTCAAGACTTTCTTGTAGATTATGTACATTCTCTTCGTCAGAATATCTGAGAGTTTCTTGGTTATCTTAATCTTTCCCTCTAAAAGATCAGTAAAGTAACCTTCATAATCTGTTTCATACTGGTTTCGGATGGTGTTATATTCTTCTATTTTTTTCATCTCTTCCTTACCCAACTCAATTATTTCCTCTGCCGCCCCAATCCTAACACCATCTATAATCTTAATAGTTTTGCGGGATGGGAACTCCACAATGGCAACCTCATCCTTTCAGTTTGTTGCTAGTACATTAAAAATAGATTGTCTTGACACTTTGAAGGTTTCATGATTAATCACATTTTTAGGGTTTGAAAAAAATGTCAGGTTATCAATCTCTCCCGTGACACTTTTCTATTATTATCATTTTTCAGAAAATAGGTAACAGTCTTTCATGTATTTTTCTCATCTCCTTTCTCCGTTTTATTGATTTTGTCAAATATTCTTTATACTTATTTTTGCTTTTCTTTATTTGTCCCTCCAGATTCATTTTTCTATCAACAACTTCCTCTTTCTCATTGAAGAGTTATAGGTTTTCAAATGAAAGCTTCTTAATCTCATCCTTTAAGCATTTTCTCTATTTTCCTTTTTCACATTAATTAAACCAAGATCAAGATTAGTTACTATGTCTAGCACCATTTCACTTTTTCCTGTTATCTATTGAATTTTGTTACCCATGACTATCGCAGAGGGGAAACCCTATCTACTGTTCTTGATTAATTCGAGTGTATACCTGAGTTTCACTACTGCAGGTGATAATAATTACTTCATATATCAACATTCATATATCAACATTCATATAGAGAATTACAAGAGATCATGAGTTCTTGCAAACTATATATTTGAAAGATGAAAAAATACTACTGAATAAGATTTTAATTGTCTTTTTAAACCCCTCAGTTAAGGCAACAGGCAGCATATTTTTGTATGCTGCTATAACAACTTTGATATCTATGGGATTCTCTGCAAATAGGATTGTACTGTTTCGAATCATGTAAAAAAGCCTATTACTATTTTCGTAATTCATTTCTCTTCCCATTACGTTTATCTTGACACCTAAACTGTGATTCATCCCAATAGAAAGATCTTTCATGCAAATAAGATGCAACTTTGCAACCTTTCGAAAAAAGTCAGTATCCACAAAGTCCATGAAAAAATCTTCCCTGAATTGAACCAAATCGAAAACAGAAGACCTTATTAGGTTTCCTGATAATATTTCGGTTTTAAACTTTAATATTAAATCTTTTCTATCAACTAAACGCTCATTTCCGCGAATGATACAACACTTGTCAAAATCTTTAAGCTTCTCCTTTACATGTTGAATTAGATAATGCGAATAGTTATCATCAACGATTGTGTCTTGATCTAGCAATAGTATCCATTTCGGTTTAAAGCGGGTTTTTACATATTTTACCCCTATGTTCAATGCACTTGAAATCCCCTTGTTACATTCTAATTCAATGTAATCGATATTGTATGAGCAAAATGTTGATTTTAAAGAGGCTAAATTATCTGAATGATTATCTACTATAACAACCTTTATTCCATCTTTAGTTATAGGTTCAATTACATTTCTAAATCTCTCTATATCGGGATTAAAAGTAACAATAATAGATACTACATTACTCATTCTGCTAAGCGATGTGTATTTATTTTAAAACATTTGTGTGTAAAAATTCTTCTATAAAAAATTCTCCAAATTTTTTTTGCCTAATTCCAACTTACTAATTTAATCAACTCTTCAATATCCTCTATATTTGATTCCTCCAATAATCTTCCGTGAATTGACCTCTTATCTCCCTTTCTGTTAACGAATCAATCTGATTGATAAAACCAACATTCTCATTCAACACCAAATATCAAGTCTCAAATATAATTTTTTTTATCAACAAAGAAGACTAAGTGAAAAAAATGGAAAAGAGAATAAATATGAATGAGAAACCTTATATGATAGATTTTGGAAATTTTTTGATGAACGTTTACACACATCGTTGTATGATGTTTCCATCATCATCCAATTTGGCACACATATGGGTCGTTTACGTACATACAAGTGGGACTATGTGAAAATTGTGGGAGTCTTTTCATGAAAGCATTAGCTTGAGGTCATCTATACCAATGGAGTCATTGGATTCCTTCCAATCATAGTGCATTCGTGGATCTATGGAATATTTTCTGCATGTTTCAACAACCTTACCACTCTCATTCACCTCTTTTATGATGGTGAGCTTCTCTTCAGCCTTCCATTTTCTCCTTTCTGCCATTGTTCTCCCTAAAATCGCTTCGATTCTTTATTTAATGTATATCTGTTACTTAAGACAACTTTGTCTCATTGTTTATGGGGGCAGACCAAAATGAAATATAATTAAACAATAGACTGATTGAAATAAATTAATTTTCAATAGAAATCATGAAGTTCTACCATCTCGGTTCATAATATTTTAGAAAATAGAAATCCTCGTGAAAATTAGTGAATACATTATCTATAGATAATTATACTCAATAGAAGCATTGTGATGGCTACTTTATAAAAGATTTATATAGTGATTGTACCTTAGAATTAAAAATTGGAAGGTCAAACAACTGTTTAGCCCGATCTTGATTCAATTTGCCATAATTATTAGCTGCTTCCTTATTATTAATTACTTGATTCAATTTATTGTATATCTCCCGAATGTAGTCGTTTACAAAAGTTTTATCCTTACATTTTAAGGGTGAGAATAAAATATCTAGTTCATGTTGCGCCTGTAGCAGAAATTCTCTCTCATCGGTTTTCCCCGTGATGACAACCTTAGCCGCGGACATATAATCCTGAACCTTTGATCCTATGGATGATTTATAAGCAGGCAAATCATAATCCTCCATGAATCCTATATCTATTTTTCTTAATAACTCTACATATTCCGTTTTTGAGACATATCCTGAGAAGTGGCAAAGGTTGAATACATTGCGAGATTTAGAATATTGAATCAATGACTCAACGCCTTTTCCTGATCCTATAAACAAAGCTTTTACAGCTAATACACCATTTTCCTTTAGCAAAGATAAAATATCAACGATTTCCCAGCCTCTCGGAAGTACTCCTATATTCGGTATTGTAATATTTTGAAAATTGGCAGAGTATCCGATTATGAAGTCATCTTTTTGAAATGGCAATATTACCTTACTCAAAGGAGTGTTTGAAAAAGTACTCACATTTACCGGATCGGGGATATAAAAAATTTCACTTCTGGTCTTAGAAAGTAGATTAAGTCGTGAGCTAAGGAAAATGCCACGTGAAACGACTCTATCCGAATATTTGAGTAATTTAATTTCTAATTGCCTTGCAATTCTTAAAAGAAATCTTTTCTTGCCTAGAAGAGCCAATGTCTCATTATGAATATTTCCTGTGTCATATACAATTTCATAACCCCGAAATTCCAGTACGCGTATAAAAAGAGGAAATACGAATGAGAAATCAAACAAATGAATGATACCCTTTTTACCAAAAATCAATTTTAATATGAGTCTAAGTTCTAACATATTCATGATAAGTGAGTTTTTATGTGTCTTGCTTATATAAAGTTCTCGTGCGTCAAATGATTCTGAATTCATTTTTAGTATCGATTCAACTCTGTTTTTGATAACAGGGTGGGATGACGGGTGATATAGATATACTATTACTTTTCTATGCATATCTTGTCATATCCTTCACACTCAATAAACTTTTTGAAGATCATATGTCACAATAAACCGTGCAAAAATATAGTGTTCTTGGTAAAGCACAATATAAGTTTGTTTATTCGACGTTATTGAATTAGAACCATACATTGTGTAGAAATAGTAATATTTATATAAATAATTTAAATAAACTAAAATGGAAAGTAAAGTCATATTATTGACAGGTGGATTAGGATTTATTGCTTCAAATGTTTATAAAAAAATAGCAGATCACAACGAGGTTATAATATTTGATAGGATTCAAAGCAAAAGGCAAAGTGATAGGGAAGATAATTTCGTTCTTGGGGACGTGTCAAATTTCAATGACCTGGATAAAATAAAGGGAAATGTGGATGTAATACTTCATTTTGGCTCGTATCCATCTATCATATCATACCAAACGGGAATGATTGAAAAAGCTGTCGAATCTTTTAAAGGTTTTCTGAACGTTTTAGAATTTGGGAAGAAGAAGAATATAGAAAAGCTGATATATCCATCCAGTGGAACCGTCTATGGGGGTATATCAAATAATTCTTCCAGTATGTTAACTCCAAAGAATATTTACGGGGAGATGAAATTAATTCATGAGAGTCTGGCTAATTACTATAAGGATAGCTTTAAGTCAATAGGCTTAAGAATCTTCATGGGGTATGGTCCGGGAGAAGAAATTAAGGGAAATATTGCCAGCCCCGTATATCTTTTTCTTAGCAAGATGATGAAAGGTGAAAGCCCTATAGTTTGGGGCAAGGGAGACCAGAGCAGGGATTTGATTTATATAGATGACATAGTGGATTTAATTTCAATCTTAATCAAGAATGATATAAATTTGAGTCATATAGATATTGGTTCTGGTGTGAGCACAACCTTCAACGAGATAATTTCCATAATTAATGATGTATTGTCTACTGAAATTGAGCCAGAATATGTCAAGAAACCTGAAAACTATTTAGACGTCACAAAGGCGAATCCAACTGATTTTTTAAGAATACTTGGAAAAGAGCTGACAAATCCAAGGAAAGGGTTTGAGATGTTCAGGGATTATCTAGAGTAGACCATCATTCTTTATTCAATTTTTCTATCAATTCTATTGATAATTCTTCAAGTTTATTCAGCAACCTGACAACCCTTAAAAAGCGCCTGGTATCGGGATGTTTTCTTTCAAGGTTAACTGATGCTCTTTCAAGCTCAATCTTTCTTCTCGAATTATATACTGAGAGAGTTGTTCTAAATATATTGGAATTATTAAGACCTAACCTGACAATACTCCTCAATCTTATTATATAATCGGCTTGGGAAATTAAGAACCCTTTATTTTTAAGTTTAACTTCAAAAACCTGTAAAATCAGTACCTTGTTTATTCTGTAAATATTCTTTTCAGCCTTCCTTACTTTGTAAGCATAATAATAGTCCGCAAACTCTACAAAGAGGTCAGGATCATAGCCACCTACAAGATTGAAGATTTTAACCGGCGTGAGAATTCCAGAACTTATTGGTGAAATAATAGTACTGTATTTATCCCTGTTAAACATGGATTTTCCCACCAGTTTTACATCATCTGTAACGATCGGTGCTATAATACCTAAATTCTTATCCTGTCTATTTAAATAATTCCACGCTATTCGATACTCCTCAAATAATTTATCTTCTAGAACGACATCGTGATCAAAGAAGATCATGATGTCACTTTGCAACTCCTCAGCTTTTTGAGCTGCCAAATTATAAGCTCTGGATATGCCCAAATTATATCCATTTTGAACTAGATAGACATTGTTATGCAATTCGGAATAATTCTTAATTGAAGATACAACTTTTTCATTTGAATTATTGTCAACAATCAATAGAAATTGGACATTCCTGCATATGACTTCTAAGGTGTTAAAATCAGGTACATGATTGTATGTTACTAAGATTGCAGTCTTCACGCATTCTTCGTATGACTTTGATAAGACTTGTGTCATGAATTTACTAATTCGAAATTTTTTTGTACCTAATAAATAATGCTAAAATACTTTTGTTCTGATATAAAATTATTTCTCTTTTTATATAATGTAGTTACTCTTACAATATTGGGTGATATGCCCCAGCAGAATTTGGAACACTTTTCTTCATTATTCATTTAGTCTCACCTCAACTTCTTTCTTCTCGAATCTTTCCCTGAATGCCGGATCATTCATGAACTTTCTCCCGAACTCCCTTGGAGGAAGATAATCAATGGATGAATGCGGCCTGCATTAATTGTAGTCTGTGAATGTTTTCCCAATAGCAACGGAGGCATCATGGAAGTCCATGAACTCATTGGGTCAGATGTAGTCTGTCTTGATTGAATTGTGGAACGATTCAATATCTTCAGTGTCATACAGAGTGTGTTTCTGGATATATTCAAGTCTTATTCCAAGTAGATTCATTGAATTCCTGAACTCATGTGATATGTACTGTGGCCCATTGTCTGTTCTTAGTGCCAAGCCTTCTGGAACTGTTCCGTTGAATGCCATGAGAACAGCATTCTCCACGGATCTTATGGCATCCCTTGCCATGCATGACCGGGAATAATGGTATCCCTGCCATTCCTTGGTGAATGTGTCCTTTATGCACATCAGATATGTCATTCCAGACTCTGTGGGAATGTATGTTATATCGGTCTCCCAGAGCTGATCCGGTTTAACTGGGTTGAAGAGATTCCTGGATCTTGTTCTTCCCCTGTGTCTTGAAGCAGGAAGGCTCAGATCGTTCTCCTTCAGCACCTTTCCGACGGTCTTCTGGTTTACATTTTCACCGGAATTACGAAGAATTCCCTATGCTCTCCTGTAACCGTATGTCAGTCTTTCTAATTCTACTTCCCTGATCCTTTCCTTGATGGAGGGCTCAATCCTCTGATTATGCCTTTCCCTGAGTCTTTAATAATATCTGGAGAGTGATATTCCGGATATATTCCTCAAGGACATCTTATGTTTCAGGTATTTGAGAACTATCATTTTGACCACCCTTGAAGGTTTTTTTAAAAACATCGATCACTAAGCGATCACTAAGGACTGATCGCCGATGATCTTCTTCAGGTCCCCAATCACCCTATTCCTTGAATCGGAATTCATCTTCTGAGCCAGGGCTGATTTTCCACCCTGGAAAAACTATTCCTTCTACCTGCTCAGTTGCACAGGTATATGCCATGCCTCCGGCATATATCCGCCTGTGTAACGTTCTCAGAGGAGGATTCCATTGCTATCCGGAACTTCTCTTCAGCTGAATATTTAGACTTCATGAAGAGACCTCCATGATTCGGAAAACAACTTTTTGAATGCTCTTGATATATCTGCTCATCTCTATAATATTATTATCATGGTGTTCCAGCTCTGTGATGGCTCGGATCAATAACGACTATTAGCGAAAAGTCATAAATATAATAATGATATAGCTAGCTGTGAGTAATGATAAAAAGATTTATGTTGCATCACTATTTCTTATTTCAACCTTGATTTTTATTTTCACCATAAGAACTATTGATATTTATAATACTAGAGTTTTTCTCTATTTTACAAGTTTTTTTGAACTGTCTCTAAATCCATATTCGTATTATGCCATACCCACTCCTCCAATAGTATTAACAATCCTTTTGCCTCAATTATTTATTTATAACTTAACCACAAGCCTACAATTAGCGTCTGTTTTTATGAGATTAATAAATCTTGCCTTTTTATTTTTATCCGCGATCATCGTAATGAAGATTGTTTTGAGACTCACCAATGAAAAGCTTAGGTCTAACACTGTTTTTTATGGTTTCTTACTGAGTCCATTCATTTTCTTTGTAAATTTTGTATTTAATGAGCAGGATATGTTACCCATATTTCTACTATTGGCATCATTTTATATTATTTATTTCGGAAAACGTATAGAACTTAAATTTGCAGGGAGTTTGTTACTAGCTTATGCATCGTTTTTCTATTTATTTCCAGTACTAATAGTACCAACACTCTTAATATTTGAAAAAACTAAGAGGAATATTATTTCCTTTTTAACATTAGTATCATCAAGTTTTTTGCTTTTTTTATATATTTTCCAAACAGTTCTCAACTGGAATATTTTAGGAAATAGTATAGGTTTGGTCAGTACTTCAGCAGGAGATGTTCCTCTTTTCTCAATTCTTAATATTTTTCCAGGAGCATATCTTTCTTCTTTCACACCATTCCTTTCAACTCTAAATCTTATTCTAGATCTCATTGCTTTAATCCTGACTTTTGCAATACCTATAATCTCGAAATACTATGGAAGATCAATATTTCTCTCACTTTCGCTAGTACTCTTTCTTCCATTCCTGTTTCTTAAGATATACAATTTTGATGAATTTATCTGGATTATCCCTTTCTCTTCCATCTTTGTAGCAATTCACTGGTCTTCGAAGTTGCTAACACTAAAAATATTCCTGGTACAACTTTGCCTTTTTCCTGCTACTTTGATTTTTAATATGTACGATGCACCAGGATTCGGCCAGGGAAGCGGTATCTTTTATTTAAGTTACAGCCAATTTCACTACCCTTTGTCTCTATATTCAATAGTACCAGGATACATCATTTTTACCAGAATTTTTGATTTAATTGGCTTTGTCTCAATCCTTTTATTCGGGATAGCAATTATTAAAACGAAAGAATCTGAAATTAGGAACGGCAAAAAAACAAAAGTGAGACATAAGGACTATAAAGGTGTAACATCACTAAATCAATATAAAAAAATAGCTCATGCCTACATAAATAAAATTCTCGAGCATAATATTATCAATACGCCAAAACAAATTTTTTCCATTGTTTCAGGTAAGATGAAAAGAAAAATTAAATTTGTTTCACTTTTTATTATATTAATCCTATTGTTTTCCTTTGCACTATTTCCATTCTCAGATACCACCGAACATACAATTACATATTCAGGTGGAAAGTTCCCACTGGGATACTTTGACACAACAAACATGGAAATGGTTAAAGGTTTATCATATACTTATGCTAAAAATGACAGCTGCATCGATCTTTCAAACTATACAGGAAGTCTCGTTGTTCCTCCCTTATTTTCGAGAAATGTTTCAAATCAAGATTTTCAAATTAACTTAAGAGTTGTTCCACTTATTTCAGATAATATGAGTTTTTATGATTCCATTGCTGGTTTTAATAATCTTAATGTAAGTGTGTTAAATCAATTTCAACTTAGTAACAATTACACCTATTCTCAGCCATTTGAAGAGAGAAATATTACAGAAACTTGTAAAGAAAACATTGACCTGCTTAACATAATTCGTATTCCGGTCTTTTCGATCAATGGAAGTTCCATAGAAGAATACAATGGTTCAGCCTTTCAAGAAAACCATACATTTATTATGGGTTTTCAAATGTTTCAGAACAACTTCGATCAAAATTTACTTTTTTATTCAGAATACAGTAATGTTACGTATGAGTTGTTTTACATAGGCGATATTTTGTATTTTGGATACCTGTTACCAAATTCTCAATTTGTATATCATGAAATAGATAGTTCCTATTATTCTCAGTCCTGGAATATTCTAAGCTATACCGTTATCACTAATAAAATAAGTTTCTTCATAAACGGGATGGAAATTTATAACTGTTTAAACTTGTTTAAATCAAAATCACCAGATTTTGCTTTCATAGGAATGGCTGGACCATACCAAAACTATGTTGATAAATTTGCATTTTCGGGAAAGATCACACCACTACTAAACGTAAATGTAACCAATTTAAAATTAAAGAAATTTTTAGATGTATCTAACTCAACAGAGCATAATAATATCCCCTTTATTTCAAATAATATTAATATCAATTACACCACGGACAAGGTAACAATTTCATCGGAAGGAAAGAAGATAATAACTGCTGGTCATTTTTCAGAGTTCTGGTTTGGTCGTACAAATCCAAATTCTCCGGCAATAAAATATGGTGTAACATGCCTTCATATAAAAACACATACACAAGGCCTTTTATTTTATCAAATTTTAGTTGTATTATATGGCATCCCAATTTATATCCTGGTTTTATTCCTAATCGATAAAAGGTACTTGTTTAAAAAAATTGATTAACAATTTTAATTCTCTTAATATAGGCTGAAATTTGTTTAGATGGTTTCTTAATTAAACGCCCGTATACCTTTGATCTGAGCCCCCTAATTTTGGACAGATATTCTATCTTCCAATAAGACATCTTCTTTCAACCTCCTTCTCTTCTCGATCCTGTTCTTCACTCTTCTCTCCTCCTTTCTTCTCCTCTCTTCCACAAATTCTTTCCTGAAATTCTCATCACCATTCCATCTTCTTTCAAATTCATCAGGTGAAAGATACTCAATGGATGAATGCGGCCTGACTGTGTTGTAATCGGTGAATGCGTATTCCATCAGTTTCTTCGCATCCTCAAATGTTTCAATATCATTCACCCATATGTAGTCTGTCTTGAGAGAGTTGTGGAATGATTCAATATCACCATTATCCTCAGGCGTGTGCTTCTGTATGTATTCTGATTTTATTCCAAGAGTCTTCACTGTATTTTTGAATATATCTGAGATATACTGTGGACCGTTGTCTGTTCTGAGGACAAGATCATGTGGATTTCCATCAGGGAACCTTATGGCAAATGCTTTCTCAGCTGCCCTGATGCAGTCATTTGCTTTTGCATGACCTGGAGAATTCATATGATATCCATTTCTTGCTGAAGCAATCCTTTATTGACATTAGATAGTGCATTCCGTCTCTGCAGTACTGACATAGTGGATGTCTGTTTCCCATAGCCTGTTTATCTCCTCAGTTTTCGTGAAATCCTTCTTCCTGATCTCCCTGTCTTTCTGTAATAGATTGTTGACCTTGGGATATGCATTGCCCTGGATATACGTGATATCGTCAGGGCATGTTTAAGATTCTCCATGACAATCCTTACTTCCTCCCCTGTCGACTTTTTTTTAAAGCATCTATTACAAGTGCCCTGCTTCCACCATCAATGAACTTCTCCTTCCATCTGTTAAGCTGTACAACAGATATTCCATGTCTACGACATAGCTCAGCAATGTTTGTTGCTGTCAGTGATTCGATCACGATCTCTGTCTTCTGCTCAACAGTGTATTTATCTGCCATGTCAGATCACCCTATCTCCTGGAGTGCACATGAGGTTCGTAAAACCCCCTCTGGACTCCCCCTTATATACCTTTAACAGTATATTATCTCTATTATAAGTGTCCAAGTGATAAGGGGAGAAGATCAATAAATGCGTTGATGAGACCAAGGAAGTGTTCCAGGATAGATATCCTTCATGATTACACAACACTTGGGACGCTACGGGCTACAGGCCAACTTTTTCATAGAAGATCATTTAGATTAAATACGTAAATGCAATCCAAGCGAATAGTTACGTAAGAGTGAAAACTGAATGAATAAGACATTTTGGCTTAGAGTGATCATGGGAAAGCATAAAATTCACAACTTGATTAATTTGCTAAAAAAGGATGGATATCTTGTGGGTCCAAATGACTACAGATTTTACTTTAGTAAATATGACGCTAAGCAAATAAAGAGATTATTTGAGTTTTGTATTAAATATGGAGTTATATTCTCAAAAACTGAGGGATACTGGAATTATACAGATAACATAGTAACAACATCGAGTAATATAAAATTCAATCTAAAAATGTTCGATCCTTTAATATTTTCAGAAACATTTTTAGCTGATATCCATTTTTCTAATTTCGATTTGAAGAATAAAATTGTCGTCCAAGCGGGAGGCTTTATTGGTGATACAGCTCTGTACTATTCCTCAAGAGGAGCTAAAGTATTTTCTTTTGAGCCAGATATTAATTCCTATCAACTTGCATTATAAAACATAAAACTTAGCCCTCAGTTGTCAGAAAATATTATATTTAAGAATTATGCAATAGGAAAAGATGAAGTAATCGATTTTCCAATTGACTTAAATGGGAGTGGTGGATCATCAGTTTATTCCCCCATAGGAAAGAGAACCATTAAAATAAAGTGTAGAAGTATCTCTTCAATAATTGAAGAGTTTGAGATTCACGAACCGTATTTATTAGACTTGGATATAAAAGGTAAGGAGTTTGAAGCAATTAATGATGTAAGAATCCAAAATTTTAATATGGTAAGAATAGAATATTCATCTGTTATTGATGGTAAAAAAATTGGAAGCAGGGACGAAATTTTTGAAAAATTAAGGAGTTATGGATTCAAAAAAATAAGAATATTTAAACATAATGAACTAGTGTACGATTTGAATTATCACGGAACAATAGAGGCGGAAAAATAGTTAATTTTTCAATGTAAAGCTTATTTATCATTTAGAATTATAGTTTGTGTGTGTTTCTTTATTTTTATGCAGGAATTATTGGCCCTTGCGCGAAAAAAATAAACTGTATGATCGTCATTTATTTAGTTAGCTCTCTTCCAAAAATGCAATAATGTCTTATATGATTTAAGATTCCCGAATCCTTTTTAAGTTTTGGTTGTTTGACTAATACAATATTAGTTTGCCTCACTCTTATGTTCAAAGAGATATTTTATTTAATTGATTATTCCGTAATTGCTAAAAAGTTAACAATTTAAGAACACCTATACATTCGCACCTCTAATTAAGTTCCGAAGCTACTCCTATAATTCTAACAAATTAAGCTGTATAACTATTATTATACAGCGTTTTTGAGAGATAGTATAACCGAATTAAAACACAGTGAAATACAGGCTCCAGTAGGGAACTGTCACTTGGCCACATTGATATTATTACAGTATTGTCTTATGGTAACTAATTTCTTATCATATGACCAAATACAAGGATCCCTATAATGTTTATTATTGATGACAAATTTAAAAACGATTTAAGACCTTTCAATTATTTCTGTAATGATATAAGTCATTGAAAATGATTTTAAATGTTACCTTCTCTATGTACAGCACCAGGATAGTTATGAATAGATTGATTGATAGAGGTTTTATGACAATTGCAACACAAATGTAATTCAATTGTTTAATGCAGTTTAATATTACAGTGAGAAGAAGATATATTTTTAATTACACTAAACTTGATATTTAATATCATACACATAGCGTCATACTAAATTGTATTACATCATTATTTTGCATTCACATTTACAAATATAGAGTATAGCAATACAAATCCCTTAATTGCCGTATAGAATTTTTTTATCTATTGATCTATGCTTAACTATAATGCTCTAAAAGCTTTTACTTTGGTTGAATTATCCTTACTCGGATTAAAATCTATGGAAGATATATAATATACATAATGAAATTCCATTGCTAGCATAGAGTATTCTTTTTATCTATAATACGTAACAATTTTTGAGATATTGCAATATTACACTCTACTACGCCAATTTGAAGTCAATACAACTTGGCACTACCTTTGTGGTAATTCAGAATTTAGTTTATGTCTATTAGAATATTATGTATGATGCTTTGGTTATCTTATTCTATTTTAGCTTTCATTTTATAAATATTATAATCATATTTGTTTGACTATTATCGTTATATTAATCTTCTAACTCTAGATAGATAAAAATATGTACACTACTTTTTGTCTTTGTAATTGTAATCTATTTTAATCATCATAATTAAGTATAACAATACTTGTCTATCTTACTTAGTAATACATTAACTGTAAGATATTCACCAATTTACAACCACTTCCAAATGGGTTTAACTTCTACATACTTGTTTTCCACATGAAACTCATCTTCCTGGTTATAAGTTAATATGAGCCCTTTCTCAAGGTTGAAAAATGACATGGCCTCCATAAGACCTTCTATCTCTTTATCCTTATTGTCAACTGTTAATTCGTAACACACCTGAATTACCATATTGATTTTCTTATTTTCCATTACGACAAAATCACATTCCCTTTTCCCCTTGAAATAGTAAATGTCGTGATATTTTTTATGAAGTGTTATGAACACCAGATTTTCTAGCATTCTTCCCTTCTCAGATGACAGCGATGTGGAATTACATAAGACAAGACCGTTGTCAATTGCGTAAATCTTTTTTTCATTAACTGCCTGTTTTTTTAAGGAGTAATCAAATTTTTGTACTGTGAAAAGGAGATAGCTATCCTCCATATAGGATATATACGAAATAGGAGTGTTTACTGAGCCAAAGTTAAACAGTTTCTTCAAAGTGTTATATGAAAACTCGTTTGACACATTTCCAAGTAGATATAAAGCGAGCTCCTGAAGTAACTTTGCATCCCTTATATTGTGCCTTGCAACTATATCCCTGTATAATACATCAAGAAGAAGCTCCTGAAGAATTGAATTCTGGCCATACTTTAGATACTGCGGTAAACCTCCACTGTGAAAATATTCATCGAATGTCTGTAGCTTTCTCTCTTTTTTAAAAAAACTCAACCATTCTGTAAAAGAAAATGGAAACAGTTCAATGTTTATGTGTCTTCCTGTCAACCTGGTTCCAAGTTCTCGACTTAGGAGTGAAGCGTTGGATCCGGTAATAAAAAATTGATTTCCCTTATCCAACATTGATCTTACAAAAACCTCCCAGCCTTTTATATTCTGGATTTCATCGAATATATAAAATTTAGATGATCCATATTCCTCAGCCATAATCTGATTTAATTTTTCAAAATCTGCAGGCTCAAAATCAATAAGCCTTGAATCCTCAAAATTGAAATAATAAAAGTCTGGTAATTTAGCTAATAGCTGTTGAAGTAATGTGCTTTTTCCTACCCTCCTTATTCCTGATATGATTATAGCATAAGGCAGATCAAGGGGTATTTGGTCTAGAATCTCTCTCTTTACACTGTTTTGCTTCGAAACTATCTGCTGTCTCTGTTCATTTACTATCCTTCTCAATGTGTCCTTTAAGATCACAATTTAACATGTTTTATTCTTATTTTAATCTTCTCACTAAGAATGAAAACTATTTCTCATTAGTAATGCATACAATAAATACTTCAATCAAACGTAGTAAAAGGAGGTGTATCATTTAAAGTGAGAATATCAGTCAAAAATTATGGCTTTTGGTCTCAGGCTGTTGCTTAAAAGTGACTTACTTATTAAACTAATGAGTGTTCAGAAATAATTTATCACCTCCATACATATATAAAAAGACCGTTAGTGAAGCTTCGTAATCTATTTGTATTTCTATCTGCCATTTGCATCTTGTTGAATGTACATATTTAGATTGCTTATCATAAACGAGTTCTCCACCATTTTCCTCAGTACTACAAATACACAATGGTAGGTAGTTACAGCAATTAGAAGTACTATTTTGTACAGATTTGAGATATACAAAAGAAGTAGTATTTACATCTAATTCGGCCCAATAATTTGAAAAATTAACATTGTTAGAAATGAAAAATGTAGTAACATTGTCACAGAAATAATGTATGGGTTCATAGTGTGCCCATCCATTACAAAAAGATCAGATCCGGTTGACATAACTATTCCCATTGAAGTCTTTCTTTTTGTTCTTTTGGAATTGTCTTTTGATAGAGTTTTGGAATCTTTTGGCAACTTAAGCATATCTAATAACAAATCGGTATCGTACATTACATTACCGAAATTTGAAAATAAATCTATTGATTCTCGGGCTATTAAATATGGATATATGGAGGACACTTCTGGCAAGTATGAAATTTTACCTTTGGAACTAATTTTTCCCTGATTTTGACTGAGTAATCCGCAAATTATTCTGATTGAGGTAGTCTTGCCAATACCGTTTTCTCCCATTAATACTATACATTTTCCCTTCGCTATTTCAAGATTTATTCCCTTTAGAATTTTTCTTTTTTCTGAAAATTCCAAAACCCTTTTCTATATTTTCAATAGTAATAATGGGCGACCCAGCTGAATCGTTATGTATCAACCATTCACCCCACTAATTCAATTCCGTTATTAGTTAATAAGACTAAACATTTTGTTACTCTCGAAGCACAGGGAAAAACTGAACCTGAGACAATTAATTGAACTGAGGGGATATAGTAACCATAAGGGGCAACTTCAAATGAAGATTTAGAAATATTAAAGACTGTTTCATTCCAGACAGAACTATAACTTGTTTTTTTATTTGTAATTAGAAAATGATCGAAAGCTTCTAAATTCGAAAAGGCGGCGAAGTTTGGATTATTTAGTGACATATTCAAGAGATGATTTGCATAAGTGGTATTGTTTCCCAAATATACAAGATCTATTCCTTCTACGTAGTTGTTTTCATTAAATGAATACTTTGTAAGGTAATTAGTGGAATTTATAACAGAAGAAATGTTAATTTGTAACATACTCTGTTCATTTATTTCTATTGTCTTAAGAGAGAAATCCAATCCTATTTGTGATTTGGAATGTTCATTCACAAATGAAGTGTAGTAGACCACCCCCGATGTTACCAAAATAAGGGATACTAGGATTGAAATTATGGTTTTCCTTCTTTTATCCATTCTCTTTCCTCTATTAATATTTATTATTTATAACTTTTACTTAGGCGCATTTCATTGAGCGAAGTCTACATTATAAACAAATGAATACCAGTTGTAATCTTTAGAGTAAAACCATCCAGTATGGGCAACTTGTTCTTGATCATTTACACAAATAGAATCCATTCCATTTGGAAAAGAACCAGTGGATAGAGCAGATACTTCGTAGCATACTGCATACGGCTTAACGCCTGTTTGATCTAAATTATCAGAAAACTCCCATGCAGATGTATGGTCCGTTTGTTTCAAAGGAATAGTTTCAGAGCATGGAACTTAGTATTGATAAGAAAAGGAAAGATGAAGAAATGGTAGTTTAAAGAAGATATATCATTAAAAAAGAGAACATTCGTAAAAAATAAAACCGTCGGCCCACACGATTTTACTCATTTCCTATATTAATTTCTGTTAAGAAATAATTTAGCCCTCTAATATTTATATAAGAAAATTGGTAGTCTATCTGAATTTTTTATTTGTATTTACCTCTGTTTGATTGCAAATATTTGGCTTCCATATCATAAGTAAATTCAACCTTATTTTCATTAACTTTAGAAAATATTATAGATCTTAAATACACACAAATTGCGTTATTTGAATTATTTTAGACAAAAATCCAAAAAAGACTCATTAGAAATAAATAATGAAATGACAACGACTCACAAATGGATACTGTGAGTTTTTAAAATTAACATGAAGATTATTTAAGTCATTTTGTTAATATGGATGTTATGGCCCTTTGATTGGACAACTTCGGCTATTACAAATGGTTTTTTTCCGCGATATATAACATATACTCAGTGAGACTCGTTAATCATAACTAATTTAACCAGTAGAATCTTTCTTTGCAGTAAAACCTAAAAATACCTCCTTCTAACTTTAATGGCAAATCCTATAGTTCCCAAAGATACTAAAAATAACGTGTCATTCAAGTAAATATATTCTTGCAGGGTTGCAATAGCAGTTTTTTAATTTCCATCTAAATATGGATGTTTTCCTATAATACCTTCAAATAAGGGTAGCTGCCATAAAATAAATATCAAAATTTAGATTTGCATTGTAACTACTATCTTTTATCTCTTCTAAAATTGAATGTAAATTACTTTCAGATGTATTATAACCTCCTGATACCTTGTATTTGTTACAAATCACTTTGTGTATGTTATTAACATCATCAATATCAAAATTCAAAAAAAATAAAATTTTATCTAATCTGTGATAGATTCTTTTTCCCAGTGGACCTATCTCCATGAAGAACTCCAGATCCTTTTCTATTACTTTCAGTTTTAACTTCCTTTCTATAGTTTTCTGATATAATGGGATTTTAGGTGTCAATTAAGTTAATTATCTTAAAAAGTATAATGCGTTTTTGATATAAAGTTCAATAAATCATTCCATGAATTCCCGAAAGGAATATGACACAAACATATTCAATCTATGTTGAATTGATTTCCGCAAGAGGAACAAAACTTGGCAGTTCCTGAATTAACAAAACCACACTTTTGACAAACTCGTTTACCTACTAAACCTCCTTCTAGGGATGGTAAATTCAAAAGGTTCCTGGAGTCAGCGTAACCAACTATACCAATTACAAGTGCCAACAAAGCCCCTATGAGAAAACCATTTGCGATTATAATTGCGACCACTGAAATAATTATGAGTCTAGTCCAGTTAAAGGATTCTGTGTCAATTCTCAACTTTCTACCCATATTCAGGATAGAAAAACCAATCGCTAAACCAATAATAGTTAAAAAAATAAACAGAAAAACAAAAGAAAGCAGGAGGGGACTGCTATAAAAAGTTAAAAACCCTGCCCCAAAAGACCCTACAAATAGTCCCACAATTAAATGGAATATTGCAGAAATAATTATCAGTGCCGCTGAAATATAAAGGCCAAGTGATAAGAGATTTTTAATTTCAGTATTCATTAGAATTCCTATGATATTTTCGTTCTTAAACTTACGCTCTTATAGTATGTTTAAAGAATAAACTCCTTCAAATATGAATGCACGAATTAAAATAAAGACAGCAATTAAATTCACACTTTTCTATCCTATTAAATGGAGGATATTTTATTGTCCTCTGGCAAATTTAATGGAAGCATTAAGTTCTCTGGGACTGTTTGCTATGCCATCTCTATATTCTCTCTCTCCTGGAATATCTTTACCTCCTGAAGCAACTTACCCATACTGAATTACAACTCTCCATAACTAATAATGTAGATATCTGAGTATTACAGGGAAGTAAGGGTACAAGTCTAAAAAAATAAAAATTAAATTTTGTCCAATAGGTCGTAGATTAGTTATCTAAGTGGGTCTATTTACATAAAGAATTCAACATCCTTTTCTATCTCTTCTTGTGTCAACTTCCTTTCAATAGTTTTCACGTATAATTGGATTTTAAGTGTCAATTAAGTTAATTGTCTTTAAAAATGCTAGGAACTCTAAATTATTTAAACTGCAATCTGACACGAAACAGTTCTTATAGATGATTGGTTGAGAAAAGAGAAGATAAAAATTTTCAATTCATTAAAAATACAAGGAATAGAATAAGAGATAGCCCAAATAATGAATTTTAGGTCAATCTGTTGAGTTTTAGGCATTGACAGATTAAAAATTGTAGGAATTCTAATGATAAAAATTTATTGAGGTGAAATTTTTCTAATTTCCATCGATTTTTGGTCACTCTTACCAGAAAATAACCCAAATACTGTTAAAGAAATACATTAAAGAGCATAAACTTCCAGCAGGGAATTATTAGAATTTTATATCCATTTACTACTCTTATTTCTTCTTGGTAATTTGTGATAATGAATAATTTCTCTAATGAAAGGTCTATTGCTGCCCTTATCAATCCCCTAAATTCTCTTTTTTCATTTTCATTATTCAGTTCATAACAAACCTGAATTCCTACTCTGAGGTCTGGAATTACAAAGTCCACTTCCTTTGAATCCTTGCTTTTGTAATAATATATTCTCAATTCATTCCTTCTTAGATAAACAGCAACCAGATTTTCGATTAGTCTACCTTTGTTTTCAAGGGAGTTTGCTGTTATTAGGCCATTGTCAACACAATATACTTTCTTTGGATTGATTGATATCGTTTTAATCTTTTTGGTATATCTCTCCAATAGGAATATTAGGTAAGTATCGCTTATATATTCTGTATATTTCCTGACTGTTGTTTCACTGCTTATGTTTAGTGATCTTGAAATTGAACGGAAAGATATCTCATTAGATATGTTCTCAATTAAGAAAATGATTAATGATTTGAACTCGGATGTTTTCCTAATGCTATATCTGTTTATAATATCCCTCTGAATTATATCAGGAACCAGTTGATTTATGGTACTCTTGTTTCCTGAAATAACATATTCCGGCATACCTCCATTAATTAGATATTGGTTGAATTTTTCCACAAACTTTCCTTTCTCAATGGTAGTTAATTGATCCTTATCCGGGACATTTAACGCAAAACTAGTAAGAAATTCTTTGAAAGAAAAGGGAAAAAGCTCCATATCAATATGTCTACCAGTGAGATGAGTTCCGATCTCCTTACTTAAGAGATTGGCATTTGAACCGGTAATGTAAACCTTCTTGCCAATCCTAAGCATTCTATTTATAAATAATTCCCAACCCTTAACATTCTGTATCTCGTCAAGAAAAAAATTTTGCAAATCTCCATAGATCTCAATCATGCTTTCATAGAGCAATTGAAAGTTATCAGAAGTAAAGCCGAAAACCCTATCGTCATCAAAATTGAAATAATAGAAATTTTCGCCAAAATTTGTTTCCATAAACTGTTTTAAGAGTGTGCTCTTACCGCATCTTCTCAATCCTTTGACCAATACAGCATTGGATCTGGGGGACACTGTCAATTTAAATTTTAACTCTCTCTCAACTATATTGGTAGAATTCTTTAACTCTTCTCGCTGGTCCAGAATTACGTTTATAAGATTACTCTTGGTTAACATACTTTAGTTAAGTCTTTCATATACTAATAGTTGATTATTATAATAAGCAAAATTCAAGAATATTGACCATTATAATAGGCACTATTACAAAAAACTTGCATGTAATCGTTACAATTTTGGAGGTTAGCCCCATAATTCGATGTTTACTCATCGTCTTTTTCATATACCGTAAAGTTTTCTGTTTTATCGTCATCAAATATTTGCTTAAAATTCTATTCAACTAATGAACAGGTGTTGTTGTAATATGTATTTAGCGTCATCCACTTTCCTGATAAAATTATGGCATTGGTTAGATCAAAAATCTCCATTTTTTGGCCGCCTGTTTGGGAATAATTTCAGACTCTCCTCTTTGACTATCCTTCTTAATGTGTCCTTTGCATTCTTATTTCAATCTTCACACTAATAATGAAAACTATTTCTCATTTGTAATGAGCACATTAGACTATTTATGAAAAATTTTCATTAAATTATGTCCATTCCAATCCACGATCGGATTTTGGAATATTTGCTCGGAATAAAAATAGTTTTAACCTATATTTACATATCAATCTGGTAATTTAATAAGATGAAGAATGAAGATTTAACATTTACATTCAAAAACATAGGTCCTATAAAAAAGAAAGGTTCCATTAAAAACTCTAACATTACAATATTATATGGCCGCCCAAATTCAGGAAAATCATTTATTTTAAGATCACTCTATAGTACGCTTTCTGTGTTAGATCTAAAAATGAGAGATTTAATGAAAGTTTACTGTCAAACTTATCTAAATGATCTATTAATTAGTCACATTGGAAATAGTCTAAATAATTTAGCTAAAACCTTTAATGATGTTTTAGAAATTATGGATAGAGTTTCAAATGTCGTCAACAAAGAAAAAATTCCATTGAATAATCAAGAATCACTCAATAAAGTTCTATTTGGAACAATTAACGAAATTATACCAGAACTTAACTTAGAAAATTCAGGTGATGGATTATCATATACTATTAGCGAAGAGATTACAATTCCGATTAGTATAGAGTCTATCAATAAAAATTTGGAAAATACCATCGTCAGATTTATCTCTTCCATTATTGGCGTTAGGTCTATTAAAAGTTTTAATATAAATGATGATAATCTATATAATATTCTTAAAACAGAAATTGGAAATTTAACTTATGATTCGATCGCCGGAAAATTTGGCTCTTCTGGGATGCTTTATTTAACTCCAAGAATTCAGGATAGTTTTAAGATGAGTGTTGAATACTCAATGTTAGCAGTATCAAGTGTTAACATCAAAGTAAAGGTTACCGCTAATATTTTACTGAGAAATACTTTTGTGGGACCTATTGATAAAAATGCTAAAGTTCACCATAAAGATGAGATTAACTTAAATCAATTGACGAAAAGCATAGTATCACAAGTTAGAAATGTTAAAATTTCGAAATACAGTCTATTTGAGATTAGGGAGATTCCGAAAGCTTTCTCAAAGAGCATTTCTATGGCAATGGTAGATTATTTCCTAGCTCATATGCATTCCTTAATAGAATTCTCTTCAAGCATTAGTGAAGTTCGTTTTGTACCTTTTGGAAAAACCCCTCTTATTATTTCTCATCGCTATTTTAAGAATTATAACATCTTTGAAAATAATGATTTATTGTACGATTCTACAGAGTACATATATAGGGCTTTTATTGATTGGATAGATTTTTCAGAGAAGATGGTTTCCATCGAAAAAGATTTCCCATTTGATACATTCACAGTTCTTCAAGGTAACTTATCATATGATGAACTAACAAAACGTTTGTTTTATACGGACAATATGAATGTTAAGGTCGATCTAAAATACGCTTCAGCAATGGCTAGTGAGGTGTCTGGTATACTCCTTCTGGCGAAGTCTATGAAGAATGGACTACTAATAATAGAGGAACCTGAATCTCAATTACATCCTTCATCTCAAGTTATAATGGCACTAACGCTGATTGTATTGTCTTCAATGGGAAAAAGAATTGTATTTTCGACTCATAGTAGCATCATAGGTCAGGTTTTTTATTTACTCCACAAGTATAAACCGAATCCAGAAAAGATACAGACTTTAATTGACAATGTAATGAATGTTGAAAGAAAAGGGAGTGATAAGATTGAAATAAGTGACTTGGCCAAACAGGTTTCCAAATCTTTACAGGAATGTGAATTTGATTCATACTTTGTTGATAGGATAAAGGGGGTAAAGAAAATTAATCTCTAGGAGTTTGAGAATGGAATACCAGGTATAACAGATGAAGTTCTTATGAAGTTGCTAGACTGGACAGTAACCTTAGTAGAAGGAACAGAATGATGAGTGATTGAAATTATGAGTGGAACATTAAATCATGACGCAAGATCTTATTCAACTAATTTTAAGGACTGTAATTGTAGTGTTACAATTAAAAAGGTAGAAAACTTTGTATCTCTTATGAACCTGGAGGAGGTCTGTTTTGGGAAAAGTACCCCACATGCTGATCTAGCTCTAATTTATCGAAGTAAGAAAAATAAAGTCATTATATTCGAAATGAAAGGAGTTAACGCTTCTCTTAAGGATAATCAATTGAAACAACTAATAAATAGAATCAAAGGTAAACTTCAACCAACCATTGATCTTTTTTTAGGGAAAAAGATAGAAGAAGGCAAACTAGGATTGAACAATCTGTTAAACCTAGGTCTAAATGTAGAGTTCGAATACGTTTTAGTCTTTAAAAATGAAGATATTATAAAACCTTTTCTAAGTAATCTGACTACGCGAATACTACAGGTAAATATTGGGTCAAGTACGGTTAATGTTCCATTAAAGGTAATACTTGAGAAAGGAGAATACTTCCCAAAATAATATCATTAAGTCTAAATGGCCTTTTAAAGAATCACTAAAAATTATTAGACTGAGAAAGGTTGATTAAATTTCCCTTTTTGAGCTTTAGAATTATCATCAGTTCTTCTTGCATACTCAATATAGTTTAGAAAAACCACACAGTAGGCCTTAGGTACTATAGGTTTACTCAGCATAATCCATAATATATTCTTTTCCTTATTTTTATCAGATGAGTGTATATTTTTTTTAATATCATTTGGCAGGTCATCTTCATCTGTAATTTTCAAGTTTGATCTAAATTGCTTAACCTTGTTCGCAATCTCACTTGTTTTAAAAAGAAATTTTTCCTATTTTATAATCCCTCTGGATGACACAATGTTAACACTCTGACTCAAAATTGATCTTACATGCTCATATGTTTCCCTATCCTCAAAATAAACAGAAGTACCTTTCATTCCTCTTGTAAATAAAATCCTGTATCTATTGAATAGCATCTCCCTTCCCCTGTCAGGGTTGTTTCTGCAAACACTTTTTAATGATGATCTCCCACCTATTGTATCGGTAATTTTTTCTGGCTGCACAACCCATTTACCTCTCCACACAAGGTCCTCACCCCATATCAGACCAACATAATCTGTTTCAAATCCCTGGGAACCATATATTGAAGCACAGTATTTGAAAGGGTTTTCATGGATTCCCATCCAGTACTGTGGGTACTCTGTCTTTGGATCCATAAGCCACTTTATTTCAGGATTAATAACTCTCCTCTTTTCCTTCCTGCCATCACTGAATGTGTATGATGCAAGTAAGGCTATTCTTGTATTCCCGTTCTCCTCTTTACGTTTCAGGTCATCAATCATATTATTAATGTTGTCAAACAGTCTCAGGTCATATTCACCAGGATTAGAATAATTACTTTTAGAGAAAAGACCATCAACAAAACTACCATATTTATCACCGTCTATCATCCTAAAAAAACCGCTCAAGGATATGAATTCAAACTCAGTGCCTGATCTTTCAGCTTCAGATTTGAATACAGCCTTTCCACCAGATTCATCATCAATCAAAATTTGATTCTCGTCAAAGAAATAAACTGAAGTTTTATCATAGGATAGAGTCTTCCTAATTACATCCATAGTCATACGCTGTGCCTCATCATATATAAGTAGTTTCTGAAGCTGAAGTCTTTCAGGATCAAAGTTTTCCTCGCCCAGACCCTTAAAGTGTCCATTGAATCCCATGGAATAAAAGCACAGCAATGACGAATATGATGGACCGAATACCCTTCTTAACGTATTGATGAGCCTGTTATTTCTATAAGCAAGAAGTGCCTGATATCCTTCACTTAATGCCATGAATAGAAGGTTTATGGCCATAAGTGTTTTTCCCGAACCCATTCCTCCGCTTATGAAATACTTCTTTTTCTCTCCTTTCCTGATACTATTCATTATTTTTTCTACTATTATTGCCTGTTCCTCTGAAAGACCAAATCCAGCATTCAGGAATTTTCTTGATACATCTTCCATTATATGATCTCTATTTGCGGAAATAAAATCGATCAATTCTCTGCTTGTTCTAAATGTGCCGTTCTCAATGGCATCCACCTCTTCTTGTGAGGAAACTTCCACAGGAAGTATTTGTAATTCACTTTCAACCTCTCTGCCATTATACAGAATTTTGCATTCTTTCCCATCCTTTGTATTATACATATAAACGAAACCATCAAAGGAAATCAAGCTGGATGAAGTGTGAAAATTTCTCATCTTTGCAACATAATTCTCCATCTGGTAGCATGGATTGACAACTTCCTGATTATCTCCCATTGAGACTATTTCATTAATTTTCCTGTAGTTATTCCATCCCTTGGATTCCACAATAAATGCATGACCCTTTCTGGCAATCAAAAAATCTACCCTCTCCAAACCTATGGGGAAACCGTACTCCATAAATACCCATGTTCCTGGATTTATGTACTGTTTTAATGCCTTAATGCTTCCCTTCCATGCGTTAGTCTGTTTAATATCTGGCTGGTCTCTGTATTTAAGTGCATAGTTTCTTCTGAGTTCATCTATTACGTAATTTAATTCAAGACTCCCAAGGTTGTTAGTATAAAATAATGAATTGTTCACAAAATAACACAATATAATAGTATAATATATTTTCCTACCATTAAATAAAATAAAGAACTTACAGTGCAATCATACCAATAGTTGTTATAGCATCGACCACACTTTTTCATTTATATTGCTGTATATTTCAATACGTGGATCATACTGTGATACATTCTTCATAAATTTGCTGTAAATACCTATATATTCATCAGAATTTTCTGAAGGAACAATTGTTGTATTAAACAGTCTTCCATTCTTAAGTTCAAGCATTGTCGCCAGCCTTGGTATCCTCAGTTCGTTTAGTTTCAAAACACGATCCATAAGGCTACCAGACAGTTCAATAGTTTCATAAATAAAATCTCTATTTGAAACTGTACTTATATCAGGAATTTCTATTTTCTGCTGTGCATAGGATAGGCATTTTATCGATGTGATTGACATACTTCGGACGTCTACTTCTGTTACTGTTTCAGGATATTGTCTGGCAATTTCATAGAGCGGTCCATGACCCTCAGGCATTATGGTAGATGTCTGTATTACTGTAAGTGGTAGGGATTTAACCAGGAGAGTCATCCCTTCAATAAAAGTTCTGGAATGCCTGATGTTTTCTAACCGAATATTTTCTTTCCTATCGATCCATTTTATAAGTGTTGTTGTAAGAGAAATTGAATAATCATGATGATACTTGAAAGTGAGATATATCCTATTTCCAAGAAGATAGGTTTCACCAAGTGTAATTGATCTAATAGAAAGAAGTTCTTTTATAATTCCAACACCACTGTTTTCTGTAATATCCACCATTACGCTGTAATAATTTTCAGTTTCCCTGAATGTTGATATAAGTTTGATCATTGAAAAAAATCTGGGAGCAAAAGACTTCTTTTCAATGTAAACCTGTAGGAACATTTTACCCTCATTTTTATATAGAAAAACATTATATTTTTGCATATTTTCCTTCATTATTTCAAATATCTCATCTTCTCCACGAATACTGATTAAACATCTGCGATCAATCTTATGATCAATTGTGTTGAAGTTCATACCATCTCACCCACAAATGAAACATCTCGCCATACAGAATATAAGTGAAATATTCCCCAAATTTACTCCCGATTATTCCAGCCAGTTCCATATATCCTCCCTCATTTTAGAAAGCACTTCAATGTTAGGTTCATAACTTGATTCCTTATTTACTGTTTTTGAATAGATCCTCATATAGTTATCCATTTCCTCCACTGGCAGGAACGAAGTTATATAGGCTCTATCATCCTTAACACTAAACAGAATGGCGATCCTTGGGATTCGTTCCATATTGGCAAGTCTTCTTCTTTCCACAAAAAGACTTTCATAATGCCTTGCCTCGTAAATATTTTGATTTCTGGAAATCTCGATCAATCCTTTGAAATTCAAATTCCTATTAGAATATATTAAGGCCCTGACTCCATCTGATGTAAGTCCTCTCCCTTCTAATTCTGCCACAAATCCTGGTGAATTCTTGTAAATATAGGAGATCAGTTTATTGGAAATGTATTTACTTGAGGTTTGCAAAACTGCAAGTGGGAACAATTTATTAATTCTCATCATCCTGTCTCTAAATGAATAGGATTTCCTTATTTCTGAAATTGCAATACCTTCATGCTCCACAATATAAAGATTCAGTAATGAGTTCATCTCTTCTTTATAATTTTCGTGATACCTGTACAGTATGAAAAGAGTATCCCGCTTCATGAAAGTTCCGGCTACAATTACAGATGGAAAATTTAGAATTTTCTTCACGAAATCAAAATGAGTTGGATTCTCTATTTTTGCAGATATTGTAAAAAATGATTCAGATTCCTTTAAGTTTCTATGAGATAGGATGAAGTTATATTTTCCCAAATTGTTTGAAAACTTGCTAAAATAAAGATTGATGAAAAGTTCTTCGTGATCCTCATAAAGAAATGTCTCTATCCTTTCATCAGCATTTTTCATGAGATTGAATAATTCACCCTTTAACTTAATGCTTAAGCTAACGCCACACTCAACTTTTCCATCCATAAGACTGAAGTCCATACCAAAACCTCCTTTCACTGAAGTTCAACTATAAATCTCCTTAAATCTGCTTCCAAACTTCGTCATTTGCCTCCGAGAAAACCTCTATTATAGCTTTGTAAGTATCCAGGTCACCAATGGCCTCAAAGTATGTTCTAATATAGTTTTGTGCCATTTCTTTTGGTATAAATGTAGTATCAACTAACCTGTTTTCATTAATATAATAAAACGCTCCAAATCTTGGTATTCTCGAATCATTTGTTAGCTTTCTCTTTTTAACTAGATATGGGTCAATCAGCCTCCCCTCGTACAGTCCTTCTTTTAACGAAATAGGATTCATACCTTTCATGTTGAGCTCTTTTTTGGAGAATATTATCACTCTATAGCCATTGTCGTCACGGCTTCTCGTTTCAGGCATTGATAGAATATCCGGATAGTTACTCCTAACAAATTCAAGCGTACTCCTCCCTTTGGTTATGAGAGTGGATATCTGAACCACCAATACCTCTGTATTTTTTTTAATATTATTTACTGCGTCTATTATACTGTCTGCATTCACTAGCTCGACTATCCTAACCTTCAGATCTTCTGCGATATAATCGGTAAGCAAACTGCTTATTTTAGAGAGAAATGAATTGTGAAAGCGGAAGATAAAATAAATCTCATTACCTATAACATATGTTTGTTCTATTAGAACAGAGGGCATCTCAGTAAGATCAAAAATAAGTTTTGCAGCATCTGAAGATTGCAGTTCCTCTGATATGGAAATATAACCATCTGATCTTACAACGTCCTTTCTGGATAGAATTCTGCTGATTCCCCCTGAACTTATCGTTTTATCATCAAAATAAAGCTGCACGAATGATTTCATTCCTTCATTAAAGACAAAGGCCTGAATCTTACCCATATTACTCCCAAGAAGTTTAAAAATACCACTATCTACCTTTATTGCAATGGTACACTTTTTCCAGTTTTTCCAGTTTAACTTCTCTATACGCAAATTATCAATCCTGCAAATTCAACTTAGTTATACTATGATATAATTCTGAATCTTAAGATTATTAGATTCATATTTATAAATTGTTGTTTCAATAGCTATTAAAATTTTTATATACAACATGCCTTCATATTTTTAGTACCTAATAAAGAAGTCTTATAACAACTTCTGTGATATCTTAACATAATGAAAGGATTTAAAAAAAATCTTTCAACATTACCAAATTCTTCCTTTGCTTCGGTAATGGGAACAGGTATACTATCAGATGCTCTTTTTCATCTCGGAATGATGGCTCTTTCTTATTTATTAATGTTTTTATCTATATCCATATATATTGGTTTAATAGGATCCTTTTTATTGAAATTATTTCTCTTAAAGGGTAACATATTTAAATATAGCTCTAAAACTGTAATGCAGGCATTTACATTCATAGCTGGTACCTCAGTACTGTTCACTCGACTATATGAATCTCACATATCCATATACCCCTTGGTCATTGTTATTGTCTTGCTTGGAGTTACAATATTGTTTATTTCATTATATCTGCTTACACTTAATTTTCATAATAAAGAAAAGGAAAACTATTTGCTGTTTTTGCCTCTTATTTCTTTCTTGAGTTTTTCCATTTTGATCGGTGTTACACAGAATCAGATTCCATTCATTTTCGTAAGTTTAGAGTTTCTTCTGGTAATAATATCACAAATAGGTACTATTTTAGTCATTACTTATTCGTTGATATACAACCATAAAAGACCAGTGCATATTCAAGATATAAATGGTTATTACATGATTTATTCTGGAATTCTTTCACTACTTGGATATTCAATATTGGGAACTCCCGTATATGATAATATCCAAATGACAATAGGTTATATTTTTCATTATATGGCAACCGTTGATATAATAGCTTCAATCTTCATAGCTCTGTTCATGTTCATTGTATTTATTGTAAAAATTAAAAATGGATTGTTTAATAAAAAATATAAAATTTCATCATGGGGAGCATTATTTCCTTTAGGGGTTGATTCTATCGGTTACTATTCAATGTCAGAAATATATCATGTTCAATTCTTTGATGATTTGTCATATTTTTTTACTTTTCTGGCCATATTAGTGCTCATAGGTATCATTATGGAATTCATATTATATGTTCTTCAAAGCGAAAAACAAAATTTCACCGAACATTCAGAGATTATGTCAGAGTAATCAAATTCTTTCCTCTGCATATGAAAAATTTTTTAATTAAGGAAAACTTAAGTATTGCCCTATACTGTAAGGGAGTCCTTACGTGATAAAATGACAATCATACTTGTGCTTGATCAATATTTCTCTGGGATTATCCAGATTTCTCTTATCCCTGGCTGGTAAAATGAGTCACATGATAAGAGTAAGAAATATTTTTAAATTTTTTGGGCCAGCATGGCTGGTTATGATAGCCGACATGGATGCCAGCAGCACACTTGGAGCTGCTGAAATGGGTGCAATATTCAAGTACGGATTAATATGGTTTACTATTGTTCTGGTAATCCCACTTTATTTAGTCCAGGAAAGTTCCGGCAGAATTGGAGTTGCTACTGAAATGGGGTTAGGGGAGGTAATCAGGAATAATTATTCGCACTCACTTGCCTTGATTGCAACAGTTCCAATGGTCCTAACCGACATTGTTACGTATGTTATTGAATATCTTGGAATTGCAGTAGGATTATCTCTATTCAATATCCCCATACTGTTTTCGCTGCCAGTTTTTTATGTGATTCATATAGCAGTGGTCATACACAGAAAGTATGGACTAACTGAATCCATTCTTCTCGTAATTTCAGGTATGCTAATTGTTGCCTTCATTGCTGCACTTACAGTTCGAGGAATAGAGCCATATAGTCCACTGTATTTTGTCCCATCTCCAACATTTCTATTTATGCTAGCTGTAAATGTTGACGCAGTCATAATGCCATTTATGCTCTTTTTTCAGGCATCAGCAACAGCAGAAAAGGTTATTCACACCAGGAAGAAGTTTCAGATCAATAATAGCACGGAAATCAATAGCAATATAGTGAGAGACAAATTTACAAAAACTGCTATGAAATCAATGAGACTTGAAACGCTTCTTGGAGCAGTAGTATCAGAAATGTTAATGGTAGTAGTGGAAATGGTGATGAGTGGTATTGGCCCAAATATGAATTTTGCGTCAATATCCCAGCTGGCTGGTGGCTTAACTGCCATTGCCGGCGTATATTCACCCTATTGATTTGGTATTGGTCTCATAGGAGCCGCTTTTTTAGTTCTTGTCGTCATATCTATGGGCAGTGCATGGGGGTTCATGGAAGCACTGGGAATAGGGAGGGAAAAATCATCCTTGATATATATTATGGAAAGTCTGCCTGCTGTAATTATAGCTCTGATTCTACCAAAATCCTATCTAATTAGTAGCGTTCTTTATCTTCTCGTGATATTTGTCTTTGTGCTTATAGGTCCGGGTGTACTAATGGGGATGATAGCAAGAAACAGAAACATCATGAGAGAATATTCTTCATCTGGTATAAGAGAAATGGCCTACTGGTCAAGTCTAATTTTCGTCCCGATCTTTGGAATAATAGCAATTATATAGACACATACAACTAACATATATCCAGTCCATTACTAACTAGATTCTTCATAAATTATCAGGCCTTAGAAACAGTTTTTAGTTATCTGTTAAAAATATTAACAAAGAAATGACGTTTAACAACGTTAAAGTACGTATTACGTATACAAAAAACGATGACTCAAATTATAAGTGTTAGGATCGATGATAGCTTATATGAGGAATTAAAAAGGCTCAATGTTAACCTGTCAGAAGTTATAAGAAAATCCCTGGAAGAGGAGGTATCAAGTATCCAAAGAGAAATTCTGGTCAAAAAAATAAGGGATCTGTCAGAGAGGTTCAGGAATGAGTCACCCAGTGATTTCCTTATGGTAAATAAAAACGCAAAGAGGGATAAATAGGAATGGAAAAGAAATACCTAATTGATGGGGCATCACTTATTAAAATTTTTTTAATAAAGCCTGATAGTGCAATTGATTTTATAGAAAATTCCTGTATCATAGAGTCATGTTACAGTGAGATTGGAGATCTGATTTCTAACAGGTGCTCAATGGAAGAAGCGGAAGATGAAAAAGCAAGAATTACATCTCTTGGTGATGACCTTATTGATATACTCAAAAGTGTAGAAATCGTCCCTGTTCTCTGGGATGATTTTAAAACAATGCTAAACATTGCAATTTACAAAAAACTTAATTTTAAGGAAGTAAGTTATTTGTGGGCTGCAAAGGAAAATAAGCTCATTCTAATTACAGATAGCCAGAGGATTTCTAAGGCTGCTGTTGAACTGGATATAACTGCTAAGACCGTTGAAGATATCTGAATTTGTTATACAATTTCAGGTAAAATATTTGTAAGGCACTGACCAGCCTTCATACATCCTGATATAATACTTCCTAACTTCTATGGCCAAATTCAAATCTAGATAAGGAAAAGTGTAGTAACGCTTTAATGTTTTCAAAGTAAATCTATTATCACTGTTTTTTCGTGCTTCATGTAATAGATTCTTTAGCATTTCAAGACTTATTTGATCTAAATTCCCTGGTAATTTTAATTTCAAATCAATGGGCAAAAAGAAAACAGAATAATAATCAAGATTCCCCTTCACAGTGTGCACGATAATTGAGGATTGTAACTGGTTAAATGAATGATAATAATATATTTTTTCCCCACGTATCAGCCCAAGTCCATAGGCATTAATAACATATTTCTGACTGAACATCAATTCTGAATGTATATAAACCAGCCCAACTGAAGAAAAACTCAATCCAAATAGGATTAAGGCAAGAAATAGATAATATATATTGGAAGTAAGTATGGAAATAAAGATACTCAGGAAAGTAAAAAATAATCCAAAAAAGAAGCCCTCTATTTTGTTCATTCTGATTTTCTTAAGAAGAATCGGGGAAGGATTAAATTCAACAGCACCGGCCATAATAAAGTTGATGTCTGGGTCACCTTCATTTCTATAGGGATTTGGTCTTATCACTTTTTTCCCAGTCTTAAATGTAATAACTTATACTTATCTTTATCTCCAAGTATTATAATATTTAATGACTGCAGGAAAAATATAATAGACGATTCAATCATCTATTTGTAACAGTTTTCATACTAAGGATATTCAACACCAAAATATTTATTATATATAATACATTAATAATAAGTGAATCCAGAACAATCAAATAATTTGAGAAATGAGGGAGTTAGAAACGTTGGATATGCGTACATACTATTCAGCCTTACTTTTTTGATAAGCATAATAAGTGTTCTAACTGAAATCAGTTTCCTTTCATATATTTCAATTTTAATAGGCTTCGCTGGTCTTGTAATTGTAATAGTATCAAGAAAGTCACTTAAACATGATTTTAGAAGACATTTAATTAACGGAATTAGCATTTATATACTATTTGCAATAATAGCAATTTTAGGCGCTACTATCTATGTTGTATCGGTTGCTTTTTCAATAGTAACGGAATATCCATCTGGAAACATACCTGACGGTGTTATTTCCTCCCTTATAGTAAATACAGTAATTATTACGGTTATCCCCTCGCTTTTATATTATATTTCCTACTACTTATTGAACATCCAATTTTTTAAGAATAATAAGTTTAA
Source organism: Thermoplasmatales archaeon (assembly GCA_027316895.1). Taxonomy (GTDB): domain Archaea; phylum Thermoplasmatota; class Thermoplasmata; order Thermoplasmatales; family Thermoplasmataceae; genus Cuniculiplasma. Next base: position 712,967 of record DAHVFT010000001.1, on the reverse strand, counting down.
ATTACTTATCGCTGCCCTTTTAACATCACTTGCGTTCACATTAATCGGATTTATTGGTGAAATGGAAACTGTCTTTGCTACCTTATCCTCAATTACAACTTTGTCTTCTGCTGAATCCGCTATAAACCTAATAAAGGCCCACTCCATTAATCTATACTCTTTGTTTTCTATTCTTAGTGCTATCATTCTTTTAGTTCTATTCTTCTACAGTGGTCATGAACTTCTTACCAATCCACAAAATTATGCTAAATCTGATAACGATTATGGATTGTACTAGTTTCCAAGGTGAAAAAAATGGTGATCAAACCACCTACCAGAAAACTCTTTAGAAATATATTATAATTATAAATTTAAACCCATATGACTAATATTATATTTTACGAATCTTTACTGTTAACACATAGTGTTTTTCACAAGTAACTATATAACACAGATATTTATTTCGATTTTTGATTTTACCTCCCACAAAGAAACCTGATACCTGCACCAAAAAAGGACTCATTAAGTTCGATTCCAGGTATTTTAATCATGCTGAACCATTTGTTATTTAAAGTAAAGCAATCGCTATTTAAATTTAATTCTTATATAACTCTTCAAATGAGTAGTAAACTAATATGCATTTTTTAGAACTTCTTATGGCTAAAAAAATGAAATCTACGGCCTTATCTATGTGTAATAGTTTAATACTCTCATTTTCTAAATGCTAAAGCGAGCTTCGAGTTTATGCGTTAATTTAACATTATTCTCTACTTATTGAATTAAAATATGCCTCACTCTCTTTTTTAAAGTCGTTCATTTTTTTAACATGATCATCGTACTTCATTCCACCTTCAAGGAAATTCTCATTAACATATGATTTGCATTCAAGAATTAAATTTCTATCAAGAGAGGAAATCATAATGGAAGGACCAGTATCGGCGTTAAAATATATCCCTTCACTATCAGATTGAAACTTCATTATTTTTCTCAGCAATTCTATACTTTCCCCGGTTTGAGCGAACATACCAGATGAAATGAGCACTGAATGAAGGTTCAAAGAATCCTTCTGACCACGTTCTATGAGAAACGAAGTGTTAAAATTATTCTCAGTAGCATTCTTGACAGCATCCATCTTATCATATATCCAGGTATCATAGAAGATTGAATTTTTTACATTATTATGGGCCTGATCGGTTTTTATGGAATTCCTTTTTGGAAAAATCCCATAATAAATTTCTTTTGGATTATCCCTGATCTTAACTGCAAAGGACTGGTCACTATCCAAACCGGGATATGATAACCAGATGGACAGGCCTTCTATGCTTGCCCTTGTACCTGATCCTGATACAAGTCGTGCAAATCTTGAAGTGAGATGATCCATTGTAGATTTCTTTTCGTTAAACAGATTGTTAATCAGGGATCTTGAAGCTGCCGAGGCAACCGCAGAGGATTCACTCATTCCTTTTGCTTCAGTATATTTCCTGTATCTCTTTAGATAAAATTGAAAACTTCCTTCTATCTTAAATTTTTTCTTGAAGCTCTGCAGCGCAGATGTAGCCTTAAGGGTATAGCTGTCATTTGTAACACCATCGAGAACAACAGAGTCTGTTTTTGCAGTCTTTGTATATTTACACGCAGAAAGACAAAAGGAAAAATCTGTGTTGAATGAAATAGATGGATTAAACGCAATCTTTTCAGCTGAATCATAATATCCCAGAAATTTCTCAAAGGCTTTTATAGGGTAACTTAAACCATAAGAAATATTTCCATCATCCGGTGATGGTTCAGGATATTCTATCTGCTGATACAGTCCCTCTTTTTCAAGAGTTGATTTAATTTTTTCGCCTATGGTAAAAACTCTCTTTGTATCCATAACTGACAGATAATGTCATTTCTTGATTGTATTAAAGTCATTGGCTGTCAGGTTGTTACTTCATATAAACTTATTTCCCCTCATTTTTTTATAAATAGAGCGAGAAACGCCTTATGGACAGTTACCTTAATTTACATTTTTATAATTTAGTTCAATGGAAATATGGCAGAACGATCTATGAACAGATTTCGACGAATTAATTCTTTCCATTAAAATAGATAACCCCGTTCTGACAAGACTGAGACTATGTTTCATTAAAGTTTTAGAATTGAAGTATGAATATTAAATTTGCAGTAATACTAGTATTCAATATGTTGCCATTTGCGAATCAAAATTTATATGGTGGGTAGTTGGTATGAGGATGTGATTCAGGTTATGAAGAAACAAAATATTCAGAGTGCAATCATTAAAGAAATCTATCCTTCTATTGAAAGGGAGTGTTAGAATGGTCAGACTTCGGGAATTTGAACCTTATTATTTTTGTGATAATGTAGAAAAATCCATATCTCCACCATTTGATTCAATCTCAAAATCATTAGAATCCGAATTGAAGTCATTTCCTTTTAACATAACTCACTTGACTCTACCAGAAAAAGAATCACAGGGTACTATGTTAATAGATAAATGGATTGATTCAGGCGTACTTAAAAAAAGGGAGGAAGCAGGGATGATTTTAATTAGCCAACAATCCTGGATTAATGGTAGGATTAGAGAAAGGTTTGGAGTTATTTCCCTGGTAGACATATATCCAGAAGATGGTTTGTTACAGCCTCACGAAAAAACCTTTGCTGGTAAAGTTTCAGATAGAGTCAAAGTTTTGAAGGATACAAATGCGCAACTCGAACCGATTTTCCTTGTGGTAAATAACAAACAATTTGACCATAAATTGAATCTTCTCTCCGGTAAGCTAAAACCTTGGTTAGAATTTACTGATACAGATAGTGTAAAATACAAAATCTTTAACATACCACAAAAAGATTCTCATACAATTTCAGAGATACTAAAAACTGATGTTGCAATTGTAGCAGATGGTCATCACAGATTAGCTGCGACAATGCAAATGGCTAAATCATCAAATAAAAACGATGAAGTATTCTGGTCTTCCATAATGGCGTATACAACTAATATAGATTCAGATTCGCTCCTAATTAAGGGTATTCACAGGGCTTTGAAATGCAGAATTGATAATGAGAAATTAAACAACTTGCGGTCAGTATGTAATTCTGTAAATGAAGATTCAGAAGTACCAATGGATGAAAATATCCTTATTTTATCACAAGAGGAAAATATGATTATTGATCAGGAGAAAATAAAGAAGAGAGGAATATCTGCAATTTCTGATATACACCTTATTCAAAACGTAGTCCTAAAAGAAATACTCGGTTTATCAGATGAAGAATTAGATGCCATGATATATTATACCCACGACATAAAAGAGTGTAAAAGGATGATAGATTCTGGTGAGAGTTCAATCGTTTTTGTCATGCCTCCCTGGAACAAGGAGAAATTATTTAATCTCATAGTGAAAAATGGCTTTCTACCTCAAAAATCAACCTATTTCTTTCCTAAGGTCTGTTCTGGCATTGTAATGAACATTAACAGGTAAATTTTAAAAAGAGGGTATTTTTCGTCATAATGAACTCTTTTGGTCACATAGAGCATATATACCATAGCATCAATTCCTCAGCAATGAAAGGAATAACCAAGAAAAAAAAAGTTCTTATATGCGATAAGGTGGACAGTTTGATGCTCGATGAACTTAATAAAAGAGAATTTGATGTTAATTACGAACCTGAAATTACCTCAATGAAATTAAAGGACTCAATTGAGAAATATGATATTGTCATTTTAAGGAGTAGAACAAAATTAACTCAGGATATTCTTGAGAGAGCTGTAAACCTTAAAATTATAGCCAGAGCTGGAATCGGTGTTGATAACATAGATACGAAGTATGCCAAATCAAGAAACATTCAGGTAATAACTGCAGCAGGTTCCTCTACTCATTCTGTGGCTGAACTAAATGTTGCCTTGGCTATAAGTCTGGCGAGAAATCTTATCCCTCTGGATATAAATTCTAAAAATGGAATTTGGATAAAGGATACGGGTTTTGAACTCAGTGGAAAGACTGCAGGCATAATAGGCTTTGGAAGAATAGGACTCAGCACTGCGACAATACTAAGATCTATTGGTATGGAAATTTTAGCTTACGATATTTTTGAAAACAATGAAGCCATTAATGGAGTGGGAGGTCACTTTGTTTCTATGAACGAACTTCTTTCAAATTCAGATTTTATTTTCATCCTCGTCACTCTTACAGACTCCTCGTCCAATATAATAGGTGAACAACAGATGAAAATGGTAAAAAGTGGATCTTTCTTGATTAATACAAGCAGATCTGAAGTGATTGATGGAAGAGTATTGCTAAATTATCTTGAAAGAGGTCATATTAAGGGATACGCTACTGATGTGCTTTGGAACGAACCTCCTACAGAAGAATGGGAAAAGACTCTAATATCAAAACCAAATGTAATTGTGACACCACACATAGGAGCACAAACAGTTGAGGCACAGAAACGTGTGGCCGAATATACATTGAATAACCTTTTTGCCAAAATTAGTGAGATGGGAATATGATGTTAATACCAGGACCTGTAGAGGTGTCAGAAAAGACAATGGAAGCATCCAGGCTTGTAACCAACCACAGATCTGAGTCCTTTAAGAACATTGTGAGAAATTCAGAAAAATTGCTTAATAAATTTTCAGATTCTACGCATTCACTAATGATCACTGGGTCAGGAACACTTGCAGTTGAATCAATGATTTATTCATTTACAAAGCCAAAGGATAATGTACTGGCAGTTACCTTTGGAGAATTCGGAAATAGACTGATTGAAAGTTCCCAGAGGAGGGGACTTAAGGTTCATAGAATTAATAAATCTATTAGTGAGCATTTAGAGGTCGGAGAAATAACAGATTATGTTTCATCTCATCGAGAAATAAGTTCAATTTTCATAATTCATAACGAAACAGGAAATGGGACTGCTATAAAGAACCTTAAGAATGTTGTCAGAGAAAGTAAGGAAAATGGATTGCAAGTTTTAGTCGATGGGGTTTCAAGTTTTGCAGGTTTACCTGTGAAGATCAATGAATGGGGTATAGATGTAATGGCTTCCTGTAGTCAGAAAGGAATTGCCTCTGTTCCAGGTATTGGAATTGTTTTTATAGGCAAAGAGGCAAATGAATCTTTAATTCAATCAAATGACATTCCAAAATATTTGGATGCTAAAATAGGAATTGATTTTCTTAATAAGGGTGAAACCGCATTTACACCTTCTACCGGTGCATTTAATGCATTACATAATGCATTGAATGAACTGGAAAGTGAGACCATAGATGCAAGAAATCAAAGGCATGCTAAAATTGCATCTTTTTTAAGAGGAAAACTCAAGGAATCAGGTTCAAAAATATACGGAAGCGAGTTAAATTATTCAGACACTGTAATAGCCTTTGAGCCCTCTATTCCAGCAACAAAATTAAGAGCTGAACTGTTAAAACGAAATATTGAGGTAGCAAATGGAATGGGTGAACTTAATGGAAAAATTTTAAGAGTGGGCAATATGGGATTGGTTTCGGAAAAGATCGCAGCTGAATTTATTAACACCTACCAGGAAATCCTTTCGGAAGGTATTACTTTAAACTAACCTCCCCTTTTATAAAAGGTAAAGGCTCTATTGGAGTGAACAAATTTTTAACCATTTTATGATGAAATTGTTTTAGTCTTCAGTTTCACCGAGCGCATATTTCTGAAGCTTATGAACAGCAGAGAAACTCCCAGAATCAGAAATATTAATAGAGATACATAAGCTGGAATGAACAATTTATCGTATATATCAGAAATGCAGTTATCGATTCCAAATAGGATAAAAAATATTACAGCTCTTACGTCTGGAATATCCTTGCCCCCGGAGATGAGTGAATAAAGGGCAATAATAATAACAGAAGTTATGAACCAGCCAAGAAAATTAGTCCATGGGTCTCCGAAATATTGTGTTTTTGAAATCCAGATCCAGAGATGACCGGAATATCTCGGATCAAATGAAAGATCTAAAACAACCATAAATATGGGCATAAGGAATTTTCCTCCAGCACGGTATGAATAAAAACTTAATGATGCCCAGAGTAAAGGAATGAAGATTGGCAATTGACCGATTTTTGGACCTAACTCTCCAGTATAAACATATTTACCGAATGGTATACCAGTATTCAGACTGAGCAGCTCAAGCAAGGAGCCTACTACAGCAGCTATTATAAAGAAATACGCAGAATTTTTTTTCCCCATAATGGAAAACGATGAAATGAAATAAACAATAATTAATAAAATTGAAACGGTTAAGGAAGAGAAAATTGAGTTATTTTTTAGGAACGGTATTTGTCCTATAAATAGATAAGCTATGTAAATAAAGGAAATAATCCATGCAGCATCACTTTTTTTCAACTATTTTGCATATCACAGTTACTATAAAAAACTATTGCAGGTCATTTGATTTATACAAAGTATAAACCTCCTCAATAAAGTCACCGGATAAATTTTTAATACCTGACCTACTTTCACTTATGAACGTTCTTAACGAAGCAGAAATGGAAAGTAAGCTGAAGGCTTTAGGATTCAGTAATTTTGAGATTAATGTACTTTTGGAAGTTTACAGAATTCCCATGGGAGAAACGAAAACATATTCACAAATCGCAGAGACAATCGGACACAGGAATGCAAGCAGGGCAGTGGGAAGTGCAGTAAGAAAGAATCCTTTTGCACCGCTTATTCCATGTCACAGAGTCGTTAGAAAGGATGGAAAAATTGGGAACTATTCAGGAGGAGGTGGAAGGGAACAAAAGAGAAAGATGCTCAAAGAAGAGGGTATTGACGTAGAAAGACTAAAATGAAAAATGAATTAATTAGATTGAAAGTATTAGCGATGATACTAACTAGACAGGTTCTTTGCAGTATAGTTTCTCATAAATAGAACCACTTTCCGTAAGCGTACTTTTATAAAGGCAGATCTGCTTGAGCTTTACTGCAGAAATATCAAGTTTTACCCATTCCAGTGAAATTGGATTACTGTGCTTTCTGTACCTTCCTACGGTAATGTGAGGTAAGAAACTTTGTGTACGGTTAATATTTACTGAGAAGGTTTCTTTTAATGCATGGCTTATATCACTTAATTCAGGGCAATCTAAAACCACAACTATTACCCTTGGTGTAGATCTTTCAGGGAGCGTTTTGAGGGAGTTTACCTTGCATGTCAGAGCCCTGAATTTTATTTGCTGAAGTCTTTTTATGGCAATATTTTTCTTAGAATCGTTAATATCTGAGAGAAAAAGGTAGGTAAGGTGAAGATTATTCACTGGTACGGGATTAATTTCTCTATGGAAACTTAGAGATTCCAAAAGTTTGCTAAAGTCCTCACTATTTTCTATGGGTGAACCAATGAATGATCTCATAGTTTACCATGGTTATCCAGTTTATTACTGTTGTTCTCGCTTTCTTTTTTGGTCCTTGCAATAGTTTCTAGAGAATCTTCATACCTTCTGTCTTTTCTCAAGATAGAGATCAGTGCAGCAATAATAGTAATTCCGGATGCAAAGAATAATACTACATCCAGCGAAGACATAAATGGTCCTGAAAAAACCTCTGAAAACCATGTGTTTCCTTCAATTATGGAAATAGTAGATGCGGGAAGATTTATGCCATTCGGAATGAAAGACGGAATAGGATTAATTCCAAGAAATGAACCGAATATGGCGACTGTAGGTGGCATGTTGCTAACCGTTTTATCAAGTGATGATGCTCCCGCACTATTTAGCGCGGAAGTAATTGCAGAGGGAAGGGTGGTTGAAATGCCCGCAATAAGAATACTGAAAAATATGCCCATACTTGCAACATATCCTGTATTTCTCATATTATTTAAGGTACCAGAGGCGGAACCACGTTCCTGAGGTGGTACTGTGGACATAACTGACGCAATATTTGGAGAATTGAAGAAAGCATAGCCTATACCAAATAGAATGAGAAGAATCATCATTTTGTAATACAGAAAGTTATAGGAAAGAAATGATAAAATGAAAAGAGATACCCCGCTCAGTAGCAATCCAAAAATGACAAGCCACTTAGCACCAGAGCGATCTGCCAGTCGACCAGCAATAATTCCAAATATACCCATGGTTACAGTTAAGGGAAGCATGTAAATGCCTGCCCACAAAGGAGTTATAGAAAAGCTATATCCGTGAAGTGGTAGCCAGACTCCCTGAAATAGAAGTGTGAGCATGTATAATAGACCCATCATTCCCATCGCTGATATGAAGGCAGTAAATGATCCAATGGCAAAAGTTCTATTCCTGAACAGATGTATGTTTAACATAGGACTTTCTATCCTTCCTTCCCAAAGAATAAAGAATACAATCAGAAGGGTGCCAATTATGAGTGCCAGAATTACCATGGGATTTGTCCAACCCATTGGGGATTGCTTATATGGAGTTATTCCGTAAGTTACACCAATAAGCAAAGAAATCAACCCAGCAGCCATTAAAACATTTCCCAACACATCTATTTTTTGTTTCTTTCTGGGTGAGGTTTCTTTAAGCTTAAGATAAGACCAAGCTGTACCAAATATACCCAGAGGAACGCTCAAGAGGAATATGTCCCTCCAGTATATTACGGAAAGGACACCTCCAACAACAATTCCTATGCTTACCCCTGAAACCGAAGCCAGGCTATTTATTGATATTGCGAAACCCCTTTCTGATTCCTTAAAATTATCGGTTATTAGGGCAAAACTGTTAGCCATTATGAAAGAACCACCTACTGCCTGAATTATTCTAAATAAAATGATCTCCAGAGCACCAATATCTCCTGTGTTTGGTGTCAAGTATAAGAGAATTGAACCCATAGTGAATATTAGAAAACCTAAATTGAACAATCTCACTCTTCCAAATATATCTGAGAGTTTGCCTATTGTAAGAAGAAGAACTGATACTACAATCATATAGCTCATAATTATCCATAAAAGATATGGAAAGGAATCTGGTAATAGAGGATTTAAATGAATTCCACGAAATACTGGAGGTAATGCAACAATGATGATGCTTGTATTAATTGTGGCCACAAGTTGTCCCAGTGTAGTGTTAGAAAGTGCAATCCACTTCTGTTCTACCATACTTAGGAATTGAAGCTTGTTATAAGAAATTTATTAAAGAATTATTTAGTACAAAAGTATTATGGATTTTCAATTTAATATGGTTGAAATTTACCTGTAGAATAGGTTTAAATCATACTGGCTATTTCATATAAGTTTTTAATATGAGGCATGCAAAAATAAATGAACTTAAGGAACTCGAAGAATTACTGAATAAAGTAAAGGCAATAGAAGGCATTAAAGAGCGAACTCAAAATCATTTCTATTATAAAGGTTTGGGGATATTGCATTTTCATTCTGATTCAGGTCAAATCTATGCAGATGTGGGTGAAGAGAGAATATTAATTGGTACTATTGGAAATATGAGCAAGGAAGCAATGGACAAGACGTATAATTTAGTTAAAAAAGCAGCTGCCAAACGAATGATATAATTAAAAATTTTTAAACCTATTAAGAAAAAAGATATAAATAAAACTAAAGCAATCCTTTAAATGCTGGATGCAATGATACCATATGAAAATGCCAAATGCGAAACAGGTTGTAACCATTCTTATAGTTATAATATTTCTGGGAGCTGGTGTTTCATTTCTTGCTGCATTAATATAATTTACAAGGATTGAAATGAAACGATGGCTTCCATTAAAATTGAAGTAAAATGAAACTTATTTAATAAATAGGTGAAAATATTGAAAATTTTCAAATATTATTTTGTCACAGGACTCTCAAAACAGCAAATCCATCGTAACCTTTTGATCCCACTGTTTGGATTACCGTAGCTTCGACTCTCTCCTCTATTTCAAGATGATCATAGAGTCTTTTTATACCAGCATTATCGTCACTTTCGTTCTCAGAATTTATTATTTCTCCGTTCCAAACCATATTATCAATGTAGATAATCGTTCCAGGATGTGAAAGCTCCATTGCTCTCTCAAAATAATGAAGATAGGGTTTCTTGTCTGCATCTATTAGTATAAAATCGAATGCCTGAACGTGTTCTTTGATCATATTGTTGAGTGAAGTTAATGCCTCACCTACTATTATGTTAACGTCCTCTCCATATCCAGCTCTTATGAAATTTTCGTTCGCTATCCTGGCATGTTTTTCACTCTTTTCAAGACCAACGAGCTTTCCATTTTTCATTCCTGAAAGAATCCACAATCCGCTATATCCACCAAGAACCCCAATTTCCAGTGCCCGTTTAGCGTTAATCGATCTGATAAGAATTGACATAAGTTTTCCTTCAGGTGCCTGGACATTTATTGATGGTAAACCTTCTCTCTGGCTAACTTCTAATGTGTCGGAGAGAAATAATGATGGTTTTACAACCTTCTTATTAATAAATTCCTCGACATTTTCCCATTTCTTTTCATTGTTCATAAATAAACATTCAAAGTGCTATATTTAAGTTTTCTTACCAAATAAGATAAACGTCAATTAATCATTTATTCTTTAAACTTAATTTGTTTGATAATTAGACTTTGTATTTAATATAGTTAAAAATGATTAACTATTGTTAACTATTAAATACTGATCTATAATTACCTATTGTGAACATTGAAAGCATAGAAAATGCATTAGAGGGATTAACCTATGAACTGATGCTTTACAGGGAAGAAATCATGAAGAAAGAGAATCTTTCCTTTACGGGATTCTTCGTTCTTTCAACTCTTTCAAAGGGCGGAAGAATGAAATCTTCTGATCTGGCACTTAGACTGGGTGTCACAAAACCATCCATATCGCACATAATTGATAATCTTGAAAGTAAAGGCCTGGTTATCAGGCAGTATGGAATGGATGACAGGAGAGCAATATATATAGACCTATCAGTAAAAGGTAAACTCATGCTTGAAAAGCTATACAATGTAAAGTCAATGGCTCTTAAGGCTATGGGAGAGATAGATCAGCAAACAATAGAAGGTTTCCTGCAATTTGTAAATATGCTGGCCAAAAATGTTCATGAAATTAGAGAGAGAAGTGATTAATAGTGGAAAATGAAATTTATGATAAAAAATATGCTAACTTTGTTATGATTCTTCTCGCAATGATTATAGTTGCGGTAATGTATGTTGAGGGAATGCTAACACCATCATTACCATCAATTGCAGAGGGATTTGGCGTAACCGTAGGTCAGGTAAGTCTTGTTCTGTCCACATATCTGATAACTGGAGTTGCACTTAGTCCAATCGTTGGAAAGCTTGGTGATATATATGGAAAAAAGAAGATGATGGGTATAGTAATGCTCATATACGCAGCAGCAGTTTCGGTAACGGGTTTTTCCCCAATTTCACATTTATGGTTATTTCCAGGGCGGTACAGGGTGTAGGACTTACGATTATGCCTCTGGGTATGGCACTCATTAGGGAGGAGTTTCCAAGAGATATGGTGCCAAAAGCTCAGGCACTGATAAGCGGTATGTTTGGAGCAGGATTTGCAATCAGCCTTCCACTTGGTTCCCTTATCTCTGATACCTACGGATGGAGATGGACTTACCATTCTGCTATACCATTTATTGTGATCCTGGCCATACTTACAATCGTCAAGGTAAAGGAGTCAAGATATAGAAGACCAGAGGTTAAAGTAGATTACATAGGGGCCATAGCCCTTGCAACCCCGTTGACACTTATAGTACTTGCTCTTTCTGAGGGTTCTCAATGGGGCTGGACATCTCCTCTAACACTCGGAATGTCCATTCTTGGTGTATTCCTTTTCGTTCCTATGTTCCTGTATGAAGCCAGATATCACAGAAAAGGTGGCGAGGCAATATTTGATCTTAAACTCCTGTCAAATAGGAATGTACTGGTTACCAACGTCACACTTACAATAGCCGGTCTTGGGATGTATCTTTCAATGCAGGCACTTTCATATAAATTTGAAACACCGGCACCATATGGGTTCGGGCTTTCTATTCTTGATACAGGACTATCTATGGTATCTTTTGCCCTGGGCATGATCGTATTTTCAGTAGTAACCGGAAAGGTGATCTCAAGATTTGGGATAAAGCCACTGGCCATTATAGGCTCAATTGTTTCAGGACTCGGATTCTTCCTTCTTGCAATGGCACCTGGTTATGACATGACACTGATAGATGAATTCATCATTGGTTCAGGAATGTCCGTAATGAATGCTTCACTGATAAATCTTCTAGTTCTTTCTGTTGAAGCAAAAAAAATGGGACTTGCAACATCAATGAACAGTACATTCAGGTACCTTGGAAGCAGTGTAGGGGCACCAATAGCAGGAGCAGTACTTTCTGCATTTGTGGTGACATCTGCTGTCAGCAGTACTGTAAGTTTCTCTTTTCCAACAAATACAGCGTATTTCTATGCGTTCCTAATTGGTGGTGTATCTTTCATTGTATCAGCATTTCTGGTTATATTTGCCAGGGAAATACTCGGTAAACGTTCTGTTGGAACAGAAGTAGCGGAGGGGTTAAAGCCTGGTGCAAAAGGGGAAACCGGCTTTGTAGAATCTGCAGGGCAGTCAGAGTAAGAAAAACCTCCTTACTACCATTTTTAAAATTCCCTTAAATAACTTATTAGCTCTGGAATTGAATCCAGGTATAGGTAATCAATACCAAAATGACCACCCTCATATGTTTGACTAACATGATCTACTGAATGCATTAACAGAATCTTGCTCAATCCCTCAATACCTAAATTAAGAGAGAATTCATCATTTTTTCCAGTTTGCAGGATTATCTTTTTCTCCCTCAGTTTCTCAAAATTGTCATAAACGTTTACTAAAGGATCATAAGCTTTCCACCTAAACCATATATTACTCTTAATCTCACCAGTATTCACATTAAAGGGCAATGAAATTTTTCTTTCCTCTCCGTTATCTGGAGAATAAAACGCAGCCATTGCTATAATATTCATGGTATTTAGTTCTGCCATAGTGTGAAAGTCCTTTTCCTTGAATTGCCTGATTATTTCAGAGAGCCCATTGTTTCTGATCATCCTGATCGCATCTGGAAAATCTCTTATATATGAATATTCAAATCCGCAATCACCGGATACATCGATAAAACCCTGAAATTTTTCAGGATTCCTTATGGTGAGATTGTACGCACCAAAGCCTCCAGAGGACTTCCCAAAAAGGCCCGTATTCCTTATTCCATACCTGGTTTCGAGATATCCCATTACATCATTAACTATATAATCCTCATAATTACCAACGGCAATAGAATTAAGATACTGATTTCCACCAAGTGATGTCATCGAATCAGGCAAGGCTATTATAAATGAATTAACTCTATCGTGATTAATGATCTTATTTAACACGCCCATGAAATCTATAGATGTAAAACTTCGGTTAAAAAAGCTTGAGGATGAACCATAAAATCCCGCAAGACCTATGAGTATGGGTGTGGTATCATTTACATTGTGCTCTATTATTGTGATCTTTCTCTTCCAGGGATCATTGAGATAATTGTTTTTAAGTGAAACTGCCTCAATTTCATCTTCAACGACTTTCATAGTCATTATGAACCAATATGTTAAAGATTAAAAATATTATCATTCTATATAATGAATTTTTTCAAACCTCTGGTAACTTTTTTTGTAGCTTAGCATTGAGATCCTTTCCAATTTTCCCCTTTAAGAGAAGAGAATTCATAACTACTGAAGTGGAGCTAAGACCCATGGCCAGTGCACTGAGTATTGGTAAGAAAGAATATATCGAAAGGGAAAAAAAGGGAACTAGAACTCCAGCGGCTACGGGAATTAATACTGTATTGTATCCAATTGCCCAGCCTATGTTTTGTCTGACCTTGGATACTGTATCCCTTGAGATCACAATTGAGGCTGGAACATTTGTCAAATCATCGTTTATTAAAATTATATCTCCTGTATCCTTTGCAATATCACTTCCAGTTGACATGGCAAAGCCCGCATCTGCTGTCTCCAGGGCAATAGAATCGTTTATTCCATCCCCAACAAAGACTACATATTCTCCTCTCTCCTGATATTCAGATATAACCTTTGACTTTTCTTCTGGTTTAAGCTCTGCATGTATTAGATCCAAACCAAGTAGGCTTCCAACACGCCTTGCCTCATTTACGGAATCACCGGTAACCATTCCTACTTTAAGGCCGAGACCTTTTAAATCGCTTACTGCCTGTTTTGCAGTCTTTCTAATTGAATAGGATAATTTTATATTGCCTATTTCCTCATCACCACGTTTTACTAAAACCGACGAAATACCTGAGTCTTTAGACCTCTGGACCTTAACCTTTATACCATTAATTGTACCTTCAACGCCAGTTCCAGGAGTTTCCATAAAATCATGTACTTCTTGTAAGGGAATATTTTCCCTAACCGCATAGGAATAGATCGCCTTTCCAACTGGATGGGTTGAAAATCTTTCCATGGATGCTGCGATGGAAATAAGTTCAGATGAATCAACTGATAATTGTGGTTCAATTCCCAGAATCTCAGGTTGCGATTCTGTGAGTGTGCCAGTCTTATCAAATAGAACAGTTGTTGCCTTCGACATCCTCTCAATTGAACTGGGGTTCTTAACCACTATTCCGTTCTGTGACGATACGGAAGATGATATGAGTAATGTAATTGGACCGGCCAGCCCTATTGCACAGGGACATGCTATAACAACAACTGAAACGAATGCGAGAATAGCTATCTCAATATCGAGGCCATTGGAGACACTTGAAAGATAGAAATACCAGAATAAGCCTGATGCAGCTCCAACTGAAAGAACAACCGGTACGAACACAGATGCAAATGTATCTGCTACCTTCTGAATCTTTACCCTGCCTGAAATTGCACCCTGAATGAGGTCGTATATTCTATTAACGGTACTATCTGAAGATTTCTTTAAAACTTCAACTTGAAGTGCTCCATTAAGGTTTCTTGACCCTGAGAAAATGTTGCTATCCTTTGAAACAAGCACAGGGTCCTGTTCTCCTGTAATCATACTCTGGTCTATTTCTGATGCTCCAGAACGAACTACCCCATCAACAGGGATTATCTCTCCAGGCTTTACAAGGATTAATTCCCCAACATCTACTTCATTTCTGTGCTTTTCAACTTCCTTATCATTGATTATTACATGAACCCTGTCTGGCATCAATTCCAGAAGTTTAACGGCGGATCCATTTGCTCTCCTCTTTGACAGATTTTCTATAAATGTTCCCGTGAGAATAAGTGTAATTATAAATGACGAAGCATCGTAATAAACGGATGCTCCATGAATAGCATCAGGAAATATTGTTACAAATAGAGAGAAAAAGAATGCGGTCAATGTTCCAATTGCTATCAGGAGGTCCATATTGCTGCTCTTGTTTTTTATTGATTGAGCTGCACCAGAATAGAAATTCAATCCAGAATAGAACTGAACTGGTATTGCAAATAATAAGAGGATATAATCCTTGTATTGAAAGTTTGAAGTGAAATACATCATTGACATAATTATGATGGAAAAAACCCAACCAACAGTAAGTTTACGTTTCAATTTACGAGCTTCTATTTCTGGGGACTTGAATCTATCCATACATGATTTTGAACAGAAATAATATCTTTTACCGTCAATGTCTGTATAAAGTTCACTGTCCTCCGATACAAACATACCGCAGACAGGATCTGTTGGCATATCTTATCGCCTATCTGCTATGTTTTAAAGGATTCTTATCAAACTCTTTTTTACAACTTTCGCTGCAAAAATAGAATTTCTTTCCCTGAAACTCGCTAACAAATTTGGTGTCTTCTTTTACTTTCATTCCACAAATGACATCTATTGCCATTCGTACTCATTACTTCCCTTATTAAAAGGCTATTCTATACAAAATGATTAAATATTCATTAGTAATTTTACAATATGAATAAAGATGCAAGGGAAATTGAGCAAAGAATGATAAATATACTACGAAGAAACTCAAGGGCCAGTATACTGGAACTGGCTGATGAGTTGAATATAAGTAGAATCACGGCAAGCAAAACCCTTTCTAACCTCATTAGTTCTGGAAAAATAACTCATTTTACAGTATTTACAGAGGAGGATCAAAAAAATCTTGTAATAATTCACCTTAAAACCCTAGAAAATATAGATGAAGAATTAATTTTGGAGCAATTTGAATTATTTGATGGAACCTACTTTGTTGTAGTATATTATGAATCTCTTCCGAAATTAAAAGTAGCTGATGTTATTGATATCAAATTTGCCAGGGAAAAGAGGCTGAATAATACTCTTGGTAGGGTTTTGAATGTGAAGTGTGACTACTGCGGAAAGATAATGGATAAACCAAATGTGGTATTTGAACTCGGTGGTAAAACGATGTATGCATGTTGCCCTAACTGTGAGAAGGACCTTAGAAAGAGAGAAACGCTGAGGATCGAGAGTCAGTAATTTGAAGAATAGTTTCTGAGGTGTTAAAAATGAACGTTGAGAATGAAGTGAAAATTGGAAAGGGCAAACTCATGATACCAGATTCAATTTCGAGAGATTTAGGTAACTTCTGGATACTCATACAGGTAACACAAAGGAAGGGACCATGTAAGGATGAAGTTTGCCAGTTAATAGAAGAGGTTGATGTAAAAATATCGGTTTCTCCTTTAGAAGGAATGGTTATAATAGATAATAACATCAAATTGAATATTGCAGCTGATAAAACTTTCCTTGATTCAGTTGATAAGGGAAGAAAAACAGTTAGGCTTTATAAATCATTAAATCGTAAAATAAAGGTTAAGGGCTTTTAGAAATTTTATTTAAAATTGTTCAATTTTCATTCATAGTCTTTATAATATTAGTTAAAATCCTTATTCATGAAAGTTGGAAATATAGTACAGAAAAACTTCAAAACAATAGACCAGAACGCTACTGTGTTCGATGCTGTCAAAATGATGAATGAAAATGGCCTATATGGACTTCTGGTTACCAATGGTGATAATCATTATGTTGGCATAATAAGTGAAAGAAGCATAATTAACAGATTTGTCCTTAGAAATGTGCCTGCATCTGAAGTTCTTGTTAAGTCAGTAATGAGAACGCCCCTGCCAAGAGTGATGGGAGATGATGATGTTAAGGATGTTGCAAGTTTTCTTGCAAATAGCGGACTAAGCAGATGTGCTGTTTTCGACAGGAATGATAAATTATTGGGAATAATTACAATAACCGATCTCTCGAGACACCTTTCGGTACAAAGCGTTTCTGAGGTTCTATTATCGCACAGAAGCAGGAAGTTCAAATTTAGATGTCCTGTTTGTATGGTAGGAACTATGGAACCAGTGTACAATGCAAAGGGTGAAATTACAGTCTTCAAGTGCAATAACGAAAGCTGTGGTCATATGGAGTAAATAATATTACCAAATTTTTGTTATTGCAATTCATTTTCCAGGCCTAAATGGAAAACGTTAAAGCCACCAAGAAAATAAGGGTTTATGTTCAAGATATTTGCCTTAAATAAGGATCAAAGATCTTTGATAGATAAGATATTGTCAGATGACATTATGGGCAGACAGACAATAGTTCAGAAAGATGGATCGACACTGGGGTATGATGAAAAAATAATTCTGGTCGTTGAAGGGCAAGCTGAAATTTTTTCAAGACTCGATAGTCTTCTTGAAAACAAAGTAAAACCTCTTTCAGAAAATGACGCTTCTGTTGTCTATAAAAAAATAAAGGATGAGGAAGAGGCTGCAGAGAGCGGTGTAGGTTTTCTTTTTGGACCTTAAATTTTAGAATTTATCCTCCCCTAACCATTCAAGTTCCTCCGGGATTCCATTGTGTTTTGTAATTTCCTTCATAATGAGTGCGCTGGGTCTTAAATATCGTTTTTTGGTTTTATAGTCTATTTTTATCAACCCAAATTTCTTTGAAAAACCACTCCCCCATTCAAAGTTATCAGTAAGAGCCCAGTGAAGATAACCGTCAACTTTGGCTCCATCATTAATAGCCCTCTCCAGATTTTTAAGGTGCGATACCAGATATCTGGGTCTGAATCGATCATTATCATCGGCCATGCCGTTTTCGGTAATCATCATTGGTAATTCATATCTCTTGTGGTAGCTCATAACAATATTATATATTCCTTCTGGATAAATTTCCCAACCTGTTTCACTTACTGATCTACCATCAAGAGACTTCTCATATGAGACCCATCCTGTATCGTATCCGAGACCCCGAACATTTTCATATCCATCCCCTTTTCTTTTAACCACATTTCTGCTATAATAGTTTACCCCAATCCAGTCTATTCTATTACTCAAATCAGGCCTAATCGATTTCCCGTGAACATGATTTGTTTTTCTGCAAGCACTCACATACCAGTGAACATCACCGTGAATAAGGGCATCAAAGAATGAATATCTTTGTTCATATTCCACTTCCTCTTTTAACTTTGGATCCTTGTTTTCAAATGATTGTACATCGCCATTCGCGTATATCACTCCGATCTGTCTATTAGTAAACTGCTTCATTGCATCGTATGATCTTGCGTGTGCCTCAACAAACCATTTCATTCTAATGTGATAGGACTCTACTCTTTTATCCTCACTGCAAGTCTTAAATACCTCATTTGGTTCATTCATGGTTGCAAATCTGTCAGCTATGGAACCAAAGTAATATGATATATAGGCTGCATATTTTACAAATTCAATAACAGAACTACGATTCATACAGTTTCCGAGGGCATTGTCTTTCTCACTATTTCGATTACTGGGATCATTTATCCATAGTGGGAGTGACCAGTGAAAGAGATTGATGACAAGAAACCATCCCCTCTTTTTTATATCATTAAAAATATTGGTGTAGTGCTTCATTGCATTTTTATCACTCAATAAGTCCAGTTCTTTTATGGTTTTCTCGGTTATTTTAATTTCAAGAATATCCCCATTTTCTTCTATTACTTCAACCGTGACACGTTCGGTAGAAACGGGAAATATCCTTGACCATTCTATACCTATTCTAGCTGCATTCATTCCAATGTATTCTGCAAGATCATGATCTTTGGGATACAGGTCCCAGTATCCAACACCTTCTTCCGGCCTGTCTCCAGAAACAATGTGATTCTTGATATTTTCTAAATCATGACTCCATTTATACCAATCAGTGTTGGTATCAATATCACTGACACCCATTTCAAACTGAAATCCAGCCTCTGAAAAACCGAACTTAAAATTTTTTGGAAACATTTTTTATAATTTTCTATTGTTATTTTAAGGTTTTTTCAAAGCTTATACTCTATCTTATAGTAATTCAGGATTTATCTTGAGAAATAACATTCTCAATTTCTCAATTGAGGAAGTTTTGCCCCCAACGGAGTACTCTTCATTTCCTGACCTTATAAAAAAAGTGTTCCTGACAAATGGGATTTTTTCAACTTTCACTATTTCACCATCAATTTCTCTGTAATCGTCCTTATAATAACATTCAAGATGAGATTTGAGTTTTGCTCCGTTGTTAAGATAGTATTCTATTATATCACAAGCCAGCCATATGGTTCTGAATCTGATACAGTTGTCGTTGATCTGATCAGTATATATATCTGCATATTTCCACAATGACTGATTAAAGTAATACGATACTACATGAATGAAGTTGTCCTCCTCAAAATATAGGGCTAAATCATCCTTCCTCTCTCTTGTTTCTATTTTCATTGTACAGAATTTCCTATCCGAAATAAGAATTTCAACCGGTTTTCCTGACATTGTGCGAATAAAACAATTACCATCTATTTTTTCCGTGAGTCTCTGTCTCTGCTCCTTGAAAATAATAATACACATAGTAACGTTCGAAGAACTCAGTTTTTCAATATATGGGTAAAGTTCCTTGAATCTTTCATAGCTTGTGGATAAAATTAGTTCGTCCTCAGTGTGTGAAATAAGTGATGCCATTTTTTCAGTTACCTGTGTATTTCCCTCTAGAAGGGAAAGAAATGATCCGTTATTCTGATTATATATCCTTTTATTCTGAACAAAATGTTCAAGATTGAAACTATAGGTGTCTAGCCACTTTTTTTCTCTTTCCATAATGGTTGAAACAGGTATTGCCTTGTATGTTTTTCTTTTCCCAAAGCTACTTTCAATGAAACCCTTACGCTCCATTGAACTGAATAGGTCATAAACTCTGGGCTGAGGTATACCGGTTTCCTTGACAATACTGGTGGAATTTAATGGACCCTTTAGTATCAGAACTTCATAGATTTTGATCTCATAGGCTGTAAGTCCAAACTTGGATAACCCTTCAAAAATTTTTTCCTCCACATTATCTTATGTTATTTCAGTTTATAAATATAGTTGAATGTTAACTAAAAATTAGAATGATGTACAATTGACTATTTTTCATCTCTAACCCAGTCTGGATATCTTAAACAGCGATAGTAATGATTCTCGTTAGGAACTTTCTTTAACTCTGGGTGTGTCAATTCACACTCAAAAGTTTTATAAGGACACCTTGTACTAAACTGACATCCTTTGAAGTTTTCATCATAGTTCGAAGGGTTCCCCGTTAGTCTTATTCCATCATATTTCCTAACTCCTATTCTCGGAATGCTTTTCAACAAAAGATAATTATAGGGATGGGCAGATGACTTAATCATAGATTCCCTATCCCCATATTCGGTTAATTCACCTGCATACATCATGCCAAGCTGGTCGGATATTTCATAAAGGATAGATAAATCATGAGTGATCATTATCATTGTAAAACCTTTTTTTCTCTGTATTTTTTTAAGATCAACCAGTATATCATGTTCGACAAGGACATCCAAACCTGTGGTGGGTTCATCCAGTATCACAAGTTCTGGAGAAAGAACTAGTGCCATTGCTATGACTGTTCGCTGTCTCATTCCACCACTAAGCTCGTGAGGATAATTATGTAATATTTCTTGAGGAAGCCTTACCATTTTTAATACGTCCTGAATGTTCTGCTGAAATTCCACAATGTTTTTCCCATGAGCCTCAAGGATATCGTTAAACTGGTCACCTATTCTTTTAACTGGATTCAGCGCATTCATTGCTGCCTGTGGGATAAATGTCATATTGACAGCCCTTATCCTTCGCAATTCATTTTTTGACATTTTTAAAAGATCATTACCCTTAAAATAAACCCTGCCTGATTCTATTTCTCCAGGATACCTGAGCGAATTATAGATAGATTGGGCAAATGTGCTTTTACCTGATCCAGATTCTCCTGCTATACCAAAGATAATGCCCTCTTCAATGGAAAGATTTAAGTCTCGTATAATTATTGAAAACCCGTTTTCCCAGTGATACCCAACGGTCAGATTTTCTACCTGGATTGCATTTGGCATTTAGTCCACCTCAATTTTCTTATATGGGTCTGGGGCGGCCTTTATTAATCTTCTAGTATATTCGTCCACTGGATTTTCAATTACCTGTTTTGTGTTTCCGGACTCAACAACCTTCCCCTTATTGAGCACATATATTCTATCGGTAATCATACTAACTGTGTTCAGATCATGCGTTATATAAATTATACTAATTCCTAAGTTTTCTCTAAGGGAAAGAAGAAGTTCCAGGATTTCAATTCTGAGAGACACATCCAGCATGGAAACCGGTTCATCCGCAATTAGTACCTTGGGTTCTGTAGCAAGAGCCCTGGCCATATACACTCTTTGTCTTTGCCCACCAGACATTTGATGTGGGTATTTATCAAGAAATTGCGATGGAGGGTCAAGTTTTACCTGTGTCAGAAGCTCCTGCACACGATCACTAACGTTGCCCTTGTAATGATTGATTAACAATGGTCTCTTTATGTGCCATTCCACATTATGAAATGGATCTAGAGAGGCATATGGATCCTGAAACACCATCTGAATATTTTTTCGGTACACCTTTAGCCTCTGCCCTTTGTGGTGTGAAACATCCTCATTGTTAAAGATAATTTTTCCAGATGTTGGTCGATATAGAAGAACCATTAGTCTAGCTAGTGTACTTTTTCCACTACCACTTGCACCTACAATACCAAGTAATTCCTTTTCCCTTAATTCTAGACTAACTTCATCAAGTGCCTTTACTATGTCACCCTTTGTAAGACTTTTTCTGACTGTAAACTCCTTTGTGAGATTTTGAATTTCCATCAAACTCATGACTTCACCTTATTTTTCTTAACCTTAAAAACTCTCAACGCTGGATTGGCGATTTCATCCATTCCAAAGTTCAATAGTATGAAGGCAAACATTAAAACTGCTATAAAGATTGCAGGTGGCAATATCCACCACCACTCTCCAACAAGATAGGCTTCGTTATTTATGGCCCAGTATAGCATTGTTCCCCAATTGACCTGCTGTAGATTACCAACTCCAAGATACTCAACGAATGTAAGTCCCATGGTACCATACATGGCGGTAAAAAAGAAATTTGAAACGATTACAGGCATAATTGATTTAATTATTTGCCTGAATATAATGCTCATTTTTCTTTCACCTATTAGAATTGAAGAAAGAATGTAATCTCTCTTTGCAACTGACAGGGTAACAGATCTAAAAGTTCTAGCACCAAATGCCCAACCTGTCACCACAAGGATTAGGATTGTTGGAAAATAACCAAGATTCTGATGAATACCCAGAAAATACGCACCAAAGAGCATTATTAACAAAACTCCTGGAATTACCAAAAACACATTCACTATTGCATTTATTACTTCATTCGCACCCTTTGATGCAAATCCGGACAAAACTCCTACGAAAACGGATATCAATGTACCCAGTATACCCACGGAAAATCCAATGAGTAATGTTGGTGCAGCACCTCCTATTAATTGGGAAAATACGTCCTGACCATAACCCGTTGTACCAAGAAGATGGGAATAGGATGGAGGAATACTTTTCTTGAAAAGATATGCGTTTGGAGGGTATGGTGTATAAAAAATTCCAACAACAGCAAAAATGATGATAGAAAGCAATAGAAGAAAACCGGCTTTTGATTTGTTGTTTTGAAGAAGAACACCAAGTGGCTTAAATATCTTAAATATTATATCAAATGCTCTGTTTTCCCGTATTTTTGAAATCATTCCTTCTTTAGTCTTATTTTCCTGAATATTACTCACCCTCCTGCTTTATTCGTGGATCCAGGAAACCCAGTAGGATATCCACAATAAGATTACCCACAAGAACTGCAATTATAACCATTAAAAATATTCCCTGCAATAGAGGGTAATCGAGGTTATCTATGGCAGTGATCATATACATCCCTACACCAGGATACGAGAATATAGATTCCTCTATAATAACACCGCTTACAGACAACCCAATAGACATAGAAAATCCAGTTAAATTCGGTAGAAGTGCATTCCTATATGCAATGCTCTTTATCTGATAGTCCTTCATTCCAAGATTTTGGGAAAAACTGATATAGTCACTATTTACATTTGGAATTATGTTATTCCTCATACCAAGGACCCAACCTCCAAGGGATGTAAGAATTATAGTACCTACGGGGAGAACAGCGTGATACATCGTGCTAATTATAAATGGAATGTTAAATCCCATATTCACAGAATCAGAGTATGCACCGCCGATAGGAAATATCTTTCCGTATACTGAAAAAATATCCAGTAGTATAAATGCAAGAACAAAGGCAGGAAAAGCTGCCATGAACATAGAAAATAAATCAATTAACAAATCCTTTCCAGTATTCCTATTAATGCCTGCATATCTTCCAAGTCTGTTACCTATGAAGAATGAAATAGTTACAGCAGATATTACCAAAAATAAAGTCCATGGAAGCGCTTCAGCTAATATGGATGAAACTGGATCAGGATAAAAAGAGATTGAAATTCCAAGATTACCGTGAAATAAATCATTTAAATAAGAGAAATACTGTAAATAAATAGGTTTGTTCGTTGAAATTCCATATTCTGCCTCGAGCTGATGTAAGTATGCAATGTTTATTGTCCCTCCAGAATCTTTTAATAAATCTTCATAAACAATTTCTGCAGGGTCTCCAGGCATCAATCTTGGTAAAACAAAATTTAGAGTGAGAGCCCCAAAAAATACACTTACAAAAATTATAAGTCGTTTAATAATATATTTTACAGGTATAGCCGTTAAAATCACCATGGAAGGAAATGATTTTTAATCATTTCTCTTTTTCTGCCTCTTGTTAACTAATGTAACACCTGCGACTGCTGCAATTACGACTACTACTATTGCTACTCCTATGTATTCATAGGTTACAGTGGATGTTACCTTAACCGCTTTTGCACTGGTAAGCGGATATAGATGCAGAACAACAACTTCTGATGGATGGGGATACCATGGCATTGGGATCCAGAATGAATTGTTCTGGTTTGGCCATCCTCCTATGGTATTGTTCACGTATTCATACCAGTCTCCAGAGTATACAAGAGGAATTATAGGCATCTGGTTTAACATTACATTAACCATTTCATTTGTGTACTTATCCTGCAGAGTTAAGTTTCCTGTTAATGTATAGTTTGCATAAGCACTCATGAAATCGGTACCAGTAGCATTCCATCTTTCCTCATTTACGTAAGCAGTCTTCCCTATTGGTGTTACACTTCCCACCAGTCCACTGTAATCGTACCATGGATTTGGTCCTATACCAGATACCGTATCTACAGCCAGCTGATAATCACCGTCAGCTATATCACTTGCCAGATTACTTCCGGTAGGGGTTGTAGTTACTACATTTATGCCAATAGCCTTTAAATCTGCAGCAATTATGGTTATGTCTGTATCCCAGTCTGAATATCCTGCAACCGACATCAATGAAATAGTTGGCACAAGTGTTCCGTTGGAGTATTCAAGTTGTTTCTTACTGTTTAGTTTGAAGCCATGTTCTTCAAGCATTGACAAGGCTTTTGACGGATTGAATTGTGCGAGACTATTTGCTTGATTTAGGTTTGTTTTATTTAGATAGGAAAGCTGCTGCTGCAAAATGTTAGCTGCATTGGCAGGTTTCTCATATCCATACTCACCTATCTGACAGATTGCCGTTCTATTTATTGCTAAGGATAGTGCCTGTCTTACATAACTCTCGTTTAAAAATGGCATCAGATCATTAACCATCATAGTAACAGGCTGTCCTGCCGGATACCAGTAATGATTTGTTTTCGGATTATTTTGAACAAATAAAGATGTAACATTAGGTTCAAAAACTGATGCCCACTGAACTTTTCCCTCTGCAAGAGCTAGACTCAATGCACTATTGCTGGTATAATCGTTATATACCAATCTATCTATTTTCGGTAAACCTTTCTGCCAGTAATGTGGATTTTTAACAAGAACTACTTTTTGCGGGCTGAAACTGGAAAGTACGTATGGTCCTGTGCCTATGGGATCTGTTACAACTGCGCTTTGGGGATCTGGGACTCCATTACTGCCTGTCTGTTGTTCCCATGATTGGTTTGTAGGCATTATAGCCTGACAGCCAATGTAAAAGAGGTAGTTTGTCTGCGGTGTGTAAAATTTAAATGAAACCTTGTAGAGACCTTGTGCACTTATATTTTCTATTGCCCCCCAAGCATTAATAGCTTTCTTTTGAATGTTAAAAGTATAAACAACATCATACGAATTAAATGGCTGACCATTAGAAAAGGTTACATTCTGTCTTAATGTCATATTCAAATACAAACCACTTTTACTGAACGAATACCCAGTTGCAAGCCATGGAATAACAGTTCCATTATATGTATTAACCTGCAATAAGGGCTCATATATCATCCCCATTATACCTGTGGGCTCTGTCCATATATTATATGGATTAAAATTATCTACAAACTCTGGCGTTGCACCTGGTGACAGATAAAGCGTACTGTTGTTTCCATTTGCACTCGAACTATCTGCTGTTCTGGCAACTAAAGTAGTAGGGTTTCCGCCACTTACAAAAGAAAATACTGAAAGACCTGATAGCACCATAAGGGAACTTAACGCAAGTGCAATCAATATTCTTCTTCTCCTATAATTAGTGTTCATAATGCTAGCAAGTTGTAATTATATATTTAAATTTAATCAGTTTGATCTTACTAACTTCTTAAGTAAAACTTGGAAATCCTTTATTTGAGCGAGTTTTATCAATGTTTATAACATTTGAAAATAATTCTAATATTTAAACTCTTTTTTTATATGACATTATAAATTTAACTAAATACGTGCACATATATACACCGTAAAAACGACCGAGAGTAAAATGAATAAAATTAAGTATAAAATAGGGATTGATTTGGAATGAAAATTAGAGTTTCTAAAAGAGGAATTATACTCAGATTTGTAGTATTTTTTCTCATCATTATTTTCATTTCTCCCACAAACTTGATCCACTATCAGTCTACAAACCCCAAGGAAAGTTTCCCATCATTTCAATCTGATATTTCGGATGAAAAGATTAGTGATTATTTGTCCCATGTAAATTCCGGACTCAAGCCAAATACAACAAACATCGGAACGGTGAACTGTACTCTAGATTTATTTAGTAATAAGTTAATTAAGGGTAATTCTTTGCAGAGTAATAATGGGTTGATACCTACCTGTGCAGTTTATGACAATCTTGACAGAGAGATGTTTGTAACAAACTGCTGCACAGATAATATTTTGGGAATTAATTCAACAACAAATTTACCGGCCAACTGGTTTAATGTAGGCGATGCACCACAGGCCATAGCCTTTGACTATATGAATTCCGATCTATATGTTGCTAACAAGGGGTCATCTAATATAACTGTAATTAATACGGAGGAGAAAAGAGTTACCTCATCCATAAGTGTTGGGGGTGGGCCTGATTCTCTTGCTTATATTTCCTCAAAAAATTATCTGCTTGTTGCCAACTCATATGGAAATTCAATATCTGTAATTAATACCTCAACGAATCATGTAATGAATACAATATCGTCAAATTCGCCATCGGCCATAGTATATGATCCTTTAAACAGTATGATTTATGTTACCAACTATGCCAAAAATACTGTGACAGTTTATAATTTAGATCTCACAATAAGAACTATTATTGGTGTTGGGGATGGTCCTGCTAAACTCGCTCTCGATGACACAGGTCACAGTCTATTTGTTGTTAATGAAAGGTCAAATAATATGAGCGTAATTAGCACCATTTCAGATGAAATATCGAACACAGTAAAACTTGGCAACACTCCATTTGGAATTTCATATAATCCTGAAAATAAGTTAATTTATGTGGCGAACTTCTGCTCAGATAGTGTATATGCGATAAACACATCAACATATCTTATTAATAAAATAATCGCAGTTGGATTAAATCCTTACGGCGTAACATACAATCCAATAAATCATGAAGTATACGTTATGAATGAGTACACGGCTAATATATCTATCATAAATCCGCTAACTGAATCCGTAATTTATTCAATAGATACTGGTTCGGGTCCACAAGGTGGCACCTATGATTCGTATAATGGCTTTTATTATGTTTCTAACGCATTTTCAAACTTTATTTATGAGATAAATTCTGCTGGAAATAAGATATTAACCAAAATTGGAGTTGGTGTTGGGCCATCATCAATTACCTATGATGGATACAACAAGAATTTATATGTGACAAATTACGACTCTAATAATATTTCAGTGATCAATTCTTCTACGCAAAAAGATTATTTATCAATAAATGTCGGAATGGGACCATCTGCTGCTGCCTATGATCCAGTGAATCATGAACTTTACGTGGTAAATGAAAAATCTAATTCCCTTTCAGTTATCAGCTCCACTAATAATAAAGTCGTCTCGACGCTAAATGTTGGTAAAAGTCCACTTTCCGTCACATTCGATAAATCTAATGGATATATTTACACAGGTAACTTTGCTACTAACAATCTTTCAGTAATAAACCCATCTGACAATAATTTAATAGAAAACATCGGTGTTGGTTCTGGACCTCAGGGTGTTTTATTTTCACCATATAACGGCGATTTATATGTTATTAATTATATCTCAGGAACCCTGGATGTTTTAAGTTCAAAAACAAATAACATTATTAAATCTATTTATGTAGGATCTGGACCGGAAGGTATAAGCTATAATCCACAAAATAGCTATAGTTATATTGCTGATGAGAACCAAAATATAGTTATAGTTGTAAATTCCACGAATAATGCAATAGTCGGAAGTGTTAAGGTTGGTAATTCTCCCTTCAGAATCGGATATGACAACTCTAACGGTTTCCTTTATGTCAGCAATCTTAGATCGGGTACAATCTCGGTAATTTCTACATTCTATTATTCAAATTACATTCCAAAAAAATCGGTTTCTAAATTAACAGAATACGATATTGTATTATTTACCTTGGTCGCTTTTGGAGTATTGGCTATAACTGCAATTGCAGCAGTTATTATTATTCGGAGAAAACAACAAAAACAAAATTAAAGGTGATATTTTTCCTTGAATTTGGTGTATTTGGATAGCAGATCACCGGTGATAGATCTGGAACTCTGTTCAATAGACACCACAAGATCTTCCTGGTTTATCTCTCTTATTTCATTGCTATCTATAACCTGAGAAAATACTTCTTCTGCCGCTCTCTTGCAGATGTATTTTATGTCAGCGCCTGTATATCCTTCTGAAATTCTTCCAAGCTCTTCATAGTCTATTGCATCTGATACCTTGAGTTCCCTTAGAAATGTTCTGAATAATTCTGATCTTGAAGCTTCGTCTGGTGGAGGGACGAAAATTTTTGTATCGAACCTTTCAGGGTTTAACATGGCATCATCAATATCCCACGGATTATTGGTAGCAGCTATTATCATGATTTGTCCATCTGATTCCTTCCTTAAATCTGTCATTTGACGTAGCATTTCGGGGACTCCTCTTTTCATGTATGACGAATTACTATTCGTTCTTCTTGTAGCCAGTGAATCGAATTCATCGAAGAAAATTATTACCGGTTTGTTGGCTATTGCTCCCTGAAAGAGGGATCTTATATTTTTCTCGAATTCACCAAATTTATTATCAAGAATATCTGAAGGGGTAATTGTCACCATTGGGTATTGCACCCTATTTGAAATTGCCTGAGCGATACTTGTTTTTCCTGTTCCGGGAGGACCAAAAAGGAGGATATTCCTTCCAGTAATGCCATACATTCTTGCTATTTCTTTATTCTCTCTAGCCTTGATTATCTGATTCATTACTATTTTTTTAACATCTGAAAGACCTGCAATATCATCAAAGGAAGTTGAAGCTATGGCGGGGCGGAGTCTTCTGAAATAGTCTGAAGAGTCATTTGCTATGATTACTTCCTTATATTTGGTTAATGAATTGCTTTTGAAAACATTTTCAGGCATTTCATTGGTAAGTTTGTCAATAATATTTACACATTGATCTGCCAGTTTTAGGAACTCTACTCTTTTAGCATTTTCTCTATTTTTGGAAGAATTTAATATCTCAGTGGCTAATAATTTTAGGTTATCTATCTTTTTATTCTTAAGCTGATCTGATTTTATTATACTTTCTACCTTTTCCCTATACTTTTTCAGGCATTCTGCATCCTGACCGTTATTCATTTGTGTCGACCTTATCTAAATTTTTTAACTTTTCTCTTAGCCGCTTTTCCATTTCATCAACATTTATATCCTCTACCTTTTCCTTATCGTTTGCGTTCGTATTGTTACTCTTTTCCCTCCCGATAGAATCTAGTTCATAATTAAGATTTAAACCCACATCCTGGAGCAATCCACCAAAAAGATCACCAACGCGCTCACTTTCGTCAACTGCCTTATCCAGTTGAGATTCCATTTGGGACATCCATTGGGCATTAGCCTGGCCTTTTCCTATGGTCTTTACATAAGTCTTCATTGTGTCTGCAAAACTGTTCATCAATGCAGACTGGTCTTTCATCATGCCTATATCATCCACTATAAGAACAAATGATCTTATCTTCGAAGCCTGAACTCTTAGATTTTTAGCCTTTTCCTCAAAAGCCTGCTCTAAACTCTTATTTCCTATGGATCTCGCGGCTTCCTTTTGCGCATCATATTTTTGTGCCATCGAATCACATTTACCAGCATAGTCCTCTGCTTTCTTCTTAAGCAGCTTTATGTTCATCTGTGTTTCAACTTCAAGCTCTTCCTTAGATTTTCTGTTGAAAACGCTCAAATTATATCACCTCTGGATTTTCGTCCTCATCATCTTTCTCTTCACTATCCTTCTTGGGAATAGTTTTTTGAGGTTCATGAATAGTATTTTCATTACTAGCCACTTTAGAGGTAGATTTTTCAGTAATAGTTTCGAAATAAAGTTCAATATTATCCATATCTTCCATTATCCGTCCATGATCATTCATTTCTTCCTTTACTGTGTTTTGAAATTCCCTTATCATCTGACGATTCTTTAATGTTTTATCCAGCTTCCTCATGAATTTTGAATCTTTTTCAGACATAAGTTCATTAATTGATTGGAGCATTGACATGAATTTATATTTTTCTTCCATGTGGTTATACTTTGCAATTTCAGCATTCAAAGAGTCTGTTGCCCTAATTTTCTTTATGTGATTCATATCGTCTGAATTATCTTTCATCCTGTTAATGAGGTCCTGAAGTTCTACAATATGTTCACGGGATACATCCATAATAACATATAACTCCTGAAGACTTTTATTTAAAATCTTACTCCCCTTTTTTCCCAGGAATTTTTTGTCTCCATATGAAGACCACAATCCAACTAACTTTTTCATGAAACCCTCTGATTTGCTGGAATCTCCACGATAATATGCCAGACTTTCAATAAGTGACTGAAAATCATTATTTTTTTTCATAGAAATCATCAATTATTTGCAAATTCCTCCTTCCATTTGTAATATTTCTTACTCATTTCCTCATTTACTGCAGGTTTAATCTTGGATAATGCAACCTCAAAATCCTGCCTTGTAATTGGATTAATCCTGTAAGTAACCTTCTCAGAGCCAAGAATTACCTTATCCTTATCTTCCATTATCACCCTATTTGTTCTTCTAAGCATATTCCTTATTGCCTCTGCACACAAATAAAACAAATCTCGACCGGAGAAACCTTCGGTATTGGCCACTATATCGTCTATCGAGTCATCTACCCTGTATCCTTTGCCAGTAGTATGAATACTAATTATTTTCTTTCTGGTTTCCGCATCCGGTAATCCTATGAATATCCTTTTTTCAAATCTGGAAAGAATTGCCTGATCAAGTTCCCATGGAACATTAGTTGCTGCAACAGTCATTACAAAACTTTCATCTGTAGAAAATCCATCAAGCTGAGATAAAAATTGCTGGAGAACCGCACCCGCATTTTTGTTTCCGTCACCTCTCTGTCTCAGGAGAGATTCAATTTCGTCCAGAAAAACTACAGAAGGAGCTTTTTCCCTGGCAACTGTATAGAGTGAGGACACTATTCTCTCTGAATCACCAACATATCGGGAGATAAGTTCTGACACTGGCACATTAAAGAATGTTGCATCAATATTTGAACTGATTGCCTTTGCAATAGTCGTTTTACCAGTTCCAGGAGGTCCAAACAGCAAAATATTTCTAAGGTTTGGAACCTTAACATCAAGATCGGGTTGAGCCATTGCAAAAAAAACAGCTTCTTTGATAATTTCCTTTTGATCTTCCAATCCACCGATTTCCGACCACTTTACATTTGACTCACTTATGAGAGACATGATTCTACTTCTAAATTCCTGTTCCATCTGACCAATGAGTCCATTACTAGTCTTTTTACTGTCCTGCTTACTTTCATGTTTTTTCAAAGTTTTAGGATTATTATTCAAGATCTCAGTTTTTCTTTTATCCCAGGATTTTATGAGAGCATCATATGATGGATTGTTGCCATCAAGTTTCTTTAACATATGAAGGTTGTTGATAATCTTCTCGCATAATATGATACTGTCCCTGATATTTCCCTTTTCCTCCATACTGGTTTCAATTTTTATATCGTCAGCAATAAGCTTTTTCAATCCACCAATCTGCAGGTAATCTGAATCCAATAAATTCACTCTCCCTTCACATCACTCTCTGTATTCTCGTCATTATCTTCTTCTGTCTCTGTCTTTTTGACCTTGCCTGGTTTTAGTGAATTATCATTTCTATCCATTTCCTTAAACATCTCCATGTATTTACTTCCCATAACAGATGCACCCTGATCATCTTCTATTTGCAGGTCTCTTACTGTATTCAAGAGATCATCGGTTTTCTGTAGTGCTACCTTATTCTTTGTCTTTGACTGAAGTATGTTGGTTTTAATGGCGTTAGAATTGGTTTTCGAAATAATATTATCCACGCTGCTTGGTGAAACCGAAGTTTTAGATTCCTTTACCTCCTGCATTAACTCAATTTTCTTAGTGTGGTTCAATATCTGATTTTCGTTGGTATGGATCTTTCTTTCCAATAGTTCAAGCTCCTGAGCAATTTGAACTCTTTTGGATCCAGAAGCTTTACTACCCTCTTTCATTAAAGAATTAAACTTTTCCTGTTTTCTCTCATTATCTTTTTCTATAAGGGAAATCTCTGTTCTAGTCTGCTGAATAAGGCTCTCAATTTCATCTGGTGAAAGGCTTTCAAGGCCTTTCGGCTTTCTGCTATTAAATAAAGGCATATGATCATCAAATCAATTTAAATTAGAATAAAAGGTTTTCCTTTGTTTAATTGAAAAGGGAAATCTTCAATAGTTGAACAATTTGTTTAAATTTTTTTTATCCTTTCATGTAGCCTACAATAAAGCCCACGATAAACAAGATGAGTGATATAGAAATTGCACCTATATTGGAAAATGGAATTATCTTGTTTATATTTGTTATTATATACTCTATGTGAGACTTTACATCGTCATAAAAGGTTGACAGTGAAGCTTTAGGCAATACTGAAAAGTTGATGTATTCAGAAAGGAACACCGCGATCACTATAAGGATCACAGACCAAACACCTTTCTTTATACCCAGTCCAAAAAGCAATCCATCTATGAATATTAATGCAAGCTCAACTAACGGATTGCTTAGAACTGACGAAACAGTAATGGACCCTGTTGAATTTGTTGCTGTCATACTGACAACAGTAAGTATCCCCATTAAATCCATAATAGTATATATTGTCAGACCTTAAATAATTTTGTATAAAGTCAGAAATTAAAATAAAAGTGAAAATATATTAATATATCTACTCTATCTTAACGGTTTTTAACCCTTTAATTGGTGCTCTTACGTAAAGAACCCCTGAGGTATATTTTGCTGATATGGCCGCATCATGGTCAAGTTCAACTGGAAGCCTAACTGATTTCCAAATTTTATCTGGTCTCTGATCAAGCAACATGTTTACATTCTCTGGAGACTTTCTTGATGCGGATATCTCAATAGACATCTTACTTGATGTTACCTTAATATCTTTTTTATCAAATCCTGGCATGTCAGCTTCAATCACGATTTCTCCATTATCCTCATACATCCTTACTGGAGGGTATAGATAAGTTAGAACTTCCTTAGCTCTATCATTTACGTTCTTCATAAATTCATCAGCCATAAATTTCAACGGTCCATATATTGTTGTCATACGCTAAATATTTCAATAACTTATTTAAAGCTTTATTAGAGAAAATATACACAGAAACAGTTAATAATTTTTAATTTCAAGTGAAGTGAAAAGATAATTATGATTTATTGCATTATCTGACGTGCATAAAAGCGAATTTATTACTGTTATAATAAGGGCCTACAACAGAAAAGATTTCCTTATAAAGGCAGTTGATAGTGCGCTTAACCAAACCCTTAGGGCTTCAGATTATGAGGTAATTGTTGTTAAGAACTGGAAAGATGAAATTATCGATAACTACCTAAGTTCAAAAAGTATAAAGGTGATCTTTAAGGATGGTATAGCAGGGTCACTTATTGTGGAGGGTTTAAAAGCTTCAGCTGGAAACGTTATATGTTTTCTGGACGATGATGACCAATTTATGAATATGAAATTAGAAACAGTCTATAGGAAATTCTATGAAAATAAAGAGCTCACATATTACCATAATGGTATTTCAGCCATAAAGGAAGATGGTAGCCCGGCAAATTTCAAACATGATTCCATAGATTTTGGAATGTCAAATATTTCAATTAAAAAACTTGCATTAAATGAGAACATAATTGAAAAAATATCATTCTTTCAGGATCCAATAGTGTTTTCACTTGCTCTAAATTATGGTGGAAAGTTAATTGATGATAAAACTCCACTTACTTTTTATCTTCTTCATTCAAGTACTTCAAATTTTGAAAACATGAGTTTTGAGGAGTATAAAATAAAATCTTATAAGGCTTATCAAAACTATCTTAAAAACGCAGAAATGGTACTTTCACTGCTTGAAAAAAGAAAGGCTAGACGATATATGGCAGCAATGATATGCGATTTAAAGATGGGGAGATTTCAATTTAATCCTGAGATCAGGCCTGATCACGTGTTTACATTCATAACGTGTAGATATATACCGTTAAGCAGAAGATGGATACAATTCAAATCTTATATTGCATTGAAGTATTTCCCCAGGAGATTCAGACCAGTAATTTTAAGAAAAAGAGAACACCAATTTAACCTTGATAAAAACAAAAACAATTAGAACCAAAATACTAAATTTTTTCCATCAGGTCTTCTATGTTAATATTCGATATTAAATGGTCTATCTCTTGATAATAGTTCCCTCTTTTATTTTTCTCCCTTTGATGAAATCTCGCTATTATTGGCTCTATAAGCTTCTCTCTTAGTTCTGATTCCAGAACCCACTTCAACCCAAAATCAAGCCTCTTTTTTCCTAGTTGATCAGAACCCACAAGGTATTTTCTATGTCGGTTTATGGCGGCAAAAAGTTCCTTATAACTTTCTAGGTTTGTATTAGTGGAACCTACAACCTCCCTTGGAAAGCTTCGATTCTCATCGAGTGATAGGGTCTCCTCGATGTCTTTCATTGCAAAATAAGATCCGTCTCTATCCATCTTATTTATATCAAATATATCAGCTATTTCCATAATTCCAGCCTTAATAGCCTGTACCTGATCTCCGAGTCCAGGAGCGAGTACAAGAATAGTTGTATCAGCCAGATTCATTATGTCCAGATCGGCCTGGCCAGCTCCCACAGTTTCTATAATTATATAATCAAAACCTGATGCATCAAGAATACTCACTGAACCAAGAGCCGAATCGGCAAGTCCCCCCTTTGTCCCTCTATTTGCAAGACTCCTCATATAGATTTTATTTTCCCAGAGTTGTTCCTGCATCCTGATTCTATTTCCAAGCAATGAGCCACCAGTGTACGGACTGGAGGCGTCTATGGCCAAAACCGCAACAGATTTCCCAGAATTCTTTATTAGCGAGGATAAATTTCCTATAAGAGTACTTTTTCCTATTCCTGGAGGACCAGTGATCCCAACTACCTGAGAGTGTCCTGTGTAGGGATAAAGTTTAGTAAGAAGTTCCTTTTTGAGGATCATATTTGCACCCTCAACCAGTGAAATGGATCTTGCTATCGCCTGCTTATCTCCTTCCCTAATCCTTCTGATCAGATCGTCTATATCCGTGAAATCACCTGATCTTTCGCTCCCTTGCTTCACTGGCTCTTTTTGTTACATGATCTATGATGACAGATAGGGGTGTTCCGGGGCCGTAGTTACCAGTTATACCCATCTTTTCGAGTTCAGGCTTATCTTCGTCTGGAATGGTTCCCCCACCAACAAGGGCTATGTCGTCTATATTCCTTGATTTCATTATTTCAGCAACCTTTTTGAAAACGGTCATATGGGCACCATTCAATAAACTTAGGGCAACCACATCCACATCCTCATTCACAGCTGTATCTATTACCTCCTCTGGCGTTGGAAGAAGTCCAGCATACAGTACCTCCATCCCAGCATCTCTGAATGCCCTTGCTAGAACAAGTATTCCTCTGTCATGTCCATCAATCCCTGGTTTTGCAAGCAGAACTTTTATGGGTTTGTCCTTAAACAATGACTGGTTCTTTCCATCCACCATATATTTCCCTCCCAACATTTGATATTTCTTCGATTGTGGCATACGCCTTAGCAGCCTCTATAAGATAAGGCATGATATTTTTGCTTTCATCCTTGAATGCATTCCTCAATTCTTCCAGTGCCTTTCTTATCTCATCCTCATTTCTTAGTTCCTTAACTTTTTTTAGTCTCTCAAGTTGGATCTTTTCGGCTTCCCTTGATATCTTTAGAATATTGATTGGCTTTTCATTTTCCTCAACATATTTATTAACACCGACCATTATTTCTTCTCCAGATTCGAGTCTTTTTTGCCTTCTATAAGAGGTTGCAGCTATCTCTCTTTGAATATAACCATTTTTGACTGCATTAAGGATACCACCCATAGACTCTATCTTATCAAAGTACCTGTATGCTTCCTCTTCTACCTTGTTGGTTAAGGCTTCCATATAATAAGATCCAGCGAGAGGATCTATTGTATCAGTTATTCCAGTTTCTTCGGCTAAAATCTGTTGGGTTCTAAGAGCTATCTTCACTGCATCCTCAGATGGTAGTGCCATGGCTTCATCATAAGAATTTGTATGTAAACTTTGTGTACCTCCAAGCACTGCTGCCATAGCCTCTACAGTCGTCCTTATGATGTTATTGAGGGGCTGCTGCCAGGTTAATGTATATCCTGAAGTTTGAGTGTGAAAACGAAGCATCTGAGCACGTGGATCTGTTACTCCAAACTTCTCTTTTAGTACCGTTGCCCATATTCTCCTGGCTGCTCTCATTTTTGCTATTTCCTCAAAGAAGTTAATTGAAGAATTAAAGAAAAAGGACAATCTTGGAGCAAATTTATTCGGATCGAGACCTGCCTTTATACCCATGTCAACGTAATAAAAACCATCTGCAAGTGTGAATGCGAGTTCCTGGACGGCACTTGCCCCCGCTTCCCTTATATGATAACCAGAAATGCTTATATAATTCCACTTTGGGGCATTTTCAGTGCAGTAAATCATCATATCCCTTATAATTCTCAAGTGGGCTTCAGGTGGATAAATCCATTCCTTTTGTGCTATGTATTCTTTAAGTATATCAGCCTGTACTGTTCCACCTATTTTATCAAGACTAATTCCTTTTTTTTGAGCTATTGCAAAATACATAGCAGTAAGAACTGCCGCAGGGGCATTTATGGTCATCGATGTTGTTACTTTCGAAAGATCTATTCCATCAAATACAACTTCCATATCTTTCAGTGAAGTTACATTTACGCCGCATTTTCCAATCTCACCCTCTGACCTAACATTATCGCAATCGTATCCATAAAGAGTAGGCATATCAAAAGCTATACTAAGTCCAGTTTCCCCATGTGAAATGAGATATTTTAGCCTAGAATTCGTATCTTCCGGTGTTCCAAATCCTGAAAACATCCTCATGGTCCAGTATTTTCCACGATACATATTAGGGTAGACTCCTCTGGTAAAGGGATATTCTCCCGGAAAGCCCAGTAAGGATTCCTCATTCTGTGGAACGTCTTCTTTTGTGTAAAGGTCTTTTATATTTATATTAGACGAATTAACATATTCCTTCTCCTTATATTTAGTCTTCTTGTTCCAGGGTTCTAACGTATTATCTTTCCATTTTTTTTCCTTTGAACTTTGATTCCTGCTGTTTCTCTCAACAGCTTCATTTAATTTTCTTTTATAGAAGTCATTTGTCTGGGTCATAATAAGTTAATTTAATTAATGGATATATGCTTTAACATAATTTAAAACGGAATTGATTATTTTTTGTGCATTCTTAGATGCGCTTTCAATTTAATTAAATTACGATTTTAACTTTTTGCAAACCCAATCCTGTGGCCTTTTCGCAGCAACATGTATAGAATCGGCGAGGTTTGAGTATATTAGCTGTTCTTCCCGTTCATTATGCTGAGTAAGTATTCGAAATAATTCATCAAAATATTTCTCTATTTTTTGAAATCTTTTCGTTTCAATCTCCGAATTTATGAGATTAGTCAATCTCCACATCGCTGCATGTTCCGTCTCTAATCCTAAGATTTCATTCTTTAATTTCCCATTTTCTTTAAACATCTTAAAAATAAAAGTTTCCTCCTCAAAAATGTGATCCTTTAATTCTGTTTGAAAATCATTGTAGAGATCTAAATCCAAGGTACCTCCTTCTAAATCACCCATAATCTTTTGTAACCATAACCTTGATTGTTTATGTACATCTTTGGAGTAGTTTCCTGTATCCATATCTTTGAATCTTTATTACGTATTTATCGATTATCTAAATTGATTATAGTACATATAAGTTATCAATTTAAAATCGCTGCTAATGTTTATAATCGATAAATTTCTCTATAATTGAATGAGTTCATGTCGATTACAAAAAGTATACACCTCTTCACTAGACTTGGTATTTCTACAAACAAAATATATTAGACTGGAAGATTGTAAAAATCTATTGGAAACTAAATAAAAGTACTTCCTTCAAAATTTATATAGGTTGGATGTGTTTTATAAAAACTTACTATTCATTAAAATTTATCCCAAAGTTCTTTGAATAATAACTTCTAACATTATTTTTAAAATTGTCAAAACTGTAATATTTAGCTGTTTCCAGGCCTTTATTTGAATACTTTTCTCTTTGATCAATAGCATTAACCACGGAATGACTGAGTTCTTCTGGGTCGATTTTGGATAAAATTGCACTATCTCGTGTGATTTCTCTAAATATTTCTATGTCTGAGGCAACTACAGGAAGACCAGTTGCAAAAGCCTCTATAACTGGAAAACCGAATCCTTCTGATGATGATGGAATTAGTAGGACATCACACGCGTTATAGATCATGTTTAACTGTTCTTCATCTATATTTTGGAAGGTAATCGAATTATTTAATCCCGGTCCAACTCTTACCAGATTGTAGTTGTTCCCAAGGAGTTTTAGGGTTTTCTGAACTACATTAAGATTTTTGTTCAACGCCGCGGTTGAAACGCTGAGAATTAATTTCTTATTAATAGGTAAATTGAGTTTTTTTCTTATGGATTCCTTTGATTCTGATAATTTTCTAAAATTTTGAGATACTGGATGATGTATAACCTGAATGTTTCCTTTGAATCCATACCTTTTAAGATCATTCATGACAACGTTAGAAATTGTTAATATATTGCCTGAATTCATAAAGGACAAAAAATTTTTAACCTTAATTTTCTCAATCTTCCCCGGTCCTTTATTTTTCAGAGGAAAAAGATCGTGAAATGTAACCACTTCTTGGACTTTAAGATCAAATTTCCTAATGCCTGGATTGGAATAGTGAAGTATCATATCATCGACCTGACTCTTTTTAAGGTATCTCTCACAATTTCTAAACGCTAATTTTGAGTATCTTTCATTAAGATAATAACCAGAAGTTATGCCTCCAGTCCTTATACCATTCATTATTGTTCCCCCATAATCACTCAATTTTTTGCTGTTGTCCTTTCTGAGGGAAATAAGTTCTGCCGAAAGTGCAATGGAGAGGTTTAGTGCATATCTCCCAACCCCAGTTTTTATAGTAGAATCAGTAATAATTTTAATCATAGTATCACTTTACTTACCTAGATCACTTATGTTCATTTATAGATTAATCTTCCCTAAAACCTTTCATATCATTATTGTTAATAGAAAAATGATATTATAACCCTTTTAGTGGTAATATGCTAGTATTTGATTGTACAATATATTATCTATCTTTACAATGGTTTTCTTTGACTACAAATTCCAAAAATGTTCAATTTTTTCCTAAGCTTTTCTTATTGACTTTAGTATAGATAATCGATTAGAAATTTTAGTTGAGTATCATACTTAAAAATGTTTAATAGAAGCATAATATATTGATTTTTTAAATGGACTCGTCACAAAGAGTCAAAAATCGATTTTTGTTCGGATATAATATGCTATATCTTGGATCTAATTATCTGTGGATTTCACTTGAATCACTTATACTTCCTACTCAAATAGGAGCGGTAGTTGATCCAAATCAGGTGGGGTTTATATTGGGAATTACTGCATCTGTGGGGAATGCTCTTGGAATGATGGGAAATCTTTTGGCCGGAATACTCAGCGACAGATTGAGAAATGGAAAATCCTTGAGATACCCATACATAATCGCAGGAGTAGTTGTCGTAATTCTTACACTAATTTTAGAGCCATTTATATCTGGCTCCTTACCAGGAATTCTTTCAGGTTATATCCTGCTCCAGGCATTTTCAAACATGGCAATAGGGGCAACACAGCCAGTGTTGGCAGAAATTCAGAATAAGGATCAGAGAGGGACATCAGCTGGAATAAATGGACTTTTCTCCCTTATGGGGACAGGTCTTGGATTTGGGCTTACATCATACCTGATATCATCTCCATTTGTGAATTATGATTTTTACGCCATTGCCGCTGGTGTAGCAATCACTGGAACTGGAACATTACTTGCTTTACATGCCAGGAGAAGCACTTTTTTATCCGTCAATATGAACTATACCAGTATCTCTTTACCACATATATCCAACATAAGAAACTTTCCAATTAACTTGATAAAGTTTGGGAAACTAATTGCAGGAAGCTTTTTTGTCTTTTCTGGAATAACAGGGCTTACATACTTTGAATTGTACTTTTTCAAAGAGGTACTTAATTTTTCAAATGCTGCGATTTATGTTGGTATTGCGGGGATAGTGGTCATCATTGTATCATCTGCTTCTGCAATGGTACTAGGTCATTTCTCAACCAGATTGGGGAGGTGGAATATTATAATAGCTGATGCAATTGCAGCATCGATCCCTACATTCATTATTCCTTATTTTAGATCTTTCTATATCTTCCTCATTCTGGGGTCAATAATTGGGGCAACCTATGGTACTTTTTATAGCGTTTCATTTGCCGTCGCAAGTGATCTAATACCTGAAAATGAGTCAGGGAAGTATATGTCATATTTTTATCTTTCAATTGCTGGAGCTTCCTCCTTTTCTCCTCTTATTTACGGAAGTGTACTCTTATTTTTTGGTCAAACCTCTTCCAAAGGGTTCACAGCGTTATTCACTCTTTCTGGAATTTTCTATTTGATTGGGGCAGCTATACTTTATTTAGCTCATAAAACTAAATAAATGATAATCCCATAAATTTGCTTCATAACGTGTATATCTAACAATTTTCTATTTCAAAGTGACAGATTTTATCATCTTTTAGTATCGGTCATTAACAATGAAATTAGAAAGTCAAAAAAAACTCCTAGTAAACAAAGAATAGAAGGTATAGATAAAACCAAAGCTATGGATCAATTTATACTTGTTATTTACCATTAACTTTCCAATTATGAATACTAAAAATGAAGTAGATGTTGCAAATCTAAGGTGCGATAACAAATCGGTAGCATTCATTAGTAAAAAGCTTGCAATGAATAAAGAGAAAATTGAACGGATTATAACACAGTGGATTATCGATACGGATAATCTCATTAAAGAATCTGTATCTGGACATAAGGTGCAAAAAATCCCTGACCTAAACTCAGTAAGGGAAAAGATAATGGCTCATCCAAATGTTCTTCCATTAAAAGGGGAAGTTCTAGACTATGTAGCCCTAAATCATTCTAATCATCATGATCGTATAATGGATTGCATACGCTTTCATATCCTACGATCGCTTGAGGAAACAAAATAAAAAACTACATTTTCAAGGACGTAGTAAACGAGATTTCCCACCTTATTACTAATAGTGATAGAATCAACAGCACTCCAGAAATCGAAATATAAGATACCTGTGTTAGGCATAAGGGTATTTGATACTAATTGGTAAAGGATAGGTAGGGATTTGAACCCTAATAAATAAGATCTGCAGTCTTACGCATAACCTCTCTGCCACCTATCCATAAAATTCCGTAATAGAATATTGCATATTTACCTTTCTTTATAAGAACGATTTCAAAATTATGGAAAATGAAATGATTATAATGTACTCATGTCGATAACGAATCTATATTTGACATCTGAATTAACTGTTCTTACATATGCCTCATTGACTTTTGACATAGGTATGAGTTCTATGTCAGAAACAATATTATGCTTATCACAATAATCTAACATTTCCTGAGTTTCTTCTATACCGCCTATATTTGATCCACTAATTGACCTTCTTCCATTGATAAGCGATCCCGCAGATATAACATGTTGAGATTCCTTTTCCGGTAATCCTACCAGCACTATGCTTCCATCAATTTTCAAAAGTGAAATATAAAGATTCATATCATGTGGCGCAGGGATTGTATCTATTATCAGATCCATCGACATCCTGTTTTTCTTCATTTCTTCTATATTTTTGGATATAATCACTTTATCTGCTCCAAGTCTCTTTGCCTCATCCTTTTTCTTCTCAGATGTCGTCATTACAACAACAATTGCACCCATTGATTTGGCTAACTTGACTGCCATATGACCAAGCCCTCCTAATCCTGCCACGCCTACTGTTTGACCGGCCTTCACATTCCAGTGTTTCAGTGGAGAATATGTTGTAATTCCTGCACACAATAAGGGAGCAGTGGCCGCAAAATCTA
This sequence comes from Thermoplasmatales archaeon, assembly GCA_027316895.1. Lineage (GTDB taxonomy): Archaea > Thermoplasmatota > Thermoplasmata > Thermoplasmatales > Thermoplasmataceae > Cuniculiplasma. The sequence goes on along the minus strand of DAHVFT010000001.1, from coordinate 670,467 downwards.
GTTTCTCAGATACTTTAAGAACAAAATCCTCAACGACCACAATCTTATCGGAGTACCCACCATAAGTAACACCCCCACTTACTTTGTCCTTTGAACTGTAGGTAAATGTTGCACCATTTTCACAATACTGCTGTAGTCCACTCTTGCATGGTCCACATTGTCCACACGAATCAACCATGCAACCAACACCAACTCTATCTCCCTGCTTGAACTTCTTTACACCACTGCCAACATTTCTTACAATTCCAACTATCTCATGTCCAGGCACCATGGGGTATGAAGCTCCTCCCCAATCATTATTTACCTGATGAATATCTGAATGACAAATTCCACAGTATTTTATGTCAATTAAGACATCTTTTTCACCAAGTTCTCTTCTCTCGAAGTTATATGGTGATAATTTTCCTCCTGCTTCTCCTGCTGCATATCCTTTTGCTTCCATACCTTCAAAATATCGAAATTACTTATAAACATTCTTTTAAGTCCTAATTAGGAAAGCTACTTTTCCATTACAATTCTATTATTAATAGTGAAAATTAAAAAAGTAATTTGGTTATATTAAATTACAAGCCACCGAAAACTCTCATCTTAATCTTCTTTGGCATGAGTTTTGCCAGCGTGATATATGTTCCAACGCTTCTCTCCCCTCTCGCATGAATTCTGGAATGCAATTGATTATGCTTCATTAGCCATGGTTTTATCTGATTATCCCATACTTTCTGATATTGTTCTAGATCATTGTTTACAGTTGCAATAGCTGCTTCCTTTCCGGACCAAAATGCGCCCTGTAAACCCCCTGCCGTTGTGTTAAGGACCGCATTAACCATATCTCCCACCCAAAGCTGATTTTCTCTGACAACCTGATCAGAAGGTTTTGTCAGCGGGATCTGATGTGCCATTGTGTGAACTATTTCGCCATCAAGCTCTGGAAATTTTTCTGTAAATTTTTTTAGTACACTTTTTGGTGCCTCACCACTAAGAGGATAATAACAAACTCCAATTTTTCTGGTATTTTTTGAGTCAGCAAAATCCCAAAAATATCCACCTGGGGCAAGATCACTAAACCAGAGTATCATTTGAAAGTCCTTTCTTTCATCAAGCTCTCTTGTTTCCTCATATGCCACAAGCGCTTGTGCTTTAGTGAGTTTGGAACCTAGATTTGATTGTGGTCCAGCTGCCATAATAACGTTTTTTGCTGTTAAAATACCATCATTTGTTTTAATCTGATTCTCCTTAACTTCACTAACTGTTGTTTTCATCTTAATGTTAAGCTTTCCTGCAAAACCTGAGGAAAGGTATTTCTCGTATTTGGTGAAATCATAGACCATTCCCACTGGATGATCAAAGTTTAGATCAATTCTCTTACCTTTTTCCGTTCTGAATGACATATTATAAATGTTAGAAGCGACTATTTCTTTTGCTGTTGGCATGCCAATTTTTTTTACCCATTCCAGAGATACTGCTCCTGTAGATCGTACTGGCAAGCCTATCTCCTCCTTCTTATCAAGAATTACATAATCCCTCTTTTGATTTTTTAATATACAACCAGCTGACAGACCACCCGTGCCAGCACCTATTACTACGGTCTCATAATCAAAATCTTTATCCACTACCTTGTTATGCGAAATAGTTTAAAAAATTATCCTAACTTATTATCTATATGAATATATTATTTAGATAATTATGGGAAAAATGGAAAAATTTGTATAAAAATATATATCAAAGATCAAAATGTAGTTGAATATGCCTGATGAATCTTATTCACTGAAGAAGGCAATGGATTTCATTGAAAAGGAACCATCCATAGTTTTACCTTTTATATTTGGTTATATAATTTTGGCTGTGTTTGCTGTTTTAGTGGACGCCAGTGAATTTGATATAACATCGGTTTATTTAAAGACCGCTCATCCACTTTATCATGTTGATTTATTTCTTGTGGACTTTATTGGGAATATAATAATTGATTTTTTCCTTGTTCTTGCTATATTCTGGCAAACTTTCTCAGTCTCAGATCTTGTTGATAAGGGCTCTTTTTCCATAAGGACATCACTTTCAGATTCTCTATCATCAAAGGGTGAAATATTTCTCATTGCCGCATTTATTTCATTTATTTCACTAGTTTTTGCCTATATCCCATTTGTGGGTGGTTACATTAGCGCACTCTTTACCATAGTGGCATATGTTTCAGTGATTCTTATAAATCTTAACAGGAAAGGTTTAATAAGAAACATGACAAGTATAATCTCAACGTTGAGTGATTATTACAGAAAAGAACCAACTTCCGCACTTTTCATCGGACTTTTAATGCTGGTGTATATAGTACCGGATTCATTGCTTGATATCCTTGTTGTATTTGTGCTTATAATTTACGGAAGTATAGTCTTAAAACTTCTCAACTAACAATATACAATTTAGAAAAATATTAAGATTATAATAGCATTGTAAGCTATGGAAAATATTGACGTAGTTGATCTGGAAAATCCAAAGGGTTGCAACCTCATACTAGGTTATTCACATTTCATAAAAACTGTGGAAGATCTGGAAGAAATCATAAAAACATACATCCCTAAAGCGTCCTATTCCATTACCTTTTCAGAGGCTTCCGGAGACAGACTGGTTAGATTTGAATCTAACGATTCTGAACTGGAAAAGACTGGTATCAAAAACATTTTAAATCTAAAATGCGGACACACATTCCTCATATTAATAAGAGATGCGTTTCCCATAACTGTTTTAAATGCCATAAAAAATTGCCAGGAAGTAGGCAGTGTCTTTGCTGCAACTGCTAATCCTATTTCTGCCATCGTATTCAGAGGTAAAAATGGTGGAGCTATTCTTGGAGTTATTGATGGATTTTCCCCCCTGGGAGTTGAAACAGAGGAAGATAAAAGAAAGAGAAGAGAATTTCTTAGGAATATAGGCTACAAAAGATAGGTCCGTGGTGTAAAGGATATCATATGGGCCTCCGGAGCCCATGATCCGGGTTCAATTCCCGGTGGACCTGCTATTTTATTACTTTGAGAAAAATTCATCCTCAACTGTTCTTTTCTCATAATAGATTGAATCTACTTTGTAGTTTTCCTTTACAAGAGCACTGTTAATTTCAGAAGTCTCAACCTTATTATCCGATGGTGTTGTAATTTCATATGCCTGGTTAACTCTCCTGACTGATCCAAAGGTTTGAAGCAATCTTAAAAGATTATCGTCCGGGTTCAAAACTTTTACCCATATTTTACCAATATTCTTTGACATCGTTTCTATATCTATTGATTTTAGTAGCTGTCCATTTTCAAGATATACAAACTCGTCTGCCACTGACTGTACCTCCTTAAGTATGTGAGATGAAACTATGACCGTTTTACCACTATTTCTGGCTTCGAGCATTATATCTGTCACCATCTTTATGCCGAAAGGATCAAAACCATTGTACGGTTCATCCATTAGGATGTTATCCGGATCATGAAGAAGAGCCATTGTCAATCCAACTCTCCTTCTCTGCCCAAGTGACAGGTTTCTCATGGATTTTCTTGAAAATTGCTCCGAAAGACCAAATTTATTCATAAGACTCAATGCTCTTTCTCTTGCCTCTTTTATAGATAAATCATAGTATGAGCCAAAATGCATCATTTGGTTTATTATCTTCTCATCAGGATCAAGAAACGAGCCGTCTGGCATTAGACCTATTTTTTTGATGGACTTTTCCCTATCATTTACTATGTCATAACTATCTACAAGAATTCTGCCAGCTCCTGGCGTATGAACCCCGGACATCACGTTCAAAAGTGTAGTTTTCCCTGCGCCATTTGGACCAACAATTCCATATATCTTACCCTGTTCGAAAGTCTTAGTAATATTTTTTAATGTGATTATGTTCTTTTTATATGAATAGAACACTCCACTTACATCTATCATTGGAATTGATAATTTCCAAGTCTATTTAAAATTTACCGAAACGACATATTAATGGAGCCTGGCATTACATAGTTTTTTAAAAAAGAGATAAGATGAATAGGGTTAAAGTTCTTTTTTCAGGTCTGAAAGTAATTCTTCATTAATTTCAGCACTTTCCTTATATATGGAGTGTCTGGTTACAACGAATGCGTTTTTTGTTTTCTTAAAGCTTTCAGCCTTCTTTTCATCAAATTTGAATTTCAAATATTGCAAAGTTGACTCAAGTGTTGCTGTAGATCTTCCTTCTTCAGGTATTCCCTTTAGTTCAGTATCGGCAAATACCAGGTAAACATTGTTTTCGATTCCTGTCAGTCTGGGCATCTCCTTTAATAATTTTTTCTCATCGCTGATTTCTATGAACATGGAAACGCTGAATTCTTTATCTCCTGGTATCAGTTCATTATATGTTGTTAGAATATGATCTTTTTCTTTGGCATCGTGAACATTTTCAATAAGTATCATTTCATTGATTTGATTCAATACAGTATCCCTGTTTTCGAATAGATAACTGAAAGTTTTACTTGCGATTCTTCTGTGTCTTTTAACTGCTATAATTTTTTTTCTTTCTTCTGTTAAAATCTTTGAAAATTTTTCAGGGGGGATAATTTCCCCTTCAGTAATTTTTTGCATTCCAATCACTGGCTTTTCTTCATTTCGGCCAGAGTCTTTTCATATTTTGTTGCGTGTGATTTTTCGGCCTTCGATAGTATTTCAAACCAGTGGGCGATTTCGTCTAAATGCTCTTCTCTTGCATCCTTTGCAAAGCCGGGGTACATCTGACTGTATTCATATGTTTCTCCAGCTATGGCTGACTTTAGGTTTTGCTCGGTTGTTCCGATTGGCTCGTTGGTTACTGGGTCCCCTACGAGTGCCAGATATTTAAGATGACCGAAAGCATGTGCAGTCTCACCGTCTGCTGTTGATCTAAAAACCTGTGCTATTTCTTGCTGTCCCTCTTCGTCTGCCTTCAGGGCAAAATAAAGGTATCTTCTGTTGGCCTGACTTTCTCCAGCAAAACCTGCCTTCAAATTTTCTAAAGTCTTGGTATTTTTTAATTCCATTTTTTCACCGTTTTCTACATTGAGTTTACATATATTTAATTTTCTTTAATTTACTATCAAATAATAATCAATATATATTAGCTCTACCTGAAAGCGATAAAAATATTGCCAGATTGGATGGAACTGTATCTTCCTCTTCTAATTTATAATGAATTCCATTGAAATTTATTTCAAAAGGTTTTTTCATCCTTACTCCGATCAAATCATCCCCAAATATATTTGGAATTGCCTCGTTCAGAGGTTCGAATGTTTTAAGTGAATCTATGTCTATTTTTCTTACAATCAACCCAGTTTTTCCATGAAGGCTATATGGAAACCTGATCAGTCTATGAATATCAGTTGAAACGGGTTCATCGATTTCTACTGAATTTTTTTTAACATATTCACTTATAATTTTCTCAAGTAGATTCTCAATCATTTTTATGTTACTGTTACTGTACTTTTCAATCCCCTGTTCCATATATATTTGTCTGTACTTCCTCTTATCCTTTGCTGATATAGTCCTATCAAGCAACTGCTTTATCTTATCTTCCCCGACTCTGTCGACATATTCCGTTTTTTCCCCCTGTGCGATTTTGTTAAGTGTATCTATCAATTCGCTGTTTATATCTGATATCCAACCTTTTCCAGTAATGGGAGTTTTCGATGCTATGCCTAAAAAGGATTTGATTGATATGCCCTCTCCCCTGACAAGATTAGAAATCTCCCTTCTCTGATCAGAGTTCATCTGGTAAATTTTATCACTTTTTATATGAATGTGATAACCCCTTGCCCCCGAAAAATAAATATTAAGACTCTCAGGATCTAAATCCAAATATCCAATAAGAAATTTATTCAAAAGCCTCAAGGTGTGATCTTTCACTTCCCTTAGAATCTGTTCATAGGACATTTGATCTGCACCCGGAATGTGGTCTGCGTCCAGATCAAATACATATTCTGCCCCATTCCACTCTTTTTCCTGCATTGACCTTTTATCAGGGTACTTGTAGTAAGCAACAGAGTGATAAAGATGTCTTGGAATGTTGTCCATGAGAAAATTCTGTAGATCCAGTAAATCTTCAACTTTTCTATGTCTAATCATTGTTCCTTCGAATGGTATGAAACCGATTTCCCTTTTGTTTAACTGTTCTGTATATACCTGTTTATTCTGATAGTAATATTCCCTGAATTTTTTAGTCAAAAATTTTTTTTCGTCCAATAAACAGAAAGTGATACATATATTAATAAAATTTCCAATACGGGAAAATCATGTTCAGAAAACTAGTTGTCATTTCGATTATATTCCTGATGATTGCTTCAGGATTTACCGTCATATCTTTATCCAACACTTCCTCTGTAGATAATGCAAAATATAATTACAAATATCTAACAACTACTAACACAAGTCGCAGTGGTCTCGCATGGAATGTTAATGCCTCACCACAGCTTGCTATTTTAAAACAGAAACCACAGCTGGTAGGCCAGGGTTTTCCATATAATGTTTCTCAAATAAGACAAGCTTATAATCTAACCGGATTTTACCAAAACGATACATGTGGCCAGGGTTTTACAATTGCTATTGTTGATGCTTTCGGAGACCCATCCCTCAATTATGACCTTGAATCATTCAATTCCCTATATAATCTACCTACTGCGAACATATCCTACTACTATCCATATGGGTCACCTAAGAATCTTAATTCCAGCTGGTCCCTTGAAACCGCAACTGACGTTGAGTGGTTTCATGCGATAGCTCCAAGAGCACATATAGATCTAATCATAGTTCCAAATGCTGAAGTTGGATATCTTCAAGGTGGGGTAAACGATACAATAAATAATATCAGTAACGTCAATGGTCTAAGTATGAGCTGGGGAATTGCAGAGTCCTCTCTTTCTAATGGATTAATGTATACCTATAATCAAGCATTTCTTGAAGCAAATAAAAAGGACATTCACATATTTGCAGCATCGGGTGATCAGGGAGCCTATGATGCAACAAAAGCTTTGACAGTTAACTTTCCAGCCGGAGATCCATACGTAACATCAGTAGGCGGTACTACTTTAAATTATGCAGATGGAAAATATACACAGACATCATGGAGCGGAAGTGGTGGTGGTTACAGTACAGCCTTTTCAGCACCTAATTATCAGAATGCGACCGGTTTTCACGGACAATCCTTAGGGGTACCAGATATATCTGCAGTAGCTAATCCTAATGATGGTGGGGTGACTGTCTTTTCAAGGGGAAATGCTATAACGCTTGGAGGTACTAGCCTCGCAACACCGATTACTGCAGGTTCTTTTATACTAATAGATCAGGCTCTTCATGGAAAACTTGGTTTCATAAATCCGCTACTTTTTAACCTTTCAAGAACTAACCAGTACGGAAAGGCTATAATTCCTGCAGTAGGTGGGAGTAATGGATATTACACGGCAACATACGGATGGAATCCGGTAACAGGCCTTGGGTCTATAAATGCTGGATTACTTGCAAAAGATATATCACAAATTTATTCATATTATGGCTACAGTGTGACATATGGCCAGATTAACACATCTTATGTAAACTTCAACACAGAAGTTTCGATGTCACCATTAACATCTGCTTCCAGCCAATACATCTCCTTCGCTGGGCTTACCATTGGTTCTTACGGTTCTACTATCAGAGCGGGGCTGTGCCAGATAGGTAATTCAATATATGAATCATTCAAGGCTGGAAATTATATTTATTTAAGAAATTTGGGTACAGAAAAAATATTATCAAAAAAAGTAGTGGTTCAGCTCAAAGTGGATAAACTGACGATAACAGTAGGTAATACGACAAAGGATTTGCAGGTCTTTCCACAGTCCATTTATGGTACCAATGCCAGTTTTATATTTGAGTTCAGCAGTGGAGAAGGAAAGCCTCTCAACAGTGGAACTGCTTCTTCATCTGAAAATGTCTTCAACAACGGATATTTATCAGTAACTCAACCAGTTTCAGGTAAACCAATTTATCCTTTTAATAAAACTGCATGTTCTACTCTACAAATTAAAAATACCAGTAACTCCATAGAATTCTCTTATAATTCATCCAATCCTTCAGGATCATTTGAGAAAAATAGTGGCGCTTATCCATCCATAGAGTTAAATCAATCAAGTCCGATGTTTATATATATTTCCAATACTGGCGGTAACACTGTAACTCTTAATGGAAAAATAGAAAATTCCAGGACAATTCAGGTAAATTCTGGTGAATCCCTGAAAATAAGGTTTTACCGTCAACTAAAAATGGTATTTCAGTTTGATATAGATTTACCATCCGTCAGCTCTTTGCATTTACATTTCTCTTATCCTGCAGACTCTAATTACAGCAACAACTTTACATCAATCATTGATTACACTTCCAATCTCAGATTAAACGATACTACTGGATTTTCATCACTGGGATCTTGTACCAATCTCACAACTAATTCAATGGGCTTCAGAACAAATACATCTCACTTTGCGAATTCAGATACTAAAGTTAGAGAACAGGAAATACCAGTCAATTTATCATTTGATATATCGCCTATTGGAGCCAAGTTAAGTCTGTCAAATGGATCAGAAATATTAGACCATAATGGAATAATAGTTTATTCGGTGATCCCTCAGTTTATTAATTTCACTATTAAATCCACAAAAAATGGGTATAAAAACACATCAGGATTCCTAAGACTAAAACCAGGGTTCAATGTGACTTACCTTCCCTTCTCCTTAGGTGGAAATGGAAATGGCTATTACCTAAATGGAACAGTTGCAAACGGTTATTATGACGCGGAATACAGCATCACTATACCTATAGCTTCCGCAAAGATATCCTACAGTGATATTAATGCTTCTTCGGATAGATTTGGATATTTTTCCATTTGGTTACCAACTGGAAAAGATCAGGTAACTACTGACGCTAGATATTTCTATTCAACAAAAACTAATTATACACTGGAACAGAATAAGGTAGATCAGCTTATATTGCTTCAGCCAAATATCAGCTCTCTCCTAGAATCCGCCCTATCTATAACTATTGATAGATTGATTCCGTTATTTTTCTTTACTTCATTTATCTCTTGGTCAATCTCTTTTTCGTCTTCAACCGTTTCTTACTATATAGTGGAATACCGTACATCAGGACAATTAAGTTGGAACAAGGTCAGAATGTCCGGGCATTCAAATAATATTGCATTCATAAATGGAATTTACCCAGATTCAAAATATTACTTTAAGGTAATAGCAGTGCTGGATGGCGGTGCTACTGTAAACTCTAATGTGCGAACAATTTCATATAAATCTCCAATATACCTCTTCCTTAACATATTAATTTATATGGGAATAATGTTCTACATTTATGCAATGATTTCATATTTCAGAGGAAGAAGGCGCAGAAAAAAATTAAAAGATTCCTTCCGTGACTGGTAATAATAAGATTTCTAAATATAATATAGAACTACTGATCTTCACATTTTTATTTATAATCAGATGCGGAGGGCCGGATTTGAACCGGCGAACCCCTGCAGGAATGGACCCTGAATCCATCGCCTTTGACCATGCTCGACAACCTCCGCAAAACAAAGTGTTATTGATCTGTAATACATAAAACATACTAAAGCTTGCTGGAAGGTGAGTGAAAAATATTTTTTAACATTGCCTGATTATAGATATTTTTCACATAATAAGTGTATTTCCGCAATTAACCTTTAAGAAAAAGATTGCAATAATTGATGAAATTAAGTCTAATGTTTTTCCATAGAAAATCCAAATTTTAAAATTTGATTGGGAAATTCAATATATCTCAAGTTTATAGATAACTTCTTTGAAGACTTCTAAAACTATTCCAGTGAATGTCTCCATTTTCTTTAATTAGTAAATCATTAATATGTTAATAAAATTAGGGTGTATGTTTGAGTCCGTCTTTGAGAGGATCGGCAAAGGTGTATCAAAGAATAGTGGAAAAATTATTGTTATATGGATAGTTTTGATCGTGTTGATGGGTTATGGTGCGCTTCTAGTCTTTTCACACACAAGCTTCAATATTACCAATGGATTTGGTTCCAGTAAAACAATGTCTGGTAACGCCACTTCTGAAGTATCTAAATATTTTAGTCCATCTGCCGCAGGACACTCTACCAACACATCAGAATTAATAATTGTTTCACAAAATATTACAACAACCACCTCCCAGGGAATGAATGCACTTATAAGTTTTCAAAGTGAAATGAATAAGTATCTGAAAACAACTAAAAATTATACAGGAACAGAAAACATTATTGTCACTGAGAGAGATACGCTACAAAATTATACTGTTGGAGTACTTAAATTGATTTCCGCCAACTATAATATTACAAAAAATATGAACAAAGTTGAATCTGGAATAAATAAAACAACTCCTATATTTTTAGATCCGGAAGAGATCTATTTTCTGTCCTTAAATAACGCTTATATTAATGGAAAAAATGTGACTGAATCCGAATCCATAGCATATAATACAGTGATTCAGGAGTTGCCCTCGAATAGTCCTGTATTCAATTTACAGAAAGCATACACCAACCTGTTCTCAGAATATGTGAATTCAACATTAAAATCAAGCAATGTGAAACAGTTAAATGACATAATACAGTTAGGATCAGAAATTAGTCTTAAGAATTCAGCTTTTAACGCATCCCTAAGTAGTTCTGGTCTTTACCCAATAGGTCCATTTATAATAGTTCACCAGAATCTAACCAGATACGTATCAAGCCCTTTAAGTGAGAATGTAAACCTCTCCATTCAACTTCTTAAGGAGGAATCGGGAAATTCCTTTTCTAATATCAAGACTTTAATTGTTTCTACGGATAATACTTCAATAATTAAATTTGCCAGTCTAGCATATAACCTCAGCCAGCCCGCAACTAAGCTACAGCTTGATTCAATAGCAAATCTTCTTTCAGTCAGATCAACCTTAAAAGATTTTGCAGGAAACCCACTATTTGAGGCGAATAAAAACTTCCTATCGACTTATCTTAGCTCAGTTATTAATTCAACCTCCGTAAAGGCGGTTGTAAACCAGTTTATGTCCTCTTATCCATTACAGGATTTGCCTCTCGTTCCGACACCATATCTTTATCATAACTTTGTGGGCTATAATCACAGTACATCCATATTCATTTATACCTTTAAGGGGAATTATTCTGCTCAGGTTGGTAATAAAATCCAGTCCATTGCAAACAATGCTTCCGCCCTGTATAAAGGAAGTAAGTTTCTGGTCGCAGGATCAAATGAGCTCGCAAGTCAGTTATCAGGAGAGGTTACTTCTGGTTTAATAAAAGCACTTGGAGCCGGTATACTTATTTCGATCCTGATAGTCGGACTATTCTTCCGGTCGGTAAAGGCTGCCTTTATACCTATACTCATGTTTTTGGTTTCTACCATAGTATCCCTCGGAATAGTGGGATATCTCTATACATATGTTTTACACACTGAAGCCTCTTTCATAACTCCAACCCTACTTTTGATATTCATACTCGGGCTGAGTAGCGACTATACTGTCTACATAATGGCCAGATACAGATCAGAGCTTCGAAAGAAAACGGAAAGACCAACAGTTATGTCTGCAAGATGGGCTGGTCACGCTGTCTTTACTTCCGGTCTCACTGTAATACTTTCTGAGGTTGTTCTCTGGCTTGCAAATATACCCTTTTTCAGCGATTCAGGCTTCGCAAATGCAATTGGTGTAACAATTACACTTTTGGTAGCAAATACACTACTACTTTCCATTCTTCACAGATATGGAACTAAAATATTCAAGAAAACCGCTAACGGAGAATTCCATGAAGGGAGCCATAAACATCTACACGCAGTGGGTCTTTTCTCCACTAAACACATCAAAACAATGGTAGCTATCTTTGTGGTAGTATCAATTCTTGGACTAACGGTTTATGAAGTTACCCCTTCAGGAATTGACATACTAAAATTATTACCTCAAAGTCCAGCAACATCTGCCATTCAGGTTGTTAACGATAGCTTTAATGGAGATTTCTTCGATAGAGATTTTGAAATCGTACATCTCCCACAACCGTTGGTGTCAAATGGAGTTGTTAACACTGCAGAAATGTCTACTGTCCTTCAGATAGAAAACGCTACCATTAATACAAAAGGTATTTCAGAAGTGCTCGGGCCTGGTAGACCTTTTGGATACTACACCGGATATGTGCCATCCAATGTTCCGTCTGCAGCCATGGCTACTTACATTAATCAGACAAATACTTTTATAAGTAGCACAAACCCAAATTACGTGGAGATAGTATTTCAGACATACAATATAGGATGGGGTAATAAGGCAATTAACACTGTAACCAATCTTTATGGGAACATTAAAGCTGTACCTGATGCTAAAACAACATACAGTGTGGCAGTGGGTGGATTAACACAGAGCTTGTCAGATGCTTTGCACACAACGCAGGTATCATTTTCTGAAATCCTTCCAATTCTGGCCATAACCATATTTTTAATACTGCTAATACAGCTCTCATCTGTCCTTACACCTCTCAGGCTAATCATAATGGTTATGGCGGTTGTACTCGCTTCTCTTTCAGTTTCTTATGTTATTTTCCACTACCTTCAGGGATTTCCAGTCGTTATATTCATGCCAGTGTTCGTTTTTATAACTTTACTTGCCGTAGGTCTCGATTATGACATATTTATGATCACAAGAGTGAGAGAGGAAGTAATGAAAGGATCCGGTCTCAGAGATGCTGTGGTAACCAGTGTCACTGAAAATGGAAGCGTGATCATGCTACTTGGAACATTACTATTTGTGACATTCGCAGCGCTTTATTTCAGTGCAATTCCACTCGTCCAGGAGATAGGTATTGGAGTTGGGCTCGGAGTGTTGATAGACACATTCATTAGCTGGCCATTCTTCATTCCAGCAATCATGACCATAATAAAGAAATATAACTGGTGGCCATCAAAACTTTCAGACAAACCATAAGCATTTATTTTAAATAAATATGATATAATTACCCTAATTTTTACTTCTTAATAGGATTTTAATTAGGTTTTTCTAAAATACTGACTCGATGGAGAATAAATTTCTTCAATTTAATTTTCTCAAACTTGTTTTAACAGTATAACTGTCCACGCAAATAACTATCAGGATAGATTATTGTTTTATCACTCGTTTTTGCATTAATTATTACGTTATTTAATTTATGTAAGAACATATAAAAAATTGATTAAAACCGATTATTAGAATATTATCCAAAAGTATTAGAATTTAAAAAAAATAATAGAATGGTATGGATTAAAATTAGTTCATTGTTTTAAGCTTGTCCTTGATTACCTGGTAATCTGGTTCCTTTCCAGGGTCTTCTGAAACCCATGCATATACTACCTTTCCAGTCTTATCGAGTATAAATACAGATCTTTTTGAAACATCCAGCTTTGGAAGACCTATAAAGTTCTTGTGGACTATACCATATTCAGTGATTACATGTTTTCCGTGATCACTGAGAAGATCAAAGTTTAGATTGTTTGTTTCTGCAAACTTCGCAAGTGAAAATGGAGTATCAACGCTAATTCCCAGGACCTTTGCCTTCATATCATTGAATGCCGCCATAGAGTCTCTGAATGCGCACATTTCCTTTGTGCAAACACCCGTAAATGCTCCTGGGAAGAATGCAAGAACTACGTTCCCTCCTCTAAACTCCGATAACTTTCTAACCTTGTTTTTTGCATCTGGCAATTCGAAATCTGGTGCCATATCTCCAACTTTTACTACCATTTTCTCACCAGTATGATATATGAGAATGATATTTAAGTTTAATATGAAAGCTATTTCATTATTATCAGGGGGAAAAGATTCATTTCTTTCCACAGTTATAGCTCAGGAACAGGGTCTAGAGGTAGTATGCTGTGTAACTGTCGAGCCTGTAAAGTATTCTGAAATGTTTCATGTGCCTAATTACAAAATTGCCAAATATGTAGCAAAATTGATTGGACTTGATACAGTTTTTATTAGCGAAACCAATTTCTATAAAGATTTACTAAGTCTTGCGGAAAAGTTAGGTGCAAGGGCAATAATTAGTGGGGCAATAGCATCAAATTTCCAGAAGACTCGAATAGAAAAGTTCTGTACTGAAAATAACCTTCTATCCTATTCACCGCTGTGGCTTATGGATCAGGAAAATGAATTAAGAAGCATAATTCTTTCAGGGATAAGACCCATAATAGTGAGCGTTTCGGCGGAAGGCCTTGGACATGAAAATCTTGGGAAGGGGATTAACCAGGAAATGATCTCTGAACTGATGAGACTGAGAAATAGTTTGAGAATTAACATCGCTGGAGAGGGGGGAGAATATGAATCTCTGGTCATTGGATTTAATAAAAAGATCCTCAAAATTCAAAAATTTGAAGATGTAATGGATGGTTCAATGGCATACAGAAAAATAGATAAAATAGAGCTACAGGATTAAATCCTGTTTTCACTAACTTATTAAATTTTTACCCTCTCGACCTCTATGGCATCCCACGTTGGGTATTCTTCTATCTGGTAAATTTCATAATCAAGTTTTCCCTTAAGATCATCAACGATCCATGGTGCTATCTCAACTCTTCTCTTTATCTTATTTATCTGCATTTCATTCTTGGGAATTCCAATATTTAAAAGTGCCTCAGCCATCTCCTCCACAGGACCGCCCTGAATTATACCCCTTATTATGGTCCCATCCTTTGTAACTATGTCATATGGCTTTGCAACATTTTTTGCTCTCCTCTTAAGACGATTCTTGAGCTGAACTCCATCCTTAAAAGAAGCGGAGCAGTAGTGAACTGTAAAATCAGGATTTTCCTTCACCATATCTATGGCAAGTTTTTGTGAATCTTTCGCACCAGATTCTACATCATTTTTAATTTTGTAGTTCTTGCCAAGAAGATTTTCATAATTCGTTTCTGAGAATTCCAGTTCATTGAGATTAATAAAATCAAGGTCCATTTTCCTGCTGAAATCGATTAATGCTCGTGTGTCCTCAAACCTTCCTGGAAGACTTGGAACCTCGATACCAACACTCATTCCCATATCTCTGGACCATTTTATCCTGTCCTTGAAAATAGAACGGTCCATAACACGCCATATCTCCTCTGGAGGATGGAATCTTATTTCATCAAGACCTGCCTTTGCTACAGTTTCTATAGCTTCCTTGGAACCGCTTATTGTGTATAAATGAATATGATGAGAATCTCCAAATTCCTCCTTCAAAATTTTGATATATTCAGCCGTTCGCTCATAGAACTTTAGTGGATCACCACCCGTGATTCCAGTACCGGTAGCCTGGATCATCTTTGCTTCAAAAATGGCATCTTTCATATTTGCAAGTGGCATTTCATCTGCAAACATCACGTCATTCATCTTTTTTTGTTCTGATAATGGGCAATAAAAACACTTCGCATCACATATCCCTGATACGAAAAGTACCATCTTTGCCCCCTTTGCACACATGGTGCAACCTAATGGTAAATGACCATTGTATACTGACTTCCCGGGAAGACTCTTCATTAAATCTCCATACTAGATGAATATTAAAACATTACATTTAATTCTATTATAACGATGAAATTATATGGTCAGATATCCTCCAGAGTTTTTTGTTCCATGTCAATGAGTGTAGACTCCAGCATTAGATTATTTTGAGAAAGCAACAATATCCGCATTATCCTCAGTAGCTGTGTATTGTTAGTACTTTCAGGCTCTATCAACATTTCATTTTCAGGTATCTCAATGCCTGCCTCCTGAAATGACTTTATGTAATTGAGCTTCTTAGTTGAAAATGACTTTCTGTAATTCCTTGGAAGATCTATATCGCAGAGTTCAAACTCCCTGATGAAAATTGGTCTCTGGAAGGTGTAATAAAGAAATGATAGGCATATATCTCCGTGATTTTCGTTATAGGTATCCTTTATTGCCTTTCCTATCTTGCGGTAAAGGGATACTGTTCCCTTCTGATTCAGTGAATAAACTTTTGCAGGTTTTATTTCCTTGACCTTTAGTGTTTCGGCGTCCACCATTGCGCTGAGATAACCTGCAAGAGTTAAACGGTGCAACTTTAAACCCACCTGATCCAGTTCTTTCTTAATTCCCGAAATTGACTGTTCATCTTTTTTGAGAATCTGAATTATCTGTCCTTGAATTGATTGATTCATCTTATCCCTCCTATCAACTTTTTTGTCTGGTCTAATACCAGGTCACATATTTCTTCCGAAGAGCCTGTGAATTCCAAAGGATTAGACATCCTTTTCACCTCACTTTTTGAAAATAGATTTCCAAATTCAGATTTCATTAGAATCTCCTGAAGATTTCCAGATGATTCAAAGTACTTCATTGAAACTTCTCTTACCAGTTCATGAGATTCTGTTCTTCCTATGCCCTTTAGTGTGAGCTGTGTTGTCAGGTTTTCTGATATGCACAGGGGTGATGCCAGTAGATTATTTCTCATATTCTTCTCATTCACATACAGGTTTCTGATAATTTTGGATAACTTGTTTAGAATAAAATCTGTAAGAATACATGTATAAGGCATGGTGAACCTTTCCAGTGCACTGTTTGTAAGATCTCTTTCATGCCATGTGATTGCACCCTCTATCTCAGGTACTGCGAATGATCTTATTATTCTTGAAAGACTGCATACATTCTCTGACTCAATTGGGTTCCTTTTGCTTGGCATGGATGAGGAACCGACCTGGTTTGCCGATTCAAAATATTCCATTACTTCGAAAATCTCAGGTCTCTGAAGGTTTCTTATCTCTGTTCCAATTTTTTCACAGGTCATTGCAATGTTCCCCAGTATCTCAATGAATTCGACATATCTGTCCCTATCAACCAGTTGACCCGTGGCCAGTTCATAATTAAGGCCAAGCGAGCGCATTGCGTCCTTATTGACATTCATTGCCTCCCTTCCCATTGACGCCCCAGTTCCAACCGGCCCCATTGCCTTACCTGTCAGTATTCTACCCTTAACTTCCATCAGCCTTTCAGTGTGCCTGTTGAACTCTGATAAATAGGTTGCCATCTTAAGACCGAATGTTATGGGACTTGCATGCTGGCCATGTGTTCTTCCTAGCATGGCCGTCTTTTTAAACTTTGATACCTTTTCCATAAGAGACGCTTGTATATCCTTAAGGTCCTCCATGAGGAATGTGTAGAACTCTTTCAATTGCAATGCCATTGCTGTATCAATCACATCATTTGAAGTGAGACCAAAATGAAGGAACTTAAATGCATGATTCGATTGCTCTTCTACCGTTCGAATGAATGCCATTATGTCGTGCTTTGTTTCTTTCTCTATCTCCCTCATTCTTGGCTCGTCAATACCTGACTTTAATACCATTTTAAGTGGCTCCAGGTTTGCTTCAGGTATGACGTGGTTTTTCATCTGAGCCTCAGCAACAGCAATTTCAACCTTCAACATGCATTTTAACCTGTAACTCTGCTCAAAAATAGATTTTACAGCTGGCCTTCCATAACGTTCTTCAATGGGAGAGATGGTCACAGGTCTGTTATATTGTTAGTAGTTAAAAATTTTCTTATTTGCCATCTCAGGTTATAGAACAAGTGTATTCAGAATTCTACTGCTAGTATTCCATTACTGTACTTATATAAATAATAAATTTGGACAATATAATAACCACTTACCAACGTGAATTTTTCTCTTATATTCTGAATTCCACCGCTATAATTATAGTTATATACTGTTTTATCAAGGGGAACTATTGTATTTGACTGGTTGCCTACCTGATAAACCTTAACATAGGTTGGTTCTGATATAACAAAATTAAATTTAATTTGTGATTTATTTGAAATGTGAAAACTTGAAGTTGCATACATTCCGTAACTTTTAACAGTGCTCGAGTTTAACTGGGTATATGGAAATGAACTATTATAATTCCAGAAAATCTGATATTTTGGTATATTAGTTGTAAATTTACTGGAATTAAACTCAAATGTGTCATTGACTTTGTTGTGAGGAAAGAATATTGTCTCGTTGTTATATGCTATTCCTGTGGGATTTGATGTATTTAAATCATTATATGTGAGATCGTTTGTGTTTATCTCCTCTGCTACGAATGGTTCAAGTGTGTTAGTACTTCCAGCAACTGATGTTCCTGTCACTGGAGATCCAGCAATTACAGAATCCGTACTCATATCAATAACAGAAACATATGAAAGATTCATGTTAGGAGTGAGATATATCTCTATTTGCACTGAACTGTTGAACTGAGATATTACATAATTCTTTTCACTTTCAAATGTATAACTCATCTTCATAATCACGGGATAGCTAGAATAAGTTGAATCACCATTGAGTGATATGATAACAGGATTGTTCAATTTATTTACAACATATTCTAAGTAAATTTGATCAACTGGAATTTTCTCAGTGACGCTCTGTACAATCATCAGATATTCATTATTGTAACTTGTATCATCCCGGGTTAACAAAATTTCCATTTTAGGAACCTCTGGATTTCCCTTAGGAGCATTTTGAAATAGGAAAAGACCAAGGGTTGTCATGAGTATCACTGTTATTGCAATTAGCAATAGCGTTCCTATAAGTTCTGAGACTGCCCTATCTTTCCTGTATCTTACCTGCTTCAATACCATGCAATTTATTGGTTACTTATAAAGATAATCTAATGCGACGTTAAATTTAATCATCGCTAGTTTTTTTCATTGAAATTTGAACCTTATGACTTCTTGGAAATTCTTTGGAAATTATTTCCTTAACATTTTTCTTTAGCTCTTCTGCATTTACCTGGAAACTTTCCTTTTTAAATCCATCTTCTGTGATAAGAATTTCCTTTCCGTGTTTCGTGAATGTTACTTTTCTATCCTTTTTGAAACTTAAAACTGTGAGTTTGTGATCTTCATCGATCTTGGAAAGAAAATTTAAAACGGTTCTTTCAGCTGCATTAATTGGAACCCATGACATAAATTTGAATTCCTTTAAACTCAATATCTTTTTCTTTTTTTAATGCTAAAGCGATCAAATATTTTTCCAAATAGAAAATTATAATATAAGACTCTTAATCTCATAATTCTGACAGGAAAGGATAATTTATTTAAGGATCGTGTTGAGAATTTAACTCAAATACTGATGCTATCTAGAAATATGACAAAGATAGATGAAATAAGGAGAGAAATGGACAAAATCCTCACTATCCTTGAAGAATCCGACAATGAAATGTTCAGGCTTATATATAATCAAGAGGAATCGTTTGATCCTCAATTTATCAAAGAAATCGTAATTTCAGATATAAAACAGATACGAGATTCCAAAACCAGAGAACGTGCTTTATATTATATTAATCGGTTTCTTAAAAATCTCGGCGAACCACAAAACTCCAAAATTAATGACATTAACCTAAGTAGATGGAAACTGTATGGAGATATTATAACTGACAGTTTATGGATTTTTAAGAAACGGGACAGCAGTGGCCCTCATAATGCTTCATACTGGGGAAATTTTGTACCCCAAATTCCATATCAACTTCTCAGAAGGTACACAAAAAAGGGAGATGTTGTAGTAGACGGATTTCTCGGAAGTGGAACAACTCTTATTGAATGTGCGAAACTTGGCAGAAATGGAATTGGTATAGAAATTTCAAGTGATGTTGCCAATATGGCTATGTTGAATGTTTCAAAGGCTGTCAACAGCGAACATAACTTTCAGGATATAGTTATTGGCGATAGCCAGACTTTTGATATAACCAGTATTCTTGAATCACATAATGTGAACTCTGCCCAGCTGATTATTCTTCATCCTCCATACTGGGATATAATAAAGTTTGGGACTTCAGAAAATGATCTTTCAAATGCTCCAGATGAATCAAAATTTCTGAATATGCTGACGAAAGTTATCAATAATCTTTCAAGAGTTCTTGAAAAAAGGAGATACATGGCACTCGTGATCGGGGATAAATACAGCAAAGGCAACTGGATTCCTCTAGGTTTTCATGCAATGGAGAGAGTTATTGATTCTGGCTTTATCCTTAAATCAATTGTTGTAAAGAATTTTGAAGTTACCAAGGGAAAGAGAGAGCAAAAAGATCTCTGGAGATACAGAGCATTAAAGGGTGGGTTTTATGTGTTCAAGCATGAGTATATATTTATTTTTCAAAAAAAATAATTTTTTCTGTAAGATTTTATTATAGTAACTGTATTGTTTTCTCAAGTAGAAATTGACTCTTATTACATGAATTTGGTATGATCCACTCACCTGATTACACTTCACCTACATTATAGATTACAATTAAAATACGTATTTTCATTAGTAATTTTAGATTATTAATCACACTAAGGTAGGATTAAAATATTCAATCGTAGACAATAAAATAATTACTCTTCTTAGGATCATAATTAAGAGAATGCGGAGGGCCGGATTCGAACCGGCGAACCCCTACGGAAGCAGATCTTGAGTCTGCCGCCTTTGACCTAGCTCGGCAACCTCCGCTTCTATTTCCCAAGCCGTTATATTTACTCCCAATTTAAGACTTTTTGAAGGAAGTTGTTTAAGATGACCTTGGAGCAGTAGAAATCAATTCGAAAATAAGATTAACATTAGTCATTAATCAGTATGCTTAATGATAGTGTGGAATATTTTTAAACGTTTCCAGCATCATCAGGATCATGAACATATTTGGTAAGGATTTAATTCTGTATCCTCAGGAACCATCCTATAAAATAAGAAGTAAAAATTTCCGAAATTATAACCTTGATGACATTGACAAATTCTACCTGCCAGAATCTATAATCCAGATTGAAGGTTATAAGAATATCCCACCAGTTTCCTTTATTGAGGATGATAACAGAGGAGCCATAAGACCTGAACCTGTTTGTACAGTAGATCAAACTGATTTTTTTCTTTCAATAAAGGGTGTTGGGTCAACAGTTGACCCATATTCGCTTGAACCGCTTAATACATACAGTATAAGTGATCTTACAGAAAACCCTGAATACAGGAAGAAGATAGAAAATTCTGGATATCGTGGTAATAGATTTATCACAGGAGAGACATGGCTTAGGGGGTCTCCATACGGTGGCCAGGGACTGGAACTAGCCAGAATTGCAATGAATACTTCAGAAATGGCAGATCCAACTTCCATTAATGGATTTAGAATAGCTCCAGTTATTGGGATAGTATCAATGGAGAAGGAACTTCAGGAAAGAATAAGAGAACTTTACTGGTACAGAAAATATAATGGAGACTTTGTTCAGGAAATACGTTTGATGCCTTCCAATATAAGATTATATTTCCATGCCACAAGCACAGTTGGAAATAATATCAGCAAGGTGTTTGAGATGTTCAACATTAATGATAACCGTGCTTCTACAGAATTTATGGTGAATTTTATGAAATCTGGTTTGGCAGCCCTTACAGCATTTTCAAGAACACTTAAAAAAGAAGATGACAGGATCTATTCAGGACTTGATTTCTTTGATGTATGGCTTGATAAGGATGCTGTTTTATCATCTGACGGTACCATCTTCTTCGTTGATCTTGAGGGTGTAGAAAGAAGATACGTCATGGAAGAGAAAATAGGAGAGACCATAACGGATCAATTTTACAGATCACTTTACGAATTGATGTATGCTTACACAAGAATTGATGAAGAGAGAATAAGGAGATTTGGTACACCAATAGAAAGAAGAATGCAGTTACAATCCATTCTCGAAATGGCAACCGATGGAGATAAATATATAGAAATAGATGAAAACAACGGAAGGGTTGACCTCATAATTAAGAATGATCTTAAATATGATAATTTAAATAGCAGTTTTACTATGCTAAATAAGGTGAAATAGATTAAATCTCTGGAAATTTACAACTTTCTGAAAGAAACGTCCATGGGAAAACTGGATGTCGAAATAGATTCACAAAGTTTGAATTATTTAAAGGAACAGAATTATCTGAACATATACAGCAAAGATGATTATAATGGATTGAAAAGTGAGGTCTCACAAATGGAGAATTTATCCAGCCAGATTTCATCTGAAAAGGAGCAATTTCAGAAGGAAAGGTCGGAACTGGAAGAGGAAGAACGTAAAGAACGTTCAATAAGATTCCATCTTGAAAAAAAAGATAAAAAAGAGGAACTGAAGGGGGACGTCAAAAAGCAGGAAAAAGAGGTTCAGGATGTTTATAATACAGAAAAAACACAGGAAGAAAAACTCAATCAGTTGATGGCTAAGAAATCGCTTCTCAATAATCTCGTTCCTTATAATGAAATGTACATTTACCTTACTGATAAGGGAAAAGTGTGTGTACATGATCTTGCATTAAGACTGTATAGATTTTCTGATGAAGATTTCACAAGTTATGAAAAGGACATGTCAACCACATTAAATCAGCTTAACGATATAGTCAAAACCAGTAAGATTTATTATACTTATCTTGAAGGCATTATACCAGATGTTGAACAGAAATCTACGCTTCTTAGCACAGCCATTGGCTTGGCCAAATTCAAAGATGATGTGACATCCATGGAAAATAAGTTTCACAGTATATATCAAGAGATGGGTTCATTTACAAAAAACATAGAAAATCGGTTGATGGCCACGGAAATACTTACAGGATCTGGTAAAGATGTTGCCTCATATATGGATGAGTTTAAGGAAGTGTTCAAAAAGGTAAGACATGAAAGTCATATTCCGAGGGAATCAGCAACAGCAGTAGCAGCGATTATGTATCTTTCCAGAAGATATGATGGAACATATCCCTTTGACAATTTGGATGAATTCAGGAAGTTAACTCCATCATATGAGTCAGCAGCAATTATGGCTTCAATTAACAAGGATATAAATGATACCAGGAATAAGTTTGTGAAAATGAGGCAAATTTTTTCCCAATGGGGATATGATGAATCAGAAGATATGGAGTTATCTTCTGCTTACGTTGCCATTTCAGAATTACAGCCCGATGAAATAAAAGATAAACTTTCAGTGATAATTGATGCCATTAAAAATTACCTTGAATATCCTCTGGTCGCCTCTACTGTTGTGGCTACAGTCCCGGTCATGGAATCAAATGAAACTCTGGATCTTCTTTCAAAGGCGTATAATATTCTGGAGAATAGTGTTTCAGGATTTGAAAGGTCAGAGATCATGGCAGCCGCAGTAAGTCTGGTACATGGAATCAGAAATGAGTTAATTACCAACGTTGATTCAAAGGCACCTGTTATGAATACTCCATACCATTTCTACTATATGCCCTCACCATTCCTGTTTCCGTTCTTCATGCCAATGCTTATGGTGCAGGGATGCTATCATTCCACATTCAGTGGTATTGGAGGAGTTCATCCGGCACATATACACTCAGTAGGTGGATTTTCAGGATGATGCGTAAAAACATCATCTCAGCTTTTGTATTCATTATTTTCCTGGGTTTAGCTATTCCAGCCATCCATATACAGGCAGAGCCACAAAAGGGTACTTATTTCAACTATGATGAATATATTCAGGTAAATGCTGGTAAGGGAAATTACAGTGGCTATTATGGTAATGCATGGATAAACGGAACTGAATCCGTTACACAGTTATTGCACAATGATAGAGTCTCAATGAATTACAACTATTCCTGTGCAATCAGATCCAGTGATTATAATTATTTCAATAACCAGATGGCCAGAGGGAACTTCACATTTTCGACCTATAACTGCAGCTATACATACAGCACAGATAATGAAACTGGTTACATAAATCCACATGTTTGGTTCTTTACAAATGTATCTATTCCCGTGAACTCTGAGAAACAGGTTCTAAATACTAACATGAAAGTTGTATCTACAGATTACATCTATTCACCAGGTGGAACTAATGGGCAAATTACAACCATATTCCTTCAGGGAAATGGAACCTATGTAAGGAATGATTCATACGGGATCTTTAATGCAACCTATACGTGGGATGCCTATTATGATAAATCTTCTGGATTCATAGTTGCCTATGACTACAAAGAAGTTGATTCAAATGGCCAGGGAGATGGATTTACCTGTTCAAATACTCTATATGTCAAGGATTCGAGTTATGGGGTAAGCATTTCTCCGACACATGTGAATACTGAGAAATCTTCACCTTTTCCATATTTCTACATTGCAATAGCTCTAGTATTTATTCTTGCATTAATAGTAATAATAGCCTTAGTTATCAGCAATGGAAACAAAAATAAGATCAAGAAACATTCCACTAACGGAGGGAATTTAAAAATGACCGAAAATAGTGAAGATAAGAATAAAACGGAAATACACTTAAATCCTGAATCAAAGGAAACAGAACAGGTTGTAATAAAAGAGGTAGTTAAGGTCAAATGCCAGTACTGTGGGGCACTAATTGATTCTACCGCAGAAAAGTGTCCATACTGCGGGGCACCGAGAAACTAATCCCTATTATTTAAAGAGTCTGTTCTTTGGTAACTGTAGAGGATTCCATCAATTCTGAAACCCTGCTCAGTTGCAATTCGCTGTGAATAAATACTTTGTTCGGGTATTTCAGATATAACCTTATTTATGCCAGAATGAGCAGCATAATATAGTCTAGATATTAAGAGATCCTTTCCTATGGAAATATGCCTGTATTCAGGTTCCACATATAGACTGTGCAATCTTGCCACATTCATGAAGGGAGAAATCCAACCCATTCCTATAATGTGATTGTCTACCTCACAGCAAAAACATTTTTCCCCGGTTTCCATAGCAGTTGCTACCCATTTTTCATTCACTTTATGATATGCTTTTTTCAAGAACCTTTTAATGTCTGATAGTCTTGAAAAATCAAGGATTTCAATATGATTTCTAATACTAAGACTGGACTCATAACAAGAAATATTCAAATAATTTATCTTTTCAATTTTGGCACCTTCTTTGAACTTTATTTCGGAAAAAAATTCTGCACCTAATCCTAATGAATAGAAATTCTTTACCGTACTGATACTATTGGTAAAGCACGTTCCTGTTTCCTCTAAGGGATCATATATGTATAACCCTCTTAAACTTCCACCTTCCTCTGATACAAATACTTCCCCTGAACTAGCGAGCGCTTGTCTAACAAATAAAGGGATAAAGTGATCAAAGGTTGATTTACTAAATTCACTGATTTTTATTATATCATTAATTGACTCAGAGCTTTTCAATCTTCTTATCTTTTCCATTTAATTTTAATTACCTCACCTCATTTAACTTTATTATTTCTTCTATACCTAATAGATAAAAATTAAAAACTATTGTAATATAAAGTAAATTGGTTTAATGGATATTAGTTTCTCAATTAGCGGCCCCAGTGAAACAATAGACGCTTTTATAAAGTGTGCATCACCAGAAAATGATGGCTTTGTTATACTGGAAAGAGTGGAAACTGAAAAATTAACAATTAAAATAAATAATGTTAAACTTTCTTCAATATATAGTTTAACTGATGAATTTTTAAAAATTTTTGAAATTGTTGAAAAAATATATGAAGATTATTCCTGAACTTCGAGATTTAGTTTTTCTGTTAGCTCCTTATACCTGTTTCTAATCGTCACTTCTGTTACTCCTGCAACTTCAGCTACAGATCTTTGAGTTCTCCTTTCATTCATAAGAATTGATGCGATGTAAATGGCTGCAGCGGCAACTCCAGTTGGACCTTTTCCTGATGTAAGGTCATTATCCTGTGCAAGTTTAATTATTTCAGCTGCCTGTTTTCTTGTATCCAGGGAGAGCTTAAGCTTACTGCAGAATCTGTTCAGATAATCCTCAGGCTTTGATGGCATTATGTTAAGCTGTAGGTATCTGCTCATGATACGATATGTTCGACCAATTTCCTTTTTCTTTACCCTTGTTATGGATGCGATCTCGTCCAAGGTTCTTGGCACATTTGTGATTCTGCACGCAGCGTATAGAGAGCCGGCTACAACCCCTTCAATACTCCTACCCCTGATCATGTTCTGTTTGACTGCCTTTCTGTAAATAACAGCTGCAGTTTCTCTAACGTCATTTGGAATACTGAGATTAGATGCCATTCTTTCCATTTCCTGCAATGCCTGTGAAAGGTTTCTCTCTGCGGCATTTGATACCTTTATCCTCTTCTGCCATTTTCTCAGTCTGTATAATTGCGCCCTATTTCTGGTTGGTATGGATTTACCGTAAGAATCCTTATTCTTCCATGATATATCTGTGGATAAACCCTTGTCGTGCAATGTAAAGGTCATTGGGGAACCAGCCCTTGCTCTGGATTCATTCTGCTCTGTGTCGAATGCCCTCCATTCTGGTCCCTGATCAATATAACTTTCGTCGATCACAATACCACATTTATTGCACACCAGTTCACCCCTTTCGTAATCCCTGGAAAGATCAGTTGAACCACATTCCGGACACTTTTCTATCTGCTCAATTTTTCTTTTTTCTTTTTCCATCTAAATCACCTAGTTTTTAACAAATACTCTCCTATCTTCTGAATCAAATTTCTTTGAAAGTACTACTACTCCCATTGGCTCAGAAATGGGGCCAATAATTCTTACTATTCTTCCTACCTTGTTACCTTTGTTGTCAAAAACAGCTCTATTAATCAAATCCTCAGAAACGTTAAGCACTACAAACTCATTTCCTAGGTCATGATAAATAGGGAGAGAAATTTGCATATATTTACCTTATAGTTAACAAGTTAATAAACTATTCGTAATACTTTTAATAGTCCCTTTTCAACCTATTTCAATATATCATTGAAATACAGGCACGCAAATAACGAATTCCGACTAAAGTATTAATTGTTTAAGGATCTATAATGAAGACTTTAGCAAAAATATCGATATGTAGAAATTATAAGAGGAAATCAGGAAGTATCATCTATGAAAATTTACGTGGTTGACAATGGGAGTCAGTGGACTCACAAGGAATGGAAAGTCCTGAAAAAGTTGGGAGTGGATTCTGAAATTGTGGACAATGACATTAACTTTGAAGAGATTAAGGACTCCGACGGCTGGGTACTTTCCGGAGGTGCTCCAAGCATAACAAATGAAATTCCTAAGCTAGGGCGGATATCTGAAATTCTTGACAAAACTTCCGTTCCAGTTTTTGGAATATGCATTGGAGCACAGTTTATGGCTCTTCATTTCAAGGGTGAGGTAAGAGCTTCACCCATACCGGAATTCGGAAAGACAAAGGTCAATTTTTTCAATCAGGGAGGAATATTTAAAGAGATTCCATCTGAAATAGTTGTGTGGGAGAATCATAACGATGAAATACTATCTATTTCAGATGATTTCAAAATATGTTCAAACTCAAAAAACTGTAAAGTACAGGCTTTTTACTCTGATAAAAAATCAATGTTTGGTGTGCAATTTCATCCAGAGGTTGAAAACACTCAATACGGTACAGAAATGTTCAAATCCTTTATAGAATATTGTAGAAGGTGAATTAATGATTTCTACTGATGCGTTGATAGAGAAACCAGTATATACAGAAAAAGGAGTGCTTGTTGGTAATGTTTACGACGTTATTCTTGATTTTGAAAGTGGCAACGTCTACGGGTTGTTAATTAAAGATACGAACAGTAATGTTGTAAGTGAGGGTATTCCAATTTCAATCCCGTTCAGATGGATCAAATCAATTGGAGATGCCATACTTCTTCTTACTTTTCCTGAAAAGGTCAGTTATAATAGAAGAGAAGTGAATTGAAGATTTTTTGAGTAAAGGTATTTATTAATAATTTACTACCGAAGAACAATGGTATCACATAGTCATTTTCCGGTTGCCTCACGTCTTTACAAAAAGATGATGTCCACAGCAACAGGTAAATGGGCTTTGATGGGTACTTTGATTGGAATAATAGCTGGTCTGGGGGCTATTGCCTTGTACATCTCAATAGAACTGGTAACCACTTACCTTCTAACTGGATTGACTGGTTTCTCACCTCCCAGATCAGGATTGCTTGCAGGGACTTCTTTTTATAAATATTCGCCCAATATTCACTACTTATTCATACCCATTTCACTAGTTATAGGTGGGATTCTTGTAGGTATTATACTAAACAAAACTGCTCCTGAAGCAAAAGGACATGGAACTGATGCGGCAATAAGTGCTTTTCATAATAACGGAGGGAAAATTAGAAGAAGAATACCCCTGGTAAAGACTGTCGCATCTGCCATAACAATAGGATCAGGAGGAAGTGCTGGAAGAGAAGGCCCAACAGCACAAATTGCTGCTGGTTTCGGTTCGTTCCTGGCGGATATGTTTCATCTGGATGAACATGATCGGCGTATCGCAGTAGCTTCGGGAATTGGAGCAGGTATTGGCAGTATATTTCTGGCTCCACTGGGAGGTGCTATTCTCAGTACTGAAATCCTATATAAGAGGGATTTCGAAACGGAAGCTTTAATACCCTCTACAATAGCGTCAGTTGTTGGATATTCCATTTTTGGTTATTACACAGGATATAAGACAATATTTCTAATTCCTACATCAACAGTAATTGGCTTCTTTCATCCACTGTCTCTTTTCGCCTATCTTATAATAGGATTTTTAGCAGGTTTGTCCGCAATAATGTACATTAAGGTATTTTACGGGATAAGCAGAATTTTTGAAATATCCAAAAAGATAACACCATACGCAAAACCCGCAATTGGCGGAGCAGTAGTTGGGATTATAGCGATTTTCTTTCCACAAATACTCGGATTAGGGTATGGCTGGGTACAGCAGATGCTTGATGGAAATATGACTCTTTTCGGATCCGGATACCTTGATTTATTCCTGATATTTATTACACTTTTTTTCTTAAAAACCGTAGCAACTTCATTCACCATTGGATCTGAAGGTTCTGGAGGTGTATTTGCTCCAGGATTGGTTATTGGCGCTTTTCTGGGTGCTGCGATAGCAATTCCCCTAAGAGTTATCTTCCCCTATCTTAGCATGGATGAAATTATAATAGTATCAATGATTTCTATGTTTGGAGGAGCGTCAAAAGCTCCAATTGCAATCATAATAATGGGAACTGAAATGACAGGATCTTATGCTCTATTTATCCCATTAATGCTTGCGACCACTGTAAGTTACTTTGTTAGTGGAAATCTTTCTATTTATCGGTCTCAGGTTTTGGACAGAAGTAAATCACCTGCTCATGAAGATGAATATAAAAATCCAATTATGGATGATATTCCAGTTTATACTGCCATGAAGAAAGATTATCTCAAGATAAGTAAGAATGAATCTTTGAGGTCTGGAATCAACATGATAAGAGAAAGTAGAACGAAGGGAATTGTCGTTGAAGACGATGGTAGGCTTGAAGGATACCTTTCCATTGAGAATATCCCGGTAAATGCTAATTATGATGAGAAAATTGAAAGCGTAATGCAGAAAGATCCTCCACTCATAAAAAGTGATGATAACTTACATAATGCTTTGAATAAGCTTACAAAAGAACCTTCTGGGAAACTTATCGTTTATAACGAAAGTTCACCTAGTATTGTTGTCGGAACACTGACGCTTGTTGAAGTGGCAGAAGCTTATAACATGGAGATCAGGAGAATTAAAGATGCCCAGAGAATGGAGAAGTCATAACATTTTGTATAAGTGATAGGTTATGATTATTAAACTCCAAATGACTATATTAGGGAAATCCAAATGTGCAAGAACTTTGGTGTGATTCAAAGAACGTCTCAAGATTATATCCCTGAAAATTTCTTCATTAATATTATCTCAAAAACAAGATATACAAATATAGTGAACGAAAATGTTGAATAAAGACTATCAAAGGGACCAGCTCCTCCTATTATGCCCCCCTTTCCCGAAAGTGATGATGCTCTTATTCCTTTGAAAAGATCAACTATAAATTCTGAAAAGAATATTAGAGGAAATATGAGAACAGATTCAACTAACTGATATTCCTTTGGTATGGTGAAATAAAGTATGAGAAACCACACGACAACTAGAAAGAATTTTATTCTATAATGTGGATAAGATATTACTGAACCTGTATATTTTCCTTCTCTTTCTTCAGGTTTCATTGCCATCCAGAAGAATGATATTAGTAAAATTAATTCTATTAATATGGGAATAATTGGTGGAAATGTCCCTTTTATAATATTTTCGTAGATAGCCATAGTAGAATACAGTAAAAGAATAATTACTATCCCATTTATACTTCTCCTACCTGTCACTGGGAATCTAAATTGTGAAGATAGTATTATGGAACCATAAAATATGGGAATCATGTATGTGTCTGGAAGAATAAATATATAGCCTTTTGTTAATCCTGATAGAATAATTGTTATTCCCATTCCTATTATTGTTGAAATGGATAACCAGTATCCATAGGATTCATATTGATCTGCTGAATCATTCTGAATAGCGTTATGAGGCTCCAGGTGAATCACAAAGTTAATGATAAATATTCCAACCAGAATCCATATTATAGAATCTGACAAAAATGGTATTTCTATCAATTTGATCATATTTGTTATGTTTCGGGAAAAATCCAACCGAAGAAAAAGATATGCGATGAAAGGAAAAACCCATACACCTGAGGCTTCGTGATACGAATTAGAATCCATCCAAAGTGAATAAATTACTGCAATGACGCCTGATAAAACTATTGAAAACAATAAAACATAAAAAATTGCCACTATGCCATAATGCCACATTATAAGAAGACAAAAGAGGATAGTTAGGGAGAGAATGATTTTTTTTATATTATGAAAGTCAGCATAAATATCCATCTATTTCTTCTCACACTGTTCAGATTACGGAATTTATGGCAGTACCAAGTTCACTTGTTCCTCCTGTTATTCCAGAGTATTGTGATAGTTCATTTATCAGCACTCCTGGTTGTATGTTGGCTATGGTTGATGGATTGTATAATTCTCCCTCGGCATAGTATGTTCCAGAGGGGCCCGTTATTATCAGACTCGATGTTAGGTGGCCTGCATAATTAGCTATTGCCTGACCGTTAAGTCCAGAAGTTGGGTACTGTGTTTCATACTTAAGGAATAAGGATGATACCGAAGATGGGAAGTTTGCTTTTAGTACAGATGATCCCTGACTTACTGAACTTGGTCCATCTGGTGGGAGATATTCTCCGTAAACATAGATTACGTGGAAATGGTAATTTATTCCACTAAGAGTGTATGAGAAATTATTAAAAAGTAATCCTGGTATGTTGGTTGGTGATTCGTCAGGGTCACTAAAATGCATCTCTTTATAGATAGTTGAATTCGACAGAGATGGGTCCTGCGAGTGAACGTAGTTATAAATTATCCAGCTATCAGAAGCACCAATGGGACAACCCTGCCATGAAAGGAAATATATGTTCACTCCTCCATCAGAAGAAACGTCTGAATTGCTAATCTTTATAAAAGTTCCACTTTGAACTACAGTGGAACCTGTACCGGTGGAAGATGAATTGAGTACCCCTGAAAAAATAAGTACTGCTACAATTACTATGACAGCAACCACTATTGTTACTGCCGTTGTTAATAATCTCCTTCTTTTCTGGATTAAAAGTCTTAATTCCTCTTCCTTTTGCCTGTTTGTTTTTTTGGGATTAGCCATTCTGAATAATATCGAATTTGCATATTTAAAGATTTGACACAATATGAACAAATTCAACAAGATAATAGAATATATTATTAACAGACTCACCATATTTGATTATGAGGTTTGGGATAGTCGGTATCGGTAATCATGCAATAAGCAGAGTGATGCCTGCCATATTGGAAAGTGGTAATGAAATTTCTGGAATTACTACAGCTAATAAGGAAAAAGGGGCCATAACAGCTGAGAAATTTTCATGCAAGTATTATCCCACATATGGTGAAATGCTTTCCGATGATATTGACGCTGTATATGTCGGTTCACCAAATTTCATGCATTATGAACATGCACGAAAAGCATTAAATCACAGTAAACACGTTTTACTGGAAAAACAGATGACCCTAAGATCCGCTGATGCTAAAGAACTCATTTCTCTTGCAACAGAAAGAAAGGTTAAACTAGGCATTGGTTTCCACCTCAGAATGCACCCAGCTCTTGAATACATAAGAGGTGAATTACTAAAGCCAAATGAGGATATAATTTATGAATCAGGTATATGGACTCATCTTTCTATTCCAAGGGAACAAACTGTGGATAGTAAATGGTGGAACGAGCCTGATAAAGTAGGTGGTGGATCCGTGATGGGGACTGGTGTTCACGTCATTGATACACTGATTTCATTCCATAACAGATTCCCCAGGAAGGTAACTTCATTCAGAATGCCAGAAGAAAAAATAATTGATGAATCAATGGTTGTAAATATGCAATTTGACAAGGGATTTGCTACGGCTTTATCTTCCAGACAAATGGAGGGATTATCAAATGATTTAACTTTATTAACTTCTGATAAGAAAATAAGATGTAAAAATTTCTTCGGTACAACTCTAAATGCAACCATTGAAATTAACGATGAAACGACAAAGGAATTCAAAACAGGAAACCTATATGCAGAAGAAGTGGCAGAATTCGAAAAATATACTAGGGGAGAAAAAAGCAAAATAGCAACAGGTAATGATGGATATAGAGTAGTAAGAGTTGTAGAAGAAGCTCAAAGATTTATATCAATGGTAAGATAAGAATTACTGTATCATTTCTCTCGATTCCAACTCCCTAATAAGGTCTCTTGAAAGACTTCTCAAACGATCAGTTAATTCATCGATTTTTTCTCTTATTACCTTGTCCAACGTTGAAGAAACTGATAGTGCATATTCATAATAGTAACCGCCATTTTCAATAATTCTTGAATCCCTCATTACAAAACCCATGCTAATCAACTTTTGTAAGGATCTGTAAACGGTGCTTTGATCTTTTTTTATGTCCTTTGAAATTTTTTCTATTCTGAACCATTTCCCTGGTGTAAGTGCGTAAAATATCTCCACATCTGTTTTTCCAAAGTTAAAAACAGACTCTAATAAATCGGAACAGCATGCAATATCTGAATTCAATTTCGATGTTATTTTCATACTTTACTATGATATTATGGAGTTATATATATGGTTTTGTATGCTTTTGACAAAACCGTAACATTGATTAACTCCAGTATAATATCCAGTAGAATTCAATTATGTCAGAAGACGATTTGGAATTAGAAAACATAAGGAAAAAGTTAATGGCAAGAATTCAAGATGAGAATAAGAAAAAGGAGGTAAAAGTAATGAAACCGGTAGAATTAACAGATGCAACTTTCAATGATGAGGTTAAGAAAAATAAAATTATGGTAGTGGACTTCTGGGCATCCTGGTGTGCTCCATGCAGATTTCTCTCACCCATAGTTGAAGAACTGGCCAATGAGTACAGTGGCAAAATCTCTTTTGGAAAGGTTGATGTGGACGCAAACCCTGAAGTAAGTTCGTCCTTCAATATCACCAGTATTCCAACTGTGATAATGTTCAAAAACGGAAAGGTAGCCGATGTGAGCATAGGTGCAGTACCAAAGACAATGCTGGATGCTAAACTCAAGAAGCTGTTGAACTGAATGAAATACGATATTATTGTAATAGGTGGTGCCTTTGCTGGGTTATCCGCTGCCATATATTCATCAAGGCAGGGGATGAAGACACTTGTGGTTACAAAGGATATAGGGGGGCAGGGATTGCTTACAACTGACATCCAAAATTATCCGGGTTTTGAGAGCATTTCAGGATTTGACTTAGCTTCTAAATTTCAGGCACAGGCTCAGATGTACGGTACGGAATTTTCATATGATGAAATTAGAACTGTTACTGAGTCTGATAATCAGTTCATCTTGAAAGGTGTAGAAGAGCAGTATGAATGCGATGCACTCATACTTGCCTTTGGTAAAACTCCGAGAGATCTTGGTAGTAAAGGAGAGGAGAAATATAAGGGAAGAGGTGTTTCCTACTGCTCTATCTGCGATGGGCCACTGTATAAAAACAAGGATGTTCTCGTTGCTGGAGCAGGAGATCACGCACTGCAGGCAGCCCTATATCTTGGGACTGTAGCTTCTAAGGTTTATGTAACTCAGAAGGCAAATCGTATTTCAGGTTCAGAGGACATGATCGCAGAGGCAAGATCGCTGGAAAACGTAAAATTCCTTTATGAATCTGAAGTGGATGAAATACTTGGAGATAAGACCGTGAATGCAGTGTCATTAAAGAAAAAAGATGGTTCTGTTGAACAGATCCCGGTGAAGGCAGTTTTTGTTGAAATGGGATATATCGCCAAAACAGGAATGCTGAAGGGATTTGTGGAAATGAACAAAGAAAATGAAGTCATTATAGACATGAACGGAAAAACAAGTAGGGAGGGAGTGTTTGCTGCAGGAGATGTGACAAATATCCCCTATAAACAGGCAGTCATATCAGCAGGACAGGGTTCTGTAGCTGCTTTAAGTGCAATTAACTACGTTCACAAGAAACGGGGAATGGGATCCGTCAGAAGTGACTGGAAGTTCGTTGATCTTAATAAGAAATCAAAAATCTCTCTCTAAAAGTATGATAAGTGTACATAATGATGGATTTGATTCCAAGGACAGGAAAAGAGTTCAACTTGACGGGGAAGATATTACAATACTAAAGCAGAATGGAAAATACTTTGCGTTTGAATCAAAATGCCCTCATAAAGGTGGGCCTTTGTTTCTATGTCGAACCCTTTCTGATGATAGAATAATGTGTCCTTCCCATCATATCATTTTCAATCTAAATAATGGAGATGTTCTTGAAAATCCTATTCCTAAAACAATGGGAGACTATGCAAATTGTTCAAAGCTGAAAACATACGAAGTTAAAATAAATGGGGAAGAGCTGGAGATTATAGTTTGAATTTCTTGCTATTCTCCTTCCACCAGATCTGATTTAACAAAGACTCAACATATTCGGTTTGAAAATCTTGCTTTAGTGCCTCCTTCAGAATGGATTGAGCATCATTTAACCTGTTTATTTCCATCAAGCAGGTCCCTTTTACAATTTTGGCCTCTGGGTCATCTGCCATTTCAATTACTATGTCCAGATGAGATAAGGCCTTGTTGTATTCCTTCTTTCCAAGGAGAAGTTTTCCCATCATTAAAAAATACTCTGGATCTTCATCGCTATGTGCCCCCTCCAGAACATCAATTCCCTCCTGAATTTTATCCATGGACTGATAAAATTCTGCAAGTTGCATTGCCATCTCTGGATCATTGTCGGAGACCTCCAATGCCTTTTTATAATATTTTTCAGCCTTTTCATTATCTTCGAAATCTTCCATCATTGAAGCAAGTTCTGAATAGAACAGGGGCTCAGAGTCATTAAGTGATATACATTTTGTAATATAGTTCATTGCTTCATCTAGATGCTCTTCTGCCAGTTCATTCTGGAAGAGTAAGTAAAGCGCATCCAGATCATCTGGTTTTTCCTGTATCATCTTAGTAAGAATTTCAGTCGATTCCTTTATCTTGCCGCTTTCCTTGAGAACTATGGCATAATTTGTCCTGTATATGGGGTTCTTATCCATTTCAAATGCTATTTTAGCTTCCTTTAAAGCTTTCTGGGCTTCCTCCATATCCATATAGATATTGCTTTTCAAAAGATGTATCTCAGGCATTTCACCCTTCTTCTGGGCCTCGTTTGCGAGTTTTAAGCTCTCCTCGCTATCACCTGTTGCATAAAGCATGGAGGCATACTGAAGCACGTATTCTGGTTTTCCAGAGTCCATTTTATACGCTTGCTCAGCGTGAGATTTTGCATTCTCAATATCGCCAATTTGCGCAAATGCCTCTGAAGCCAGTGAAAAGGCATCAGGCCTGGTTGAATCAATCTCTATGGCTGTAATGAATTTTTCAAGGCTTTTCTCGAATTCTCCCTGGGTTAATAATTCAAACCCTTCAGCTATCTCTTTGTTGTAGTCAGACAAATTAATCTTACTCTCATTGAAAATAACTATTCATATGTTACTGATAAATTCAGAAAACAATAATATCGAAAAATTACATGGGGAATTATGAGCGAAGATAAGGAAAAACTGTGCAGAACAATCACAAATGACTTTTACAGTCAGGGTTTTGGTAATACTCCTATGCTAAAGTATGAAACGCCTAATGGTTCCGCAGTTTATTCTAAACTTGAGTATTTCAATCCATTTGGCTCTATTAAGGATAGGGGAGCTTTTTTCATGATCGACCATCTGATTCATACAGATGACTCTATTAAAAACAAGATCATTGTAGAAGGGACGTCCGGCAATACAGGAATCGCAATAGGGAATATCTGCAGGAAACTTGGGATTAAGTCCATGCTTTTTATTCCTCCAGGGACTTCTGAAGAGACAAAGAAAGAATTAATTAAATCTGGAGCAACTGTCATCGAAACAAATGAACCAAAAGATACTACCAGCACTGAGACTGCTATAAATTCTGCAATTGATATTGCGATGAAACAACCAGAGACTTATGTTTGCCTCCATCAGCATGGAAACGAGTTCAATTATCTATCTCATGTTTATACTACTGCCCCTGAATCTGAAAAGCAGATGGGCAAATTGCCAGATGCCGTTGCTATTGCAATGGGAACAGGAGGATCAATAATTGGGAACGCTAAATATTTTAAGGGAAGAAGCCCAACCATAACAGTTTATATGCTTCAGTCAGATCAAACATCGTATATTCAGGGAATAAGGAATTTTCTAAAGGCAAAAGATAAGACAATCATAGAAAAGAACATATCTCTGGTAGATAAAATGATAAATGTTAATGAGCGAGATGCCAGTGATGGTGTTCAAAAACTGGCCAGAGAACGTGGAATTTTTGTTGGATTTTCTTCTGGTGCAAATTTTATGGGTGCGCTAAAGATTGCAGAATCTAGAGAGAATATAAATGTATATACTGTTTTTCCTGACAGTGGCGTAAAATACAGTGAATTCTACCACAATAGTGGCATATTGACAGGGATGGAAATTGAGGATCTAAGTTCAACTATTAGAGAAATGAGAGATGGATTTATTTCATTCAAATAGGCTATTATTTATTTTTGTGTTGAAATTTGCCTTCCTTTTCTCAATAAATGCCCTGGCACCTTCTCTTTGATTTTCTGTTTTGAACATGTTTCCAAAATATTCCTTTTCCCTGTCAAATAAATCTTTATTCTTACCTCTTGTAAGCTCCTTTATGTATGCAAGTGACTCATATGGCAGCGCTTCATACTGCTTGCCTATTTCAATGGCTCTTTCCATGTATTTCTCGTTTATTTCACTAATAATTCCAAGATTGAGTGCCCTGTTTGAATCAACTTTTGTTCCAAGCGAAGCAAGTTGGAATGCCATGTTATCGCCCACAAGATTCCTGAGTCTTTGAGTTCCTCCAAATCCCGGTATAATTCCCAGGGTAACTTCTGGTAATCCGAAATAGGTGTCTGGATGAGCAATTATTATATCGCATGCAAGCGCAAGTTCAAATCCCCCTCCCAGAGCAAACCCATGTATTGCTGCTATAACTGGCATTTGCCTTTCTTCTATGAAATCCATGACCTGGTGACCACGTTTTGAAAAATCGAAAGCTGTAACAGGATCAAGGTTCAAAAAAACATTAATATCAGCACCGGCGCTGAAAGCTTTATTCATCCCTGATATGATTCCTATATATTTTTCATCCTTGAGGACTTCTCCAATCTCTTCTATTGTTTCAATATCAAGTGGATTTAGTTTCTTTTCTCTATTTATGAATATTTTCAACAATCTTCCTTCCTTTTCAACCATTATATTTTTCATTTTTTTACCTCATATTTATAAAAACCCTCACCAGTCTTCCGGCCAAGCTTTTTTGAATTCACCAGATTTCTAAGGGCGATAGGTGGTTTGAATCTTGGGTCTCCGTAGTTGGTATATAATACTTCCATGATATCATAGCATACATCCAGACCTATGAAATCTGCCAGTTCCAGTGGGCCCATTGGATGATTCATACCAAGTCTAAATGTTTTATCTATATCCGAAGCACTTGCAACAGATTCCTCAAAAGCAAGTATTGCTTCCCTTATTAATGGCATCAGTACCCTGTTTGAAACAAACCCTGGAAAATCTCTCACCGTTACTGGATCCTTGCCAATTGTTACAAGTAATTCATACACTTTCTTCATCAAATCTGATGAAGTTTTTTCACCGGATACAAGTTCCACTAACTTCATAACAGGTACTGGATTAAAAAAATGAATCCCCATGAATCTTTCAGGATTATCAACATATGCCGATAGTAAATTTATAGATATGGATGAGGTGTTTGACCCTATAATTGTATTTTTGCCAACTGTTGCTCCAATTCTTTTCAGTGTTTCAGTCTTAATATCTAATCTCTCAAACACCGCTTCTATAACCATGTCACTTTCACTAATGGAATCCATATTATCCGTGAATTCCATTCTTGAAATTATCCGATCGGGTGTATCTTTAAGTGATCCTTTCCTTTCAAGCTTATTCAGTGAATCAATAATTGCAACCCTTGCATTGTCAAGAGCCTGTTTGCTTACATCTACCTGAACAACATTGTAGCCACTTTGTGCAAAAATTTGTCCTATTCCACGACCCATGGTTCCCGAACCAACAACAGAAAACTTCAATTAACCACCTCTATTGCCATAGAATGACCTCCTCCTCCCCCATGACATAAGGTAGCAATACCTTTATTCATTTTTCTCTGTCGCAAGGCATGAAGTAATGTTACCACTATTCTGGAACCACTGCTCCCCAGAGGATGACCAAAAGCGATAGCCCCTCCATTCACATTGAATCTGTCATTATCAATACCCAGCTGATCCCTTAAAAGAATACATCCTCCTGAAAATGCCTCATTGTGCTCAACAAGGTCGAATTCGTTTATATTCCAGTTGTATTTCTGAAGCATTTCCCTGGTTGATTTTATGGGTGCTTCAATATAATCCCTAGGGTCCATACTTGATGACCAGAATCCATTTATCTTTCCAATGGGCTTGAGGTCGTACTGGTCTACGGCTTTTTCTGAAGCTAAAACCAGCGCCGATGCTCCATCAGAAATTTGCGATGAATTTCCCGCGGTGTGAATTCCATTGTCGCTAAAGGAAGGCTTAAGCCTTGAAAGAGTTTCTATGCTTGTTTCCCTAATTCCCTCATCAAAATTTAATACATCCATTGGGATAATTTCATCTTTGAAATAACCCATTCTTGTGGCTTTCATGGCTCTCGTATAACTCTGAAATGCATAGTCATCAACCATATCCCTGGTCTGATTAAATTTATTTGAAGTTTTATCAGCGTAAAACCCCATTGAATTCTGGTAAAATGCGTCCATTAAACCGTCATTGTACATGGAATCTGTGAGGGTTTCCCGTGTAGAAAACATGTTTTTTACACCGTACCTGAAATTACTCGATAGCAGGTATGGTCCTCTGCTCATACTTTCTGTACCTCCTGCAACAACCACATCTCTTTCTCCTAAAGCTATCTCCCTGTATGCATTTTCCATTGCCAGCATCCCTGATGCACATACAACATTAACAGTATTTTTCGTAACTTCCGATCTTATGCCACCATGTGTACTACATTGACCGGCTGGGTTTTGTCCATTTCCTGCCTGAATTACATTTCCAAATATCACCTCATCTACCAATTCCTGATCTATTTGAGATGATTCCAGTGCTCCTCTTATTGCTATCCCACCAAGTTTGGTTGCACTAATGCCTGAAAGAGATTTTCCAAATTTTCCGTGAGGCGTTCTCTTTGCAGAAATAATATAAATGTTTTTCATCGTTATCTAATGTCAATATTGCAATTTTGTTAATATGCTTTGCAATACTTAATAATACAAATTATGGAACATGCTTTAATAACTTAATCTTGGTCTCTTTCTACATCAAGATCCCTGCTTATCCAGTCACTGTAACTTCCAACGTATAGCTTTGGTCTTATACCTATATATTCCATTGCCAGAAAATTTACACATGATGTGACTCCAGAGCCACAGTATAAAATGTCTCCATCCTGTAAACCGTTCAATAGTTTTTTTAGTTCATCTTTTCTCTTCATAACAGTGCCATTCATCAGTTCTGTGTATGGTATATTAATAGCACCAGGAATCCTGCCAGCGATTTTATCAATTGGTTCTTTTCTTCCTTCATATCTGTATGTTTCACGTGCATCGATTATTTTATGTTTATTTGATTGGTTCAATATGTCTTCATGTGTTGCAATCAAATCTGAATTTAATTTTACATCAATATGGCCCGGTGGAACTTTTCGTTCTGGACCAGACTCGACAACTAATCCAAATTTATTCCATTCATCAAAGCCTCCGTTAAGAACCCTTACGTTTAAAATACCCATATATTTTAATAAAAACCAGCATCTGCCAGCTCCAGATAAATTATCATCATAACATACAATACTGGTATCGTTTGTAATACCTACCTCCTCCAGTCTTGTTTTTAAAATATCAATGTCCGGAAGTGGATGTCTACCTCCAGTTAATTTAACTTCAGATGCGAGATGACTATTAAGATCCATAAAAAATGCTCCTGGAATGTGAGACTTAACAAATTCATTAAATCCATAATCTGGTTCTGTAAGTCTGTATCTGCAATCTAGAAGTGTAACTTTATTAAGAATTTGTTTCAGCTCTTTTACAGAAATTAGTACTTTAGATTCCATAACCATTAATCGTAAGTTTTAATAAAACCTTTGTTGGCCTTCAAAGAAAAACTATTATAATGCGAATTTAATTAGGTATCTACTAAATGAATAACCTTAAACTTCTAACAAAGAAAGAACGGGACTGCCTGATTACAATCGGGGATCATGAAGTAGATGAATTCCCACTGAGACTTATAGATTTGTCAGATATGTTAAACGTTAGACCACCAACAACATTAAATCTTATTAAGAGACTCGAGGGGAAAAAACTTGTACTCCATGTAAAAGGAATGATTCATTTAACTAATAAGGGAAAATCTTTTTATCACGAAATAGAGGAAAACCACAGAATAATCGAGACGCTTATGGTTACTTATGGTATGAATATCGATCGTGCGTGCTTAATTTCAGAACAAATAGATTATCTGGTGGACCATGATTCGATTGACACAATGTTTCTAAAGCTCGGAAAACCCGGAAAATGTCCACATGGAAGAACCATAGAACAGATACACGATTAGAAATGTGACTCGTATAGTAATTTTTAAATACATTAGTATAATACTAATTGCATTAACCTAATACTAAGTTGATTGAATATGGATTCTGGAAAAAACCCAAATAGATTGATGAAAAATCAGGTAGGTGTCTGGGGTGCTATTGCTGAGGAAATTGCAGCTATGGCGCCAGCATGTGATACAGTTGCGTTCATTACATCTGCTGCAGCTTTTGCATTTTTTTTAACTCCACTTGCCTTCCTCATTGCAACCCTAACCATGTTTCTCGAAGTTAAT
This sequence comes from Thermoplasmatales archaeon, assembly GCA_027316895.1. Lineage (GTDB taxonomy): Archaea > Thermoplasmatota > Thermoplasmata > Thermoplasmatales > Thermoplasmataceae > Cuniculiplasma. The sequence goes on along the minus strand of DAHVFT010000001.1, from coordinate 629,054 downwards.
ACTCTCTATCACTTGTCGACAAGACATGCAAGCGCTGGTGGATATTATGGATATATAGGAACAGCATTTGGTCCAACACCAGCCATAACGAGCGGATTGCTATATGTTATGTATCAGATAGCAAGTACAGCGGCTATACCGGTATATGTTGGGGGCGTTGTACTCCCAGGAGTTCTATCCTATTTCCTTGGAATGTCACTACCTGGTTGGATATGGATTCCATTCATTCTCCTATTTATCCTGGCTCCTATAGCTTTATCCATTTTTGGAATAAGGCCACAGATGAAATATGTAAGGATAGCTGCCTTTTTTGAAGTTATATTTCTGGGAGTACTATCAGCAATTATAATAATTGAGGCAAAGGACAATACGCTTGCAGTTTTTGACCCTTTTACAAAATCCCAAATTTTTAATAAGGTAGGGGGGCCGCTAAGTGGTCTTGGACTTGGAATGATATTTGGTTTGACGAGTTTTATTGGCTACGGAGGTTCTGCACCACTTGGAGAAGAGGCAGTGAACAGTAGAGCGATAACTAAAAGTTTAGTCTTTGGTCTTATAATAGTTGGAGTTGTTTTAACCGAGGTTGCTTATGCTTTAACTGTTGGATGGGGCGTTTCTCTTATGTCATCATTTGCTCAGGCTAACATCCCTGGTATAATAGTTGCAACAGCTTATACAGGTGTAGCAGGTGGAGTCATGCTTTCCCTTGTGGCTTTCAACTCAGCTTTTTCGGATTCTGTCGCAATGCAATCCAATGCAGGCAGGGTTTATTTTGCAATGGGACGGGATGGAGTGCTCCCACATTACTTTGCAGAATTACACGAAAAATACGTTACACCTCACAAAGCATTATTGTTTATTGGTACGATGGCATCCATTCTTGCAATTGGTGGAACTATGTTAATTAATGGGTTGATGGGGCATACATTTGTTTCCTTATTAACAAATATGTCATCAAGTTTAGTAGTATCCTCTTCTCTAGGGAATAGTTTTGACTTTCTTACAACTCTTGCCCTATTTGGGCTCATCATAACTCACATTCTGCTAAATACAAGCGTAATGACCTTATTCATCAGACTGAAGGAAAAGCACCATGGAATTTACATAGTAGTACATATCACAGAGCACTATGTCTTACCCATAATTGCAACTGTAATATTTCTATGGGTATTGTATGAATCTATAATACCCCCTGTATTTCCAATTACTGAGGCTGTAATAGGAGCTTCTGCCTATCTTGTATTTGCCATCTTTTATGCAATCAGAACAGTAAAATTAAAGCCGGAAGTTGCAGCCCGTGCCGGTAAGTCCGTAAATCTGGTTGAAGAAGAAAAATTAGTGGAATTGGAGAAAAAAAGCCAATAGACTAATTAATTCGTAAATAGTTGACTTTTTCCATTAATAACTGTTTTTTATTGGAGTTAATATCTGCGTTGTGATTTAACTCCTTAAACATTGATAAGTTCTACCATTAACAGAAGTTTATTTATTGCTACCCAACCCTTTCGGCATTCTATTATATATTTTCAAAAATAGAGAACATTAAAACAAAAAATTTATATTTTATTGTATTGGGCATTAATGCCATCACGCAGATCCATCTTACTTTCTGAACTAAATGCTGAGGAATATCTCAAAATTTCACACCACGGAATAATTGCAAGCAACAGAACTTCTGCCCTGGTAGGAATGAATGGAACAATTGACTGGGCATGTCTTCCGAATTTTAACTCCGACCCTATATTTGATTCGATCCTTGACAGTAAAAAAGGAGGCAGTTTTTCAATTCAGCCTGTTGATTTTCAGAATGTTGAATCCAGCCAGTATTACATTGATAATACAAACATACTTGTAACAGAATTTAAGAAAAAAAATCAGGTAATACTTAGAGTTACAGATTTCATTCCAACCTCAAAATACAGTACGATTAATTTCCCGGAGATTCATAGATATGTCGAAACCCCTGTTGAAGGTGTGGAAATTCGTTCTGAGATAAAACTCTCGTTCCACTTCGGTAATTTACCTGAAGACGTGGTTAAACACAAAAACGGATATATATTCAAATACAAGGATGAATATGTTGGGGTATCTTCAGATTTTAACTTCAAGGTATATGGTAACAAGATTGCTGCAAATTTTAAAACGAATAAGAATGGGAGTGGATGGATCATTGTTTTTTATGGTATGCAGCATGTACAAAAAACAAGCGATTTTAAGTCATTTGATCTAATGGAGCAAACCGCAAAATTTCAGAAGGAGTGGGTATCTGAAGGAAATTTTCCACTTATATACAATCATGAAGTAGTGAGATCTGCTCTGGTTCTAAAAGGTTTGATATATGAACCGACTGGATTGATGGTCGCTGCCCCTACAACAAGCTTACCCGAGGCTATCGGCGGAGACAGAAATTATGATTACAGATTCTGCTGGGTTAGAGATGTGGCATATGTTATAGAATCACTTTCAATGCTTGGTTATAAAAATGAATCGGTAAAGTTTCTTTATGATGTAATGGAAAGGGTAAAAATGGAGGGTCACCTCAAGACAATATACACAATAAACGAATACCAGAATCTTGAAGAGAAACTTATCAACTATGAAGGTTATAGGAAATCATCTCCTGTAAGGGTAGGAAATCTGGCTGCGAGCCAGTTACAAATTGACGAATATGGTAGCCTCATAAATGCCATATACCATGTCTCTAAGAATGAAGGAACTATTAATACATACTTATGGGATTTTGTGAGGAATATACTTTCAAAGTTAACCGAGATATGGAAATATGGAGATTCCAGCATCTGGGAATTCAGATCAGAACCATTAAATTATACTTATTCAAAAGTTATTGCATGGTCAGCGTTTCAAAGAGGTATTGAAATGTCCAAAAAATTGGAGCTTTCAGCACCAATTTCTGACTGGAAACTTCAGGCCGATCTAATAAAAAAGGATGTAATGGAAAACGCATATAGTGAAAAGCATAACTCCTTTATGCAGTTCTATGGCTCTGAAAGTACTGATGCATCTCTTTTAAGAATGCCCCTTCTAGGATTCTTACCACCTGATCATCCATATATTCTTGGAACGATAAAGAAGATTGAGACCGATCTAATGGTGGACGGGTACCTTTTCAAAAGGTATAATGACAAGGACAATTTTGTTTCAGATGATAACGCGTTTGTTCTTTTATCCTACTGGTATGTAGAAGACCTTATAGTAACTGGAAAAGTTAAAAAAGCGAGGGAAGTCCTGGGCAAAATTGTCTCACATTCCAATCATCTTGGTCTAATGTCAGAAGAAATTGATTTAAAAACAGGCGAATTGCTTGGCAATTTTCCACAGGCGTTGAGTCACCTTGGCATGGTCAGAGCGGCAGTAAGATTGAATAGAGTTTCCAAAAATTACGGGAAAATCGAACATGAGTTAAAGTTCACTTTATATTAAATAATATTTATAGATTAATACATATATTTTTTTCTCCTAATTGTAGTATTTAAGCATTTTTTAAATTTAAATAAAATGATTTAGATGGAGTAAAGATTAAAAATGGATAATCCTATAGAACCAAAAGAAAAAAAAGGAAATAAACTGATAGCCATAATAGCAATTGTTGTGGTGATAGTTGTTGTAGGGTCGTTTGTTGGACTAGATTACAAAAATCTAGTGAAAACAACAACGCCCACTCCAACCACGTCTAACAATGTGTTATATGTCTATCTACTGGTGTGAGTGGCCCGGTCAATTCTGAGCATCTGCTTGGAGGTTGTGTAATAGCTGAAATGAAGGGAGGATCGACTCCAGCTGCGTCAGCGCAGTTAATGGCTTATCTGATGAACCCTGCGATCCAGAAGGCCTGTGAAGCCCATACTGGATTTATACCTGTTGATCAGGGAGCATATACGTCTTCACCAAGTACAACAGTACCATCAATATACGCTTCAAGCAATGCGACAGCGACTGTTACATATTACACGAGTATAAGCACAGCGGATGAGTCCTATGTTACTGGGGTTATAAACAATTTTGAGAAGGCATACCCAAACATCCAAGTGAGTGTTAGTTTCATAACCGCTGCATCCATGGTTGAGGAGATTTCATCACTTGTAACTGGAAATTCTCATGCAAATGTTGTTATGACTATTGATAATCTTGATGTTGGAGTTCTCTTTTATGATGGCTATCTAGCATCAATCAATGCCGCAAAGATTACTGCCGGAGAAGGAGTTATAAGTTCAATTTCAAATCTTAACAACTACGAAGTATCAGAGTTCGGAGGAGTATACTTCCTGACACAGCTTGTCAATATACCTCTTGTATGGGTTGATTATACAGCACTTCAGGGTGCAGGAATCACCAAGGTACCCACAACATATACACAACTCTATACTGATGCAAAGATCCTTGATAAGAAATATGGTGTTGGAGAAATTAACATGCAGGGACATGGAGGAGCAAGCACACCCACAGAACTTTATCAGTGGATGGTTCAATTCGGTGGAAACCCAATGATGTTCAATGATACTGGGGATATTCATGCTATGGAATACATATATAACCTAAGTGCATACTTTTCACCAGATTACAAAACATCATACTGGGCAACCTATACCGGACTTGCATCTAACACTTACTCAATGATGTACTATCAGTGGCCAGCTTCTGTCAACCTTACAAAACTTGGAATGAAATCCTATAACTCAACAGACACTGTAACCAATGAATCGCTAGCAGCAATTAACGGTGGAGTGTTCCTTAGATCACCAGTTTCATGGATTGGAGAATGGCAAACTTTAATGGACAAAGCATGGACAAGTATTGTAGTCGACCACTCATCATATTCTAGTATACCATCAATACTTGCTAGTCAAAACAGCGCTTTAAAAAGCTTCCTAGCGACTAATTACAATCAAAACGTTGCAGACCAGTATGAAAATGGTACATACGCGCCAATAGAGGGGCAGTAAATTTTTAAACTACCAAATATTTATTTTTTTAAATGATAAAACAATCAAACTTTTGCAAGTATAAAGGAAATTGAAAATACATTATCTCAGACTCTATAGGTTTTTGCGATAACTGTTCTCTGGTTCTTGTTTCTATTAAATATATATCTTAAACCTGAAGAGAGGATTTGGAGTAAAACATTAAATTTTAAAAGTTTAAAATGAAACAAAGTATGGGGAAATTCATCGAGAAGGTTGCTGATCTTATTTTTCCTTTATCTTATTCAATCAATTATGTGACAGTGCGCATAAAGCGCTATTTTTACGTGGTGGTGTTTAATAATAGTTTTAATAGAAGCCGTTGCGTATTATCATCACACGTAAGACTGAGGTAAATCTAAAATCAATCAAAGTGCAGTTTCTCAAATAAAAATATGTAACTTTAGAATGGAACGAAGATTAAATTTGTATCTACTTAACTATTTGAAGCAGTGATCCGTCTTCATTGTATATATTATATCTCTTGAGACTGAAACCTATCTTTGCTCCCAACTCATACCTTTTGTTGGTTTTTAATATTACTGGGTGCCCACCTTCTTCATCTGAATCAGTTTCCAGATTTTTATTATCAAGCCTGCAGCTTACGTGAAAACTATCTTCCTCCTGATTGCACCATTCTACGGTACCAGTTAGATCATCCCCCTCACTTATCCAGTGATCTCTGAATCCAATTATTTTACTTGAATTGTTTATACTATCTCCACTTATGAAGTTCATTGGATATTCTCCGACAAAGTCCCCAAGCCATTTACTTTTTGGTTCATTTAGGATCTCATCATAAACGCCTATTTGCTCAATCCTCCCATCTCTCAACACGGCGACCCTGTCAGAAAGTGTAGAAGCCTCAGTTTGATCATGTGTAACATAAACAAAGGTGTGACCAAGTTCCTTTTGAATCTTCTTTAGTTCGGCTCTCGCAGTATATCTCACTCTTGCATCAAGATTGCTTAGAGGTTCATCAAGAAGAAAAATTTTTGGGTCCCTTACAAGTGCCCTGGCCAGAGCAACCCTCTGCTTTTGTCCTCCACTTAGCTGGTTAATGTTTCTTTCTAGGACATCTCCAATCTTTAGAGTTTCTGCAATTGATTCTATTTTACCTTTTATTTTACTCTTTTCATATTTTGCCATTTTCAATGGAAACTGAATGTTTTGATAAACTGTCATGTTAGGATAGAGAGCATAGTTCTGAAACACCATTGCTATATTTCTCTTATTAGGAGGTAATTTACTTATGTCCTTTCCATCAAGGATTATTTTTCCAGCAGTCAACTCTTCAATTCCTACTGTTGTTCTTAATAAAGTACTTTTCCCCATTCCTGATGGCCCGAGTACGACTAAGAACTCACCGTCATATATTTCTAGATTTAGCTTATTTAATACCCTTTTCTTTCCATATAATTTATAAATATTTTCATAACTCATTTTTACGTTCATCCGACTAAACCTCCTGATAGATATTGTCCTTTTAGATACTTTTGAAGCACAGCTGCTAATATTATGACTGGTATAGTTGCTACCAATGCAAATGTTGCAGATTCCAGTGGAAGGTTCCTTGACACATAATTATACAATGTTACAGGGAATGTAGAATCTGTTGGCACTATTGGGGCAATGATCACAGCATAGGTGAATTCGTCCCATGATGTCATCCATGCAAGTAAAAATGCAACCATAATTGGTACTCTTATCATTGGCATTAAAAGTCTGAAAAATGTTGAAGAAAAAGAAGCCCCGTCCACCCTTGCCTGATATTCCAGATCATGTGGTAAACTTCTAAATCCGCTCAACATGATAAAAACTGAAAGTGGCAATACGACCAGTTCCTGTGCAAATGCAACGCCAAACACCGTGTTGTCAAGATTCGCATTAAGAAAATAAACTGATATTGGTATAGCGATAACCAGCCCTGGCATCATATTGATTATGAACAGGAAGACAATTAGCTTGTTTGAAAGACTTGATGTAAGCTTAGAAAGACCATAACCTGCTGGTATTCCAAGACCAATTGCAATAAGACCAACCATGAATGCTACTTCCAGACTTCTTGTTAATGGACCTATTAAATCAACCTCCTTGAATGACTCAAAAAGATTACCCAGTGTGAAAGCAAGTGGGATCTGCCCAGGGTAAATCTTTTCAAATGTTAAATATGCCGGTTGGAAGGCATAAATAATCAGTATCCATAAAGGATAAATAAATATTATAGAAAGTATAATTACTGGTATATAAATTTTATATTTCTTGTAAAATCTGGAATTAGCGATTAATTTGTAAGTAGGGGTATGGGAATGCATTAAATCAGCTGATGCTCCTAAGTTTGTTTTCTTATTTCCCTTCTCATCTGACATGATCTTTTGCACCTCCAAGTCTTACCACTATGACAGAATACACCATTATTATAGCAAGTAGAATCGTTGCTGCCGCGTAAGAAATATTCCTTGTCTGAAGCGAAGAGTAATTTTCGAAGATTAGGGTATTCATTATAAGTGGATGATACCCTATAATTACCAGCGGCAATGCGAAAATATTAAATTCACTTACACCCCTAACGAGAAGTGCAATTGACATTATTGGTGCTATGTTTGGAAGAGTTATGTGTATAAATCTGCTAACTGCACCAGCCCCATCCACTGATGCAGCCTCATATAATGTTGGAGGTAAAGATGACAAACCTCCGTATAGAATTAATGCAACCAGAGGTGTATTCTTCCAGAAATCAGAAAACATTACAACACCAAGTGAAGAACTGTTTGTACTAAACCAGTCCACAGGTTTTAATCCGATTGATACGAGAGCTGAGTTTGCATATCCCCCAACTGCCTGAAATATTATAGAAAATACAAAGGCACTGACTACAGTAGATATACCAAGAGGAATAATAACTAGTGTAGAAAACGCTTTCTTACCTTTGAATGGCTTTACGAGGACCATTGCAATTGCCAGTGCTATAAAAAGCTGAATCATAAGAGCCCCTACGCTAACAAGCAAAGTATTAATTATAGCACCATATAGTCCATAACTGGGCAAGGCTAAATAATTTGCTAGTGTAAAACCGTGCTTTCCTATAAAACTATCGTAGACCACAGTTATGGCTGGAATTATTGCCAAACCTATTACATAAGCTAATGCGGGGATGGCAAAAATAAGATAGAATATATTCCTTTTTGCTGACCTCTTGAAAACATTTCGTCTCGAAAGAAAGTCTTCTTTAGTTACGTTACTGCCTTTAGATTTGTTCTTATCCATACGATATTCATTTTCCATTTTGGATCACGCTTAATTAAGAGTTTTTTGATTTATCTTATTCTATGAGGGCTTTTCGTTTATCAAGATTTATTCACCCTTTCTGCTTTTTTAATATCTATCCAGATTACTTACTACTCAGTACTGAAGTTAAACTTCTTTAAATTTCATGTTAAATTAATACCATAGCTTGAAAATAATATTTAGTTTTTTTACTCTTTTAAATAGTGTAATTATTCGTTTAAACTCCATTTATAAATGATACAGTGGTAATAGTGGTAATTTAAATGAAAATTTAGAAATTATAATTGATTACTCTTCTACTGTCTCTGAATTCTTTACCATTTCAACATTCCCTATTCGTAGATCATCAAGAACAGGTCTTGTAAACTCAGGATGATCGAACTGTTTCTTAAACCCTGAAAGCACTCCCCATGGGTAAAAGACTGCCATTGCTACAATGAATATAATCAGAGTTGCATAATCAAATGGAATTAATGTTCCCCATGATGATGGAAGAGTAAGAGCGAAAGTGTAGTGGATTCCGATGGAAGAAAAGTTCAGTGAAGTGATTGTACCAGTAAAGCCATCACTACCTATTAGTGTCATAATAGTAAGGAATAGAATATAAACTACATACCATATGGCGTTTTTTGCCCCAATCTTGACCTTAGAAATAATTCCTATTAGTGCACAACCTATAAACATCAAGAAAACTGCATAAGGCTCAGAAGGCCATCCTGCCCAAAAGGGAATCAAAGAACTTAAACCGACTGAAAGTGGTGCAATTAACCACATTCCTTTAAATTTATCTTCTTCTTTAGTTACTCCCTGTCTTCTCGATACCATTAATGCTATTGGAGTAACCGCTAGTCCTAGGTATCCAGCAGCTGATGCGTCGTCTATAAAACTGTATATAGATGGGACAGGAGCAGATAGGAAAACAATAATAGCTCCTATCATTGTGAATGTGATAAGTGCTACTAGAGGTATAGAATGTTTTAAATTTATAGACTTTAATTTCTTATTAATAAATCCAGATCTCCCAATGGCCATCATTACCCTTGCGCCACTTCCTGCGTAAATGTATCCTGTTACATATGGAGCCATGAATCCTGTAACTAAAGCAGCTATGAAAATCCAGTAAAATCCGGACCTTTTTGTAAACACAAAGAATGGATTTAACCCAACGAGAGCATGCGCAGTGGTCAATGCATCAAAATCTCCAGGCTTAATACCAAATGAACTCCAGTGGAATCCAAGTATTATAGCAAAGGCCACCCCTATATAGATAAGAGATTCTATAACAACTGTAAAAATCATAGCCTTTGTTACATCACTCTTATGCTTCGTTTCCTCTGCAAGATCAGGTATAACCCTGGTTGCACCAAAGTCATACATAGCCAGTGGCATGATCGATAGAAATGAAATGATAGGAGTGTGTGTGGTGAAAAATCCATATTTAAATAAATTCTTAGCGTCAAAAACGAATCCAATTAGGCCTATCACCATGGCTAGGTAAAATACCAGTTTTACCAAACCGATCCAGTTACTTGTTTTTCCAAACTGCTTAATTCCAAAGTAGTTGATGGGAATAAAAGTAAGAAGAAGGGCTACACCTAGAAGTCCTCCATTAATTGTTGGGTATCCAAGATCTGTCACAAAAACTCCGGGCAGGAAAAATCCAGAACCTATAATTATTGCCACTACTTCTATTGGTGGAATAAATAAATACCAGAGTATATCTGCCATTGAATTTATTAAATTAGTCCATCTCCCATGTGTATATATACTGTACCTCGTTGGACCACCAGCTTCAGGGTATACCTTGCTAAGCTCTACATATGTAAAAGCAACCAGTAAGTAAATAAAAGCTCCGAATACAAATGCCAAAATCGCACTTGGCCCTGCTCCAGCTACCATATCAATTGTTCCAAACAAAGCTCCATTTCCAAGAGATCCGGCAATTCCTATAATCAAAAGTTCATAGAACCCTAGCTCTTTCTTTAATCGAGGTTTTCTAGCTAATTTTTTTGTTACTTTTGCTGAAGATTCCATCAATGGAATATCAGCACTATAACATAAAAGTCTTACTCCAAAACGTTTTTAAATAATAAGAATAAATTGCATGAGGAGCCTGTAAAAATCGTTACTTTTTAAATATGATAGAATGGTGAAGTAGAAAATTACGATGTAAAAGGAAGATGATGTTATAATTCTACTTTAAAATTAAATTAATTACATATATAAATTTTATACAATGTATAATAATATTAATTCATCTAAATAAGACCTAGTATAGGAAAGTGTTGGGAAAAATAATAATTTCCTATATAAGTGAAATGAAAATTTGGGAAGTTTAAATTAGATTGGTAATATTTATTTCCCAATGACTTACGTAAAATATGAACTAACACTTGGAAATTTATTAAAAAGTAGTACTGTTAGAAATCCAGGTCAGGAAATAGTAGATTCAGAATTTGGAAGGACAACATTCAGCAAATTCGGCACCGATGTAACTTCTCTGGCAAAGGGATTGGTTAAAATTGGAGTTAAACCTGGGGATAAAATAGGAATTCTTGACTGGGATACGATTAATTTCTTGAGGTCTTTTTATGCTGTTCCAATGGCTGGTGCCATATTGCACACAGTTAATATAAGATACCCAACAGAGCTTATATATTACACCATTCAGCATGCTGAAGACTCTTACTTGATACTGAGAGATGAGATAGCTAAGATGTTTGTTGAATACAAAGAACTCTTTGGTTTTGTTAAAGGATGGATCATTTATAGGACTTCTAAGGAAGAAATTAACTTACCATTTAATAACGTGATAAATTTCGAAGACCTTTTAAATTCAGATGAAAATACACCTCTCCCTTATATATCAGAAGACGACACTGCAACACTTTTCTATACATCTGGAACTACTGGAATGCCGAAAGGTGTTTCTTTTACCCATAGGGATATTGTGCTTCATGCATTTTCGATTGCTAATACTGTGTCTGATTACCCTATATCCCTTGGGTCAGGTGATACTTTAATGCCTCTTGTTCCAATGTTTCACGTTCACGCATGGGGTCTTCCTCAACTTTTCCTTCTTAAAGGTCTTAAATATGTACTTCCTGGTAGATATAATCCAGAAAAGATACTTGAACTTATGAAGAGTGAAAAGGTCAGTACAACTGCAATGGTTCCATCCATACTATATATGTTGTTGGCTGCGAAAAATTCCAGTAATATACTCCCATCACTTAACCTGAGATGTATAATTGGAGGTGGGGCTTTAACCATGGAACTAAAGAACAGAGCCAAATCGTTTAATGTTACGAGCATTGGAGCGTACGGTCTATCTGAAACAGCACCTCTAGTTTCGTTCTCCACGCTCAACAGTGAGACATGGGATCTTGATGATGAAGAAAGAGAAAAGTATGAGATTAAGGCAGGAATTCCAGCCCCCTTTGTCGAAATTAAAATATTACAGTCAAAATCAGATATAGGCACTGAAGTAAAGAAGAAATTTGGTGAAATCCTCGTAAGGTCTCCATATGTTGCAAAGGAATATTATAAGGATGCCGAGGCTACAAAAAAGTTATGGGCTGAAGGGTGGCTTCATACAGGTGATCTTGGTTATATCGATGAAAAAGGATACCTTTGTATAGTGGATAGGGAAAAAGATGCTGTTAAATCAGGTGGTGAATTCATTCCTACTTTGATACTAGAAGATGTTGTGAGTTTGTATGACGGCATTGACAGAGTGGCTATCATCGGTAAGAAAGATGAAAAGTGGGGAGAAAGACCTGTTGCTTTCTACACTTCAGATAATACAATTAAAAAAGAGGAAGTAGATGAATTCCTGAAAAGGTTTGTAGAAGAAAGGAGAATTGAAAAATTCTGGATGCCCGACGAATATGTGAAAGTTGATTCCTTCGATATGACTTCCACAGGGAAAGTTGATAAAAAGAAATTGAGAGAGAAATATTACAGTTAGTTTTAATACTAATTGTATCTTAATTTGATCTGTTTAGCCAAAATTCTTTCATTTTTGTTATTTTATACCTAATGTTTTAGAAGATTTTTGAGTTTTAATTTTGATAACTTAGAATTATGCAGGAAACAAAAAAGATAACTTATATATTCCTATACCATTATTCATTATGATTTCTGGGAATCCCAGCATTGATGAAGAAGAGGAAAATTACGGTACTTCAAAGGAAAAACTCACAGAACTTGTTGAGGAGAATAAATTAAGGATAAAGATCTTTGGAATGGGCGGGGCAGGCTCTAACACTATCAAGAGAATGGTAAATAGAAGTTTTAACTCACCATATTGCGAAATCTCATTTGCGGCAGCAAATACAGATGCATCACATCTCAGTAAGATTGGAGTGAAAGAGAAGATTGTGCTTGGAAAACAACTCACAAAGGGAAGAGGGGCTGGAGCCGACCCTCAGGTTGGTAATGCTGCAGCCAGAGAGTCTCAAACAGAGATTGAAAAAAGCCTGGACAGGGTTAAAATCGCGATCATTGTAACTGGACTTGGTGGCGGGACTGGAACGGGTTCCTCACCCTTTCTTGCGATGAAGGCAAAGGAAAGAAATTCCATAGTTATAGGTATAGCTTCCCTCCCAATGGCAAGCGAAGGGAAAAAACGTATGGAGAATGCCAGAAAAGGAGAATCAGAACTGATTCAATTCTGCGATTCCCTTATCCTCTTCGAGAATGACCGGATAAGAAAATATGCACCAAGGGAGCTGTTCAACGTTGCCCTTGAATTTGCTGATTCCATCATGATGAATGCTATTGAAGGATTGATTGAAAGCGTTTCAAAGAGTGCAACTGTGAATACAGAGCTTTCAGATCTTGAAAAAATTCTTGAACTTGGTGGGCTTGGTATATTTGGAGTGGGGATTTCTGATTCGTCACCTGAGCAGAGGGTAATGGAAGCCTGCGAATCTGCATTAAACTCTCCATTTAACTCTTCAGAGATTTCCCAGGCGAGGGGTCTCCTTCTAAGCATTTCCGGAGATGATACCTTAACCGTGGAAGAAAGGGAAAAAGCAATGAAATTCATGAAGGACAAAGTATCACCGGGTGCAAACATTATTGTCAGACAGGAAACCGATAATACATTTAAAGGAAAGGTAAAGATCATATTCTTTGCGACCGGAATTATACCTGAAGGAGAGGAGTTTCATATAAGAAAAGACAAACATGAAATTTCATAATTTTTTAGTTTGTAAAAATAGGAAAAGTTTTAATTTCATTTTCTATAAAGTAATTCGGGGCAATGTGAAAAATGGAATTTCCTAGTGATATGGAAATCCAGGATAAAAAACTGGATAATAAAACACTTTTTAATATCGCACAGTCAGCTAGATCCCTCATAATAAAAATGGTATACAGTGCAAAGAGCGGACATCCAGGTGGTTCGCTCAGTATAGTAGATATTCTTACTGATCTTTATTTCAAAGAGATGGTTATAGATCCTAAAGATCCGGAGATGCCAAATAGGGACCGCCTGGTAATGAGCAAGGGACATGCATCTCCAGCACTGTACAGTATTCTTGCATTAAGGGGTTATTTTCCTCAGGAACTTTTAATGGATTTTAGACAGCTAAACTCAAAACTTGAGGGTCATGTTCATCGAGGAGTCCCTGGTGTTGAATCATCCACAGGGTCCCTTGGACAGGGATTAGGTGTGGCAGTGGGAATGGCCATTGCTTCAAAACTTAAAAAAGAAAATTACAGAGTTTTTGCCGTTCTTGGAGATGGAGAAATAGAAGAGGGAAGCATTTGGGAATCACTCATGGCAGGCAGTAAGTATAGGCTGAATAATCTGGTTGCCATACTTGACAAGAATGGAGTTCAGCTAGATGGCTTCACCAAGGATATAATGCCTATGGGAAATGTTTACGAAAAGGTCAAATCTTTTGGCTGGAATGTTATGGAATTTAATGGACACAACTTTAATGAAATACATGCGGCTTTTGACTTTGCAAGAAAGAGTACAGATAAGCCAGTATTTTTGATAGCCAATACTGTAAAGGGTAAGGGTGTAAGTTATATGGAGAATAATCCAAAATACCACGGATCTCCCCCTGCGTCAAATGAAGAGTATGAACAAGCTTTGAGTGAAATAGGTGCTAGAATTTATGAAAAGTGAAAGTTTAAGAGAAGCATATGGAAAGAAACTGGTTGAACTTGGCAGGGTTCATAAGGATCTTGTTGTTCTTGATGCGGATCTGTCAAGTTCAACAAAGACTCAGGCATTCGGAAAAGAGTTTCCTGATAGATTCTTTAATATGGGAATTTCAGAACAGTCTATGGTTACAACAGCTGCAGGGATGGCTCTCAGTGATTTGAAGCCATTTGTTTCAACATTCGCAATTTTTCTGACGAGGACATATGAACAGATAAGGCAGTCAGTCTGTTACAATAATATAAACGTCAAATTCGTTGTTACTCACGCGGGTATAACGGTGGGTGAAGATGGGGCAACACATCAGATGGTTGAAGATGTAGGATTAATGAGCGGACTTCCCAACATGAAAGTTATTGTTCCATCAGATTCGGTTGAAACAGAGTCTGTAATAGATTACTTGGTTGAAAAGACCAAAACTCCGTACTACGTAAGACTCACCAGGGAAAAATTTCCAGTCCTTAATGAAGAGGGATATCAATTCAGGGAAGGAAAGAATACTGTGTTGAGAGATGGGAATGATCTAACAATTTTTGCAAATGGATCTATGCTTTCATTTGCACTTCAGGCTGCAGAAAAGCTAAAGGAACTTGCAATAGATACCGCAGTTATAAATGTCTCTTCTATCAAACCCATGGACAGATCAAATATAATAGAATATGCTAAGAAAACAGGGCATATAGTTACTGCCGAGGAACATTCAATTTACAATGGCCTAGGAAGTAGAGTCTGCGAAGTTACCTCTGAGGAATACCCAGTTCCTGTAGTAAGAGTTGGGATGAAGGATTCCTTTGGAAAATCTGGTAAATCATGGGAGTTGTTTGATTATTTTCATATGGGTGTAAATGATATCGTTTCAGCTGGTGTAAAATCATTCAGGGAGGAAAAAAAATATGAAACTATTTCTTGATACGGCAAATTTAACCGAGATAAAGCAGGCAAATGAGTGGGGGCTACTTGATGGAGTTACAACAAATCCGTCATTAATAGCAAAGGAAATGAAAAATGGTGGAAGTTTCAAAGATATTGTCACCAAGATACTGAAAGAAACCCCTGGACCAGTAAGCATTGAGGTAATTGCAGAAGATTACGATAACATGCTGAAGCAAGCATTCAAAATAAGCGAACTGGGAAAAAATGCTGTTGTTAAGGTTCCATTTACTACTGTTGGTCTTAAGGTAACCAAGGCTCTTTCTGATAACGGAGTGCATGTTAATTCGACCCTTATTTTCAGTGGTATACAGGCATTGTTTGCAGCAAAAGCAGGAGCAACATATGTATCCCCATTTGTTGGTAGGCTCGATGATATAGCAGAAGATGGGATGTCACTTATAGAACAGATTAAAACTATCTATACTAATTATGATATGAAGACAAATATCCTTGTAGCATCTATCAGGAGTCCATTGCACGTTTTGAGGTCAATGATAATGGGAGCAGATGTGATAACACTTCCATTTGACGTGTTATCTAAACTTCCAAGCCACCCAAAAACAACTGAAGGCCTTACAAGGTTCCTGGATGACTGGAAAAAAGCTTTTGGTAGTATGGACTTTCCACTTTAACCAATTTTTTTATATTAGTAATTAATTATATCCCGTGATATTTTTCGATTTTCTCCTTTTTAATGTCGTGATAATTGCTGGAAGTATCACACTATTTCGAATTTTTCGATACAAGTTGGCAGATTATTCCCTAATAGTTTCCCTTCTCATTGGATTACTGTTCTATCTCTTCTTCCCGGATACTATAGATTTTGCAATTGTTGTTCTTGGTACTCTCTCTATAAATACCCTTTACTCAAGAAACTCTTACGTTTTCATAGCCATTCTTATATTTTTAACCGTACTGGATGGAGCGCTGAACTTCAGTATTTCTCCCCTTCTTCATGAAACACTTTCACTTGGAGTGGGTATTTCGATTTCACTGCTTCTCTCCAACAGTGTTAGACTTATGAATCTGGACAATGAGAATGAAAGGGGAAAGAAGAAAAGAACGGAGGTTGAAAGAGATGTTGTTCAGATCTTCTCAGGGATAATTATTCTTTTTGCCATAATTTTAATACCAAAAGTACTGCTGGAGGGTGGTCTCCTGCTTGCAATCCTTATCAGTATAGTTCTTGTTAATGTTGCTGCAGTGGAAAGAGAATCCAGAATCTCTAAGGCGATCCTTCATTTTGAAAGAAATAATGTTCAACCAGGGGTTGGTAGCCTGTGGTTCATAGCCGGACTGATGATCCTCATTGCACTGTCATTAAGATGGAGGGTTGTTGAAATAGGAGTTTTTGCAATGGCCATAGGAGATTCACTGGCTACTATAGGAGGAGTAAACCTGAGAACAAAAAAACTTTTTTACAACCACAAAAAGAGCATAGGAGGTTTTTTGTTCATGTTAATTCCAACAGCCATCTTTGCTTTCGCCATACTGGGACCGCTTTATGTTCTTCTTGCAGTGGTTGCTACCTTTGCTGAATCTATATCAAGATATCCTGTGGATGACAATATTTCCATTCCTTTAAGTGTTATAGCAGTTAATTTGCTCATTTCACTTCTTTGAACGAACTTACTATTTCTATTATCAAAGATTAAAAATTAATTAAAGAAGTTTCTACTTTTATAGCCTAACGAAAATCCCTGTAATACATCAGATCGTCTTCACCCTCTTCTTCAAACCCAGAGTCTTTATAGAATTTGAATGACGGTGAATCCACATTTACCCAAAGCTGAATATCTTTATATCCCAGAGTTTTCAGTCTTTTACATGACTGATATAGTAAATAACTACCGTAACCCCTTCCCTGATACTTTTTAGATATGAAGAGATCAACCAGTAATGGAGTATTAATTCTAAAAAATTCAAATGAACCATCACTAACCTGAACAGAACCAACTATCTCTCCGTTATGAAGTATTTTGGATGGCGTAAACAAAATTTTTCCATAATACCCCGAATTTATAATTTCCGGGGTGATATTATTATGATTTTTTTGAATCAGCAAGAATTCATCTGGAGTGCCTCCATAGGCGTCAGTCTGAGCTATTGCCACTTCATCCATGGAAATTTCATCATTTTGAAGTTCTATAAAATTATCTTCTCCAGTTTTTATTGATTCGTATACCTCTTTTATTCTTTCCAGGATTGTGTCCAGATTTCCGATTAATTTTATCCTGTAAGCCCTTGTAAATTCCAATTCTTCAATTTTCGTGAAAAATTCTTCACCGTTAAAAATACCATCTATAATCAAAAGTCTTGATTCTTTTGATGCCATTTCTAAAAACCAATTTACGATATCAATTCCTTTTTTAATGTATGACTCATCCTTATTTACAAATCCCATTGAGCAGATCAATCTATCGTCTATTCCCTGAGGTGGCATTACATATCCATATGCACATATTCTCCCATTTGACAGTATAACTCTGGAAGGTATCCTGTTTTTATTCAACATGTCTATAACCGGTGCATAAACTTCATCGGCGTTCAAATCCTTAAATTTATCCCGAAACACTTTTTTCTGCGATGAAAGAATTAAATTCCAATCAAGTTTGACATTGTTTACTTTCTCCATAATCCTATAATTTCGAAGCCTATTTAAACAATTTTACGATGCTATAGAATGAATAATGAAGAGAGAACACAGCATTATAACAAACTCGCTGTGGAATACTCGAGATATTATAAGGGAAAAATAAGAAATTATCCTAATGTTCCTATTTCTTCTGTCAACGATTTTTCATACTGGTACACGCCTGGAGTTGCCGAGGTATCAAGGGTAATTAACAAGAACCCGGACGAATCATTTGAGCTAACAGGCAGATGGAACTCCATTGGAATAATTACTGATGGTACAAGAGTGCTTGGTCTTGGGAATGTGGGACCGGAAGCAGCTATGCCTGTTATGGAAGGCAAGGCCATGATTTTTAATTTGTTCGGGGGAGTTAATGCCGTGCCTCTACCTATGAGAGTCTCATCAGGAGAAGAATTTATAAAGGTGGCAATGGCATTAGAACCGTCTTTTGGTGGGTATAATCTGGAGGATATTGAAAGCCCAAAATGTTTCTTTGTTCTTAGAGAATTACAGGAAAAGTTAAGCATTCCTGCATGGCACGATGACCAGCTTGGGACAGCCTGCATAATTCTGGCTGGTCTCATTAATTCTCTGAGAATTGCAGGTAAGAAAATACCAGATACAACAGTATCTCTTATAGGATCAGGTGCAGCAAATATTGCTGCTGCACATCTTATGATAGAGGCTGGATTTAAACCGGGAAATATTATAATGGTTGATTCGAAGGGTATTTTAGAACCTGAGAGAACTGATCTTGATAAGATAATGATATCAAATCCATGGAAATACGAGCTGGCATTGAAAACCAATGAGGAGAGGAGGAAAGGAGATATAGAAGAGTCCATGGAGGGAGTAGATATAGTAGTTTCAGCTGCAAAATCTCAACCCGGTCTTATCAAACCAGAGTGGGTTAGGAAAATGAACAGGGATCCTGCAATATTTGCTTTGGCAAATCCGTTACCTGAGATATGGCCAGACGATGCAAAATCGGCTGGTGCAAAAGTAGTTGCTACCGGTCGAAGCGATTTTCCAAACCAGATAAATAACAGCCTTGTATTTCCTGGAATATTTAGAGGAGTTCTAGATGCTCGCTCTCGAGGAGTAAATTTCAGAATAATGGTTAAGGCTGCTTACGAGATTGCAGATTATGTGAAGAATCCAGATCCTGATCATATTGTACCAACAATGGGAGACTGGGAACTTTATCCAAGAGTAGCTTCTTCTGTTGCCAGAGCGACAGTTGAGGAAAAACTTGCGCGAAAGGTAAATAGCAAGGAAGGATTCTATAAGACGGCAAGTGAGATTATTACCCTAAACAGAGAGAATTTTGAAAAAATGATGAAATTGAATATAGTAGAAAAATTACCTGAGGTGAATGAATGAAAGAAATGAAGATTGAAGTGCGGAATGCAGAAGAGAGTGATATAGACCAGTTTGTTGAGCTCATTCTGAGAATGAAGAGACTGAATGGCGAGTTTGATTCCCTGTTCACTGCAAATGAAGAGAATCATGGTGGAATAAAAAACTACTACCTTGAATGCATAAAGGATAAGAAGAAAAATATCGCCCTTGTAGCAGTATCAAATAAAAAAATTTACGGTCTCATTAAGGCAGAGGTCAGGGAGAGAGTTTCGTATGTACCTAACTATGAAGTAAGGATAATAGATCTTTATATTATGCCAGAGCTTAGGAGGAAGAATGTTGGAAATTTATTACTTGATCACCTGTATGCAGAGATGAGGAAAAGAAATATAGGAGTTGTTACGGCAGAATTTCCTGCTCTGAACCTTATTGCACTGAACTTCTATCAAAAGATAGGATACAGGGAAGTAGGCAAGGTGTTTGGCAAGACAATCGATGAAAATATAAATAAGAAAGAATAGTTTTAAAATAATTTCATACTTTTCCACTTTTGAACAATTCTCTCTGCTCCAATAGCATATTCGTTGATCAAATCTGAAAGATCTGCTGGTACCACACCCTCTTTGAGCTGTAATTTATCTTCTATTATCTCGAACAGACCTGAACTTTCTGCCCATTCAAGTTCCGGTTTGGTGAATATTGACACGGAAGAGGGTTTTCCCTTTCTCATAAGATACTTATTCTTAATATTCCTAACCATTCTATAGGTGTTATAGACCTGAAATTCTTCAGTTTCTGAAAAACTTTTAAACTTAATTTTAAGTGACATCATAAGTCCCTCAATATTAATATTCTGGCTCATTGCTATTTCCGCTGGATAAGAGGAAATTGGAACTATAGAATTACCTGAAATTTGATAAAAATTATAATACACTCTAAATCCCTGAATAAAACCATATTTTGTGCAGTTTTTAATCGTATTAAGATAGGGCGATTCCATTAGTTTTGAGGGAAAATCGTTAAAAAATTCATCCGGGAACCTCAGTTCATTCTTGATTTCATAGGAAAGATCAATAACATCTATAGGCTCTTTTTCTTCCACTGTTCTCTCCTTTAGTTTAAGATTGTAAGCAAGATCTATTGCTTCGATTGTTCCTAAACTGTTTATGTCAACCGTGGGAATATTAGTTCTTTTTTTGTCATTTTGTTCTTCATCCTCATCATCCTTTAATTTCATGAATTCGACTCCCTCGGAAATAAGGAAATCATGCCCCATATCTGATAGAAGTTCCTTCATGTTTTCATGTGGCGATAGAGGAATGTTTAACTCCATTTGATTGAGATCAAAAGGCGTGAATTTAAAAATCTCCTTGTCTTCAAAATTACCAGATTTATAGTAGGAAGAATTTACAATGAAAATTTTATCGCCTATTTCTTTTAGATCCTGGATATACTTTGAAATCAGCTCCCTGGATTCCATATCATCCCATAGATGTAATATTATAAAAGTTTTCCAAATTCTTGATAACAAAAGTCAAAGTCATAATATCGAAATATTAAATCAATTCAAATATACTAATCCAGAATTCTGCAGAATTATTATGTTCCTGATTGTCCCATAAGTGTTATATATTTAGATTATCTTGATAGGTGGAAGGCATCAAAATGGCAGTAAAATCTGAGTATTATCAAAAACTTGTCCTAAATGGGACGGTTGAGGATTTAATAGATCTACTTGATCAGGTAGGGAATGATAATACGATAACAGAGGATGAACGGGAATGGGTAGAGAATTCTATCCACAGAAGGCTCAGTATGTTCAAGGGGACACCTGTAAGAATTGTAAATATTGAATCTGGAGTTGAGGAAGAACCGCCCCAGACAGTCTATGATGAATTTGGAGGATCATCTATCTATAAAGGAGAGATTTTCATTTATGGACTAAAGTGGAAAATGTATGTCCCAAGCATAAAGTTCAGAGAAACGCAGATTAATTACTGGTACTATAACGAAAAGGTAGCTTCCATTCTTTCAGATGTTTTACTACCCGTTATCCCGGGAAAATTCAGAGGATATTTTAATTACCCGCCCTGGCTACTTGGAACTTCCTATGCACCACACACATATTATATTCCCACCGATTCGTTGATTTCCTTGGCAATTGAAAGACATGTAATTGATGACTGGAATTCGCTTGTGGTTAAAGGAATACCAGAGAAGCTCGTTGAAAGATATAGGTCCAGAAATCTAGGAAACTCTCTTTGAAATGAGAATTATAATAGGATATTATGGAAGTTCTCCAGAAAACCTGAAATTAAAACATATAATCAGGAAAACCACTTATGGTGTGGAGCTTGACTTCTATGACATGAATCCTGACGAAAATATCCCTACTTTATATAATGAGAAATTCAGATTTAATGCAGAAATTTATGATCATGAAAATTTTTACAGCAATTTTTCAGTTGAGAAATTTATATTAATGAACAGGGACGAACGCTTTTGGGAATTACATGAAATAATGGAACACTACTGGAAGAAATCTACAGGAATGGATAAGATGATTCTTCAGGAAATAATAGGTATACTGGTATCTCAGGTTAAATGGCAAATGGGTCAGTTTAAAGTTTCGGAAAGTGTTTTAAACAGAAATGTAAGATTACTCGAGAAGAACACAGAAATGGTAAGAGATGAGATTATTCTCGGTGTTTCTTATCCTATTTTATTTAACCCTAAATTGCTTGATTATTTCGAACAAATATATATTGCCTGAATTAATCTGGTTTCATGGAACAGATATCCTCCATTCTGAACGATTCATCCACAGGTAAAGAATTCAATATAAGGGGATGGGTCTATAGAATTAGAACATCAGGTAAATTGGTTTTTGTTATCCTGAGAGACGCTTCAAGTATTATTCAATGTGTAGCCAAATCAGACAATTTCAACGAAACTGACTTCAAGATTATTTCCTCGCTTACCATAGAAAGCAGTGTAAGTTTCAGTGGAGAATTAAAGAAGGATGAGAGAGCGGTTACTGGATATGAAATGAACATAAAATCGTTCACCATTTATCAGAGAAATGACAGTTTTCCAGTTTCGAAGGATATCTCAGAAGAATTTGAACTGGATAACAGGCATCTTTGGATCAGAAGCAGGGAATTTAATGCGATCCTGAAGATCAGATCCACTATTTTTAAGGCATTCAGAGAATTCTATGATAATGATGGATATTATGAAGTTCAGCCGCCCATTATGGTATCTACAGCAACTGAAGGTGGTTCTACCCTTTTCAGTGTACCATTCTTTGGGGAGAAGGCATATCTGACCCAGAGTTCTCAATTTTATCTTGAAACATTCATTTTTTCATTGGAAAAAGTGTATACAATAACTCCCAGTTTCAGGGCCGAAAAGAGCAGGACATGGAGACATTTAACTGAATACTGGCATGCAGAGGGCGAAGTTGCCTGGATAAACAATCAACAGATGATGGACATAGAGGAAAAGATGCTTCATTTTATTGTAAAGAAGACAATAGAGGAAAACAGCGAAGAGTTGAAAATACTTGGAAGGGATATAGAGACACTTAAGGAAAGTATGAAACCCTTCAGAAGGATTCCATACAGAGAATTAATAGAAATGTCTGAATCGCTTGGTATGCCCTTGAAATATGGAGATGATCTGGGGGCAGATGAGGAAAGACAGATAATGTCAAACTTCAAGACTCCTATATTTGTCACTGATTTTCCTGCGTCATTAAAGACATTTTATCATCAGCCAAATCCTGCAAAACCTGATGAAATCTTATGCCATGATCTTCTTGCACCTGAGGGATACGGTGAGATTCTTGGTGGTGGAGAAAGAATATGGGATTATGATTTACTTAAAAAAAGGATAAACGATAATGGGCTGAAAGAGGAGGATTACTACTGGTATCTTGACCTCAGAAAATATGGCAGCGTTCCTCATTCGGGCTTTGGATTAGGAATGGATAGACTAGCAATGTGGATAATGCATCTGGACAAGATTACTGGTGCTATCGCCTATCCCAGAACAATAAGAAGACTGAGACCATAAATGGTTAATCCTTTTAAATTAGCCCTTGAGGGAAAAGAACATGATCATACTCCGGTATGGTTTATGAGGCAGGCCGGCAGATATATGGAATCCTATCGCCAGTTAAGAAAAATATATACGATGGAACAAATCTGTCACCTTCCCGACATAGCCTCTAAAATTGCCTATGAGGCAGCTTCCTATTTGGAAACTGATGCAGCTATAATATTTTCCGACATAATGACTCCACTGGAAAACTTGGGTTATAAAATAAGATATATAGAAAATGTTGGTCCAGTTCCAGAAAATTATAATGGTAAAACGGACACCTTTATTTCAAATTCTGCAAATGCCATAAGACATTTTGTTAATAATTACAGTTCGAAGCCTGTAATCGGATTTATTGGTGGTCCTTTGACTCTTGCTTCCTATATAGTATCCAAAGGTCCTGACAGAGAACTTAAGCACACGAAGACTGAACTAATAAAGAGAGAGAATGAACTCTTAGAATTACTTAATGAAATAACAGAAATTGTTATCAGGGATGCTCTATCTCAAATAGAAGCGGGAGCTGAAGTTATACAGATATTTGATAGCTGGCTCGGTTTTCTCGATAGTGATTATGTAGACATGATTATTAAAAATACAGTTAGTAAGATAACAGAGGAAATTAGGAATAAGGGTGCCAAATCCATATACTTTTCTACAGGAACGTCAGGAATGCTTGAGTCGGTTAAAATGGCTAATGCAGACTTTCTCAGTCTTGACTGGAAATGTTCCCTAAAGGAAATTTCTGAAAATTATGGAAACATAGGATTACAGGGGAATCTTGACCCAACAATACTATCATTATCTCTGGACAGATCAATAGAAAGAAGTATTAAAATTATCAGTGAAATGAGAGATCATAAGAAGTTTATATTTAACCTGGGTCATGGTATATTACCTGAAACAAATCCTGAGAATGTTAGAATACTGGTTAAGAAAATACATGAAGTGATACAATGAAAAACGCCTTACTTATGATGGCTTACGGAAGCCCTGAAAGAAAAGAAGACATAATGGATTACCTAAGGGATGTATATGGGGGCAGAGAGCCACCAAAATTTGCCATAGAAGAGACAGAAAACAAATACTCGAGATTTGGATTTAAATCTCCTTCCAGTGAGATTTTAAGAAAACTTACGAATCAGGTTAAAGATTCAATAGAAGATTTGGATGTTTATTTGGCTTTCAAGCACTGGAAACCATCCATCGAGGAGCTGGTCAATAAACTTAGAGAAACTGGTTATGAGAGAATTGAACTACTTCCACTATTCCCTATCAAAAACACAAGTATTCAGGGTAGCTATATAGATCCTTTTAACAGGGTTCTAAAAAAACTGGACTATGACCCAGAGGTGCAATCCATAAGCGGTATGACAGATGCACCAAGTCTTACTAAATTCTGGGTTGATTCTGTGAAAAGAGTATATAACCCGGGAGATTTTCTAATTTTCAGTGCTCATAGTTTACCTCATACAATAGATCAGGAAAGTGAATATTACAATATATTCAAAACCTGGTCCAATCAAATAGCACGGAAGTTGGGCATTAAGGAGTTTGAATTTGCATTTCAAAGCAGGGGTTCTTACGGTGACACCTGGCTGGAACCAAGCGTATATAAGGTGCTTGAAAATATTGAGAATGGTATGTATAATAATGTTGTAACTGTACCCATAGGATTCATTTATGATCATCTTGAAGTATTATACGATCTTGATTTTCTGTTTGGAAAGAAAGTTCTGGAAAAGGGAATGGGATATAAAAGGGCAGAACTCCCTAATAACTCAATGCTGATGATCGAAACTATAAAAGAGTGCGTGGAGATGATGAAAGATGAGTGATTTGAAACTTTTTGCATATGATCTTGAAGATTTTATTAAGAGTATAGTGAAAAAGCACACTGAAAGTGATATAACAATTTATGGAAGAAAGGACGAGAAAGGAAATATAACACTGTTTTCCCCTTTAAGATACCCAGATAAAATTTCTTCCCTTACGGATAGTATGACACTTACAGATTACTGCCTCATAAATGGCAGGAAATTTGATGGATTTCTCGGTGAAAATATAATATGTGCCGATCTTATGAATAAAAAAAATGGATTATTCGTGATTGATTCTTTCACTGATACTGAAAAATTGAATAACATCATAAAGGGCTCAAATCTCAAAAATTACAGAATGTATGATGGGAATGCCATGGATATGCTAGAAACCCTTGATAGAAATGCTTTGAATCCGAATAAGGAAGGTGATGTGAAGGTTATAATAGATCACTTCTTTAAAGTTAAAAGTGTAGGAACAGTGATTTTAGGATTTGTACTAAATGGAACCTTAAAAAAGCATCAAACACTTTATCTAAACCCTGCTGGAGTTCAGGTTCAGGTGAGATCAATTCAGATGAATGACGTTGACTTTGATGAGGCCCCAGCGGGATCAAGAGTTGGGATAGCATTGAAAAATGCAGATATTGAATCCATAGACAGGGGAGCAACGCTTACTGTGGAAAAGGAAATTCCACTGAAAGAAATAACTGGAAAAATACAGTTCCACAGGGCAGTACCAGATGAAGTCAGGAAGGATGGGGAAGTATTTGTTTCGGGTCATTTTATCTACTCCCGTGGTATTATGGAAAATGGAAAAATTACAATGGATAAGCCAGTACTTCCATGGGGTGATTATATCCTGATTAAGCCTAATGCAAAACCGAGGGTCATTGGAAGGATAGATAGATTCAATGAATGAATTTGTAATTTCCGGTTTTTGCGGTTTCTATCTTTTTATTAATTGATTCCAGAGTGCCTATATCATGCCTCATGTAATAATCTCCTTTTATCCGCCACAGGTTTAGCTCCACCATGCTAGAGGCTTCGGGTATTGAATCTGCCTCTGTCATTATGGCTATAGCACGAGAATTTGACATCTTAACCTCATCGAGTTCCCCTTCAACCGATGAATAGAATATATGAACATGATCCGGAAGATCACTGGTATTTACGCTCAAAATGCCTGGTTGTGGGTTAATACCGTAGCCCTTTGGAACAAGATATTTTAGTGCAGAGGCCTTCCTCCGGAATGTAATCTTTGAGTTCTTTAGATCAGCATCAGCTATCTTAAACAATAAATCAACTGAATCACCCTCCATAAGTGTGACTATGTTCATTCCCTCTGGGTCAGCAAGCCTACCATTGACTTCTATCACCTTTAGATCGTCCTTTGTCTGCATAAATTGAACATATAGAACGCCCCGGAAAAGCAATCCATCCTGAAAAAGTGCTTCTACAAATCTTCTGGAAATATCTTTTGCCCTTTCATAAATTCCAGGCCTCATGAAAGGAAGCTTAAGTTCTATATCTGTTATTGAACCCATTCCTCCTGTATTAGGACCCAAATCGTTCTCATATAATCTCTTGTAGTCCTGTGCTACAGGAGCAAATATGGAATTTACACCATCCGTAAACAGTTGCATTGAGAATTCTTCACCGTACACAGCCTCTTCAATAAGTACCTTCTTGTCCCTGCGAAAAACTTCCTGAGCATATCCTATTGCCTCTGCTCTGCTGTTGAAATGCTGATCAGTTATCTTTACTCCTTTTCCTCCGGTTAATCCAGAGGGCTTGATAGCAAATTCAAGACTAGTGTTCGATAGCAATTTCTGAATATCGTATTCATTATTTAAAACCTCATACTTCAGGTTTCCAGGAATCCTATATCTCTTCATCAGCTGTCTCATGAAGATTTTTGAACTTTCAATCTGGAATGATGCTGAGGTTGGACTTGCGACCTTGATTTTGTTATATTCAAGCTTATCCACAAGATTTGTTTCGAGATATCCATCTGGACTTACATATACGAGATCCGGTCTCTTATCCATTATATATCTTGTTATCATATCAGTATCCATGGATTTCGTTACCAGGGACTCGCTGCTTATTGACCTTATGGACGGATTATCGTTTGGCATTATGGATATGAGTTCAGCTCCATCCTGAAACAACCTTCGAGCGAGTGCATCCTCCCGTCCACCACCACCTACAATTGCAATTCTTTCACTCATCCTTCATTTCACTTCCATCATCATTCCCTTTCTTCTGGATCTTATTTTTTTCCATGTTAAAATATTTATAGAATTTATTAGTTAATTCGTAGATTTCTGTATTTCGATATTTAATTGACTTAATAAATCCTGTTCTTTTCAGCGAGTGTATTAAGAAGTCACTTTGCATTTTGAACTTCTCCTTCACTTCCCCTTTCATTGTCCTGTCATTGTTTAGTATTAGGGTTAACAACCTGATCTGCTCAGGGGATAACTCTGGTTTTGCTACTCCTTTTACCAGATCTGAATATTCATTTTTAAGTACCATTCTATATTTTTTTCCTACATTACTTATGGTTATGCAGGTTTCTCTCGCACTGTAATCCTTCATCAATCTTCTAAGTTCTTTCCTTATAATGTTCTGATCTTCTAGAAGGATGGATGATATCTCCATTATACCCACAGGCTCTTCTGTCGCGAATAGGATAGCCTCTATCTTTCTTTGAATATCCACATTTCCCTATAGACTCTTAATATATATTTTATTTTATTTGCATATTTTAAAGATTAAGTGTATTTCAACTTTGCATAAATTTAATTTAATTAATCCATAGGGGATAACAATGACAGAGTTAAGAGATGAAACACTTCTCGGAACGCTTGAAACTGGGCAGAGAACCATGAAGCCCAATGCCCTCTTTTACCTATGGTTCGGCTCAAATCTTACTGTGGCTGATTTTGCACTTGGAGTGCTTGTAGAATCTTACGGACTTACTGTTTACTATACAATTCTGGCACTATTAATAGCAAATATTTTTGGAGGCTTACTGGTTGCTTTTATGAGTCATCTCGGTCCAACAAGTGGAATGGGGCAGATGGAAATATCAAAAAAATCTTTTGGAAAGGGGGGTGGAAAAATATTTTCTCTGCTTCAGTTTATGAATACAATTGGTTGGTTGTCCGTAAATCTTATTATATCATCAAGAGCACTTCAGTTTATTCTCAGTTCACAGGACTCTTATAGCCCAAGCTTCCTTGGTATAAATCTTCTAGAAGTTATATCTTTGATTATTGTAATGATCTTAATAGTTGTGACAATAATATTTGGTCATAAGTCCATAAAAACATTCGAGAAGTTAATGTCAGTGATTCTTGGAGTTCTATTTGTAATTTTAACATACTCAATCATTGTGAGTCCATCAAGGTACATCTCTGATTATACGGGAACTTTTTCCTTAATATCATTCGCTTCTATAATCATGCTATCTTTCTCGTACATAATGTCCTGGGGGCCCTATGCAGCAGATTATTCAAGATATATCCAAAAGAGTCAATATTCATCACTAAAGGCTTTCGTATATACATTTGCAGGTACAGCATTAGCATCATTTCTGGTGGAACTTATAGGTTTTTACGTGGGCGTTGACCTTGGCTTAAGTGGTATCTTTTCGAACCATCTGTTCGTACCACTTCTTGGTGGATTCTGGATACTTGGATCGCTTACCCTATTTCTTGGTGGTCTTGCAGCAAATTCACTAAATTTATATTCCAACCTTATGTCGATCAGGTCACTTGGTTTTAAAAATGGGAGAAATTATATCATTCTTGCTATAGGAGTGCTTACTGTTTCTATGGGCTTTATCTTTTACAATACATTCTCCTCATATTTTGAAGGATTCCTGTACGTTCTTGATTATTGGATAACACCCTGGATTGGGGTAATGATAGCTGAATTCTTCCTTGTTAGGAGAAAGGAAAGCTTCAACTCAAACATAAACTGGAATCCCATCATTGCCTACCTGCTTTCAATAATCATATCTATTCCATTCATGGATACTATACAGTATTATTTTGGCATACACATACCATTTTATTCCGCTACCTCAGGTGTTGACTTCAGCTATGTAATTTCGTTCTTTATCTCAATCATTCTAACCTATGTCTTTGAAACTAAAATTTCTGGTAAGGTGAGACAGCGCATGACTCAAATCAGAACAGTCAGAGATTCTGGTAAATAGTCTCGCCCTTTGCCACATCAAAAGATAAAAGTTCCTTTGAAAGAAACGAATTCTGAAATATTCCCCTTGCCTCCCTCAACAAAACCTCTGGATCATCAATCCGTGGGCTGTAATGATAAAGATAAAAACTCTTTACTTCTGCTTCTTTTGCTATTTCTGCAGCCTGTCTTGAGGACGAATGTCCGAATTCATTCACCTTAGGTTCCAGAGAAGAATCTGTTGTTGTCTCGTGTATTAATACATCAGCTCCTCTTGCAAAGTTTATCATTTCTTTGTTTGGTCTTGTATCTCCAGAATATACCAGAACCCTGCCTCTCCTTATCCCTGCTGAAACCTCTTCTAACTTAACAATCCTTCCATTAATGTTTAATTCCCCGAGGTCCCGTAGTTTTTCTATTTTATTTGATTCAATTCCCAGTTTTTTAACCTTTTCAGGGTCTATTTTAATAAGATCAGTTTCAGTAAGTTTATATGATATTGCAGGAACCGGGTGATCTGCTTTGATTGTTTCAATGGTGAAAAATTCAGTCTGAAGCTTTCCCCCAAAAGGTATCTCATTAATGAGAATTTCAAATCCAAGAGAGTAATAACCAACATTGAATGCCCTTGTGAGAACTGAAATTGCCCCCGGTGGACCATAAACCTTTAACGGCTTTTCCCTACCGTTAAATGACATACTCTGAATAAGACCGAGTATACCAAGAAAATGATCTCCGTGAAAATGAGATATGAATATGCTATCTATTTTCATGAAAGAAATTCCGCTTTTCATTATCTGTTTTTGGGTTCCCTCACCACAGTCAAACATGCATACAAAATCATCTAACTGAACTACAACTGCAGGTAATGATCTTCCGGGAAAGGGCCAGGAACCCCCACTCCCGAGAAATGTAACCTTGAAAGATGATACCATGAAGGGAAAATTCATTCTTTGTTATTATGTTTTCAGTGTTAATTACAAATAACTTTCAAAGTTTGTTCCTTTTTGCATTGCATACAACTATTACTTTCTTAAAGTGAGCACAGGTGTTTCAGTAAACAAACTAAAATCTTGTTTTTACGCTTTTCTTCTATACAGGATCCTGAAGTCTGGTAATTTTCTCTCATTCTAAAACAGTATAATCAATTTCTTGAACCCTTTTTAAAATGATGAATTTATATATTGTATATACATTATATTTTGTGTTTGTATCAGCATTTACAACTCAGAACTCAAACTCAGGTAGTGATGTTTATAGTTATATACTATTGATCGCTATTTTCGGACTAATTATTTACAGAAGAATCAAAAGAGGAATTAATGGTAGACCGTATTCATTCCGTAGAATCATAACTACACCTATAATTTACTCACTTTTACTGGTATATTTTTTGGCAGTCCTGTATTCATTTATTATTTATGATTTCATAGCGCTAATTTTAATCATTCCTGGATTTATTGTTGGTGATAGGATAGGATCATTATCAACGGTATACTGGGAGGGAAAGGTGTTAATGTACAAAAGATCAACAATGGTGCTATTCCTAACTTTAATGCTGTATTTTATAAGAATTGTTCTTGAGTTTGTTGTTAATACAACAAATATTTATCTCCTAACTGCAGTCAACGCAAGTTTGGCTTTATCACTGGGAATCCTCATAGGTGAATTCCTGCACCTTAAGACATCTGCCAGAGAACTCCTTCTAAATCAAACCAGCAATGAGGGGATTAACAATGCATAAATATTTATATTTGTCTAATAATATCATACAGTTGTCTGACGGGGTGCACTTTGAGACTATACAGTTTAGAAATTAAAAACTTTAAATCTTTCTGCCATAAGGGAATGAAGATAGATTTTAGGCCAGGATTAAGCATGATAGCAGGTCCTAACGGCAGTGGGAAGAGCAATATAGGTGATTCACTCCTGTTCGTACTAGGTACAAGATCATCTAAAACTGTGAGGGCTGATAAACTAGATGATTTAATACATAACCCGGCCAATGGGGATAAAAAAGTGTCCAGAGCAGAGGTCAAAGCAGTATTCGTGGAAGATAGGGATGATGAATCTTTTGAAACAGTGGAAATATCTAGAACTATTGAAGAGAATGGTAGTGAAATAAACAGTACATATTTTATAAATGGTAAGAGATCAAAACACAGTGAAGTTGACAGATTTTTGGAGAATATCGGAATTCAGCTTGATTCCTACAGTTTTGTTCTCCAGGGTGACATAAATAAATTTATTTACGTAAGTGGAAATGAAAGAAGAAAGTTGCTTGAGTCCATAGCAGGAATAGACGCATATAATATGAGGATAAATTCTGCAAAAGAAAAGATCGATGAGATCGATAAAACAATACTTGCCTCTGAAACACTGCGAACAGAGATTGAAGAAAACATTGCAGTCATAGAAAAGGAAGCCGAAAAACTGAGAGAATATAAGAAACTAAACAGCGATATTGTGGATTTAAGAGCTACTGCCTTATCTATACAGATTCGTGGAATAGAGATAGATCTCAGCGGTCATCAGCAATCCATGGAAGGGAGTGAAAAGAAAATTGCTGATATAAAAGCTATACTGGATGATCTGGATAAAGAACGTGAAGTTCTTGCACAAAAGAGGATGGAGATTGAGAAAGGAATCGGAGAAAAGATTCAGAAAGAGCTTGAAAGTATTAGAAAGGGAATAGAATCCAAAAAATTAGAAAGAGCAAGATCGGAAATAAGTGCTTCAAACATTAACATCAGCATAGACAAAGAACGGGCTCTGATCGAAACGAATACAGGTAAGATTGAGGAAATAGATGAGGAAATAGACAATCTTGCAAAAGGATTTAATGAACTGATGAAGAGAGAAGAAGAATTAAAGTATAGGGAAACTTCTCTCAGAGCCCAGATAAATCAAAAGATAGAGCTTCAAAGAAATAAAACTGAAGAATACAGGAAGGCAACCGATGAGTTAACAGTTATAGAAAAACAACTTAAAGAGAATTCCACTATTACGGAAAAAATAAGAAGAGAGGAGTCTGAGGAGTCAAAAAAATTCAAAGGGCTTGAGACAAAACTGGGTATTAAGGAAGAGAATCTTACCAATGAAAAATACAGGTTATCGGAAACTCAGTGGCAGTTAAACCAGATCAAAAAGGATGAAGGTGGAAACAGATCTAAAAACGAATCCCTAAGCAAAAAATATTATGAACTTCAGTCCCAGATCAAAGAATTGGAGAGAGAAAGAACAGAAACAAGGTCTAAAATGGATAACCTTGGGAAGGAAGTTGAAAGAATGAGATCCGAAATGGGATCAAGGGGTTTTGCCAATAAGTCCATTTCCGCAATTATGGAAGCGAAGGCAAGAGGAGCTATTTCAGGAATTCACCGATCCATAGGAGAACTTATAAGTTATGACGAAAAGTATGCACTGGCTGTAGAGGCAGCAGCTGGAGGAAGACTGAACTCTATAGTAGTTGATAATGAGGATGTTGCACAGGATTGCATAGAATTATTAAGAGAAAAGAAACTGGGGCGAGTAACCTTCATTCCACTAAATAAGATCTTACCGGGGAGGCCAAGAGGGAAAGCACTCACTATTATTCAACAGGATCGAACGACCTCTCTATTGAGCCAGCAGGTCAAGTGTCAGGATGTTTATGCAAATGCAATCTGGTATACCTTTCAGGACACTGTTCTTGTGGATAGTGCAGAAATTGCAAAGAAATATATGACAGGGGTCAGAATTGTTACTCTTGATGGTGACATATTTGAAGCTAGTGGTGCCATATCTGGCGGTTTCATGAATCGTAGCAGAACAACTTTTAACTTTTCTGAACTTGATAGCAAGGAAAAACTACTTGAAGATCTTAGAGAAAGATTTAACAGTCTTGATCATGACATTAGAAATTTAAGACAGGAATATGACGACATTTCGAAACAATTGATGGACATATCAAAGAGCGGTGGTGAGGGAAAAGGGAAGTCTGATTCGCTTGAAGCCCAGTTGAAAGAAAGCCAGAAGATCAGAGAATCACTTGAACTTGAAATTCAGACCCTTAAAATAGAACTGAAAAATAGTTCTGCTTCACTGGAAAAACTTCAGGAACTCATAACAAAAAAGGAGGAGAAAAAAGCCTCTCTTGAGAAGAGAAAGAATGAACTGTATATGATCATAGGAGACAATAAGGAGGAAGGAAATGATCTATCCGAGTTGCAAAAAGAACTTGAAAAAATCAGTAACGAACAGACCTCAACAATGTCAATTAAATCTAGCAATCAGACGACAATGAAGAAAATTTCAGAACGAAAGTCGGAATTGATGATGGAAAACGATAATCTTATAAAAAATATAAATGCAGAAACCACAGAAAAGGATAGAATTGAAGAAGAAATCGCGAAATTCGGAAATGAAATAGGAAGACTTGAAGAGGAAGAGGAAAAGCTCAATGAAAATAACAGAAAAATTATTCAGGGATTGAAGGAAATTGAGCGGCAGCTATCAGATATCAGCCAGAAGAGTGCAGGATTGGAATCGGACATGAAGAACAATGAAAATGCTGTGCTTACCTCAAAGATAAAGATACAGAATTTCAATGAGAAGTTGTCAGCCCTTAAAGAAGAACTCAGGCAAAATGGGGGCAATGTAATTATTGATTATTCAAGTGCGCAGAAAGCAAATAGTGAAATTGCCATAAGAATGGCAAAATTGCAGGAAATAGGTGCAGTCAATCAGCTAGCTGAGGAAGATCTCAAAAGGGATATGCAAAGAAAAGAAAACCTTGTTGAAAAAATAGATATTCTAAAAAGAGAGGTTGATTCCCTTATCAAATTAATGGCCGAACTTGAAGAAGTGAAGACAAGAGTACTTTTAGACCTCTATGGAAAGGTAAAGATTGAGATGAGGGAAATCTTCAAAAGGTTGACAAGAGGTGGTGACGTGGATATGTATCTTTCAGATGAATCTAATCCACTGGAATCCGAGTTATTGATCAAGGCAAAACCCAAAGGAACTACGTACACAAAGCTGCAATCTCTCAGCGGTGGAGAGAAGAGTCTTGTTGCACTCTCCTTTATCGTAGCGGTTCAGAGAATTAAACCCTCACCAATTTATTTTCTGGATGAAATTGACATGTTCCTTGATGGAACAAACGCTGAGGCAATGGGTGAGTTGTTAAGGGAAAATTCAAATACTTCACAGATCATTATGATATCGTTGAAAAATGCCATGAGTAAGTTTGCGAACTCTCTGTTTGGAGTAACCATGAACAAAGCAGCGGGCTGTACGGAAATTTTTTCGAAAAGCTTTGGAGGTGAATAGATGGAAGACACACAGCTTATGGATCTTAAAAGAACTATAATAGTTCAGGCAACAACCATTGGTATAGATACGAGGTTCTATGAAGAACTGGACTTTAAGGATACAAAGGCGGAGACTAAGAATATAATAGAGATAATGGAAAGATGCATAGCCAGAGAGATAGACCCCTGGAGAGTTGATGTTGTTAATTTTGCCCTAATAGTGAGGGAATTAACTAATGCTGGACTGATGTCCATAGCAGAGGCAGGGTATATAATATTCAGATCATGGGGGATAGTGTATGTACAGGCTAACGACCTGATAGAAAACTTCATTAGGAAGGAAACCGAGGAAACTGAAGACGAATTTAATGAGATTTCACAGGAAGTATATAATGACTCAGAAATAGAAGATAGGGAGTTTATAAGCCTGCATATGCCCGTTAAGCATCATGAGACTAGAAAGGTCATGCTTGTGGAACTTATTGAGGTTATGAGGAAGACTGAACGGAGCAGGGAGAAAATTGTCAGAATGCCTCATATGGAGCAGAATGCAGAGGTTGAAGAGATATACGAGGTACTGAATTCAGGAGAACCTGAGAGAGATCTTGAATCAATCATGCAGAAGATTATGAGAACGAAAGAAAACTCCTTCTTTATGGAAGAGGTATGGGGTGAAACAAAGGAAGATAGAGTAAAGTTCTTTATATACAGCATGTTTATCAGGAAGAATGGGTTTATCACACTGAAACAGGAGTGCTCATATGACAGAATCTGGATCGAGAAACAACCCTGATAATGGAGAAAGGATCATCAGCGCATCAGAGCTTGCTGAGTTTGATTACTGCGCCCTTTCCTGGTATTACACCCGTGAAGGGTATAGAGTTCCTGCTGACAGGGTTGAAAGAATGAATAGAGGTACAATAGCGCACGAGGAAGCAGAAACTGATCGTGAGAGGAATTCAAAACTTAGTGTAACACTTATAGTTGCCATATTGCTTGTTATTGTGTTCATGTTTATAGTGTTCATCTGAAATGTTGCTTCCTGTCTATTTTATTATCCCATTTATTGGCCTTCTGATAATACTTGTTTTTTATTTTGTCAGGGCAAAAAGGAGAATGGACTATTATGAAATGCCAAAGGGAAGATTTGTTTACGGAGACATGAAATCTGAAGGACAAATTCTAGTTTCTAAAAGGTATGGTCTGTCAGGTAAACCGGACAGAGTAATAGAAAACGGTGGACAGATAATTCCATACGAGTATAAGAGCAGCAATATAGGGGGTCAGCCATGGGAACCACATATAATTCAGATGGGAGTTTATTTCATAATACTCCAGGAACTCTATCCCGAACATATGATCCAGTACGGTGTTATAAAATACAGAAATAGGTCATTCTATGTAAATAATAGTAGTGAATTGAAGGATAGGGTACTGGCGAGAGCTCAGCTTATAAGGAGAATGAGAGGCGTTCCAAACAGAAACCACGATAATCCTGGAAGATGCCTTAATTGCAAGTACAGGAGTATATGTAGAGAAAGATTAAGATAGATAATTTAATGCCCTTATATTGTTAAATCTTGACAAATCCCTTTTTGAAGAAATAGTAACCGAGAGTGAGTTTGAAAGCCTCGAGAAAAACTGTAAAGGATACCATGGTGTGGAACCTTCAGGAATACCCCATATAGGACATATTCTGGTTATTGGTACCAGAATCAAGGCAATGATGAGAGCCGGTATCAGGATGCAGATATTACTAGCAGACTGGCATGCCATGGTAAATGATAAGCTGGGTGGCGATCTGGAACGTATAAGGCAGAGTGGAGAGATTCTTAAAAAAGCATACGAAATTGAACTAGGAGATTTGAAACCAGAATTTATATGGGCATCGGATCTGATAGATAAGAGCAGCTACATGGAGGGTATAATTCGCACTGCTAAGCAAACAACTCTCTCAAGACTGAAACGAGCTCTTCCAATAATGGGAAGGGATGAATCTGACGCTGAATCAGATTTCAGCAAATATCTATATCCTGTAATGCAGGTAAATGATATTTTTGAATTAGATCTCGATGTTGCTTTGGGAGGCATGGATCAAAGGCACGCCCATATGCTGGCCAGAGATATTGCAGAAAAAATGAACAGAAAGAAGGTTGTTTCAATGCACTCACCACTTCTGGGAAGCCTGAAGGGAACTGGAAGAATGGATAATTTCAAGAAGATGTCGAAAAGTGATCCTGAAAGTGCCATCCTCATGACTGATTCAGAAGAAGACGTTAAAAGAAAAATAAAAAATTCATTTTGCCCCATGGGAATAGCTGAAGGAAATCCGGTAATGGATATCATGAAGATAATCATATTTCCTTCAATGAAAGAGGTAACAATACATAGACCTGAGAAAAAAGGGGGAGATATAACATTTACAGATTTCATTTCGCTTGAATCCACATATAAATCGGGAGCGATACACCCAATGGACCTTAAAGAATCCGTGACAGATAACCTGTCTAAAATGATGAAGCCCTTTGCAGTGTTGAGAGATTATTTAGAAAAATGAATCAAGACTGGATTGATTGCTCTTCTGGAGACTTATTTTCAGCTTATCTATAAATGGCCTTACCCTGTTTTCTCCGAAGTTGTGAAGATCGCAAAGGAATGAATATATCTTTTCCTCCTCAGGTTTACCAAAGGTTACGTTAAAATCGTCTGTAACTTCAGGCTCAAGAAATAGCTTTCTTACATCTTCGTACTGGGGTATCCTGTATCCCTTCTCCCTGATTACTTCTTCTAGATTCCCGTATCTCTGGATCAGGTTCAGTGCTGTCTTTGATCCAACCC
The DNA here is from genome assembly GCA_027316895.1 of Thermoplasmatales archaeon. Classification (GTDB taxonomy): domain Archaea; phylum Thermoplasmatota; class Thermoplasmata; order Thermoplasmatales; family Thermoplasmataceae; genus Cuniculiplasma. The sequence goes on along the minus strand of DAHVFT010000001.1, from coordinate 591,411 downwards.
TTTCAACTCCACTGTTGAAATCTGTTCCAACCATTATGGCAATATCCACAAGCTGACTTCTTGTAATATTCATATTTGATAGGTTTTCCTTTAGATCGATGTATTCAGGATCTACTGTTACGTAAATGTTTCTGCTTGAAACTCTTCTCTTACCATATATGGTGAAATTTCTTAGAACTTCTCTTGCACCAAATAGTAGACAGTCATAATCCTGTGAGATAACTGCATTAACTTTTCCTGTGGAACTCATGTAAGAAGCCTGGCATTCACCCTCAGAAGGAGCCTGTACATATGGCAATCCCATATAGGTAAGAAGCTGCTTACTTTCATCTATCATGTCCTTTGTAATATGATTTATCCTTCTCTTCATTCTTGCAATTTTTTCCCTATCTGAAGTCATTATTGCCTTTTCCAGTTCTCTTTCTGAATTTTCCTTTATTGCCTTTCTTTCCTCAAGAGTCCTGAGTTTCATTGGAGAAGGTTTGCCATCAAAAACATATACAGGCTTCAGCCCCTCTTCCATAAGGGAAATTGTCCTGTAGAAAAGACCACTTAAATGAGAGGTAACTCTTCCAGATGAATCCATAAGCGGTGTTCCGTCAGGTTGCCTTATGGCACTCAAAAACTGGTAAATTTGGTTATAGGCATCCACTGAAACAGTATTGTTTGAGAAATCCTTAATGTGAGTTTTGTGCTTTATCAGAATGGGCTCAAGATTAACTCCCATATACTTCCATATGTGTGCCAGTATGTAAATCTTTTTGAAACCATCCAGACTAAATTTATCCTTCTGTGCATGAAAGACCTGTGCTGTTGACAAATATTTCAACAGATTTACCATCCTGAATGGATCTATGTTTTACTATTTTCAACTCTCTCCCGGTTCCCCTTGTTCGTTTAATTGACAGTATGGTTTTTGAGAAATGGTTCAGTAAATAACCACCATAGGGAGTTATCTGGTTTTCCTCAACATCAAAATATATCTGATTTGTTATGAATACTGGAATTTTATACTTATTACATATGGTGTTTATGATTGATATATCTCTTGATAGACCCTGATTTTTAAGATTTTCATCTCTTTCGATTCTAAGCAGGGCAGTCATTGAATCAATCACAAGAAGTTTTACGTCTTTTGAATTCTGCATCATTCTCTCGGCCTTTATGAGACAGACCTCCTGCTCCCCTATGTTCTCGGGTGTAAACAGAATAAGATTGTTAGAATATTCCTGATTTCCCCCGCATATTTGCAGAAACCTGTTGCTTGAAAATCCCTCTGTATCAACATATATGACCCTTTCACCTCTGGACAGAGCAGAAACTGTGAGCTGAAGTGCCATGTTTGTCTTCCCGGAACCGCCCTCACCATATATCTGTGTGATTACGCCAGGATCAATGCCTCCCTCAAGAAACTGATCAATGCACCCAATCCCAAAGGGAAGTTTCTCTTCCCTTCTTATTTCAGGTGATTTCATTTCTCTGATCCCTGATCCCTAGAATGAGATCAGCACATGATTGAAGATTATCTGTTTTCAGATCAAAACCCCTTGCGTTAATAAAACCAGGCTCATTATTCATGCTTATGGAATAGTCAGTAACCATAAACATCTTTTCATCATCTGGAGAGTCTCCTACTGAAATTGAGTAATCTGGTTTATATGTATTTATCACGTTATTCACAACTATATCCTTCCTCTTCGGGTCAACCAGGGCTCTCCCATCGGGAAGAACCATTCCACCAAGCGATAAAATCACATTTGCATAAATATCACTTATTCCTGTAAGTTTTCCAACCCTTTCTGCAAGCCACATTAATCCACCTGATACTATTACCAGGTGAAACCCCTCAGCGCTGAGTGTTTGAGTTGCCTCAACGGCTCCTGGAAACAATTCTATTTCATCAAGGATTTCCCTTATTTGGCTGACCTTTACCTCACCCATTTCCTGTATCCACAGATTAATATCCCGTCTCATAAATTCGTGGTAATCTATCTTTCCGGTCCTGAAAAGAGAATAGTTAAAATCATTATCAACCCCAAATTTTGAATGGACATAGTTCCAGCTACTTTTCTCTACTGTGAGAACCCCATCCATATCAAAAAAAACAATTGGAGTATGCTCAGTATGGCCTAGAGAAGAGGGCAGTTCTCCCTTCATTTCCACAAACCTCACATTTACCTTTTGACCCATAATTCAGTATATGTCCCATCATATCTAGCTCGGTTTTTGCCTCTATGGACCTGGCACATTTTTCATTATCACATAGAATAAAAGTCTTAATGCTTGATTCCTGTCCGCTAGTTTTAATCCCCTCTATTCCATCTGAGAGGATCTTCCGGGCTTTGTTAAGAAGATCACTTTCTACCTCATCCAGCAAATTTTTTATCTGCGATATATCATCTTTATTCAGCTTTATTCTCCCTTTTCTTGTTCTTAAGGATATGGTAATTGAATTAGATTCTGCCTCTCTTTTACCTATTTCTATTCTTAAAGGGACACCTTTCATTTCCCACTGGTTGAATTTATAGCCGGGAGTATAGTTGTCGTTTTTATCTACTAATACCCTAAATCCACTATTCCTAACTAAGTTTTCAATTTCACTTACAAAAGATTCAAAATTTGAATCGGCAGAGGTAATTGGAACAATCACTACCTGCGTAGGAGCCACGAATGGTGGAAGAATTAGTCCCTTATCGTCACCGTGAATCCCTATTAACGCAGCTATCAATCTTTCACTCATACCGAATGTTGTCTGATTTACATATTCACTGGTTCCATCCTCCTTTGCAAATTTCACATCATAATTCTTAGAGAAATTACTACCGTATTCATGAATTGTTCCAATCTGAAGCGTTCTGCCTGAAGGCATAAGCGTATCAAATGCAATGGTGTAAACAGCACCTGGAAACTTATCCCACTCAGGTCTCTTTACCTCCATATAAGGAAGGCAGAGTTTCTTTGTGAAATAGTCCCACTCTCTCCTGTAAAGGTTCATCTGTTCCTCTGCATCTTTGTATGAATCATGGGCAGTATGGCATTCTATGAAGTGAATATCCCTTGATCTTATAAACGGCCTGGTATGTTTTGTTTCATAACGATATACCTGAACAATCTGGAAGATTCTCTTTGGTAGATCAGCATGATCCCGTATCCACAGTTTTAGCATCGGATAAATTGCAGCCTCACTTGTGGGTCTCATGGCCAGATCTTCTTCCAGAGATTCCCTTCCGCCCCTTGTGATCCAGAATAGTTCTTTTTCAAAGCCCTTTATGTGTTCGAATTCAATTTCAAACATTGGTCTTGAGATTAATGAAGGAAACATCACTTCCTCATACTCATCTTCATAGAACTTAGTCCTGATCATTTCATCAGTGTTTTTCATGAGGCTATATCCATAAGGCATCCAAACATTCATTCCCTTAACAGGGTATCTCTTATCGGTGAGCTGGGAAATGTCTATTATTTCATTGTACCATTCACTGAAATCTTCCTTTTTATGCTCCATTCCCTTGTAAATAAATTCGTCATTATTTAACTATTGCAAGTCGCTAAGATAGATTTGGTTATTTTGCTTGAAGACTATTAATCTGACTTTTGTATAGATCTTAGATCTGATATCTTTAATACAATACTCAACAGATTACACTATAATTAACAGCACTAATTCATTAATGATACTAGGTGTTGCTAATAAAAGCACATAATGATAAGTTAAAAGGAGTAATTGTTTATTAACAGAACAACAATTAGTGATAATGAACTTAAAAGATATAACTGATGAAAAAGAGTTTATAATTGAACTTGCAAAAAGAATTATACCAGTAAAATCTATAAGTCCGGCCTCTGGTGGACAGGGAGAATCGCAGAGGGCAGATCTTCTAGTTAGTATATTGAAGGAACTTGGGTATGAAGATTCAGTACGGTATGATGTTGAAGATAAGATGGGATTTAAAAGATCCAGTGTAATAGAGAAAGTTGGAAATTTTGATCGTACTCTCTGGCTTGTCTCCCATATAGATACTGTACCGGATGGTGACCCGAATTTATGGACAAGACCACCATTTCAGGCAACAGTTGAAGGCAACAGAATATATGGTCGCGGTACGTCTGATGATGGACAGGCAGTTTTCCTTTCTCTTCTACTTCTTAAGAAGCTTGATAAATCCAAACTTAAAATGAATTTAGGCCTTGCGTTTGTTGCAGACGAAGAGGTTGGGAGTGTGTACGGGATACAGTACCTACTTGATAAGAATATTTTCAAGAAGGATGACCTGATAATAGTCCCTGATGCGGGTTCAATGGACGGAATGGAACTGGAGATTGCCGAAAAAAGCATTGTTTGGATAAAATTCACAGTTAATGGTAGGCAGTACCATGCAAGTATGCCAAGCAACGCCATAAGCGCTGCAAGAGATGGAATGGAATTCATGCTATCAGTAGATAAGATGCTCCATTCAAAATATACCGATAAGGATGATACTTTTAACTTTCCCTATTCAACGTTTGAACCGACCAAGCACGAAAAGAATGTGGACAATATAAACACGATTCCGGGAAAAGAAGTATTTTACATGGATTGCAGGATACTACCTAACTATGATGTGGATAGTGTAGTGGATGATATTTCAAGAGAGATTTCTGAATTCGAAAGAACACATAAGTCAAAGATTAAGATGGAGTTTGTACAGAGAGAACAGGCACCTGTACCCACTTCCAGGGATTCGGAAGTCGTTACAAGATTGGTGAAGGCGTTATCAAGCAGAGGCGGAGAGCCAAAGGTTGTTGGTATTGGGGGAGGCACATGCGCAGCTTTCTTCAGAAGACTTGGTTATGATGCAGTTGTGTGGAGCACGACCGTCCCTGATGTTGCTCATCAGGTTGATGAATATGTTATAATTGATCAGATATTACAGGATAGGGAAACAATTGAGAAATTGGTTTATTCTGAATAATTTCTTTTTTTCACCCTAGAGATCATCTGACTCTGAAAGTGCTCTTAGCCTTTCAACACCATCAATTTCCCTGATTATTTCCGAAACCGTTTCAGGAACATCCCTTTCCCAGTTCTCTCCCCTTATCATTCTATCTCTTATCCTGGTACCTGACCATTCCACCCTGTTTATGAGTTCCATTGATTTTACATTGTATTTTTTCTCGTAGAACAGTCTTTTTACCAGAGGATTATTTGTATATACACTTGAGAAATGTGGGGTTAGTGATTCTACATGTGCGACCCAGAGCGGGTTAGAATTTACATCCTCTATTGGGATTATATAGAAGTTAAAGATCTTCCTGCTTTCCAGAGTGTTTGAGATCATCAGATGCCTTTCTCCTGCTGTGAACGGGTTTTGAAGGGTGTGTGAATACTGTGCACTTCCTATTCCAATAATCACAGATTCATGATCTTTCAGAATCTCCTGTATTACTTCCAGATGACCGAGATGAAATGGCTGAAACCTTCCAACAATGAATGCTCTTGACATTTCTTTCACTCCAGCATTTTACACTGTATCATGTTATCTTCCTCAAATATGAACCAGTTTAATAATTTCTTTATATTTTTAATAATGTCGTCTATTTCACTTTTTAACTCTTTCTGTCTTTGAGTCTCCTTGCATATGGAGTAATTCTTCGTATCAAGAATTTCCCTGAACATTGACTGAAATGCCATTACTTCAGACGTTTTTCCATGTATAAATTCTTCGTTGTTTACCAGAAGTGTTGATGATCTCCCAAGTTTTTTCTCCTTTTTTCCATCCTCTAGAAGAAATTGAATCTCTGGTTCATTAAAGAAAAGATTATTCAGGATATGAAGCACTGGTTTCGCTGCGTAGTATGTTTCTCCACTATTGTTGATATCAGGTTGATCTAATCGCCGATACTCTGTCCTGCCAAAAATTTTATCCAGTATACCTTTTATGGACTCGACCTTCTGATGAGAATATTTCGCAGTGAGTTCAACATATTTACCCCACATTTCGTAAAGATTTCCCTGATCCGGCGGAATATGATTTCTAACAAGATCATTCCATAGTGGTTTTTCATCGATCAGTGGTATTGGTGCATAGGTATCTGAAAAAGATTGAAATTTTGTTGGGGGAATAATGCTTTCCATCATGTCCTTAGAAACTTTTCTCAGAGTTGAATAGTGTTTTTCCATTTTTTCCATTAGTAACTCATTCTTTCTGATTTCGTTTGTGAGTCTCTCCATATCCTTATCTATTTCTAGCTTTACTTCTTCTCTGGTGTGTTCTTTCTCTATTTCATCATCCTCTTCTATCTCATCATCAGGAGATATGGTAAAATCTTCTTCGAAGTCATTGACAGTTGTCTTATAGTTTTCAATATCTTCCTCATATTTTTGGCTAAATAGCCTAATTGCTCTAAAATTGAAAAACGTTAAAAATAAACTGATTCCCAAAATAACAAGAACAGTGATAAGTAGTGGAACAATTAAGAAACTCAAACCCATTTAAATCTTACTCTGCTCGTCCATAAAGCTCGCCAGCAATGCGATTCCTTCCTTCAGTTTATCTTCGGATAACGCGTAGGAAATTCTGAAATGACCCTCTCCTTGTTTTCCAAATGCCGACCCCGGTGTGAGTAGTAGACCCTTAGAATCAAGGATCTTCTTACAGAATTCGACAGATGATATATTTAAGTCATATGATGGAAATACGTAAAAAGCTCCCTCTGGTTTTATGAGATTCAGACCTTTAATGTCCCTAATCATATTGTAAACCAGTTCTCTTCTCTTTCTGAAAACCTCCTTCATGGCTTTAGGGCTCTCATCATCATCCAACGCATATATGGCGGCCATTTGGGAGATAGAGGGTGCGCAAGTTATGGTCTGCTGCTGCAACTTATCTACAGCACCAATAAATTCTCTGGATGAAGCGAGATATCCTATCCGCCATCCTGTCATTGCATAACTTTTAGAGAAACCACTGATTAGTATGGTATGGTTCATTTCTGGATCCATTTCTACTATATCCTGAATTTTTCCATCAAACACAAGTTCTTCATAAATCTGATCCTGAATAAAGTAGATTTCTTCATCTATGCACAGCTTTTGTAGTGCCTTGATTTCGTCGGTCGAAAAAACTTTTCCCGTTGGATTTGCAGGATTTGATATGATTATGCCCCTCGTTCTGGGTGTTATTGAATTTTCAATGCGTTCAAGGTTAAGTGAAAAATCATCATTGGTTGGAACTTCCACTGGTTTTACACCGTAAATCCTGCATATTTCAGGATAGGAAAGAAAATATGGCTCCGGTATGATGATTTCATCTCCCTCATCTGCGATGGCCATTACTGCTAGATTAATAGCAAATTTTGTTGGAGTTACAATTATATTATCTGCATTCAGGCTGTGAATATTATTATTGATCTTCTTAGATATCTTAGTTCTCAATTCCACATATCCCTTTGACGGAGTGTAATGAGTGAATCCCTCCTTTGCCTTTTCAAATGCATAGTTTATCTCTCCAGCAGGCGTCGTAAAATCCGGTTCTCCTACCCCGAAATTTATAATTTTTCTTCCTTCGGCAGTCATCTTGGCCGCCTTTGCAGAAGTGGATACAGTGGCAGATTCAGAGACATTAATTACTCTCTTTGATAACACAAAGTTTAATCGCAATTCCATAATTAACTTTTATTGATTTTCCAAACCCATTCTGTTACTTGGGAATGTTTTGATAAAAACTACTTTTATGACTGGTTGAAGTTGTGATCTTAGATATTATTTAGTGAATGAACTCATAGTCATATATAACCATCACTTCACTTTTTTTCTCAGCTTCCCTTGAACTGTTTATCAGGGCCCTCGCGCTAACCATATTTTCTGCAAAGCATATAAAAACCCCCGTGTTGTTATCCGTTATCTTGAAAATTGTCACATCTTCCAGAATGTGTTCAATCTTTTCCTGATCTGTTGTGAAGATACTGAAAATGACAACATCTGTCTTTGAAAGATCGATCTTTGCCATTACTGCAACAAGATGGCTTTTTCTGAGGAAATTGTATCTTCTCTTTATTCTTATTACCGGCATATCTAGGGCTTTGGCAATCTCTGATATTTTTGCGCGTGGTGTCTTCTTAAGCTGATCAATAATTTGAAAATCTATATTTTTTGAGTTTCCAGAATATGAATTAATTTCTGGTCTGTATTTCATTACTGGCTGTCCTAACTTTAATGATGCATCTTCTATTTTCTTTTCTACCTCATCAACTGTATCTCCGTCAAAACCATAGAGTGTTATTTTTTCAAGACATTTTAATCTTGTAAAGTAGCCGGTGTCAATTTCCTTATCTGATACATACGCAGCAAATGCCTCCACTTTTCCAAGTATTTTAGAATTTATATGGACTATAAATCCAACAATTATTCCATCCTCAATCATCTTTGTCATTCTGTAATTCAGAGTTTGCGCTGAGATACCTATCTCCTTCGCTATCTGCCTTTGTGGCGTCCTGCCATCTTTCAAGAGACTGAAAAGAATTTTTTTATCAACTGTATCCATGATTATTCAAGTAATTCTAACTATTATTAAAAATTGACGTTAATTAATTTTTTTGTGAAAATAAACAATAATTTTGTTAGCTTACCAATATTAATTTATCAAAAGTTAAAAAAAATTTAACCAATTTTAAATTACCCATACATAATGAATTGCTGTGATTAATGCAAAAAGTTTGCTATCGAAAAAAAATGTTGTGATCATAGTATGGATAATTGTTCTTCTACTTGCAATACCTGCAGTCCTTCACTATAGTTCATACCTCAACTATGCTAACTCCACATCAACAAATAGCAGTTCAGAATCTGCTCAGGCACAAAAACTAGTCTCACAAATAGAGAAAACACATCAGTCATTAACCATTGTTGTTAGTGGAAATCCAATTTACAATTCTACACTTGCCAAAAGTACGTTTGAATTAGAAAGAATGATAAGAAATTCGGATAATAATGTGTATCAAACAACCGACCCATATACTGATTATTCAAATTATATAGACAATACTACAGTAAAGACCTTTGGTAGTGAGATAATGCAAACTTATTTGAGTGTCAGAACCAACAGTTCTATGATTTACAAATTTTCCTATAATTTCTATATTAATTGGAAAATATCAGGTTTTAATGAAAATAGTATTCAGCAAGCGGCAAATTCCAGTGGATACAATGGTTCAAACTATGAAAAAACTTTCATTTCAAATGTTAAATCTTCCTTTAATAAATATTCTGGAAATGGAGAGGAAATTGTGGCGAATTCCATAATCTGTGATGCTAAGAACTCATCTTTTAACCTGTTGCCGGTTACATCCTACATATTAAAGAATGTAAACTTCTATGCCTACGGTAATTCGACTTCACTGAGTGAGGCTACTGCATACTATATTAGTAATTTAACGGGTTTTCATATTACATGGAATCTAGTATATTCTGTTATAAATTTTAGTAATCCCGGGAATGGTTATGTAACAAATTTTGCATTGCTGGATGCTCCAGGGTTTCTAGTTAACCAGACAGTTAGTCCAAACCATAAAATATTCATTGTATCAGTCGAATTCAATACTCCTTCGGGATACGAATTCAAAAATGGCTCCTCTCCCGCACAGGAATTCTATCCAACCCTGAGCAAATATTCCGCCAGTTTGTTTGGGAAAGATGCCATAGTAACAGGAAATGGAGCAATTGCCTATCAAACAGCTCAGGTTACTGCCAAGTCTGGATTTGCCTTCGGTCTCATTTTCTTATTTCTGCTAATTGCAATTTTCATAACCCTTGTTTCATACTGGGCTTCTATTCTTGGACTTATATTTGTAGGTATTTCACTTTTGCTAGGTTATGTTTCAGTTTACATAACAGGATTTCTGATAGGAAATGTTAGTTTTATTGTAAATTACACACTGACAGCAGTAATTCTTGGAGTTTCAACAGATTATCTCGTATTCCTTATAGCAAGATACAGGCAGGAGTTAAGGGAAGGGAGGGAGTATGAGGAAGCCCTAGATATAGCCATAAACAGGGCTGGAAAAGCTGTAATTATTAGCGGTATAACAGTAGCAGTAACCCTGTTGACTTTCTCACTTGTTCCATCTTTCTTTGACTGGGGAGTCGTTCTGTTTCAGGCAATCATATATACAGTAATACTTCAGACTACATTGCTTCCAGTTGCAATGAAACTTCTGTCAAAGAGACTTATAATGAAGTTGGGTTCAAAACCACTGGAGGAAAATCATCACAGAAGATCTGTATTTTATAAGACAACCTCATTTTCTTCAAGTAAGAAGTTTGCAGTGGCTGCAGTAATTATAATTCTTGGTGCCGCCGGTGGTTATTTCTTCTTTACTGCACCAACAACGTACAACTTTAATACAGGTCTTCCTCAATCTTTGAGTTCTGTTCATGGCCTAAATGAAATTGAAGATAATTTTGGAGATGGAGTGATATTCCCTACATACATTATCTACAAGAGCAATTTTAATAGTGAGAATCTTACTCATGTGCAGATCAATACACTTGAGAAAACAGCCAAAAAAATTTTATCATACAAAGGTGTTAGTTCCGTGGATGGCCCTTATGTCAGTGGAATGAAAATTACAAATAATTCCATATCAAGTTCATTTGCAATTGACAATGGTAAATATTATCTTTTTATAGTCTCCCTAAGTAATTCTCCTTATTCAAGTCAATCGATATCAACAGTGAGTTCTATGAGAGCCAACGACTCTTTTATTGTAGGGGGCATCACTTCCTCTGTAATTGATCAGCAATCAACCAATGTTAAAACTTATGGTGAACTTGAGATATTTATAGTGGTTGCTATTTTCCTGATATTACTTGCATCCTTCAGGAAGTTGAGATACCCAATCATTTCAATAACAGGAACATTCTTCAGTATATCCTGGAGCACGTTTATTCTCTACCTCATATCAAACTATTTACTGCATATACAGCTAATATATCTAATCCCAATAATTCTCTTCATAATTCTATTTAGTCTTGGAAATGACTACACAGTATTCATTAGTTCAAGGATTATAGAAGAGGTTAAAAAAGAAAACTTCGAGGAGGGTTTGAGAAAGGGAATGGTTGGAAGTGCAAAAACAGTTACATCCCTTGGGTTAATTCTTGCAATCTCGCTTGGATCACTGGCATTTATTCCGGTTGCATTCCTGGAAGAATTGGGTCTTGCCTTTGTAATATCACTTGTTATAGATACATTTGTCATTAGAACATTCTACTTCCCATCTATGCTTTCAATCTTTCACAGGAATGGAGAAAAACAATAAAGATTTATTATTTATATCAGTATTATTTCAAAGTGATATTCAAAAACAACTTTTTTACGGTTCAATATTCAATAGATACTGACACAGGACTCATAAGAAATAATAATGAAGACAGTGCAAGAATTGAATCTTTTACTGGGCACAATAAAAAAGAATTTTTGATAGCCGCCCTGGCTGATGGCGTTGGTGGCATGTCTGATGGAGAAATTGCAAGCAGGGACTCTGTTAATATTTTTATGGAGACAATGCTGATTGAAATAAATTCGGAGACATTTAGCTCAAAATCTATTTCTTCAATCGAAAAGTGCATGCTGGAAGCAAATGACTATGTGCTATCAAGAAACAAAAAGAAGAAAAGTTCTGAATATATGGCCAGCACTCTTTCCACTTTCGTTCTCGATGAACAAAATATTACCTTTGCAAATTCCGGAGATAGTGAGTTAATGCTTTTTGATGAAAAACTAAGGATACTCAGTGAGGTGCATCGGGAACCTTTTACTGGTTATTTAACATCCTGTATAGGTGTTGACAACATCCCTGTAATACATGCAGGTTCAATTAAACTTCATAAAAATGATATATTACTTCTCAGTTCAGATGGGCTGACAGATATGGTATCGGATGAGCTCATATCAAATATCTTAAGCAATAGGCAAAAGACAACTGATCAGCTTATTTCTGACCTTAAAGAAGCAGCTTTTAACAATGGCGGTAGGGATAATATCACCATAATCCTGTGTAAGATAGAAGATGCATGAATATTACGTTACCATAAAATTCTGGGTTGCTAAATGAAAATAAAACTCATACTGAAGAAATGAAATTTAATAATTCGATCGGTATTACAGTGGCATGGTTATAAGCTTTGAAAAGCAGATAGAAGATGTAGATTCTTTAAGAATAAAGACTGCTAGAGATATGCTTAATCAGTTTTGCAAATATATTTCTGAAAATAATCCTAAATACAACTGGGTTGGAGTGTATGTACTGAGAAAAAATAAGCTGATACTAGAAAGCTATGTTGGAAAACCAACAATTCACGAAGAAATATCCATAGGAGAAGGGCTTTGCAGTCAGGCCATTGTTCAGAATAACATTGTAAACGAGCCTGACGTAACTTCAAATTCTAAATACCTTGCCTGTTCGGTTGAAACTAAATCTGAGCTTGTTGTTCCAGTGAGAGCCAATGGCTCACCAGTTGGGGAAATTGATATTGATTCAGATAGTCCCAGAGCATTCACTAAGGAAGATGAGAAATTTGTTTCGCAACTTTCAGAGTTAATATCAAATCAGGTAAAGATTCTTTCAGATTAAAATGGTTTCCAGGTTAAATAAAGACCAATACAGAACATTGTCGGAACTATCTCTGGTGCAGTTTTTAAGATTGACAGGGATCTTCTTCGTTATTCCATTAATTGGGGTATATGCATCAAAATTTACACAAAATGGTATACTTATAGGACTTGCTCTTGCATCTTATGAAATATCCATGGCAGTGATGCAAATTCCAAGTGGATACTTATCAAGAATTATAGGACGGAAGAATTACATATATTTAGGATTATCTCTGTTTATTCTCGGGAACATATTGAGTTATGCTGGAAATAATATATGGCTTCTTATAACTGGTAGATTTATCGCAGGGCTTGGGGCAATAAGTACCCCAATTACATCTATGGCCATTGACTCTGTTCCTGAAGACAGAAGGAATACTGCAATGGCCATAACAGGAATAGGAATAGGATTTGCTTTCATGGGAGGAATTGGTTTTTCACCACTAATTGCCACATTTATAGGGGTAAGAAATTTCTTCCTGATCTCGGCAATTTTAGGGATAGGGGCAATTTTTATTATAACCAGAATCAAAGAGACAAAACACACAGTAAATCAAAAGCATATGAATGAAACTATACTTAAACACAAAGATTATCTCATATATACTGGTGCATTTCTGCTTTCTTCGGCTAGCTTCATGATATTTTTATCAGTTCAAATTTATGCTGTTCCCTATTTTGGTTTATTTCAGTATGGACTCATTCTATTTCTTAGCGTTCTTATTTCAGGCATAATAGCAGTAACAATTTCGGAGGGTGTTTATAGAATTAGAAAATTCAATGTAATTGGCCTATCCTCAGTTCTTATTTTTGTTGGAATAACCACAGTCTATTTAGGACTCATTTTTCACCTGAATTATATACTTTATATGATAGCCTTAATACCATTTTTCACGGGTTTTTCCATATATGAAATTGTTATAATTCCTCTCCTGGCAGGGGTCCTGAGCAATAGAGAAAGAAATCTATCCTTTGGGATATTTTATGCATTTCAGTATTCTGGAAATGGAATTGGAGCAATTCTTGAGGGTGCCCTCCTGCTATTTCTTAGAGGAAATTATTTGCTCCCGGTATCGTTTACTACTGTAATTATAATAGGAACTGTTGCTGGATTGTTTTTTGTCATTGCCAGTTCAGGAGTTTATAAAATTGATAAGGCTCTCTGAAATATGATGAGAACCTATTGACAGAATCTTATTTTCCACCACGTCTATTACTGAAATTGATGAATTCTCTATCTGGATTCCGCCAGAATCTTCTTCCTCCAGCCCCATAATATTACATATCAATGCCTTGATTGGCAATGCATGAGAGAAATAGATGTTGATCCCGGGATATTTCTTTATGGCTTCCATCATTCTCTTACCATTATCTTCAAAAGCTTCAATTCCGAACTCCCTCTTATGAAACTTAGGAAATTCGCTAAAGCTAATATTGTTGTATTTCCCAAATCTTGTTTCTGTAAGAAGATCATCCCTTATTACATCCATTTCCAGACCCATACTCTTCATTACGTTAAGACCAGTTTGAACTGCTCTAATGATTGGGCTTGATATAAATAAATTAACACTACTGGAGATTGACTCAAGCAATTTTCCAGTTTTTACTGCCTGTTTAACCCCCAATTCGGTAAGGGGGAATCCATCTATATCCTCCGATACAATTTTTCTAACATTTGCCAGGCTCTCTCCATGCCTGACCAGTATGGCGATGTTTTTTCTATTTTTAATCATGCAATTTATTCCTCCATATTACATACTGTTCATAATTCTAACCTGGCATTAAATATGCTCGATCTGGAAAAACTTAGTTATAACATCAAAGTCCGTTACCTCTAATTGAGGAAAGATTCAAAACCAGAGGAAAATAATTATAGAATTCTAGAAAGAATCATAATAGGCTTTGCATGAAAAAATCATGTTTTTAATCTGTAAAAATACATTAATAATAATAATCTTTGATTGATGTGGTTAACATGAGTAGTAGTACCATGAATCATCTGAAAAATGAAGAAAGCCCTTATCTTATTCAACATGCATCAAACCCAGTTGACTGGTACCCTTGGTCGAAGAAAGCTTTCGAAAAGGCCAAAAAAGATAATAAACTCATCTTCCTAAGCATAGGCTACTCCACCTGTCACTGGTGTCATGTGATGGAAAAAGAAAGCTTCAGCAGAGATGATGTCGCAAAGGTAATGAATGAAAAATATGTAAGTATCAAAGTTGATCGGGAGGAGATGCCAGATGTTGATGCTTATTTCATAGATTTTGCAAACAGAGTCGCGGGTAATGCTGGATGGCCACTGAATATAATTCTTACTCCAGACCTGAAGCCGGTCTTTCCATTCACATATATTCCAAGAGAGTCAAGGTATGGGTCCATAGGAATAATAGAACTTCTGAACAGTATTCATGAATTATGGACTAATAGCCCTGAGGAAATATTTAGAAAGGTAGAGGAGAATGAAAAATTAACAGTAAACAAAATTCCAAAGGCCACTAGTTATAAAAATGAAAATCTGGAAACTTTAGCTTACAATCAGCTTAAAAGCTCATTTGACAGGAGTTATGGTGGATTTGGTAGAAACATGAAATTTCCATCATCACATATAATGTCTTTCCTCTCTAACTATTACAATATATACAAAGCAAATGAAGCCCTTGAAATGGCAGAAACAACTGCAGCAGCCATAAGAATGGGTGGAATCTATGACCATGTGGGAAATGGTATCCATAGGTATGCCACTGATTTTGGATGGAAGATCCCACACTTTGAAAAGATGCTCTATGATCAGGCAAATTTTATAATGGCATTATCTAAACTATACACCGCAACGTCAAAGAAGCAATATATAGATATAATAAATGAAGAGATCGAGTTCCTCAGGGACAAAATGTTATCTCCAGAGGGTGGCTATTATAGTGCCATAGATGCTGATAGTGAGGGGGTAGAGGGGAAATACTACCTCTGGACCTCCGGAGAATTAATGAGAATGCTGGGAGAAGACTACACTAAATTTGCATCAACCTTCAATGTACGTGAAGATGGTAACTACATTGAAGAGCCAAAGGGAATGTCCAATGGAAAAAATATTCTGTACGTTGAGAATGAAAAGAATTATACTGACAGATTCAATAAAAATGGATTCTTCTGGCTGGATGAAGTGATAAAACAGAGTCTTGGTAAACTGAAGAATGCAAGGGAGAGACGGGTTCCACCTCAAACAGATACAAAGATTTGTGGAGACATTAATGGATTCCTTCTATATTCCCTAAGCGAAGCATTTTCTTCAACCAACGATAAACGATTTTTAAAATATGCAGAGGACCTATACAATTTTCTCTCAAATAAATATGTCAAGAATGGTAGATGTGTTCATTTGATTTATCCAAGCGGGAAAACTATTTCTGGTTATCTATCAGATTACGCATTCCTCTCAATGGGCTTCTTTAAATTCGGATTTTCTACTGCAAACAATCAGGCAATTGATAATGCAAAAGAGATCGCTGACCAGTTATACCTTAAACTAAATGCTGAGCGGGATACCATAATGAATGAAAACAGAAGTGCGTTCATTGGTACCCTGAATTCTCAGGAAGACTCTTCCATTCCATCCCAGTTTGCTGTTTATGAGAGAACACAGCTCTATGCAAATATGGCAGGCCAGTACAATGAATTGATAAATTTATCTACATCTGAAACTGTGGAGAATATAACAAAATACCCATCATACTTCACATTCAGAATGGAAACCGAAATGGAAAGAAAGAATTCTATTCTCCTTAAGGGAAATTACAATGAAATAGATGATTTGATTAAAATCCGTGAAAACCTTGCCGACAAAGGCTACTCCAGTGTTTACTTTGAACGTGATGATTCTTTGAAATCAAACACATACTCATTATGCAACTCAGCAGCCTGTGTTCTTAATGGTGTTAACTTCGAGAGTATACTGAACTATTTGAAGTCACAGAAAAAATGATCTTCACACCGGAGTTACAGTTGCAAATACAGAACTCGCGTATATCAGTTCTACCTCTGTAATTGTACTATATTTGCCCTTGAGTGTGAGTTCAATATTATTAAGCGGAGAAAATGTTGATGTGGTTGTATATATAGTTATATTACCGTGGGTGCCAGGCGCAAGTGAACCATCATATATTACCCTGGAACCGTCAAATATCTCTACAAATATTTTCGATAGTGATGGGGAAGTGCTTGTAGACGAGATATTAAGATAATAAGAATTCGTTTTTGTATTGTTCATCACACCACTTAGACTTAGTGAAGAATCTATATCCTCTATGTGGGAGGAATTTGTAAATGTTGAAAGTATTGAGATAAGGGTCGCAGCTAAAACGACAGTTATGGCTATAAGCAATATTGTAGCAATAATTGGAGAAACTGCCCTATCTTCAGTTATAACTTCCTTCATTTGTTACACTTAAATTTTATCTGTATTAAAATGTTTTGATTATTGGAAGTGATTCATGCTACTTTATCTTTTTTTGGAGTTACGTCACCTGACAAAAGTAATGAGTTACAATTTAAATTATATTACCTTAATTAAAATTTATATAAAAACTTCGAGTTGTGTGAGAATGAGTAACAGGCGTATTCAGAGAATATATGCTATGAAAATATTCATATACTCTCCTTGTTATTATCTGATATGACACAAAAGGCTCTGGATAGGGTTGACTATGTTGAATTTTATGTGGGATCTGCAAAACAATGGGCGTATTATCACAAGTTTGGACTGGGTTTTAACATTATAGGTTATAGTGGACCAGAGACAGGGGTGAGGGATAAAGTATCTTACCTTATGGAGCAGGGAAGGGTGAAAGTAATGGTCACAAATTCACTTCATCCTGATTCTGTTATATCAAACCACGTTAAATTACATGGTGACGGTGTGAAAGATATAGCCATCAGAGTAAACAGCCTCGATGATGCCCTTAATGACTTACGAGAAAGAAAAGTTGTAAACTATGAGAAGGCGGAGGATATTAAAACAGAAAACGGTACTGTTCATAAGGCCAAGGCATTTACCTACGGAGAAACTGTTCACTCCCTAATAGATTACGGTGAATTTGAGTCAAAGTTACCGCCAAATTTTGAACCTGTGGAAATGATTGAAACAAAGGGAAGTGGAATTACGAGATTTGATCACATAGTTGGAAATGTAGAGGATAAGAAAATGGATAGCTGGGTAGATTACTACGTTGATGGAATGGGATTCGAACCACTTATAAGTTTTGATGATAAGGATATAAGTACAGAGTTTACCGCCCTCAGATCAAAAGTTGTTCAGTATAACAACAGGAAGATAGTTTTTCCGATAAATGAACCTGCCCCAGGAAAGAAGAAATCACAGATACAGGAATATCTTGACTATTATCATATGCCAGGTGTACAGCATATAGCTCTTCATACCGATGATATTATTGGAACCGTATCCAAAATGAAGAATGAGGGAATACAGTTCCAATCGGCCCCGGATTCTTATTATGATGAGTTGGCACAGAGAGTTGGCAAAATAGATGAAGATATAGCCACACTGAAGTCTCTCAATATTCTGATTGATCGGGATGATGATGGTTATCTTCTTCAGATTTTCACAAAACCCACCGGTGATAGGCCCACATTCTTCTATGAGATTATCCAGAGAAAAGGTGCGACGTCTTTTGGAAAGGGTAATTTCAAGGCACTTTTTGAGTCCATAGAAAAGGATCAGGCCAGAAGGGGAAATCTTTAATTAGATGAGTATGAAGATAGGTAGAATCTCTTACCATGGAACGGATTCGTATGCTGTTTTTATGGGAAATGACACTTATTTAATATCTGATTATCTTTATAAGAATAACCTGTCCATATTTGATTTAAACAGCAAGACCTTGCTGGACAATATTTCAGAATTTCATTTAGTAAATGAAAGTTACAATTTGCTGATTCCATTGAAAGATGTTAATCAGGTAAGAGATTTCTATACGTTTGAAGAACATGTAAGAAATTCCAGAAAAAATAGAGGTTTGGAAATGAATCCTTTGTGGTACCAGATTCCTATATATTATTATACTAACAAGGATGCTTTGAGACCTAGTGGTGAAAAAATAGCGAAGCCCTCTTTTACCAAAGAACTGGATCTAGAAATTGAAATTGGAATAATAATTGGAAAGGATGGGAGGAATATAGAAAAGAATAGGGCTCTGGAATATGTCTATGGATTGACGCTAATGAATGATTGGAGTGCAAGAGACCTATGGAGGAAAGAGGCCGCTCTTAATCTTGGGCCATCTAAATCCAAGGATTTTGCAACAAGCATAGGTCCATACATAACCACAACAGATGAGCTAGCAAAAAAATGGAATGGAAAAACATTCGATATAGACGTGGATTCCAGCGTAAATGGTGTACCGTTTTCGAGATCTAATATGAAGGACATGTACTTCAGTATAGGTCAAATGATTGAGTACTGCTCGATGGATAGCCGCCTGAAAAAAGGTGATATTTTAATGACAGGCACTATGGCCGGTGGATGCCTTTTTGAGAAGAATGACCCTGAAACAAGATGGTTGCAGGCAGGTGATATTGTGGAAATAAGATCAGAAACTTTAGGAATTTTAAAAAATGAGGTGAGTTGAAATGGTATTTTATGTAAAACAGGGAGTTATGCCTGAAAGCAGGCACACATACGAGGATAGGAATAAATTGAGAAGAGAAGAGTTGTTTGGTGAGGAGAGTTTCGATGGACCGTATAGCCTCCTTTACCACATACACGAACCTACTAGAGTGAAGAAATTCATTAGCAAGGAAATTCAGAAAGAGACACTTGATGATTCCCCGTATTCACACAGACATTTAAAAACATCTGATATTCCAAGAAATGGTACGATTATAGATGGAAAAGTAACCATTCTAATGAATGACCGGATCAAGGTTCAGATATTAAAACCTGAAAAGAATACCATGGACTTTTACAGGAATGGAATATATGATATGCTTCTGTTTGTGCATAATGGAAAGGGAAAATTAATATCAGTACTGGGAGATATTGAATTTGGACCGAGAGATTATATTTACATACCTAAGGGGCTTACATTCAGAATAGAATGTTCAAAAGAATCCTATTTTCTCATATTCCAGTCTAAGGATGATATAACCCTTCCCAGGAGATATCTAAACCTTTATGGTCAGATAAAAGAGGGATCGCCATACTATACAAGAAACATAAGGGTACCAATACTTCAGAAACCAAAGGACGAAACTGGAAATTATCAGGTTTTTGTTGAACTTGATAACAACATGGTTATTGAAGAGAGGGATTATAATCCTCTTGATGTGGAAGGCTGGGATGGCTATCTCTACCCATATGCTATAAATACAGATATAATGGCACCCATAGTTGGCAAGATCCATATGCCCCCACCTGTTCATGAAACATTTTCTTCTAGGTCAATGATGGTAGGCACATTTCTACCCAGAAAATTTGACTTCAATTCAAAAAGCATACCTATTTCATATTACCACAATAATATAGATGTGGACGAATTCCTTTTCTATTCTTCAGGAAACTTCATGAGCAGGAAAGGAATAGAGCCCGGTTCTGTTACCCTTCATGTAAGGGGAATAATTCACGGTCCACAACCAGGAGCAGTGGAGAATGCCATTGGCAAGGAGGGAACTGATGAGGTTGCAGTAATGATTGAAACTTATGATCACCTATTCCTTACAAAGAAGGGAAAAGAAATTGAAGATCCAGACTATTCAAAATCGTGGTTTCAGTGAAAGAAGAATTTAATTATGTTCCAATCAACAGGGTAACATATGGAAAGGGCTCTGTTTCAAACATAAATTCTATTCTAACCCAGACAAGGAAGAAGAGACTGTTAATAATAACTGGTAACTCAGTTTCAAAAACAAAAAGTTTCAATAAAATCCTAAATATTCTTGGAACAGACTATTTCATCATGAACCAGATAACACAGCATTCTCCAATGGAGGAAATAGAACATGCTGTGGAAGTTTACAGAAACAATCACTGTGATTCAATACTTTCGATTGGCGGTGGAAGCGTTACTGACGCTGCAAAGGTGGTAAAGTACTATTATGATATTGAAACACTGCATATTGCAGTTCCAACAACATTATCTGCATCTGAATTTTCACACATCGCAGGATATACCATAGGAGGAGAAAAGGATGGGATCAGAGATAAGAAGATCACTCCTCAGGAAGTAATACTTGATCCAGAAATAACTGTTGAAACCCCTGAAAGACTCTGGAGATCTACAGGCATAAGATCTTTGGATCACTGCGTTGAAAGTATTATCCATCCAAATCTTCTGGAAATTTCTAGAACCGCTGCATTAAAGGGTATACGACTGCTATTTGATAATCTTGAATCTGACGATCTGGAGTCCAGATTGAAGTGTCAGATAGCATCCTGGTACTCCTACTGGCAGGTCTATGACTCTCCTATGGGAATAAGCCATAACATAGGCAAAGTTGTAGGATCAAGATTTGAGATTCCTCATGGAATTACATCCTGCATAACACTACCAGCTGTTATGAAACATTATTCCACACTGTTTCCAGAGGCGATGAGAGAGATTGCAGCAACAATTTCTGGAAAAAATGTCAGTGATGAGGATCCTGAAAACGCTTATTTCCTGGTAAAAGAATTTATAGCATCCCTTGGATTTAGTGAAAGTCTTTCCAAATATGGTGTTGAAGAAAAGGATGCAGATGAAATATACTCTAAATTGAAGAATAGGGAACCCTGGCATCTTGAACTGATCAGGGAACTGATCAGAGAAACTTGAGTTCTCTCATACCACTGCTTTCCTTTAACTCCCTGGTCATTTTTATTGACTCTGAGGAAAATAGTAATATTTCCATTAGAGGTTTTGCTTTCCCACTGAAAAGATGCCCACCGTAAGTAACATGATCAGGTCCTGCTGCGTTGATATGGATGTGCATCTTTGGGTCTCCCTCAGTTATGCTTCCAGAAAATGATGTGATTTCCATTGGCGGACTGAATATTTCTCTCTCATAGGTTTTTCCTCTCAGATAACCAATCTCAAGCTCAACTCCAGCTCCTATTCCTGAAACTATAAAACCGTTCTTTATATTTTCTTCAACCAGAACCTTTTCCAGTGATTTTATTATATCCTCCCCTTCATCTAGCTTCACTATAACGAAGTTTCCGTCTTTTCTGTGTTGCATATTGTAGTATGTTTTACAAATATTAAATCTATTGTGGAAATTTAGACAATTTTCCCCCAAATTATTCCAGAAATAGAAAGCCATAATGCAAAATGAATTCCACCTCATAATTTATTCCAACGCATTTTTGTAAATCTCAAAACTTAACAGAGTACAGCGTTACTTTCAGAAATTTGTATTTTTTAGGTCAAAACTCTCTATATCATTTTTGCGACTTAGAATGAATTTAAGTGTGACAGTATTTGTTGATTAATTTAAGATTTAGTTTAATCCAGTATCTCATCTTGTTGTTGGTTTGAAAAAATAAAATGATTTTTTTTATCTTTGCTTAAGAAATAAATTCTAAATATTTAGATTAAAAAATTATAATAGGCTAGACATGATTTAGATCTGATTTAAAATGGATACAACGTTCAGGGCACTCGCTGAAGTACACGGAGTTATTGGAGTTCTGTGGATAATTATGATATTCTGGTTTTATACGGCAGTTTCAGCATATTTATCTTCTCCCTCTGAAGAAAGGGCTGGTAGATTGATGGTTTCCGGTAATGTTTCAAGAATGATGGGTGGTCTTGCCATATTATTAGGTATTATAGTGGCTGCCCTGACTGGATATTTGCATGCTTCTTTTAGCTTTAATTCTACAGGTGGTATACTGCTTTCCATTGGTATCCTTTTTGCCATCGTATCATATGTGATATTCGGTGAGGGATTTGCGATGAGACTTGCGAAGCATATTAATCCAGAAAAGGGAAAGGATCTTAAGAAATACGTGACTCTGGAACTTACTTTTGCAGTTTTAACACTTATATTCATGGCACTTGGTGCCATTTATTAAAGTAATGTTAAACTACTACCTCAATAATTTCGCAATTTCCAATCTTTCTCATTCTAAAATCTTCTCCGGTAATGATTTCGATCATTATTCCTATGGTCACCCCGTGTGAGACCACAACCGTATTTTTATAATCACTTTTTCTAAGATCGTTTATAAATTGGCTGGCTCTATCAAACTGACTCTTGAGTGGTTCCATTCCATCTACAGGTAGATCTTTGCCTATTATATCTAGAAGATTAATGTTCATCGATAATAACTGTGATACTTCCAACGATGTTTTACCTTCTATCTTTCCCAGTCTTCTTTCACGTAGTCTTGGATCTCGTATTATATTCTTTAATCCTGTCCTAGCACTAATGAATTGTGCGGTTTCATATGCCCTTTTGAGATCACTTGAATATATGGCATCTATGGGCTTATTTTCAAACTGCGAAGAAGCATCTAAAGCTTGTTTTTTACCTTCTTCCGACAGACCAATGTCAAAACTCCCCTGCCATCTTCCCTCCCGGTTCCACTCTGTTTCACCGTGTCTTACAAAATAGACTTTCATCTTCTACACTGGAAAAGACCTCAATATAATTTAATGTTTTTCGCCTTTTGTAAAAGAACATAAATTCCAAAACCTCATTTATAGACAAAAGGTTCATACAAAAATAAAGATTGAGATTTTCCTGATTATTTTTATTTTAGTGTTTATCCGAAAGGCCTAGCCAGAAATTCTTTTCCAGATCAAGTATTCCTTTTGCTCCCTTGAAAAATTTCTCCCTTGCATCTGGATCACTCTTGTGAGTTCCAAGAACATCTTCCATTGCCTCTTCGTGGTGTTCCTCAAGTTCCCTGTGAAATGTGAAGTACTCTATGTCAACACCCTTGAATTCAGGATGTTTCTGCGTGAAGATTTTGAATCCTGAAAGTATTTTGTCCCACATTGGAATAGCCATATTTTCAAGGCCAAATTCTGCTCCAAGTGCTTCATAGTAATCTGATGAAAAATAGTTTCTCATACCGTCTAGCCAAGCCTTTGTTGTTGGTAGTTGCTTAGCCTTAACAAGGGATGTGGGTTCCATATTGAGACTTCTAAGGTACTTTCTGTATAAAAGTTCATGTCTCTTGGTTGGATCCATATCACCGAGTTCTGAAACGAGAATAGTTGTAAGGTTAGCAGCATCTGACTCATCTGGAGTGTTAACCAGCAAGGTTGAGAGAATTGCTGGCCACTCCCTGGTAAAGTGGAAGAATTCCACAGAAAAACGTTTAAATTCTTCTACACTAATATCACCTTTTGCAAATCTGTTTATGAACTCATTGTCTATGGCGCTATGCTTTTTTACAAACTCATATGTCTTCTTATAGAAGTTATTTTCATTTACCTCTTCAGATATCATAATTTTACATGTCAAATGCCTTATAAATATATTTCTGACCTTAATAAGGTCAATTATCTATTAATTATACTAAATTATTTATATAAATCAAATATTGTAATGCTTTCATTCCTAAAATTAAAGGATTCAGCATAATGTGCTTTATCCCATAATTTGTTTATTTCCTCAATACTAAGAATGTAATCCGATTTTCTCCTCATTTCATTCATGCAGATCTCGATAAAAGATGACCCCATGACAGACTGTTCCACGAAGGTTCTGTAATTTTCAAGTTTATCTATTGAAAATCTTACCAGTTTTCCACCTACAACTAAGTACAGAATACCATTTCTTTCCTCACATATTAGAATGTTCCTGTAATCATAATATGATCCAGACCCTTTCATTTTCAGATTTTCAAGACTATTTCGCATGGAGTCTCTGTTGCAAAATTTTTCATACAGTATTCTGCCCATATTTCTCCCACATAGAAAAATCAATTTTAAAGAACTGTAATTTACGGCTTTTTCAACTACCCTTGAAAACTTCCCCACATCTGAAACTTCAATTTCGACAACAACAGGCCGGTTGTTGTAATAAAATAAAATATCTGGTCTTAGACTGTTAAGTTTTCTTTCTCTTTCTGGAAATATATCTCTACTTTCAAGGAACCGCAGCATAAATGTTGATAAATAAGTATGATCAGGCAGAGTTAAAATCTCTGACATTGGCTCCTCATCTGTATCGTTACCATACATATCTAAACTTTCCCCTACTCTAGATTCGACTTCAATTTTGTTTACCTTTGTATCAATTAAGTAAGGGATAAAACTATCCACTTCTATTCCACTTTTCGAAAGGAAATTAAAGTGTGTTACATTATGTGGTGTTCCGAGCAGTATAGATTTTAATGCTTCAGTCTTCTTCTTTCTGTTTGTAATAACGTTAGTGATTTCCATAGCGTCCCTTTCAGATACATTGAATGAGTAAATCGAACCACAGTTTGAAAGGAGAGACCCCTTTGTATATCGATCGTACTGATCCAGATACTGAGAAGCTACGGTAAGGTAGGTGTTAAATTTTCTTCCCTCACTTAGAATCTCAGACAGTACGCTAGAATTCAGATTCTGCGCCTCGTCTGCTACAATCATTGTTTGTGGAGTTATTCCTTCTTTAAGGATTTCTGTCCAGATTCTGTTTAGTATTAGTGAAGAAATTATTTTGCCTTGAGTTGTAGAAAATCTTGTCTTTGACACGTCTATTACAACTACTTTATCACCTTCAGTCAGTTCCTTTATAATATCTACGCTTTCATTTCTTGACGAAACCAGTGATTTTATCTTAGGATCACTTAAAATTGGATATAACTTATTTATTGAACTGGAGCTATATTCTATCCATGACTGCCATTTTGATATAAGATTTTCTATCACTTTTCTGCTTTCCTTGGTGCAACTGGCAGAAAGCGATTTCATCATCTCCTTTGAAAGAAGTGTGTCCATGAAGTCACTTAAAGTTGCTTCTGGCTCTCTTAGTAATATTTCCCTCAGTACTGAAGTGAATATGGTTTGTAATCTCGGTCCCCATGTTCCTCCTGAGAGTGAAGATTCTCTGGAGAATATTTCCTGTATAAGGTAGAATGATACAGAAGATTGGGAGGCACCTTTTAATATATTCATTTTCACAACACTTTTACCATCTGGTGAACTCCCAAGATAGATCAGTTTCTTGTTATCTATCATTGTAATAATATGGTCTGAAAGTGAACCGTGAAAGTCTATTACGATCATATTTGAACTCTCTACTTTAAGAATATTCTTGCAAAGATTTAATAGAAGATTGGATTTTCCAGTTCCGGTTCTACCCGTGATTAGTGTGTGGAACATCAGAGATCGGGCATTAATTAAATATGGATAACCTGAAGCTCCATTCCCAATCTCTATACCTTCTCCCTGAATTCTCTTCCCAGAGGAGATACCAATATCATATCTGAAAGGCATTGATCACGGTAAAAATGGGCTGAAATTTAAATTTTCCATATGTGAAAAAAAATTCTGACAGTTCTTTTCAAATTCTTTCATTCTGGGAACTGTAACTGTATAAACGAATTTCTCATCTTCGTTCTGAAAAAGATAAGGTCCTATGTCAGAAATAGCCCCATAGAAAGAATTATCCTTGTTTTTCAATAGTTTAAAAATATTTCCACCTCTTGAAAATCTGTACCTTAAATTTTTAATGCCACTATTCTTCCTGGAAACATCAACCCACATAAATTCGTTCAATCTATTTTTAAAGATTGTGATTTTATGAAGATGTTGGAATTCTCCAGTGGAATCAGGAAAGTAATTCCATAGTCCCTCTCCCCATAGTTTTTTCCAGGAGAGCCTTCCGATTCTCTCGTTTTCAAACCACTGAAAATTTGAATGATAATTACAAAGGAATGAACTGTCTATAAAGTTTATTGCTCCGACTGAATGAGTCCTTATATCTCTAATCACATTCAGAGCTGCATCTTCCATTCCTTCTTCGTACCTGAATTCAAGCATAGTTCCATTAAAGAAAGCAGTTGATGATGATCGGCCTAAATAATCTGGTCCGGAAAAAATTACACTTTTTTCACCGTTTATGTCCATTATTTGTACTGTCTCCTTTCCATAATATTCAACAGAACTCTTCATATGGTTTTTTGGAAACCCATAATAGAACCAGTCCATGAATGATTCCTTGATTGAGATTCTTTCTCTGTCTGATCCAACTTCAATCCTGACTGAAATAGGTTCATTATATGAAAATCTGATAGATGATTTAATTTCTTCATTTTCAGGAATGAATATGGGGAATGGAATTTTAGCCTGAAACAGCTCTTCCTTGCTTTCCTCGAATATCATTTAAATGATAAATATACAAAAATCTTATCCAACAACATTTTCAAGTTTGCCAATTTTTTCTGATTCTATCCTTATCATATCCCCTTTCCCAAGATATGGGTATTTACCTGATGCTGCAACACCAGCTGGTGTACCGCTGAGAATCATGTCTCCAGGTTCCAGTGTTATATTTTTGCTTATATAAGATACCATATCTGCAAATGAGAATATCATGTCTTTTGTGTTACCATCCTGACGAATTTCACCATTCACAAAAGTCTTAATTGAAAATTCTTCTTCTTTTCCTATAAACACAGTTTTGCTTACAGGAAGAAAAGTGTCTGCGGCTTTTCCCATTATCCAGTTCTTTCCTAAATTGGGTGAAAATTGATTTTGATAATCTCTTGCACTTACGTCGTTCACTACCGCAAAACCAACTATGGAATTCTGAGCCTCACTCCTTGAAGCTTTTGACGTCTTTTTTCCTACTATTGCTGCTATTTCTCCCTCATAATCCAGCTGTTTTATACCTTCATGTTTTAATATTTTTCCATTAAATGGTATTAATGAATTGGAGAATTTTGGAAAAAAATATGGAAATTCAGGGCTTTTCTGTTCAGTTTCAGCGGAATGATTTTTGAAATTCAAAGCAGGACAAAGAATTTTGCCAGGATTAACTGGAATGACACTCGTATAACTTTTTGTATCACCCTGCACAAATTCTGCAGAATTTATATTTTCACTTAATTCCTTGTAGAATTTATTTAGATTTGAAATCTTTTTTCCCTTCTTAACAGAGCCATTTTCGTAAGCAATTGGAAAAAGATTACCATTTTCAGAAACTATTTCAATTTGCATAGGCTTTAATTTGAACTTAATATTTACGCATTTCTAATTGTAACATCATATGATAAATGCTTAATTCGTTTTAAACAGACTATGTACATTATCTGTGTGTGTCTTTGTTCGCTATATAATTTCCATATATTGAATAATTAGTGGAAAACCACATAATTGGAAGGCTTATTCCCAATAGCACAAGACCAAATATGAGTTGACTCGTTATGCTGAAAGCTGGCCAAATCTGGCTTGAAGTAATAACAGTATAATAAAGTACTATTACAAAAACTACTGGAAACATCCCAGTTATGTATTCATATATTATGGATCTCCCTATTTTATTAATTGGTGTTAGCATTAATGATAATAGAATACCAGAAAGCACTGAAAACAGGCCCATGATTGAAAAGATTAACCCGTTCTTCACTGCAACATCAAGAACTGCTGGAACATACCATACAACCATGAAAAAGATTGTGAGAAGAGCCAAAAAAACATACAACACTTTTGATATACCAATACTAATCCTGATTTCACTAAATAGACGGGTGAATATTAAGGATGAAACCGCAAATAGACCGAGATTAGTTCCAAAATAGAAAAGGAGGTTTCTTTGCAACCCAAAATAGACACCAAAGGTTATCAGTATTGGACTTAGAATCATTATCAGGAGGGCTATGAATAATAAGCCTTTTCTCTTTTTCTTTGAATTCCAAAGTTTGCCAAATATTCCATATCTTTCCCTTTGGACAAAATGAAGATACAGGAATGTTCCTATTGAAAGAATGAGACTTTCTGTTATTATGGGCAGTGATATTATGCCGAGAATTTCAGCACCAATGGCTGGGATTATGGATGTGACGGTTTCACATTGGCACGAAAATACAGAGAAGCTCATGGATGTTAAATTGAGTAAGTTGCTTTTCCCCTGATTTTTGACTTTTGATATTTGAATTATTTTTCTTGCATTTTCAAGAAGCAGGAACCCCAAAATTAGTATTATGATCATATACTGAAAACTGAAGGAAAACACGAAATACCTCATTCCAGCTATCACAACCCCATTGCTGAAGAAAAATGGAACCCCTTTAACATTAATATCATCACCTATGTTAAAAATCAAAACCTGAGATAATCTCTCAAATGAAATCACCCTGAGAAGGGATGAAAGAAGAAGCATTAGAAAACCATAAATTATGTAAACTAAATGATATTTCTTCATTCTGTCATTATCCATAATGTACCTTATGGAAAATATGAGTGCGATTATTTGAAGAGCAAGGGCAGGAAAATAGTTGAAATCCATTAAAATGGTTAAAAATGTGGATAGAATGAAAATACTTATAGGATAAAACTTTAAAATGCTTATTTTTCTATATGAAATATATTCCAATAGTGGCATTAATACTATCAATCCTATGATTGAATAGAATAAGTAATATATCTGTCCGGAGAAAATGGTTATGCCTTCAATTATCTCTATTATAATTGAGAGAAAATAAATGACGCTCAGTAACAAAAGATGTACTAGTCGATGCACCTGCACTGTATTACTTCGATTAGTTTATCTTTTTCATCAATTTGTTATTTTATGATACTATTCTTAAGTAATATCCAGCCACGGTCATTATAACTCCCAGTATAACCAGAGAAATAAACCAGTTTGATGCTTTTCCTCCAGAACTTTTCCCTAGAAATATCCCCATTATACCTAATGCCAGATATGAGAAAGTTAAAGAATAAATCCCTTCTCTATGCAGTAATGAATAACTTACTATTGGAATTGCCGCTCCAACAAACCCCATGATAAACGATAATGAACCACCCTTGAATGCATCACTTAGATTTCTTCTCATTACAGATGTTTTGCTCTGACCTGGATTTGATGATGGTTTCAGTAAATGAGCTATCCTGTATTCTCCCTGCCTGAGTCTTCCATATTCTGCAACGAAGAAGCTTGCCGCTCCGACAACCGCTGACCCTAAACTGATCCTTAGGGCTGCCTCTAGCATGATGTTAGATTTGCTTATTATTGCATTACTTGTTATCATCAGCGATGTGATTAGTCCGTCTATTGCTCCTATGCTTAGAGCAAAAGAGTCATCTTCGTTCACTCATCACGCCTTATATTTTCAATTAGTTTACTGCCTACTGCTATTTCATCTATTGAATGAACTACAGCTCCGACTTCTTCAATACCCTTTAGAACCTGTTCATAATTTATATTATTCCCTTCTATGGTAATATTAACACCCATGGTCTCTATGTCCATATCAGTAACGATAATATTTACTCCTTCTACACCCTTCACCGAACTAATTATCTCTGAAAGTTCCATTAATGTTGGCCTGTTTATCCCCTTGCCAACATCGAGAATTAATCTCCTTATGTTCATCTTTTACTACACCTATTAAGATCAAGAGGTAATGAACTTAACAAAATAAATATGTTCCTATCCATTTATAATTAAATCGTTCAATTTGTAAAAGTTAAATAGATTAATAGTAATCATTAAAAGATAAACTTGGAAAACAGAAAGAGACAAATGCTCATATTCATGATGGTGCTTGTTGGGATGTCCGCACTCATGTTCTACGTTTCCTATCTGAATAATATTTAGAAGTGAGAGTATGAATATAGCTGTTATTTCCATTGGAAATGAAGTTGTTAAGGGAAGAACTGTTGATTCTAATTCAGCAGAAATATCCTCATTTCTCACATCAAACGGGTTCAATGTAGCTTATCACATTGCGTGTAAGGATGAAACAGATGAAATATGCAAATCATTGAAGTTTTTATTAGATGAAGTTGATGTTATTATAACAACTGGCGGACTTGGGCCAACTATGGATGATATTTCTATTGAATCTATCAGTAAATGCCTCAGATTACCATTAGAAATGAATCCTCATGCAGTGGATATTTTGAAGACAAAATATCTATCTCTAAAACTAGAATTGACAGAAGAGAGATTAAAAATGGCGAAAATGCCACTGGGTGCAGAAATAATAGAAAATAAAGGCGGTACCGCACCTGGCATGTTTCTCAAATATGATGGAAAAATAATATTTTCTGTTCCAGGCGTGCCGAGGGAGATGAGATCTATGTTACCACAAATCCTTCTAAATATGGGCGTGTCTAAAAAAGCTTACATGAGCAAAGAAATAAGGGTAAATGGGATAATGGAAAGTGCCATTGCTCCACTGATAAAAGAAGTATTTGACGTTATGAACAATGGAATAAATATTAAATCCCATCCAGAATCCTTTGAATTTAATAATCCAGTTCTAATAATTGAATTCTACGGATATGGAGATAGTCAGGACGATATTGAAAATAGAATAAATTCTACATATAAAGAATTCAGTCAGAGAGTTAAAAATAAATTCAGCTTATCCATATGAGGCATGATAAAAATGAGAGAGCTTGAGAAATTCGAAATTAGTGTTCTGAATTTATGCAAGGATGATAAACTGAGGGAAAAATTGAGAAATAAAATGCTTAAGAGTAAGCAACCTACTGACCCATTCCAACTTAAGAAAATTGAGAATAAGATAGAAAAGGCCAATAAGAAAATCTCTTAGTGCTGGCCGGCTGGAAATATTTCCATATCAAAATCATAATAGTCTTTTTCGTCGAATCTAAGTATATCTGGATTGATTCCAAGTTTAACTGCAAGATGGTAGGCAAGGAAATAGGTATAAGTTATTGCCTGTATAGGTAATTCAAAGCTATTTCTGACATCAAGTTCTATTTCAAAGTCTCCTGGGCCACCAATGCCTATAGATTTCGCTCCAACATATTTTATTCCTCTGTTTATTTGTTCTACCCTTGATGTATCTTCGCGGTTGCATATGTTAATAAGCAGAGTATCTTTATTTGTAACAGATGTGCAACCGTGGTTATATTCTTCCAGTTCTATGCCTTCACTATGTATGTGTGTTGCCTCCTTTAGTTTTTGAGCAGTTTCCCGTGCGGCTATAAAATTGTTCCCCGCCCCTAGCACAAAAATATTTTTGACCTTTCCGATTTCCTTAACAATCGAGTTCATCTCAATATCTGCCCTCATAAGATTCTTATCTATCATGGAAATAAACCCTTCATAGTCATACTTTGATTTTTCATACTTATTGGCGATTATAAGAGACGCTAAAGAGTTATCAAAAAATGCCTTTGTGTTACATAGAGATTTATCCTTTTCCTGAATAACTATACTCTTGCTGGATATTTGCGCCAGTGAAGAATTTTGATCATGAGTCACACCGACACTGAATTTTTCTGGATATTTTCTTATTGACTGGACAGTTGAATACGTTTTACCGGTATGTGAGAATGCAACAATATTATTTCCAGGCGTTTTGTAATTTTCAAGTTCATATGACTGTATATGATTCCATGGTTTATTTTCATCAGAAATAGACTGAAACCCAAGAACTCCTGCATGATATGATGTTCCGTTTCCTGTTACAGTTACAGAACCGCGTCTGAAATCAATTTCTTCATCAATCACATTTTTTAGAGTAGTTTTTAGAGCTTTTGGAGTCTCCTTGAGCATTTCATACATTAAGTAAGGGTGCTTTGTTCTAACCTCTGGAATATCATCCGTCATATTTCTTTTATTCAATCACAACATAATAAATTTTGGAAAAAAAGTTTTTACGCATTGCTCTTTCTTAAGAAATGTATATCTAATATGAAAAATTAAAAAAATTTAAAAACCATATAGGGATTTAAATATATGCAAGAACCGACTAAGATAGAAGGTGATTTTGGAAATATCATTGAATATTTTGTGAGGATGCTTGCAATACAGAAACGAAGAAATTTTCCCCTTCATAACTTTTCCTTTGAATACATTTCCCACACATATGTTAAAAATGCAGATAATAACGAAGAAATAGAAAGTATTGATTTCCCGGACAAGGAGAATGTAGACAGAGTTACCCGTTTGCTCTTTACGGTAAAAGGTGAGAATCTTTCGTTTGATTTTGAAGTGAGATGGACAGAACTAGTTGCAAATTTTAAAGATGGGGAGATAGATTTAGAAAGTTTTACAGAGCTTATAGATCAATCAACTTTCAGATTTTTCTGAAAATTTCATAATTTTTAGCCATATTCTAATAAAAAATTTTATACCGGATAACTATAATATTCCATGGCTCAGGTCAGGCTTAAGGGTAGATTGGATTCCTTTTATAAGTTGAGAAATGTAGTGATTCTGTCATTTATTATTACTTTTTTTCTGACAACCAATATAGGAAAGATATATATTCCAACAGATACTCTTTTAACCTCGAAGATTGCTTCTTTCTATTCCAGTTCGTCGATCCTAACTTTTTATGGAACAATTATGGGTCTTATGATGGCTGCTTACACTGTGATGATCTCAATGATCCCGATCTTTCATCCAGAAAGCCTTAAGCAACCAATATTTGGTCAGATCAACAGATTATTTGTTTTTACCATAATGATAGGTCTTATCTCGATGTTGATGAATTTTGCCAGCTCAGTTGTTGTCTATCATACCTCTTATTATATTATATTCCTAGAGATTTTTCTTTTCATTTCCCTGATCACGGGAATAATCTTTTCTGTTCTCTCTCTTTCTGATATATTTAATATATTGAGGGGAAAAAGGATCGGGAAGGAATCTGAACCTATGAGAGGGACTAGAGGAAGCAGAACTGTTCCCATTAGTGAGATAGATGATTCAAGACATTGAAATTATAAAAATACTCTGGGCATTCATCATATTGGTACTTATAGTATTTCTATCCCTAAGGATATATCTTGTTGTGTGGTGGAAAAGACAAAGTTCCAGTCAGAAGAATATAGCTTTAAAAAAGGTTACCGTTATATTTCCGTGCAAGGGCGTCGATCTTAATTTTGAAAAAAATTTAGATGCAATAAAACATCAAACAGTCGAACAGTATAATATTGTTGCTGTTGTTGATCATTTAGATGATCCTGCGGTTCAGATGCTGAAAAAATATGATATAGAAATTTTAGTTTCAGATAGCGGTCACAGCGGGAGCGGAAAAGTTGGTGCTATAGCAACTGCTCTCAAAAAATATCAGGAAAGTGATTACTTTGCTATTTTGGATTCAGATACACTTGTGAAACCCAACTGGCTGCAAAGTCTTTTAGGTCCTCTTGCGGACAAAAATATAGGTGCAAGCACAACTTATCCTTATTATGATCCTGCTGACAGAGGAAATATATGGGACTATATTAAAAAAACATGGGGATACCTTGGAATAAACATGATGGAGTTCAGATTGACAAGATTTGTTTGGGGAGGATCGGTCGCCTTCAGGAATGATTTAATTTTTCCAGATAATTTTGAAAAGTTTGCCAATTCCATTTCAGATGATTCCACAATTACATCCATTTGCAAGGAAAGAAATCTCAAGATTGCTTATGCTCATAATACTAGACCAGTTGTATACACTAGAGAGGATAGAAAAACCTTCATGGAATGGTCCAATAGGCAAATTGCCATAAGCATATCTCACAGTAAGAACGCATTCTATGCAGGAATTGGGATTTATGGTATAGTAATATTATATGTAATTGCCTTAATCCCACTATCCATTTTTGTCTGGAACTTATTCCTTCTCGGATACATTCCATGGGGAATGGCAATTGCCATTAACGTTTCTAGAGAGAAGCAGAACATAATGATGGTTACAATAGCGTCAATAGTATTACCATTTATCTATTTCATCAATATGATTACTGGAGTTAGATCAACCCATATTGAATGGAGAGGAAAGAAGTATGAATTAAAAAAATGATATATTTTAATAGCTTAAAATTATCAATCTACCATGGCATCATTTAAGCTTTATTATAAAATAGGGATAATAGGAGCTCTCATAAACATAGTTCTAGCATTGATTCTGTTTGTGCTGCATGACATTACAAGCTATATTTCATTCTTTGGAAAGGTGAGTGCAGGGGCTGCTGTAGTTGATAACTTACTCTTCAGTGTTATTGGAATAATAGGCGTCGAACTTAGCAGAAGAAAGAAAGAAATTGGTCTAACAACTATGGCTGTAATTTCCGTTGCAGGAATAATAGCATATCCTGGAATTTTCATTATAGGTTATATAGTAATTCTAGTAGCAGTGTTTCTTGGATTATTTGAAAAGAAGCATTGATAAATTTTATATTTAATGAAGGAATGAAAGTAAATGACATATGACGCAGAAATAAGCAGAAGAAATCCTGGGCTCTTCATTTTTCTCCTAGATCAGTCAAGATCTATGAGTAGAAAGATTGCAGGAGGACAGAGATCAAAAGCCCAAGAGGCCTCAGATGCAATTAACAGGCAGTTGAATGAGGTTATAAGTAGATGTACAAAGTCAGATGGCATAAGACCTTATTTTGATGTTGGAGTAATTGGTTACGGATTCAAGAGTGGAGATGCACGGGGCTTGATTGGAGATAGTCCTGTATCAATTTCAGAACTTGAGAGTCATATTTTGAAAATGGAGAAACATTCTGAGGAAATAGATGGTGAAACAATTGAAACGGAGTTTCCAGTTTGGTTTGAACCTGTCGCATCATACGATACTCCCATGGTAAAAGCTCTAACAATTGCTAAGGAATGGACAGAGAAGTGGATTGGAGAGCATGGGAATTCTTTTCCCCCGGTTATCATAAATATTAGTGATGGTGGGGCAACGGATGGGAATCCATCTGACATTGCTGAAGAGATAATGAACATGGAAACTTCTGATGGGAAGGTTCTATTGTGGAACTGCCATCTCTCCGAAAAGGATGAAAAACCAATAAGTTTTCCAAAGGATGAAACAGAAATACCTGAGGATAAGAACGCAAGAACAATGTTTTCAATGACAAGCGTTGTTCCAGAGCCAATGGTTGCCATAGCAAAGGAGGAATTCTCAAACGTTGAAAGTGGTTCCAAAGCATATGTTTTTAACGCAAATCTTGAAGAATTGATAAAGCTTCTGGACATTGGAACAAGAGTGGTATATAACAAGGTAGAATGATGGAGGTTCACTCCTTTAATTTTTCTAAATCTGGAAACAATCCTGAGGAGACAGAGGATTCCCTGAGTATAAATCTTGAAAAACTAAAGTTCGCCATAGCTGATGGTGCAAGTGATTCTATATTTTCAGGACAGTGGGCTTTTGCCCTGACAAACGAGTTCGTTAATAACAATGGGGATGAGAAAATAAAAAACGACATAGGGCAATTTATTCGAGATTCCAGAAAGATGTGGTATGAGAGCATAAACTGGAAAGGACTTAAATGGAATGTTAAAAACAAGGCTGTTCGAGGAGCCTATTCAACTTTTTTGGGTATTAGTACAGAATTTGGTTCTATGGAAAGCTTAATTGTTCATGCTATAGGAGATTCATGTATTTTCATCTTTGATGAGGGCAAGATGAAAAGTTTTCCACTTAATTCCCCAGATCAATTTGGTATTCACCCAAGTCTCGTCTGGTCTGGATATGGTTTCCCCCTAAACAATAAACCCTTTGAACAGAAATTAAATATTAAGCAGGAGAAATTTAAGATTATTAAAGGAAATGAGATAATACTCGCGACTGATGCCATGTCAAAATTTATAATGGAGTCAGGCGAAGATAGTTTCGGACTATTATGGGATCATTATAATGACAGAACTTTTTTTGATGATATGAGAAACGAAAATACCATAAAAAATGATGACCTTTCAGCCATACTTATCTCATTCTGAGAAGAGTTGAAGGATCAAAACCTGACCAGTCTGGAGGCTGCCCCAGGTATTCATTTATTAGTTTTACCAGCTTCTTTAATTTTGGACTTTCAGATTGAACGTCCCTTAACGCTTTTGAGCGATCTGGAGATTCGAAATCAGTAATATCAAAGAGAAGCTTATCGGGGTCGTCCCCATTATATTTCCATAACTTCGGATTTTTTGAAAGTGCGATCAATGAGGTATATATTATGAGTATAGAGAAATTATCAAGTCTTTCTCCGTAGTATTTGCCCCTCCTTGGATGCTGGAATGATTCATGTCCAAGCTCTTCTGAACCAAGTTTTTTAAGGGCTGGAACAAACATTCCGTCATAGTCAATAAGTTTTACATTATTACCTGTATCTATCAATATATTATCACACGAGAGGTCACCGTGTGCTATGAAATTGTTCTGCATTTCCGTGATACAGTTTACGAGATTGTTTCCGATTGCCTTAAATGTTTCATGGTTCGCTAAATTCTCTTTTATAAAAGTATGAAGAGTTTTTCCTTCGATCCACTTCATAGTCACCGCTGGAAAATACTCCTTCGGTCGTTGTGTCACCCTTAATGCATCCTGGTAGAACTTAAAATCAAGAAGGAATGAAATTTGTGAATCATTTATTTTTTTGGAAACTTCATAATATCTGAGTTGAATATTTGGACTTCCTCTTGTGAAGCATTTCAGTGCAAAGTCTCCAGCATTACTCCTGTATTTGAAGACCACACCAAAATTACCTGCTCCCTGAATAATACTTGAATACTTCACATTCTGGTTTTTCTCAAATGTTATTCCTTTAAGTTCATCATAATTTTTAGATAAAGAAAAGTTTGGGTTCTGCAAAGACTGAGCATACTGTGATGAGGTTGGCCAGGATCTTTTCACAGGTGTGAATATAGATCCCGTAGACATAGACGATAGGGTCTTTTCCTTAACTACATTATTTATGGATTGATTTTCTTCAGGAGCATGACTTTCTTCTATACCTATTATTCTCATATTTTCTTTTAGTTTTTCCATATCAATGTCCATTCGAGTGAATTTACCATCTTTGGCAATCGAATAAAAGGAGAAACTATACTTTTTCTCATTGTCCAGTCTGTATGATAATCTGAATTCGTCTCTAATTTTTTTGAGTTTTACTACTCTATCCCGAAGTTTATAATCCCTTATTGTGACCTCCATGCTCTTAATATATTTTCTATGCTTCGGAGTTACAAAGACATTAAGGGTACCGTCATCCTTGTTATATTCCACTTCACGAATTTCTATTGATGGTTCATAGGATTCATATTTCTTGATCCTTATGTTGTGAATCCTTTCTCTAATTCCTTTCCTCGATTCGACCATTGTTCCACCAATTAATAGATAAAACTATTACTAGAAAATATCTGGTTAACCGAATGATTTGTTTGGTAAAACATACAGATCGAATATGACCTTTTGACTAATTTCTCCTTATTTTTTCCACTCAAAAATTTAGAGAATTCTAACTTCATTAAATTCTTATATTCTCGATCTTAATTAATCTTTACAACGAATTAGATGTAAAATGCGAAAATGAATATCATAAAAGGTTTAATTTATAACTTTTGAATCAACTCATGATGCGTAATTGAACGTGTTAAAGTATCTGATTAATTAAGCTCTGTACTTGTTTCTAAATCAGAAATTATAGTGGATAATGAAGGGATATTACAGGCAAAAACCTTAATGTTATTCTTACTATCATGAAATATGATGAGCAAATCACGGATACTTGTTTCTGCAAATCCTGGGTCTGGTAAGACTGAAGACCTTTCAAATCAGGTTTCAAAACTTCTTCAAGAAGGAGTAGATTCAGATAATATTTTATGCCTCACGTTCACAAATAAGGCAAGAGATGAGATGGAAAGAAGGATTATAATTAAGATGAAGGATACAAAGTATAAGGTGCCGGACATTCATACATTCCATAGCCTATCTCAAAGTATAATAAATCATAGAATGGAAGGTGGGGACTTGATACCTGAAAGATTCCTCAGATATCAGATATTAAAATCTCTTGAAACAAGACAGATAATGAATTATGATGGAGAAGTTTTATCGAAAGATTATCCGGCAATAGTAAACGTAGGTCAAATTGTGAATGCGATAAAGTTCCTCAAAAGTTTTGCTATTTTACCAGATAAAGTCCATATAGAGGAACTTAAGAAAAATGTAAGGATGGAGTATAACAATGGTAATGGAGTGAATGGTTACACTCTGGAAGAAATGGAAATCTTATGTGAGGGATTTCTAGATATATTCCGTGACTACGAATCTTCAAAGAATTTATCTCAGATGGATTATAACGATATTCTCTTAAGAGCTGTAAATTATTCCAAGGCCCACTTCAATAAATATCAGTATGTTTTTGTTGACGAAGTTCAGGATATGAGTGAAATAGAATATGAACTGGTAAAGCAGGTTGGGGAGAATGTGTATGCTGTTGGAGACATGAAACAGGCAATTTTTGGTTTCCAGGGTGGTAACGTTCGTGCCTTAAGAGATATGATGTCCGGGAAAGATTTTGAAAAAAGGGTCATAGATGGAACCAGAAGATTGCCAAAAAATGTTGTTGAATATTGCATTAACTTCTACAGAACTCACGAACCGGAAGAACTGTCACCTGAGCTGGACCATTTCAGGAGCATGAATGAAAAGGATGGGGTGGTTACACTTATCAGGCTGAAAGATAAGGGTGAATTGATAGATGCAGTAACAGAAATTCTGAATAAGCAGAATAATGATGAATCCGTAGGTATTATTGTTAGAACTAATGAACAGGCAAATGATCTTTCAGATTCTCTCACATTAAAGAATATTTCACATCAAAAGATTTCTGGTACGAAAGGTGAGAAGCTGTGGAGAGAGGAAATTTCAAAATTCATCGGTGGGATTTACGGAACCTCTGACAGCATAATTGGAATGATCTATTCAATTTACTCCAGGATACCATTATACGATGGTATTCAGATAGCAGAGAGAATGAGATTTGAAAACGATCTGAAGAAGGTTCTTCCCAGAGAGTTAATAGATATAAGGGAAAAATATGGAAATCATAAGAATCAACTTCTTCAGCTATTCAATGATTATATAATTCCAAATTCTATTGCTCTGGGCGAATCAGCCTTTGAGGCTGCCAAGGATGTATTTGACTCTCTTCCCATGTTCCTTGATAGATTCGGAACAGGAGAAGAATACTCCCTCGCCAGTCTCCAGAAGTATATACTTCAGGAGAATTCAAGGGATAGTGTTGATGAGATCTCAGAGAAGGTCTGTATAATTACCGTACATAAGGCAAAGGGGCTTGAATTTGATCACGTTATATACATTCCAAAATACACAGAGAAGAAGAATATAAGTGCCATTGATCTTATCGTAGATTCCATACTGAAAAGCAATAATCTGAGTTACAGTAGGGACGAAAGAATAAAGGAGGAAAACAGGATAGATTTTGTTGCACTTACTAGAACAAAGAATTCTCTTGATATTATAACTGAGAAAAAATCTTCAACGAGATATGATTTAGAACCATGCAAAAAAATTGACTTTACAACTAAGATAGTAAATAATGAATTTGTAAGTATGAAGGATATTTCCGATAGAGAAAAATTGAAGCTTAATTTCAAACCATGGATAAGGGATTATTTGAAAAAGAAAATGGAAAAATTGAATAACCTGAGTTTTACCATGCTCGAGAGGGTCAAGGAACTGGATAAATTTGTTGAGTCATATGTGCTAGGAATACAGACCAAATCTTCAGCCTTAACCTTTGGAAGTGATATTCACAGCTACATAGAAAATTATATAAAAAGTCATGAGACACCACCAATTATGAATGACGAAAAGCTTACCAGAACGTGGAGCAATTTCATTTCCTATGATAAATACGTAAGGGAAATACAGAAGGGTAAATGGTTAGGTTCTGAAATGAAATTCAAGCAAAAGGTTAGTAACGTTTTCCCGGATATTATGACAAATATTACTGTTGAGGGCAGGATCGATGGATTGTATAAGTACATTGAAGGAAATACAGAGAAAACAGTTATTGTGGACTTTAAAACTTCCAAAAAAGTTAACAGGGACTATGTGAACCAGCTATCACTTTACGCAAAGCTATTTTCTCTTGAAAATAAAATAGATATGGAACAGATAGAGTCAGAAATTGC
Source organism: Thermoplasmatales archaeon (assembly GCA_027316895.1). GTDB lineage: Archaea > Thermoplasmatota > Thermoplasmata > Thermoplasmatales > Thermoplasmataceae > Cuniculiplasma. Next base: position 550,696 of record DAHVFT010000001.1, on the reverse strand, counting down.
ATATTTGAGTCTGAGAGATACCAAGGTGAATATAAACAGGATAGAAAAAAGATGGGATAGAATCGATCCAACCATTGAGATGAGAGCATTAGAAGATGTAAAGAAGACCGTTGAAAAATTTGTTAATTATAAATTGTCGGTCGATTCAATGATTCGAGACATCCTTAGTGTAAGGAACACCGAATCTAATGTTTTCATTGAATTTCAGAGGATGCTAAAGATGGAAATGGAAAACAGTTGAGTATAAATAAACTCACTTGCCTGATAGTTTCCCCTTAATTTTTGACTGATTTAGAACTTTATAAATACCCTGCCAACATTTTTCTTCTCTTTTATCCTTTCATATGCTTCATTGATCTGGTCTATTGAAATCTCTTCTGAAACCACAGCTTTGATCTTTTTCTTAGCCGACATTTCAAGTGCATCCATTATATCCTTTCTTGTTGACGATATATTACCGGAAATTGTGTTTCCTTTCAGTATAAGCACTCCAAGCTGTAGCGGTGGTGAGGATGGTTTCAGATTGCCGACAACGACCATTTTACCTCCAAATCCAAGTGATCTGAATGCTTCGTTGAATGTTGCATCTCCAGTGTTCTCCAGGGATATATTGGCCCCATCGGCCCATATTTCCTTTACTTTCTTATTGAACTCCCCCTCTGAAGATATGACGTGATCTGCACCTAGCTTGTAAAGAGAGTCAACTTTCCATTGCGAACTTGTAACCGCAGTAACTTCTGCTCCAAATGCCTTTGCTATCTGGATGGCGTGTGTCCCCACTCCACCTCCTGCTCCAGTTATTACGACTCTGCTCCCTTCTGTTATTCCACCAACCCTCTTCAGGGCATTTACAAGCATTCCTGTTACGCAAGCTGAAATTGCTGCCAGTTCTGAAGTTACCTCTTTGGGAACCTTTACTAGACTTCTCTGATTTAACCTAACATATTTTGAGTATGCACCATCTATGTTCTCTCCAAGTGTCTTCTTATTTGTGCACAGATTCTCGTTTCCAGAAACACAGTTATAACAGTGACCACAGGGAACATAAATCAGACTTGTGACCCTGTCACCAACCTGAAAATATTCCACACCTGAACCAACTTTCTCGATTATTCCTGAAACTTCATGACCTGGAACTATAGGAGTGTGAAGCCTAGGAAAGAACCCATCCCGGGTTAGAATATCCCTGTAGCAAATACCAGTCAGATCCTGTCTCAGAACTACTTCGTTTGCACCAGGCTCTGGCGTACCCCTTTCCTCGATATCCAAATTTTGGCCTACCTTATTGACTACTGCTACCTTCATTGTTGCATTAGAAATAATCTATATTTATTACTTTTCTATGTTCTTTAAGTGAACGAAATCTTAAATGGTGTCAATATTTCCATAATAGGACTTGGGGGTAATGGACAGCTTGCATCAACGCTGTTATCTTCTTTGGGTGCACAGATAAGACTGATTGATGGTGACACTGTTGAACAATCAAACCTGCAACGACAGCCCCTCTTTGATGAGGATGATTTAGGTATGAATAAAGCAGAAACCGTATACAATAAAATCAAAACTCGTTCAATCAATAAGAAGTTAAGCTTTGTTAGAGAATATGTAGATTCATCAAATATTAATGCCATACTTGGAAATAGTGACCTGATCTTTGAAGCTACTGACTCATTTCTGACCAGAGAACTGATAAACGAATATGCTGTGATGAAGAAAATTCCATGGATAATGACCAATAGTTATGGATATTTTGGCGAATTCATGCTCATTGTGCCAGGTGAAACTGCCTGCCTTAATTGCCTTACAGGTGGAAGGAGGATGATCCCTCTAAACTGCCATGCGGAACAGATTTCTCCTCCAGTTCCAAGTACAGTATCAGTTATGGGAACCTCTTTACTGTTACGATATTTTCAGGATCGTATTAAGGATGAAAACTTCTATTTCTATTCTGCCACACTGATGGAATTACAAAAAATAAAGGTAAACAAAGTGAAAGAATGCAGAGTTTGCTCAGAGTTAATCTTTGAAAAATTGAATGATACTAAATTTCTTGGCAGGCAGATATTCTGATGTTCAATTTTTACCCATGAATTGCGCTAAATTTAATTTTACACCAAGAAAATCAAAGAATACAGAACTTAGATTTCCCAGTAAGTTTGAGTTATCTAGAACCCCTGAAAGAGAAAGATTGCCACTTATGTTGCCTGATTGATTGGCGAAGGAAAGATTGCCGAGAAATTTTTCTCCCATATACATTCCTACTTTGATAACTGATATCCCAATTGGAATCATATCGTTGATGAATAAAGTATAGGTGTTATTATTTGAACTCTTAACGAGGGAAACGTTTGTGAAAAGGAACGGTAACTGAGTGCTGATATTCCTGGAAAGGGTTGCAACTCCTACACCATTTAGAAACTCTGATATAACTGCGTTGGCATAATAGATAATAGAATCTGTTGGCCATCCTTTAGCAGTAAGAGAGGTAATGTTTATGGGAATGTTAAAAAATGAATTTGAACTGCTATAGGGGTTTATTGTGAGATTGTTGTTGAATATTGAAACTGTTGAGGGGAGAGCATTTGTGTTCCTGGCTGAAACGTCCATGCTTGCTGTCAATTTTCCGTTTGTCATCTCAAGTTTGACAAATGAAAGTTCTATGTCTTTCAAATCATTTTCAGCAGATACATATATGCTAGACGCTGAAACAATAAGAAAAACACATATGATCGAAAAGGCAGCGATGAATATCAGCTTAGTTAGTTTCATTTATTTGGTTGGTAATATGATTGTAACTAGATAAATCTTATTGTTTTTACTCTTCCACGAAATGTAAACCTACTTAAAAGGTGAATCTGACTCATACTAAAAAGTAACTCTTATAGGGAAATTTCTCTAAAAGAATGTTTATGCATAGAAATTCTAATAGTGTGGAAGGATTTTTCAATTTAATTTTTTAATATTATAATAAGCTTAAAACTTTCAAAATGTTTTATATATCGTAAATCGATATTGATAAAGACATGAAAGGTGGAATGTTAAATTACTGGATAATGAGGAATATTTCGGAAGGCCCTTTGAAGGGTGCTGATATTATTAAAGAAATGTCCAGAAAATCAAATGGAAGATGGCGACCAAGTCCTGGTAGTGTATATCCTGCCCTATCACATATGGAAGAAAAAGGCTTCGTGAAAAGGGACAATGATGGAAGATACAGCATTACCGAAGAAGGAAGGAATGAGATGAAGAAGTACGATGACATGGTAAAAAATCTCATAGGCACAGAAAACGTAAATGATATTCTGGAAGAGACAACTGCAAACTTAACGTATATTATCGAAACTTTTGATTATTCCCGTTTTGATCCTTCAAAAATTAATGATATGAAAACTAAGATAATGGTTGTTCTTGAAAAAATAAAGGAGAGTGAAGATTGAATGAAATCCATAATTGAAACTCATAACCTGAGCAAAATATATAATGGGAAAATCAAGGCTGTTGATGACTTGAACATTGAGATTGGAGATGGGGAAATATATGGTCTTCTTGGACCAAATGGAGCAGGAAAAACAACGACAATCAATATGCTTACAACGAGGATTTCCTGCACAAAAGGAACTGCCATAGTGGCAGGGTATGATATAAGGAAAGACTCCCTTATGGTAAGAAAGACTATTGGTGTCGTTCCACAGGACCTTACTGCAGATGAAGACCTAACAGGAAGAGAAAATTTAGTGATGGTTTCTCAGTTTTATGATGTATCCAAAGAAGAATATGAAGAACGAATTCCAAAACTACTTGAACTTGTTGATATGACAGAAGCCGCAAATAGGTATGTTAGAACCTACTCCGGAGGAATGAGGAAGAGGCTGGAACTCATAGTAGGGCTTGTTCATAACCCAAAGATACTGTTTCTCGACGAACCAACACTGGGTCTTGATATCCAGACAAGGACACAGATGTGGGATTATGTAAGGCAAATTCAGAAAGAAATGGACGTAACTATAATTCTTACATCTCACTATCTGGAGGAAATTGATGCCCTTGCTGACAGAGTTTCTATAATTGATCACGGTAAGGTTCTCGTCACGGGTTCTCCAGCAGAACTCAAGTCTTCGCTCAATGGAGATATCGTAACTATAACATTCAAGGAAAAAGAAGAGGCTGAGAAGATGAAGACAATACCCGGTGTTATTGATACATCAGATTCTGGGATAAATACTGTAAGAATTAAAGTAGCAAATTCAGATGATTCGCTTCCAGATATAATAAATTTCATATCTTCCAACAAGTTGTCTACAATGAAACTAACGGTTCAAAAGCCGACACTTGATGAGGTTTTCCTTGAATACACTGGGAAAGACATAAGAAAGGAAGACCCTGAAGATGCACGAAAGATGATGATGAATATGAGGAGACTGAGAAAATGAGTGGGCTTGGACCATTAACAGTTAGAGAATTAAAGAAGTGGTACAGAAATCCCGTCTTCTTTATTACCGGTCTATTACAGCCATTCTTCTGGATTGCACTTTTCGGCAGTGCGTTTGATATAACTAAATTCTTCCCGGGTGCAAGCGAACTTATTCTTGGTGGGGCCCCAAATTATATCACATATATAGTGGGAGGTGTACTGACGATTTCTTCACTTTTTACCGCTATGTTCGCAGGAACAAATATCATATTTGACCGAAGATTAGGACCGATGGGCAGATTTCTCTCTTCACCAATTAGAAGAAGTTCCATCGTTTTCTCTAAGATTCTGTCATCGACAATAAGGGTAATGCCTCAGGCACTGATCTTAATTTTAGCAGCTCTCGTAATACCAAATGGCTTGAAATTTGTGCATGGATTCACAGTTCTCGACGCCCTCGTTATTATTGCAGCCATAATCCTTGTATCATTCATCTTCTCATCCATATTCAGTGTTATTGCTATCAGAATGACCAACATGAATTCAATATTTGGAATAGTAAACCTTGTAAACCTACCACTTCTGTTCGTTAGCTATGCAATGTTCTCATCATCGATGATGGCTTCCTGGCTCTCAAGCGTAGCTGCTTATAACCCTGTCTCATGGTCTGCCGAGGCGATGAGAATGGTTATTATAAATGGTAATTTAACAGGGTCCCAGTGGATTCAGGTTGGACAGTGGCTTGGTGCTCTGGCGATTCTTGCACTTGGACTATTGCTTCTAACAGCCTATCTTGCTGAGAAGGAGATAAGGGATTAAAAATAGAATCATTTTAGTCAATTTTTAATAAAAATAATTTAAATCCCTTTCTGTTATATCTCTTTGAGACATGAATATTTACGAAGACATTCTGGGGAAGATAGATAGTGGTGAAATAAAAACCAGAGATGACCTGCAGCACCAGAAGGTTAAGCTTTCTAAAAAATATGGTCTAGACCATGTTCCATCTAATTCAGAAATTCTAAATTCAGGCTATGCGAAAGGAGATTACTTAAATCTCTTACGACTGAAACCAACCAGAACCATTTCAGGGGTGGCAGTTGTAGCAGCAATGACTTCTCCAGAGATCTGCCCTCATGGAAGATGCATCTTCTGCCCTGGTGGAATGGAGAATAATTCTCCACAGGCGTATACAGGTTATGAACCATCGGCACTAAGAGGCAGAATGAACAATTATGATCCTTTCAGCATCACGTTTGGCAGACTGAAGCAACTTGAAACCATAGGGCATGATACCAGCAAGGTTGATCTTATTGTAATGGGTGGAACTTTCACAGCAAGATCAAAGGAATACCAGGAGTATTTCGTAAAGGGATGCTTTGATGGAATGAACGGATTCCAGTCACAAACCCTTGAAGAAAGTATTAAATTCAATGAAAAAGCCAAAAGGAGATGCATTGGTTTAACTGTGGAGACTAAACCAGATTGGTTTCTTGAAAAGGATATAAGATTGGCCCTTTCATATGGGACAACAAAGGTAGAATTGGGTGTCCAGATAATAAATGAAGAAGTGCTGAAGGTTAATCATAGAGGACACGGAGTCAGTGAGATAATTCAATCAACAAAACTCTCACGGGATGCTGGCCTAAAGATAGTATATCATCTTATGCCTGGCATGTATGGTTCAAGTTATGAAGATGATTTGAATAGCTTCAGAAAGATAATTGGTGAAGGTGATTTCAAACCAGATATGTTCAAAATATATCCAACGCTGGTTGTTAAGGGAACAAAACTTTACAACATGTGGAAAAATGGAGAATATAAACCAATGGAAACAGAAGAGGCTGCAGAACTCATTTTTAATTTTATGAAGGAAATGCCACCATGGATAAGAGTTCAAAGAATGCAAAGAGATATACCGGTAAAATTCATTGATGCAGGAGTTATGAGGAGCGACCTCAGAAATATAGTAGATAGGAAGTTGAAAGAGAATAATGTAAAAAGCATGGAGATTAGGGGCAGAGAAGTGGGATTCATTTCTGAAAAAGGTCTTGAACTTTCAATGAAAAGGATAGATTACGATGCCGGTAATTCCAAAGAAATATTCCTTTCTATTGAGGATAGCAAGCAAGACATTGCAGGGTATCTCAGACTGAGACATATTAAGGACGACTCATTTCTTGATGAGACCAAAAATACAGGTATGATACGTGAACTTAGGGTAGTGGGAAATATTGTTCCCATTGGCACTCACGAGAATTCCAACTATCAGCACAAAGGTTTAGGGAAGTCTCTGGTTCAGGAAGCCGAAAGAATAACCAGGGAAGAGTTCAATGAATCAAAAATTCTGGTTATAAGTGGAGTTGGTGTGAGGGAATATTTCATGAAACTTGGATATGAAAGATATTCTTATTATATGGGAAAGAAGATAGCCTGAACAAATTAAAATTTAAAGATGCAATTAAAATATTTGAATTTAAAAAACTGTTTGGTGTAGAGTCCCGGGATAATTTAGATTTGCTCTAAAGGAGTAACTTCCTTAACTGAAGCTATGACTTTTAGAATTTTTGTCAAACATTATTGTATTTTCTTTTTCTGTAATAGGTAGGTTAGAGGTTAGTTTATAAAGTGAATCCTTGAAGGCCCTATTCCTTATTTTTAAAATATTACCATTGAACATTTTTCTTTTTTCCATATGCACCAACGATTTGATTTGACCTAAACAGGGGTTTAAAAGATGGTTTTGATTTTTATCTCAACAATAAACAATGTTGATTATAAAATGTAAAACCTTTATAATATATATTGAAGCCCATAGTTAATATTCCCAAATTTTAAGTTGCAGTTTTTACAATTTAACTACATAAGTTTTTCTGAAAAACTTATTATAAGCCCGTTAATTGAAGATAGAAATGTACATAGAGACAGAGTGGTTGATTGTGCCTATTTTGGTCGTTGCGATTAGCTGTGCATATTTGCTCTATAGTATAATTCGAGCTGAGAAAATATGAGTACTGGCATTACAGCGACTGGAAATTTCTGGTCGGCATTTTTTGTTAATAATAGAATAGTTTCGGGTGTTATAATTATTGCCCTCTACCTCATAATCATAAGCTTCTTTGGTTATATGATTGCACCATATATCAAGAAACTCTATACAGGAGAAAATACAAAACTGCGGAAGTATACTGATCCGATTATAGGTTTCATTGAAAAGGTAGCAGGTGTAGATAGAAACAAGACATATTCCTTTAAGGGTTACTTTATATCACTTATAATTTTTAATTTTGTTGCAGGAACTATTTCATTTCTTTTTTTAATTTTTCAGGGGTACTTTTTTAAAGCCCCTGGTCAGGATGTCATGTCCCCAAGTCTTACCTTTAATACGATTATAAGCTTTCTTACGAATACAAATCTGCAGCATTACTCATCACCAACCACACTCACATATTTGGATTTAACTGTGGTTATAATTGGCCTGATGTTTCTTTCTGCAGGTACAGGATTTGCAGCTTCAATGGCCTTCGTCAGGGGAATCATGAATGACGATAAAAAACTTGGAAATTTCTTTCATGACTTTTTAGTCGCCATATTTGATTTAATCCTACCACTCTCACTCCTTGCCACCGTATTACTAATAATAGTTGGAGTTCCAGACACCACCTATTCAAGCATCATAATCCACCCATTTTTCGGAAAGATGACGGTGAATATACCGATTGGACCTGTAGCCTCTTTAGAAGGTATTAAAAACATTGGAACAAACGGAGGAGGTTTTTACGGGGCCAATGCAGGGTATCCATTTGAAAATCCAGATTGGATCTCCAACCTAATTGAAGTTGTCTCATTTACGATCATCCCGATTGGCTCAATATTTGCTCTGGGTCAGGCACTTAATAATAGAAAATTTGGAAGAGTAATATACGGAGTTATAGTTGCATTGTTCATATTCAGTGCCTTACTGACTTTCTTTGGAGAAATATCAGGAATTCCAGCAATGGCCAATCTCGGATTTAACTATGGAGGCAACTTCATAGGAAAGGAAACTGCCATTGGTATTTCCCAGAGTTCCATATTTTCGACAGGAGCTACGCTTACATCTACGGGTGCTGCTAATTCTGCTCTTATTGATTATACACCTGCTGGTATTCTGGGTATATTGTTTCCCCTTCTCCTCAACGATCCCCTTGGAGGAGTTGGGACGGGCATCTTGAATATTTTTTCGTACGTTATTTTTACAGTGTTCATAGTTTCCCTAATGGTAGGAAAACTTCCAGAAATTATGAGTCTCAAAGTTAGTGCGAAGGAAATGAAGTATTCAACTTACAGTCTTATCACCCATCCACTAATTATTATTGTACCATTGGGGATAGTACTGCTTTTGTCACCCATATTGATGAGTTCCTTTGTAAACACAAGACCGGATCAAATAACGCAACTTCTTTATGAATTTGCCACAGCTGCTTCAAATAATGGATCCGAGGTGGGTGGATTTGCTACCAATACTGCATTTTTTAACATAATAGATGGTATAATTATGCTAATGGGGAGATTCCCAATTATGGCTTTTCAGCTTGTAATAGCTCAGTCCTTTGCATCTAAAAAACCGAAAGTGCTGTATGGGAGGACGTTTGATATTGGGTCATTCTGGTTTGGTATGATGCTGTTTTTCACCATGTTGCTTTTGGGATTGCTTTCCTTTTTCCCAATTCTTGCAGTTGGACCATTATTGAGCTGAGGACGAACGTTTTCCCTTATTATTAGAGGTGTTTTATGAACAGTTACGCTGAAGCAGTTATAAATGCTCTTAAGGAATTTGATCCCCGGAAGCTATATAAGAATCCTGTGATGTTCATAACAGAAATAGCCCTCCTTTTTTCATTATATCTCATTGTCTTCCATCAGGCATATCACCTCGAGATGAGTGGGCAGTATGTACCTTTCTATATTTCAGTCGTTGTACTCTTATTTCTTACCATATTCTTTTCAACTCTTGGGGAAGCACTTGCAGAGGGAAAGAGCAGAAATATAACGGCAACACTTAAAAAAATGAAAAAAGAAACCACCGGAAGAATAATAGATGGCACAACGGAGAAAATTGTGGATTCTTCTGAACTGAGGAAAGGCATGATTGTAGAGGTCAGGAAGAATGAAATGGTACCAACTGATGGTGAGATAGCCGAAGGCAGAGGATATTTCAATGAATCCGCAATTACAGGTGAATCGAAGGCCGTATTCAAGGTAAATGGCGACAGTGTAACCGGTTCAACAACCTTTCTTGATGAAAGTATTAAGATAAGAATTACGGCAGACCCGGGAGAAACATTTCTGGACAGGATGATTGAAATGGTCGAAGGATCTGTTAGAAAGAAAACTCCAAACGAAATAGCACTTTCAATATTACTGGCTGGACTAACCCTAGTATTCATCGTTGTTACATCATCAATATTTCCCCTTGGGGATTTTCTATTAGATCATGTAAATCTGATCATTCTCGTAGTACTTCTGATCACACTGATTCCAACAACTATTGGTGCACTACTCCCTGCTTTGGGTGTGGCAGCCATTAATAAGGTCTCTCAGTTCAATATCATAGCCAAAAGTGGAAGAGCAGTAGAAAATGCTGGTGATATTGATACAATAATTCTAGATAAAACCGGTACTATTACAATGGGCGAACGTGATGCCTCCAAGATATATCCGAATAAAGGAATATCAGAAGAAGAAATGGCAAAGATCTGCTATCAGAGCTCATATTTAGATGAAACGAGAGAGGGAATTTCCCTTGTAAAATATGTGTCAGAACGTTATGGAGAACTTGAAAAGTACAGGATAAATAATGCTGAATTCGTTCCCTTCTCATCAGAAACGAAGTTCAGTGGAATAAGTTATGAAGGACATAAGCTGTACAAGGGTTCGCCCCATGCTATATGGGATATACTGGGACAAAAGGACAATTTCATAGATGCCATATGTGCCGAAATTTCAAGTAGAGGGGGAACAGCAATGGTACTTGTACTGGACAGTCAGGTAATTGGAGCAATAGAATTCAATGATATCATAAAGCCATGGATAAATGAGAGAATTAAAACCATGAAAACGATGAATATCAAAACCGTTATGTGTACTGGGGATAACGAACTTACTGCAGAGTACATATCAAGAGAGGCGGGACTCGATGAATTTGTTGCAAATAGTAAGCCTCAGGATAAATACATGAAGGTTGAAGCAGAAAAAAATCAGCAGAGAATGGTGGCCATGGTTGGAGATGGTACAAATGATGCTCCGGCACTTGCTCTGGCAGATGTGGGACTTGCTATGAATAATGGAACACAGGCCGCAAAAGACGCTGCAAACATGATCGATCTGGATAATGATCCAACGAAATTGATGGATGTAATATTCTTAGGAAAGCAGATTCTCATAACGAGAGGTTCACTAACAACATTTAGTATTGCAAATGATATATCAAAATATTTTGTAATAATACCAGCAATTTTTTATGCTTTTCCGGTACTTTCATTCATAAACATACTTGGATTTACTGATCCTCTGCTTGCCATAACCTCTGCTTTAATTTTCAATACAATAATAATTCCACTTTTAATTCCACTGGCCATAAGAGGGGTAAGATTTAAGCCCTCAACTGTAGATGAGCTTTTAAAAAGAAATATCACAATTTACGGTTTCGGGGGAGTTGTCCTGCCGTTTATAGCTATCGGCCTGATCTATCATTTGCTTCTAGGGGTGGGTATTTTATGGTAAACTGGAAAGAAATTTTGAGGATATTTAGAGGCTCGCTTGTAATTGCAGTGATTATATTTGTACTTCTAGGACTGGTGATCCCAACAGCAACTGCACTAATAACTGAAAAGGTTGATCCAGGAACAGGGAATGGTAATCAGATAAAGATTAACGGAAAGGTTTTCGGCAGTTATTATCTTGCTCAGGCTTTTAACAGATCATACTTTTTCCAGCCCAGGCCTTCTGCTATAGACTTTAACCAATCATCCTCCGGAGCGCTCTGCTGCTCACCAAACACAAATGCATCCCTACTTCAGTTGGAGAAAAATTTACAGGAATTTGAGCAGATGAACAAGAACGTTTCAGTTTCTAAAATCCCAGGAGAAGTAATAATGGATTCTGATTCTGGGTTAGATCCTAATATCCCACTATCAGCTGCATTACTGGAAGAGCCGAGGGTTGCAAATTCAATTGTATCGTTTGCAAGTTCAGTAAATGTAACTCTGAAATTAAAACCCGTGAGCAGTTTCTTAAACAACACAATCAATTCAACTGAAAGACAGAATTTCCCAATATTCGGTTCGTATTATGTTAACATAATGTACATTGATGTACAGATCATAATATTCCTTATGAATAATAATGTCTTACAAAGCTCATCTCTTAATTAAAACTGAATCTATTGGTGCATCCTTTATTATTTTTTTAATATCTGAATTTATTCTTACATTTGAATAACTATCAGGTCTAACACCAAGCACCACAAAATCTGAAGATGTGGAGTAAATCCTTTGAAGAACTGAATCTCTCAGATCGCTTCCGTATATGTCAGAAATTTCGTAATCAAGTTTAAGCTCCTTCCATACCTCCGCGTTCATCAGCGTTTTAAAACCATGAATTTTCTTTTTATCGAACGATCTCATATCACAGAGGTAAAATTTAGCGTTTAGAACCTTTGCCATGATAGCAGCAAGGTATACTGATTTACGTGTATTGAGTCTCTCGCTCATTGGTACCAGAATTTTCCTGTATGGATATGTACTCCTTTTAATAGAAAGAGATGCTGTTGTGTTCTTTGAATGCTTGATTAGATAATCTCCTATACCTCCAAATAGAGAAGTTGAGACCCCCGATCTTGATCTGGAACTGAACAGAACAAGATCATAATTCTTCGAATTTGCTTCTCTAATTATACCTTCCCTAACATTTCTTGCGCTCTGGATCTTTGGAATAACCTTTAGTCCTTTTTGACTTGATTCCTTGTATGCCTGCATAACTACAGCAACCTTGTCACTCCATGTAACTTCCTTGGATTCGTCCTTTATTGTAAGTGCTGTTATTTCTGAACCAAAGACCTTTGCAAAGTCGCTGGCAAACTCAAAAGCTCTTCTAGAACTTTCCCCTTTTGCCATTGGCACAAGAATTCTATCAGCCTTTGCATAATAGGAGGAAACTAAATCCATCATTGATAATGTATTACATTAGCATAATAAATAGTTTTGTTTTGTATTTAAATAGGATATATTTATAATATCTGAATTAAAACGATGAATAAAGGATATGGCAGAAAAAATTTTAGATTTATTACTGTTAAACAGTATCATGATAAGTGATAACAGTACTACTATTTTTACAATTGTTTTGGAAAAACTAAAAATGTGAAGCATTATTGTTAGAAAAGATTATGCATATTATTTTAACTTTCAGCCATCTTTACTGACAGGAGTATGAGTAAAGTAAGGGTTGAGAGATCATCTCCTTTGACAGGAATATCTCCACACTTTAAAAGTGAATACAACTGTTTCCTGAGATGATGGCATTCAAATTTTATAGAAAACATTTTCTTATGGAGAAACTTACACTTAACATGCATTGTTTGATCATAAACAGAGGTAAAATCGAAGGCATGGAAGACATGGAAGAACTGGCAAAGGTCCCTTACGACGAAGCTTTTGTTGTTGATCTTGATGCAATAACACATTACCGTTTTAACTTCAAAATGTATAATGAACTTTCCAAATATATTGAATTTACTTTGATGGCATATCCGTATAAAGAAAATGATTTAATGGATATAATAGTGTCAGGCGCGTCGAGAGTGGTTATAAACGATACTCTGGAAATAGACACTATAAAAAAATTCCTTGATGTTACAGACGAACTTGTAATGCGATGTTCAGATAGTGAAAAGGCTCACATGTTTCATAGCCTGACTGGAAATATGTATCTATCATGTAAAATATTCAATGTTCCAGGAGTCTTTTTCTATTATGGCCCATTTCTCAATAGGGGACCAAATATTATTCCCCTTGAAAATTTTCCAGAAGAATTAAGAATAGACTGCTGAAAAATCGCAGGTAGATTACTCAATATTTATTCTTAGAAAACGAGAGTTCTCGGTTAAACGTTGAAATAAGGTGATGACACATATTTTCTGTAGAATTTATGAAACAATAAAATAATCTAATATGATGAAGTCCTGAGATAGATGGTTTCCTTAGCCGTTAAAACAGGAGGAGTTAGTTTTGAATCACCTGCCATACTTGCATCTGGAATTCTTGATGAGAATGGATATACAATGAAAAGAGTTCTGGAGGATGGAGCCGGAGCAGTAGTTACCAAATCCATAGGTACCGAAGAAAGAAACGGCTATTTTTCACCAGTAGTGGTTCCTGAAGATACCTATCTGATTAATGCAATGGGTCTCCCTAACCCAGGAATTGATTCGTTTGAGGAGGAGATTAAGATTGCCCTTACGGCAAAAAAACCTGTGATCGGTAGTATTTTTGCTTCAAATACAGATGATTTCCTTAAATTGGCCCTAAAAATGCAGGACTTTGGAGTTAGTGCTGTAGAACTTAATCTTTCCTGCCCGCACGTTCAGGGCTTCGGATCTGAAGTTGGAAGTGATCCGGTTCTGGTCAAAGAAATTGTAAAAACCCTGAAGGGTACCATTAAAATACCGGTCTGGAGCAAACTCAGTCCAAATGTTACCTCCATATCAGAGATTTCAAGAGCCGCTTCTGACTCGGATGCCCTTGTCTTGATTAATACAGTCAGGGCTATGGCCATTGATATTGAAGCAAGAAGACCTATTCTCACAAACAGTTATGGGGGAATGTCCGGCACAGCAATTAAACCTGTAGGACTAAGATGTGTCTACGAAGTAAAGAAAGAAACAGAGATTGACATAATAGGCGTTGGTGGGATATCCAGTTACATTGATGCACTTGAATACATAATGGCCGGGGCATCTGTGTTCCAGATAGGAACTGCTCTTATGAAGTACGGTAGAAGTATATTCATGAGAATTACGGGGGATCTGGAGAAATATATGATATCCAATGGAATTAATAACCTGAAGGAGCTTGTTGGGGTGGCTGTGAGATGATGGAACATATTCGTATAACAAAAAGGGTGAAAAATACACCAACAGTCGTTTCACTTTACTTTAAGTGGAATGTTAAGGTTCTTCCCGGTCAGTTTGTTATGGTCTGGGTTCCGGGTTATGGAGAAGTGCCTATGTCCTTGTCCCAAACTGAAGATGAGAAATGTATAACGGTAAAAGCATATGGGGATAGCACCAAGAAATTGATAGAAACTGAAGCAGGAGAGTGGATATTTCTCCGTGGACCCTACGGAAAACCATTCTCCAGTACATCTGGAAACAAGTTGCTGATCGGAGGAGGTTCAGGTATGGCCTCGCTAAAACCACTTATCGATAGAAATGCAACTGGAATCATTGCCTCTAGAACATTCGATGAACTTCTGTTTTCTGATGAATTTGATGAGGATCACAGGATTGAAGTAACAGAGGATGGAAAAAAGGGAATAAAAGGAATAGTCACTGATGGAATTGAAGCCGTGAACCCAGAAGATTTCTCCATGATCTATGTTTGCGGACCTGAAAAAATGCTGAAGGCAGTATATGATAAAATAAAAAAATTGAATGTCAACGCAGAATTTTCAATGGAAAGAAGTATGAAATGTGGAATTGGATTATGTGACTCCTGTTCAGTAGATGGTTTTCAGGTTTGTGTGGATGGTCCTGTTTTTAATATGAAGCAACTGAATGGTATGACTGAGTTTGGGACAACCAGATTGCTTTCATCTGGGAAGAGAGTAAAAATTTGAGGAAAAAATGTTAATCACAGAGAAATTTCACAGTATTCAGGGAGAAGGGACCCTAACGGGAGTGCCAATGTATTTCGTAAGAACAAATCTATGTAATCTAAGGTGTAAATGGTGTGACACAACTTATTCTTTTACTGGTGGGACTGAAGAACCAGTTAGATCACTTATTGAGGAATGTTCCAAAGTATGGGAAGACTGGATATGCCTTACTGGCGGAGAACCACTGCTTCAAAGAGATGCAAAAGAATTTGTTTCTTCTCTTACAGGAATGGGAAAGAAGATACTCATTGAAACTGGTGGATCGCTAGATATTGAGCCTTTCACCAAGTATGATGGCACTGTAATTGATATGGATGTGAAGACACCTTCATCTGGTGAAGAAAGGAGCCTTAAAAAGGAAAACCTTGAAAAGCTGAGGGAATTAGATTATATAAAAATGGTAATACAGAATGAAATTGATTTTTCATTTGCTCTGGAATTTCTAAAAAACAACCTTGTGAAATGTGAAGTTATTCTTCAACCTGCATGGGGAACTCCACCAGACTGGCTTGTTAACAGAGTCATAGAGAATAGGTTAAACGTGAGAGTTATGCTTCAGATGCATAAAATAATATATGGTGAAAAAAGAGGTGTATGATGGAGGATAAGATTTTTAGTGGAAAATTTTATTATTTCGGAACTTTCCAGGACCTTTTTGTATATGTTAAGAACGGAGTAATTACAGATGTGAGGAAATTTGAGAAATCTGTAAAAACAGAAAGAATTGAAGGAGCAATTCTTCCAGGTTTCTTTGATGCCCACGTACACTTCAGGGATCCAGGGGAAACTGATAAAGAGGACTTTTATACAGGTAGTATGTCCTCCGTTTTTGGAGGTACAACGACCGTACTGGATATGCCAAATAACACAATACCCATAAGAGATTACAATCAATTCGACAGAAAGAAAGCTGTTGTGAAGGGCAGATCCTTCACCGACTATGGATTGTTTTCACTGTATGATGGAACCAATGGAGACGTGATTTCAAAGGAGAGCATTGGTTTAAAAATTTTTATGGGTGAAAGCACAAACAGTACCGCATTCACTGGAGATTATGAACATGATCAATTTTTAGAAAAATATAGCAGACCAGTTGTTTTCCATGGAGAATCCGCTGAATGCCTGAGAAAGAATAGCGCAAGGGAGGTTAAAACTCTCATAGATCACGATTTATCAAGGCCAAGTTCATGCGAAATGGAGGCACTTAGAACCATATCAAAACTAAAAACCAGTGTCAAAATTGCAGCCCATATAAGTGATTATGGGAATGCCCAAAGTTTTCCAGAAAAGTTTTTCATGGAGGTTACACCACATCATATTCTTCTTAATGAGGAAATGCAGCTTGGGGCCTACGGGAAGGTAAATCCACCTTTAAGAGAAAAGGCTGTAATGGAAAAAACTAGAGAGGCGTATCTTGATGGTAAATTTGATTTGCTATCATCTGATCATGCACCCCACCTTGAGAAGGATAAAGAAAGTATACAATTTGGAAAATCAGGGATCATAGGGGTTGAGACGAGGGTACCTCTCATGCTCGCCCTCGTTCACAAGAAAATTCTATCTTTAGATACTCTTTTAAAAACAGGTGCATCTAGGCCTGCAGAATTATTTGGTATAAAAAAAGGGAAAATAGAGAAAGGGTATTCAGCTGATTTTGTGTCCGTTAACTTTTCAGATATGGAGAAATTGAATGAGAATAGGCTTCATTCTAAACTGCCAATCTCACCGTTTAATGGGTTTGATGTTGTATTTCCAAGAAATGTTTTCGTTAGAGGAGAAAAAGTCATATCAAACAGGGAAATAATTGAGGATTGTCTTGGCAATATGATCACTCCTCAAGTAGCCTGAAGTGTTTCATTATGTCTATCAATCCGTCTCCATAGGCTTTTTCTGAAACGTATTCAGCCCTTTCCTTAACAGACCTACTTCCGTTTGATATTGTTCCGCTCATTCCGACAACTTCGAATAGATCGGCATCGTTATCACCATCACCACAGGCAAGTGTTTCATCTTTTGAAACAGCGTAAATCTTCATTAACTCCCTTGCTATAAATCCCTTATTTTGACCTTTGTTCAGAATATGCTTTGCAAATCCACTGTCCTGAATCACAACATCATATTTCTTCTCATATTTTGTAAAATCATAACTCCCATCGAGTATGAAACTTATGGAAGTCTCTCTCCATCGATTGGTGATGAATTCAACTGCACCCAAGTCTTTCTCAATTTCTTTATAAGCATCTACTGTTTTTTGCTTTTGAAAGTATGAGGTTATCCTCTGTTTATAAAGTAAAATCCCTCCATTTTCTCCTGCCAGTGATTCCCCTACCCCAAGAATAGTTCTAACTCCGAACATTACTGGAAGCACGTTTCCACTTGCAAGACATATGTGCATTTCTGGATTTGAGAAAACAACCTTCCTGAGTGCAACTAGAGTTTCCGGTAATATGCTCTGATCCCTCTGTGTAATGGTTCCATCGATGTCAAGAAGCAAAAGTTTGATCATTTGCATTAATAATATAAACTTACAATTTATACGTATTTATTGAAACCCAATAAAAATGAGACTAGAAATGTTGCCCTGAAAAGAATAGACTACCTGTATAACCTGATGAATAGTGAATCAGTTGTTCCTAAATCAGAAATAGTGAAACAGATAGAGAAACTTTCGGTCAGATTTGATATAACATTATCAAAGAATATTAAAAGAAGCTATTGCAAAAACTGTAAATATCCCTATGAGCACAACTGTAGGCTAAGAATAAAGAAAGGTAAGGTTCTCGTAACCTGTTTGAATTGCAACAATATTAGGAGATTTGACATCAGTCACTGAGTGTTTCAATATGGAACAGTACCTTAAATCCTTCCAGAGTTGCCTGTATTTTATCAGCGAACCATAGAGAATCTTCTTCTGTTGCACTGTTTGCCCATTCATAGACCATATCATGGTCCCCCATTACCGGTTTAAATCCCAGCGATCTCAGTCTGTTTATTATCTCAGATGGTTTCGCTCCTTCGCTGGAAAATGTTACGTTTAAATATGTTTTCATCCCAATCTCGATGGTAATCTCTAAACTCTATTTATTTTTTGGCAATATCTAGCTTTATCACTTCCTTGTTACTCTTATGTAATAAACTATGAAAACCAGAATTGAAACAAGGCTAAGTACAATACTCACTAATACAATCTCGCCGAGATCATAGGATCTGTAACTGACCTTGAAATGAACATATACATTTGATTGCTTTAGAATTATATTACCTGTGGTGATATTTGAGGTGTAGTCATAGGGAAGAGATATGGTATAATGATAAGTTCCATCGGGTAATGATATATTCAGGTAATAATTTGATGACTCGTAGGATTTATTGTTGATCTGAACAGTAAAATTAATGTTCGAAGGAAGACAGCAAGATTGAAAAACAACATAATTGTGTATTGTTGTCGTGGGTCTGTCTGTTGCAGTTACATGATGCTCCTCGGAAACACCTACCATAGATAGAGATGATATGAGCAATATGAGGATAAGAGATGTGATCAAGCGCTTTCCATTCATTTGTTCCAGATTAATTCCACTCTTATTAAGAATTATTATCTAACTATTCAATTGATTTTTCTGCATACTATTCTTCTTTCCTTAAATGAGAAGATATATGATATATCATCACCATTTAAGTTACTCTGTATTTTACTCTGCTCCTCATAATAATTTGGTGAGTCATAACGGAGAATAACCCTTCCAATATTCTTTGTTTTCAGCGTTTCTACCAAAGTATCTGGATCTACGACAGAAATCACCTCATATATATCACCGGTAAAATTTTGGATTAACTCATCTCCAGTGTATAATGCCTTTCTCTTCTCTTCACTTATGATTTTAAGATCTAGCTCATTGCAGTAGTTTCCATGGAGTCCTGAGTAAAAAAGTGAAGCGTCTGGGACAAAAAGGTAGTTCATTACTCTGTCTCCAAGTTGTGGTTTCATCCTCCGGTCGGACATGTATGAAAAGTTACGTGTCAGACTAGTGGCTTGAAAAATTCTTCTATTATCATTATTACTGTAAAGAGTTAACCTTGATATATCTCCATCCACAGATAGGTACTCCAGTGTACCAGGAATATTTTTAATCCTTTCTGGATGAAGAAAAGGGGGTAGATCAAATACAAATTCTCTCACCTTTTCCCTGTAAATGTCCATGATATGATCAGGATTTGGCTGCAACTCCTCCAAAGACCTTTCCCGGGAACTGGATGACCTCAGTGGGTCTGAGTAGATTGTATCATACTCTTTTTCCATTAGCTGCAGTTTTGTTCCATCACCATTCTCAAAAATTGCCCTGCCAGCATATTTTTTGTTGTTTATCCTTGCCATTAGAACCCTTTCTTCATTCGTATCAAATCCCTTAACTGTAGAATACATTGATAAAAAAATTGAAGCCATACCGGCACCGCAACCAATATCCAGTATGCTTTTATCTTTCAATCTCTCAGCCCTGTACATTGCAACATTCTCTGGTGTAGAATAGGAAGCTGAATATGTGTCCATATACACCTGGTCATATTTTGAATACTTATGCCTTATGCTATTCCTTGTCTTTGCAAAGTCATAAAGAATGTCCAGTTCATTCTTCCCCAATCCCAGTTTCTTAGATATTGTTCTTAGCTGATAACCACGCGCCAGGAGGCTGGAGATATCATTAATTTTCTTATTAATTACCTTCTCCATCTCATCATCCTTCAGTATATTCTCCAGTAGTTCCCTGCGATTGGTAAATGTTCTAAAGGAAGATCCTTTATCACTCATTCACTCTAATTGAACTCTTATAGATAAACCATGATTTATCCAAATTCATGATGTTCCACTTTTTTTAAGCTATTGAGATTCTCATTGATGAATATATTTCATTCTTTTAAGGACAACATACTTTTTTTGATAAGCGGAGACCGTATATATAATATGGTAGCTCCATTATAAAATAAAACTTAATTGCGTGTTAGAAATCACTTACGGATATCGATGAATAACTCCGGGAGTGATGCTTTTGAATTCTGAACTCAAAGTTATAAGATGGGACTACAGAATGGCAGATAATATATTAGAAATAAAGTTACAGGAAGACGATGACAAACTTCAGAAAATGCTGTCTTCTAAAGGCATTGAGAAGAGAGTGATTCTCAGGACCTGTAATAGGCTGGAAATCTATTTTCATGATGAAGCGAAATTTTCAGAGAATGAATTGGAAAATGCAGAATTATTGAAAGATGAACATGCAATAAGACATCTTCTGCGGGTTTCTTCTGGACTGGAGTCCATGTCCATAGGAGAGCAGGAAATATTAAGACAAATAAAGGAGGCATTTGACCTGGCCCACAAACAGGGTAGAACCGACAAATTCCTTTCCATGATTTTTCAAAAAGCGTTGAAGGTAGGTAAGGAAGTAAGGGAAACTACGGAAATATCACACGGAAAAGTATCGATTCCCTCAATCATGATAGAGCAAATCGAAAAGAAAGGTCTTCTGAATAGTAGCACTATCGGTGTAATTGGGACTGGAAAAATGGCTGCCACAGTTGTAAAATATTTAAAGAAGAAACCTTCAGTCAAGATCACAATATATGGAAGGAATGAGGAAGCAGGCTCGGAACTATCACATCTTTTCAAGGTAAATTTCAAGAAAACTCTGGATATAGGAAATATAGTTGAAGAGTGTCACGTAATTGTGACAGCCACAAGCTCCAAAACCCCATTGATCACAAGGGAACTCATTGAAAAAATTCCAAGAAAATTACTGTTTATAGATATTTCAAACCCCAAAAATATTGAGGAAAGTTACAGTAATCCAAATGTTGAACTGATCAATTTAGAGATGGCAAATCAGATTCTTCAGGAGAACAGAAAAAGAAAAGAAAAGGATATAGAGGTTGCCGAGACCATTATTGATAGGGAACTGAGAAAGATCTACTCTAAGCTTGCAGAAGGTGAAATTGAAGGCTATATTGCCAGCATTTACAGTAGATCGAAGGATATACTGAGTGATGAAATTGAAAAATTCAGCCGGGCTATCGAAAACGGCACAGAAGAAAGAGAGGCACTTGAACTACTGGGAAATTCCATAGTGAATAAGGTTCTTGCTCCTGAAACACTCACCCTCAAAAAGATGGTTAGAGAAGGAAAAACTGAAAGCGTAAGGGAGTTTCTGGATTCGGCCATGAAGTTTACCGATAGGGAACTCTATTCTTCGTCTGAAGATCATAAAGAAAACCAAAGTCAACAAGTCCAAAATCATCAGTTATACCAAAACCCCTGAAGTTTTTATCTTTTATATTCTTTAGAACAGGAGTGAAATGCTCGTCACTCAAGAGTGATTGAGTGACGTCAGTTCCTGATGAAAAGAAACTCATTGCTGGCGTGATTGCTATCTGATTTTTATCATCGTACACAAAGGCAGGTATCTTATATACACCTCCTATTTTGTCTCTTAAAACTATTGATGGGTGTTCGTGCCCCAGTATGGTGAATTTTCTATAGGATAGATCCTTATCACCATGATAGATATAGTAATTTTCAGTCTCGTATGTATCTACTTCCAGAATACCCCTCTTACTCAGAATAGATTGAAGATAGTTATCATGATTTCCCCTGACAAATATAAGCTCTGTCTTTGTAGTAAAACGATCTATGAAGTGGATGACATCATCCCATTCCTGTGGCAAATTCCTCCTGAATTCCTGTTTGAAATCCCCATTGATTATCAACTTTTCAGGGTTATATCTTTCAATTATCTGAGAGACTTTGTCCTCAACATGATTTCTCTGTAATTTTGGGAGGAACAGGCCATTGAGATTCATTTCCTCTTCAAACCCGAGATGAAGATCCGATATAACTGCGGCGGATATATCAGATAAATAAATGCAAAAAAGGTCTGAGATATAAACATTCTCCCTTATTTCCAGGTCTTTCAATGTTAACTAAATGCATTCCTTGATTACATAATTTTGCCATGAATTGTTCATAGTAAAGGATCTCGGGATAGTAGCAAAATTATTAACGCTTATTTACATTTTGGGTTGTGGAACTCAGTCCTCAGGAATCAGCTGTTCTTCTTTACCTAAAAGATATTAAAGAGATAAATGAGAAGGATATTGTAATAGATAAACTATCAAATGAAAATATAAGGGGAGCCATTTCATGGCTGGAAAAAAAAGGGTTAGTCTCCACAAGGGTAGTAAATAGTGAGGAACTGGAGCTTACGCGTGAGGGAAGAAAATACTTAGAGGAAGGGTTTCCTGAGTATAGAATACTGTCCGTTCTTAAATCAAAGAAAAGAATAAGTTTATCTGATGTTAGGACAATACTTGGCCCAGAAGAATCTAAAATTGCAATTGCTCAGCTTGCAAAATTTGGAATAAAACCCAATAAGGGAGAGATTGAGATAAACAATTTTAAAGAGATAGAAGATAGATTATTGAAAAGAATGGAACTGCTTAAATCAATAGATTCCGGCAATAAAGAAATTTTAGAGAAATATCCTGAGGAGAGAGATGCAATTTTAAAACGGAGTGGTATCGTTGAGAGAAGAACTAGAAGCACACGAATAGTAAAGATCAGCGAAGAAGGTAAGGAAATATTATCAACAATTCGAGATGCTGAAGATTCTATTGGGGAGCTTACGGCTGAGATGATCAGGGATGGAACATGGAAGAATAGAAGGTTCAGAACCTATGACTTGAACATGCCAGGGAAAGTTACACCGAGACATGGACTTCACCCATTAACTGTTCTTATCAACGACGTGAGAGAAATCTTTTTATCTATGGGATTTGAGGAATTAAAAGATCCCTATGTTGAATTTACAGGATGGAACATGGATGCTCTTTTCATTCCACAGGATCATCCTGCCAGGGATATGCAGGATACTTTCTTCTTATCAACCACGAAAAAAGTAGAACCTGATGAGGATGACAGACTTCTATTCAGGAGAGCTGGCAAAATCCATGAAAATGGTATAAGAGGATATTCTGGCTGGGGATATAAGTGGAAGCCTGAAGAGGCTGAGAAACTTATGCTAAGGACTCATACAACTGCCAGTACAATGAGATCACTTCACAGAACTCCAAAAATGGAGAAAGCTGTATTCTCTGTTGATAAGGTATTCAGGCACGAAAGCGTTGACTGGAAACATCTTGCAGAATTTCATCAGGTTGAAGGGGCGATACATGCCAGAAATGCAAACCTTGGTACGCTTAAATGGTATTTAAGAAAGTTCTATTCTGCCCTGGGTTTTGATCATATAGAGTTGATCCCATCTTATTATCCATACACAGAACCAAGCCTTGATGTGGTAGTACAGATAGATGGGAAAGAACTTGAAATGGGTGGTTCTGGATTAATACGACCAGAGGTGACGAAGGCACTGGGTCTTGAATATAATGTCATAGCGTGGGGTCTAGGTCTTGAACGTCTGGCACTTCTTTATTATGGACTCAATGATTTAAGAAAGCTCTATGAGAGCGATCTTGGATGGTTGCAGGAATATAGACTCAAACTTTGAATGCTGCTTTCAGGAATCTTAGAGATTCCCTGTAATTCTTCTCAATATCTGAATTCATTTTTCCATCTTTCTTTATATATTTTCCATTGATCACAGTATCTGTTATTGCAGCTGGATTCATGCTGTAAACTATCTGGTTAATCATGACGTCTGGATCAGATGACTGTAATGAAAAGTGGTTACCATCAATTATGTTAAAATCGGCAGGAGCTCCAATCTTAATTTCACCTAGATGTGGAATGTGAGATGCCCTTCCTCCATTGACTGTAAGCATCCTGAAAACATCCGTTGCGTTTAGTATGCCAGCGTCCCATCTGCTATTCTTTATTGAAATAGTTCCCGTTTTTGCAGTTTCAAGAATATTCAGGGAATTGTTACTACCATTGCTGTCTGTTCCTATGCTAATATTAACCCCATTATTCATCAATTCTGGTACTGGTGGAAATCCTCCAGTGCCAAGTTTAAGATTGCTTTCGGAATTCCATGAAACATTGACTTCATTTTTTCCCAGCGCTCTAATCTCGTGGTCATTTAACCATACGCAGTGGGCAGCATTAAGTCTTTTACTTAAAAGATCGTTATCCGAAAGAAATTCCACAGGACGCTTCCCTGTTTTGTCCAAGAATTCATAAACCTCCTTCCTGGTTTCTGATAAATGCATGTGAAGAACTGTATCAAATTTCTTAGAAACATTATTTGCAGCCTTCATTGTATCGAGAGATGCAACGTATACTCCCTGAATACCGATGGAAGGATATATAATACTGCTTTTTCCACTATATTCCCTTATAAAGTTCTCTGCATTATCAACAGGGTCTCCCTTTTGTGTTGTTATTTCTCTGTCCAGTGTGTTCCATGATAAAAAAGATCTTATACCCATCTTGTTGCATGCGTCCCATATAATATCCTCATCGTAGTAAAGATCAAAGAAAGAAGTTATACCATTAGAAAGTAACTCATAAATTCCACGAATAGTGGAATGGAATATATCATCTTTAGTTCTTTCACTGTCAAGCTTGAACGTCTTTTCCAGAAACTTTTCAAGATTTACATCATCCAATCTTCCCCTGAATCTGCTCATTGCAATATGAGAATGAGTATTTATAAAGCCCGGTATCAGGAACCTGCTACAATCACCCGAATTTTGAGTTTCTTCAACTCCTGCAATTATTCCATTTTGAATTTTCAACGATCCATGGATGAATCTGTTCAGGGAAGTATCGTAATAATAAACGTCTTCAATTGTTTTGCTTGTTTCCATCATCTTCCATAATCTTTAGATGGTAATTTCCTTTTCTATCAGAGTGTTTTACGGAAAACATAACCATTATGGCAATTAAAGTTGTAACGAATATAGAATAAATACTATATGGCAAATAAATTAGTAGAAATGTCAGAATAAATGAGGCTATTGACCCCGTCAATATTGGGTAACCAAGATATTCAAGTGATTTTTTTACCCTGTTTTCCTCGGAAAAATAAAGGTTCAAGATGAAACCCACTATGGAAACAATAAAGGTTGTTGTTAATAGATCAATTACAAATGGATTTGGCTGTAATAGAAGGGTTATGAATTCATATCCCTTATATATAAGCAGGTACACATTTAGATAAATTAGAATTCCTGTTAGTTCATATACGTCATAAAAATTGTATCCTTTGAAAACATTAAATGCAAATGTAAGTGTTGCGAGCATATATATGGTGGAAGTTGTGGAAACGACCATGTATGAAACTGTTCTTGAGGTTTTTTTGGATAATACCCCTTCAAAAAGTAATGGAAACACTATACCAGTGGAAAGGGTGAACATAAAGGGTGTAAAGTTTCCCCTAGTAATTGGATATTTAAAAAGACCTGAACCAATAAATGAATCATGTGTTAGTAAAACGAGATCAGATACGAGGATGTATACAAGTATAACAATCATGGTAAATGGATATACCTTTGATCTGTAATCCTTGGGTGAGAAATACTTCACAAATGGTATTACAAAAAGCAGGATGACCCACGCTTCCCAGTAAATTCTCTCAACCGGGAATATGTAGATGAAAGATGCTATGGCTGGTGTAAGTATAAGCACGTTAGATATGTATATAGATATATCATTTTTCCTCATCACGCACCTCTGTTACTTTCCCTTCCGTTAATATAATCGGAAATGAGTGATACCAGTATTCTCTCCTTCATTACATTTCTTGCAACAATGCCAAATTTTCTATAAAATTTAACATTGGTATCAAGCATCTTATTTTCATTAATTATGAGAGCGTTTCCAAAAACACCTATAATTTCTGTATCATGTGTTTCATAAAAGCCTCTTGGGTTGATTATGTACATATATTCTTGCTTTTCCATCCTGAGGTCCTGAGGTAGAACTTCTTCTGTATTTTTACCGGAGTAGGGTGAAATAATCATAAAGATCATTGCGTTTTTCTTTACCGTTTTTCTAATATACCTGTTAGCAGCACCTATATTGAAGGTACCTGAAGGTCTGATCTCAGCAACCTTCTTCTGGAGATTTTCAATTGATTCGCTCCTGGAAGATGGTTTTATGTATATTTGATGGTCAGATGAGAATATTATATAGCCAACCCTGTCCTGATTCTTCAGCATCGTATATGAGGCATTTATTGCGCTTGTAACCATAAAATCAAACATTCTTAGCATTCCATACCCCAGATTTGACCCAATGCTGTAATCAATTAGTATAATGGCATCTATCTGCCTTTCTTCCTCCCACTCCTTTACAAACAGTTCATCATTTCCTGTAAGATTATATCTGTTCCATGCAACGTGCCTCATATCGTCTGAATCATTATATGATCTGATGCCAAAGAAATTATAGCCCTGACCAGCTTTTCTTGAAATATGCAGTCCATTGGTGAATATTACATTGCTCAATCTCTCGCTTCTTTGCATAAAGGTGTCTTTGGATGATGGCCCTATCCTTGCAGTACTGATCAGATCTGCTACATACTCTATGAAACCCAATCCAAGAGCATCTGAACATATAACTTTCAAAGGACCAATGGAATATTTACCTATTGCTTCAGGGCTCAGATAATAGGTTTTTTTCACCGTTTCTCCCTTCTTAAGATATACGCTGTCTGTGTAATCGCCCTTCAGGTCAAATACATCAGCCAGTGTGTCAAAATATTGGAAATGTAGATTGCGTTTTGAAGGATTTCTTATGGTAAGTTCTGCCCTTACCATGTCCCCCTTCTTCATTTCTTCTCTTTCCAGTATCCTCCTTACCTCTAGCTGGTTCATCGCCTTAAAAGTTCCATGGTTGAGTGCCCACAGATCAGCACTTACAATGAAAATCCCACTTAGGAAAAAAAAGGTTAGCATCTGGTAACCATATAAATTATAGATGTATGATTCTAGAAGACCTATTGTAAGTATGGCCAGGATGCTGTAAGCCCTTTTCTTTATCATTAAGGAGAAGGCACCTCAGAAAGTATTTCTTCTATGACTCTAAAAGCAACTTCAGTCCCTACATCAGATTCATCCAGCATGGCTTCTGGTCTCAGTATCAACCTATGGTTCAACAGATACTTACTTATGTAATACACATCCTCTGGAACCACGTAGTTCCTACCATGAACCAGTGCGCATGCTTTTGAGGCCATTAGAAGTTTAGCGGTGGTACGTGGACTTGCACCCACATAAACCTTCTTGCTTTCTCTTGTCTTCCTCATGATGTCTACCATGTATTCTTTAATACTCTGGGAAACAAATACATCATAAACTTCATCTCTCAGCTTCAAAATAGTATCAACGTCCATATATGTTTGAGTGCTGGCACCTCTCAATGATCTGTTAAGTATCTGCACTTCTGCCTCCCTTGATGGATAGGTAAGAATTAATCTGAAAAGGAATCTGTCCATTAGCGCTTCTGCTATTGGAAATGTTCCTTCTTGTTCAATGGGGTTCTGTGTCGCAATGACAATGAAGGGAACTGGTAGTTTGTGAGTGACTCCACCCACAGACACCTGTTTTTCTTCCATTGCTTCAAGAAGTGCAGATTGTACCTTTGCAGGAGTCCTGTTTATCTCATCCGCAAGTAATACGTTGGTGAAAGCTGGCCCTTCCCTGAATTCTAGTTTTCTCGATTCAAGATTGAATATTATATTTCCGGTAATGTCTGAGGGTAGCATATCTGGAGTGAATTGTATCCTCTTAAACTGTGCCTTAAGGTGAGATGAGAATTCACTTGCCAGCATTGTCTTTGCAAGACCGGGTACACCCTCCATCAGTATATGATTGTTACTTATCAGTGAAATAAACATGAATTTCACTATTTCCTTAGAACCTACCACCCTGGAGTCTATCTCATTACCTATCAATTCTATTGAGTTCCTAACCTTGTTAAGGTCTGTTTGTGTTAATTCAGCCATATATTTATCCCTCCTTTATTCTGCTAAGATCCAGATCTATGGTTACCTTCTGGATAGTAGCATACACACTCATAATCTCCTTGAATTCCTTCTGCATTTTTTCCGCAAGTTTTTTCTTCGTTCTCTCGCTTGCAGTGTATGTTATGCGGTATTTCATTCTCCTGTATTTTCTGGCCTTTCTAGTAAGATATTTCGATAATGCCTTGATCTTTCTGGAACTTTCTTCAAGATTCACCTCAAAATGATCATAATCCCTGTTCTGCACGTACAACATCTCCTCATTTATGTAATCTTCCGGTAATTTAAAAGTTTCCTTTTCCTGAATTAGGGTCGGTTCTGAATCTACCTTCCTTCTCAGCGCATTTATCTTTAGAATGATGAAATAGATAACAACCATCAGGACCGGTATAAGAAACACGAGAAATAATAGCGGATCTGTTCTCAGCTCGTAAAGAAGTTCTGTAAATGAAAAAGGTGGGACCGAAATAGATAATGAGGAAAAAGGTAACGCACTTACTGACATTTACTTACTCATCCACAAAATAGAGTCTTTTTATATCCATGTAGTTGTAAATGTCTGTTAACTGTGATACGATTCTTTCACCGTCTATTTCATTATCCTGTGAATAGACAGCTGGAAAATATATTTCCATCAGGAAAGAGGCGTATTTCTTTAATGCCATTTCCTTCATCTGAGTATCTCCAGTGGTCTTTGTTCCTATCAGTGATGTACCCAGAGCAAGTGATACAGGGTCTACGATTATTTCTTCAGAAAGATCCTTGTTAGACTCTTTTAGAATCTTATAAATCCTCTCCATGTTTGGAAGATTGCCTCCTAAGTTTATATTAAAGTACCTTTCAATATCCTTCTGTACGTCTCTCTTTCCCTCCATGGCTGCCTTTAGGATTTCTTTGTTTCCAACATTTCTTCTTGCATTGACAAGTGGTGGAATATCAAGTATGGTTTTTACCCTGATCTGTGTTTCTTCTCTAACAACTTTCTTTTTCCTGTTAAAGAATCCCCGTTTCTTTCCCTCTCCTTTTTCACCGTTCAGTATATTCTGTATTTGCTTTATTGCTTCCTGATCACTACTTTCTTTTTCCATAAATTACTCCACTCCATTCATGTTCGCATAATTAACATTCAATATTCCAAAGTATACATAGAAATATGCATATATAGAGTATATTGAACCTCCGAGGTAAATATCAATTCCAAGTTTTTGACCTCCAATGTAAGAATAACTAAGATTATTGAACTCAGAGCCTCCAATAGATAGAATGCTTATATTTTTTCCATCTATTTCCAGTCTAGAATACTTCTGCATGTAATAGGCTTCCTGATTATTTAACTCAACAGTTACATTCTTTATAATTCCCGATATGCTTCCAAGGTTTATTGAATTATTCCATAGATAGGTTTTGTTTGCAAACCTGCTACCAGTTTCGTTGAATATTGCCCTTTCTCTTGTATTTGTTACGTTTATATACTGCACATTGTATGGTGTTTTGAAATTAAGGGAGAAACTTTTACTCGTGAAGTTGCTTCCCTCCACATTGATGTGGTAATCCATTTTAACTCCAGTCAGGTTGTTTATTTGATTGAGAATTAACATTTTACCGTTGTTCCCAGGAGGTACGGTATATTGAAGCAATGAATTATTTTGAAATGTTATTTCTGTAAGAGAGAATGAGACCTTAACCTTACTTTCAATTGGTATAACCAGTCCGTAGGAAGAGACATTAAGTTTTTTAAACTGTCCCGTTTTGTTATTATGATTAAATTTGAGATTAGCAGACACGTAATCCTGGCCCCTGTAGGTGAAATTATATGAACCCTGTGGAAGCTTGTATGTTATGAACGTTCCATTGAATTTTTCATTTACACTATTTGTAATGATTGGTATGGATGAGGAAGAAATATTTAAGGAAAGATCCGAAACAGGTAGCTGTTCATTGAATTCTCTCCCATATTCCAGTCCAAAGTCCTTATTGACTGTGAAATTTAACATGTTGACCAGACTTATATTCACAACACTGGTTTGCCTGCCAGCAAAGTGTGTGCTTACAGTTTGGCTAATTCCATCTGAAACTGGATTATTTATAGTTCTATAATACTGACCAAATAATGAAATATTCATGAATAGTGAAAATGTGGTACTTATGTTGAATGTTGGATTTACTGTACTGTTTATAACTACTTTCTTCGAATATATTAGTCCGTTTATATTAGAATAGACAACGAATTCATTTCCCTTGTTCTTGAAAAAATTACTCACTCTTACACTGATCTTTTGAGGACCTTTGTTATAAATGTTAGAGGAAACAGACCCCTTCAATATATTCTCCAGGTGGGTCTTGTTGTAGCCAGGAACTCTCAGTAATGACTCCGTGAAACCACTTCCAATGGAGTTGAGTGGTCTTGAACCTATCTGAATTGATGTAAAATTTTTCTGGCCGGATGTGGATTTAATTACGAAAGACTTGCTGCTATTGTAGAATCCGGCCTGGAACACATTTATTGTTAGATTTATTTCATAATTTTGGTGAGTATCTATGAAATAATAAAATTTGAAGGAACCTCCTGAAGATTGCTCTATACTTCTATTTACCAGAAGACCATTTTCAGTCAAAGTAATATCTGGAAACAGTAATCTTTGTTGATTTATAAGGTTAAAGGTAAATCCACTTACCTCAAAAACTTGTCCTGGAAGTGGTTTTAGCGAGATATCTGGAACAACAGGCTGGCCACTTTGGTTCTTTATGGATATGGAGACTGTGGAGTAAAGGAAGCCCGGTGCATAAACTACAAGATTGTATGATCCAAAATAGTATGCTGGAAAAGTTGCAACGCCACTTGTGCTTATATTAGTCTGTGTATAGTATATGGTTCCTTCAAAGTTACCCATTATCAAAACATTCAGCGAATGGAGGAGCGTTCTGTTTTGTGGCGAGTTCGGGTAGAATATGTTATTTAGCTGAATAGTAATATTCCTATTTTTGATAAAGCCCTTGTTGAAATCTGAAAATGCAAGATTGTATGATACATCTGAAAGCGAGCTTTTAAGGTAACTAGAGACATTTGACTCCATGAAAGACGGGATGGGTTTTATTCCAGAGTAGTTAATATTATTTATTACCGTAGGAGATACAAACGGGTCCCTGGCATTTACTGAAATGTTTATATTGCCTACACTTCGATTTACGAAGAATGGGGAAGAAAAGTTAAAAAGATATTCATAATTTGTACTCACATAAATATAGTCTACACCTACGGGTGCACTCACCTGATAGTACCCGGATTTATTTGTGAGTGTACTTGCAAAAAATGATGGAGTACTGAAGCTTCCGGCTGTTGAATTATGACTTAGTGATACTGAGCTAACTTTTATCAGGGGAACCGGCAGGTTTAATTTATTCCGGATATAACCTGAAATTAGATAGGTTTCGTTTTTCAAATTCCTCATTTTAAAATTCAGATTTGTTATCTCTTTTCCCGTGACGTTGAAGAAAAGAGGTATTGGAGTTTCATTGTAATTCCTTTTAATTGTTAGGGCTGCGTAAGTACCGTTCTGTAGAACAGTATGGTAAACAGCGTTTGAATTGGAGCTACTGTTATAAAAACCAAAAAAGGAAATGAATGAAAGATTTACATCAGGAACATTTACTCCTGTAAGGTTAAATGTTTTTCCAGATACATCATAAAAGGTAGCCTTTTGCAATGTTAAATTTACCCATTTGGAATTGCCTGAGAGTATGGTAAATTTGCTAAAGCCTGTATTATATCCACTTACCTTGTAGCCTATGGTAAATGAACCATACTCTAACATTGTTACGTTGTAATATCCCTGACTATTAAGATCTGTGTAAACTACCCACGGAAAATCATAAATTGATATTCTTCCTGTAACCGGATTTCCAGATTTGTTTTTTATATACCCATGCAGTTGTATTGTCCCGTTTTGCACAGGGCTCATGCTCGAACCTTTTGTGCTAAACGCCAGCATCTTTTGCTCGTTCTCAAATATATGAGGGATCTTGACCTTTTCATAAGGCTTTGCGTTATATGTTTCATGGAATAGGGAAAGTCCTGTACCAAGTATTATAGCTGCCACTATTATAACAGCTATGAATTTGGCATTTATTTCAGGCATTAATATGCATAAAGTCCCTATCTTAATTAAGTTTTTGGAACAAGGAAAGACACTTATTTTTAAATAAAAATCTGAGCCTTTAATTTCAACTTTCTTCCATCATCTAATGACTTAGTTTTTATTGTTTTGTTTAGCTTTGCATTGTCGTCTAGACATTAAGTTCTGCAAGATAATACTCCAAAGTTTTATTCTCTAGTTTGACTCGTAATATTTGGCAGAAATCTAACAAATTGTTCACTACGATTTCAATTGAACTTGGAATGTCTATACAGCATTTTTCAGTTAATTCATTCTATATTGATATCTGGTTCACGATCTTTGTCCTTCAGCGCTATAATAGTGGTTAGCAGACCACTTCCTATAAGTAATGTACCCCCTATAAGAGTATAGATTGTTGGTATTTGCCTCAGGAATGCCAGAGCAAATATGATTGCAAATACAGGATCGAGATAGCTTAAGATGGATACTATCTGAACGTTGAGATTTTTCATGGAATCGTACCAAAGGAATAAGGCAAGTACTGTCTGAACAACAGATGAAAATATGGCTATAAATAAATCGTTAATACTAAATGAATATTTTATAAAGAGAACGAAAGGAAATAGAACTATGGAGGAAATTAAAACCTGAAAGAACACAAGATTGATGGGGCTTAAATATTTTGAAGAATGTTTACTTGTTATTGACAACAACCCATATGTTATTCCTGAAAGTATTGCAGAAATTAAACCCAGTGGATTTAAATAAATGGTACCAGCGGACATTATCAATATTCCTGCGAATGATAGGATCACATTCATAAGATTGAAACTGTTTATTCTTTCCTTTACCAGCGGTGAAAGTAAAATAGCAATAACAGGCCCAAAGTAGTAGAATATTATGGCCTCTGATATTGGAATTAGGCTCACAGCATAAAACAGGAAAACCCAATTGGCAGCAAGCAGCAGTCCTGATATAATAACAAATGGATTAGAGAAATATCTATAACTCAAACTAAGTTTCTTTCTTAAGATTATATAGAGAACTGCGGTTGAAATAATAACCCTGAAAAATACAAAAATTGGGGATGGTAGATATGACCACACTGCCAGTACAGGTATGGAACCCCAGATAACAGTTGACAGAACTATTTCAGAGAGCCCCTTCTCTTTTTTAGAAAAATCGATCGAACCACCTTCCTGTAGTATTATATTAATAAAATTAAATCTTTAGTTTCAAAGGTTGATTGATGACCTCAATTTTATTCGACCACTACATATTAAATTTTAATTCCTCACCTTTACTGCAACTCCCTTATGTGTATTCATCATGACCTCCCTGCTCATTTTTGCAATTCCGGTTCCTCTCACTGATCCACTATGATGTATAACAACCTCATCCTCCTGTCTCACATCATCTGTGCAGTCCTTCACCCCCATTGCATAAATGCTGGCTGTTGGCTTGAAGTCATCAATTTCCACTAAGGATTTACGAGTTTTTATGAATAACTCTGCTGCATTCTTATGTATTGTGAGCTTACCCAATCTTTCATTGAACACAAAAAATGGCTTATTTCCATCAACCAGCATGAACTGATTGAACATACGGTTTATCCTCAGACCTTCAATGTGTGGTATAATCCATTCACCAAACTGATATCTTGCTATGGAAAGAAGTTTCTCCTTCATGAAATCTCTTCTCCCCCTTACATCTTCTTCTGATCTAATTTGAGATATTCTCGCCTTTAGTTCGTCAAACTGGTTATCAGTTCCCTTTTTCCATAGAATAAAATCTTCACCAAGATTCAGTCTTTCCTTAACAAATAACATATCTTCCGGAAGGAAGAAAATCGTATTCTTATACTGATTTTTTGATATGAACGATCTAATTGATCTTATTATATTCTCCTTTTCTTCCAGGAACCAGTTACCAGTTACAGGAATATCATAGAATCCAGCAGGATATGTTTCTTCTAGCTCTCTTGGAACGAGAGTTATGGGAGAAGTAACGATCACTTCGTTAATGTGCCTTCTAAGAGAACCCAGTGCCTCAAATATTTCACGATGTGATTTAGACGTAGAATAGGGCTTTCTCGCAGAGCAAGGCAAGAAAAGAATTGTTTCAAGATTGTTTGGTTTTTTATAATCTTCCAGCACATATCTGTTAAACCTCACTATATCTGGCCTCTCAAGTGATTCTAAGCCACCAGCTATAACCGATCCTGTGGTTCGTGGATAAACCTTTTCAAATTCTTCTGATTTTTCATCCATCAGCATCCTTATTATCTCCCTTGCCTTTGAACTTATATTCCATCTTTCAACCATTTCCATCAGGGTCATCGATTCGACGCCTTTTTTTAATAAGGACACCAGATCTTGGAGGAATTTTCCGTTTTCTTTACTATTGTCTTCCCCATTATGGATTCTACCCATCATAGTATATAGTGTCCCGTGTGAGCCTTCCATATCTGCATTAATGTCATCAAATATGTCAATTCCAAGCATGAACAGTTGTGGTAACAAATAAGGGTCAGAGATTCCTGGGATATAAAGAAGCTTGTCATATCCCACATTTTTCTTTATGTCCAAAATGAGATTAACAGTTTGTCTGCTTCTCTTGAGAAAAAATGGGTTGATTATGGGAATTATGAAATCATCTGTTTCAGCGATGGTTATGGTTCTTTTTCCTATGTTTATGTCTCTTTTTGTTGCACTTTCTCCCATGAGTGAAATTTGATCTTCCTTTATTTGTACAGTATTACTGTCTAAGACTAATGGAAATTCTATCTCCTTCCCGTTTATCTCTATATAACCAGATCTTGAATATGCAAAAAAAGACTGAGATTTTATCACTGCGGGTAATGACTTGCATTTAAAAAAGAGTTGCCATAAATCTTGAAAAAGTGATCTTCGTTAATCCTTAGAAATACATCTCAGGTTATGATTGGGAAACGCTATTTGTTAATATTTTTTGGTTTTTCTAGCATGAAAACCGACCATCGTATTTTGTCTATGAACTCTCCTTGTTCAACAGAGATGAAACAGATTCAACCATTCTTCTTGACTTTTACTTGGCCTGTTTTTAATGAATCAATCAATGGTAAATGAAAAACTGCATTGGACAAACCTGATTTAATGTAAAGCACCTGAAAAGTAATATTCAAATCTATGAGCAATTTGGCAGTAAATTAATTTAATCTCAACATATATATCATTTAAATAAATCTATTTATGTTCTTTGAGTGAATTCTGGAGATAGACAAAACCAATGACATTAGTCCCTCAGGGACCCTAAGAACATTATAAATATAAGTGTAGAATGTTAGATTATGGCTGTAAAGGATATTTTTAATTTTGCCAGAGAAAGCGAAGCCATTTTGATTATAAATGGTGGAGAAAATTCACTCGATAAGACATTCCAGTATATAACGAGAGCACCTGGGGGAGTTTTTGAAGGATCTTTCATAGTTGCAAGACCTGATGGTTCAACAATTTATACTTCCATTCTTGAAGAAGAAACAGCGAAAAGAACTGGACTTGAGGTAAAGATTTTTAAATCCCGTCAGGAATATGAAACCATGATGAGGGATAGTCTCAAGAAATACAACACAGTTGGACTAAACTATGCATCCTTATCGCTTGAAAATTATAAGAATCTGCTCAGGATCATTCCAGATAAGGATTTTGTAGATGTGTCAGTTTCAATTAAGGAAGCCAGAATAATAAAGGATAAAGAAGAAATTGAATTCCTGAAAGAGGCTGCAAAGATAGCCAGCGATTCAATAGAGGCTGTCCATCTCTCCCTAAAAGAAGGGATGACAGAAAAGGAAGTAGCCTCAAAGGTTGTGTATGAAATGATGAAAAATGGTGCAGATGGGCCTTCTTTTTCCACAATTGTAGCCTTTGGAGAAAATGCATCGCAACCCCATTATTCGCCCGGGTTGAGGAAATTGAAAAAAGGCGATGGAGTGCTGATAGACTATGGTGCACTATACAATGACTATTGCTCTGATGTGACCAGAACAGTATGTTTTGGGAGAGCCTCAGAAGAACTGAAAGAGGTTTATGACATTGTTTATAGAGCTCAATCTGAATCCATGAAACTAATTAGAGAGGGTGCCAACGGCAAGGATGTTGATATAAAGGCAAGAAATGTCATTGATTCTACAAAATATAAGGGACGCTTCATACATTCCCTTGGTCATGGAATAGGTCTTGATGTCCATGATCATAGCGCGCTTTCATATAATCTTGACTTCCCGCTAAAAGAGAATATGGCCATAACCAACGAACCTGGCATTTATCTTCCGGGAAAACTGGGTGTAAGAATAGAAGACGATGTAATAGTGAAGAAAGATGGTTGTGAGGTAATCTCACACGGAGCAACGAAGGAACTGAATGAACTATGAGAACTAGACCCGATGTAATGTCTCTTAATGCAATGGTTTCCACGTCAAGTATTTATGCCTCAAGGACAGGTGTTAAAGTCCTTGAAGACGGGGGTAATATTGCTGATGCTGCCATAGCAACCAGTGCTGTTCTTGCAGTGACACAGAATAACCTTTGTGGCCTTGGAGGGGATGGATTTGCATTGCTGAGAATGAATGGAAAAATCATTTCAATTAACAGCAGCGGAAAATCATCTAGAAATATTAATGCTGAGATGTATGGAAAAAAGGGCATGAAATCCATACCATATATGGGTCCTTTAGCAGCAATTACTGTACCGGGACTGGTGGGTCTATGGCAAGAACTTGAAAGGCATTCTTCAATGGATACAAAGGATTTACTCAAATATGCCATTAAGATAGCCAGAGAAGGATTTCCTGTAACACATAATTATGCAAGATCAATTGAATTGACCCTCAGGAGAACCAGAGATAGGAATTTCAGAGATACCTTTTCCAGCAATGGACTTCCCCCACTGCAGGGTGATGTATTCTTCCAGGAAGATCTTGCCTCAACTATTGAATCACTATCCAATGATGGGCTGGATTCTTTTTACAAAGGAAATTTTGCGGATAAGCTTTCAAAGGCGTTTCAGAAAAGCGAAGTTGTAATAGATGAAACCGATCTTTCCAAACATAAACCTAAGGTTCAGGATCCACTCAAATCGTTCTATGAAGATAGAGTTATTTACGAATTACCTCCAAACAGTCAGGGAGCTACGGTAAATTTTAACCTTAATTCTCTAAGATTCATGAAAGATGATGATCTTTCGTATGAAGAAAAAATAATGAAAAGCCACCTCATTGCAAATAAATTCAGGAGAACATTCATTGGAGACCCGGATAGAATGCCACTTCCTTCCAATTATCTTGATGAAGCATTTTACTGGAAAGTGGTTGATAGTTCAGAGAGTGGAAAATCTGCATCGGGTAAGGATGGAGATACTACCTACTTCACCATAGCAAACACAGATGGGGATGCAATATCAATTATACAAAGTAATTACACCGGATTTGGATCTACTGTTGTTCCTGAGGGTACAGGATTTTCCTTGCAGAATAGAGGGTCCTATTTTTCACTTGATCCTGCACACCATAATTACCTTGAACCTGAAAAGAGAACTTTTCACACACTCTGTGCTGGTATGATCGAAAGAAATGGCGAATTTGAATATTCTATTGGCACTATGGGTGGAGATATCCAGCCTCAGGTTCACGTAAATAAGATCCATGAATTGATAGACTTAGGGATGACACCTCAGGAGGCAATTGACCTTCCCAGAATAAATATACCTGCAAATATATATGAAGATCCTGATCTGCTAATATTTGAAGAAGGTGCATCGTTCAATTATGATCTTTCAAAATATTTCAAGAGGATAAGACAAACCAGTTTTCTTGACAGTTCACATGGCCATTGTCAGATAATAAAGCGGGGAGAAAACGGTGTTTTGTTTGGCGGCGCAGATCCTAGAGGCGACGGTTTTGCACTTTCCCCATTATTTTAAATGAAAAAGATCATCCTAACATTGATCATATTTACTGGAAACTAGATTTATTAAAAAAATCAAAATAAAATATAAGCTTTCATTACCAGATATGATATTCCTTTTTCAATAAGATTAAATTCCATTTTTAACTTAAGTGTATTTATGTTAGACCTGGAAAACATTCCATATAATGAAGTAAATGGGATGATCAATGAGTTTAACGGCCGGAATGAAGAGTATGTTGACATAGTATTCAGGATTTTAGATAATATTGATGAACAGTTAAAATCGAAGAATTTTAAGATCAGAGGACTGGAATGGAATAAGTACAACGAATGGAGATTACTTCTGCCGTTCGTAATGAAGTCCATTAATTATCCAGTATTTTCAAACAGGTTCATAAATTCATGCAGGGAATCATATGAGCATTATCTAGATTCAATGGAAAATAGTGAGATAGAGTTAAAATCAGCTGAATTTGGTATATCTATTACATACGATAGAGAGATCAATCAATTTAAGGTACCAATATTTGAGTTCACGAAATACTGTTCGAGGATCTCAGGATTTGAGTACAGGCTAACCTTTCAGTCCTTCTACGGAGGCGACGTAATAATAGGGAAAAATGCAGTTATAAAGATGCTGAGAGAGTATTTTGCCGTTCAGCTTAGAGAAGAAACCTCAGCAATAGACCCAGATAGGGCAAGAGAGTTATTTCTCCCATTTAGTGATAGAATAGAAGAAATAAGGTCAATTCTCAAGGAACAAAGTAAATCCACTGATCTTGGAGGTGTTGATTCATCTTGCTTCCCACCATGCATTATACATTTTCTAAATGATATCAAAGGGGGTGTTAACCTGCCACATCTTGCAAGGTTCACTGTTGTTTCATTTCTGAACAATATAGGAATGAATGAACAGGGCATAATAGAATCATTTGGAACAGTTCCTGATTTCAGCAAGAAAGTTACTGAATATCAGGTTAGACACATAATTGGAGAGATATCCGGAACAAAGTATTCCCCACCAAAATGTGTTACACTTAGGTCAAATCACCTGTGCTACTGGGATAATGACGAACTATGTCATAAAGAATTTATGACTCATCCACTAACCTACTACAAAATGAAGAAAAAGGCAAAAAAATAGATTATAGCTTTCTTTCTATCATCTTTATAACGGTTCCTTTCTTGAGGTTACTCTCAATATTGTATATATTGCATTTTTCATAGGGTACCCTTGGATAATAGCCCTCCTTTATTTCATAATCTATACGAAGTGTTTTAAGGATATCCTGCAATTTTTGATCAGAGAACTTCTTGGCTGCTTCTAAGGGTATCTTCCTACCCAGCCTTCTACTATTTTTTGGGTTAAAATATTGGGAATATAAAGTTACTTTCATAGAAGAACAGCGTTAATAACTCCGTCCTGTCCTGGTCTTGAAGTAATCCTTGCTTCGCCTAATTCTGTTACTATAATAGTTCCTTTGTTCATTAGGTTTCTCTGTACATAGTGTGGGTTTGCTGGATTCGCTTTAACAGTTTTGATTTGTGATTTTGTTGTTTTCTTCTGTTTTGAATCATACACGTTTGCAAAATTATCATTCAACAAAGCTGCCTTAAGATTGCCTCCTCTTATCCTGAGAACTTTCCTCTGAGTTGGATTCACTCTCGTAAATGTAGGTTCCCTACCTATCTCCGATCTTCTCTTTGCTCTGTATTGTTTGTATCTTCCACCTGTAAATTTTTTAGATGATCTACCCTGAAATCGACCCAATGTTTCACCTTTTTTTCCACATAGCTAAAAGGTTTTAAAGTTTTTCTATTTAAATTTGGTATAAACGGGCTTCAAGAGCCAAATTACTAGAAAGTGTTTGTTAAACGAGATATGATTCAAGTAGTATTGGCTCAGGATAGCGATTTACCTCTGGTTTCTGGAGCCAGAACCACTGTAAAACCAAAGCCAATTATCTCGAAGATAGCAAAGAAAAGAAGACCATAGGTTATGTTCAATCCACTTATAAGGATTGGAAAGGCAAACACTCCAAGTATGGCTCCCAATCGTGAAGCAGCAGTTGAAACTCCCATGGCTGTTCCTCTGATCCTAGTTGGAAATATTTCTGCTGGATATAGATAGGTTATATTTGTTGGCCCTGTGTTGTGGAAGAAATGCATTAAAGCAAATGCTGAGAATATCATAAAGAATGGAAGCACTGAGTGGAATGATATGACGCCAAAGACAATAAGTGAAATTCCGGCGAGAAGAAATCCCGCAGATTCCAGTTTTTTTCTTCCTACCTTATCAATTGCTAGAAGACACACAATTGTACCAGCGAAAACTGGAATCTCTTCAAGCAGTGTTGAGAGAATTGTTGCTACGTAAGACGAACCTTCCTGAATAAAAAGGGAAGGTGTATAATTCCAGACACCATAACTTGCCACGTCATAGCAGAACCACGCTACGGATGTGAAAAGGATCAGCCGGTATACACCATTCTTCCCCCTCATTTCTGGCTCCCCCCTTTGTACAGATGGAGGTGAAACTATCTCCTTAGTGTTCACTGACTTAACTTCATTAACTACAGTCTCTGCCTCTTCTTCAGACCTGTTCAGCATTAACCAGTAGGGACTTTCTGGTATATTTCTTCTGGAGATGATTACAATTAATGGAATTACGGCACCGGTAATGTACATAATTCTCCATGAAACATCTCCAAAAAACATAACGATGGGTATTGAAATTAAATAGAATGCAATAGAACCAAATGTCCATGAGAATATGTTGAAAACTAACAGTTTCCCCCTAGTTTTCTTTGGTGAAAATTCGGCTTGAATAGATGAGCTAATAGGATAGTCTGCACCTATCCCCAATCCTGCCAGAATTTGGAACGCCACAAATTCTATGAAATTGTGAGAAATACCCGTAAGTATGAGAAAAATCGCTGTGATGAGTAAATCATACACATAAATTCTCTTTCTACCTAGCAGGTCTGATAATCTTCCTAATACTATACTTCCAACAAACATTCCTATATAGATGGAAGATGCTGCTATGGATGTAATTATAGAAACACTTAAGAAACTGTATTTAAGATAAATATATGCACTGGAGAATATAGAAAGCGCATATCCATCCATAAAGACACCCATTGAAGAGAGGATTGTTATGACCCAAATCCTCTTAGATAGAACCACATTTTCAAAATCTATTTTTTCCAATTTTGGTATATTGTAAAATAATATTTTACAATATCGTCTGATTTCTGTTTCCTTAATAATCCAAACATCAGTTTTAGAAATAGTTATAATAAAATTAATATCTATCAAATGAAATTGGAATGTAATGCATTTATCATAATTTGGAGGTTGGAGTTGGTTCCTAAATTTCACTCTCCAACGCTTATTTTGTTTAACACAACTACGGTTAATATACCGTCATAGATGCTTTATATTATTAAACTAGGAGTTTATCTATTTATTATAGGCCAAATGTTCTAGTTTTCTTTTAAGTGTTTTAATATGTTATATGGTTTGTTATTTTTCTAATGCATAATAGATGACCTGCACACATCATACAGTTGCCAATATTGTGTGTTATTCTGCCTATCTACAGACGAAGTGCTTTAAATACGCCAGTTAATGAAAAGCTGAAGCGGCTTATTCTTGAAAAACAAGATGATTACAGATATAAAATACCTGAAATGGAGGTCGTCTGAGATCATGTGAATCTTCTATTTGATGTTAATCCGAAGATAGGTATATTTCATATGATTAGCAGGACAAATGGATATATCTCTTTCGACCTATGAACAAATTTCTTCCTTTGAAGAGAAAACTTCCAGCACTGCGGACACATTCCAAGTTTATATCAACTGTTATGGCCTTGCCGCTTGAAATTGTCAGGAAATCTATAGAGGACCAGAGTAATGTACCATATTGGTATATAATGCCCGTCATGGAAAGGATTGGCCTTTGAGCTTAGCAAGGAAACACAGATAGTACAGTTTATCATAAATCACAGGACCCTTCTAATCAAGAGATGTCAAACAATTTGATTTGAGTTAAGTGATATCCAACTAAATTTTAAGGAAATGCTTAAGAAGCGAAAATGTTAGGAAAGTTAAAAGCGTAAAGCCGATCATATCGGCACAGGGGATCAAGCTCAATCGTGAAGACATGATAATAACTGTACCATCTCTTACTTTGCCATAAATTATCAGTTCGGAATGATATTGAGAATTTACACCAGATCGAGTTTGACAGGGATTTTACATAAATTCCCATGAATGTTCCAGAGAATACTATAATAAAATCTGAAACTTACATTGGTGTTGACCGTAATACAACTTAATCTCCTGAATCAAGAACTTATACGATAAAGATGTTAATTGAGGTTAAAAAATTATAAATATTATGCTATAGGCCACATGATTTAACAAATTCTCTAGTATGAATAAACTTTTCAAGGAGATATTGCCAAGTAAGTAATTTAAAATTGGAGCTTTCTAATTTCTATATTCCATTATTAAAGAAACTGATTCATTTATTGTGCTGTTTTTTTCACTGAGAACTTCATGGCGTGAAGAAGATATGCTCTGGTACTTTCCAACTCTTCACGCTTAATCAATTTTTATGGTATTATTGT
Source organism: Thermoplasmatales archaeon (assembly GCA_027316895.1). Classification (GTDB taxonomy): domain Archaea; phylum Thermoplasmatota; class Thermoplasmata; order Thermoplasmatales; family Thermoplasmataceae; genus Cuniculiplasma. The sequence goes on along the minus strand of DAHVFT010000001.1, from coordinate 507,701 downwards.
TATGTTCGAGAATTTTTCGGCATTGTTCAGAATTCTCAAACCTTATGAAGTATACTATCATGATGGCATGTGGGAGAAATTCAAATGTCGAACCATAACAATGTCATCATAATGCATAATGGTGAAACAATCTGTATAACAAAGTCTGAGGAAGTACTCAAGATTCTTGGTAAGAAATATACATTGTTGATTATTGGGATTCTTGGAAATAATACTGAGATGAGTTTTAATGACATAAAGAAGTCAGTAGGCTGTCCCCGATCAAATCTTCTTTCAATGAGACTCAAGGAAATGGAATATACGGGCATTATTAAGAGAAAGGTCATGAATTCACGTCCCGTTTCTGTTAAATATTCACTAACAAGTAGCGGGAATGAACTTAGAGAAAATCTCATTCCGTTGTTTAAATGGATTGAGTACAATTGTTACGCAAACTTATAACGATAGGTTAAATCTATTATGAGGAATTATTTACCTGTGCTAATTTAATTTGTTAAACTAGGTTCAGAATTTCGTTCTATCCCATTTATTAGTCCTTTAATAATTCACATTTAGACGTATATGACTAATTTAAGAAAAAATAGACAAATTCTTCAATCCGAACCACTAATAACTCGTTTGAAGTTTAGCAAAAGAAGGCCGCTAAGAATATTTTCTACTAATCCCTTTTACCGACATTTAACAAAATGTCAAGATTGGATAAAATGAAAAAACACATAACCAAACATGGAGGAATACTGATCTGGGTAACTATCGCGGAAGTTCTTGCAATGAGTCTATGGTTTAGCGCCTCGGCAGTGTCGAGTACTCTTGCTACCGTTATGAAACTTTCTCCTTTTCAGGTGCCCTGGATTACAGCATCTGTTCAGATAGGATTCGTTGTTGGGGCAATGTTAAGCGCAATATTCGGAATACAGGACAGAGTAAATCCTCGTTTTTTATTTCCAGCATCTGCGGTTCTGGCATCGGTTTTTAATTTGCTCTTTGTATTCGAAGTGCACATAGTTATACTTGGATTTATACTTCGATTCCTCACGGGCATGTTCCTCGCGGGAATATATCCGGTTGCAGTACAGTTTATATCCTTATGGTTCCCGAAGAGAAGAGGATTGGCCATAGGCATTTTAATAGGTGGACTGACACTCGGATCGGCGCTTCCAGAATTTGTCGTAGGCCTAGCTTTTGCAGGAACATGGAACACACTGATTATGATAAGCTCGGGTTTAGCATTTATCGCGGCAATAATTTCAATCATAACATTTCATGATGCGCCAATAAGTATCAGAACACAAAAGTTTAAATTGAGTAGTGTTTCAAAAATTATAAAAAACAGGTCATTGATGTATGATAATGTCGGATATTTTGGTCATATGTGGGAACTTTATGCCATGTGGACATGGTTACCGACCTTTTTGTATCTCAGTTGGAATGATTATTTCACTGGTCAATCCCTATTAGAATATTCCACGATTGCCTCCTTCGTATCTATAGGAGTTGCTGGAATAATAGGTGCTGTCATTGGGGGGCATATTGCAGATAAAATTGGAAGAACTGCTGAGACAGCAGGCTCAATGCTCATAAGCGGATTGTGTGCAGTGATAATTGGAATTACATTTGGTGATATTCCGATCATTACCTTTGCGGTTGCATTTATTTGGGGGATAACTGTAATATCAGATTCAGCACAGTTTTCAACTGCCGTAACAGAGCTTGCCCCCAGTGAATATGTTGGTAGTGCACTTACCTTCCAGATGGCTGTCGGATTTCTCCTGACTGTTGGGTCAATTAACCTTATTGGTTATATAATCCCTATTGTTGGGTGGAGATATGCATTTTCATTGTTGAGTCTTGGACCGCTTATAGGAATAATAAGCATGTTGAAGTTGAGGAAAAGCCCAGATTCAATCATTATGGCTTCAGGAAAAAGGTGAATAAGATGATAGAAAGCATTGGGGTTTTTGCCCTTATAGGGATAATAACAGGTATACTCACTGGAATAACTGGTGCAAGTGGGGTTATAATTGTTGTTCCTAGCATGACATTCCTCGGATATTCCTTTCATATTGCAGTAGGTACGAGTCTGTTTATTGATGTAATCACAACTGCCTCGGTAGTGTATATTTATACAAAGGGAAAAAAGATTGAGTGGCGCATAGGACTAATTCTCGGAGGGGGAGCATTAATAGGTGCACAAATTGGTGCGCATGTTGCTCTTTTCATAAGTGACACACCACTTGAGATAATCTTTACTGTAGTTGCATTGATAATGGCGGAGCAGTCATTCCAACGGGCAAAAAAGGGGTTAAAGATCAGACATCGTGATATTTCCCATCCGAACTACCTCGGGTTTCTAATCAGTTTACCAATAGGGATTATGACTGGCACACTCGGAACAAGTGGTGGCATAATGTTTATCGCTGTTATGATGCTCCTTTATTCACTGGATGCGAAAACCATGGTGGGGACCGCTACACTGTCCATGTTTGTCTCGGCATTAAGTGGAACTGCCGTTTATTTCATAATCAATGATATTGATCTAATTGGAGGGATAATTATAGGTCTGGTATCACTGGTTTCTGGACTTTATTTTGCCAAAAGAGCTCTTGGAATGAAAGACAAGACTATTTATTATTTCCTCGGGACAGTTTTCATAATTGTTGCACTTCTGGAAACCATCAAGATAGTTTCAAATATATAGTTTAAATTATTCATTTCCTGATCTCACCAAAAAACGATTAAAAGGTACCTCAATACGCATTGAATATCTGTGTCACATTTTCATCTATAAAATGTCTTATTCTCTTCTAATGAATGGAATATATCAACTCCGAAGAGTTAAACTGAATTAATCCAGCATTCGTTGTCTCTAACTAATATGCCAGAATTTAGATCCATCTGTGTAAACTGGATTCCGCTTTTCTCAGAGGACATTTGCAATCTTTGATCCATGATCTGGGCATTTTACCCTGGTTCTCGAAAATGCGTTTATGCTTGTACTAGAAGAAACTAAAATATCTTCACTCCATCATTATAATGTCATGGACAGAGGATAGTGAAAAGCATTCGAGGAATAGGAATCTTAATTCCATTATAGAACCTATGCGATTATTTATCAATGCTTTTATTTGATCAAAATTTATTGAGATTACGCGTCAGCTATTGTCTGAAAGTGTGACGTAGGAAAAGTCTCCTTTAATCCATGAGGAAGGAAATGACGAAATAACATAAATTATTCAATATGATTCGATGAGGCAACCTTTTATTGCAATCAAAACCTCTCTCTTTTTAATCTTATTATCCCTGTGAATGCTCACATCTTTCTCTTTATAATAGCATGTCTTAATTTACTTTTATAAATCCCGGAAACACACCAGACTACTAAGAAAGGGCCGGGTCCGGGAATTGAACCCGGGTCCGGGGATCCACAGTCCCCAAGGATATCCCCTACCCCAACCCGGCCATGTGACACTGTAATTCTTTAAGATATTTTAATCATTCCCAGCGATTCCATCTAAAATGCAGAAAAGACATATTTAAAATGTAATCATATGGGTACTTATGCTTCAACTTAACATTATTGACTCAGAACTGGAACTCGTACCTGAGGAGATGTGTGACGATTATCAGATCAGAAAGATTGCTAATACTAGAAACAAAAGACCAGAAGATATGATTCTTGATTCCAATTATATGCATGGTGCAATAGATAGAGCTTTTCCGGGAAAATCTAATAGAGTGGGAAGGCCAGACATATTTTATCACCTGTTGAACGTGACTCAGGATTCCATTCTAAACAGATTGGGCTATCTGGAAACTATAATTCATACTAAAAATGATGAGATCATCAGAATAAATAGGGAAACCAGAATTCCTAAGTCTTATAATAGATTCATTGGTTTGATGGAGAAATTATTGAGGAATGGAAAAGTAGAGTCACCAGATGGAAAAATCCTAATGAACGTTGAAAAGGGAAAATGGGATTCTATTATCCATGATAGTTACGACAGCATATTACTTTCTCCGAAGGGTGCAAAAATAAAACCAAGCAATCTATTCACTAGGAAAACCGATTTCAGCGTATTTATAGGAGGTTTCTCTGAGGGTGATTTTGTAAGTCCGGTATACAAGAAATTGAACCCAATTTCCATATTTGACGATGAACTGACCATATGGACAGTAGGCTGGGAAATACTTTCCAGTATGGAAACATTGGAGGGAATCAGATAGATCATTAAACCTAAAATTTATTACTATTCTAACTATAAGGGTTCGAAGCGGGTGTGGTGTAGCCTGGTAACACGCGAGCTTGCCAAGCTCGTGCCTCGGGTTCAAATCCCGGCACCCGCATAAGTGTAAAAGTGTGATGCGACAAGTTGTTATTAGTTTTTAATACATTTTCTGTTGTTTCGTAACCATCAATAAAGTTACCCCGTATCATTTTCTATAATTTTCAATACACATCTTATTAATAAAAAAATTATCCAAGTACCGTCTTTATATATTACATTGATTTTGATATAAACATTAATTAAATTAAGAATAAGATAGATTTAATCTTTACAAAATAATCGTAATCAATAAATATTCAATAAATATGGAACTGCTGTGATCTAAAATGTTATTTTTATCTGATGAAGTAACCAATATTGGAGAACGTAACCACTCAGACTTTAGTTTCTCATTCAATGAAGATAAGTTTCCACATATAAGCACTTTCGGTGACCAAATACTTGAATCTGAAAGAACCGATTATAACAGGATATTCAAACTTGTTAAGAAAAGCGTAAAGAATATTCTAGGGAAGGAACGAACTGGTTTGGGGTTAGCCCTATCAAACCTCCCAAACACCATAGGTGCCTACTGGCAACTTGGAGGAAATTATATAGTTCTCAATGAAACTATAGTTGGGTATATGCGTTCAGCCACTCACACAACAAAAGAATTTAATTCATTCCTCTTCACGGTTCTAGCACATGAATACATTCACTCTGTTGGATATGTTGATGAGATGGAAGCAAGGAGAATGACAGCTTTTGTAACAAAGATGACCTTTGGAGAGGATCATATTGCAGCTAGAATTGGAGCCTCTGACCTGTGGCACCTTTATCCCAGCCTTCTTCTCTTACCCAGTGGAGACGGAAGTAAAATGAAGATTGTAAATAATTTTGACTCTGATGCCACTTCTTATATTACATAATTGCTAATATCTGGTTAATTATATCACATTATGAAACTGGATAATTTTACTTTTAAGAACAGAATTGAAAAGCTAAGAAGGAAAATGGATGAGGCTTCAGTTGAGGCTTTTCTAATTCCTCCGGGTGCAAATTTCACCTACTTCACGGGAATGGAAGCTGAATCAATGGAGAGACTGACTCTCCTGATTGTAGATGCTGACAATTTTACAGTCGTCTGTCCTTCTTTAATGAAGGAACAGATAATTGAAGAAACCCCTATAAGAAATATATTATCATGGAACGATGATGATAATCCCTATAATATGACCGGTGAGCTGTTAAGCAGATTTAAGAATATTGCAGTTGAAGGAGGACTCCAGTTCTTTCATTTATACGAGATGAACAGGGTTCTAAAGAAAGAGTTACAATTAAAGGATGATATACTTACAGAGCTGAGGATCAGGAAGGATGAGCATGAATTGATGGCTATAGGAGAGGCAGTCAAACGGTCTGAAAAATCTCTTGAAGCATCCCTGGAAAAACTTATTCCTGGAATAACGGAAATCCAGTTCTCAAGGATACTCGAAAATGAATTTTTCAATCAAGGACTGTCTAGAGTTGCCTTTTCTACAATTGTATCTTTTGGAAAAAATGCTGCAATGCCTCATCATTCTCCGGATAATACAAAAGCAAAACTGGGAGACTCAGTGGTTATAGATTATGGTGGGAAATATGAAGGTTATGCTTCTGACAGCACCAGAACTTTCTTCCTTGGTGATCCTGGTGAAAAGATGCTTGACGTATATGAAACTGTTAAGCAGGCTAATGAAGATACGAGAAATATGATAGGAGAGGATACAACATATGCTGCAATGGATAGCAACGCAAGAAACATAATTGAAAGTAAGGGTTACGGGAAATACTTTATACATAGACTGGGTCATGGGCTAGGACTGGAAGTACATGAGGAGCCATACTTAATTCCAAAAAATAATTACAGAGTTCTGAAAAATTCTGTTTTTACAATAGAACCTGGAGTGTACATTGAGAATCTGGGAGGTGTCAGAATTGAAGATACAAATTACTTTAATGGAAGCAAATGTGTTGCGTTCAACTCAATGTCAAGAGAATGCGTAATTTTATGAAGAAATGATAGATAAAACTTAATGGATTTCGCTGTCTCGAGTTAATTACAACAAAATACAACCCTGAATCCATATGCCTCAATTTTGGAATTTGACAAGGTATTATCCGTACTGCTCACAATTACATCACCCTTTATGTGATTAATATTTACTGATTTGCCTGAAAGATTGAAAAAGCATAACAATTTACTATTTTTATCAATGAAATAGTTTATATTTAAAATTTCTCCAATCAATGTTGTCTCAAATCTAACTCCATATCCGAGTTTATATTTCTTTCTTATGGCTATCAACTGTTGATAAACTCTCAAATATTCCAGATTCTCATTATTATTCAAAACTCCCCAGCTTAATTGCGATTCGTGAAATGCCTCATATGAGTTAGGTGCTGGTATATCTACATTGCCTGTGAAATATGAGAATTCTTCATTTCTTCCCTTTCTAACAATGTCTGCAAAGGTAGCATCATCTGTATCAATGAAGAACCAGAAATGATCTTTCGAGAAGAACTCTTCTCCCATGAATATCATAGGAACATAAGGTGACAAGAGACATATTGCCCCAAATAGCAATGATTTTTCTTTTCCGTAGTAGCTGCCATTACGATCTGAATTCTTACGGTTTCCTACCTGATCATGGTTTTGAGAGAATACTATTAATTTGCTAGGGCTTATCTGTTTACCTCTCACACCCCTTGTTCTTTTCAAAAACATGGAATATTCCCCGCGATAAACAAAACCACTTTCCATGGCCTTCAGTATTTGCCATGAATGCCCATAGTCAGAATAATATCCCTGGCCTTCTCCTGTCAGATATGAATGGATAGAGTGATGAAAATCGTCACACCATTGAGCGTCCATTCCAAAGCCACACTGGTCGATGCTAGATATGGTGAGTGGATTGTTTGCATCACTTTCTGCGATCAATATTGGTTTCTTATTACTATTCTCAAAATATTTGTTAACATCTGCCCTGAGTTCCTTAAGAAAATGTACTGGGGAATTATCATAAATACCATGAATTGCATCGAGCCTGAGTCCATCAAATCCAAAAAAGTCAATCCAGTATACTGCGTTTTGAATGTAGAAATTTCTCACGTAATCTGACCATTGGCCATCAAAGTTCGTGGCATTTCCCCATAGACTTTTATATTTATCCGAAAAATATGGTCCAAAACTATTTAATACGTTTCCTCTTGGTCCAGCATGATTATAGACAACGTCAAGAATTATGGAAATGCCCCTTGAATGGACATCCTTTACTAATTTGATCAGTTCTGATATACTGCCATAGGAATTCTGGACAGCGTAAGGGAACACACCGTCGTAGCCCCAGTTTCTTCTTCCCTCAAACTGCGCTATTGGCATTAATTCTATTACATTAATTCCAAGTTTTTCAAGATAGTCTAGTTTTTCCTTGATCCCTGCAAAATTACCTTTTTCGCTGAAAGTACCTGTATGTAATTCATAGATAACCGCGTTCTTGAGATCTATATTAATGCCAGTGTCCAGATTATTTTTGAAGTCTAAATCGACTATGGTGCTATAACCATAAACTCCATTCACTAGATACTTTGAAGCAGGATCTGGTAATCTTTCTCTTCCATTGAGTATTACGCTGTATTCCTTATATTCTTCCCTGAAGCTTGAAGAACCTTCCCATATACCATAGTCATTTCTCCTCAATTCCATAAGTTTCTGATCATCTATTTTGATCTCAACTTTTTTTGCAAAAGGTGCCCATACTGTTGCAAGTAGTTCGCTGCCATTCTTCCACAGTCCTATATCCTCATAACTGAGTTTCCGGTACGATAGAGTGTCTGGTTTCAATTTAGTCATCAGCCTTTATAATCAAAAATGAATTGTGCTTCATTAGATCGCTTATATTCACTTTTTCTCTTATTTCTAACGAGGAGTTGCTTAACAGATCAGTGTACTTCCCCTGCCATTCCTTATTAAGACTTAAAAATGTATTACTATAATTGAGAGCACTTCCTTCCTTTATTTTTGAAAAGTATCTACCAGTGAAAATTATGAGCCGCCTATTTTTCTTTCTAATTCCTATTACGATCACACTTGAACTCCCTTCTCCCTGAGTTTCTAGAAGACTGAGGTCACCTTCATTTATAAGAGATAGATTCTCTTCTCTGATCTGACTAAGTCTCCTGAAGAGAGAAAGTTTGAATCCATTTTCGTATAAACTGTCTATGGAGAGGTAATCTTTTTTAAGGTCAAGATCTGATTGATCCTTCAGTAAACTATAGTCCACTGGAATCCTGTTGTCTGGATCTGTAAAGTGATAGTTGTGGTTTTCTGAACCCTGATAGTTTGATGTGAATCCTGGAAGCATGAACTTTAAAACAAGCATGGATATGGAATTCAACTGCCCATACTCTTTACACATTTGAGATAATCTGCCTATGTTTGAGGAGGGTTTTAATTCTGCAAATTCAACAACTTTCTCCGTTAATTCTATGCAGCTTTTCTCATATTCCACATTAATGTTTTTCCATCCTGTTTTTAATCCTGATTCTCTCACTGCTTTTATGATGTGTGAATTTAGTGAATCTTTATAACTTTTGTATAATCCTCTTGACTTCACAGATGCAACCACCATTTGAACTATATAATATAAATGTTCGTTGCGCAATCTCCCTGCCAATCCCTCAGTTATATATGAGTTCCTGGCCTCTTCTATTGCCTTTCTAAAAAGATCCGGGAATTCTGAAATCACTATGCCTGAAGCACGAAGATCCTCCCCATATTTTGTATCGTGAGTTGAAGTTTCATTCATTGAATGTGTAAATTTTTTTCTTTCATTCAGGAACTTTATAAAGTTTTTATTAGATACGGCACTATTCCACACGCTACCTCCCACCTCGTTCAGAAAAACAAATGGGTTGTAGGCAAAGAATGCCCTATCTTCCACTGATTTTGCCATTACTGCGCCAGAATATTCCTGAAGTTGAAGGAACGCATCAGCACCCATTTTATGTTTGTGATTGAGATATTCACCGGCCGTGACGAGTACTGGATCATTGGTTTTTAGCCCTATTCTAGTGAAATCTTCTGAAAGCTCCCCAATTGAATTAAGATTTGAATAACTTCTGTATTTTTTCAAATTCTTGAAATAAATTTTTATTGCGTTTTCAATTTGTTTTATTGAGAATTCATAGTGATCCCTTAAAACCAGATTTTCATATATGTTCCACGATAGATTGAGTATATCCCCAGCAAATTCTTCGTTCATAAATAGATCCTTAAGATTATAAACTAAATGTTCTTCATCTGCCTTTGTCTGCTCATATTTCCCCTGATCATTATTGTAGTTTATTTTGATCTCGTCTAAACCCTCGTAATCCGTAAAAAGCGATATCACTTTCCAGAGAAAATCGTATCCTGTTGTGCCGTCAGTCTTCAGCTTATTACTTAGACACTCGTTTTCTGATAAGATTTTTTCTACTATTATGAATTCAGGATGGAGCTCGCTTTGTACGAAGTGAAGATATGATTCTGGATCATGTATTCCGTCAAGATGATCAATTCTAAGTCCAGAAATACCATAATCTTCTATTAGTCTCCTTATTGTACTGTGTCTCGATTCTATTACCGTTGCATCTTCCGAACGCAGTGCAATCATATCGTTTACAGCGAAAAAACGTCTGTAATTCAAGATTTTCCCGCTACTCTGCCACCATTCTGGTATAATGTTCTGCAAATCAATGAAACTGTTAAGTAAATCTCTGTTTCCATTTACATCGTGAATTATTTCTTCGATACGCTTCTTCGTGAAATCATCATTATTATCAAATATTGCATTCACACTCAGGAATTCCTCTCCTGATCTTCTAATTATCCACTCCTTAGATCTGTCAGAGCAGGGAATTTTATTTCCATCAAAATCTAAGTAAATATCACCCTCCAGTGTTATAGCCACCTTTCCCATATTTATTAGATCATTCAAAGGAGAGGAAAGAAATGGAAAAATGAGTTTTCCATCCATAACCAATGGAGACTGCTTAATGTCGAATAACCTCAGTATATCAGGGTTTCCAGTTTTGATGAAGTCAAGAATATAGGTGTTTTCAAGGGAGTAAGCCATGTGATTTGGTACTATGTCAATTAAAATTTTCATATTGTTCTCCCTTGCCCTATCAACCATCTCTCTCAATCCCTCTTCCCCTCCAAGTTCCTCGTTTACGTATCTAAAATCAACAATATCATAACAGTGAGAACTTCCTGATCTAGCCTTGAGGATGGGAGAAACATATATATGTGTCACTCCTAAATTTGCCAGATATGGGATAGTACTGATAACATCATAAAATGTGAAATTGTTGTTAAGTTGAAATCTATAGGCCAACTTTGGATAATTTTCATTCATGTATTTTGAACGCGGGATTTAATAAAACTGTTTCCCAAAACTTACTTATACAATGATAATTCCTAAAAGTAAAATAGACTTTTTTTATTTTAATTCTGCTGGTTCCTAACCATTTCTATGGTTAATTCTCCATCCTTCTCCTCAAATTTTGTGATGTCCATTGCATTTTGAGTCGCCAGTGATGAGAATATGTTCCTTTCATAGGGAAATTTCTCCTTCGTGAGAAGCATTCTTCCCTCCTGTCCTGGTTCAAGTTCGATTTTCATGGCTTTAAATGCACTCTTCAGATAAGTTAGTGGATCACCACCGCAACTGATGTATCTGTAATCCTCCTCAATCATTTTAACCACCTAAGCTTTACTTAATTGTATATGAGTGTATTTCCTTAAACTGAAAGAACATTTCTAAGTTTTTTCTCGAAAATGTTTTTGCCATTTAAGTGTATACAATTTCTTTTTATCTTTTATAGCATCATGGTCACGTGCAAGACGCTATAATTGTGGATGAACTTGTGAAATCATACGATGGAAAGAAACTAGCAGTTGATCATCTTTCATTCAATGTAAAGAAAGGGGAAGTTTACGGTCTGCTTGGAAGAAATGGCGCTGGAAAGAGTACAACAATAAAAGTTCTTACAACTCTTATTGGATATGATTCTGGTGTAGCGGAGGTTCTGGGTCTCGATGTTTCAAGGAACGGTACTGAAATTAGAAGAAGGATAGGTGTGGTACAACAGGAGGAAGCTTTTGATTTTACCACAGTTGAAAATAACTTCAAACTGTATGGTATGATGTGGGAATTGCCAAGAGAGGAGACAAAATCAAGGAAGGAGATGCTTATAGAACTTTTTGATCTTGATGAACTAAGGAAAAAAAGAATGTATGACCTGAGTGGTGGTCAGAAAAAAAGAGTGCAGGTAGCAAGGGAATTCATGCATAATATGGACGTATTCTTTCTTGACGAGCCAACGGTAGGACTTGACCCAATAATGAGGAGGACCATACTCGATTATGTAAAATCACAGGCAAAGAAGGGAATGACCGTACTGTTTACCACACAAAATCTCGAAGAGGCAGATTATATATGTGACAGGATTGGCATAGTGAATAATGGTAAAAAAGTAGCAGAGGGTACATCATCAGATCTGAAGACAAAATATGGTTCGTTAAGAACACTGAAAATAGGATATACCTCTGAGAAAGGTGTTAAGAAAGAGGATATCACCACTGGAGTTGAGAATGGAAATATTGCAGAGGTTGATATTACAAATAATGAGATTCTGGTGGTATCTGACAGGATAGAAACTATAGTTGGAAAAATACTTCAAAATCTGTCTGAGATGGGAATAAAGACTGACAAGATAATGATAGATAATCCAACTCTTGATGATGTGTTCATGAAGGTGGTTGAAAAATGAAGATACCTGCTTTTATAAGGTTAACCATCAGGAATATAATCGTAAACATTGATATTGGAACTCTTATCTTTATGCTTGGTTTGCCTACTCTCTATCTATTTGTTATGGGATTCATGTTTCAGGGCATAGTCACAACAGGTGTTCCACTCCAGTCGGGTGGTTCTGTATCATATACAACGTTTCTAGCCCCGGGAATTATAGCACTTGAATCATTCACTGCAGGAAATATAGGAGGAAGCATGTTGTGGTCCGACAGAAGATGGGGTATGTTTGAAAGGATAATGGTTGGTCCATTCAGAAGAATAGATTATCTTCTAGGAATTATAACTGTTTCCATTATTTTTGCACTCGTTGGTTCCCTGATCATGCTTGGATTTTCCCTACTTATACCTATTACAGTGATTGTTACTCCAGAAAGCATATTGCTGTCAGTATTTGCAATAGTTGTTGGAACAATGTTATTTTCCTCTCTATTCCTCATAATATCAGGACTGTCAAAGTCCATGCAGGCATATAACACTATCACAATAGTTCTATTCTTTATGCTTGACTTTGCAAGCACTGCATTTTATCCTATAACATCCACTACCCCACTATGGTTGAGAACACTTTCAGGATCAAATCCACTGAGTTTCATTGCCAATATACTAAGAGATTCACTTATATCTTCTGTTACTTCAGGCACATTCTTTTATGCTGGTATATTACTCATAGTAATGCTTGTTTTCCTTGGCATTTCTCTAAGAATATATAAAAGTATCAGATCTGGTATTTGAACATAATTTTAATTCAATTAGACAGAACTCTTTAATTTTATGAATTAAATACAGCTTCGTGAAAAATTTATATTTGTACAAAAAGTCAAAATTGTTCAACGGTTCAAACCGCAGCAATCCCAAAACCATTACCTATGGACTGGAGGGGAATTGAACCCCTGGCCTCTTCCATGCCAAGGAAGCGATCTACCTCTGATCTACCAGCCCTATAGTCCCGATAATACTTCTTTGGTATAATATTTTAGTGTTATTTCTATTTTTATATTTTCTGACAACCATAATCTTTAATTAATGCGTTATATTAGATGTTTTAATGCCTTTATTTTCTCCTACCAAAAAGAAGGAAAAAAAACCTGTAAAAAATGTCCCAAGCAAAAGGGAAGAACGAATAACTGAAGTTCCGAGTGTAGGAAAGTACGAAATTCTTGATGAATATAATATCATACCACAGACTGTAACTGTTGAAATTTCATGGAATCCAACGAGCATGGAATCAATATATATTGCAAATGAACCTGTTTTATCTTCAGATGAGGAGATACTTCTTAAAAAAATATCAAAGAATATGGAACAAATTGTTAAAAGTTCAAAGAATCTTCCAGAAGATCTATCACAATTAACCATAGAGAAAGTTATAGATTCCTATCTCAAAGGTAGGAAATATAAGCTTAATAGAAGAACAGTGGATAAGATCAAGTATTTCATTAAGAGGAATTACGAAGGTTATGGGCCACTGGAACCTGTTGTAAGAGACCCGCTAGTGGAGGATGTTTCCTGTAATGGAGTTGGAATTCCAGTTTATGTTGAACACAAAATACACGGTTCACTTAAAACAAACATAGTTTTTGATAATGAGAAGGATCTGGATTCATATGTTGTAAGGCTTGCACAGATGTGTGGAAAGGAAGTTTCAATGAATGAACCTATAATTGATGGAACTTTTCCCCAGGGTCACAGAATCCAGTTAACATTTGGTAATGAAATTTCAACCAAAGGTTCTGCTTTTACCTTCAGGCTATTTAGAGAATCTCCATTCACGCCTGTGGAGTTGATAAAGTATGGTGCAGCAACCTCTGAACTCGCTACATATTTATGGTTCGCTGTCGAAAATCTAAAATCCGCAATCATTGCTGGTGTTCCTGGTGTTGGGAAAACAAGTACCATAAATGCAATTTTAATGTTTATCCCATCTAATACAAAGGTTTTCTCTATTGAAGAAACCAGGGAGATAAATATAATGCATCAGAACTGGGTAGCCACTTCAACCAGAGAAAGTATATATTCAACCGCTAATGGTGATTCAAAAAATCCACCAATTGGTATGTTTGAACTGGTAAAGATGGCTATGAGGCAAAGACCTACCTACATAGTTCTTGGTGAAATAAGGGGGAGAGAATCATATTCTCTCTTCCAGGCTATATCAACAGGACATACTGCCTACTCAACCATTCACGCAGATTCCATGGAAACCCTTGTAAACAGACTGGAATCAAACCCGTTAAATATACCAAGGGTACTTATCGGTGCACTTAATATTGTGATATTCAATAAATTTGTAAGAGTGGGAAGCAGGAATATGAGAAAACTCATGGAGATTGACGAAATTGTTGGTACTGATCAGGATTCGGGAGAGATAATGTACAATAAGGTATTTTCGTACGACTTCAACCAAAATGAACAGGTCTTTTCAGGTTTCAGCAAAATTTTGAATGAAATAAGAGATGCAAAACAGTGGACTCAGGAGGAAATGAACTTTGAGTTTGAAAGGCGCAAGTCTCTACTGGACGGACTGGTTAAGAATAATATCACAGATTATACAAATATAACAAGGATAATCAATATATATTATAAAGATCCAGAAACTGCAATGAAAATGGCGAGTGGTATTTAATGCATAAAAGTCAGGATATTCAGATAAAGAAGGAAAACAAAAGCAATGGTTTCCTCTCAAATCTGAACAAAAAATTAAATCCAAAACCCGTAAAGGTAGTTATTCCAGCTCCTACCATATTTGACGTGTTCGCAGTCAGAGTCTTTGGACATCTGGTAGAAAAATATGTTCAGACTGAAAAAATGGATGAGAGCCTGAGAAAGGCTAAAATGCCGATAGATGCTATAGAATATTATTCAAGAGGCATCATGATTGCAGTCATATTCATGGTCGTCAGCTTTATTGCGGTTAATATATTTTCACTGAAATTTCCATCCTACACATATCTTTCCTTTGCCTTCTGGTTCCTTGCAGTCATTGTTTATTTCGCTGTCATGGCCGGATATCCAAATTCAATAGCTGGTACGCGAAGAAAAAAGATTGACGCAGTACTGCCACTGGCCATGGGTTACATCGCAACAATGGCCTCTGCTGATATGCCAGTTGAAAATATTATGTATGAGCTTTCAAACAGTACTGAATATGGTGAACTTGCGAGAGAGGCAAAAAGCATTGCAGTTTCAACAAGATTGTTTGGGGAGGATATAATCAATGCTGTTAAGGATGGAGCCGCGAATTCTCCGTCTCAGAGACTCTCAGAATTCTTCCAGGGAATCATAACCACTCTCACTTCTGGTGGCGACCTAAAGAGCTATTTCAAGGATAAGGCGGTACAGTATCAGACCGAACTAAGCACGCTAATAAAAAGGAACACAGAGTCTCTCTCAGTACTCGCTGAAAGTTATATAATAGTTGGAATTATGTTCCCGCTAATATTAATGGTAATCATAGGTACGGTAACTTCCGTGATACCAGGGGAAGGGTCACTGACAGATACTGTGCTATATCTAATTGTGTTCCTTATTATCCCAATAATAGCGGTTATGTTTGCTCTGATCCTTAGCAGTACCATTGGAGAGGTGGATGTATGAAGGGTGAAATTGGTGGGGTTGAACTTAGATATGTGGCGCTTGCAGGATCAGTTCTAACAATGTTCGTTTTATTCTTTACTGGGTATTTTTTCAAGATAAACGATCTCAACCCACTGGTTCATCCGCTGACATTATCCTCCATTGCCATGGTAATTCTGTTCTTCCCATTTGGTCTTGCGGACTTTGCAAGAGTTAAGAGAATAGAGGAAGCGGAAAGAAGACTTCCTGATTTCCTTAGGGATCTTGCAGGACATACAAATTTTGGAACTCCAATGTCAGAAGCTATACTGAGATCAGCGGAAAATAAATATGGTCCATTGTCTATTGAAATTGAACATCTAGCTGGAATGGTTAAGCTTGGAATACCGGTAGAAACTGCCCTGAATGATTTCGGGAAGAGGCTAAAATCACCGTCCATTATAAGGGTTGGCAAGATTATAAAAAAGGCAAGTGAATCAGGCAGCAATACATCTGATGTTATATCCCTGGTATCAAGTTTCACAACACAAACCTACCTAATGAGGGAAAGTAGATTTGCCGATATGAGAAGTTATTCTACTACCCTTGCAACATCATTCGGAGTCTTCCTATTTGTTATTGTTATGCTGGATACATTTTTCTTCCCGCAGATTGCAGGTGGAGGCCTGAGCGGTGGAGGCGTTCTGAATCTTGCTTCCTCTTCCTATGGACTGATAGAAAAGTTATTCTCTGCAGGTGTAATTGTTCAAAGTGCTGCAAGTGGACTTATATCAGGAGTTTTCAGGGACGGAAGACTAACTTCAGGTGCCATGATGTCAGGAATATTGGTTTTGATAAGTATAATGGTTCTAGCGATAATAGGGGTGCTCTAAATGGCCTTATTTTCTAAAACAAAAAAGAAGAAGACAAAAAAGAGGAAATTCCTCAGCAGGCAGGTAATAACACCTGTCAGGACTGTGAAGAGGACAAATGAGGATAAGTTCTTTCAGGAGTTGATACCCGGGACTGTATTCTCAAGGGTATATTTTGATAGAGGAGCTACCATTTTCAGGTACGAGGTTAATGAACCTGAGGTGAAAGAAAGAGTTGCGAAGTTATATGCTAAGTACAGGAATGAATTCATTGCATCCATAACAGACCCTGAAATGTATAACATAAGTGGGCTAACAAAGGATGATGCAGTCGACCAGTTCACAAAAGCACTTAGAATGACTAACTCCTTCACACCTGATGAAATGGATAGCCTGACATACTATGTTGAAAGAGATATAAAGGGGTTCGGAAAAATAGATCCGATCATGAGGGATGCTAATATTGAGGATATTTCCTGTGATGCTCCTGGGGTTCCCGTATTCGTTTATCACAAGGCCTTTGGATTTATTCCAACTAATATAATATATGACGATGTCGAAGAGCTCGAGACCTTTGTTAAGAAGATACTTCAGGACGTGGGAAGGCATATATCCATATCAAACCCCATTGTTGATGCAACACTGGAAGATGGTTCCAGAATATCTGCATCCATAGGGAAGTACATAACAAATAAGGGATCATCGTTTACCATTAGGAAATTCAAGGAAGAGCCGTTGACACCACTTGACCTAATACAGAGGTCTCTATGTAACACCAGGGTCTTTGCATACTTCTGGTTGCTTACGGAATATGGCGGAAATGTGATGGTTGTGGGTGGTACTGCCACAGGTAAAACAACTCTAATGAACGCCATACTTTTATTCATTCCTGCACAAAAGAAGATTGTTTCCATAGAGGATACGAGAGAAATAAACCTGGTTCATGAAAACTGGGTTCCAATGGTAACAAGAACGGGATATGGAAAACTTGACCCTGAAACAGGAAAGAGGGCAGGGGAGATAGATATGTTTGACCTTCTTACCGTAACTATGAGACAGAGACCAAGCTACGTTATTGTGGGAGAGGTAAGAGGTGCTGAGGCGTTCACCCTATTCCAGGCAATGTCCATTGGAAGATATGTTTATGGCACTTTCCACGCAGATGATATTAGTACTTTCATTCACAGGATGGAGTCTAAACCCATTAACATTCCCCGAAATCTGCTCCTGACACTGGATGTTGCAGTAATACTGCAGAATGTAACTGATGATCGTGGATCAAGAAGGAGAATAAAGACAATTTCAGAGATAGCAGGACAGGATAGCATCTCCAAGGATATACTGATCAATAATGCATTTATCCTCAATGAACAGTCAGATACCCAGAACTATTCCGGCTTCAGTTATGCCATAAAGAAAATAGCCGAGAAGGAGGGGAAGTTCGAGGATGAACTTGAGAAAGAGATAGACCTCAGGACAAGGATATTGGATAAGATGATCGAAAAGGGAATTTCAAACTACAAGGACTTCTATTATATGGTAAACCAGTTTTATAAAGATAGGAGAAGGGTTTTTCAGTCTCTTGATATGACAGAGGAAATTCAGGTTTGAGTTGCATCCTGGGGCAATAATCTCCCTGCTACTATTGGGAGGTATATTGTCTGTAAAAGGATTGATATTAATACTATGAAAGTAACATCTATTTCAAGTACGAGTCCCCATTTAAGCAGTAAGGCATTACCAGACAGTAATCCAATTGAATAGGGAACTGCCCCTTCAACCACAGAAACGACACCACGTGGTCCTGAAAGCGCTATGAAAGTTTTTGTTCTCCAGCTTTTTGCCGGACCCTTATTCTTGGATCTTCCAGGTGGTAATGATATAAATACTGCCATTGGTCTTACCACAAAAATGACAATGAGTGTAAGGATAAAGCCCTGAAGCAAATAACCGGTAATGTCACCAATCGTTATTAGGCTCCCCACCAGAATGAATATTATACCCTGTGCCAGGAAAGAGAGGTTTTCCTGAAAATTTGATTCCCTTGACCAGAATATACTCTTGTCTGTGAATGTTCCGACTATTGCACCCGTTGCAATGATTGCTGGGAATGGAGTTATGCCTAATCCGTAAAGCACAGTAAGTTCAAACAATACCACACCAAGGAGTAGACCAACAATAAGGTTCTCGAAATTTAGGTATTTATTGAGATATATAATTCCGAAGCCCATGGCAACTCCAAATACCGATGGGACAGCTATCTGGATAACAAGGAAAAGTGGAATGCCACCAATAATGCCCACTGCACCTGTAACACTGTTGAAAAGTGTAGAATACGAAGATCCTGAATAAATGAATGATATAGCCAGTGTAACAAGAATAATTGCCAATGGATCATTGAAAAGACTTTCACCTATGAGTGTGCCCGAGTAATCATCCTTTATCTTAATCTTCCTGAACAGCGGTATTAGGGTTGAAGGGTCTGTTGGGGATATTATTGCTCCAAACAGGAATCCAATCAGAAATGGCGCACCTGTGAGCAGTGAGAAGAATACGCCCGCAACTACAGAAGTAACAACCATACCTACTGTATTCAGGGATATGATGTTAAGAAGAAACTTCCTTATTACCCTAAAATTTATGTTGTGACTCTCGTAATAGAGTATGACTACCAGTCCGAGTATTCCCACGCCAAATCCTGCAAAATCCTGAATCATGTACTCCGCAAAGCTATGATTAATTACTCCGAGACCTGGTCCAAATAACAATCCCAGAGATATCAGAATTGGAATTTCAACCAGTGATACCTTCCTAGCTATAGGAATAGAGAAAGATGCGATCACTAGAAGCAAACTGAGCTGAATGAAATCCTTACTTTCAAGTGTCAGCATTGTTAATCTTTTTCCGGTCCCACTGGAAGTGTTCTCTTGTGCATGCTTGCCTCATAAAGGGATTTAACCCTCTTACCCACATGATTTTCTTCGAAACTTCCGTTTCTGATGAAATAGTCTACCTCTTCGTCGATTAATGAATAGGAAAAGCCAAGCTCTTTCTCATCGGTTTGATCCTTCCATAAACCTGCACTGGGGGGCTTCTTTATTATGCTTTCTGGAACACCCACTTCTGCAGAAAGTTCCCTTACCTTTGTTTTTGTAAGACCAATGATTGGTTCTATATCGCAACCTCCATCACCGAATTTCGTAAAGTATCCTGTTATATACTCTGTCAGGTTTGTTGTTCCCACAACCATTCCACTGTTGATATTAGCATAATAATAAAGAACGGTCATTCTGATTCTTGACTTTACATTTCCAAGTGATTTCATATCCTTTATTTCCAGTAAATTGCTGTATGCCTTGATTATGTTCTCTATATATACTGTCTTTATTTTAATACCTGAAGCTTTTTCCAGTGCAATGATATCATTTAAATCATTCTGACTTACTGATGACTCTGGAAGGAATATGGGCATTATTTTTTCTTTTGGTATGGAAAGCGTAAGTAACATGAGTACCAGTGAGCTGTCAATTCCACTGCTAACCCCTAAAATTGCGGATTTATCCTTCAATGAAGATTTTAGAAAGTTAACTAATTTTTCCTTCTCAGATAGAGCCATAAAAAAGATATTAACTTACCAGTTAATTAATTATCCGTTGAATTTCTATCCCACAGACTATTCCGTTAACAAAAAGAGATCAAAAATTAAGCCTTTCTTCAATTCTGTCTATGGAAGCTTTCATCATATTGCTGAATAATACTGATGTTGTTACTGGGCCAACTCCACCTGGTACAGGCGTCACAAATGCAGCCTTTCCTAATACTGAATTATAATCTATATCACCTACAATGTTACCCTTCACTTCAGTTGTTCCTATGTCTATTAGTGAAGCACCCTCTGATATAAAATCTGTAGTTATGTAACCTGGTTTTCCTATGGCAGAAACAACTATATCACTTGCACGTGTTATTGACTTCAGATCTCTGGTTTTGCTATGACACATGGTTACTGTAAAATCCTTATTCAGAAGAGCCATTGCTAGGGGCCTTCCCACTATTGTTGACCTGTTTATAATACACACATTCTTACTGTGATCTTCTCCCAGACTCAGTATTATCCGCATTGCAGCATCAGCAGTTGCTGGAAGAATATATGGGTACCCGATCATGTTCTTTCCCTGTGATTTTATTGAAATTCCCTCGATATCGAGATATTCTGGTATTATCTGTTCTATATAAAATGAATCAAGCCAGTATGGATATGGTCTTTCCACAATTATTCCATCTGGATTAACTTCAGAAATTATGTTTTCCATAATTTCAAGCGGGTTTCCATTTGAATCAGGGGAAGTGAGAAAAAGTGGGAAAGTTTCAATTCCAAGCCTGTCAGCCTTCCTGATTTTACTTCTGCCATAAACTTTTGTTTCTTCACTTTGTGTGGGATCTATTATGAGAAGCTTTGGTTTTCTTCCCTGTATGCTGACAAACCTCTCTACCAGCTTTTCAGTTTCCCTATCTATGCTGCCCGAAAACGCCTTCCCACTAAAGATTTCTGTTTTCACTGCCTGACCTATATCCTATTCCCATTTAATTACGCTTTTGATTTCTCCCTGTGGCTTTTTGCTAAAAACCCCCTGTTCACCAGGAGCAAATTTATTAGTAATCATTCTACTTAGTATTCCCCTGTGAAGACGGTTCCACTTGGAGAGATAATCCAGCGCCTTAAGGTAATGGATCTCAGCGGCATCTACTGAACCGGCTATTGTTATATTTCTCTCCACGATGAAATCTATGTCCTCCCCTGACAATCCTGCCTGAGGTGCTTTCCCATTTGTTCCAAAGAGTATGAGGATGCCATTATGGTTCATCTTTCTTAGAAACCTTAGCACTGTAGCAGGATCACCGCTTGTGTCAACTATAAAATCAAGCTTCATTTCCCCTGGAAATTCAGGTTCTTTTGATGTATCCCTGAAATTAACTCCAAATGCGTTACAGAGCTCTGTGGGTATCTGGTCTATTGGATGCCTGTTGACCATGTATGTGTTGAAACCATAGTCCCTTGCGAGGAACGAGTAAAGAAAAGCTTCACTACCTGAACCAATTATAAGTGCGTTCTTTCCTTCAAAAGTTGAATACTCATTTTCATAGATAAATCTGCTTCTTACCTTATCAAAGACCTCGAATGCTTTAACAGCATTTTTTGTGGGTTCTGTGAGTACTGCAACTTCACCAAGATCGGTATCCTTAACCTTAACTAAATTGTAATCGAATTCGTTAAACGAGTCCCTCATGAAGCCATGAAGACCTGTAATTCCAGCTTCATGCTTGTTCCCATCCGAGCAGTTATCTGGCCTGCCTATCCTGCAATTTGGGCAATCACCGGGCCTTCTTACTATGGGTACAACAATGTCTCCTTTCTTGAATTTATTAGATTTGGAATCGGTCACCATGCATAATGATTCATGACCGATTACCAAGAAATCATATCCTTCCGGGTTGTATGCGAAGGAAAGTGCCCCGTTTACAATTCCTCTGTCTGTTCCACAAATTCCAGTTACTAATGGCTTTAGTGAAACGTTGCCTGGAGAATCCTTGATTTCAACTTGTTCATATTTTATCCCACCATCTGGTGCATTGGTTATATAAGCATTTACGGCTGTCATATATGATCAGTGTATTATTTTTAAAAAACATTTGCCACCCAATTAGAACAAGAAATATATTATACATGAATTTAACAGGATTCACAGACTGCTGCAAAATCGATTATTTATGTTAAAATAAAAAGAATTTTTTCCATGATGGGTTTTTATTTTCTGATCAAATCTGGTGACCCATCTTCTCCTTCTTTGTCATCAGGTAGAATTTGTTATACTCCGTCGTCTGACTTTTTATGGATATCCTCCCGGAGACGTTTATTCCGTTTTCTTCAAGAAACTTTATTTTTTCAGGATTATTTGTCATTAATTTCACGCTTTTTATCCTGAAATAATTTATTACATCCACCGCAAATGTGTAATCTCTCTGATCTGCTGGAAGTCCCAGTTTAAGGTTTGCCTCAACAGTATCATATCCCTCTTCCTGAAGGCTATATGCCTTTATCTTGTTTACAAGTCCAATTCCTCTGCCTTCCTGTCTCAGATAAATAAGCATTCCATAGGGTTGTTCTCCCAGATATACAAGAGACTTCAGTAGCTGGTCTCTGCAATCACACCTCTTTGATCCAAAAACATCTCCTGTCAGGCATTCACTGTGTATTCTAACAGGAACATTTTCTTTTCCTGTGACATCACCCTTTACAATTACTGCATTTTCATTGGGTTCCCCATCATTGAATGTGTATATATCAAAAAATCCTGCCAAAGTTGGTAATTTGGCTTTTGCTGCTAATGTTATCATTCTTCTTCATGTAATAATCACTTCAGCGTATTAAAAACTATATTTGAAAAATTTTAATATAATAGCTATTTTTTCATTTTTCTGTGACTGAGTGCGCAAGCAACATACCAAAATAAACCGCAACATAATGGTAGTCTATTATGATTTTTATCCCAGATTCATCCATTATACCCTTTAATATCAACATATTCCAGAAACTATCAGGTTTTCCCCTGTTTACTATCTCCTGATCAATGGTGTATATTGGATCTAATGAATTATTCTTTATGGCGTTTACAAGTATCTTCTCGTATTTATCTGCATCTTCTGAATAGCCGTAAGGACCTTTTGCAGAATGTGTATGTGCCTGATCTGCACTCAATATGATACTTACCTTTTTTGGGTAATTTTTTACAATGTGAAATAGTGATTTTCCGAAATCTACAAGTTTTGCTCTGTCATTTATCCTTGGCTGACCTATCATCACAATTTTTCTTTGATTGAAGAAATATAGCGGTATTGAACTACCAAAATCCAGAGGGAATACACTAAGCTCACCAGAATAGGTAGAAAATCTAACATCCAGACAGAATTCAGGGAACTTTTCTATTATTTCCTCAGTTAGTTTTCTCTCGTTACTGCACAGAAAATCAAGTTTCTTATTCACAAGTTTTGTTTCTGCCCTGAAATATTCAGTATTTATAACAGCCGTATGATCCTTTATGGTCATTCCATGCGGAGAAAGTATAACAATTACATCGGAGTCATCGTTTCCGGCTATTTCGGCTATATAGTTCCTCATTGTGACGCTTTCCTTATCCGGAAGATCTATCAGTTCATCTCCATGTGGTATAATATACAGATTAACTAAACTCATTATTCACCATGTTGAACCTGAATATTTGAGTTACTGATCTTTTATATCTATGGCTTTTCTGCAATCAGAATCATTCTATGCTTTTGTAGAATCATATTATGAATATCAAAATCCATTTTCTTTAAATCTTCATCGCCCAAACTTTCAATGTATTTTTTTACATCCATTCCAGACTTACTATTCTCATCGACGGGATATAGCCATTTTAGGAAATGTGTAGGCTCTACCATTTCCTCAGCTATTACATTGTTAAATCCTGCCTTTTTAACGAGAATCTTCCACTGTGAAATTTTTTCTGCCCTAACGTGTGATTGATCTCTTAGAATTTCCAGTTTATTGTAGTTTCCCTGATCATCTGTTTCAGGTTCAACTAGATCAGCTATTCCCAGTTTACCACCTTTTTTCATTACCCTGAATGCCTCCCTCAAAAACTGATCCTTATCATGAAAGTGATGAGCTGCCCTTCGAGTTGTGACAACATCAAATTCAGATTCATTAAATGGGAGATCTTCTACCCTACCCAGTACAAACGTCATATTACGAACACCCTCCTGCTCGGATAATATCTTTGCCTGTTCAAGCATCTGCTCTGTACCATCATATGCAACAACACTTTGCACCTTTTTAGCCAATGAAATGGAGGTGAAGCCTGTTCCAGCTGCCAGATCTAAGCACCTGTAAGAGTCCTTTAGATCAAGCAGATTTATTAATATTTCAAGATCTTTCCCTTTTCTGTGACTCTCACTTGCTGCGTATTTCTCAGCATTTTTTCCAAAAAAATCCCTATAATCACTCATTTACTGATATTGTTCATATCTATTAAAATATTCTTGGATATGAATAATTATTAAATACCTATTGCTCTTAAAAAAGATTTATAATATGGATCCTAAACGCTCTTTTTGTTTTCAGGCAACCATGTTTTAATAAATGAAAACAAAGGCGGGTTAAATAAAATAACAAAATATATTTTGTTTGGCTGGATACCAGTGTAATGAAAGCATTATTCGTGGGAGGAAGCGGTTACATAGGAAGGAATCTAATGAAGAGAATGAATCATGAGGAAACTTCATACTATTCACGCCACAAGATAGATCAAAAGGGTTATGAGGCTTTTACCTGGACAGAGGGGGATGTGGGAGATCAGGAAAAATTACTGCCACTAGTTAAGGAATTTGACATAATATATTACATGGCCAATTCCTATTCGCAGAATGAGAAGGATGCTTTCAATGCAAATGTTCAGGGCATAAAAACAATAGCAAACGAGGTAAAGAGGATTGATAAGAATCAGAGATTGATTTATTTTTCGTCTGCTAATGTCCATTATGGAACCAATGAATATTTCAGAACGAGGAGAACAGGAGAGGACAATACCACACTGGCCAAGAATCATCTTAATGTGAGGTTATCATTTGTATTCGGAGGGGAGGGCGACAATTTTCTAAAGATTATTGATGATCTCTTTGCAAAGGGTGTCGATAAATTCCCAAAAACAGGGAGAGTTTGTCCAACGCATATGGATGATCTTGCTGAAACACTGAAAAAAAGCGATAAGACCATTGGGGCAATATATACGAATTCAAGTTCCATGATCACCTTTCTCGATGCCATGAATATATATGGGAGAAAGATGGGTAAAGGGGAAGTAAAAGAGGCAAGCGGTTTTCTATCTAGAAATCTTGAGGAAAAGTTAATTGAAGAAAATAAGATGGACAAGATACTTTATGACAGGTTAACAACGGATTATTATAGAGAAACTAGTTCAGTTATTAGGTTCATTAAGGACGAGAAAAAGTTCGAAGATTATATAAGGGATCTGCCTAAAGCATAACGTGACCTATGGCTTCCCTGTAGACAAAAACACTCAATTTTGATAGATATTTCATATTATAATCAGAAATAAATTCCCTGAAATTTTCATCGTTCTTCATAACTGTCAGATAGCTAAGCGCATCAGATAGGTGTGCATGAGCTGCAAGAAGGTGTGAAGCACGTATATCTCCTGCTGACATCTTTGCCTTCATGTCAAGCCACACATCATCGGCATGATTTAATTTCTTCCTGTGCTCATCTGATAGTACTGTATCAGTGTCAGAGACGTTCTGATAGAGTTTATCTGCCATTTCTAGAAGTTCTCTGGTTGCATCTATCCTTATTCCTGTCGATATTGCAAGTCCAAAGGATGAAAATGCCAGTTTCATGCTAGAATCATATTGAAAATAGGGTGAGTTATTATCAATAAAATCTCCAAGAAGATCACAGAACCTCTTATTCACATCTTCACTGTTATCGGAACCTGAATCCATGACCACATATTAAGTCAAACTATTTACATTTAAGTTTGAATTGCCTTCTGAAAGATCACAGCGATCATTTTATATATTTTAAATGCCAGCAAAAAATCCAATTATCTTGAAGTAGCTCTGGGCAGATTCGAACTGCCGTCGGCGGGTCCAGAGCCCACTATGCTTGGCCACTACACCACAGAGCTATGACTCCCTATTTAACAACTATATTAAAATCTTTCAATAGATTCGTATAAAGACTGGTATCTGAAAAAACTGTACTCCTTATAACAAATTAATTATAAAGACAAGATATATGGTTATGTGAAAAACTGGTCTGTACATTTCTATTTCGATGATGATTTTTCGTGGAAATCACTGGATAAGGCGTTTACGGAGATATTTGCTGTGGTAAAGGGTGAAAAGAAGCAGATCCCAGAAGAGGAACAGCAAATACAGGTAAGGTATGAGCTTAATATGAGGGAAATAAACAATAATAAAAAGCCTCTGGGATTTTATTCCGATCAGACGGATCTATCCCTGTTATTTCCTATGGATAGAAAGGAAATGATAGTTGCCAGACTATCACCAAATGAAAATATTCATGAGATCGGAGATCAGATTGCAAAGATTCTGAAGGCAAAAAAAATAAAATTCAAGATCGACTACGATAAGATGCTGCTTATTGATGTTATAAAGAGCAGAAAGTAGAAATATTCTTTAGAGTAATTTTGAATGACTAAATAATTAATTAATTTCAATCACTTCCTTGTTGTGAAAACAGTATCCAGGAGAGTTTATTGTTCTTCTGCAAATGTGGGATCAGGATTTGATTCATTCGGTATATGTCATAACGCATTCTTTTCTGATGTGAAACTATCAATCATAGATGAACAGGGACCATTTAAAATTGACTTCAAGAGCAATTTGAATGAAGTTGACATAAGAGAAAACAGTGCCATATATGTGGTGAGGAAAATGGTAGAGGATTTTGATATTAGCTCCCAGATATCGCTGCAGGTGAACTCGAATATTCCTGTAGGTATGGGGCTTGGTAGCAGTGGGGCTGCTTCAGTTTCATCTTCAGTACTCATAAATGAACTATTCAATCTGAATCTCTCTGTGAATGATATAGTAAAATATGCATCCTATGGAGAAAAATATGCATCGGGAAGTTTCCATGTTGATAATATAACAGCATCCACTCTAGGGAATTTCTCTGCAGTATTTTCAGTAAGTCCTCTGCGAATCAGGAAGTTCAATGTGCCAGACGGTATAGAATTTATGGTAATTGTTCCACTGATTACATCAAAGAATAAGACGATGGAAAACAGGAAACTCATACCTGATATGGTAACTTTTAAGGATGCAGTACAAAACATAAATTTTTCAAATTCACTACTTGCAGGAATATTGACTGGGGATCGAGATCTTATAGAATACGGTCTTGATGATCACATAGTGGAAAAGGCAAGAAAAACCCGGTACAACTTTCTGGCAGATGTGAGGAATATATGCAAAGTGCATAGTGCCATTGGTCTTATATTGAGTGGTGCAGGCCCTGCAATGCTATGCTTCATTGACAGAAAAACAGACAAGTTAGAAATCAGTAAGAATTTGGATAGTTACTTCCATTCCAAGGGCTTGGACTTTATAATGGCAGATTCATATCCTTCTGGTGGTGTCTATGAATGAAATCGAAGATCATGTGATAAATGATAATGCTATCCCTCCGAATTTCCCAATTACCTTCCCCATTTTTCAAACGTCTTCCTATGTATTCCCCGAGGGAAAGAAATATAGATATTCAAGAGAGGCGAATCCCACTGTTGAGGAGCTTGAGAGACAGATAAGTATTCTTGAAAAAACAGAGAAAACTGTTTGTTTCTCTTCTGGAATGGGAGCTATCACCACAACACTACTTTCACTCCTCAAACCTGGAGACAGAGTAGTAACAACTCTTGACACCTTCGCCAGGAGTTCCAGATTTATCAGGGATTTTTTGGGAACGTGGGGAATCAGAAGTGAAATCACAAATCCCGGTACAGATTCGTTGTTGAGATCAATAACCGAGAAATCTGTGGTACTGGTTGAAACGGTGTCGAATCCTTCATTAAGAGTTTATGACTTAAGAAAAATAGCAGATATAGTACACTCCATGGGAGGCATACTAATTTGTGATTCAACATTTGCAACACCTGAGAACATTAATCCCATAGACTATGGGGCAGATATTATCATCCACAGCCTCTCCAAGTTCATTTCTGGACATAATGATGTCATAGGTGGAAGTGCATCTGGAAGTGCCGAAATTATGGATAAGATCGATCTCACAAGGAGAACAATGGGTACCAATATGGATCCAAATACAGCATATCAGACCATAAGAGGAATAAAGACACTCCAGTTAAGAATGAAAGAGATAAACAAGAACGGAATAAGTGTGGCAAGAAATCTTTCCTCCATAAAGGGAATAGAAAATGTGAACTACCCAGGTTTGGAAAATCATGAAGATTTTGAATACTCCAGAGATAACCTCAGAGGATATGGTGGCGTCCTCACTTTTAGGATAACTCATAATTATGATGATCCGTACCATATTTTCAAATCCCTTAAGAGAGTAAGACCTGCAAATACACTGGGAGGCGTTAATTCCATTATAGCCCATCCAAAAACCATGTCTCATAGATCACTAAATGATGAAGAATTGAGCATTCTTGGAATTACAGACAGAACATACAGACTATCCGTAGGAATAGAGGATGCTGAAAGTATTGTAGACGATATTAGAAATTCACTTTAAACTTCCATAATAGTATTTGTAAACTATTGTTATATTACATCTTTCAAAGAAAGAAGTATAGAACGCAGATCAACCTTAAAATATAACCTTTACCTGATCAGGAGTTTGAGTGGTTTCATGGGTAAGATAGTGGTTTCTGTTGATATAGGTGGCACTTTTACAGATATAGTAGTGCTGGAAAACAATAGAGTTGTAAAAAAGCTTAAGGTCCCCACAACCCCTGGAAACCCAGAAATAGGAGTTGTTAATGGATTAAAAGACTCTGGTGTTATCCAAATAAATAATTTTGTTCATGCGACCACGATTGCAACAAATACACTACTTGGGCAGTTTGGTATGAAGTTACCAAGAACCGCGCTTATCACAACTAAAGGATTTAGAGATGTAATAGAAATTGGAAGACAGAATAGACCATCCCTCTACGATCTGGAATTTGAAAGGCCCAGAACTATTGTGCCGAGAAATCTAAGATTCGAGGTCGATGAGAGAACCGATTTTACTGGAAAGATTTTAAAAACACCGGAAATGAAAGAGATTGCTGAACTTGTTGATAAGATAAGGAAAGTTAAACCAGAAAGTGTCGCCATTTCCTTCCTTCACTCTTATGTGAACAGCAAGAATGAAGAGCTTGTTAGAAATGAGCTGTCTA
Source organism: Thermoplasmatales archaeon (assembly GCA_027316895.1). Classification (GTDB taxonomy): domain Archaea; phylum Thermoplasmatota; class Thermoplasmata; order Thermoplasmatales; family Thermoplasmataceae; genus Cuniculiplasma. The sequence continues at coordinate 478,119 of DAHVFT010000001.1, read as the reverse complement.
AGGAATTCAGCTATGTTACTGTTTCAAGTTCTGTTGCACCAGAACCCAGGGAATATGAAAGAACATCTACCACTGTTATTAATGGTATGCTTATGCCGGTAATATCAAGCTATTTATCAAAATTAAAAGGTAATCTGCTTTGTTTCGGGTCACCACCAATAAGTGTGATGTCAAATTCAGGAGGACTGATAGATGAAAGTGAAGCTTCTTATAACCCAGTTGGAATAATTGAATCTGGTCCCGCAGCAGGTGTGGTTGCGTCAGGAGTCTTAGCTGAAAAGATTGGAATTTCAAAGATAATTAGTTTCGACATGGGTGGTACAACTGCAAAAGCAGGCACAGTCACAGATGGACAGATTGAGATCACTTCGGAATATGAAGTTGGTGGTAAGTCGCATTACGGAAGAATGATAAAGGGTAGTGGTTACCCTGTGAGATATCCTTTTGTTGACCTCGCGGAAGTTTCTGCTGGTGGAGGTACCGTTATATGGCTTGATTCTGCCGGAGGAATGAACATTGGTCCAATGAGTGCTGGCTCAGAGCCAGGTCCTGTGGCATATAACAGGGGAGGGAAACTTCCAACTATCACTGATGCAAATCTGGTGCTTGGAATTCTCAATGAACAGATGTCAGGGAGCAATTTCTTGCTTAGAAAAGATCTAGCAATAAAAGCGTTCAGCAGGCTTGGCCAACCATTTGAAGTTGCGAAAAGAGCGCTAGAACTTGTTGATCTTGAAATGGCAAGAGCCATCAGAATGGTGACAGTTGAAAGAGGAATTGATCCAACGGAATACACGCTTTTTGGTTTTGGGGGTGCTGGGCCTCAACATGCAGTTAGGATAGCTCAGGAAATTGGCATAAGGAAAGTCATTATTCCGCATGACCCAGCAGTTTTTAGCGCTCTTGGACTACTCAACTCAGACTGGAAGTATGAGATGAGAAAATCCTTCCCGGATAATATTCAGAAGGATTTCCAAGATCTAGAAGAAGCTCTTGAGTCGAAATTCGGAACTAAAGAATTTATTTTATATGCAGATTGCAGGTACACGGGTCAGGGTTCGGAAATAACCGTAAAGGTATCTGATCCTGATAGACAAAAGATCATAAGAGAATTCGTAAAATTACACAGAGAAGCTTATGGGTTTACTCTTTATAGAGATGTGGAAATATTTACGATTCGTGCCTTTGGCATCGGAAGAAGGGATAAGCCTGAAATAGTTGAAGATGTGAGCGAGACTGTTTCAACAGGACTCAGAAAGGTATATTCAGGAGCTGAATTTATTGATGTACCGGTATATGCAAGAAACGCACTTCCATCTGGTACAAAAATAGATGGTTTAGCTCTTCTGGATGAACCAGGGTCAACAACGTTAATACCTGAGAAGTGGACTGCTGAAGTTGGAAAGTTTGGAGAACTGAATTTGAGGTTGAAATAAATGGCAGACTGGGAATTTATAAGCAAGGCAACACAGTTTGTAGCAGAGGAAATGGGGGTGGCACTTAAGAAATCTGCCATATCCCCTAATATCAGAGAGAGAATGGATCACAGCTGCGCCATAACTAACTTTGAAGGTGTCATAGTTGCTCAGGCGGAGCATATACCAGTGCATCTTGGATCATTCAGGATTGGAATAAATAATATTATGCACTGGCTTAAGGAAAGAAAAATTATACTTGAAGATGGAGAAATGCTAATGACAAATGATCCATATATTTCTGGTACACACATGAATGATGTTACCCTAATTGCGCCAGTATATATTGAGGATAATATTGTAGCATATGTAGTAAACAAAGCGCATATAGTGGATGTTGGAGGGCCAGTTTTTGGAAGTCTTAATCCAAATGCAAAGAACCTTTTCCAGGAAGGTCTTATAATTCCTCCAGTAAAGCTGGTAAAACGTAATGCTTTAGACAGTGAACTACTGGCTATTATACTGAATAATTTCAAAGATCCTGAGACTGCACTGGGTGACATTAATGCTCAGGTTGCTGCCAATAGAACTGGGGCAAAGAGGATTGGTGAGCTGTTTAGAAGATTCGGTAGAGAGGTAGTGTATGCATCTTGGGAAAAACTCCTTGAAAATTCTAGGGTTTTAAGCATAAGAGCCATGTCACAGTGGAAAGAAGGAACTTTTACGGCAGTTGATTATCTTGAAATTGGTAAAAAAAAGGTACCTTTGCAGGTAGCCATTAAAATTTCGAAGGGAGGTATTACAGCTGACTTTACCGGTACTTCAAGTGAAATTGAATATCCCCTCAATGCCGTACCTGGCATGACTTTTGCTGCTACTTCCTTTGCCATAAGGAGTGCTTTAAATATTGATATACCAACAAATGAAGGCTTCTATTCCATTATAAACATAATTGCTCCAGTGGGTTCTCTGGTTAATCCAAATAGGCCGTATTCGGTTTCTGGTGGAAACGTTGAAACTACACAGAGAATTGCCGATCTGGTGCTACATGCACTAAGTCAGTGTGCTGAGGGGATACCTTCTGCCTCATCCGGTACGATGTTCAATGTTATGATTGGCGGTAGAAGAAAAAATGGAAAGTACTGGTCATACTATGAAACCATTGGTGGCGGTAACGGGGCTGGACCGGGACATAAAGGTTACTCAGGAGTACACAGTAATATGACAAACACACTGAATACACCCGTGGAGGTGGCCGAAAAGGAATATCCACTGTTCTATACCTCATATACACTTAGAAGAGGGAGCGGAGGCAAGGGGAAATTTAGTGGTGGAGATGGTATTATCAGATCTTTCAGAGTTCTGGAAAATAGTTCCTTTTCCCTCATAGCAGATAGGTTCATCATCAGTCCGTATGCACTTAATGGAGGAAAAAAAGGAAAACCATCATCTGTGCTTATAAAGCATGGTAGTAAGAAAAAGAAAATGGGAAGCAAATTTACAACTGAACTCGGGCCAAATGATGAAGTAATTCTAATGACCCCTGGCGGTTCCGGATATGGGGAGAGTAAGTAAATATTCTGAAAGTTGGAAATTAGTGTTATACACAATGATCAATCCGGTGTCACAGGGCTAAATTGTCCTGATAATTTTCCTTCTTTATCTTAAACTAAACATGAAATTGTAGACAAAATAATGCAGAGATTTGATTGATTTTTAATACTGCGTTAAGAATTATGGTCTGCAATGCTTTAATATAAAATAAGAACTGACCATAAATTAAAAAGTTAGAATTCAACAACTAAAATTTGTATCAAAAATAATTGTAATAGATTGAATAGGTATCGTGCTCGAACCTATAAAATCTAGTGTCCGTGACCATGGGAACTACTAGACTGATCATATGTCACTGTAAAACTTGACCCATCGCCTAAGATAGCTGATGGTGTTGCCTCTGGCTGTCCTTGCTGGTTAACCATTATGATTTCCGTTGGACTAAATGACCCCATAGTTGCAAAGTGACCGTTAATGGTTGCATAATTAGTCAAACTAATTCCCGTGTAGTATTGACCATAATAAGCCTCTCCAAAATTGGCAAGTGGGAGTATTCCTGTACTCGAGGCAGGGGCTTCAGCTATCCATTCTGCAGAATCGTCGTTTGCGCCTTTAACGTTTGCATGTCCTGAGAAAATACCTACAAGATTTCCAGATGAGGTTGAAACACTTATAAACGTGGAGAAGTTGTGGCCTCCATCGTAAGTTACATTTGCATAAACATAGTCTCCTGCTGAAGCTGTGAAACTCGCATAAACAGGTGCGCTTGGGTAAAATTCATACCAAACATAGTATACTGTTTCGGAGTTGTGACCATGCCCACTTGGTTCGGCAAGGATTCCGGTTTGTTCAACAGTCTGATCATTAAATCCATCTATGCCAACCCAAAATGCAGCATAAGAACCACCTGAGGTATCTGTGGTCGGTATAATCATAGACATTGAAGCATTATGTACACTATCATTGGTACCAACAATTGCATATCCTGCCCAGTTAGATGACTCAGTGGTTCCCATCAAAAAACTGTTTTCCTCAAATACTGGCAGTTTACTATGACTTGCACCAAAAAGTACTGGAACAAAGGAGAAAATCATTGCCAGTGATATTAAAATGATTATTATTTTCTTAGATATCATAAATGGAATTCTTTAGGCAGGTTATAAATTTTTCTATCATCAAATTGACAGAATTGTACATTACCATCAAGGATAGATTTAGTACTGATTTCAAACCGTAACATTATCTAGGAATTATACTAATTTATACCCTGTAATAAAGAAATGATACGCAACTCTTAAACTCCACATATTTAGGTTCCTCTGTATAATACCGATATAAGTTAAGAAACTTCGTTTAGGAAATTAACTTGGTTTAAATTTACCAAAATGCTCTGACCGGGATTTGGACCCGAGTCGCCGGCTTGAAAGGCCGGTATGCTTGGCCTGGCTACACCATCAGAGCTTGGTAATCAGGTAAGATACCAATCTATATTTATTTTTGCCTGTATTTCGTTAAAATATGTAGGTTTCTATCATATGAAAAGTGACTGAATTTTGGTATCTTATAGAATAGGGTTATACATATGATGTGAAAATATATTGCTCTTATATAAGGCCGCATCCTACAACTGAACACTAAATTATATAACACTACGTCCTACTCATTTATGCGATTATAACGTGTTATTGAGTAAGTAAGCCAATCCCTTCAAACTTCAAATATGATTCTTCTTTTTTTTAGTGTGATTTCTCCTAAAGCTATTTGTTTTAAAAAATAAAAATATTTATGATTTCGTTGTGTTGTTTATAGTTTGATCTGTATATTCATTTTCCTGAAGCATCCCTTTCAGTAATTTACTTATGGCATACACTGAAATGTAAGATGCTGTAAAAACGAAAAGTCCTACTACAACTACTGCAAAAGCTTCAAGCCCAAACTGATGTAAGGCCATTATTCCTCCTCCAAATAATATCCCATTAGGGAGATTTGATGCCCCAGATGCGGTTGCAAATGCTGTCTGAGTAAAGAAAGCAATCATAAGGAGACCGAAAATACCTCCAACCATATGTCCAGGTAATACGCCTACTGGGTCACTGTACCACTTTGGTCTCGAAAGTAATTTTTCTGCGTAAACAAATATAGGCCCACTGATTAACCCAAGGATTACTGCACTCCCTGGACTGACATATCCTGCGAGTGGAGTTATGACAATTAGACCCATTAAAACACCATTTACGCCATATATTAATCCAGGATCATGTTTTGAAATTAAGAATTTTGTTCCCATGGTTGATACCATTGCGGATGCAGCTGCCAGGAAGGTTGTTATAACTACCATGACTGTCTCACTGGTAAATGCAAGTTCACTTCCTGGATTAAATCCAAACCAGCCGACCCATAGCAAAATAATTGCCAGTGTTAACCATCCAGAATTTAAGCTTGCATGTTCTATTTTAGACTGCTTGAGCCCTTTTTTCTTTTCTTCCTGCCATATTCTTACAAGTATAGCCAGTGCTGCAAATCCTGCGGCCCCATGAACAACTAGACCACCTGCAAAGTCACGGACGCCCATCAAGTATAACCATCCAGTTGGATTCCAAATCCATGCAGCCGGAAGAGTATATATAAATATAAAATAAATAATTGAAAATAAAATGAAGGCAGACATCTTCATTTTTCTAAGAACTACAACTCCAACCAGAGCAAGAGTTACGGACGCGAAGGACGTTTCAAAAAGAAAGTATGTCCCAGTTGAGAGTCCGGTGTCAAAAAAATTTCTCCCAGTAAGCCAGAAGACACCTGATAGACCACCAGAGAGATTTGTAGAAAATAGACCAATGAAAATGTTACTGTAAAATGGATTGCCGATTACACCACCAATAGTTGGTGCAAAAGCAATGTTAAAGCCAATCAATCCCATAAAAAATAATGAAAATCCAGTTATTATTAGAGTCTTATACAGACTTCTGTCAAGTTTGTGGTTTAGCTCCCCAATTTCAAGAAACCCCACAGAAATAGTCATAGTGAATACAAGTAGGCTCGCAAGTAAAACCCATAGATCATTGATAAGATTTGGTAGCATGAAAAACACTTATGGTGGATGATTGAAATACCGTATTTTAATTCTCGTAGCTTATATATAGAGTTACATCGCACTGGCCAAGATTTAAATGAATATTAAGTAAGATTTATTATTTCCATATTTTATACTTTAATATCATTTAACTCATTTTTTAAATACTTCATAATTTTAATATTCTTTTCCTAAAATATTTAAGATGTAACAAGCATAGAGTGTTATACTGAACTTCCAGCCTAAAACCAGAAAGTAATCCCTATTCGTGATGGATGGCGCCACTTTTTTGAATTTAACAAAGCTTACAATGATTCTAGTAGATCTCAATATAATTTTCTATTATTAGAGACAGGGTTCCTGAATAAATGGAAGTACCAATTTAGTTCTTATGCATCCACTTTACCAGTTCCATTTTTTGTAATATCTCTTCATACTGAATCGTGCTTGGTTCAAAGGCTATTATATCGTAAACTTTGGAGACCCCCAAAAGCCTTTCACTTCCGATCTCAGATCCGGCCTGTGCTAGAAGTGTTAGGGAAAGTGTCTGACCAAAGAGCTTCAAAAGGTCCTTCGAATTCATCTCCAGAGAATCACTTTTCATCAGGCTGTTAAATTGATTCTCTACAAATTTTATTCTTTCTTCGATTTTTTCTTTCATTTTTAAATCTTTTACCTTTTCCTTCCTTGTTTTCAGGTCGTTAAAGAAGATTGTTGCAACTCCTTTCTTCATGATTGTCTCCAACATATCCAGAGCCTGAATATTGCTTGTACCCTCCCAAATTGATGTTACAAGCGCATCCCTGTGAAACTTTGGCATTGGAAATTCCTCAAAGAAACCTATACCTCCAAAGATCTCCATTGAATATTGTGTTACATGGTCAGATGCCCAGGCTGCCATATTCTTCGCAATGTGCGTGATGAACCTGGCGTAATTGTATGTATTATTGTATGGTGGTACTATATGAGATGATTCTGAGAATAGTTGGGCTGCATATAACGATATTATGAGAGAGGCCTCAAGTTCAGCTTCCAGCATTATCAAATCCTTCTTCATGAGTGGATGTTCGTTAAGTTTCTTTCCGAAGGATGATCTTCTTTCTGTAAATAGATATGCTTCCCAAAATGACTTTCTTGCAATTCCAACCGCCGCCAGAGCATCGTCCACTCTTGAAATGGTTAAAATCTCCATGGCGTAGTATATCCCCTTCCCCCTTTCTCCAATCAGGTAAGCCTCTGATTCCAAGAACTCAACTTCTCCACTGGGTACAGCTATTGTGCCAAGTTTGTTTTTCAACCTTCTTATGTTAAAATTAAGATCACCAGATTTCCTAATTGCAGGAACGAAGAACGTTTCCAGTGATCTTATTCCTTTATCTCCTGTCATCGCAGTAACTATGGCACCATCAGCTATTCCAGCGTTGCTGGCAAAATATTTATCTGATCCATTTAGAACCCATCCATTTTCGGTTTCAATAGCCTTCGTTTTATTAGCAGCAAGATCACTGCCTCCCTGCGTTTCGCTATAAAAGGTTGCACCATACCATGGATCATTTTTATCCAGATAATTATTAGAGAACTTTTCCTTCCCGTTAAAATATTTTTTTAATGCATAAGCTGTCTGTGCGGTAAGTGTTAAGCTGCAGAAAATTCCTGAATCAGAAATAAGATAACCGGATACGAAATGATACATCCATGGCTGCTTGCCAGAAACACTTTTTGTGACAACTCCAAAATCCTGCAATTTTTTAAGAGCCCTTCTGTGCTCAGGAGATAGTCTTACATAATCTATCCTCTTTCCATCAAGATTCCACATGATGAGTTCTGGCTTTCCGTGGTGATCGACAAAATCCATTATTTCTATGAGTTCACTTGAAACATATTCACCCAAATCCAAAAGATCATCATCACCATGAAAGTCAAAGAATTTCAGGAATTCTGATAGTGGTACATCTTCACTTAAATAATTGATGCCTTTGCTTCTAAAGATTTCATTGAACTTGTCTTTCATAGTGAAACAATGTGCGGCAATTTATTAATATTCTGATTTATTGTTTTCGTTATATATGAAACGAATTTTGCGAATGGTTTAACAAAATTTAAACACATTCGAGCATTAACCCTTTTACGGGCTTGTAGTCCAGTGGTTATGACGTCGCTCTCACACAGCGAAGACCGCCGGTTCGAATCCGGCCAGGCCCATTTCCTTTTATGTTTAAAACACGAGATTGTGGCTTAATAATGAGTTTTAGTTAGATATACTATTAGTGATATTTTCTAAATATCATTTCCTCGAAATACTGTTTCCTCTTGAACGAAACAGATTTTATTTCCAAAGGGGTCCTTTAGATAGGATGAAATTTCTCCCCAGGGTCTTTTTGCGATTCCATCAGAAAACATGGCACCCAGTTCCTGTGCTCTCTTAAAGACATCATTGAGATTCTTGACTGAAAAGTAAATATGATCCGGATTTGGTGGTAACTCAAAATTATCGCCGTCTCTCTTTGGATCAAAACAGGCAGGTATAGTATATCCATATTGAAAGTAATGTCTCCAGTAGAGACCAGGTTTCCTCACATGATAAGTAATTTGGAGTAAAATTTATGGGCCCTTTCTATATCGTTTACAGGAAGTGTGACCCTGAAGAGTCCTGGAATATCAGTGTCTGTGCTCTTATATTGCATCCAATTATGTATTAACACCTAATTGAAATACGTTTTTATTAATGAATGAAAATATTTCCCTTAAGTTTTTTTAACTCATTTTTGGCCCACGTTTTAACTGTAATTCTTAGGACACTATATTTGACCCAAGGAGCAGGCAAAAAAGTCGATTGATTTATAGCCTTAGATATGGTATTTCTAAAAAATATTCCTGATTCAGAATGTAATAATAATTTCATAATTCTTTTCCAGAATTTTTTATTTAATACTTTCAATTTCCTTTTACTAAGTTCCGATAAGGTAATAGTAACAGTGTTCCCTGGGACAGACTTTATCTTATTCTGATTCACAGCTATCCAATTAGTGATTTCCTGATCAAATATGACTTCAGCCAGAGCGGAAGCGAGATGAGAGATATTGCTGGTATCCACAACAGATGTTAGATTGTAAGTTACAGAGTCTTCGAAGTTGGCATGTCTTTGATCCAGTATTCGCTGCTTCAGATCATCGCTTCCCACTATCATACTTTCATTAAGTGTGATACTTACATTAACTTTTTCAGATAAGAGTTGTCTATGTTTAAAATAGACAAATCATTTTTTAAGTTCCTTTGATCCACTATATCTTATTTCCCTTATTACCTCAGGAATATTGATCTCAATTTGGCATACCACCTTGCATCCACCAGAATGGACACAGTAACTGGCAGGCTATGGATCCTTGTTTGTTATGTAATTCCACATAACCCCGGTTGGTCCATTATATGGTGATACCCTTGAAATCCAGTCTGTTCCCATTACCCTGTATGTTGGGCATGAGAAATAACTCCTGCCGCACTTTATACACAGTAAACCTTCCTTTAGGGCGGGATCCTTACTTGCCACTGTTCTTCCATCGTCAATTAAGATCAGGTGAAAATTCTTCGGTCCAGTGGCAGGTGAAACACGGTGTGATTCAATATCTGCTGTTGAACTTGGTCCTGTTGTAACATTAACGTATGTAGGCGGGAATATACCTGCATATGCAGCCTGAACGATAGCCTCATCCATGGCATCTCTCATGGTTGGGACAATTTTGTCGATTCATGTCATTGCAATATGGGTTTGTGGCATGACTGTATCCATTCTGATATTCCCCTCATTTTCAACCAAACTACAGAACCACTGTATGGTTTAACCTCATAAAGATATCCTAAATTTTCAACATTTTTTGAAATCATTCTGTAAATATTATTCAGTATGCTATCTGCTCTTTCCACATCCTCTTTCTTTGGTCTGATCAGTTTTGAACCGATTGATGCGACTATTCTTGAAGTTCCAAGTGAACCGAAAGTAGGAATATATTTTTCATATGACTTAAAAATGGTTGCCATCTGATACATGAATGACGTGTAGATTATGACTTTCCCACCTTATGGAATGTTCATCTGTTCAGCCCATTGGGTGGAAATTTTCCTGTCCATTGGAAAGGAGATATATGATTCCATTAGATTCTTGTACAACACATTTCTTACTATTGCCTCCTGTTTTTTACCTGATCTTCGTCCATAAAAACACCATAATTATAAAATTCGTTTTCATTCTTAAACATATGGCCTCACATATTTATTCTATTTTCCAACTGTGTTGCATAACAATCTATCATCCTTCATAGTGTTGTAATAGAGCTTCTTCAGCCAAACTTCCTGAATCATGTAATCTTTTTTCTTGCTTTGATGATTTCTTTCATGATTCTTTTAGGATTTAAAATGTCTGTTTCAACTGTCCATCTTTTCACATATTACTCAAAACATCTTCATTCATCTAATCCAGGTTCCCTGATCTTCCTATCCGTTCTTCCTCAGGTTGTGAAATTTCTTGACATCGAAACCAGATTCTTCATAAGTGAAGTAATTGTATCTCTGCTATTATTGCTCAAAATATAGAATATATTTCTGGAATCTCTGCCCTATCACAAATACTCTCAGATATGATTCCAGTGACCTGAATGATGCATTGAACACTGATCTGATTCTTCAATGAATTCAATGTAACTGTAGGAAATTACGAACGGACTTCCGTTCCTCTTTCCATTTTATATTTCTTCAGATCATATATGTGATCCTCAATACAGTTAATGTGAATAATTCCCCTCATGCTTTTAACATGTAATTATTGTACAGTGACCGTATCTTTTCCATGATCATCTAGGTTGTTGAATTTCACATACAACATCCATTATATTTTCAAGAGAAATTATTGAGTGGTTTATTCGACAGATTTAAGTTACCGTAAAAATTTAATACAATTAAGATTTATATTTTTTAATGGAAGTGAAACTTAACATAAATAGAGAGGCAAGAAAAAGTATAGGCAAAATAACAGTTGTTTTCCTTTCTCTAATAATGATTTTTTCCATAGGTTTTACGGTAATCACTTTCAACAATTCGTCTCAGAACTCTAATTCAGTATCAAATGTAAACAGCAATGTCCCTGAAGCCCTTTATTCAAAATGTGCTGAATCTGTCTGTTTTGTGGGAAGTCAGCCAATCATATCCTTTGGTTCCTTTAAGTATCCTGTGCAGTATGATATTTTCAAAATAGGCACACAGTCAGATAAAATTGCATCACCTTATGTTTCCAATTCGTCATCCATGGGAAATGTGTCTGTGGTGAATTTCAATTCATATCATTCTAAAGAAATTCAAAATGGTAAATGTACATCTGCAGATCTAATAAGAAGTGGGAACCATACGAAGGCTGTAGATGCATTCTTCTTCGACAGTTATGGAATGAGTTCTTCAGTTGCATTCCAGAATATGATCAATGCAAGTGCAGTATACATTGTAGATTTCACAGTTGTATTACCAAATTCCAATAACTTTAAAATTTCAGGTAACGACGGTAATTCTGTTCACTCATTGAATCAAAATGATTTCATATTAGATCAGAATGATTCCAGCATTAAAATGGGTGGACTTAACATAAACTGGATATGTGATTCAAATATCTTTCACATGGGAGAGATAAAGAAGATGAATGGATACGATGCATTAATTCTTTCATTTGGTCCTGTAAAATTGAGTGCTCACGAAACATACACCATTGATCCTAATATAGAACCAACAATCTCTCAGGGAAGACCTATCTCCAGAAGTGGTGGAGGTGGTGGTGGAAGTGGGGGAGGCGGAGGATCTACAGCCACTACAACCTATCCTCCAACTCTCTCCAATCTGGACATAAGCCAGCCATCATCCACATGCTTTGCCAATGGTTCGTCAGATGGACATGTAAAAATATCGTACACTGTAACTTCTGATACTAGTAATGGGCCAGTTAAAGAGGGCTACTTTGAGGTAACCAGAAATGGTAATGATATTCTTTTAGGAACCTCAAACGCATACCAATGCGAAAATAAGTGTTTCAGCACAACTGTTAACAATATAGGTTGCTTCAGTGGATTTGAAATTGCATACCAATATCCTGGGACATCAGAATGGACATGTCAGGATCATCTTGGCCATTCTTTTAATGAATACGTAAATTTCAATACTGGATATGAATTACCAGATTTACAGGAGTTTCCAGGACAGGGTAAGGTTATTGATGCATCAACAGGAAAGGTAATCGCTGGAATTTCTGGAGGAATAATATTGAGGAGTGATTCCGACAGAGTATATCTTTACCAGAGCATGATATCTCCGAAAAATGTAATGGGTGTGAATAAGAGATGCTACTCCTTTGAATATTCCGGGAACAGCAAAGGTGTTAGCCAGTCAGTCTATTTTCAAAATCTTCAAGCATCATGTGTATCAACCACTTGTGATTACACTCCACTGGAATATTTCGTTGCAGGTTTGGCAGCAGCTTTAATATTTGGTTCATTAACTGTAATTACCGGTGGAGTGGGTACAGTTTCATTGATTATTGCGGGTGCAGAAGTTGTGTCTGGTATTGTTATAGCTTTGGGTGAATATCAGAGCAATCCAGATCATCCTGTAATATTAAACAATGTTAATAATGATCAGAAATTAACCTGCTGCCAAAATGCATTTGATACAGCACCCAATGTACCAGATCCTTATTTCTATTATGGATGCTATCAACCCTCAAATATGTTTAGCGAAAGGTTTAATTTGTCAGCAGGATATAATGATCCGTCGACTATGGATCATTTCACCTATGGAGAAAACTTTGTGCTGATTAATACAACATTGACGGGAAATGTATGTGAAGAAAGAGAAACCTATTCTGGTTCTTTTACCAGTCCAGCGTATCTGTTGTTTGGGTGATTAACATGGTAAATTATGATATCCTTTTACCATTGAACTTTTTTGCATGGACATCGCTTCTCGTTTGGTTAAAACATAAAAATATTAAGGATCTAGATAAAAAACTCTTGAAAGTAAGGATCTTTTGTTTTAGCATATTTGATGCAGCTAAATGGATAATCATTGTGTCTCTAATTATAGAGTTGTACATTATGTTACAATTGCTTCATCTATCAGTATATGACTATTTTGTCCTATTCATTCTAATAATTCTGATTTTAAATCTTATTAGGCAGATCATAAAAACAGAGAAACAATACAAAAGATATAGCGGTCACTATTCCATTAAACCACCAGAGGGTTTTTATGATTAGTTAGTTGAGTTGCTATAATATGAGGATTGAGATGACCTTTTTTTAATTTATTCCTTTTTTCGCTTTATATTGATGGAAAGAATTGAAAGAGAAGTAATAGTTTAGTGATCAGAAGTTTCTAAGATCAAATGATACAAAAAAGAGGTGTAATTCAGGAGAATCTGTATATTATAAGAATATGATGTAATGTGATAAGTCCTCAGGTACCTATTTTTATTATACACCTCTAGCAATATCCTGTGCAACTGAATCTACAAATTATCTTCCCATAATCTTGGGAGCAATATCACTTGCTGCTGCCATCTTAAGTGTAGTATTATCAGGAGGAACAAACTTAGTAGCATTAACTTTGGCTGGAATCTCAGTTGGTGTAGCAGTTGAAGAATACGTGTGCAATCCTGATAAAACAATAATTACCAATAATTTGAATTGTAATGGTCACTTTGAATGCTGTGACAAGGCTACATCCAAGGCCCCAAATGAGCCATATGGATATTTCAACTATGGATGTTATTTAATTTTAAACGCATTTAACCAAATCGTATGCACTTCAATAGATGAAAGAGGATCGCAGGTAGAACAGGTTGATCACTTCACATACAATGAAGGGTTTACCTTATGTATACAACACTTACAGGAAACTTGGGTAAGGAAGGAGAAACTTATAGTGCAAGTTTATCCAGTCCTGTATATTTAATATTCGGGTGATATGTTTATGAAAATGGACAAAAGGTATGATCTACGGATCAATTCCAATAATAGACTCCAAGAGGAAGGAGATATGTGTAAAAACGTGATAAATTAAAATATATGAAAAGGAATGGTGAATTAATATGAGTAATGTTGATCTTAATGCTGTATTTACCCTTATACTAGTTTTATTACTTTTCGGAGTAATTGTTTATTATAGTAGACAGAAAAAACAATCATATAAGAAGAGTTCTATTAAGAAATTTTCTATGAGAAGGTCGTTGTTCGGATTTACTAATATTGCCATAACCAAATCTCTCTCAATAATGGTTATGCTCATTGTATATTTTGTTCTTACCGATTTAGAATTGAGATCGACAGGTGCTATAGGGTATGCAGAATTTATTGAATTCTTAATCTCTTTAATCGGTTTTATTTATGCATTATCAAATATAGTACGATCTGAAAAGGAAATTAAGAAAATTACAGGTCACTATTATTTGATTCCTCCTTCCTGGGTTTATGACTAAAACTACTATCTTTCAAAATTATTAATCTAATAGAGTGAGAATATAAATAAAATATTATATTAATATGTATCAGTAAAAGACTTCATATTTTTCTTCTGTTCATATTCAAAAACTTTCTTTAATTCTATACCGAGTAACTTATCTGGATTTCCTCTAACTAGATTCTTAATAAAATAGCTGTTTGGACTTAATTTACTTTCAGTTAATATATTAGCACCAATTAATTTCTCAGAGTAAAATTGACCAGATTTACTGTCTTCGTTAAACTATGTGTTGCACAATTCAATATGCTTGTGTCATCTCCCTGAGGATGTAATAATACTGCACCTTTAAGGCAATCTCCTGTGCAATGTAGTCTGGCCTATTGGCCTTGATTATTTCTCCTATGGTTCTCTTCAATCCTGAGAAATATATCTCCACATTCCATCTCTTTCCGTAATCAATAAATTTTTTCTATTCCTTCTCTGATGTCCTTTTAATCTGACTGACTATTTTTGATCTTGAAGGTGATCCCCTGCTCCTGGTTAATGCGTTCTTTCTATTAGGTATTACAGTGTTGGAACCGAATTCATTGAATATTGCCTTTGAATCATAACCCCTGTCTGCGAATATCCTTTTGATCCTTTCCTTTACAGACTTTAGCAACTCCTTTCCACTCTTTGCATCAAGCACATGCTCATCTGTTATTGCAAATGACAGTACAGATAAATCATGTATTGATATTACAGCATGAAGCTTTGACCATCCTCTTCTTGTTCTGTTCCATTTTATTCCTAGGAAATCACCCCTTATGGTTATCTTGAATCCTGTGGAATCTATTCAGCCCACGGCTCTCCACAGGTATCTTTGAGAGGAAGAATTGGCACGATCTTCCTGATTCTTCTGAATATGCTTGTATAACACACTAAACAGATTCCGGTTGTCCTTGCAAATATTCTGGCAATTCCCTCATGTGATCTGAAGGGAATGCTGTACATTGCCCTTAATTTGACAAGAAATGTTATGAATGCACTGGGTGTTCTGGAAGGATGTCCTCTCTTACCCTCATTGTTCTCTTATAAGGAATGTCTTCCAGTCCATGAGAATTGATGGATCAATGAGATCTTCAATTTTATTCGCACGAGATATGTAATACCTGTCAAACCTTCTGTCTGAACCGATCCAGTGCCTTCTTGTGCTTCTATTACCGGCAGCAGTGATTTGTTGATTTGTCATAACAGCAAATCGTTCCTCTGTATTTCACTATGCAGGAGGAATTATGCAACACACTTCTATTTTCCTGCAGGTTTTAATACATTACAGTCTCCATTTTTGTTTAAAATTCTTATCAACAAACCTTAATTAAAATGTTTCCATATCTGAAACGCCCTGAGATTAGTATAAATGATCTCATGAGTTTATATGACGACACAGGGCAATAAATCGCCTCGCCATATGGGCCTCTGCACTAGTATAGGATCTAATTCCTGCTATGAAATGCCGATCAGAGGCTGGCGAAAAATTCCCCGGGGGTCAGAGGAACCAGGAAAATGAATGGGTCCCGTTAGAACGGGGAAAAGATCAAGAGGTTATACATGGATAGTGATCGAAACATTGAACTCGAAAACCCCAAGGTTCGAGAAGTGGTAGACCTTGTAAAGAATTACATTTATACCTATGAAATAGAGGTAAATCCACTCTCTATTAAGTTCATGTTTCTGGATTCAGATAACCCATTAATAACGAAGAAGTTCTCTGAATTGAGTCAGAAGCTAATATCCATGGGTTATATTCCGCAGATGGTTAACAGCTACGAACATTATGTTCAGGTTTCAATGGGACAGGAGAAGAAATTTGTATCCAGTAAGGTAAACCTCATAATGCTTATTCTTACCATACTATCCACACTATATGCTGGATATTATTTTACAGGAGATTTCATAAAACCTGGTGCAGATGTTTTCTGGAGAACTGTACTGTACGGTTTTGTATTTTTTACACTTCCACTTCTGACCATACTGGGAGTGCATGAATTTGGTCACTTCATTGTTGCAAGACATTATAAGGTTAGGGCTTCCCTTCCTTTTTTCATTCCTTTTATCCCACTGGCATATTCTATAGGTACATTTGGTGCTTTCATTTCCTTAAGAGACCCTTTTCCAAACAGAAAGGTAATGACAAATATAGGAGCAGCTGGACCCATTGCAGGTTTTGCAACCGCCTTTCCCCTTTTGTTTGTTGCAAACTATCTTCAGAAGACAATGCCACTCTATCATCATTTTATCCCCTATTTCCTTCATTATCCATTTATTTATCATATTCTTGGATTATTAATGCCAGTTACAACTCCATTTTTTCCAATGACCATATCAGTCTGGGTTGGAATATTCGCAACTGCCCTGAACCTGTTTCCTGTTGGGCAGTTAGACGGTGGCCACATCGTTAGAGGGATGCTTGGAAGAAAAGCAATATATCTGAGTTACTTTTTCATTCTTGTCCTCTTCTATCTTGGATTAAGCTACACCGGTTGGTTACTTATAGCAATTCTTGTGCTTTTCCTTGGGTTAAATCATCCACCAGCCCTTGATGATACATCACCAATAGGTGCACTGGAAATAGGTGTCGGAATACTGGTTCTCATACTTTTCATACTTTCATTCACTCCTGTACCAATCTATCTTTAAGCAGGAGTAAATAACATACAACAATCTTTATTATCAGAATTAGATATTTGGCATTATGGCAGATGATTTGTCAAATATTGATAAGTATGTAATTACGATGAGAAGACAGTTTCATGAATTTCCAGAGTTGAGTTTTCAGGAAGAACAGACAGAGGAAAGGATAATAGAGGAACTTGAAAACATGGGGCTGAGACCCCATGTAGTTCCTAAGGGTGGCCTGTATGCAGATATTAAGGGAGGTTCTGAGGGAAAAACCGTTGCTCTTAGGGCCGATATGGATGCACTTCCCATCAGGGAAGAAAATGATATATCCTTCAAGTCAAGAAATGATGGTGTAATGCATGCCTGCGGCCATGATTCTCATATGGCAATGCTGCTGGGTGTAGCGAGATCATTGATGCAGAAGAGAGATCAGTTTAACGGTACTGTGAGGCTTCTCTTTCAGAGAGCAGAGGAGATGCCTCCAGGTGGGGCTGTAGAACTGATAAAGGCCGGGGCTCTAAAAAATGTTGATTACGTTGTTGGCCAGCATGTCATGTCCGGTGCTCCAAGTGGAACTGTAGCAATTTTTCCAAAGGAGTGCATGGCCAACGCGGATGAATTCAGAATAAGGATACACAGCAAGGGAGGGCATGGAGCATACCCCCATACAGGAGTTGATACACTGATGATTGGTGCCATGCTTGTAGTACAGGCGCAAACAATAGTGTCAAGAGTACTTGACCCAACGGAAGCATCTGTAATTACATTTGGTAGAATGGATTCGGGATTCAGGTATAACGTTATTGCACCCCATACAGAACTGAGAGGAACAGTCCGGACATTCACTGAGGAGGACAGGGTGAAGAGTGAGAATTTCCTTAGGGAAATGGTTAGCAATTTATGCAAGACATACGGGGCGGAGTTTGAGTTTGAATTTCTGCGCGGATATCCTGCTGTAATAAATAATTCTGAGGTTGTGTCAGTTATAGAGAGTGTGGCAAGGAAGGTTGTGGGAGAGAAAAACATAATACATCCAAAGCCCCAGATGGGAGGGGAGGACTTTGCATACTATGTGCAGCAGGTTCCTGGAGCATTCTATTTCCTTGGAGTAACAGATAAGAATGAGAAAAATCCAGGAGCAAACCATTCACCACAGTTCACCATTGATGAATCAGCTCTTTCAAAGGGGACAAGGCTAATGGAGGAAGTGGCCCTGAAACTTCTATCCTGATATTATTGCCTGAGAAATACTGAAAAACGATATAATACAGTAATTCATGTTTGACCATGGATTTTATTGAAAAATACAGTGACTTTCTCCAGAATAGCAGAGAGATAATAAGGAGAAGCCTTATTTTACACGAGGAAGATCCGGCGTATATTTATTTTAAGGATAGGGTTCGAAAATTATTTCATGAACTCCCAGAGCAGAAAAAACCTGAACTCAGAATCAGTGCAACAGATGGTTCAGAATTTTCAAGAGAACTGTATAATGGACAGAAGCTTGTAGTTGCAAGGGCTGTTTCCCAAATAGAAGGAGAAGAGCTTGAGGAAGATAGTTTTCATCTTATTCACGTGGACAGAGAACAGAAAAGTGAGCTCATAAAGAGAATAATGGAGAATCTCGAGCATATAGTAGCAACAAGGTCAATGCTGGAGAAAGACGCAAAAATATGCATTATGGATGGATCACTTTCCGGCAGGCTTTACTGGAGGACAAAGAAATTTGATACTGATCTACCTGATATTTATTCTCTGTACACAGAAAAGCTTGTAGATTTCCTTCGAACCGTTAAAGAAAAAAAAGTCATTCTGATCTTTATAGGTAAGAGTTCTGAAACTATGATTCTCAAAAGAACTATAATGGAAACAGACAGCAATGTACCTGAAAGTGTGAGAAAACAGTCAATAACTGATCATCTCTTAATAAAATCTATAGTGCAGAATCCAGGATATACTGAGCCCATATTAGTGGAAAGAGAAATCACAAAGGATCAAAAGATATCATTCTATACCATGCATGTTCTTCCATCCATGGACGATACACCTATGAAGGTTGATTTCATCATACCAGATGGGTCTGATCTGGATCACAGGGATATAGTATCATGGATTATGTGGGGTTATACAGGTTTGAAAAATCACAACCTGTGGATATCACTTGCAGACAAGAGGGTAAAATTCCACAGGGAGGAAACTGAGGATATTATTATGAAACTTTTCATAAAAATGGCTGGATCAGAATATGTTGAAACAAGGGGTGAAAGACGTGCAAGAATCAGATTTTGATATAGGATACGTGACAGGACAGAGTGAAAGCGAGTATTTTCAGTTCGTGATCAGTCCAGAAGCAGTGCTCAAAAGGTGGGAGTATATAACAGTGGTGCAGCAGGGGAGAAGCATTATAGGGAGAGTTGAAAAGCTTCTTTCGTTCAGTGATCTCATTGGACAGAGTATAGATTTTGAGACCGTTAAGAAATTGAACAGCACCAAAATAAGAGAGATAGTTGATGTTGCAAGGGCAAGAACAGTTGGATCAATAACTGATGATGGAAGAGTTCTGAAAAGCAACAGAGAACTCATAAGACCCGGAACACCAGTAAGGCGATCGACAGAGAATGAGATGAAGACACTCTTCGGTTACAGTGAGGATGGAAATCTTGAACTTGGATCACTTACAGATTATGATAATGTGAGAACAGGGATATCCATCAATGGAATGAGAAGGCATGTTGCAATTATGGCACAAACGGGTGCAGGAAAAAGTAATACGGCTGCCGTTCTTATAGAGGAACTTGCAAAAGCTGGAGCGACCATAGTCGTATTAGATCCACATGCGGACTATTCGCTGATGAAGGCGAGCAAATCCATGGCTAATATAACGAAGGTGTTCAAAACACCAATGAGCACAGGCCGGTATGGAACTGAACTCAATTCCCTAACTGAACGATTCTCACTGAGATTTCAGGATCTTGAGGAGGATGATCTGTTCAACATAATGAGGATCGATGAGCAGTGGACAAACATGAGGGAGATTGTCAGGCGTCTATATTCCAATATTAAGGGAAAGGGAAATTTTGAGGATTTCATGCGAGCCTATGAATCCATGCCTCTCCAGGATAAATCAAAGATTGCTGGGAGAATAGCCCTGCTCAAGGCTGTAAAGGATATATTTACCGATGTTACAACACCAGTCGAATCTTACCTGAGACCTGGCCAGCTTTCCATTCTGGATCTTTCAGGTCTTGATCAGGATATAATATCATATTTCTGCCTGAAGGTTCTGGATGAGATATACGACCAGAAAACATCAGGAAATTTCAGGTATCCCGTCTTTTTCTTCATAGAAGAGGCACATAATTTTGTTGGGAGAGAGACAGTTGGAAAATTACCCCTACTGATTAAGAAAATAGCAGCAGAAGGAAGAAAATTTGGAACATTTCTTGTTGTGATCACCCAGAGGCCCGGAAAGATAGATCAGGATGTGTTGAGCCAGTGCAACTCGCAAATAATTCTGCGTGTTACCAATCCTATGGATCAGAAGGCAATTGAGGAATCCTGCGAGAGTGTTAGTGAATCAATCATAAATGACCTTCCTTCACTGAATACGGGAGAGGCTGTACTTGTTGGGGAATTCGTCAGATTTCCTGTAATAATAAAGGTCAGGAGAAGGGAAACACGAGAGGGTGGTGGTGATATAGATATACTGCCATTGATGAAGGAATCAAAAATGCTGAGAGAAAAGGCCACCTCACCTGAAAAGAATAGAGATTTCATAAAGGGGCTGGTGTGAACGGTAAGGTTCCTGCATATTTCAGATACACATTTGGGCTCAGTGCAGTATGGAATTCCAGAAAGGGAACTGGATTTCTATGACGCCTTCAGGGAGGGCATACAAATAGGAATAGACAGGGACGTCGATTTCGTAGTTCATTCCGGTGATCTGTTTGATTCAGCAAGACCATCTAACAGGGCACTAAGGGTTGCTGAAGAATCTATGATCTTGTTACAAAAGAACAATATTCCAGTATTCTCCATTGCAGGTGATCATGACAGACCAAAGGTAAGGGATAATCCATCTCACCTCCTTTTCGATCTTTTTGGACTGAAAATACTGGGACTTGAGGGATTTGAAAGTACAATATTCAGGAAAGGAAATGAGGAAGTATTCATCGGTGGCGTCAGCAATATGAAGTTATTCAAAAGAGAACAGTTGAAGAATGAATATGACAGGGCAAGCAGGGAGGCATCGGAGCACAAAATTTCCGTATTTATGTCCCATCAGGCAATATCCCCATTATTCCCTCCGGAAAGCTCAGAGGCAAGGGAAGAAGACCTTCCTGTAAATTACACATATCTGGCTTTTGGCCATATACACCAGTTCATAAAGAAAAAATTTGGAAGGTCACTTTTCTGTTATGCAGGTTCAACTGAGGTGAAAAGCACAAATGAGATTTCAGGATTAACAAGACAGGGAAAGGGTGTTAATATTATTGATACAGATGGAGATGAAACAGAGATGGAAAGGGTGATCCTGAAGAGTGTCAGGGTCCAGCGAGATCTTACAGGAACCCTGGATGAATGTCTTGAGAAACTGGACGAACTTAATAATCAGGAATTTGAAAAGAAACCAGTAATCACCATGCATATACATGGTAAGCCTAATGTGAAATACATGAGGGAAAAACTTGGTGAATACAGGGAGAAATTCATAATCAGACAGCCCATAATAGAAGAGAATGCAGAGGCTGTTGAAATGTCACCATCTTTTGAAGAAAGTATAGAATCAATATTCACCAAATATTTTGGTGATGAGAAAAAGGGTAACATGGCACTATCAATATACAATTTGATAAAGGAAGGAAAACACAGTGATGAGGATATATTGAAGATCTGTGAGGAGATTTTGAATGATCATTGAAAATGTGAAGATGGAAAATTTCCTATCACACAGTCATAGTGATGTAAATCTTGGTACTGGAATTAACATCATACTGGGACAGAATGGATCGGGGAAATCATCCATCTTTGAGGCCATAAAGGTCGCATTCTTCGGTCAGGGAGAGAGTGAGAGAAAGAGAGTTGTTTCATACAATTCAACAATGGCAAATATACAGGTCAGGTTCAGAATAGGTACTCATGAATATGAAGTATACAGACAGATAGAAAATAAAAAGGACAGAGAGACTACAAGAAGCGCTGCACTTCTTATGGATGGGCAGAAGTTAGCAGAAGGTGCAAGTGCGGTCTCTAATGAAATTCAGAACATTATGGGCATTTCAAAAAGTGCCTTCATAAATTCAATTTATGTTGATCAGGGGCAAATAGATTCACTTGTTAAAGAATCACCAGCCGAAAGAAAGGATGTGTTCAATGAGATCATAGGATTAAAAAATTACGATAAGGCGTTCAGCGAGGTGGACAGGATTGTTAAAGGCATGTCAGAAAGGATCGGCCAGTATGAATATCTCACAGATGATCTTAAAAAGACAAATGATGAGAAGGCCAGAAAGGAGGAAGAACTTAAAAATGTGATTCTGGAGGAAAATAAGAATCATCTGGATATGGATCAGACGGAAAGGCTGAAAGATAACATAAACGAAAAACACCGGAAATTTATTGAAAAAACCGGTAAATTGCAGTCCCAAATAGAATCTACAGAAAAAGCAAAGAAAGAGATGGATGAACTGGAGAGGAAGATTGTTGATTTAAGAGAAGGCCTGAAAAATCTTGATTCTCTAAAAAGAAAGCAGATTGAAATGGAAAATAGCGATCTCTATCTTAATGGGGATAAAATAACACTTATAGAACAGAGCCTAAGGCAAATTGAGGATGAAAAAAATCAGATAAATCAGCTGGAAAAAGAGCTTGAAAGTTTAAGGGAATCCGCGAAAGAAATAAATTCGCTAAATAAAAGGTATAGCGAACTGAATTCTAAAATAAAGGAAATAGAAGAAAAGGAAAAGGAGAGAGAACAGACTTCAGAGGGAAATTACAAATACATAAACCTTGAGAAGGAAGTTGGGAAAAAATTGTCTGAAGTTGAGAAAAGTAAAAAAATGTTAAAAGAAATTGAAAAAAGCCTACCTGAGAGGATTGTGTCTCAAAAAATGTCATTTGATGATGTTGAAGAGGAAATAAAAAAACTCAGAACTGAAGAAAGTGAGAAGGCATCGGAAATTGCTACCTGCAGTACAGTAATTAAAAGATTGACAGATGAAATCACTAAATTAAAAGCGAAAATAGATGAACTGGAGAATGAACGACAGTGCCCACTGTGTGGTCAGGAACTCACCCAGGAGCACAGGTCAAGAGTTATGGAAGAATACAGAACCCAAATTGAGAAATCAGAGGAGGAGATAAACTCAAATAAAAGTAAGCAGAGTGCACTCAGAAAAAAGATAGAAAACCTTAATGCTAGTATTGAAGCATTTTCATCAAATTACGTGAGAAATTATTTCAAGATAAATGATGACATTAGTCGAACTGAAAAAGAAATAAACTCTATGCAGAATGATCTTAATGGAACAAGAGATGCGCATATAAAGTACGAACAAATTTTATCATTCTTGAAGGATAGCGAAAAAATAAAGAAAGAATTCAGGGAGCTGGAAAGCAAAATGTCAGGCTTGAGAGGTACTGTTGAATCTCTAAATAAACAGGATATACCTGAAAAGATTAATGCAAGGAGAAAAAAGATTGATGAAATCGAAACGGATATTAAATCCAACCAAAAATCATACTCTCTCTGGCAACAGGGAAAAAGATCACAGGATTTTGATAAATTGAAGAAAGCAATTATGGAACTGAAAGTGGAGATAGAGTCGTATTTGCGTCAGGAAGATTCCTTGAAAGATGCAAAGACAAGGCAGGACTCTTTGAGAGTTTTAATTGAAAATGCTAATACAGAAATTGGAAAATTAAAAGAAGAGATAAATCAGTTCGGTGATATAGACAGAGAGTTATCAGACATAAATTCGAGGTATAGCGATCTTGTGGAAAGGAGAGTAAATCTTACCGGTCAAAAATCATCACTGAATACATCCATTCAGGATCTTGAAAAGAATATTGAAAAGTTTAAGGGAGATCTTGAAGAGATAGAAAGGACAAAGAAACTTCATGATTTTCTAGTTCTTGTAAGGAAAGCATTCAACAGAGACGGAATACCACAGCTCATAAGACAGATGGCACTGGAGTCAATTAACTCCATAACAAGGAACCTAATCTCAAGATTCAACCTCAACATGGAAGATATCAGGATATCAGATGATCTGGATGTTGATATAATGCAGTATGGTGAGGTAAAAAATATCACTCAGCTAAGTGGTGGTGAAAAGACTGCTGTTTCCATTGCAATGAGACTGGCCATAGCCAAATATCTTGGAAGGAATATAAGCACCATCATGATGGATGAACCAACAATTTACCTCGATGAAGAGAGGCGTAATGACCTGCGCGAAATACTTCAATACGCCATGAAGGATCTGAGCGATGAGGGAATATTTCCTCAGATTGTCATAATAACTCATCACACAGAACTTGAAACCGCTGCAGATATTTCACTGCATGTGAGTAAAGTTGATGGAAGATCTGTTGTTGAGAACAGTTCTTACTGAGAATTTTTACTCTTATAATCTTTTATCATTTTAATCAGAGCATCATAGGACAGAAGGGCACACTTCTCTCTTGCAGGTCCAAGTGTTAGCCCAAGATTTCCAAGGACGTCGGTTTTTTTCATGTCCATAACAGTTTCAATGCTTTTTCCCTCAACATTTTCTGATAGAATTGATGCAGAAGCTACACTAATAAGGCAACCCTTTGCAACATATTTAATATCCTTTATCTTTCCTTCCCCAATCTTTACATACATGGCTATGGTATCACCACATGTTGGATTTGTTTCCATTATCTGTTCATCTGGATTTTCTATCTTACCAAAGTTCCTTGGTTCCTGATAATGCTCATCTATTATTGCGCTGTATACTATATCATCACTCATCTTACAATCATCCTCTTTTCTATTTTTTCTATGGAATCAAACAGGTGATCCACATCCTTTTTGTCATTGTATATGTAGAATGAAGCCCTTGCAGTGGCATAAACACCAAGAGCAACAGTCATAGGCATGGCACAGTGATGACCTGATCTGAGTTCTACACCTTCGATCCTGTCAGCCATATGCGAAATATCATGGGGATGCACCTCATTTCCGAATGGTTTATCACTTTCCATTCTCTTTCTAATGTTAAATGTGAAAATTCCAGCCTTAATATTAGGGTCCCTGGGACCATAGCTTATTAGAACATCCATGTTCAATTCATCTTCTCTCTTCAGAATGTAGGAAATAATATCTCTTTCATGTTCACGAATATTTTCCATTCCCAGTTTTTTCAGATAATCAACTGCCGCGGACAGACCTATTGCACCTTCAATATTTGGTGTGCCTGCCTCGAACTTCTCAGGCACATCTGCTGCAATAAAATGATCTTCATATACCTCCTTTATCATCTCTCCACCACCCATATAAGGTGGCATTTCGTTAAGTATTTCTTCAGTTCCATACAAACATCCTATGCCAGATGGTCCCAGCATCTTATGACCAGAAAAGGCCATTAAATCGCACTGCAGTTTATTCACGTCTACTGGCATATGTGGAACGCTTTGGGCACCATCTATAACAAACTTTATTCCCAGATTGTGAAGGTGTTTTCCCATATCGTTTAGATCGTTGATTGTACCAAGAATGTTTGAACACTGGGTCAGTGACACAACCTTTGTTCTTGGACTCAGATGTTCTTCAACCATTTTCCAGTCAATCCTGTCTTTCTCCCCATTCTCTATAAATTTCAGATTAAGCTTCCTGGCAGCACCCTGTATCTGCCATGGTACAATGTTTGAATGGTGTTCCATTCTTGAAATTAGTACCTCATCCCCTTCCTTTAGCATGGATGTAAGACCCGATGCTGCAAGATTGAGTGCCTCTGTTGCATTTCTTACAAATATTATTTGATTCTCGGATGCCCCTATGAATTTAGCAACATTCTCTCTTGACCTGTTGTATAGGTCTGTTGCCTCTTCTCCCACCCTGTAAACACCTCTGTGAACATTAGAATTATGATTCTCATAAAAATCAACTACGGAGTCAATAACAGATTTTGGCTTCTGGGTTGTTGCAGCATTGTCCAGATAGACTATGTTTTCCCTTTCAAATCTCCTGAAAATAGGAAAATCCTTTCTTATTTCTTCTACATTGATCAAATTAGTCGCCTTGATATATAATGTATGTGTTTTAAAAATTTATATCCTTTGAATATTCCTGCACGGTTTCGACAAATTTTTTGTTGTTAGATTTTTCTATAATGGATTCTATAAAGCCTCCTGTTATGAGAGTAGTTGCAGTTTTCTCATCTATTCCCCTGCTTTCTAAGTAAAGGATCTGTTCTTTATCCACACTGCTGATAGCTGAACCATGCTTTGATCTGGTGTTATTGTTTCTGATGATCAACGCAGGTTTAGAGTTTGCATATCCTTCCTTTGAAAGCAAAAGTATCTTTGAATCGTAAAATCCTGTTGAAAGAATGCTTGGTAATTCAATATCTATATTTCCCCTGTGAATTGTTGTACTTGATCCTTTAACGACACCCCTGACCTCAATATCAGCAGAGGTACTCTTTCCGATCTGGAAGCTGCTGTCTCTGACATCAATGGCCTGATGTCCATTACTAAAGCTTGCACCGAATACCCTGTAATCAGATTCATCCCCTTCCTGTGTCGATTCATTTACAAACAGTAATTTTCCTGAACCGTGATTCACGTGGAATATCTTGAAATTGGAAGACTTTTCCTGAAATGTTCTGACAAATGTAATGTCATTCACTGCTGTGTTCTTGTCCTGAAGATAATTATATTCAAGGGATGCGCCTTCATCAAGGAATATGTATGTAGCCTTCCCCTGTGTTGGATTGCCTGACGCTTCACCTTCGGTGTACCTGGATTCAACAATATTTACCTTTGAGAATTTCCCAATTAATATAATGTTCTTCTCAGAACCTGAATCCATACCATCATTGTATGCATCTATGGTGAGCTTAACACTTTTATCGCCATCGATCTTTACAAAGTAGCCTCCACTCCATGATGCGTTTATCAGAAACTCCTCTCTTTCCTTTCCCTTCTTTTCCCAAACTATAGAAGGAAGTTCACTCAATACATCGGTAATATTACTTATTTTTACCCCGGGCACTTCCTTCTTGGAAATAATCCTGCCGTTGCCTATCATTACGTCGTATTCCCTGCCCTTTAAGGCTGGCTTAAGAGGTTTGTATAATCCTGTTGCCATTCTTTCAAGGTCTTTTTCTGAAATATCCACATAATCCTTGACTGTGGGACTTTCCTTGTACGACCTTTTTGGTGTTTTGAGATAATTCAGGAATGAATCCTGCCTGAAATCATAGGCAGGATCTTTCAGTCTTGTTTTTAAAAGATCAGAAAACTGTTCCATGAAAGATCATCCTACTGCTCCCAGTTTGTTCATTTCAAGTTTTACCAGTCTGTTCATTTCAATGGCAAATTCCATTGGAATTTCTTTCATTACATCATCCAGGAAACCAAGAACAATCATAGAGCTTGCCTCGTCCTCTGAGAGTCCTCTTGATCTTAGATATGTAAGTTCTTCTGTTCCTATCTTTCCAACGCTTGCCTCGTGGGAGAATGTTGCAGTGGGTTCATATATCTCATCGTGGGGGAACGTTAGTGACTGAGAATCATCGTTTATCAGAAGGGCATCACACTGTACCTTGCTTCTTGAATCAATTGCCCCTTTGTTCATTCTGAGGAGTCCTCTGTATATTGCCTTTCCGTCCTCAATACTTATGCTCTTTGCAATTATTTTTGATGTTGTGTGAGGAGCTAGATGTATGGCCTTTGCGCCAGTATCCTTGATTGTTCCGGCTCCTGCAAGAGAGATATTCAGGTTTGATGTGGACGCATAGGGTCCTCTCAGATAGGATGAGGGATATATCATTGTTATCTTGGAACCCAGTGATCCGCCGACCCATTCCATTTTTGCCCTTTCGTCTACCCAGGCTCTCTTTGTTGGCATATTGTATACACTCTTTGACCAGTTCTGCACACTTGTATATCTCACATCTGAATCTTTTTGTGCATATATCTCAACAATTGCGCTGTGAAGTGAATCCTTGTCCCATCTGGGTGCTGTGCATCCTTCGATGTAATGTACTTTGGAACCTTCATCTCCTACAACTATAGTATGCTCAAATTGTCCAGTGCTTTCATTGTTCATTCTGAAGTATGTCTGCAGGGGCATATCTATATGAACGCCCTTGGGCACATACAGGAATGATCCTCCACTCCATACTGCACCATTAAGTGCTGCAAACTTATTATCAGTGAATGGAACTGCCTTGCAGAAATAGTCCTTTACAAGGTCAGGATGGTTCTTTACAGCCGAATCAAGATCCATGAAAACAACTCCCTTATCTTCCCATACCTTTTTCAGTGAATGATACACACCCTCGCTTTCGTACTGTGCAACTGATCCTGCAAGATATTTTTGCTCCATTTCTGGTATTCCCAGTTTCTGGAATGTATCCTTTATCTGATCTGGCACATCATCCCAGTTCTGGGATGTTCTCTCATCTGGTCTGTTATAGTATGTGGTGTTTTCCCAGTCTATTCCGGACAAATCGGGTCCCCATGTTGGCATGGGCTTCGATTGAAATATTTCTAATGCTTTCAGTCTCATCCTTCTCATCCAGTCTGGTTCTTTCTTAATCTCTGAAATCTCCTCTACTACAGACTTATTCAGTCCCTTTCCTGTGGAATAGACAGGGCTGAATTTATCATGAAATTCCCAGTCTGAAGCTTTGGAACCTTTCAAACTTTCAACTAATCTTTCTATTTCTTCTTCCTTTGTTAATTCAACTTCCATCTTTATCACTCCTTTATCCAATCGTAACCTTCTTCCTCTATCTTAAGGGCAAGGTTCTTGTCTCCATTCCTTACAACCTTTCCATCCACCAGTATGTGAACGAAATCAGGGTCAATATTCTTTAAAATTCTCTGATAGTGCGTTATGATCAGGAAACCGACCTCTTTGCTGTGGTATTTTATTATCTCCTCTGCAACGAGCCTTAGTGCATCAACATCCAGACCAGAATCTATTTCATCGAGTACCACTATCTTTGGTTTGAGGATTGCCATCTGCAGTATTTCGAATCTCTTTCTTTCTCCTCCAGAAAATCCGTCATTAACGGATCTTGACATGAAAGACTCATCCAAACCTACAAGTTTCAGGTGTTCCTTTACCCTGTTGAAGAATTCTGTGACTGTCACCTTATCTTCAGGATGCAGCTGTTTGTATGCTGTTCGAAGGAATGAAGAAATTTTTACGCCCGGGATAGAGATCGGGCTCTGGAAAGCAAGAAACAGTCCAGCCCTGGCCCTCTCTTCAGGTGTTTTATCTGTAAGATCTTTACCGTCCAGTATAATTGATCCACCTTCTATAACATAGTTCGGGTGGCCTATGAGAACATTTCCCAATGTGCTCTTACCTGCTCCATTAGGTCCCATCAATGCATGGATTTCTCCTCCCTTAACATCAATATCAACCCCTTTCAGGATCTTTTTTCCCTCCACACTGGCAGAGAGATTGCTAATTTTCAGCTCAACCATAATACTAAATTGGTTTAACCTATTTAAACACTTACTTATGTTTAAAGTCAATAAACTTAATATAAGTAATTTAACTACTCTATATATGGAAAATGAACTTGCAGTAAGTCCTCTCCTTGGAAAGGTAAAAACAAGTATTCTCATGATTCTTGAGAATGGGGAGAAAAGCATGGCTTATCTTGCAGATACACTGGATATGAATAAAACTGCTGTAAAAGAACACATGGATACACTTGAAAAGATGGGCTATGTAAAGCCCTTCTTCAAGAAAGAAGGTACTGGAAGACCTTCCAAATACTATGAGATCAGTCAATCCGGCATGGAACTATTTCCAAAGAAATATTCAGAACTCATGGCTACATTTCTCGATGAATTCAGGAATGAATTCGGTGAGATGAAACTGAACCTTCTTCTTGGGCATGTTGCAGATAGATTAATGGAAAAAGCTGGTTTTAAGAATTCTGAAGGTACTCTTGATGGTAGGGAAAAGAAAATTCAAAGACTGCAGAGTTTTGTTAACGCTCTAAATAAACTTGGATATTATGCAAAAATGGAAGTTGACGGGGAAACTGTCAGGATCATAAGGCATAACTGTATATTCTATGAAATGGCCAAGAACAATGGAAAGGTAATATGCGACGTTCTTGGAAAGGACATTATTCAAAGATCAGGAGAAAATAATTTTACCCTGGTTGAAAAGTTCTCCGACGGAGGCAACAAGTGTATAGTTGAAGTTGACCTCAATCAGATTGACTGATTCTTAAAATTTTTAAACATATCTGCAACCGTGGCCTTCAGGTCGTATTCTGGCTTGAAATTCCAGTCCTTTACGGCATCTTCTGTGTTTATAGAATAGGGCCATGTGTCCGCTATTTTCTGCCTGAAATCAGGATTATATTTTACATTGAAGTCCGGGTTAAGTTTTCTAACTTCTTCCTCCAATTCCTTTGGTGAAAAGCTGTATGCCATCACATTATAGGATGTTCTTATTCTTATGCTCTCCTGTGGTGATGTCATCATCCGAAGTGTTGCCTTCATTGCATCTGGCATGTAGAGCATTGGCAATTTTGTCTCCTCCTTCAGATAGCATTCGTAAAGGTTGCCCTGGGCTGCGTGCTTTATCATGTCCACAGCATAATCTGTGGTACCGGCTGTTGGAGCTACCTTATAGCTAAGGAGTCCAGGATATCTTAGACTCCTGACATCAAGATTATACTTGTTGAAATAATACTGTGACAGCATTTCCGTTGTAAATTTTGTTATGCCATACATTGTTGTTGGAATTGAGTTGTGTCTAATTGGGGCATTCTCTTTCTGAACCTCTGGACCATAGACGCCAATTGTTGAAGGAATGAATACCTTTTTTACGTCTCTTGTAACACAGGCATTCAGCACATTTACTGTACCTGTTAAATTTACATTGTAGGCAAGGTATGGGTCTTTTTCACCAGTTGCAGACAGGATTGATGCCAGATGGTATACCTCATCTATATTCCTATTCCTGATTATATTATCCACTGCTTCCCTATCCCTAACATCCAGAAATTCATAATTGATCCTGCTGTTTTCCCTAATTTTTGGTTCCTTCTGTACATCAGTTACGTATATGGTTCCTCCATAGCTCGCCAGTAGATAATCAATTAATTCAGAACCTACCTGCCCCAGAGAACCTGTGATCAAAATGTTGGTCATGTTATGTATATTGATTATAGGTTAAAAAATATAATCTTATGCTTATGCCTTTATTAAGTTGTAATGTGGATACTCGTCAAACCAAACTACAGGAGATGATAAAATTTATCTTGACCTAGCCTTCCTTACGTACATTCTCTGGATTACGCTGCCTGCAATCAGACTTACAATAAATACCACAAAAACAAGAATGTTGAATAAAATATCATTGGTTATATAACCAAAATACCCAAGAATGTACAATACTGCATATCCAAGCATCAGAATTATTAGACCCATGAATCGTATGTATATTGGAATTGATGTACGCACCTGCATGTATGGATTCTGAAGGGCTGCACCACTGGTACCGCCCATTATAAATGAAAGCTGGTTAAGCACTCTCCTTTTGTCTCTTGATTCGGGACACATTGGATCTGTTAATGCATTTTTTGCATCTTCCAGCAGCTGATTTGCTTTGTCCTTTTCACCCTTTCTATTATAAAGTGTGGCAAGCTCTATTTCCATCCTTGCAAGACTTGCGCAATTGGATATGGGCATCATTTTTTCGTAATCTACCTGGTTCTGAAGATTTTGAATCTTTTCATCTATTGCTTCCAATTAATCCAACCCCTTTAAATTAAATCCTTATTTCCATAATTCATTTATAGTCTTGCCATTTTAATGTATTTGTCTATCAGCCACCCCAGAAATGTCTGGGAAGACCTTATTTCCCTCAAAATTAAGGTTTTCTGTAAAGAATATTTTTCATACTTCTATCCCATGCTTTATTTCTTTAAATTTTATAGGCAATCTGTCATATAGATATGTGAAAGATAAGGAAAGCTCTGTTGATATCTATGCATTTGTTAATAACAAAAGAAAGGATCTTCAGGACAGCTTTGTAAAGAAGATATATGATCTTGGTGGTGGAAAATTTATCTTCCAGATTCACAGTCCAACACTAAAGAAAGGTTCATTTTATATTGACGTGAAGAAGGGAATTTGTCTTATGGATGCCGAAAGAGGGCAGGATGCTGGGAATCTTGCAATGTTTCTCAGAAAGAAATTCATGGATAAGAAAATCAAGGCTATTTACCAGATAAATTTTGACAGGGTAGTCAGAGTGGATTTTTACAACGGTTCATCCTTCGTGATGGAACTCTTCAGAGATGGTAATCTGATAGTTTTGCAGGATGATGTAATTGAATATGCACTTAATCCAAGGGAATGGAAAAACAGAAAAATAATAAGGAATGAAAAATACATTCCACCATCTCTGGTTGATCCCCTATCATTAAAATCTGAAAATAAGATTGAAATACTTGAGAAGAGCAAGGCATCAATTGTTCAAACTATGGCAACAAGATTCAACCTTGGAGGTGAATTATCCGAGGAGATTCTAAATAGAGCAGGAATTGATAAGAATCTTGATGCAAAGCAGTGTACAGATTTGATCGGGCAAATTGATGAAAAACTCAATGAGTGCCTTCGTGAGACTGAAGAAAATAAGGGATATTTCTACGAAGAAGAACAGCTTGTAAGCCCAATAAGATTGACGTTTCTTAACAGAGAACCTGACAGGATAATGGAGGATTTCAACGATTCCCTGCAAATGATGATGGAAACTGAAATTAAGGATACACCAGAGAATTTAAGAATTAGGAGAATTGTTGAGAATCAGGAAAAAACCATTGAGGAATACAGGAAGGCTTCTGAAACAAGCAGGGAAATAGGAGTCATAATTTCATCTCACTTTCAAACCATGAAAAAAGTTCTCCAGCATTTGAAGACCTCTGATCAGGAGAGACTTTCATTTGACGGTTTTGTCATAGAGGTGAAATCAAAGAATAAGGCAGAAAAGAGCGCAGAAATTACTTTCAACGAGAATACATTTAAACTGTTCTATGACAGAAGTGTTGGGGAAAACATGACGTCCTATTTTGATTCGTCTAAGGATTACCTGGAAAGGATAGAGGGTGCAAAGATAGCAATGGAAAACTCAATAAAGGGGATACAGGAACAGCAGGTTAAGAAGAAAAAAGATAGACCAAGATTCTGGTTCGAGACCTATCACTGGTTTTTCACCCCTGCCAATCATCTGGTTATCTCTGGTAAGAATACGGATACAAACGAGAAGGTTGTAAAGAAACATATGGGGGAGAAGGATATTTACATACACGCGGACATGTACGGTGCACCCAGTACGGTAATAAGAAATGAAGATAACGCAGAAATAACGGAAGAGGAGATAACAGAGGCTGCAGCATTTGCCGTCTCATTCTCAAGGGCATGGCAGAATGGACTCACATCAGGATCAGCCTACTGGGTCAGCCCACTGCAGGTAAGTAAAACACCAGAATCTGGGCAATATGTTAGAAAGGGATCATGGATTGTAAGGGGAAAAAGAAACTATCTTTTCAATTTACCACTCAAGCTTAGCATTAGAATGATTGATTACAGGGAAGCAAAAATTGCGATGATTTATCCGTTCAGGGAAAATGATTCTGATTGTGTTACCATAATTCCTGGCAGTAGAAAAAGGGATAAGGTAGCACAGGAGATTGCCACAAAACTGGATACTGACACAGAGGAAATAATGAGGATACTTCCATCCGGAAACGCAGATATTATTTAATTTTAGAAAGCTCAGCCTTCAGGTTTTCCAGAACCTTTACATCCTCTGGATCAAAGGACAACCTCAAACTTACTTCCACTGTAAGGATGTCAATATAGTGCAGAAGATAGAACAGCTTTTCCAGTTGTGTCTCACCTTTGGGCTTTATCCTTATGATCTCTGATGAGAATTTATTTTCCATTATATCCAGGCGTACCTTACATCTTGAACTGTAATCCCCCTCCAGAACAAGAAAGATGAATTTTTCGGCCATACCTCCGTTCATTAGTTGCGGTACAAGTTCATTATGATTCTGCTCTGATAGGTTATGATTCAGTGCGAAAAGCTTTGAATTTTCATTAAACTGTGTCTTGAATCTGTAGCTGAGGCTTGTGAAAGGTTCCCATGATAGAATGTAGGGAATTTTTCTTGAGTCTACTATTTTCTGTGCAAGCTGCCATATAGGGCTTCGCTCCTTTTCAAGATTTTCAAGAATTGAAATGATTTTTTTTCTCTCTTCCGTCTGAATGCCAGCAAAAGTGTTCAAAAGAGGCATTAAAAGATATCCTATGGCCTCCCTTGGCTGCAATCCTGCCGGTATTTTAATCAGATTGTCGCATATTTTGGAAAGCTCACCACCGGAAGTTATGGCATTTACCCTGACTCCTCTGGCCTTCGCCTCTTTAACTGTACTCAGTGTTTCTTCTGTGTTTCCCGAGTAACTTACTGCAATGAAGCAGTAGCTGCGGTCCACATATTTTGGAAGTTTATAAGAATCCACAACTATTACAGGAAGTTCCTGAAATATCTCTGCAAAAATTCTGCCCGATACACCTGATCCCCCCATTCCTGAAATTACAATTGCTTTAAAATTTCGTGCTTCCAGGGAAAACTTCTCAGTAAAATTGATTTGTTCCTTAATTGAGTAAACCTGACTGTAAAATTTATCTTCTGCCAAAAAAATCATTCCTCAAATTGGAGCTAGGGCGAGAAAGAATCCCCACACAGCAGGAAGTAAAGCAGCTAGTCCTACAAGAATATAGATCATGGTTTTAGTTGACATATACATGAGTATTTATTTATTTTTAATTAACCTTTGCTATGTAAATTAAATATGAAATTTTCTATCTTTATGGCGTATTTGCTTATATTTATTACAATTTAGAGATTTAAGTATTACAGTGATTTTTAATATTAGGAAATGTTGTTACAGTTTTTATTTTTACATCAATTTCTATGAAGGGTATAGGTCATGCAATGTGCCCCGCCATATCCACCTGTTATTTCTTCCAGATTGATTTTGATAAAATCAATACCAAAATCCCGCATTTTTGAACTGGATGGAAACATGGTTCCACTTTTAAGTTCTGATTCTTTTGCCCCTGCTTCTTCCTTTATCTTCTGAGTTATGACACCGTTGCTTTCAAGCTTTTTAAGAACTGAAAAAGAATCTATGCATATAATTCTGTTATTCTTTACAGTAAGGAAATTGGATGAATAACAAAGCTGTTCAATGGGGGAAATTTCCATTATGTTATAACCTTTCTTTTTCAGATAATCATAAAGTGCTATATCATATGCATAAACGTAACCATCTCCTGTTTTCTGGTATAATTTTCCCTTTGCTGCCTTTACAAGGCTCAATGAACCAATGGCAGTGCCATTACCTGCAATGTTGAAATATGTGTCAAGATGCATATTGTTTAGAAGATCATTTACCATAAATGGATATCTGGGATTTTCCACGACCAAAATTTCGTCATGGCTCATCATTCCTGAATTCATTGCCGATATGGCTCCAGCAAGATCAGTTCTTGGTCCTGTTCCTATTAATCCAAATTCACCACATGGAATGTAGTCACCACCCTCAAAATATGAATTCTCCTCAACCCTCTTCAGGTGATCATTACCAAGGATTTTCTCCATTATGAATCCTGTAATTTCAGGTTCCATTTTTCTCTGCGGCAGTTTCATTCTACCAAGAATAACTCCATTAGAACTCACAGCCTGCTGATCCCTCATGAAATACAGGTTTGTAAGGGGTACATTGGAAAATATTTTGGGATATGACATATGATTATCACGATCAACAGTTATGTCAATTGATGGCACCAGGATTGATATGTTAAAAAGAGTGTCTGCATCCATGAATGGAAGATTTCTCTGAAAATCCTTCTTTAGCCTTTCAACCTCTGAAATATCGCCATAGAACTGCACCTCAGAAGCTAACTTTTCCTCCAGAGACTTTCTGAAACTACTGTCAGTATTACACCTGTTCACAACAATTTCTCTGAGCTGTGTTACCTTTGCCCCATTCTCCTTCATAATCTCCTCAAGCTTCTCATGTTCCCTTAATGCTTTCGTCTTGTTGAACGGTCGCTCAAAGAGAAATGCTCTCGGCGAGATCATCGCATAATCTATCTCTGTTCCTGGTCTATGAACAATCACTTCCTTCAAATTTTCCCATTCTGATCTTACAAACATCAAATATCACCTAAAATTTCATAATAGTTGTCCTCATAGAAGAACAGTTCGATCTGATCTTCCTTTATAATCCTCTTCAGGGTGATCTGGTTATAGGTTCTCTCATTCATCAGATTCGTTTCGTTTTCTGTCCTGTTAATTACAATGAACCTTTCCCTGGATGCTTTTTCTCCAGTTTCCTTCAGTTTATCAAAATCTATTAATCTCTTGTTTATGAGTGTAATCTTACCATTTTTCAGGTCTGTAACATATATGCCACCTGGCCTTTTTCCCTGATAAATGTATTTTGTATTGTCAAAGAATATTAGAGATCCAGGCTCAATATCAAGAATTCTGATCATATAGGTAAACCTGAAAAATTGTTTTCCATCCTTTATTCCTGCAAGTGAACTTGAAACGACCACATTGCATATGGTTTTAGACTGAATTTCTCTGGCAAATGTATCTCCATCTTTTTTCTTTCCAAGATATATATCTATACCTTCCTTCAGTTGAACTGACTTTGATACAAAGGATTCAGGGTCTTTCTTCTGGTTGTTCTCAACCATGCGGAGAAGCTCCTGATGAATTAGATTTATTTCAGGGCTCATTTTTTCCATGAATCCCCTCAGCTGAACCTTGGATTCGTAATATGATCCTGTTACCTTATTACACGTTGGACAGCTGATTGACTCCTTCCTGTATGGAATTTCCAGCAGAAACTCCTTCTCCTCTGCATCATCTCTTCTAATCCTGATCCTGATATAGGCTGTATCCTCGATTTTGTTCAGTTCTATGGGTCCGAATGATTTAATCTTAAATGGATCATTCACCGTGAAAAGTTCATAAACTTTCTTTGACCATCTGTCCTGTGCATCATGATGAGCCCAGTAATTCCCAGCCTTTATTGCACCACACTTTGGGCAACTGGTAAATGTTATTGAACCTGGCTTTTCAATAACCAGTGTTTCCCATATACAGTCTTCACAGAGTCCCTTGTATATGGCTTCTCGAATTCCACATTTTATACATAACATAATTCAATCAATTTTCCTTCCTTCGCGGAATTCCTTTATCAGTGCCCCCGATATGAGCTTTTTTCTTATTTCTGTAGTTCCTGCTCCGATCTGACCAAGGATGGCATCCCTCATTAATCTATCAATTCCAGTATCATGGATATAACCTGCTCCACCAAAAATCTGGATACATTCCCTTGATATGTATTCAGAGACCTGAGCTGAATAAAGGATTGATGCTGCCGCATTCTTCACATCCATTTTGTTCTTATCAAGATGCTCCAGAGTTTCGTATGCAAGCAATTTTGCAGCCCTGTATCTGGTATACATTGTTGCCAGCTTGTCCTGTATCATTTCAAACTTATACAGTGATTCACCAAACTGTTTTCTCTCCACTGAATACTTAATTGCTTCTTCCAGGGACCTTCTTGCTAGCCCAACAAAAATGAAAGATAGAATAGCTCTCTCTGAATTCAATCCGCTGAGAATTATGTGTCTCCCATGGTTCTCCTTGCCAATTAATCTTGAACCGGTTACTTTCAAATCCTGAAAGTATATTTCACCTGTAGGAGAACCTCTCATTCCCATTTTGTCAAATTTTTTCCCTCTTGAAAATCCCTCATCGGTGGAAAGAATTATGAAGGCAGAGTGTTCCTTTCCTGTCCTGCAGTAAGTAAGGAACAGATCTGCATAAGGGGCGTTGGTTATATATGTTTTGGAACCATTAATTATATAGCTGTCTCCCTCTTTTTGAGCTGTAGTTTTCATATTCATGGCATCTGAACCAGAAAGGGGCTCAGTCAGACCAAGTGAACCGATCCACTCGCCGGATACTAGTTTTGGAACGTAGGTTTCTTTCTGTTCATTATTTCCGTTCCTGTATAAGTTATCAAGCGTTAGGTTACTGTGTGCACCGTAGCTGAGTGCCAGTGAAGGAGAGGAATAACCCAGTTCCTCCTCTATAATTGCCTGTCCCATATAACCAAGATTTGCACCTCCAAACTCCTCGCCGACGGTAATGCCAAGATATCCCATTTTCCCCATGTTTCTGAAGACTTTCTCCGGGAAATAGTCCTCCAGATCCATTTTCTTGGCAACAGGTTCAACCTCACGCTGTACAAATTCCCTTACATTATTTCTTAATTCTTCGTATATTTCTTCTTCAACCATAAATGGGTTAATCATTTCTTAAAATAACCTTATTTCTCTTTTATAAACATGATTTGAATTTAGCAGATTATAAATATGAAAGATTAAAATATAATTATATGAGAATTTTAATAATTTTAATACTAACAGGAATGGCTACTAAAGCACAATATGGTATTGGACTTTATTTATATGGCATAATTTTTACTGTTTTAAAATCATATTGATGCATAGACCATCTGCTATTGTTTTGTTAGACTAATTTTAATGTGGGACACTGATTCCTGTATTTTTATATCTGAATAATATGATGATAGATGGAAATGAATATTAAGGGAATAGACAAGGAAATGCATAGGAAAATTGCCGCTACTCTGTTCAATCAAACATGGAACCTAATTGAAAAGTCAAGAAATTCTGATGAAAATGACCTTATGATAAGTGTATCTCAGGCATAACTATTCCACTAGATATCTGCCGGATGTGATCTTGAACTTTCAAGAGGCCACTAGATAATATCAAGGGTGTATTCTATCATATCAATTCCGGAATCTGCAATTTATCACGGAAACAAATGCCTTAGAATTTGTACCCTGGGATATATGCACTTTCCTCCGTATTCAAAATACTTTGTGCTGTATTCCCCTGAACTTTCAGGATCCCAGTACTTTCCCTTCTTCCGTCTTTTCTATGCTGTTATATCCTTATATGTCCTAACAGTGAAACAGTCAGTGGATGGATTGCCATTATCTATATCCACGATATCCATAGGACTTGAGTTGATTTCATTCCAATTAATCTCATGTATCTGTACGAGAGAGTTCGAACGTCTGGAATCCTATGTATTCCAGCAATGCTCATGAATTCCGGTGACTGCCGAAGAATTTCAATGATGATCTATGAGAGATGCCGTAATTTCTTACGATCATTATGATTTTAAGAATCAGTGTATTGAAATATTTTCTCATCCTATTTTCAGAAATTATTTTATCAAGTTTTTCCAAAATCAATGTGATATGGGTTGCTACCATGCCCTATTAATATTTTCAGAATGCTTAGGTATGACAATTGTCTCATAATTTACTGATCTTTGAACATCTTATATTTTTATACGGGGAGGAAACTATTTGAATCATCCAGAGTAGAAAGTTCATCATGCCGGTTACCATAAAATTCTTTAAAATTTCAATAAAAAACTGATACAATAACTTAAATATTTGAAATACTATTGGAGCACATGAAAAGCGTATTAAACAATATCTTGGGAGCTGTAGGGGAGACACCACTCGTTCACCTAAAAAAGATTTCGGAGAGGGAAAAAATTAATGTTTACGCAAAGATAGAATATTTCAACCCAGGTTTAAGTATAAAGGATCGGGTTGCCATTAAATTTATTGAAGAAGCAGAAAAAAATGGAAAACTTAGGCCTGGGTCTACAGTAATTGAAAGAACCAGCGGTAATATGGGTACAGGACTTGCCATAGTCTGTGCAGTAAAGGGGTATAAATTTATTGCCGTCATGTCTGAGGGAAACTCTGTAGAGAGAAGAAGAATGCTGTCTGCACTCGGTGCTGAAGTCGTTCTTGTACCGCAGGCACCAAGTGGGAAACCGGGATTCGTATCTGGAGAGGATCTTGAACTCGTAGAAACTCAAACAAAGGAACTCGCCTCAAAATTAAATGCTTACCGACCGGATCAATTCAATAATCCGGACGGCGCGAAAGCACACGAAGAGACAACAGGACAGGAGATATGGTCACAAATGGATGGAAAAATAGATGCTTTTGTCACTTATGTTGGATCTGGGGGCACTTTTGTTGGGACATCTCGTGCCCTGAAGAACCATAATAAAAACGTGAAATGCTTTGTCGTTGAACCGGAATCTGCACCCTATCTTGCAGGGAAGAAGATCCTATCAACAAGACATAGGATACAAGGTGGAGGTTATGCATTTAAACCACCATTCTGGGATAACAGTTTAGTTGATGGTTATCTTACTGTGTCAGACGAGGAGGCAATGAATTCCGCTAGGAATCTCGCTGCAAAAGAAGGCATTTTTGCAGGATATTCAAGTGGTGCAAACGTTGCAGCCTGCCTGAAGACGGCTGAAGTTCTTGAAAAAGACAGTTGCGTGGTTACGATACTTCCAGATTCTGGTCTTAAATACCTATCAACTGATTTGTTCATATGAGGAAGTGAAAATGTGATCTCCTCTCCCAGTTTTAGCAGGGAGTTTCCCACTTTAAAGGTTGCTGGCGGAATCCCCCATGGACTTGAATTCCCTTCGGTCCAAAGGTACTATGTCCTTCATGCTAGCCATCTGACTTTACTGATGCGGGCAAGCATGAAGCAGTATGCGAACCGACCTGTTTCATTTCTATCTGGCAGTGGACATTATATTATCCTTAAAAAGACAATAAGCTTCCGCTCACTTTCATCCCCTATCTTGTGAAAGGAGTCTTCCCGCTCACAAATGACTAAGAAAGAGCTTAAACAGGTATTAAAATTCAATTCTATTTCCCCATATATCTAGAGGGAAAACGAAGAATTAATATTTTATAGAAAATTATAATTTGTGCTATCTTTAAAGTGTAAAAATAATATAATAAGCATAGTTGAGAAAGTGAAAAAAGGAAGAGAAAGAGGGCCTAAACGATGTAATCTAATTCTAACAGCATATAGATAGAATACAGGAACTTATACAAGAATTTTAGAAAGAAAGTAACTTTAGAAAACGTAGAACTTAAAATACAGAGAGGTGTAAACCTTATAATAGGAAGGAATGGATTGGGGGAAAGCATACTTCTTTCACTTCATCCTTTTCTAATGATTCTGATTTACTACCAAGCAATAAGCATTCTCTTATTATTTCCTTGAGACCCAGTTCTAATGTGTGTCTAATCAAAAAAATAAGAGGATAAACAGTTCCATTGTTGTCGTTTGGTTCTTCAAACCATTTTAACAATATTTTGTTGCATTCCTATACCACAAAAAATACATATTTAAATCGCCATTTCTTGAAAATCAAAGAACTGTAAACTATGGAGGATTGCCCTTATATTGCAAGGATAATTCATCAAACACGACTGATGTTTTTTCTCTTTCTTTCATCTTATCTATCTTCCTCAGCACATCTCCCATGAGCCTGATAGATTACGTCCCTGTTCTCATGGAGTAGACTCTCATTGCGAACGCCGATGGTGCACCAGCCACTGCTATAATACATTCGTGTATCATTATCCATTAAGCCTTTATGGTGAAGGTATGACTGAATTTGTGATCATGGATCTTAAAAAACATAACATATCATCATCTACCTCTCTAAATAGGTTTACGGTTTGTATGTTTAAAGTTCTCCTTACGAAGGATGAAATGTATATTTAAACAAACGCCGCTTCACGCCATATTCTCCTTCAGACGCATTGAAATCTTAATACAATGCGAGGGATGGGATTTGAACCCACGAACGCCTACGCGACTGAATCTTAAGTCCAGCACCTTTGGCCAAGCTCAGCAACCCTCGCTTAAATTCCGTAGGTCTTAATGGATAAAATAGATTTTCATGATATGCAGGAATGATTAAGCCAATCTAATTTATATATTCTTAATACATTCATGACTATGGTGTTTCAGGGAGGTCTTCCAGATAATGGGGAGATAATTAATTTTGAAATAGAAGAAGAACCAAAGTGGGTTAAGGTAAAGCTGGAAGATGGTTCTGTAATTCAGATAAAGATGGAGATTGTTGCAATCATGAAGGGTGGAAATGATCCGAATACAGGACTCCCAGTATACATGGTTCAGGCAACCAATATTATTAGAATGAATCAGGTTCCGAAGGAATTAATCAAGAAAAATCCAGCAAAGGAAAAAGGGGCGGATGGAACACTCTACAGATAAAAAGAATAAAAACATAGATCTTCTGGATGAAAAGATTCTTGAATTACTCAGAATAAACAGCAGGTTTACAAATAAGGCTATTGCCACAGTAATTAATGTTTCTGAAGGTACCGTTAGAAGAAGAATAAAGAGTCTTCAGGAAAGGAATGTTATTAGCAGATTTACCATAGAAACAACAGAAATGAAGGAGGCCATTATACTTTCAAGATACGATCCCTCAAGCAAAACCGGAATTTTGCAGGAATTAAAGAAGATATC
Source organism: Thermoplasmatales archaeon (assembly GCA_027316895.1). Taxonomy (GTDB): domain Archaea; phylum Thermoplasmatota; class Thermoplasmata; order Thermoplasmatales; family Thermoplasmataceae; genus Cuniculiplasma. The sequence goes on along the minus strand of DAHVFT010000001.1, from coordinate 435,159 downwards.
TGCCAGGGTATATGAGGTTGCAGGAAAGTCTGATATGGCAATAATGGTTTCATACAGGAATCTTGTTGAATTGAATGAATTTATTGACAGAATAAGAGAAATAAAGGGTATAAAGAATACAGAAACCATGATAAGGCTGAAATGATTTCTTCTTTTAAGAAAGAGGCGTAATTATTGAGATATAATTAAATACCTTTTTTTGATTTACAGCACAAGTGATTTGCAATGTCAGAAGAAAATAACATCATTTACGTAGGAAAAAAACCGACAATGAATTATGTGCTAGCTGTTGTTACTCAGTTTAACACCAACAATGTGGAGAAAATAGTAATAAAAGCTAGGGGAAAATCCATAAGCAAGGCCGTGGATATAGCAGAAATTACCAAGAACAAATTCATGCCAAATGCAAAATACGCAGACATCCATATAACAACAGAGAAAGTTGAGGGAGAAAGAGGAGAATCAAATGTTTCCTCCATAGAAATAACAATTGCGAAGTGATTTTTTACCATTAACCACATATACATTTTCCCAAAAAAATTCTTAAAAAAGTTAAATTGCTCTCATGTAATACAGTATTGTTGATTCAATGTCAGAAGTTCTCAAAATCAGTGTTGATCTGAGTGGAAAACTGGATCTTATTAATAAGAGACTTGCAGAAGTTCTAAAGACTGACAATCCCAGATTGAATGAGATGTCCAATTATACCATCTCATCAGGTGGAAAAAGACTCAGACCACTGATTGTACTACTTGTTTATGAATTAAACACGACAAAGCCCCTGGAAAATGCCATCGACCTGGCAGTTGCATATGAGATAATGCATAGCGCCAGTCTGATACATGACGATATAATAGATGAGGCAGAAGAAAGGAGAGGCATGCCATCACTTTACAGAAAATATGGTCTTGGAGATGCTATAGTAACTGGCGACTATATGTTTTCAGTGGCATACAGAATAGGGGCCACATACGGCATCGATGTTTCAAACGTCGTTGCAGAGGCTGCTCAGAAGCTTGCAGAGGGACAGATAGAAGAATCTATGAATCTGGGCAATTTCGAAATAACTGAAGAAACATATTTCAATATTATTACCAACAAGACTGCGTACTTCTTTGGAGCAGGGGCTAAGACTGCTGCTATGATTGCACAATCCTCCGGGGAAGATCAGAATAACATGTTCAATTTTGCATTTAATGTTGGAATGGCTTTCCAGATAGCAGATGATATACTGGATATTGTGGGAAAGGAGGAGATCATTGGCAAGACTCCGTTCACTGATATGAAGCACAGTGCTCTCACACTCCCCATGATTTATGCATTGAAAAATGGAAATGAGGCTGGGAAAAGACATTTGAAAAGCGTTTTAAGGGGAAGGGAAACAGATCCTGAAAGTGTTCAGAAGGCAAAGCAGTTCCTCATTGATTCAGGTTCTGTGGATTATTCAATAGAGAAGGCAAAGAAATTTATTGACATGGCAATTGAATCTGAAAAGACAGCGAAGATCAGTCCAAATCTTCAAACTTTATTTGAAATTGCGTACAGTGTCATAAGCAGGATAAGGGTTTAAAATGGTTAGAATATTATTATATACTGGAAAAGGCGGCGTTGGTAAAACAAGTGTTTCTGCAGCAACAGGTATCGAACTGGCAAAGAGAGGATTAAAAACTCTGGTTATTTCAACAGATCCCGCACACAGTTTGAGAGATGCTTTTAAAAAGAGTATAGGAAGTGAGCCGGTGGAAGTTGGAAAAAATCTTTTTCTTCAGGAGATAAGTGTAACTGAAGCCATAAAGAAATACTGGGATAACCTGAAACTTTATCTTACAGCGTTAATGAGATCTCAGGGAGTGGATGGTATTGCAGCAGAGGAGATTGCAACCATGCCTGGCTTTGATGAGGCAACTGAACTGCTATATATAAGAGAATACGCAAAGGACAACAGGTTCGATGTGGTTGTTATGGATACAGCACCAACAGGGGAATCTTTAAAGTTGCTGTCCTTTCCTGAAGCATTTTCATGGTACATGGAAAGGATCTTCCCCATAAGCAGAAAAACAGCAAAGATAATGAGGCCTCTAATGAAACCTTTCCTTGGTGTACCCATTCCGGATGACAAGGTTTTCGGAAGTATTGAGGAACTTTATTCTCAGATGAGAGAGGTAAAAGAAATACTTTCAGATCCTGAAACGACAACCATCAGGCTGGTATGCAACCCTGACAGGATGTCCTTTAACGAGACGAAGAGAGCCTTCACATATCTACTAATGTATGGATATAATGTGGATAGCGTTATTGTGAACAAGATATATGCAGATGATACAGGTGATTTTCTGAAGAAGTGGAGAGAATCCCAGACAGAAGTGCTGGAGGAAATTGAGACTGCATTCGCTGATCTAAAAATAATGAAGATTCCAATGAGTGCAAATGAACCAACCGGACAGAAACTTCTTGAGGAAATGGGAAAGAAATTATATGAGGATGCCGATCCCATGAGTGTTATGAGCAGTATAATCCCACCTGTACAGTTTATAAGCGATGGGGATCATAAGATGGTAAAGATAAGGATACCCTTTGCTGATAAGAAAAACACCCAGTTGCACAATAGAGGTGGTGAACTTGTGGTTCAGATAGATAACTGGAGAAGGGTTTTCTTCCTGCCACAGAGTATGAGTGATCTTAATCCTGTAAACGCAGAGTTTAATAAGGGCTTTCTCAATATAGAGATGAGTTAAATGGTAGAAAAAACAATTGGCGGAAAAAACGGGAAAATACACTTTGAACTGGATCTTGAACTCCCGGGATTGAAGGAATCTGCCGAGGATTTGCTTTCATTAATTAAAGAAGCGGCAGATGGTATGGTTGATGTTGGGAAGAAAGTCGTTTCAAAGAAAAACACCGAGAAGAAAGATATTAAAAAAATTAACATAAAGTAATTTTTAAACAACCACTATTCATATTAACATTGTAATAATTACTTGATTATGGTTGATCTGGAAAGAATTAAGAAAGAAACTTTTGTAAAACTTGGTCTGTCCGATAGTAATTCTGGTGTATTTTATGGAAAATGGGAAAAATTTTCTGAAAAAGATGCAATTACTGTAACGAGTCCCATTGACGGAGCAGTACTTGGAAAGGTATCTGTGGCCAATGCTGAAAATTATGACAAAACAGTCGCATCCCTGAAGAAAGCCTTTGCAGAATGGAGTGAAATACCTGGCCCAAAGAGGGGTCTCCTGATTAAGAAAATTTCCGATGCACTCTCAGAAAAGAAAGAACTTCTTGGGAGAATTGTTTCCCTTGAAGTTGGTAAAACCAATGTTGAAGGACAGGGAGAAATTCAGGAAATGATAGATGTCGGATATTATGCTACCGGACTTGGCAGGCAGATATACGGCAATACCATTGCAAGCGAAAGACCGGAACATGTATTATATGAGAAGTTTCTCCCACTGGGAATTGTTGGTGTTATTACAGCATTCAACTTCCCATCGGCAGTATGGTCATGGAATTCATTTCTGGCTGCAACTGTTGGAGACACTGTTCTATGGAAACCATCATCAAAGGCTGCATTAACTTCAGTTGCTGTGATGAATGTAATAGGAAAGGTACTGGAGAAGGAAAACTATCCAAATATCTTCGGACTGGTAAATGGCAGGGGGTCAAGCATAGGCGAACTGCTGTCAAAGGATGAAAGGATTCCACTGGTTTCCTTTACAGGTTCTGTTAAAACGGGAAGACACATATCATCTGTTGTATCAGGAAGATTTGGCAGAACCATACTTGAACTGGGAGGCAACAACTGCGCAATAGTGAGTGAGAAGGCAGACATGAATATAGCTCTTAAGGGCGTTGGATTCGGAGCTCTTGCCACTGCTGGCCAGAGATGCACAAGCACAAGAAGGGCAGTTGTTAGTGAGAAGATATATGAAGATTTCAAGAAGAGACTTATTGAAGCCTACAAAAAAGCTAAAATTGGAAATCCTCTCGAAAGTGGTGTTCTGGTTGGTCCACTCATAGACGAGGAAGCTGTGGTCAATTATGAGAAGGCCATTGTAAGGGCAGTTGAACAGGGAGGAAAGGTTCTCACCGGTGGCAAGAGATTTAAGAATGAATCAAAGGGATATTATGTGGAGCCTACCATAATAGAAGCTAAAAAGGGTATGGAAATTACAAAGGAGGAAACCTTTGCACCCATTCTTTATCTATTCAAATTTTCCAGCCTGAAAGAGGCCATTGAAATTCACAATGGTGTTCCACAGGGTCTTTCCTCTGCAATGTTCACAACCGATCTGAGAGAGGAGGAGATATTCCTTTCATCAAAGGGATCAGACTGCGGAATAGCAAACATAAATACAAGCACTGCTGGGGCAGAAATAGGTGGAGCATTCGGCGGTGAGAAGGATACAGGCGGAGGCAGAGAATCCGGAAGCGATGCCTGGAAGGCTTACACAAGAAGAATAACCATAACAAAGAATTACGGAAACGAACTGCCACTGTCTCAGGGCGTTACATTCGATCTTTGAAAAAAGAGACATTTTTTAAACCACATTTTTTTAAAATTTTAATTTCCTGTTAACCTTTTTTGTAACAGTATATGAAATATAAATTTGAAAGTGTGTAATATATTCCCTTTTTGTGAAATTTATATAATTGATAAGATTATAATATAAAAACCCATGAATTATTGATTTTCTTAAGGAGATTTTTATCATATAAATATATTACCGAAACCACTTAAATATTATGAACCATTAATGAACATACTATGTTCAAAAAGACCTCCAGTGATTCAGGTGGCACTAGGAACGAATTGAAAAAGGGATCAGTTGGCACATGGCAGGGAGCTTTTTACTCCCTGGCTCAGGTTGGGCCGGCGGCAGATATTGCAATACTCCTAATAGGAACATTCAGGGATGTGGGTTTCAGATCAGTAACTGCAGTACTGGTTGCATGGCTGATCTATGGTTTATGGATGATCACACCCTATGAATTTTCAAAATTGAGATCAAATGCAGGAGGGTATTACGCATACTCGGCGGCATCCACAAAATCCGGTTTTTATGGTCCTGCAACAGCCTTTTCGTGGCTGTATGAAAACCTCACATCCTCGGCCTTTGCAGTGCTTGGAATATCATCATTCCTGTTTCTGCTTTCATCGGAAATATCGTCCTTGAAGTATTTGTGGGTAATTTTTGCCATTGGAATGATTGTTTATGTTTCAGTAATTCCATATCTTGGTATCAGGCCATCTGTTCAGTATACATTCATTACCGGTTTTGCAGAGGTGATGTTCCTGTTCGTTGCTTCCATTATAATAATTATAGAGGTTGGACCCGGGAATTCATTTGTGCCCTTTACACTACCTTTCAGTATTGTACCGGTATTCTTCCTCTCCATGATATTTTCCATAAGTGATTTTACTGGTATTGGCATATCTACAACCATATCGGAGGAGGTTACAGAACCAAAGAAGAAGATAAAGAATTCCCTTCTTCTTTCCTATCTATTTTCGGGACTTGCACTTATTCCTGCAACCTACGCACTTACGGTTGGATGGGGCATATCTGGCATAGGTGGGTTTGCAGGTGCGAACGATCCCGGTCTTATTGTTTTTGAAAGATATTTGGGACCAATTGGTGGCATACTTCTGGTAATATTTACCATAAACAGCTATCTTTCCAATGGTGTTGCAAAGACAAATGCAGTTAGCAGGGTTTGGTTTTCAGCCAGCAGGGATAAGATCATCTTCCCAAAGTCATTTTCAGAGGTGCATAAGAAATATAAGAGCCCGCACAAGGCAATACGGGCATATATGATTCTGATGCTTGTTATCAATCTTCTTTTCGGTTTCCTTTTTGGTCCAAAGACAGGAGCCCTGATATTGCTGACAGGTTCAGGAATAGGTATAATCTTTACTCACATTTACGCCAATATCAGTCTTACGCTTTACACAAGAACACAGAAGGTTTTCAAGTGGCTGGTGCATGGGCTGATTCCCATAGCATCTTCCATAATAGCTGCCGTTGTTATCTTCTACACAGTACAGCAGGATATCCTTGCCCAAATTAGTGCACCTTCCTTTGATAACTTTGCCTATGCAAGTTCCGCTGTGGTTGGTGTTATCTGGTCCTTTGTTTTTGCCATAATAATATCATTTTATTATGTTAGAAAAAAGCCGAAGATTGCTACAGAGGCCGGTACCTACGATGCAGACCATATAAAAATATCATGGGACAAATGATATTTTATAATTTATAATATTTTTAATTTAAATATTTTTATAGCATATTGATTAGATTTTCCGGCATTTCCATTGAAACCACAAAGTTTGGCTCATCGACAATTTCACTTATGTGCAGGTTCCCGGCCACGCTGCATAAAATATACGCTTCTTCCTTAGAAATTCCCTTCTCGTGTAACAGTTCAATCATTGAAAGAGCGGCATTCTGAGAGCTGGTGTATAGATCAGGACCTATGCCAGTACATACAACTGAATCTTCAGCAATTCTCTTCTTGCTCCTTACGATCGGATGCTTTATTTTCCTATTTTTTTCTATGCTAACATTGGCAACTATTCTAGCCCCGGTTTCAACTGCTGTTCCACATATTTCCCCATCTCCCTGGGAAGCATGTGGATCGGAAAATGACAGCAATGCACCCTTAACAGAAACTGGAAGAGTCACACTGGAACCGGCACATATGAATTTGTTATCCATATTACCACCGAAATATTGTGGTGGTATCATCCCGTATTCCCCTTCTGCGGGTGCAGTGCCTATAACACCCAGAAATGGTTCTTCCCGGATTTTAACATTTTTTAGAATCTCTCTTTCTGATGTGATCACACCTTCTTCTATTTTCCATACTATGAGTGTTTCACTGAACATATTTTTCAGGAGACCAAAATTATCCATAATGGCAGTCCAGCCCCAGTCTTCAGTTTCAATTTTCTTTATTTTGACAGTAATACATTCACCTGGTTCTGAACCATCAACATATACTGGTCCAACAGCACCATCAAAGAGGGATGAATCTATTTTCCTTAAATCAGATAAATTGGAGTTACGCTTTACCTGCATTGTGGAGGAATCCGGAATGATAACTTCAAACTCTTCGCCCTCGCTTACACGAAGAACTGGCTTATTTGTGCTGTTCCATTTAAAATGAAGGTTATTTAAATTCCTGCCATCCAGACTTTTCATTGGATATGATCCTATCATTGCATAAATACAATTCATGATTGTCATTGGAAATAGTTATTATTTTGACCATCATGACTATAGTATAGATGAAAATAAGTGAGATTCATAACCGGCTTAACAGAAGATGTATAGTTGCCATTAGGCAGACAAACGGAATTTTCAACGTTTTGGCCAGATCTGAAAAGACAACACCAGTGTATATTTTTAATGATAAAGATGTACTTTATCTCAGACTCTTTTTTCTAAAGGATAATGTTTCAAATTCTGCCATTTCACCCATTTTATCAAGGAAAGACCTTATTGAAAACAGATCATATTACACCATAACTGAAAAAATAAAATCCAAAGAACAGATTGAAATTATAAAGAAACTTATTGAGTCTCCTTCGGTTGCTCTAAACAATACATATCTTCTCAAGAACGAAATATTCATAGACTTTAGATTTCACAATGAAAAACTGAATGAAATAAACGACATTCTGGCAGAATTTATGGGAAATTTTAAGGAATTTAGAATTGTGTCAATGACCAACTCCTTAAGTCTAAGAAAAAGAATGGATGAACTAACAGTAAAAACACCCCTGGCTGTTATAAAATATACATTAAGAACACAGGATGATAATTCAATCCTGAGATATATTAAGGCCACCGATCCTGATTCAGTAGCAGAGGTTCAGGGTGGTATACTATCAAATAAGGGAGTAAAGGTTATCCTTTACACAAGTAAGCCACTTGATCATAAGGGTGTAAGTGTTGTTTCACTAAAGGATAACATATATGAGGCATTCGTTAAGGAGAGTGTCCTTGAGGAGGGCTTGAAACTTGGAAATAATGCAGGTATACCCAGATTGGCATTCTTCCTGACAGTGGAAAATGGCATTCCATGCGATACAACATTTGTTCCAGTTGTAGAGGCCGATGAGTACATTTCCCTGATGATGAATTCAAAGAGTTCTGATAAAAGAATGCATCCCATACTCCAGTTTTTCTCATCGCTTGATGATGAGGATGTTTGGAAATGGCTGTAAAATTATAAAGTTTAATCACATTCAATCTCTGTCACTTGCTTGTATTTTTGACGGAGTATTTGTAAATATAACACAGAACCTTTTAAATTTTAAGTCAAACTAAGGCATAAAGGGAGACGGAACCTTGGTTCGAAATAATAGACCTTTCTTTGCTATTTATGCTTCTCGGTTGGTTTATGCAATTAACTGGTTTACCATTGCTCCTGCACTGATTTTCATACAGGAACAGATAAATGTCTCTCCATTTGATCTTGGGCTGATCGCTTCTGCTTTTTTTATTGGATTAATGCCGTTCCAGATATTAGGAGGATTAATCGCCCTCAGAATATCTCCCAGAATACTGGCAATAACAGGAATGACTCTCATTGGAATTTGTTCAATTCTTTCCGGTATTTCTGATTCATTTCTGCAATTGTTTTTCGCCAGAGTTGTTCTGGGTAATTGTAATCAGAGAATGCCTTCTCTATCTCTATGGAAGCATCATTAAAGTTCTTGAACTCGTTTGGCTATATGTAATCTGTCAAAATCAGGAATAATTGGAATCGGTATACTTTCTGGTAAAAAAATTATTGAAAATGAGCCTTCTGATGGTGCATCTACTCCAGCAGGATTTAGACTTATAAAGATATATTTTTCGGATATACGGTTCTTTGGAGATACTGATAAAATAATAAATGAAAGTATTGCCGAGAAAAAACAGAAAGGAATTAACTATATCTTGAGAGATATTTACAATCTTACAAATAATATAATTACATTTCAAGAAATGCGGGACAATAATTGTACAATTTCCACACAGGGTGCAGTTTCTAAAATTTCCAGTGATAAATACATAAGATTATTAGAATTGATAAGGTCAAGATAAGAATAATAAATAAAATATATTTTTCAGATTAATAAATTTAGATAGGGTTATGCGGGAGGTATATCCTTTGATGTTTCACTCACTATAGTGAAGGTTTCCGCATAGAGGAAGCCGATTATTATCCATGCAAAGAAAAGATACTGTATGGTGAGAGATATACCTGGTAATGAGTCAATTAATATAAATATTGATATAGAGACTGCAACAATACCGGCTGTTAGTTCTTTTATTCTCCCTTTTGATTTTCTGGTGGCGATTTTTATCAGAGAAAAATCTGCAGATGTATGGATTATAAGATTCATCAGACCCGCTAATGCACCCATGGCAAGGAATGTTGCGTATAATCCAATAAAGTATGTCATTGTACCCAGAACAATTACAAATATTGTAGCTATTAATAATTCAGATAATACCGGTTTACCTTTGTATTTTCTTGAAAATATTTTTGGAAATCTTCCATCTTCGCTCATTGCACCAAAGGTTCTTGAATCGGCCAGTATATACGCAATACCTCCAAGAATGCCATCGCTCAGTGCTATGATAGGTACTATTATTAAGCCCAGTATTCCAAAATGAGTTATAAGATAAATAATCAAATTCCCGGTAAAATTCAATGAACCTAAGGAATAAAAGAATAATGTTGCAAGCAGGCCTCCGAATATCACAACTGTGATTGCTGCCCTTCCAATTGCCTTGCTATCCATCGCATCACCACCAAGTGGAGCAATTGATCCATAACCTGTCGGGATTCCAAGACCAAATATAACTGCAGCAAGAAGGTAGGGTGAATATATTACAGGATTGTAGAAATGCCAGCCTGAACTGTGCAGAAATATTATCGATAATACAACTATTATAGTTATTTCTATTGTTGACATTACCATTGCATATTTTGCTGAAACCTTTACTCCCGCTATTACCATTGTGGAAGCTACTAAGGAAACAAGAAACACTGTAATTATCTGGTTGATACCGAGAACAAATGATAAAACATATGCCCCACCGGCAAGCAATGTTCCACCGTAAGCAAGTGCATATAATAGATACGACCAGCCCGTTTCTATACCTAACCCACCTGAAAGGCCATAAAGGGCATAGATGTAGTATCCTCCACTTCTACGGTATCTTCTTGAAAGAAAATAAACAACTATTCCATTGAAGAATACTACAGTTGTGGCTATCATCATAGCAAATGCTCCTGCAGTTCCAACCATTGCAATCATAACTGTTCCGAATGTTAATAGGGAAATAAAAGGCGCCTGACCGCCAAATGATATGAAAAAAAGTTCAGGAAATGATAATTTCTCTTCTAAATTTTTCCCTTTATTTATAATGGTGCTACTATTATTTTTCATTTCATTTCACCTTAATATTTAAACCATATTATATGGACCTGCATTTTCAGTCTCTGTATATGAAATCAAAAGTTTATTTACACCTTCAAATATATTATAAATTGTTTAAATTTAAAAATATCAACTATTAATCTCTGTATGTGCTTTAACATACTGATGGACATCCAGCATTTCAAGTATTATAAATCCTAATATTATAAAGCCTAAAACAAGTTCTATCACGTATGTATCAGATGTAAGGAGCGAGTATATAAATACAAATCCAGATACTATTATTCCCAGAACACCAATGCCCAACTCTCTGATTCTTCTTTGAGCTCTAACAAGATTTTCCTTGAACAATGAGAAGTTTGCTGTTAGATGAACCATCAGATTACCCAGTCCTGCAATTGATCCTAAAGCCAGGAATATGACAAATGCATTTACAAATATCAAGACAGGCATAAGTATTATCGCTGCTGCGATTAAGGTTATTATTCCAGCTATGACGGGCGTTCCTCTCTTGCTGTGCAGTTTGCTTAAAGCTTTGTTGATGACTCCTCTTTCTGACATAGCGTATAGATTCCTGGAAAACGCTGTAAGAAAAGCCAGAGAGCCCAGAATCCCATCATTTATTGCTGCGAATAATAATAAAGGTAAAGCAATTGGTCCAGCGATCTTATCCACTATGGTGATAACCGGCAAATTTGATGATACAAGTGCTGAAAATGAGTGTGTAGCAATTCCATAGTCAACTAGGGAGTATAATACCAGTGCTTCAAGGGTTCCTCCTATAATTATTACAAGAATTGCCGCTTTTCCAACATTTCTTTTAGCGTTCTTTACCTCACCTGAAACTGGTGTAATAGCACCGTATCCAGTAGGTATGCCAATGGCGAATAAAATTCCCAGGAATATGATTGCTGGAGATGGGATGCTGGTAAATGGATTATATACCAGGAAATGAGCGCCATAAAAACCTGCTGCTATAACTCCCACTAGAACAACTAATTCCAGACTTGCTGAAAAGACTGCATATTTTGAGGATGGTCTTATACCCAGTAAAAGAAATGCTCCTGTTGGAATGAAAACGATCAGGAATGCAACCAGTGGTGGAATCACTATATACGGTGAAACAACATAGGTCAGGACAAATATTGACCCGGTAATGTAACCACCGGCATACAGTAATGAATAGAAAAGATATAGCCAGCCTGTTTCAAATCCAAACCTGTGTGATAATGACTTGTAAGCATAATTAAAGTATCCCCCCGCCTCATCATGTTTTCTTGATAAGTAATAAACACCTGCGCCATTAATTAAAACCACTAGAGTCCCTATGATAAGCACAATTGGAGAGAAGAACAGTGTCAGTATCAAAGCTGCGGTAGCATATGTTAACATCGAAAGAAAAGGTGCCTGACCTCCGAAGGACATAAAAAATATGTCTGCGAATCCAACACTTCTTGTTAGCTTACTCTTACTTTCTATATCTATATCCTGAATATTTTTGACATTTTCCATTTTTGCTCTTAAGGTTACAGACATCGGGGATATATATACTTTATGGGTTACTATACCATATATATTCAATTTAACAATATAAATTAATTTTATGTAAAAATTGAATTTTTTGTTAAAATTTATTGAAAATATAAGAAAAAACGTATCAAAAATTATTAAAATTAAAAATGTGGAATTTTATTTATTTAGACTTCTCAAAATTGAGGTCATTATGTAAAGCAGCAAGTACAAGGTATCTAGATATAGACACTCCTTCCAACAGGGCTTTCTCCTCTATTATGGCTTTTTCTTCTTTTCTAATATACACACTTATCTTGTTATATTTTGTAGAATTTAACACAATAATATTAATACTTAATACATTATAAGGTTTGTTACACTTGAGAAAAGATAATATAATATCTTTACTGTAAATTCTAATGAGGATTTCTAATAACCCTCCAGAAAACGCCATTACATTTATTCATGAAATACGCACGTTACTGTAAGAGTGATTTACTTGATCATGCAATAAAAGAAAAATACAACACCATGAAGATAAATGATCCATTAATATTCGTAAAGAATGCCATAGACTGAGAAGCATTCACACCATTGTTGAATGATCTGTATCATTATGATACAGATCGAGATTAAAGAAAAAACATACCTGTAAAGATCATGATAAAAGTACTGTTCTTGCAGAGAATGCTCAACATGGTTGAACAACAGGCAGAGACACAAATAAGGGATAGAATATCATTCATGAACTTTCTTGACTATCCATATCAGTATCCTGATGCTAGGACCATATGATTGTTTCGTGAGAGATTATCAAAGACTGGAAGGGACAGGATCATATGTAATGAATTACAGATACAGCTTGAACTGAAATGAATAAGGATTAAAAAGGGATCAGCACAGGATGCAACATTCATCACATCAGATCCTGGACATGTGAAACATGAAGAAACAAGATCTGAAGGTAAAACAAGAAGACCAAAGGATGGTTCATTCACAAGAATAACAGTAAAACGCTTTTCGGATAAAAGGGACATACTATTGTTGATGATAATATTCCTGTTCCAATGATTCATACAGAGACGCTGACATATAGTCGGTACGCAAACTATGATTATAAATTTATTTGACTGCATACTAAATTATGTAATATAAGAGCTCTATAAGCGGGTTTTTTCAGATGTAAAAACTGCAAATGATTAAAAAGATTAATATTTAAAACATAATAATTAACATAGGAGGATTTCTATTCTTTACCCTATTTTTTTAGGTGTATGGGACAATTTAATGATTTCCTTTGAAAATTAACTTACTTTAAGTCACGCACTTCTATAATTATCTCTCATTATCCTTATTTCTTCTAACAAGATTCACATGTTTCACTTAACTGTTACCTATGGAAATAAGAATACTCTTTTGATAATTGTAAACGCTCATACAGTAACATGCGTGTTTCATGAATATATATTGCGGTGTTTTCTGTGAGGTTATTAGAAATCCTCTGATGATATTTACGAGATAATTGATTTAAATGAGTCTGTGAAATTGATATAAATAATGATCAATGAGATCCAACATCACTGGATGATTGTTCATAAGTATGCAGTGTGTGTTGCCTTTCAGTGACTGGTATTTGTTATTCAGGAATGAATGATGGACCTTTTTTACTTCCTGAATTTGAATACATATACAACTACGCCAATCACTGCAGCAGATCCTATGATTCCAGACGCTATTGCTATTGATTCTATGGGTGATAGTCCCGGTTTTGAGATCTTCTTAAGATCATATGTTATGTTTACGCTTTTTCCATTGGTAACCGTGATATTGTCATAATATGTTCTGTATCCCTTTGCAGAGATGATCACGTTGTAGGAACCTGCTGCCACTGACAGGTTCAATGATCCTGTGGGAGACAGCGTTACCTTATGACCATTTACTGTAACTTTTCCGTCTGATGGTGATATCTTTCCTGTTATGTATGAATAGTGGAGATATGTGACTGTCTCTGTGATGTTCCTTCCATTCATGGTTATTGAGAACTGTTCTGTTGTTGTATAATATGCAGTTGTGTTTGCGATTATGAATCTGTATGTTCCATTGGTCAATAAGAATGTTATGGGAGAACCTGCTGGAGCATTGCCTGATCCAGCACCTTTTACATACCATGATATTCCGGATGGTAATCCTGATTCTTTGAATGTTACTGTGTATAATACCTTTGAAAATGTTATTGGTTCTGATACAGATGCACCATTCACTTTTAATAAACCTGAAGATGGATTTGGTTCGTAGATCTTGTCTGTTGTTGATATGGAATATGAGTATGATCCATTGGTTATCGTAAAGGAGTAGTATGATCCTGATACTGCTCCAGACTTCATACCATTTGATAGATTTACATACCATGTTGATCCTTGGGGTAATCCTGATTCATTAAATGTTAATGCGTACATTTGCAAGCTGAATAATAGATTAACCTGTTTGTTTGAACCTTATACTAATACAGATCCAGATATGTTCATGTAATCTGTTGATGTTGCATGATATGAGTACGATCCATTGATTACATGGAATGTGTATGATGTGTTTGTTAATGTGTATTCTACATTATTGAATGTTAATATCCATGATGAATCTGGTGGTAATCCTGATTCTGTGAATGTTATTGCATTGACCTGCACCATCATAGAACTGGAACACTATGATAATAATATTATAGAGAAGAACAGATACATGGAGAGCATGCAAATAGCAGTTTATCAAATCATAGAAGTTTTTTCATGAAATCAAAATATTCGGCTGAAGAGAAGTTCCAGATCATAATGGAATCCTTTTCCGAGAATGTGACACAAGCTGAAATACGCCGGAGGCATGGCATATATCCTGTTCAGTTAAGCAAGTGGAGGGAACAGTTCATACTTGGAGGTAAGACAGCACTGGCTCAGAGAAGGAATTCTGATTCAAGGGACGATGAGATAGAGAATCTGAAGAAGATCATAGGAGATCAGTCACTGGTCATAGACACTTTTAAAAAACGATCAAGAGAATAAAATGATGGTTATTGATGATCTGAAGGATCAGATACCTCTCAGGGAGATATCAAGAATATCCGGAATCTCACTGTCCGGATATTATTACAAGCCTGTGAAGAGATACATTCAGAGGCTTGATCCAGCCATCAAAGAGAAGGTCAGGTATATTGCATCAGAAAGGACAACATACAGATACAGGAGAGTGTGGGCAGTTCTTCGTAATTCTGGTACAGAAGTGAACCAGAAGATCGTCAGGAAGGTTCTTAAGGATAACAACCTGAACCTCCCTGCATTTAAGCACAGGGGTAGAACAAAGGCTAGGAATCTCTTCCGTCCTCATGGTCCGGATCAGCTCTGGCAAACTGACATCACTTACATTCCCACTGAATCGGGAATGACCTATCTGATGTGCATCAAGGACTGTTTCACCAAGGAATGGCAGGGATACCGTTATTCTAGGTCATGTATGGCAAGGGATGCCATACGTTCTGTGGAGAATGCTGTTCTACTGGCATTCAATGGATCAGTACCAGAAGGCCTGGTGCTCAGAACAGACAATGGTCCCCAGTATATCTCGAAGGAGTTCAGGAGTGCCATGAAATTACTGGGGATAAAGCTGGAATATATACAGAAACACACTCCTGAGGACAATGGAGACATTGAGTCGTTCCACAATTCAATCAAGACAGATTACATATGGCCAAACGAGTTTAGGAACTTTAATGATGCTTCCATAGAGATAGAAAAGGCATTCACAGATTACAATGAATGCAGGCCGCATTCATCCATTGATTATCTTCCTCCAAGGGAGTTCAGGAGGAAGTTCCTGAATGATTCAGCATTCAGGGAAAGATTCGAGAAGAAAGAAGTTGAGGTGAAACTAGATGAAAATTGAAGAGAAGTGTTCCAATTTCTGGTGGAGCAGATCAGTGATGCATCTATGTCTCTACATAGTGAATTGGAAAATTTTACATAATCCAATCTGAATCGTCCCTGCTTTCCTTTATAAACGTCTAAAACTTCTTTCCTTAGGTAGGAGTTGTCAATTAACACCGCTGCTCTTTCTTCTGTCATAATTTTTCCACAGAAAGCCATAGTCAGTGATATAATAACAGTTTCTATCATTCTTTTCCATAAGTCATTACAATAATTTAGCGTATTGCACACCTATTTGTAATAAAAATTTTTAGAAATAGCTAAGGCTTCTTCTAAAGTCTGATTAATGAGACTTAATCTAACAAAAGAGATGATGGAGAACTTAAATCCATTAGAAATAAGAACATATAGGCTCTTATAAAATAAATTGAGAAAATGTGCTTTAGATGGTATAATAAATGCTGACTATCATCCTGTTGATGAAATTACATGAATGCCATTGAGTAAGATTTCACAACGTTTGCTATCTCTTTTTGTAGTTTTTGATCTTCCACGTCAGTCAGAACAGGATAACCTATAGGAAGCGTTTTGTTAGTTTTATCTGTCAGTACCCTTTTCATAACCTTTTCAGATATGGAATTATTCGGAAATACCCTTACACTACCTTTTTTGAATTTTACTATAATTGGGTAAATCTCTGGATCCCATTCATCTGAAAGTTCAGATTCATGATCATTATAGATCACTTTTTCTATGATAGCATCTCCAACAATCTCATTCTTATAAAAGAAATACACTCTGGTTCCCTTTGCCATTAAATGATTTGGTATCGGAAAAAGCATTTTATTATGATCTTCCCATGTTGCCTTAATCTTGTCTTCGTTTTTGTCTGTCATCTTATAGTGTATTGCATAATGATAAGCATATTCCCTTTCAGGAAGTATATCCGATAAAAATCCCCTGAGCGCCCCCCTATTGAAACTCTTTTTCTCTTTCTCAGTCCATTTTCTATCTGTTGTTACGCCAAATTCCATATCTGAATGCGGAAAGATACACGATACTGCTTTTTCTTCTACCATCTTGACATATGATGTGGCTTTTATATTAATCTTCCGTAGCTTAAATATTAGGAACAAGACATCCAAGAATATGGATGTTTGAAGGCCTCAATATGTCAATTAACAAGAGCATCTATCGTTATTGAAACTGAACGTTCCATTATCTGAGCCCATGAGATTTATAAGATTAATATGTAGATAGATATTAAAAACGTTGAGTGTTAATATATATTATAAATGATGTGTTCGTTACCCTGAACAATAAAATTTTAGAACTCATTAAATTACTCAGTATGTATGAAGATAAATCCGTTCAACAAGGAATACAACTCAAGAAGGAAGGATCAGCTTGATGTGAATTATGACATATTCAAGAAGTTCTCAGTAGAGGCACAAACAAAGGAGGAACTTATAGCAATGTTAGAGGAGAAATTCAATTATGTGATATCCAGGATAGCTAATGAGAATGCAAAAGAGCTGCTGGAAGAAATGCAGTTATTATAGGTTGAAAATGAGAAGATATATAAATAAGTATTAAAATGAAAAAGATAAAGTCTAAGTTTACATCTATATACATGGTGTGATAAAGTGGGATTTAAATTAAATTTAATCCTCTCAGTTGGAGTATCTTTACCGATTTTTATTGCCTCAATGATCGTATCATTTTTAACAAAAGAAAATTCGCTAATAGCAGTTTTTACCATTTTAACCGCACTATCTATAGTGATTAATGTGTATTTTATAAAATTCATAAACGATAAGAAAGAATTCAATCCAAAATTATTCAAAGTTGAATTGACAGAAAGAGAACGAGCTTCAGAGATGTGGCCATTGATCCTGACAATTGTGATTACGGTTTTACCAGTAATGACTTTAGATGTTACAGCAGTTTCTTCTTCTTATCTTACTGAACTAATTGTGTTACTTCTAATACCTATCATCAGTATCCTATTCTTTACTATTTTTCTGAGAGAGAGCTTAATCTATCAAATTATAGCTGTTCGAATTAAATTCCCTTTCCTCTTTAAAGTAAAAACAAGCGGTGGTGGACAGATTTTAATTATTTCAAGAGAAAAAGTACAATCAAATATACAATTTAAAGCATACTTAATAATCGATGATTTCTTCCTTTTTGGATATCGTACCTATTCTAATTAAATAAAGTGATTGAAGTGAGTTCAAACCTTCTCCTTTTCACGAGCAAGGTATTTTTCTTTGAATAGTTCGTCTCTCACAGCCTGTCCGTTTAATAATGAGAGGATATCCTTAAGCTTTGAATTCTTTACTGAGATCTTTCCATTGGAAAATGATATTTCAAGGTTATATGATTTTGCAATAGGCTCAAGGTTAGTATTTTCTCTTACTATTCTATCTACATAACCAGCACAAGCAGAAGCCAGGCGCTTGAACTCCATTATATGTGGGGAGGTCTCATCAATCACATACTGAACATCATCCACTATGTTGGCCAAACTGGTTTTTGCATTATCTATAAATTTTGTAAAAGCCTCCCCATAATCAAACAGAGAAAGAAAATGATTGACGTTCAAGATGTACAGAGGATCCTCATATAGAATTGCGTCAATGCTATTCGGTATAGATAATAAATTGTTTTCTTTGAGATGTGTGAGCTCCCCTGTACGGGATTCTACAAGATATAAGTATTTTTTAGGATTTAACAATCTGGCTTTTGTTACTTTATTGAAAATAGTTATTTTTTCACCTATTTCTATCGCAAAACCGATAAGATGAGTTGATTTTGACAACTCTCCATATGAAATTGGAGAATTATCACTTCTCTTCATTTCACTAATTATTTTATTTAAGACAGGAACTTGATCGTCAGCTAACTTTCCAATCAAATATTCAGGCGACAAATCGCTCTTCAAATCGAAATCCTTTATCCTGAGTTGGCTTTTTTGGATAAGATACCCCTTTGCAGATTCAATCATTTCATCCCCGAGAGATTTTGTTATTGAAAGTGTATTAACGGTCCAAATCTTCTCTTTTTCTTTATTTTTCTCTACTGAAATCGCATAAAGCTGTACTTTTGATCCATCAGTCTCTTTTATCAAGTTATACATTTCTTCTAGCTTTTTCTCTGTGAAACTCGATTCATAAATTTTCATTTTTTATCATTCCTCCATCATTCCCTCTACCTTACTTAGAATCTCTCCTATCTCCATTCCCTTTTCAGACAAACTTATGCTTGTCGTCTCATAATTATCAATCACCCTCTGATTCCTCTTTCTCTCGAAGCTTTTCGAAAACCATCTTGTACAATGAATAGGTCATGAATATCATTGATTCGATTTCATATCCTTCAACCGAATTACCCATATGTGCTGCTGCGGGTTCTTCTCCTCTGGAGCTTGAACTATATAGATTTTTCTGCAATGTTTCAACTAAAATTTCATTGTTTTTGTTTCTATCGAATATTTTACCGTAATCCACATTTTTTCCATTCTCGTCTCTATATCCAAGATTTTTCAATGCCTCGTTGAATTCCCTTAAAGAATTCCGGAGTGATGACATTGCAGAGCCGTTGTTTAAAGAGTACAGGTATTTCCTGGATACCTCAAGGGCGGAAAGTGAATTGCTGAATTTTTCCTTTATATTTACAGCATTTAATCTAGGGATTTCTATTATTTCATATTCCCCCAATCCTAGTTTTGGTGCAAAATCATTTATCCAATCCGATGATTTAATTGTCATTGGAATTTGTGGGTTGTATGTTCTCATTTCCAAGTATGAAGTACCATTTAGAGTTGATAACATGTTTGCGGTGTTGTTCGTTGCTAAATTTGTTTGAACTCTGGATTCTATTATGTAGGCTCGATTTTCAAGATAAATTAGCCTTATTTCGGCTATAAATACTACGTCTCCATTCTTTTCCGCTTTTCTTCCATCGCTTATGTATTTTAAGACATTCTTATCTAATTTGCATTCAAAACCCACATTATATTTAACTGATTGATCCTTTAGTTCGGATTTTATTGCGAAGAGGGGGAAACCAAAAACGTTTTGAGTTGAAGGTTCCAATCTTCCAATTTTTTTTCCATGATAATTCAAGTCTCCGAACGCATTGATTAAAACTTCCGACCCAACTTTAATTTCTACTTCTATTACTATTTTCAATGTTGGATTGAAAGAATCTTCTCCTACAAGGACGTATGAGTTAACTACCAACATTACATATACACCCCTAACCTATTCTGGAAATCATTGCTCTTTGAATTATCCACACTTTCGTTCATTCTTCCATCATCCTCTCCAATTCCTCAAATCTTAATCCAATCTCCATTCCCTTCTCAGTCAAACTCAACGTTGTTTCCTGAGGATATTTTGAACTTTTGATTTCCTGCTTTACAACATTCAGTTTTTCAAGCTCCCTTAAAATTTCAGTTGATCCTGGAAGATCTTCATTGATTTCCTTCAGATTCTTTGATCCGTTTCGGTATAGATATAGAATTACAGCGTACCTTTCTGTGGATGAGAGCTTCCTGCCTTGTGAAATTGCCTCAGCTCTTTTGAGTTGCTCTGCAACTTCTCTTCCTTTTTTAGTCAAAGAGATCATTATCGTTTTTCTTCCAGAGACAACCTCTCGTTTATTGACCAACCCGCTTTCATATAATGAACCCGCTGAGCTAGTTACAGTATAATATGAAGTTATAATATCTTGAAGTTTAGTCATTGGAATCTCTACGTCTTGGTAATTTGTATAGATGAATTTTAAAATTTCATCCTCGTAGCCTGACTTCTTGATTGACAATTAGTAATTAATAAGTATGGAGCATATTAATACATACTATCATTTATGATTATCAATTCGTAATCTGAGGTAAAAATAAATTGAGAGGTAATGGAGTCTAAAAACACATTCATTTACTATGATAATATTCTGGGTAGTGACATTAAAGCTTTACGCATGGGCGCGGGAACCCCGGTTTTTTCCCGAATTTTAGGAGGCAGTAATATGTGCGGTTTAGAAGTTAAAAAAAATAACAAAGTCAGAGTATTCGTCTGAGATGGGGACACTGGGATTTGAACCCAGATCTGCGGGTCTCTTCCCGGTTCATAGTTCCAGTCAATCATCACCATATCAGTTGACCCGTTTCTAATCAAAACCTGACTGGAGCCCAATAGGATGCCTGATTACCCCATGTCCCCGTAGGTTCTGAATTAGATAAAACTATTTAACAGTGACTCTGTTCTGTCAGTTGAAGTGGGATTTTTTAGGCGTGATAAAGAAACCTGTTTATAAATTCTAAACATTCCAAACAGTTGCATATGTTTGAGAAACCTTAAAAAACTTAAAACAATGTAATTCTATGAAAATATCCCTGGGGTTTTCATATTTGCTCACTTTTTCCGGTTCACTGATAAGCATGATCTCCGGAGTTTTTCTGGCTCTGATCGTATTTATTCTCGGTCTTGATCCTGGATCAACAGGTTCACTCGCATTCCTGAAATCCATAGAAATAAATCCATATGCATCTCTTGCGGTGATTGCTCTCAGCTTTATTGTGATCATCTTTTGCTATTACGGAAAGGGAAAGGGTTTTTACGGTATAGGAATCCTAGCCATACTGGCCAGTTTGATAATTCTGGTCATAAGAGGAGGATTTTATATTGGTCCACTGGTTTCAATAGTAGGTGGATTCCTTGTGTATAAAAATGAAAAGATTGTAAATTCCAAAAAGGAAGAAATTATGGAAGAGGAAATTTTGAATAAAATCTAAAACGGTTAATGTAAAAGGTAAAAATGTCTATTATACACCCGTTTACATGAAACGGGTAATATTAATATAAAAATTCGATCAAAAAGGTGAAATCAGGATTTGTTGGCTCTTCTCTGCCTCTTCAGTCTTCTAATTCTCTTCTTTTTCCATTTCCAGCGCATGTTTCCTCTCTTTTTCCAATCTCTTGAACTTCGTTTCAATATTTCACCCCAATCGTGAGACAATACTTATTTTTCCCACATAAAGTATAAGGATATTAAGACTTCTTATAAATATTTATTTTGTGAACCTTTATTTATTCCATTACATTCTGAATATATGCCTGAAGACATTCAAAAATATATCAAGGATATGATGAGCACCCTTCCATCTGAAGAAATGTATCTGGAAGCTGTCCGTGACATAGTGAAAGATCTGATTAAGGAATATGTAAGGAAGAAACTTAATGAGGATCCTGAGCTAAAGAAGGAGCTAGCAAGGATAATAGAAGGATACCTAGAAGCAAAGATCAAGGAATATGATTCCATGGCTAAAATGGCAAAAATAACGGCAAAAATAGGGTTCATGAGTGCTCCGCAATCAGTGAGGGACACAGCAACCAAGGATATAGTGGATACCTTTAGAAAAGAGATCGAAGAGATTATTCTGAGAACGCTTTAGGGAGAAAATTTTTCTTAATCACTGTTTTTGAATTAAGATCAAACAATGTTGCTATGCATGGATCAGGAGAATAGTTCATCATTTTCTGGTATTCAGTCTGAGACTGCCATGTTGAGGAATTCACATATCTAACGCCATTGTAATTTCCAAGATAATGCCCATGTATGTGCCCTGTTATGAATATATCTGGAACATCCCTGAATATATGTGGATCAAACTGATTTGGAATTATGGGTGTCCTTCCACCGTATACAGGTCCCATATACCTCCTCTTAAGCATCAGTTCTATGGCCTTTCCAACACTGTTCATGTTACCTCCTGGAATCAATTCTATTAGATCATTCAGGGACATCCCGTGATAAAGTGTTATGAGCTTCTTCTTTATTCTAAGGTTATATGGATTTGGAAGGAAAGTGACCTTTTCAGTGAACATTTGCCTGATGGCAGGACTTAGCTCAGGCTGTGGTTCCGCCAGTCTTACGGTATCATGATTTCCAGGCATAATGTAAACGTTAATGTCTGATGGCACCTGATTCACAAATTCTGCCAGATATTCGTACTGCTCCTTTGGATTTACAATTTCAAGATCATTTTCCTGGTTTGGATAAACACCTATACCATCAACAACATCCCCACTCAGTATGAGATGCTTCAGATTAGCAGATTCATCACTTGAAGAGTTGATCCATTTAAGAAAACTTGAGAAACCGTTCTTGATAAATGTCTTGCTTCCCACATGAATATCAGATATGGAACATACATATTCCGGTGGTAAGCCTGTGTCATCAATCATTCTTTCTGGAACATCCGGTCTTATTAACTCATTAGCAAAAATCACAGGCTCAGAATTCTCCCTGTCATTGTTAGCCCTGGGTCTGCTTCCTATTACACCTACGACCTCATCATTGAGAAGCAACTCCTTTGACATGGGGTTTTTCTTCAGAATTATCACATCTATGTATGATTCTGTATCTTCTATTCTGAATTTCTTATGTCCATTTCTTGTTTCTGTAACATTACTGATCATTCCCACAATCTTAACTTCCCTTGAATCCTTTTCCCTTACGGATGAAATGGAGTCTACCTCTCTGAACTTTCCGGCATTGACAATAATACTTTTTAATGTTTCATACCTGTTAACAAACATTTTTCTGAAATCTTCCACGGAACTGTTTGCCTTGATGTCATTCACATCTATTTCTCTCATAACAGCAGGGTTTTTGACCTGATTTCCACCTATAAGATTTAGAACATTTTGCCTTCCAACTATGCCTGATTTCATTGTTTCATTGTCAATAAGGTGTGTAATCATTGTACCCAAAGATTTTTCCATTATAATCTGCAAGGCGGCAGGATCCACGATGAGACCTCTGGAATTAAAGAATTCAAGTATTTTGTTCCTGTCTGTGAAGATTCCTGACACCATAATAACACTATTTCACTGTCTTATAAAGGGATTTCCGTCTTCGATCCCATACATACATTTGAATGGCTTAAAGATGTAGTTTGTAATACCTTGAAGAAATTGTGAATGAGGATGAGCAGGAAAAATGATATTGTTCTGTTTGTGATTATGGTTTCATTCTGGGCCCTGAACTATCCTCTGGTGAAATTTGCACTAAACTATGTTGATTCGTTTACCCTTCTGTTTTACAGAATTCTCATTTCTTTGGTTGGAATTTTAATCATATTTAACAGAAAGTTGAGATTCAACATAAGGAGGAATGAGATTATTCCCCTATTCATCCTTTCAATGCTGAATGTTTTCATCTTCATGGAGCTGTGGTTTATAGCTGAAACTACCATCTCCTCTTCACTCTCTGCAATTCTTATTTACACCTATCCAGTAATTTCAACTCTTCTTTCTATTATATTTCTGAAGGAATCGTATAACAGGTACGTTATTCTTGGAATTATCCTTGGATTTTCCGGTGTTATTGTAATATTTTTCCATGGATTGATCTCAGGTCTGGGAATTGGTGTGTTAATTGCCTTTCTGGGTTCTGTCAGCTGGGCTTCAGGAACCATATATTACAAAAAATATCTCGGTGGGACGGAGCGGGAGACAACAAATTTCTATCAGTTTGCATTCGCCATAGTTCCTGCTCTGATGGTGGCGGGAGTGTTCCAGCCTAACATTACACTGTTTGAACCAAATCTTACTTTCCTGATCATTGTTATTATTATAGGATTCCCAGGCACGGCCATAGCCTATTATGCCTTCCTGCATCTTAATAGAGAATACAGGGTTTCTACTATCTCATCCTTCCTCTTCCTTGTTCCTGCACTCTCTGTAATTTTTAGCATTTTCTTACTGAATGAAATTCCATCGGTTTATGAGATAGCAGGTCTGTTACTTGTAAGTATAGGTATTATCTTTTCAGCAAAGGGGATTAATAAGTAACTGTTTAATTTTAAAATATTTTAAAAAGTATTATGGAGAAAACTTACAGAGTTTATTCTGTTATATTCTCCATTTTCTTCATATTTCTGGAATTCTTCACTGCCTTTCCGTACACTGCGAAAAGTGCAAGCAATAGAACAAGACCAAATGCAGTTATAATGAAGAAGGCTGTATCCATAGGTCCTGAGGTGGTAACACTCTGGACATTTATTGCACCCTTAAATGCTGTTGGATATACCAGAAAATTTAACGTGAATACGTCAAGTGCAACCCATGATGCGAGAAATGCCTTGTTTTTCAGTATGGGAGTGATTTTTCTGATGTATGAAAGAATAACCGGTATAACAATTATCACCACCGGAATTATGATTAATACAGAGAACACAGCACTATTCAGCAGATAAAATGCAATTCCTCCAAAAACTATACCCAGCAGGGAAAATATTGCACTCTTGCTTCTATTCCCCGTGTCATAAAATACATAGGATAGGCCAGCTATCAGGAACACTGCAGATAGTATCAGTATGTATGAGGATGGATTAAGGAACCATGCTACAGGACTGAAACTCATGGAAGCGATGCTCACGCCATCACTTCCTATTATTCCTCCAACTACCAGAAGTGCAACGAATCCTATGAAAAGAGTGACTATTGAGTATGCCTTGAACATTTTCTTTCTTGTCATGTAGCCTCTAGAACTGACAAATTCTCCCACAACGAATGTAGCGTTCCTTGCCACAAAGAAGATCAGAAAGACCATTATCTCTCCTGCATAGATTGAGGCCAGTGGGATAATTATTTTTGGGAATGCGAAGTCAGCTGCTACAACAAAGAATGCTGCGAACGTTCCGGTTATTTCCCAAACTGGAGTTATATATGAAATAACCTTGCTGTTGCTCTTCTCCCAGTTAAACAGCATCTGGAATGCACCCATTGCCTCTGATAAAAATAGTGCCATGAATGCAGAAAATATTGCGAATACAAGATAGAATGTGTAATTCAACTCACTCACCTCCCTGTTTGTTTGGAATCCTCTTACTTTCAGTAGATTTATGAGTTGCAGATTTACCCTTGAAAACCCTCGCGAAGAAATAGAATGTGAATGGTATAAGGAACAGATAGAAAGTTATTATGAGATAACCTGGAACTATTAGTGCATTAGAGTAATTGGCAGCCTGATTCACAGTCATAACATCATAGATGATCCATGGCTGTCTTCCAACCTCGTCCGTAACCCAGCCCATATCATATACTATGAGGGCAAAAAAGCCCACTGCAATTTCAAGGTACATAATAATCCTGTTTTTGAACATGTCCTTCCTGAGTATTTCATAAATGAAAAATATGAAAAAGAATAACCCAAGCACAAGGCCACCCCCGACCATTACATCAAAGGATGTGTGAACAAACAGTGGGGGCCAGTCAGATTGAGGATAGGAGGAAAGACCAGGCAGTTTTGTTATTCCAGCCTCAAAGTTTGCAAGGAATGCCTGCAATCCGGGTATGGTTATTGAACCTACGATTCTACCGTTAACTATTGAACCAAGGAGGTGTTCACCAAATCCACTTCCGGGGTTTGGATCAAGCTCAATGGCAGCGTACTTCACTGGCTGATATTTGAGGAGGCTGATTACCTCATTTCCTCCTGTTATACCGGCAAGAAGTATGAAAACAGCTGACATCCAGCCTGAAATTCTGATTCCAAGTTTTGTTATGAATTTTGTTTCACTGTTCGTTGATCTGATGTACTGGTATGCAAAGAATGCTCCTAATATAACAAATCCAACAAAGATAGTTGTTGTAAGAACATGTGCAAGTTCGTTAAATGTGGAAACAGTATCAAAGGGGGCGAAAGGATTCACATCGGTGATTTTTCCAGTGCTAAGATATACGGATTTGTTGAAGCCGTTGGGTGTGTTCATCCATGCGTTTACCATTGTTATAAATACGGCAGACATTATTACGCCCAGTGCCACCAGTATAGATAACCCAAAATTTGCATACTTCCATTTGAAAACATCCTGATAATAAACGTAAATCACAAGGGCAATGGTTTCCAGGAAGAAAGCTGAAACCTCAGCATAGAAGAGCGATATGGCCCCTGTGCTTGACACAAAGGTCATAAAACCTGGAAACAGATTCACAAGTTCCACTGCAAGTACTATTCCACTGGCGGTTCCCACCCCAAATGAAACTATAAACATTCTCTTGAGCTTGAAAAGCATGGTTTTGTACTCAGGTACATTTTTCCTCGTGATCATGAATTCCAGAATGGCAAGAATCAGGCTTAATGCAATGCTTGCACTCACTATGATAATGTGTGAGCCGATGGTGTAGGCAAATAAAAATCTATCAAAATTAGCTGACAGCATAATTTTTCACCTCCCTTTTCCTAATTATTGAATTGAAATTGAAAAACCCGGACCAGAGGAAAATGATTCCGAGAAGTTCAGCATAATAAAGTGTTTCAGGGAAGGATACAATATAAAGTGATCCTGCAACACTTACAATTATTGTTCCTATGATTATGCTGATCATCTTCTTATTTGAGGTCTTCCTGAATGAAATTATGGCTGTTGCAATAAGTATGATTGCAGCAGGGAATGATATTATTGATGACATTATTATGACTGCTAATGGAAGAACACCTGCCACTATACCGCCTACCAGAATGTTTCCTGTTGGAAATATCACCAGTGTTATGGCAAGGAGAACATCGGCTACGACAGAAAAAATTGAGTATATCCTGTTGTAGATTGGCTTTTTGAGCAGCAGAATTGAGCCGATGGATAAAGATTGTACGAGAATTGCCACTGTGAACAGATAGATATCAAAAAGAACCTGATCAGCGGCCCCGATAGCGAATAGAATCTCCAGAAGAGCATCTATAAAGAACAACCATAATCCGATCGACCAGAAGAGCTGACTTTTTCCGTGAGTGGATGTGAAATTCCTTGTCATGAAAAGTGCCAGTATGAGACTGGCAACAGATACGAATACAGTTGTACCAAATAATACGTTTAACATGATTATCATTCAGATATGAGAGGATTATATATCTATGTTAATGGATAATAATACACAACAGTTAGCATTTGGATACGAAGTTGTGCATCAGTGTGGATATTTGTGTAATCCAGCAAATTAGAATTGAAATTGCAGATATGTTATAAATATTTATTTTGTGTTCTTGGATACTGTACCAATGTCTAGAATTAACGTGAGCCTCAGACCCGAACTTGTGAAGGATTTGAACGATATGTGCGAAAAGAGCCGGAAAACCGTTAGTTCTACTGTGGCTGAGGCGATTTCATTCTACATGAAAATAGATAGGATGGGTCTTAGGCTTGAAGATCTTGAAAAGGCAGGGTACCTGCTTGGGTTCCTAAGGGAAACAGATTCCGTTCCAATACCCAGTATATTGCTTGATGGAATGATAAAGAATGCCATGTCATTTTCCGAAGAATCTACACTGAAGAAATGGTATGATCGTGGCTTCGTGGCCGGGGACATAATGAAAAAGTATGCAGACAACCTGAAAGACCTTGAGAATGTTCTGAAAGAATACAAAGAGGTAATTCCGGCTAGCATGCTTGATATAGAATTTAATGGTGATTCAGTTACTGTAACACTCTCTGGCGCCGGTTACAGCCTTGAGGCTTCAAAGTGCACAGTTGCAGGAATAGACGGTTTCCTTATGGCTTTTAATTTCAGATCTGTAAGCAAGGAGTTATCAGAAGGTTTTGTAAAGGTGATTGCAGAGCAAATAAAGTAAATTCTAAAGGATTTTATGTTTTATCAAAAAAAATTAAAGAAAACAATAAATCAAAAATAAGGATATGAGTGCATGACTTATGATGATCTTCAGGACTTCATTTCAGATCGAAAGAAAAAGAATGATTTTATCCAGATTGATGATGAGGTTAGCACCGAGCTGGAACTCACATGGATACTGAGTGAGGAGGAAAGGACTGGAAAGGGACGCACAATACTTTTTGATAATGTAAAGGGTTATGACATACCTGTTGTTGGAAACATATTTTCAACCCAGGAGAAAATGAATTCCATTCTTGGGGATACGCCAGAAAACATTGGAAATGCAATGCGAAATCTCATAAGGCCACCAAAGGAAAGTGAATCCCTCATCGGCAGGGGCATGGAGATGCTTAAGGAACTTGGAGGTCTCAGGCCAAAGTTGCATGACAGATTACCATCCTCATACAGCGTAATCGATTCTGTTGATCTGGACAGATATCCCATATGCACAACCTGGCCGGATGATGCAGGACCCTTTATTACATTACCAGTTGTAATTACAAGTGATCCTGAAACAGGCAGAAAAAATGCAGGCATGTACAGGATGCAGAAATATGATTCAGAAACCATGGGAATGCACTGGCAGATACACAAGGATGGTGCAAAACATTTTGATGAGTATAAGGAGAAGGGAAAGATCATGAATGTTTCCGTTACACTGGGAACAGATCCACTTACAATATTCTCAGCAGTTGCACCCTTACCGGACCCTCTGGATGAATTCTCATTCTGGGGTCTTATTAGCAAGGAAAGACCAAATCTTGTGAAAGGACAGAGCGTTGATCATCATTACCCAATGAATTCCGAGATCGTTCTTGAAGGATATATTGACTCATCAGAATCAAGAATAGAAGGACCCTTCGGAGATCACACAGGATATTATTCCCTGCAGGAAGTGTTTCCCATTTTTCACATCAGAAAGATAGTTGAGAAAAAGAATCCTGTATACCCAACGACCATTGTTGGAAAGCTGTGGCATGAGGATGTGATTATGGGAAAATCCATAGAAAGGCTATTCCTACCTCTGGTGAAGCTACAGATACCAGAGATAGTTGACATGAATACAATGGAGGAAGCAGTGTTCCATGACATGATTGTGGTTTCCATAAAGAAGCGCTTCCCAGGACATGCCAAGAAGGTTATGTTCGCTGTGTGGGGTACCGGTCAGTTGATGTTCTCCAAGATAGTGCTTATCGTTGACGATGATATCAATGTTCATGACAGAAAACAGGTAATATGGGCCATGAGCACAAGGATTGATCCTGCAAGAGATGTTATTATTATCCCAGGAACGCATACAGATACGCTTGATCATGCCTCTTCGCTTTTGAACTACGGGTCGAAGATGGGCATAGATGCCACAAGGAAATGGAAATCGGAGGGATTTAACAGGCCATGGCCAGAAACGCTTTCAATGAAACAGGATATTCAGGAGAGAGTAGATCAACTGAGAAAGAAGTTCACGAATCAAAATTAAAAGGATTCGTAGATTACATAAAACTGGAACATACTGTTTTTGATATACCCTTTATAGTGGCAGGCAGCTTCATTGCTGCAGGAAAATATCCCGGTACCAGGATCATCATTCTTGTAATTCTAGCAGGTACACTGGCAAGGGCCACCGGTATGTCAATCAACAGACTGCTTGGAAGAAAATATGATGTGATCAATCCACGTAAAAGGAAATGGGGACTGGTAACAGGATCACTTTCCATGACAAGTGCCATTACCTTTACAGTTGTAACAGCAGCACTCTTTGAACTTTGTGCATTTCTTCTAAATCGCTTTGTGCTTATTCTTTCTCCCATAGTTTTAGCTCTCTTCATTATTGATCCAATGCTAAAGAGAGTTACAAGATGGAGGCATTTTTTCATGGGATTGACCATAGGCGTGGGAGTGATGGCAGGCTATCTCGCTGTTATACCTCACTTTCCTTCATCTCCCGAGATATATATTCTTGTGGTTACAACTGCAACCTGGATAGGTGGATTTGACATGGTGTATACCATACCGGATGTGGACTATGACAGGGAAAATAATTTAAAGACCGTGATGACTGCCTATGGTGTCAGAAAGGGAATGATCATTTCAGATATTACCCATGCATTTACACTACTATTTTTCACATTGCTGATATTTTACATTAGCAGTTATCTGTATGCTGCTGAACTTGTTCTGATATATTTTCTCATAATATACCAGCATTATGTTCTTGATCCTGATGATCCTTCAACGGTGAGAGTTTCGTTCCTGAACTCCAATTCATTCATTGGCATATCATTTCTGATTGTTCTGATCCTGACCCAGTATGTGCCCTTGCTTGCGTTATAAAGTTTAAACATATAATAATGTAATATTTTAAAGAAAGTAGTTTCAAAGTTTTCTTTTTTTATTTGCAATGTGGAGTAATGGATCTTAAACCGATGAACCGGTTATATTTTGCACAAGGGAAATTCTAAACAGATAAAATATCGCTTAAAACGGCCCCTGCAGTTTCTAGAGGACCATCCATATCTTCTGATATATATACAGGATTCCTTTCTTTAAAACCGATGCTGCATGCCATACCCATTGGTGCAAGTCTCAGGAATGGATCTTCACTGTTCAGTGTGAAAACCCGTGATTCAACACTAAACTCCTTATTCATTGAGATTTTTGCGAGCAGCATTTCATTCTTTTTTATATTATTTTCATCGATTCCGGAGTATTTCAGATCCTTAAGCCTCATTGGTTTATGGAAAAGGGAATTTGCTATAATCACTGCCTTTCTTGCGGAATCTGTGCCATCCAGATCATCAGTCATATCTGTTTCTGCAACACCCTCTTCCATAGCTTTCCTTTTGGCCTCTTCAAGATTCATTCCATCGTTTACCTTCTTCATTACAAAATTCGATGTAAGATTCACAACACCTGTGAAACTGTCTACAGTGAATGATGGAAAACTGCTTCTAATGAGTGAGAATACTGGCAGACCGCCTGCAACTGTTGCCTCGAAATAGAGCTTTTTGTCAAATTCTGAGGATGCTTTTCCTATTTCAGGAAAGAAGTTTGCAAGTCCAGATTTGTTGGCTGTTACAATGTGCTTACCATTTTTCATCAGATTGATATAATCATCCCTTTCTCTTTCACCATTTTTTGATGCTGTCCTCATATCCACATAAATATCAAAATCCATCTTACTGATGTTTAGTGATTTCCTGTAGTCCTCTGGTGATTTCATGAAATTATTGATATCAGCCATGGAGAGACTTTCTTCTGAGAATAGCTGACCTCTTGAATTCTCGATCCCCATGATCTTTATATCAGAATTTAGGTTAGAAATAAGTGATAGGAGGTTTTTGGAAACGTTTCCTGCCCCTGCCAGATACAGTTTCCTCATTATTCCAGCTCCACTTTTCCAACTGAAATGACCTCATCATCCTCACCTACATCCATAAGTTTCACACCCTGGGAGTTTCTGCTTACCTCTCTTATTGTTGAAGCCCTGATCCTTATGGTCTGTTCATTTCTTGTCATTATTATGATCTCATCATTTTCATTTACAGGAATGGCATCCACTATCTTTCCAGTCTTCTCAGTGATCTTCATAACCTTCACTCCCATGCTTCCTCTGTGATGACTGGTGAATTCATTTTCCTCTGTTCTCTTTCCAATTCCCCTTGAGGATACAGTCAGTATGTTCTGACCTGATTCAATGGCGAAGGCCTTGATCACAAACTCATTTCCCTGAACTCTCATTGATATGACACCCCTGGACGTCCTTCCTGTGGCCCTGATCTCATCTGATCTGAAACGTGCCGCCTTTCCATTGCTGGATATTACAACAATATCATGATCGGATTCTAAGATGAACGCAGAAACAAGTTCATCACCATCCTCAAGGTTTATTGCCCTGATTCCCGCTGAGTTGATATTTGCAAAATCCTCCACAGATGTCTTTTTAATATAGCCACCTCTGGTTGCCATGATAAGGAATGCTCCCTCACTTTCCTCAAATTTGAGAACTTCTGTTAATCTTTCACTCTCTGCAAGCCTGAGGAATGCTGAACCGATCACTCCTACCCCTGTTCTGCTCTTGCTCTCTATCCTGTAAGCCTTTATCTTGAATACCCTTCCTGTGTTTGTGAAAAAGAGAACGTTATCATGGGAACTGCAGTGAATAAGCGATCTCACCTGATCTTCGTCTCTCACGCTTGTCTGCACACCCTTACCGCCTCTCTTCTGAGCGCGGTATTCGTCAAGTGTTACCCTCTTGATGAAGCCTTTCTCTGTTAGTATTATGACACTCTCCTCAACGGGGATTGTCTGATCCTCTGAAAGATTGACATGACCACCTATCTGAACTTTGGTTCTTCTTTCGTCACCGTATTTCTTAATCAGGTACTGTATTTCATCTATGAGAATTTTATCCCTCTCACTTTCATTATTTATTATATTGCTGAGCCTTTTCAGTTCGTTGAATGTTTCCTCTAACTCCTTCTTTATTTTTTCATGCTCCAGTGAGGTCAGTCTTTGCAATCTCATGTCAAGAATGGCGTTTGCCTGAATTTCCGTTAATTCCAGTGATTGCATTAATTTTGTTCTTGCCTCAGTTGTTTCCCTGCTCCCTCTGATCAGGGATATTACCAGATCAAGCTGTTCTATGGCCTTCTCCAGCCCAAGCAGTACATGTTCCCTCTCCTTTAGCTTATCATAATCAAACTGGCTTCTTTTCAGGATAACCTTTAATCTGTGATCTATGTAGCTTTTCATTAACTCCTTGAGGTTCATCTGCCTTGGCTCATTGTTTAGAAGAACCAGATTGTTAATGCTAATGCTCTGCTCCAGTTCAGTCTTTGAATAGAGCTGGTTCAGTATGAGTCCTTTCCGGTCCTCATCCCTGATTTTTATTACTATTCTCATCCCTTCCCTGTTGCTTTCATCCCTCACGTCAGTAATTCCCTCTATCTTTCCATCATCAACATGTCTTACAACGTTCTCGAGGAATGTTACCTTATTAACACCGTATGGTAGACTTGTAATTACAATCCTTTTCTTATCCTCAGCATTGACCTCTCCACGACATATGACCTTGCCTCTTCCAGTTTCGTATGCCCTCTTCAAATCCTCTGTCATCCAGATTATTCCACCACCTGGAAAATCTGGCCCCTTCAGATGCTTTAGCAGATCCTCTACAGTTGCCTCAGGATTCTTAACAAGTTCTATGATCCCATTTCCAACCTCTGTAAGATTGTGCGGAAGAAGGTTGGTAGCCATACCCACCGCTATTCCTGAACTTCCATTTATTAGAAGATTTGGCACTACCGATGGAAGATAATCAGGTTCCTGCAGGGAGCCGTCAAAGTTCAGCCTGAACGGTACTGTGTTCTTGTCTATATCCTTAAGCATCTCCTCTGCAAGCTGGTTTGTTCTTGCTTCTGTATACCTCATTGCAGCAGGTGCATCTCCATCTATTGATCCAAAATTTCCCTGCCCATCAATAAGTGTATATCTCAGGGAGAATTCCTGCGCCATCCTTGCCATTGCATCATAAATTGCACTGTCCCCGTGAGGATGATATTTACCCATGGCCTCCCCAACTATCCTTGCAGACTTTCTGTATGGTTTGTCATGTGTGAAATTGTTTTCATACATTGAATAGAGTATCCTTCTCTGTACTGGCTTCAATCCATCCCTAACATCCGGGATTGCCCTGCTTACGATTACACTCATTGCATATTCGAGATAGGACTTTTTAATTTCTGTTTCTACTGGTTTCAATTCCATTCAGATCACCTTAAAAATCGATTTCCTCCACGTACTTTGCATTCTCTTCTATGAATCTTCTTCTTGGTTCTACCTTGTCTCCCATGAGAATTGAAAAGGTGTGATCTGCCTCATCTGCATCTTCAACATCTACCCTTACCAGTCGTCTGGTATCAGGATTCATAGCCGTATCCCAAAGCTGCTCAGGGTTCATTTCCCCAAGACCCTTGAACCTCTGTGTTACCACATTTTTACCAAGTTCTGTTACTATCTTATCCCTTTCCTCCTCGGAATATACATAGTAGACCTTGTCACCCTTCTGTACCCTGTAGAGCGGTGGCTCTGCAAAATATATGTTTCCATTTTTGATCAGTTTCAGTGCATGCCTGTAGAAGAATGTAAGTAGCAGGGTTCTTATATGTGCACCGTCCACATCGGCATCGGTCATGATTATTATTTTTCCGTATCTTAAAGTGTCAAGATTTAATTCATCTCCCACGCCTGTACCGAGCACTATGATAAGATCCTTGATTATCTGATTGGCGAATGTTTTGCTGTCATTTGCCTTTTCCACATTCAGAATTTTGCCCCTGAGTGGCATTACTGCCTGATATTCCCTGTTTCTTGCCTGTTTAGCAGATCCACCTGCAGAGTCTCCCTCCACAATATATATCTCTGTTTTTGATGGATCTGATGATGAGCAGTCTGCAAGCTTGCCCGGCATACTCCCGGTCCCCAGGCTTGACCTCTTCTTTATGAGTTCTTTGGCATTTCTGGATGCCTCTCTTGCCTCTGCAGCCATTAATGCTCTTCTTACTATGAGATTGGCCACATGTGGATAGCTTTCCAGATAAAACTTCATCTGACTTTCCAGTATGGACTGCACAATACCCTTGATTTCACCATTTCCCAGTTTTTCCTTTGTCTGCCCCTCAAACTGCGGATTATACATTTTTATGTGCAGAACAGCAACAAGTCCATCCCTTACGTCATCTCCAATTAAATTGTCCACCCCCTTTACGAGGTTATTCTTCTTTGCAAAATCCAGAATTGCCTTAGACAGTCCCGTCCTAAAACCGGCAACGTGAGTTCCGCCTTCGTCCGTTCTGATATTGTTTACAAAGGACTTCATGACCTCCATGGAATTTGAAGAATACTGAAGTGCAAATTCAACAACCACATCTGATTTTTCTTCCTGCCCCCTGATTGTTTCCTTTAAAAGCAGATCATATCCTTCAGAAAGATATGATACAAATTCGGATAACCCTCCTGAAAAATGAAATGTATCTTTCTTTCCTGATCTTTCATCCCTCATCTCAAAGAATATATTGGGATTTAGATATGCCAGTTCCCTCATTCTTCGTTCTAGAATTTCGTAACTGTATACTGTCTCCTGGAAAATTTCTGGATCAGGCCAGAATTTAATTGTTGTACCGGATTCACTCTTTAAATTGAGTGTTATATCCTTCAGAATTGGATCATTATCCTTTTCATCTTCCTTTACTGTTATCAGATGACCATCTGGTATGCCTCTCCTGAAAATTTCATAATAAATATTCCCATTTCTTTTAATTACAGCAATAAGTTTTTCTGAGAGTGCATTAACAACGTGTACTCCTACCCCATGAAGACCGCCAGTAACCTTGTAAACCTTTTTGTCAAATTTTGCACCGCTGTGTAACTCCGTCAGCACTATTTCAAGTGCCGGTCTCTTGTATTGAGGGTGTATGTCCACTGGAATGCCTCTTCCATTATCCTCAACTGTTACACTACCGTCTCTTCCAAGCGTTATAAATACCTTATCTGCAAATCCTGCGTTCGCTTCATCAACGCAGTTATCTACAACCTCGTAAACAAGATGGTGAAGACCGCCCTCTCCAGTATTACCTATATACATTCCTGGCACTTTTCTTACGGCCTTCAATCCCTCAAGTATCTGTATCTGTGATGCGTCGTATTGATCCAAACTTATCCTACCCACATGGTTTCATTACATATATTGTTTTTAATTTTTTTTCACACATCAATATTATAATTGAAGAGTCAATAAAACACTAATTCAATCGAAGATCAAAATTTGGTCTATTTATTCAGTACATTTGTGTAAAATGAGATGTATCTGAATGGCTCTTCCATATCTTCGCCATTTCCATTTTTGTTCTCGTATTTTCTTATGAACTGTGGTTCACCAAAAACCTTTGTAATCTGCTCACTCCCCCGGTCAAAATTCATCAGATATTTTCCTCTCATTTCCTTCCTGACAGAAGAAAGATCTCTGTAATCCTTTATGGAAAAATTGTGCTCATACCAGTTCTTGCCAGGATATGGTGGATCCATATACAGAAAAGTTTTTTCACTGTCATATTTCCTTATGAATGCAAGGAAATCCATGTTTTCCAGTTTCCAGGTAGATATGGTCTTGTGTATTGCCGGGAGAACGCCAATTGTTTTACCCATTGCCGTGAAGGTACTCTTTTCCCTTGATGTTGAATATGTTTCTCCCATTCCACCAAAGGTTGTGTTATACCTGTAAAATGTTTTGAAGGCACTGTATGTTCTGTCCTCCCTTTTTTCATCTGATTCTTCCTTCAACTGCTTCCTGAATTCCATAAAACTTTTTGGTGAGGTCAACCACTGTTTTACATATTCCATAAACGAATCGTATGAATCTCTGAGGCTCAGTAAAAGATTGTATAATTGAGTGTTTAATTCGTTATATATTACGTTCTCTGCACCCATGTTTAGTGAAACCGTTGCTGATCCTCCAAAAACATCAGCGAATGCTTCCATATTTGATTTTTTCCAAACTTCCCTTATATCAGGAATGGAAACCCACTTTGAACCGGGATATTTTATGAGCCTCAACTTTTTCATCTTAGATCCTTTGAGACCGGATTGATAGCTCGCATAAAAATATTGAAAAATTTTTTCTTACTCCATGCAGCAACTCATTTTTGAAATATCCCTTGAGTAGGATTGGGCTGCAATCTTTATTCCCTCTGAAATTGTTGGAAATATGTGTGTCATTGATACAAGATCTTCAATGCTCATATTA
This sequence comes from Thermoplasmatales archaeon, assembly GCA_027316895.1. Classification (GTDB taxonomy): domain Archaea; phylum Thermoplasmatota; class Thermoplasmata; order Thermoplasmatales; family Thermoplasmataceae; genus Cuniculiplasma. Next base: position 397,812 of record DAHVFT010000001.1, on the reverse strand, counting down.
TTCCTCAATATGTAAGCACCTTCCATTATTATCTCCGTTGCCATTGGTGAAATAACCTGTATACCAAGGATTTTATGATCATCTGCTGAAAACAGCAACTTATAGATCCCTTTTGTTTCATTTATAATTCTGGCCTTTGGAACTGATTCAAGATCTATCTCTACTGACTCATGGGCAATCCCTTTTTGCCTCAGTTCATTTTCACTGTACCCTACAAAGGCACCCTGCGGGTCTGTGAATATTCCCCATGGTATGAATGTTTCATCTACTGGCACGTAAGGCTGCCCAAACATGGCGTTTGCTGCGATTGTTCCCTCTCTTGCTGCAATGGTTTCAAGGTTAAATTTCTGTTCTACCACATCACCTGCAGCATATATCTGTGAATTTGATGTGCACATACTCTCATCCACAGTTATACCTCTACTGTTATATTTCACACCAGCTTTTTCAAGATCTAAGCTTTCCACATTGGCCTTTCTTCCAGAAGCAATCATTACCTTCTCAAACTCAAATTTAGAAATAGATCCTTCATTTTCTGCAATTATTTCATAGGATGTTCCATTTTTTTTAATTTCATTCACCGAATATCCTGTGAGGACCTTCAGATGATCCGACTGAATGGCATCTATTAGTTTACGATCAACATCTCTGTCACCCATCCTGTTTATAGTATCATGATGTTTGAAAATAGTTACATTTACACCGAGCATGGAGAGTGCCTGGCCCAGCTCCAGGGCAATATATCCTCCACCAATTATGCCCATGGAATGAGGTTTTTCTCTCAAATTCCAGACACTATCGCTTGTGAGAAGTTCACCCTTCAATTCCTTCACTCCTTTTATATTCGGGTATGATGAGGATGATCCAGTTGCAATTACAATATTATCAGCACTTATTTCTGACCTTTCGTTACCATTTACAACTTCTAACCTATCAGGGCCAAGAAATCTTCCACGACCATTCATTATGTGAATATTGGGATAATATGTCAGCACATCCTCATATTTTGTCTTTCTCTCGCCTGATGTCAAATTTTCAATACTTTCCATGAGCTTCCTGAAATCCAGAGAATTTTCGTCAGATGATATACCTGGAAATGGAGGATGAATCATCTTCTGATATAATTTTGCAGACTCAAGGATATACTTTGATGGGACGCAACCCACATTAACACATGTGCCTCCAATAAATCCATAGCCTATCATTACAATTTTTGCCTGATTATGGCTCAGTTCAGAGGTTTTTATGGCAAATGAGAATGCTGCTGCTCCCCGACCCAAAATGGCAATATCAAATTCCTCCTGCATCACTCCACCTTTTTGATTATTGCCTTATAATGGGATTGTGGAGAAAAAACTGGACTTTTAAGTATCCTGTCCTTTGGATCTTCCGAATCATCCAGTTTGAGACTTCCTATCCCTTTTTTATAATCTATGTTTATATCTTTTGCACCTATTTTTTCCATTTCATTTTTTATGGTGAAGGCGCAGTCCTCGCATGTCATTCCGTATATTTTCAGTTCAATCTTTTTTTCTACCATATACAGAAATTAATTCTGTTTATAAATAGTACAAAGTAAACTTTTGTTTACTAAAAGATTATATTATTTTTCTAACTTTATTAGCATGGATGAATATTCAAGGAGACAGAACAGACTTGAGATATGCATGATAGAAGTTGATGGTAAAAAACTCTGCATCGATCCTTCATTGCCTGTTCTCAGGGTGCTCTCAAGAAAATATTCCCTGCTTGTCATGCTCAGCATTAAGATCAATGGTAAAGGTTCTAACTTCAATAATGTGAAGGCACATATACCAATGTCAAGTTCTACCATAATCTCAAAGCGATTAAGGGAACTGGTAAATTCTGGTATAATAAGCAAGAGTAACGCAGGAGGAAAGTTAACCTACACTCTCACGGAGTTTGGTGATAGGTTACTGACTTCTCTTGAACCGTTCGTCAAACTTGTAAGTGATGAGGCAACCTCGTAGATTTAATTTCATTTTGTCTTTTCTGCAATCTTTTGCCTCATTTCCCTTATAATTCTCTCATAATTGAATGATGGCATCTCCTTTTCATATAGGACAACTGCCAGTGGTGATAATTCGACTGTTATCTGATTTGTCCTGAATATTTCCACATTCCTTTTCATTGTTTTGAGCTCTTCCTGAAGTCTTTCGGCAATCCCATCAACCACAAGCTCTTTTGAATTTGAAAGCCCACCGCCTATCATTATGGCTTCTGGATCAAAAATATTTACAAGGTTTGCGACACCTCTGGTCATGTTTTCCACAACCTTGTCGATAACCCGTATACATTCTTTATCTCCAGCCTCAGCACCGTCAAAAACATGTCTTGCCTCAAGTTTTTCCGGTGGAATTTTTTTTAAATAGGGTGATTTTGCATAGGTATTCATGGCTTCTGCTATCCTCAGGGTACCCTTTCCACCAGCCATGATTTCAAAACATCCTCTTCTTCCACAACCACAGACAGGACCAAGGGGATCTATTACCATATGTCCAAATTCTCCAGCCATTCCCAGAGATCCTCTATAAATTCTATTGTTGATGAATACACCTCCACCTATGCCGGTGCTCATTGTAATATACAGGAAATTGTCCTGAGACTTGCCATTCCCAAATATTTTCTCAGAAATAGCTGTTGCTGTGGCATCATTTTCTATGTAAACTATTTTTCCCAGTCTCTCCTCCAGCATTTTTGAAAATTCAATTTCCGTTCCACCAAATAGATTTGGTGATGAACGTATTATGCCCCGTCTCGCATCAACTGCTCCTGCAATAACAACAGAAATAGCATCAGGAATCCTCCCGGTTTCCTCCTCGATGCTTTCCACCATATTGCCAATTAGATCTACCATTTCCTGTGGAGAGTTGAATTTAGGAGTCTTAATTTTAAGTCTCTTATGGATTTCACCATTACTCTCTGAAAGAAATACAGATATTTTAGAACCACCTATATCAAATCCCAGTACGTCCAGAATCTACCACCTTTTTTACGACCAAAGTCAGGTTATTTATACCTATAACAACCACATGTTCACCTTTTTCAATTCTCTCGTTTGTCTCAGTCCTTGCCTTCCACCTTACACCTTCAAGAGATATCCATCCTTCTGGATCTATATCTGTGTCTGCAGTACCTTCACTTCCAATCATGGATTCCCAGCCTGTAACAGGTTTTCTCACCTGAGACCTGACGATTCTATTTATATAATAGGCTATAAATGCTGCAATCAAAAGAACAAGTACTGCAGTTATTATGAATGAGTCGTTTATTGGAGAAGGTGAATATCCCGAAGAATAGGGTTGTGCAGTAAGATCATACTGTGGAGATACAAGAAATAGAGTTCCGATTATATCAACAGCAACACCAGCCATAAGTGCTATTCCATGTCCAGTCTTGAATTCTAGAAATATCAGTATGGAGCCCATAACCAGAAAGACAAGACCCACGACTGAAGCATCGATCAACTGTGATCCGAGGAACCCCAAAATTATCAAACCTAAACCAAGTAATGTCATAAAAATTGTTCGGTGGTATAAATCCAGTAATATGGCAAGTGAGCCGAATGAAATTAGAAGACCATCCACTGTGGCATTGCTTATGAAACTGACAAACTGGTCAAAATAGGATTCGGAAATTGTGTCCTGGTGGTATCCAGCCATGTTTATTCTTGCTAGAAAGTTGTTGAAACTGGTCGTGTTTCCATTGATAAGCCCATTTGATGTGGCGCTGGAATATGAATAGGTTGCGCCATTGGTTACCATAAGAGATGCGGCTGTGGCATTATGATTATGTTCCTGTGCAAGGCTTATCATAAGTGACTGAAAATCGGATGCATCCTCTGATGGGGTTGCTGGACCTATTACGGAACCTCTGGCCATCCATACCTGTGTGGAGGCCATTGCTATGTATGCGCCTGCATATGCACCGAAACCATTTGTGGTGATATATGTGAAAACTGGAATCCCAAGGGATTCGGTGTGATTAATATCGTCTATTATGGTAAGCATGCTATCTATCAAGCCACCCTGAGTGTTCATTTCAATGACAACACCTGCTGTATTGGTGCTGTTCAACCCACTCAATGCACTGTTGAACATGTCCACCGCTCCCGGGTCAACTGAATAGTCAAAATTGATTATAACCAGGTTTTTACCTGTACTGCTCTGCATATATGTAACATTATTTGAACTGTTATGATTAGTTGAACTTTCTGGTAACATAGAAACTACCAGAATTAAAATAACTAAGATCGCCAGAATTAGTGGGATCTTCGATTTATCCATATCCAACAATTTCATACCTATATTTAGTATTATTTACATTAACACCCGCAGCCATGTAATTGAAATTGTTCACAAGCTTTTGGAAAGTAATAGTGAAGGTATATCATTGAATACACAGTGAATAACATCATTGAGTGAAAAAAGAAATGCTTCATGACCTATTATGTCACCAGAATTCTCATATATATGCCTTTGACACCGCTATAGAATCTACCGAAGTAATGTAGGTATTAAGGTAATGGCATGAGTCATTTAGTTTGTATTAATGAAAATCTTGCAAAGAAATCAATGAAATATGCTTCAGATGAAAGAGATATGGCAATTTAATTGATTTCAAAAACGCAAACCAATTTATATTAGAAAAAGTTTTTAGAAACTTCAAAATGCGTGAACTATGAAAACTGTTTTTGTTAAGGATGTTAATAAATTAACTTCTGGAGAAAGTATAACTTTAATGGGATGGGCTCAGGAAATAAGAGTCATGAAGAATATAGGTTTCATAATACTGAGAGATAGCAGTGGACTTATTCAGGCTACTTTCAGGAAAGAAAATAAACATTTCGCTGATCTTACCAACATAACAAGAGAAAGTGTTGTTTCAATCACCGGGAAAATTCCTGAAAAGGTGATGAGCAAACTGGGAATGGAGATTGTTGTTGACTCAATGGAAATTCTAAACAGGGCTGAGGTTCCACTCCCAGTTGGAATTGTTGATGAGGTTGAGGTTGATTTTGATACAAGATTTAACAATAGATTTATGGATCTTAGAAAGCCTGAACATCACAGAATATTTATCATAAAATCCGCACTGCTGTGGGGTATAAGAAATTACCTGATGAATAAGGGATTTACAGAGGTTCAAACCCCAAAAACGGTTTCTGCTGCAACTGAGGGAGGTGCAGAACTTTTTGGTGTAAAATACTTCGAAAAGGATATCTTCCTTAATCAAAGCCCACAATTATACAAGGAAATGCTCATTGCTTCAGGAATAGAAAAGGTGTTTGAGGTGGGTCCAGCATTTAGGGCTGAGGAGCACAACACACCACGGCATCTGAACGAATTTACATCCATTGATATAGAAATGGCATTCTCTAATCATGAGGATGCAATGAAGATGCTTGAAGAATCCATCGCAGCTGGTGTAGAGAATTTCCTGAATAATGTGCCAGAGGCAAAGGAAGTGTCTCTGGTAAAGGAAAAACCAGTTACACCATTTCCAAGAATTACATACAGTGAATGCGTTAAAATCCTCAAGCAAGAAGGCGTAGATCAGAAGGATGGAGAGGATCTGAACAACGAAGGTCTAAAGATTATTGGAAAAAGATTTGAAAATTTCTATTTCATAATAAACTGGCCAACCACGGTGAGACCATTCTATACAGCAACTCTTGACGATAACAAGAACTTTACGAAGTCATATGATCTTCAGTTTAAGGAGATAGAGCTAACTTCTGGTGCCCAGAGAGTTCACAATCCGGATGAATTAAAAAGTAGAATAGAGGAAAAAGGCTTAAATTCAGATAACTTTGAATTCTATCTTAGAACATTCAGATATGGGATGCCACCACATGCTGGATGGGGACTGGGTCTTGAAAGACTTACTCAGGTCATCCTCGGGTTAAATAATATTAGGGAAGCTTCCCTATTTCCTAGAGATAGAACGAGAGTTTTTCCCTGAACCCTTCTTTTTTCTTTCTTCTCCAAAAACAAGTCTATCCATTTCTTCAGTGTCGGCCGCTTCCAATTCATCAAGGTCATGCAGAATTTTCTTTTTATCCATCGATAAGACCTAATATTATTAATAAAAACAGGAATAAAAATTTTATCATCAACTTTTGAACGTTTATATACTCTGGAATAAGGATTTATAATTTTGAGCTATGAGCAAATATGGAAATAAAGGAAATAGGAGTTGTGGGTGCAGGAACCATGGGAGCATCCATTGCATATCTAATGGCATTCAATGGATACGAGGTTCACCTTGTGGACATAAATGATGAAATGCTGAACAGGGGAAAGATGAATATTGAAAAGATCATGCAATCGCAGTTAAAATTCAGCAACGGCAGGTCAGAAAAGGAAATTGAAAAAATAGAAAAACTCGGTGTTAAACTTACTGATGAGCAGAAAGAACAGATAAGGAAAACGCTAAAATCATCTTACACAGATGAAGTTGTGAATCTAATAGCAAAGAGAATCCACTATTCATTAAAATATGATGAAATGAAAAAATGTCAGCTTATAATAGAAGCTGCCTTTGAGAATATAGATGTCAAAAAAGAGATAATTCAAAAACTAGGTGGGATCATGGATGGAAAAGCAATCCTTGCCTCAAATTCCTCCTCATTAAGTGTAACCCAGATGTCAAAGTTTTACAGGTACCCTGAAAGATTTATACTGACTCATTTCTTTAATCCGCCTTATACACTCCCACTGGTAGAGATTGTAAGATCAATGGAAACTTCTGATGAAACCTTTGAGCAAACCATGAGTTTTTTTAGTGCGTTAAAAAATCATAGGGGTCCGGTTAAACCCATATCGGTTAAGGAGGTGCCAGGGTTTTTGGTTAACAGGATACTGGTACCAATGATAAATGAAGCCTTCTTTATGCTGGATGAAAGAGTTGCCTCTGCAAGAGACATAGATTCAGCCATGAAATATGGGGCAGGGATGCCCATGGGCCCACTGGAACTCGCTGATATGGTTGGTATAGACGTCACTTATGACGTTATGAAAATTCTTTATGAAGAATATGCCGATCCCAAATTCAGACCTTCCAATCTTTTGAAAATGTACAGAAATGCAGGCAAGCTTGGGAGAAAGACTGGAAAAGGAGTTTACAGCTACTGAACTGGAAACCTTCCTCTTTCTTTCGTTATAATGAATGTTCCTGGTGTTATTTCATACTTTGATCTGGAAGTTCTGACTATTGTCAGAAAAGCAGTCTTTATGCTTTTATCATGTAAAAACCTGTTAATTGATTTAATCATTGTTCTGTTCAGTTCCAACATTTCAAATCTTTCCATATTTCTGTCGAAAATGTGGACAGGCAAGAGTTTTCTATCTTCCTGGAACAATGACATTTCAAATTCCACGGTAAAACATTCTCCTATCTCAATTCTCATTTTTTACACTTAAGACTTTAACTCTAAAGAGATATTTAAATTTAGCGATTTATTCCAAGACAATTATTAAGGTGAAAGGAGAAAGTAAAACGTTAAATATTATGAGCAACGTTGTAAATCTAAATATATATCTTTCAGTATATTTTAAAATATTAATGATATAAACTATCATGATTTATTCAATATGAAAATATTTGGAAAATTCAGTTTTTACAGCAAAATTATGATTATTCTATGAATTTATTCTGAATTTAATTTTATTACTATTGTTTAAGCAAACAAACACTTTTAAATCGTTTTGGTGTGATGAATAGGTTAACGGTAAGATAAGAGAAAGAAATTGTAGTTAAGTCAGGTGATCCAGATTACTATAAATCAGAGTTTTATTGAGATGATTTCCTTCTTATTTATCTATATGAATTTTTGAATCTAGAACCATTACTTTTGAGAAACTTATCGGGATAACAGAACGTTCATTTTTCAAAATTCATATATACATTGTGAATATCCTGAAGAGAGGGCTCGTAGTCTAGTGGTTATGATACCGCCCTTACAAGGCGGTGGTCACCGGTTCAAATCCGGTCGGGCCCATAGACATAACAGTATGAAAAAATCATATTTCTCAACTCCTAGAACTTTCCTGACGATCTTCGTCCGCAAATGCCACTACGGCCTTCGTGTCACTCACTACTTGAGTACCAGCTTGTTGTTACTATACTTGCTTAACAGTTCAGGATTCCACACCCAGATTATCTTCCCATTATGCTGAACAATTTTTCCAGATTCTTCTAGATATGAAATTATTAGGTTGAATGTTTGGTACATCACTTTCTTCTCCAATGCAAGCCACAGCTGCCTCTTTGATGGATATTCTTCTGCTTTTCTCAGAGTATCCTCCACCATAAGGATAGTATCCAACCTCGGATAATGTAGTATTGACTTATTTTCCATCATGTTACATATTTTTATGTAATATATAAGTTTATACGCACATGGCTGACTCATGAATATTCTGGTTGGTAGATTTGGTTATTCTTAAAAAAATACAGTATATTTTGGAGGCCGTATTCAACTATTGCTTATGTCGCTCAAATAGAGTTTGTTATCACCTGTCTCCTGTTGGTCCATTTTAGAAAAAAGGGATCTATATTTGGAAATCCATTAAAATAATGTTTTGTATAATCAGCCAAAACGTTTTGAAATCAGACAGCAACGTTACGATTGATAATTCAAAACGGTTAACTTTCGACGATGTTCTTTACCCATGTCCCTTTTTGAGGATTTAGAAAATCCACAGTTGTATCTCTGTAGAAGAAGTCTTTCCCTCTAACCGTTCTTGCAAAAATGAACTGTTACCAGATAATTGATTCCGACCACTTTGTTCTATTAATTCTACAATTGTCTGGTATTCATTATTATCAACAATATCGGGGTCAACAATTAGGTCAATGTCAGTTGAGCCCACATGCATAAAAGTATCTTCCCGGATTTTACGAGATTCAAATAGCAGGTACGGTACCAAACTTCCAATTAAAACTATTGCTACTTTGTATAAGTCTGAGAGTTCGCATTAACTCTATTGGAACACTTTTAGATGTGTGAATCAATTGATCTTCAAAGGCAGATGAAAAACGTGTCTTCAAGATATATCATCCTCTTTGCTATTTATCTCAAGAATTTTTTCAGCCTGCTCTTGTCCCCGGCCTGGGTATGTGAATAGATCTACAAAAAGTTGGATGTTACTCACCACATTTATTCCTCTGATCTCCCTAAAATCCATAAATATTCCATCATCAAAGGGCTCAAAAATCCTAATATTGGCTCCAGAGCTTGTTGGTCTGAGGTCAAGTTTCTTCACTATCTCATTTAGGTCTCCTGAGATATATACCCATACATCATTATATCGTACAAATGGTGCTACCATTGAAGCTCCTGCCATTCCTGTGAATGCGTATTTCAGATTCAACTCATCTGCTGCCTTTGCGAGTTTTAATATTATCTCTTCTGGACTTCTTGCAAATGAGAAGAAAGCATTTGATCTGCTCTTTTCTACTGTCCAGTTTGATGCCCAATTTTTTAGAAGCCTTTTTGAATCTATTAATTTAATGCTCTTGTCCTCATCGCGTGATACATAGCCTTTATCTTCAAGCTGATTCACAACAAAGTAAACACCGGCAGGGCTCATTCTGCATATATTGGCAAGTTCTGTGTTCTTCCATTTCTTACCAGGATCATTAAGGATTGCTCTTAAAATGCGAGTTGCCTTACTGGCAAATATACCGCGATTGAGACGTCTCTCTGTTTTCCTCTCAGCGATGCTTATACGGTCTACCAAGACTGAGTCAAATTGCAGGTATGCGTCTCCTATTAAATCAATATAACCTATGTTTTCTGATTTAAGAATTTCCCTTGCTCTTTCACTAATGTAAGGGGCGACAAAAACGGGGTATATTCCTTTTTTAATTTTAGTTAAATTTTTAAGTTGATAAATGGACCTTTCGACAAACCTTGGCTCTCCATTGGATTTAACCTCAATAAGTAGGTTTTTCTTTTTATTTCCGGTTAGAATCTTGACCATTATATGAGAATAACTCTTTTTGTCTATTGGTATTTCGTATGATATGTCCTCTATATCCATATTCGGTAGGAGAGATGGTAGTTTCTTAATGAATTCATTAATCGTTTCTTTTTCATTCATTGAATGTAATTTAGTAAATTCCAATTTTTTACCAAATGGTAAATTCATTGTTTTCATTTAAATGATTTGTATTTTTTTACTACTCATCTAACAATGCAGGTAGGGTTTGCCCTGACAATTCTAGAAAGAAAAGGAAAAACATCAAGAACAGGAAATGGAAAAAGAGGAGATCCGTTTTTTTTCCCATCAAGGCAGTCTTAGGTTAGGAGTTTCACCGACAGCATCAAATAATTTTGAATTCATTTAATGTGTTTATAATCTATGATATCTCACTTTTCTATACTCATGATCCATTGATCAGATGTGGCATGAAACAAGAGAAGCAATCCACCAGCTAAGTAAATTATGTTTAGACAATACAAATTCAATAGTGTTTAATTATTCACATTGATTTTAGTCATTTTAGAATCGATTACTTATAACTTTGAAACTGCTTTTAGAAATATATATTGCAATAGAGATTAGTAAATGAGCATATAAACAATTGAATGCTTTCTCTTTTTCCTTTATATAATCTTGAAGTGGTTATGACACGTGATTGTGGGAGCGTTATTTATAATTTAATATTTGGGCACCCAAATTTTTATCTTTACTTAATTCCTCCAATAGTTTTCCCACTTCTAATATTAAAGATTCTGCGTCAATTTTGTCTATCTTTTTAGAAAGATCGTACGTGGCCGTATTTCTTTGAGACCTTAGACTTTTGAGCTTCCTACTATAGATATTAGCCATTTTAGGCTCACAGAATTCTTTTAGATTTTCGATGACTTCATGATGCGCCACAGAAGTCCCAGTTATCTGGATTCCAATTGCAGTCATTGCTTCTCTAATTGCTAGGAATGCATAATAGTAGGATTTTTCAATGGATGCTCTAACTAAACCTTCTATGAGATCATCATCTGACATTTTAGACATCATTGAAATAAATTCAGATGAAAGCCTTAGCAAAGTTTTCGGTTGCATACTTTACATCTTTTTTCTAATGTTAAAAAAGATCCTTTCAGAGCCACTTTCTCCGGAATCAATATTTTCGTTCAGGTAGTTCCAAATATCAGAAATCTCTTTTGCATCCTTGACTGGCAAATAAATATTTATCGATATTCCATCTAACTTTTCATCCTCTTCGTCTAAAAAATATTCTATCTCTGTGAAAATTTCTTTTCCATATTGAGTAACTTCGTGTAAATATTTGTTTGTTTTCTCAACCATAAGTAATAGATTTATTGGATTGTAGTTGTTCGTTGCATGCATTTTAGAAATATAATTTTTTATCAATGAAAGATTGTCAGGACTAATGAAAGCGAATTTTGTCTTTACTATTTTTTCTAAGGTATTATCTAAGATATTGCTTGGACTCTTTTTTGAGGTCTTAATAGGGTCTGAATTTGTGAAACTTTCAAAAGGCCCTATTGGAATTGATGTAGGGATTGAAAATTTTTCACCAATGACATTTTTTCCTTCGTAAGGTTTTCTTTTATGTCTATCTTCTTTAATTGCAAGTTGAGTAGGATAAAATAAAATTTTTGGACTCTCTCCAGCATTTGAAGAATAATTTGTTATTTGACTTGTAAATGTCATATTTACATATCCCTTGTTATTGATATGGAACCATTATCTTCTATTTTTAAATTCCATTTAGAGCCAAGAATGTATGGCGTTTCAGATACATCTGGCACGAATAATATTACTCGATTGGCAATTGTTTTATCCGGTTGAGCTGTCTGTCCACTTGCTTCAACCCTCTCTCTTACATCTGGAGTGCTATCTATGCAATTTCCAAATGATACAACGACAGATGGCTTACCACTCTCAACATCAAAGTTTCGAGCCAAATTAAGAACTTCCACACTCATTTCCTTCATTAATACTAAATACTATTCTTCTTTTTTTAGTTTGCTACTAAATTAAGTGAAGGAATAGATGTTTTAGATTTTTCAAAGGTTTTAATTGAATTTTTTCCTGAATGCGTTACAAGATCTGGTAGAGCAAGATGTTAACTTATCAGTTTAACGATAAACGTTATTAGAGAAGATGACAATCATAAATTTCGTTACAGTATGAAAAGGATTTACTTACACTTATAATGACGTCTGTTCAGGTCCACTTCATATGTGGTTTATTTTTTAAGAGATAAAGTAAAAACTACATCAATTATATATTCAATGATCTTGATATATCAGAGCGGAACATATTCACTCCTTTCTGAAATAATAGGATTCCAGAATGTAGTAATGTATAAACTTTATTCTATAGAAAAGATTCTACAGAAGAGACTTCCCATCAGGGAAGAGTAACTGCTCGTTAATGTACAAAGTCAGGTTGATCTTGGCACGTATCGTAAGGAACACAGCAAGAAGATAAGTCTCAGAGAGTCTGAAAAATCTTCTAAATCAAAACTTTCATAGCGCTTCTAAATTATCTTTGTTTAATCAGTTATAAATCGTACCAAACGGTTCTGTTAACATTATAATTTTAGAGTCGTAATTTATGTTCTGACATCTGATGACCCTACCTTTGAGAGTTTTTTTATTGTTAAATTCTTGCCGTTGTTGATTTGTCTGTGTCACACTCCTTTTTTTCATACTATAGTTGCAAATGACTGCTCTTCAATCAGCATTTTAACCTTTTGCAACCGTAATTATCTTGTATTGATACTTATGATTTAGGAGTTCTATGGAGTATTTTGCATTGCTGTATTACAAACACACCCTTTATATTAAATATGATCTGTTTTTCGTTATTTTACAAAAGTGAAATGTTGAAAATTGAGCCAAAATAATGGTTTTTTAACTACTTTTGCCTCCTTGACTGGAACCATATCTATTGAAGAATGTTGCTATAATAGTATCACTGGTGACAAGATTTCTGACAGTTTTATTAATAAATATTTCAATTCTAACCATTTTAATCTAACTAAGACTAATTATGGCAATAACGTTTTAATATTTATATAAAATAAATGGAATACTACAAAACAAGTCTCATTAAATGCTACTCCAGAAGAGTTGCATAGCTTACGGCTCTGTTTTGGATCTAGGGGGGATGAAAATGAATATGGAATGTAAAATGTGTGGTGGAAAGGTTATAGTCCCTGATGATGCCTTAAAAGGAGAAATTGTCAGTTGTGGAGATTGTGGACTGGATTATGAAATACAGGAAGAAAGTCCTGGAAAATTTTTTCTCAAGGTGGCAGAGGAGGTAAAGGAGGATTGGGGTGAATGAATAGCCCAGAATCTTACGGTTTCATTTCGTATATTAGTAAAAAAGTGATCACTATTTTCTGTTTAGAATGGGGAATTACTAATTGAAGACAGTAGCTATTGTTGGTGCATCGGGATATGTTGGGGGGGAACTACTGCGACTTCTTCTGATGCATCCTGAAGTCGAAGTCAAAGTTGCAACTTCACAACAGCATGCCGGGGAGTATGTTTTCAAAGCGCATCCTAATCTCAAAGGGTTCACTTCTATGAGATTTTCCATGGACACCCCAGAAGAAGCTGCATCAAAAGTAGATATTGTTTTTATGGCGGTTCCACACGGATCATCCATTGAACATGTGCCTGAAATGTCTGAAATGGGAGTGAAGATTGTAGATATGAGTGCGGATTTCAGGTTTAGGAACCAGGCAGATTATCCAGTCTGGTATGGCTGGGAGCATCCAGCCCCTGACCTTCTCCAGAAATTTGTCTACGGCATGCCAGAACTTCACAGGAAAGAATTGAAGTCGGCACGTTTCATTTCTGTTCCAGGATGCATTGCAAGCTCTTCGATTTATAGCATTGCACCACTTGCCAAGGCAGGATTTCTGGATGGAGTGGTGGTGATTGACGCTAAAATAGGTTCGTCGGGCTCAGGAAATAAGCCATCCATGGCGACTCACTTTTCAGAAAGGTACAATTCGGTAAGGATATACAGTCCATCAGGACATAGGCACATAGGAGAAATTGAGCAGGAACTTTCTATTATTTCAGGTACCAAAGTAAAAGTTACTATGTCAGCACACTCAATTAACATGGTTCGAGGAATTCTAACTACAAGTAGTGTATTTGTAGAGAGAGAGCCTAAAATTCAGAATATATGGAACGCTTACCGAACAATGTATGGAGAAGAACCATTTGTTAGGTTCATAATGGATCCAAGCGGGGTCTATAAATACCCTGATCCTAAACTTGTTGTAGGTTCAAATTTCATAGACCTTGGATTCGCTATTGATCGGCATGTAAAAAGGATAGTTGCTATTGGTTCAATAGATAACCTAATAAAGGGAGCAGCTGGAAACGCAATTCAATCAATGAATATTATGGAAGGATTTGATGAGAAAGAGGGGTTAATGATGTCTCCAATGCGGCTGGTGTAAATCGTGGTAATTGTTTTAAAGCTGGGAGGAAGTCTAATGAAAAATGGTATATCAGAAAGTTTTACCAAAGATTTCTCATCGAACAAAGATGATGAATATGTGATTGTCCATGGTGGAGGTCCTGCTGTCACCGATCTTTGTAAAAGGTTGAATATGGAGGCGAAATTTATTACTTCTCCCAGTGGAATAAGAAGTAGATACACAGATGCTCAAACGATGCAAACCTATATAATGAGTATGCGTGGAAGCATTAACGCGTCCATAGTTCTTGCACTGCAAAAGGCTGGAATGAAGTCCTTCGGTATGTCTGGTATCGATGGGCCCACGATTATTGCGGAGAGGAAAAAAAGGTTAATAGCGATGAATGAGAAGGGTAGGAAAATGTTCATTGATGGTGGATACACCGGTAAGATATTATCGGTAAATGGAACGTTCATTAAGTATCTTTTTTCTGAAAAAATCACCCCTGTAGTAGCGCCTATTGCGGTTGGACTGGAGCATGAACCTCTGAACGTAGATGGAGATAGAGCTGCATCAGCTATATCTGGGGAATTGAAAGCCACAAAGATGATCCTTTTAACGGACGTCGATGGTATAATTTTTAACGGAAAATTAGTGGAGAAACTTAATATGAAACAGGCTGTAAAAATGTTAAGACTGGTTGGGAATGGCATGGATAAAAAGATCATGGCCGCGATTGAATCCATAGAAGCTGGTACCAATGAGGTAATTATTGCCAATGGAAATAGACCAATGCCAATATCAGCCGCAATTAACACGAATATAAGGACGGTGATAACAAAATGATGAAAAACGGGCTTACTGAGGAGATTGAAGACCGTTACCTCGCGGGCACATATCAGAAAATACCAGTGGTTGCAGCCAGAGCTAAAGGGACAAAAATATGGGATATGAACGGAAAGGAATATTTTGATTTTATGAGTGGGTATGGAGTCGCTATTCTTGGTCACTCAAATAATGCCATAACAGAGGCAATAAAAAAGCAAGTGGATGAAATATATATAACGCACACATCAGTTTACAGCCCTGCGAGGGCGAGATTTCTTAGAGAACTTATGAATGTTACACCGACGGGGCTAAACATGGCGTATCTTTCAAATAGCGGGGCGGAAGCCATAGAGGCGGCACTAAAAATAGCGGTTAAATCGACTAAAAGAAAAAAAATCATAAGCATGGAGAAGGGTTATCATGGAAAAACACTGGGGGCCCTCTCCATAACACATTCAGCAAAATACAGGAGTTCTTTTGAAGACATGCTGATCCCGGGTGTTGAATTTGTGAAATTTGGAGATTATGAACATGTTCATACTTTGTTAAAAAAGGAAGATGTTGCAGCCGTATTCATGGAACCAATTCAGGGAGAGGGTGGTATCAATCTCCCAGACCCTCAATTTCTCCCGTCTGTCAGGGAGGCTACATCCAGCTATGGAACACTCCTGGTAATGGACGAAATTCAATCCGGACTTGGAAGGACCGGAAAGATGTGGGCACACGAAAACTGGGGAATAACTCCGGATATAATGACAATAGGCAAGGGCATTGGAGGTGGAATACCAATGGGCGTAACAGTGGGAAAAAGAGAATTCGTTGAGTCACTTGGAATTGGGGAGCAGAGTTCTACAACTGGTGGAAATCCCTTATCATGTGCCGCAGGAGAAGTGGTAATAAAAGAACTAAGAAACGGGATGATAAAACGGGCCAGTGAAATGGGAAAATACACACTTCAAAGAATGAATGAGGAAACCGATTCCCATAGACTGGTATCACAGACGAGGGGTATTGGAATGATGCTTGCCATGGAACTTAGAGTAAGATTCGTTCCCATACTTATGGATATGATTGATCTTGGTCTCATTACATTATACTCAGGAATAAACACAATAAGGATGCTGCCACCCTACACTGTCTCCAAGGAAGAGGTTGATCGTGCGATTGAAATACTAAAGACTGCACTCGATCAATATATAAAGAAGCAGGGAAGGAACGATCAAAAATGAATATTTCTATGATTTATGATACCGTCAGGTGGGAGGAAAAGGCTATTTTTAGGGCCGCTAACAGGAAAGGAATAGAATTGAAAATGTTAAATGTTAAGGACATTGATATGGACTTCGATAAGCCTTTACCCGATTATTATGGAAACATAACGCTGCAACGATGCACATCGTATTATCGCGGACTTCATTCGACAGCCTTTCTTGAGTATAAGAAACAAAGTGTTCTAAATGATCTTAAGACGATAATTAACGCTGGAAATAAGATGTTGACCTCCCTGGCCCTTATTTCAAACGGAGTCCCATCACCCTTAACATCAGTTTCCACCAGTTACGAAACTGCAATGAAACAGTTTTCGGAAAAATTTCAGGGAAGAGCAGTTCTTAAACCAGTAATAGGAAGTTGGGGCAGAATGATTGCGCTCATGAATAACCCGGAATCGGCGATGGCTCTTCTAGAGGACAGAGAATATATGTATCCTTTGTATTCAATATTCTATTTACAGGAATATGTTAAGAGACCTCCAAGAGACATAAGAATATTTGTCATAGGTGATCGAGTAGTGTGTGGAATGTATAGATATCAGCCAGAAGGGGACTGGAGAACTAATGCCGCCATAGGTGGACGTGCAGAGAAATGTGAAATTACTACAGAGCTAGAGAAAATATCGCTAAAAGCTGCGAGAAGCGTTGGAAATGGAATACTAGGAGTGGACATAATGGAATCAGAACGGGGTTACCTTGTTCATGAGGTTAATAGTACCAGTGAGTTCAAGACAATAGCAAGCACTACTCAGATCGATATACCTGGGGATATATTGGACTATCTTCTTGAGGTTTCGAAATGATTAAGGATATAGATAATACTCTAATTCATCTCGTTAAAACCTACTCACCCACTGGAAAAGAAAAACAGGCTATCTCGATATTCAATTCGTATCTTAAGAAATTAGGGGCAACAAATGTTATAACAGATAGAGCAGGAAATGGACTCGGTATATTTGCCGGAGAGGGATTATCCATAACTCTATGTGGTCATATAGATACTGTTCCAGGAAAACTCCCAGTCATGGTTAAGAATGGAGTTTTGTATGGTAGGGGGTCAGTGGATGCAAAGTCATCACTGGTTTCACTTCTCTATGGTGCAATAATCGCTAAGGAGGCAGGGTTCAAGGGAACATTGACCGTAATAGCTGCAACTGGAGAAGAAGGCATGGGAAAGGGCATACTTGAGGTTGCACGGACACAACCGAAGAGCGATTATGCAATATTCGGTGAGCCTGGTAATGTTGACGGCATTACTGTTGGTTACCGGGGAAGATTATTATTAGATGTTATGTTCGAAACGGAACCTTTTCATGCCAGTGCTCCCTGGATCGGAGGCGGCTCTGTGGATGCCGCCATGACGGCATGGTCTAAAATTAGGGATCATTATTCCGGAAGAACGGGGTTTTATGAAGTATCTGTCGCAATGACTGGTATTCATGGAGGCAGATCAGACAATGTTATCCCCTCAAAAACGACAATAACACTTGATATTAGATTTCCCATGCCAGTAGATAAAAATGACATCCTGAAAGAAGTGTTAGGAATATGCGAATCATTGAATCTCCCAGTTCAGGTGAAAATAAGAATAATTAGCGAGGTAAAGCCTTATGTATCAAACACGAAAAGCCCACTGGCCAAGGCATTTCGTTTCGCAATAGGTCAGAAGACTGGGGCCAATGCCAGGCTTGTGTTCAAAAGCGGGAGTGGCGATATGAACGTTCTCGGAAATTCATGGAATATTCCTGCTATAACTTATGGTCCAGGAAACACCCAGCTTTCACATACTAATAATGAATTCATAAGACTGGAGGACGTGGAGAAAAGTGCTGAAATTGTTTCAGAAGCTTTGATATCACTGGAAAGAGAACTAAAATACTAGATCCAATTTAAAAAAAGGAACATAATGGACATGTATCTATAAATCGCTCAAACATAATTAGATAGCGTTGCATGGTAAACGAATCGATTAATTGAATGATTTTGCTAAAAAGAGATTTATTTCACCCTGCCGTCGACAATATTTTAAAGTTGTAAATTTTAAAACCTTCTATTTGGACAAACGTTGATAATTTGATTATTACTGTATTACAGATGTGTTCCAGATATGAAGTATATAGTGTGACAAGACTGTATTAAATGTCTGCAAAATAGTTTTTATATGACAGTAGTGCAGGATTTCATTTTCAATAGTCATGAAAAAGTTTGATGGTCGTACCTTTCGATGATATCCTATTTTCCATGAATTGGGATGATTTTCTCACTCTCAGATGTCATTATATACCCATTGTTTCTCAAGTTTCAGGCAAAAAAAGGATAGTTGAATAAAAATTTGCGTTCATCTTCAAGCTGTATACATTTATGCCATCGTCAATATTTCGTAAGCTAGTGTGGAGTCTTTCTTATTTAGGATTATTATTGTTTCATTGGAACATGAAATTAGTTGCAAAATATTGACACCTCTAGCAAAGAGTTTGTTTGTTATTCGCATTACAAAGCCATGTGTCCTCTCTATCTCTTTTGATGAGAGTATATGAATCATGCTGACATCTGCCTCAATTATAATATTTTGAGACGCTTCTGGTATTTTGGTTTTCATTTCATCCACTATATATACGATATTATCCTGCAGATACGTTGCAGATATATATTTCATCGTTAAAGGGGTTTTTGACGTAACCACGCAAATCTTGTCCTGCAATGAGATTTTACTTTTCTTCAGTAGATCGTCTGCCTTAATTTTTCCAGTTTCACCATTTCCTTTGCGCTTAAATCTGTTTAGTGCTGCCCTTACAGATATTGGATTTAGATCAGCGTTTTCTTTCAGTATAAGCATTGCCAGTTTACTCACATTAACCACATCAGATCTTAGTGAAAGCATATAATCAGGATTTTCCGTGAGAAATCTGGAAATTCTACTTTCAACGGTAACCTTCTCTTTTGTATCTTTCTTCATTGAATCGACATTAATAATGTATATTTTAACATTGTTTATGGTTTTAAGTCAAACATAACATAAAAAATGATATAGCTTTTAACTAATTTAATATTCTAATGGGAAATTATCACTTATGAAGGAGAAAGCTCTTTTATTATATTCTGGTGGTTTGGACACTTCTGTCATGATAAAGTGGCTACAGGAACAACTTAATTTTGATGTTGTAACCCTAACCCTAGATGTTGGACAGGAAAAAAATGATCTAGAGCGAATAGCAATAAAGGCAAAGGATCTTGGTGCCGTAAAGACTATTACAGAAGATGTGACGGAAAAGTTTTCCTACGACTTCGTTGCCCAGGGAATTATGAATGATGGACTTTATCAGGATAAATACCCTCTATCGACGAGCCTTGCCAGGCCTCTTATGTCGATGGAAGCAGTGAAATTTGCGGAACAAAACGAATGCACTACAGTTGTTCATGGGTCAACGGGTAAAGGCAATGATCAGGTAAGATTTGAAGTTTCTATAAAGGCCTTAAATGAAAATCTATCAGTTATAGCGCCAGTGAGAGAAATGAACATGAACAGGGATGAAGAAATAGAATATGCCAGGATGAGAAATATAGAGATACCATATGGAGGTAAATACTCTGTAGATGAGAACCTGTGGGGTAGATCAGTGGAGGGTTCAAACATAGAATTAATAAATGAAGGGGTTCCAGAGGATGCCTACAGATGGGTTCTACCAATCGAAAAATCTGCTGAAAAGGCGGATGTTATATCCATTACATTCAATAATGGATTGCCTGTCAAGCTAAACGGTAAAGCAATGTTACTTGCTGATCTGATTACTGAACTAAATTATAAAGCGGGCCAGAACGGAGTTGGGGCCATTGACTTAATAGAGGATAGGGTTGTGGGCATAAAAAGCCACGAGTTCTACGAATGTCCTGCTGCTGTAACAATAATAAATGGGCATAAATATTTAGAGTCTCTGGTTTTGAACAAGAGGGAAAGTCAGTTAAAAAGGGTCATGGATCAGCAGTTTGCAGAAATGGTATACAGTGGACTCTGGTTTGATCCTGCAATGGAACATATAAAAAAGTTTCAGCAGAGCATAAATTTACTTGTAAACGGAACGGTTAAACTTAAGTTATACAAGGGAAACGTTATACCTATGGGCGTTGAAAGCTCTAATTCACTTTATGATGTGTTTATGTCTACATATGGTAAGAACCAGACCTTTGACCAAAGCAAGGCTCCAGGGTTTATTTATGTGTTCGGAAGCCAGACAATTACAACAAGTAAAGTAAGGAAAAAACAGTTAGATAAAATAGTAATTGAAGGGTAAGAGCATGGCAAAAATATGGAATGGAGGGGCATCTGAGGAGGGGGGAGAAGATCTTTCAGATATCATGACAGCCGAAGATGTACAGATAGATTCCCTGCTTCTCGATTATGAAGTAATATCACTACTTGCCTATCAATTGCAATTAAGAAAAGAATCAATCATTTCTAAGGATGAAAGTGACATTATACTATCAGGGCTTTGGCATCTACTTGGCAAGGAAATAACCATAGATCCTATGGTTGAAGATATACATGGATTCGTGGAAGAGTATATAAAGGGGAATGGAGGTAAAGCATACAAAAACCTTAGAATTTTCCTATCAAGAAACGAGCAAAGCCACATTGATATACGGTCATTCTATATTGATCATCTTTTGAGAATTTCGAATGATCTAACCAGTCTTTCTGAAAACATGATGATGCGCAAGATGGACTTCAATGGGGTGATGCCTGGTTATACCCACAATCGTCAGGCAATGCCGGTCATGATTTCAACATACTTTGATTATTTGTCAAGGATATTTCTGGACATCTCTCTTTATGCTCTAGACATTTCTAAAAAATTTACACTTATTTCACCTCTGGGTTATGGTTCTGGGTTTGGTTCACTCTCACCAATAAATTTTAGTAAGGTTGCTAAAAACCTTGGTTTCAGATCCAATGCAAAGAACCCCATGTCAGGAAGTTTTTATCGTGGAATTGACGATTTAGACATATCAATATTTCTTTTGAGGCTTATGACTTTTTTATCTAAGATTTCACAGGACTTTATTAATTTCAGTGGAGGCACCAACCCCTTCATAACGCTCCCTGATGGCTTTTCCACAGGAAGTTCGTTAATGCCAAATAAAAGGAATCCAGACTTTCTTGAACTTGTTCAGGGTTATGCTTCCGAAGCCATTGGAAACTGTGTTTCTACAGCTACAATATTAATGAATAAGGGAACGGGATACCATAGAGAATTCCAGATTTCAAAGGACAAAACTATAAAATTTATAATCTTATGTGAGAAAATTCTGAATCACTTTCATGGCTTCATGATGAAGTTCACGCTGGACGAAAAAAGGGCTTTTGATTCGATGGAAAATTCAATTAATGCAACTGCTGAAGCATATTCAATCTTTCAAACAGGAAAGTCGTGGAAAGATGCATATGTTACTGTAGGGGAAATTATAAAGAAGAATATACCTCTTGAATTTCACCAACCGTATGAATTTGAATCTGTAAGTAATGTGGATATTTTAAAGGCGAAAGAAAAAAGAATAGAGCTTCTTAATTCCTGGAGAAAACCTAGAGAAGAAATGTTAAACGAGGTAAAAGCCATAATAACAAATGATTCATTAAAATAATAAATTTTAAGGGCAAATCTTTTTTAAACAGCAGGCTTATAGAAAAATATTATCTTTTAATAAATTATATGTGATATTTTCTTATCGTTTGGTTAAGTATGATAATTAGTAGTGGGATTGCTTCAATTCGATATAATGCGATCTTAATCAGAGATGCGTAACCAGTAAGCATAATAAAAATTTTCTCTCTAATGCATCTGGTTCTACTGCATAACTATTAAAATAATGTTAATGATTAGTAAATATGACTGAATATCAGATGAAATTAGTGGACAAATTCATTGCTGTTAGAAACAAAACAGTTTCGCTAACAGAACCATTAACAGTGGAAGATATGCTTGTTCAGGTAGGAAACGATACCAGTCCTGTTAGATGGCATCTGGCACACACGACCTGGTTCTTTGAAAAATTCATACTTTCAACATTTGTCAAGGGTTATAAAAAATTTAATGAAAAGTATGACTATCTTTTTAATTCCTACTATGAAACTGTGGGAAATTTCTTTCCAAAAAATTTAAGAGGGACACAGTCAAGGCCCGGGGTTGATGAAATACTAAAATACAGGAAATACATAGATGATAATATTCTCAGAAATGAATCCATTCTCGAAAATCCAGCTATTCATTCTCTTATAGAACTGGGAATAAACCATGAGCAACAACATCAGGAGCTTATGCTGATGGACATAAAATTCAATTTCTTCAATAACCCCATTTTGCCTGTTTATACAAAAATAAGTAAGTTCCCCAAATACAGTTCGAGACCCCTAAAATACAAAAGGATTAAGGGCGGAGAATATGAAATTGGGAGTTCAGGAAATGAGTTTAAGTTTGATAATGAATATCCAAGACACAAAGTGTACTTAGAGGATTTTGAGATAGGAGATCGGCTTGTGACTAACAAGGAATACCTGGAGTTTATGAGAGATGGTTGTTATGAAAATCCTAAACTGTGGCTATCAGATGGATGGTCATGGATAAATAGAGAAAATATAAGATCCCCACTTTACTGGATAAAAGAAGGAGATTACTATAGTCAATTCAACCTAGATGGAAAGGGAAAACTAAATCCTGAGGATCCAGTGTCGCATTTAAGCTATTATGAGGCAGACGCGTATGCTACATGGGCTGGCAAAAGACTACCTACAGAAGAGGAGTGGGAGGTTGCCTTCATGAATGAGCCAATAACAAAAAATGAAAATTTCATCGAAAACAATTTCTTCAAACCGCTGCCACCATGTTCACATTCAGCAACACAGGCAATGGGAGACCTTTGGGAATGGACAAGAAGTGCCTATTTACCCTATCCAAGAAGCAAACCACTTGAGGGCTCAGTTGGAGAATATAATCACAAATTTATGTCTGGGCAGATGGTACTTAGAGGCGGTTCATGTGTAACACCCAGAGAACACATAAGACACACATACAGAAACTTCTTTACTCCGGAAAAAAGATGGATGTTCAGTGGATTGAGGCTTGCAGGTGATGTTGAGTGAGTGAAATAAAAATAATAGACATGAAACCTGAAACAGGAGAATTTAAGAAAGAGATAATAGAAGGGCTGAAAAAGAATCCAAAGGAAATAAATCCAAAATTCTTTTATGATGAAAAAGGCTCAATGCTATTCGAAAAAATAACTGAAACTAAGGAATATTACCCAACAAGAACAGAAAGAAAAATTCTTGAGGATAACATTGGAGAAATATGTACATACTTTAAGGAAGGAAGTGCCCTCTTTGAATACGGAAGTGGAGGATCGAAGAAGACCCAGATCATATTGAATCATTGTAAACAGATAAAGGCATATGTTCCAATGGACATATCCATTTCAGCTCTTCAGTATTCATCACACAATATTGCAGCAATGTATCCATCACTGAATGTAGTTCCCATGTGCGTTGATTATACCAAGCCTTTCAAAATACCTTTTCTTGATCTGGAAGGAAATATCATTGCAATTTTTCTCGGATCAAGCATAGGTAATTTCGAACCTGAAACTACCTCAAGGTTCCTTCAAACTTGCACTGAAATGTTGGGTCCTGAAGATGGGGTATTAGTAGGAGTCGATCTAAAAAAGGATAAACAGGTTCTTGAGAAGGCATATAATGATAGTGAATCTATAACCGCGGAATTTAATTTAAATTTAATAGATCGTATTAATAGGGAATTTAGATTAAACCTTGATAAGTCTGATTTCAAACATGTAGCTTTTTACAATGAAAAGAAAGGAAGAATTGAAATGCACATTGAAGCGGGAAGAGATATAATTCTTGATCTGGATGGAAACAAGATATTACTGAAAAAGGGTGAGCGAATACACACAGAGAATTCATATAAATATGACATTGATGAGTTTACAAGTCTTGCAGTTAAAAATCATCTGAAAGTAAGAAAAATTTGGAAAGATAATAACAACTACTTTGCACTGTTTTTAATTGGAATTTAAGAGTTGATGACTTTATCCGTTCTAATTCTCTTTTTGCTTAACTATTAAGATCAGATATTTAATTGTACAACAAATTGAATATTCTCAGAAAGTCTATATATAGAGGCAAACTTTTGAAATATGAAACCTGACATTAAGAGAAAGGCATTACGAAGGGTTCAGGATATTATTTCAATGTGTTTCAATTATGTTATTTTGATCAACCAGATAAAAATAAATGGTGAAAATCAGATGTTACCATTTTCTAAAAAGAGCACTCCAGACGAAGAAATATCTATTAAATTGCAGCCAGAATTACAACCATTAAATGAAGGTCAAAAATATCTCATTGCCCTTGACATGAGCGGGATAGGAATAGCAAAGTTTGATGGCAATAAGATCCAGACAATAGACCCTGGTCACAGGTATATTTCATTTGATAAAGCTCCAAAAAGCATTGAAATCGTTGCAACTTCAACTTCACTATTTGGCAGTAATATGTGGAGTTTCAGAATTAACAGAATAATCTTTGCAACTGTGGATTGGAAGAAATTTTCTGCTGCATTGAGGATTGAATCTATAATCAAAAGTGCTCTCGCGAGAGATGATGAAACTTTGATATCTGGGTTTTTAGAATCTCTTTATAAGGTGAAAGCCACACCAAATATTATGCAGTTAACCGTTTCAGATATTATAGATCACAAAAACGAAGGAAGTTATGAAGAACTAGTAGACTTTTATTCTGTGCCAGTAAACGATGGAAAACTTGCTGACCTACCTTACGGAAATTTTAGTATTAGTCCATTAGAAGAAATACTTCATAACAGTGGAATTAAGATACAACATAATATCTACCCAATGGGTCACTGTCACATAGACGCTGCCTGGCTCTGGCCATACAGTGAGACAAAAAAGAAAACTGAAAGGTCCTTTTTAAACGTAACAAGACTGTTTGATGATGGATATAAGTTCGTTTTTGCGCAAAGCTCAGCACTTTTCTATAAATGGGCAAAAGAAAAAAACTCTAAGCTCTTCAGCAGGATAAAGGAGTTAGCAGGGGAGGGAAAATGGTTGCCTGTTGGAGGTATGTGGGTAGAATCTGATACGAATCTGCTTATAGGTGAGTCACTTGCAAGACAATTCCTTTACGGTCAAAACTATTTCAAAGCAAATTTTAATTCTGATGCAAAAATAGGATGGCTTCCGGATACATTTGGTTTCAGTGGCCAGTTGCCACAAATTATGAGACAATCCGGGATTGAAAGTTTCATTACTCATAAACTGAGATGGAACGACACAAATGTTTTCCCTCATACTTTCTTTAATTGGTGTGGAATAGATGGTACAGTCATACCAACTATTCTTGTAAACTCAACCTACAACGGTAATATGCAATTTGATGAAATCAACAGGGTTTTAAGCAATGTAAATAATTTTGATGATCCATATGTATACCAGTTCGGATATGGAGATGGTGGAGGCGGACCAAATTCCGAGATGCTGGAACTACTTGATTTCCTTCCCGAGGTAGCCAAAAATGCTAAACCAGAATTTAAGCAGGAAGAGTTTCTGAAAGATGTTATGAATAATTCCAAAAATGCACCTGAAGTAAATGGTGAGCTTTATGTTGAAACCCACAGGGGTGTTTATACTACAAATTATGGAATAAAGAGAAGAGTTGCACTGCTAGAAGACAGACTTATTGCCTGCGATTTTATAAAATCAGTTCTAAACTCTCATAATATAAGCCATCAACATAACGATCTATCAGAAGAATGGGAGACATTACTCACTGCCCAATTTCATGATGTTTTACCTGGTTCTGCTAATTATTATGCATACGATGAGGCTTTTTCCGATCTGGATAGGGCCATAAGAAATACAGAATCATTTATCAATGAAAGCATAAAGGCTTACTGTAAAGAGATGAAAATTCCATTTGGAAACATGATTGTTAACACAAGTCAGTATAACATTAATTCTTCTATAGACCTAAGAAGAAACACAATTTACATATCAGAAAAATCTGGAAAGGAAGAATCAAGCCAAAACGTCAGTTTATCAGTTCCAAGTTTTACTCTAAATTTGAATGATAAGCCATTGAGTGTAAATAGTAATTCCCAGAATGACTTCGAAATTAAGAATGATAAGAATTCTGTTTTCATAAAGGGAAAATATTACAGCTTCATTGTTGATGATAACTGTAATATAACAGTGGAAAGAGATTTAGGAATCATTTTTAGTGGTCATCTGGCATTGCTGGAGGATGTGCCAGGTAGATTTGATGCCTGGAATATAGATCTTGATACTCTAAACCCAGGAAATTTATTAAGCGAAAAGACAAAGAGTATGGATTTCAAGCAGGATGGCGTTAACACAATAGTATCTGTAAAAATACATTATGAGGATGATTCAATTATTGAGCAGAGGTTCATAATGAACCCTAACAATAGTTTTATTGAGGTAAGAAATAGAATAAATCTAAGGAACAGAGAAAAACTGGTAAAATTCTTCATAAATTCAAAAATTAAAAGCAAAACACTGAAGTGTGAAATTCCCTTTGGGATGGTTGAAAGAGATTTCTCTGATGATAAAAATAAGGCAAAGTTTGAGTTCCCTGCCCTAAGATTTGTCAACTGGTCTGATCAATCAAAGGGTTTTTCTATCGTAGCAAGGGAGCTACATGGTTACAGTTTCGTAAATGATACACTGGGCATTAGTCTCCTGAAAGCACCACTGTACCCGAATCCATTTTCAGATGGTAAAGAGACAGAAGTTACATTTTTCATTCTTCCTGAGAAGGACTACAAAAAGGTTTACAGAGAACTGAACTTTGTTTTCCATCCACCCATAGTCATTGATCATGCAGGCGAAACCAATATGAAATATAATGATCAGTTACTAAAAGTAACAGAGGATGATATAATAATTGAGAACATAAAGGAGACCGAGAATGGAAAGGGTGTACTGTTGAGGTCATATGCACTTGAAAATGGAGGAAAACTGGACATTTCAAGTAAACATAAATTTGGTCTTGAAGAATCTAATATGCTGGAAGATAAAAGAGGAAAAGTGAATGATTCCATAGAATATGGAAAGTATCAGATCAGGAATATAATATTAAATTTTGAAAAATAATTCCATTAAGAAACATTACCTGAAATAAAGTGTCAAAAACAGCCCCTTTTTATTTTTTTATACTTTGCAAGTCGTTATTGCTTAAACATTTCTATCGTCATTATCAGGGATAATATTAATTTTCATAAGAAAGAGTCACACCTGTCTATACCCTTAGTATAGTTATGATTTCAAGTAAAGAAACACCGATAAAAACTATTCCAAGAAAATAGTATATGGTGCTATCCTTCATCTTGAGTGCCTGTTTGGCAAAATAAAACCCAGAAATGAGGGAGATAGCTCCAATTAGTATACCTCCAAAAATGTCAATACTATTGAGAAGGAAATAACCTGTGGATCCGCTTATGGCAGATACAAACATGGCTAATGTTGCAGTACCCACCATAGTTTTTGGATCCATGGAATAGAGAATCATCATTACTGCGATGAACATAATTCCTCCACTTGTTCCCAGAGTGCCGGCTAGTATTCCTATTGGTATACTGATTACCAATCCTGCCAGATATGGATGAGAAATCTGCTTTCTGGTCAGAGAAAGACCTTTCTTTGCCCTTCTAAAGGATTGCGCTGCCATCAATAATGCCATTATTGTGAATACTATTTCAAGTGGTCTGTCACTTATGAAAATTGCTACGTGTGCACCTATTTGAGCACCTATAAGGGCTCCACCACCAAGAATTAATCCTATCCTCCAGTCAATTCTCTTTCCTCTGGAATACACATAAACAACGGATGAAGTTGTTATCACATCTACTAGAAGACTAGTGCCAACTGCAATATGGAAACTATATCCCAGAAAAGTCATTGCGGGAACAACAACAATTACACCACTTGAGCCTGTAATTCCGGTTAGAACTCCGGTAATTATACCTATCAAAGAGAATACTCCAAAACTTTCAATCATTATATTCAGATCATCAAATTTTTTCTTTATTTATTATGAAATTCTGTATGGTATGCTTAAAAAGAATATTACTTTTTTTGATGGGGATAATAAAAAGTATAATCTTATAGATGAAAATAACCAAAAATATATCACCAGAAGTGTCTCCCAATATATTGAACCAGGATTTATAGACTTAAAGTTAGATATTATTATATGTGCGAGGAAAGGAAGAAGAATCTCCCTTATGATGTAAAGATTAGAATCCTCATCTTAGAATTTAATCATAACGATCCATTTCATTGATTCCACTAGTATCCAAATCATTTTTGGAATTCTCCTTGACCAAATAAGGAAAAACCTGGACAGAACTTGTCCATTTGCCTAGATCGCCATCAATTTCGTTTATAAGCTCTCCCTGTATTATTGAAACTGAATTTTTGTCTAAACCATGGCCTTCGTGGTGAGGATTTACCTGCCGAATTGTTACGATGGCACATCTGGCTTCTTCCTGAGGATCATACTCTCATACCTTTCGGGAATAACAGTATGAAAGAGTTTCCAGATAGTAATCCAGAAAATGATATTTGAATTTAGCAAAAAATCCATAGAGAGCAGACAGATATTATCTAGAAACTCAGACAGGGAAGTCAATAAAGAATGAAGCTGCCATTTCTTATTCTGGATGATATTGTTTATCCAGGCTTCATTCATAACGGGACGGTCATTTCGAGGATTTCCCAATGTGATTCGTCATATGCATGGATCAGCTGTTGCCTTTCCTGTTGGTATCCGGTTCATGTAAAGATGGCTCCGCGGGATGCCATCAGTTTCTCGGCTCCAATCTTATTGCTTTCTCAGGGCATGCCGTAACGCAATCGCTGCAAGAGTGACATCTGTCCAGACCAGGAGTGCCGGCAATCCTGTTTCCGTGAGCCCTTGCTTTTATGCGTCCGAGAAAATTCAGACCTGAAATTTCACTGGATGTTCTGGGTCTGATTTCAAAAACCTCATATGGGCAGACTTTTACACATTCACCCTTCGCTTCACATTTTGCCGGGTCCACCCTGGGAATAACGCCTGAAGCATCGGATTTACAATAGGTGCCTTTCTTTTGAACTCCATCACCACTCATCTGCTTTACCCTTCGTCCATAACTAGAGAATATATAAACTCCGGCTTTATTCTTCTACCAGCAAGCAATGCTGATTGCCTTGAGAAAATGACTTCGTTAACAACTATCCAGTGTGTTAGTGCTAGCTAAAGGTATTTTAAAGACTAATATGAATTTTTCAAACGTTTTTTTATTTCATCCGTTTTCTGTTTTCATGCATACTTCAGATAGCTTCTGGTGGAACCTCTTTTTAAGGTCTAACTATTCGTAATCTGCTTCAACCTTTTTTTCGGGATATATTGTTTTAGTTTAGATTATACAATTAATTTCATTGTAAATGGACCTTTGTTGAATGTATGAAACTTCGGAAAGTAAGAAAAGAGCCATCGGATGGATTTTAACCTCAGACCTGCTGATTAATAATTACAAACATATGCGTCTTTAGAGAGGAGAAATTGATTTATCTGGAAACTTTCTATTTCCTTAAAGATTCAGGTTCAGGATTTAGTGGCAATGTATCAAGTTACTCCATCTGAAGTTTTATATGATTATCATGTCAAGGTCAGTTACCTTTGCAATCTGTATAAAATCTCGATCAAGTGTAACTATTCTATCTGTTCCCGTTTCGATCGCGATGCCAGCTATCAGAGTATCAAGTGCATTAATTGGAAGACCAAGTTTAAATAGTCTTCCCATTATGCGAGATGCCTCTTCGGCAGAATTCTGATCAAGTGGAAATACAATAGATCGTCTGAGAAAACTCCTAATATTCCTCTCCTCAACTTTCATTCCCTTGTGAAAAACTGGGGTAAATAGTTCATATTGAGAAATTACTGTAGTATATACGCTCTCCCGATTACTCTCTATTTCCTCCACTATAGACTTGGTTTTCACTCCACCTTTTAAGAAATCTATTATGGCTGAAGTGTCAAAAAGAATCATGCTCTAATCTTAGCTCCATTTCTAATTGCCTTTAAGTCTGTCTCAATCAGGTCAATGGCCTCTGATTCAGATAATGAACTCCAAAGAGGTAAGAGACTTCCTTTCCTTTTCAACAACTCTTCTATTGCATCACTAAAGCTCTCGTTTGGCCCTTTTACCTCTTTCAATTTTTTGTATACGTCATCTCTGAGTGCAATGTTTTTGGTGGACATATGTAGATATACATACATATCTGTGTATTAAAAATTTTTGTTGCTTTTTTCCTGATTGGAATCGACATTGATTTCAATTGCCTCTGTAAATAGCATAAAGTGCCCCCTTAGTTTGAAATGTCCTTAAACGATTTCAAATTCCATTTGAGGATAAGAGGTACTGTAGAGAAGCTCTTCATGTCATCCAAGACATTTACAGGATAGGAACCAGTAAGGGTTCAAGGCATGGATGCACTGGAAAGGGAGATGTTCGTGAACCTCATTTCAATATCTATCTGATGAATAATCCTGACACAAATAAGATCATCCGGACTATGGAATAAATACTCTGTAGAAGATGCTGCTGGAGTAGCATAAGCTGAGAAAGGTAATAATGCAGAACGGAAGGGAGTTCTTGGGGGGATTACCAAGAGGCAGAAGGAAGTTCGGGAATCATCAATCAACAAGCATGAAAATGTGTATACATTTATTATAGCTAGAGGTTTAGTTTATCCAATGAAAGTATTATTCATAACTGGATTCTGACCAATTCCAGATGACCTGTCTTCAACTAGAAAACTCTATGCAGAGGATTTGGAGATCAAATTTAATGAATATGGTAGAGGATATATGCATGCCCAAAATGTCGAGGGCTCAAAAGGGTTTGCTATTTGGCCGCTCTCTCTTTCGGCGGAGGATTGCTTCGGAACTAAAATTTGGTCGTTAGATATACCTAAACCCCAAGTGTGGCTAGAGTTTGAAGTAGAGGACATTAAAAAAGCATCGGAGGAGATGAAGAGAAAGGGATATAAGCTACTGTTGGACTCCTTTGAGGAACCATATGACCAGATTGTCTCACGATTCCTGAGTCCAGAATGAATATTGGTAGGACTTGTAATCACACCTTGGTAACGTGAAACAACTTAGGAATCACCTTAAATGAAAGTTTGAAGTCCATGTGGTAATCTCTATAATAATACGTAATAATAGAGGATGGTGAATTCGTGTTGCCATCGGAAACTATAAACGTGTGTAAAACCTTCAAAAAACATTTATTAAGTTTATGGGCCGATTTGCCTATTTTGAACTAAGCCGCTGGAGGGATTTGAACCCCCGACCTGCTGATTACGAATCAGCTGCTCTACCAACTAAGCCACAGCGGCATTCCTGTGCATCCAGACCGTAGAATGCAATCCCTGATGGAATTTTCGGGTAAAAATATGTTGATTTTGCAGGCAATACATACCCTCTTTTCAGTGTTTGCACAAATCCCTCCTTATCCCAGGGTGGCATCATGAATGCCATTTTATTTGGATCATTTCTTATATCATTCTCTGCCTCTTCACTGATATAAGTATATTTTATTCCAGCCCTGCTGGAACCTCTTTTAATGGAATTATCTATAGCATCCAGATAGTCACAGTATTTCATTTCGGTCTTTGGCTTGAGTAAATATTTTGATTCTCCATGAATTATAACAGGATATTTTAAATCCAAACTTTCTCCTGTTTTTTCAGGAATAAATTTTTCACGAATTCTCTTCATTATATCTTCGTTATAATCCACTATTCTGTGAACCTGAGCAATAAATATGCTCTCCGATCTGAGGGAAGTAACAAAAACGAATAGATGATTAAAAAACTGGACATCTTCCCCATATTTTTTTGAAAGAGATAGCATTGCCTTTGTCCTGTGGTGACCGTCGGCAATAATTCCTATATCCCCCTTTAGAACTTCCTGTATTTTACCAATTTTAACAGGATCTGAAAGAATGCAAATGCTGTTGAAAACCCCTTCTGGCTCTTCATAGACTCTCTCACATTTTTGCTCTGACATTATAGATCTGAGGGTTGAATTCAGATTTGTTTGCTCACTTACAACAAATACAGGTTCTGTTTGATATTCCATTCTTTCTATGAGTTTCTCTCTTTGATTGACTAGTTTTGTAATTATGTTTTCATGAGGTATAAGGCAGTTTTCCGGCTCCAGTAAATTTATGATGCCAATTACTCCATATCTTTCCCTTTGAACTCCCCCTTCCATAAAGACCTGCTTCAACACTACGAACCCCTGACTGTTATTTTTACTGAGAACACCTTCTTCCAGCCATTTATTGAATAGTTTTCTTGCCTCTTCCGGGTCCTTGCAGTCCTTTAGATTGACTATGTTATATGGGTTTTTCTTCAGCTCCTTCTCTGTAGCCTTAGTGATCATATCAAAGGGAGGAGAAGTAACCCTTCCTAACCCGTTCTTATAAATTGTTGGTACAAATGTTTCGAGAATCAATGTTCTCCCTTATTTCAGCAATTGATTTAAAGCTTCGATATCACTCATATATCCGTCTTCACCCAGTGGAGTTTCAAAGATCATTGGTACCTTTTGGAAATTTCTATCCTTCATTAAAAATCTGAATCCATTCACTCCAACGGTACCCTTTCCTATCATTTCGTGCCGGTCAGTGTGTTCCCCGAGTCCTTTTTTGCTGTCGTTAAGATGAAATCCGTTTATTCTTTCTAGGCCTACTGTTCTCTTAATTTCATCGATCATCTGACCATAGCCAGTCTCTTCCGCAAAATTATATCCAGATGCCCATGTGTGACAGGTGTCCAGCGTAATACCAACTTTGTCTTTCTCTTCTACCTTATCAATTATTTTTGCGATGTCTTCAAATGTTTTGCCAACACTGTTTCCCTGACCGGCGCTATTTTCAATCAGTACCTTGACACTCTGATCTGGAGTTATAACATCATTTAACATATTAGAAACGTTGGCTATTCCTATCTCTAGTGTTGCATCCTTGAATGATCCTGGGTGAAATGTTAAAAGCTCCATTCCAAGCTTATCAGCTCTTTCTATTTCTGTTCTGAAGGCTTCCCTTACCTTCTCCCTAAGAGACTCATCACTGCTGGCTGTGTTTAGAAGGTATGATGCGTGAACCATTACAGTAGGGTTTCCGTTTTCCATTTTCTCTTTCTTGAACTTCTTTACAGTTTCCTCATCAAGTGGTTTTGCCTTCCACTGCATCTGACTCTTGGTAAAAACTTGATAACTTTTAAAACCAAATTCACGTGCTCTTTCTGGGGTTGCATCTATTCCCTTTGAGGTTGATAGATGGCCACCTATATTATTAACATCTGTAATTTTCATTTTTCACTCTTCCTTTGCGTTAAAATCGCTGCTATCAATTATCATCTGAACAAACTGGAATACATGCAGCGCAAGTGCTGGATTATCTGTATAGCCACATGCATTAAGATCGGGGCCTGCAAGAAGTGCCCTTGATCTGTCTGCAACAACGTCTGTTGCAATTAAACCCTCCTTTCTAAATATCTGAGCGTTCTGCGGAACTCTTTTATTGGGTGGTGTAACAAAGATCACCTTGACATTTCTCCTCATTGCATTTTCTATGTTCTTCTTCATCTCCATCCTTATTTCTTTCACCATTGGTGTACAGATATACAGTTCCTTGTCAGCAAGGTTGATCAGTTCTGCTATTTTGCTCATAACTTTTGATCTTCCGTAAATTGTGTAAACCAGCTGTGGATCCCCCTTGGAAGGCACATTGTCCTCAATCTGCCTCATCTCTGAAAACAGGTCCTGCACCCTAGTTTCTATTCTCTTTCTTATATCTTCAAGTGTCTCTGGCTTAAACATCTTGGGTCTTCCCTCTGTTTCTTTGGCATATCCCTTTTCCACTAGAGATTCCATAACCTTATATGCTGATGTTCTGGGTATCTTTGCGGTATCTGCAATCACATCAGCATTGGCAACCCCGTGATATATCAGTGCAGAAAAAGCCTGTGCCTCGTAGGATGAAAGACCAAACATCTTCAGCATTTCAGCAACCTTTTCAAGTCGTGAGGAGATAGCATCCATACCTAAATATGCCTTATGTCTTATTATTGTTTTCCAATTATTATCATCTTATATTGGATAATTTTATCAAGTAAATTGAAAGAATACATGAGACTTGTTTTGTTTTAGGTAAAACATTAGATTACAGCCATGATTTGGAATCATTTCAATTGCTCCCGAATCAATTCACATTCTAAATTATATTTCAACAAGTATTAGTGTTATGAAAGATTTCATATAAACATGGAACAATACCAGCATAATAATGATAAAAAGAAAAGAATTGTGATAATTGGTGCAGGATTTGGTGGATTGAGATTTTTATATGATGTGAAAAAAGAGATTGGTAAAAAATTCGAAATTACTTTAATAGATATGAGAACCACGAGTCTGGAAAAGCCGTCTCTTGTTGAAGTTGCACTTGCAGGTAAGCCAGTGGCTCACACTCAGATTCCAATTGGTAAGATCGCTAAAAAAAATAATATAGAATTTATTAACTCCAGAGTGGAACAGATATTTGCTGAGAAAAACGAGGTGAAGCTCTTAAATGGAAATCTTATAAATTACGACTATCTCGTAATTGCAACTGGAGCTGTAAAGGATTACGAGGCTATTTCAGGTTTTGAGGAACATGCATACTCAGTTTGTGATGATGAACATGCACCAAAAATGTGGGATGCAATTAACAATTTTAAGGGGGGGAATGTGGTCATTGGAGCATCTAAGACTAACTGGGATGAAAAATCAACTGAGATAAAACTGGATGCACCATGCGAAGGACCAATTGGAGAGATAATGTTCATGCTTGATTTTTTCCTCAGAGAAAGAGATCTGAGAGAAATTACCACCATAACAGTTTTTACTCCTGGAAAGGTGTTTTTCGATGATGTTGGTCCTCGAATTCATGAAAAAGTTGGATCTGTGATTTCAAAGAAGGAAATCAAGGTAATCACAGAGAAAGTGCTGAAAAGTATAGAGGGAAAGTCAGTTATTTTTGAGGATGGCACACAGCTTCCCAGCGATCTTACCCTTGTAATCCCACCATATACAGGACCAGAAGTGATAAAGAATTCAGGTCTTGGTGATGAATATGGATTTATCAAAACTGACCTGGAAATGCGACACCCTCAACATCATAATATTTTCGTGGTTGGTGACTGCAATACCCTCTCAATGCCAAAACTTGGACATATAGCAGTGCTTCAGGCAGATGTAGCAGTATCTTCTCTAATGAAAGAAATAAATGGAAATGGTGAAATCATTGAGTTTAAGCCAGAAATATTCTGTATAATGAATAGAGGGGGAGTTGAGGCTACTCTTATACTTTCCAATACTCTCTTTGGTGGTCATGTGGATAAAACCGTTAATGGACCACTGGCACATCTTATGAAATGGGGATTTGATTCTTATTCTTATTATACCCACGGGAAACTGCCACCAGAACTTCTCCAGTCCACTATGGAAAAAATGTTGAAATTTCTCAACTGATGTTATAGATTAATAATATCAACTTCCAGCATTTTTCTGTTGATCCATTTCCTTTTGCTTCCCCTTCTCGAAATATATATCGTAAAAGAAGAACGTCAGTACGAACAAAATAATTCCACCTACTATGGTTGCATAGAACATTTCTGTCTGCATCGCTGTGTTGTTCAGTATTGTCGTAATATTTAGAGTTCTACCCAGAAGGTAAGGATATTGAGAAAATGCCACAATGAATATGGATACGGCAAAAATTCCCTGAAATACCAATTTGTTTGTTATATACTTCCTCGTTGGTTCTAGGATCCAGAGAATTGGGATTAGCAGGAACAGGATAAGTGATACGACGGGAAGAGTACTGTTGCTGTAATCACCAAGACCACGAAGTGCAACACCTGAAATTATCAGACCCACAACAATAACAAGCAGTGGTAAAAAGCGATTTACCTTCAGGTCATAAAATATGGATGCCATTCCAAAGAGCAATATTGCAATACCAATTATGAATCCATCATCTGGCAGGAATGTTATAAAATTCAGCAGATTGAATGTTCTTGCAGTATAGTTTATTCCATGTCCTCCAATAAAGCTTGCATAAATCAGGAGTATCATTGCCCCTAGTACAAAGGTGACAAGTGCATAAATTGAATAGAGTGTTTTTTTGTTTATAACTCTGTTTTTCCAGATCATTTCTGCGAATATGATTATAGAGTTGCGAAGCACATAAAGTATGAGAAATATCAGTATATAAGAAATGAAAGAAAATGCAAGGAGAGGAAGAACGTCAGGTACAAGACCTTCAAGATTCACCACATAGAAAACAAAGAGGGTTCCAGTTATCTCCCAGATTGGTAAAAGGAACCCAAAAACCTTTGTCTGGCTCTCTTTATATTTAAAAAGAATAGCTGATGCTGCCATTAGTTCAGTGGATGCACTTGTAAAAAAGATTGAAAATACTAGTATATTTACTATTACTTCAACGTTAACTGATCCTGTCATTTCAACCCTCTCGCTCTTTCAATTTCAGATTGAACGGACTCGTGCCTTAGGACCCTGCTTGCAAAATAGAAACTAAATGGCACGACTATGAAATAGAAAATCATTATGGCTATGCCAAGTGGAATTATTGACGAGGACGTATTTGCAGCGGACTGAACAGTCATAACATTGTATATGATCCATGGCTGCCTTCCAACCTCGTCTGTGACCCATCCGCTGTCGTACACCAGAATTAGAAGTAATCCTGATACTATCATCCCGTATAAACCAATTTTAGTTGTGATTGATCTTTTTCTTAATAATCTCCATACTAGATACAGGGCAAAGAGGCCCACCAGAAATCCTCCGCCTACCATTGTATCGAATGTTAGATGAATAAAAAGTGGTGGCCATAAACTTTGCGGATACTGGTCCAGTCCTGGAAGTGTGCCTTTCCCCAGAGTCTGCGGAAAAGCAAGCAGACTTTGCAGCTTTGGTATGGTGATGGCGTACAGTATTCTTCCCGATACTAAAATCCCACCAAGCGTTTCTGCACCGCTGGTTGTACTGTGAAGATCAAGTTCAATTGCAGCATATTTTAATGGCTGCAACACTATTAGCTGTGAGGCTGCAAGACTACCACTTATTCCGGCTAAAGCTATTGAAATAAGTCCAACGGACGCAACGAGTTTCAGTCCCTTTCTGTAAAAGATTTTTAGGTCCTCACTTTTTGCCTTCAGGAAACTGTATGCAAGATATGCGCCTATTAGGAAGACACCGGCAGTTACTGTGGCAGTAACAACATGAAGATCTTCATATAGCACTGATGGGGCAGCTATTGCAGCAAGTGGATTGATATCAGTTAAGATGCCAGTCTTGAGATAATATGGTATGTTAAAACCAGCAGGCGTATTCATCCATGCGTTTATCATGGTTATAAAAAGAGCTGACATAACGGTTCCTACAGCAACCATCAAAGAAAGAACCCAGTGTTTATATCTGTTTTTATAAAAGTCCCAGTAGTAGAAATAAAGAACAAGACAGATAGATTCTAGAAGGAATGCAAAAACTTCATAATAGAAAGGCAAAATATCTACCTTTCCCACCACAACCATAAAGCTTGGCCATAGTGCAAAAAGTTCAACAGCAAGGACGGTTCCACTGGCAGTACCTATGGCAAAAAAGACAACAAGTGCAATTGTCAACCTCCTTGCCAGTGCTTCGTAGTATGGATCTTTCCTCCTTATTCCAATATACTCTGCCAGTGATACAATAATACTCAGTCCTATACTCATTGTAACAATAAGTATATGAGAGGCCAGAGTAAATCCCATAAGAAAACGGTCGAAGTTCACTATGAAGGTCATAAAAAATAATAGCACTGAAACATACTTAAATTCTCTGTTGCGAAATTATATTATATAAAAGATAAAATATTTTTGAATTACATAACTCTTAAGGCAAAACAAGCAAATTATTGATATTAAGTCGCCTAAAAATATGAAATGATGTTGGAATATCAAGTGCAATCTGGATTTCTCATTCTTTGATTTTTTTACAGTCATTTAAAATCACTTCCGTCGTGTTTTGTGCTGCTTGTTACTGGAACGTGACTAATTTATCATGTGAATATTTTCTATGAGAACAAATCCATTTTCATATTATGGGAAAACGCCAATTATTAAA
This sequence comes from Thermoplasmatales archaeon, assembly GCA_027316895.1. Taxonomy (GTDB): domain Archaea; phylum Thermoplasmatota; class Thermoplasmata; order Thermoplasmatales; family Thermoplasmataceae; genus Cuniculiplasma. The sequence continues at coordinate 358,935 of DAHVFT010000001.1, read as the reverse complement.
AAAATTTGCTGCGATAGTATAAATATTCTCAAGTATTTGACTGAATATGTCTCCTGAATCAAGACTCAGAACGCTTATAGAATCTGATAACTTCATGAAAAATTTCAAAATTGAGATTCTCTCAGAGAAAAATGGAGAGGTAAAACTAAAAATCATTCTTGAAGATCGATTTATGAGGATGGGTGATGTTGTGAACGGAGGTATAATTGCAGGATTATTCGATATTTCTGGCGCTCTTTCAGTATTCACCATTCCAGATGTCTTCAATGCATTCACGCTCTCTCTTAACGTTACATTTCTCACACCACTGACCGGAGATTACTGTATCATAACATCCAGGGTTAATAGAGAAGGTGGTAGACATGCCTTTATAGAAATGAGCATTGATGATCAGAGTGATAATACAGTGGCAACTGCACACGGAATATGGGCCATATCAAGGTGATATTTAATGGAAATCAACGAACTTTTGAGTGGTAAGAATATAGTAATGATTGTTAGTGGTAGTATTTCTGCCTACAGAACCCCGGACATTGTGAGGGACCTGAAAAGGAGTGGCGCAAGAATAAGGGTCGTATTAACTGATAGTGCAACACAGATCATTGGAAAAGAAACCATGGAGTGGGCCTCAGAAGAACCTATAATAACTAACTTAACAGGCAATATGGAGCATATTAGTCTTTTCGATGGAGATAGATCAAATACCATTCTTCTTGTGTGCCCTTCCACGTACAATATGATCGGTAAATTCGCGGGAGGAATTGCTGACGATACTGCAAGCACAATATTCGCAAACGCTCTTGGCACCGGGATAAGAACCGTGATCGTACCGGCAATGCACATGGAAATGTATGAGAGCCCTATTCTTCAGGAAAATATTGTCAGGCTTAAGGGCTTTGGAGTGGATTTTGTTTCCCCCAGAGTAGAAGATGGCAAAGCAAAGATAATGTGGTCTGAAGAGATTATAGATACAATAGTTAGAAGAGGTAACAACAGTAGAACCATTTTGATCATTTCTGGCAAAAGTGAGGTTTCAATCGATCCTGTTAGGTCCCTGACAAACAGGAGTTCCGGTTATACTGGTGTATGCATTGCCAGAGAGGCATATCGTGATGGTTATGGCAGGATCATTTATGTGGGGAATTCTGAACACAGGATTCCCTATTATTGTGAATTTATAAAATGTGAACAGACAGATGACTATTACAGAATAGTTGAAGAATCTATAAGAGATCAAAAAATAGATCTCATAGCAATACCTGCCGCACTTTCAGACTTTACTGTAGAAAAGAGTGAGAAAAAGATAAGAAGTGAAAAATCTGTAAATCTGGTTATGAAACCTAGAGAGAAACTTGTAGATAAAATGGAAGGAGTCATGAAAAAATTCAATCTTAACATTCCTATAATCAGATTCAAGCTAACAGACAGAAATTATGTACCTGAAAATTCAGATCGTGTAACAGTGGTGAATCTTGTCCAGGAAAGACCCTTTGGCATAAGCAGGAACAAATATATCATTTATGATGGAGAAAAAAAGTTGATGGAGAAGGAGATGGAAAAGGAAGAGCTGGCTTCAATACTAATTAAAATAGGTGATGGAATCATTGAAAAACGTTGAGATTACCGGATACCAGTTAGAAACAGTGAAGAAGGAACAGTTTATTGAAGGATCCATTGATATATCTGGTGAATTTATAAAAAACTCCTTTGTTGTCTTCCCGGAGAGATTTATAATTGATCCTGTGGATGAACAGAAGGATTCTGACCTTTTTGAAACTTTTAGGGAAATTTCAAGGAGAGTAACCTTAATAGCAGGTTCACTGATTGTGAGAGAAAGAGAAAGCTTATACAACAGGTCGTATGTTTATCACAAAGGCAGGATGGTTGGATATCAGGACAAAATAGTACCATTTAACAGGGAAAAATCGAGGATTACTCCAGGAAGGGTTATAAAGGTATTCTCAGGCGAAGATCTAACATTTTCAGTGCCAGTTTGTTATGATCTTGATTTTCCATTCTTCTCAAAGATAAGTTCACTAAATGGTGTTAGAATAATCTTCAACCCATCACTGATTCGCAGAGATTTTCATGAGGAATGGCATCAGTATATGGTTACAAGGGCACTGGAGAACAGGATTGCAGTTTTATCACTTAATTCCCTTACGGAACAGTTCAACGGGGATTCCGTATTTGTCCAGACCTATGTAGAAGATGACGGTGTAAGAATTAAAAAAACAAATTTTGGGAAGGAAAGAAGGAAAAGTGTTTCCTTCAGCACTGGAAATATAAATGATAAATTCACTCAAAGACACGAAGAAGATCCGGGTATCTATTCATTCCCCGTCAAGAAAATTAATTATTGACCGACATACATTTTCACTTGATGATACATGAGGGGTGTGTGTGCCATCCTTGATGATTTCCAGTTTTGAACCCTGCATGTTATGGTTCATTTGTATTCCATACTCAACAGGGATCATTTGATCTTTTTCTCCCCATAAAATAAGTGTTCTCTTTTTGATCGTTTTTAGCATTTCTTCATTTACCTTACATTGGCTTCCAGTATTATTTTCTACTATTTCCCTCATTATTTCCATGTCGTTTTTAGGACTTACCCTTTCAAGCCGAAGCATAAATTTTTCCACGCTTTCCTGACCCTGATCACCAACTGTGGGGTTTATTCCTGCATTATCAATCAGGATCAGTCCCTGAGAATCTCCATACTTGATTTCGTAAAAAAGGGCAACCCAGCCACCATATGAGTTTCCTCCCATAAAGAACTCACTGACATCCAGACCGTCTATGAGTTCATGGATCATTTCGGCCTGATCTGAAACTTTAATATCATGAGGTTTAGCCGATTGCCCATGTCCAAGGAGATCAGGTAGAATAACGCCATATGATTCGGGAATACAGGATGATATTTTCATAAAGTTGTTGCCAAGACCTCCAAGGCCATGTAAAAGTATGATGTATTTTTCGCCCTCCCTGAAAAGGAAAGAAACCTTTCCATGGGAAGTTTGCAGGGTATGTCTGTACATATTAAAACCTTATGTAATCATGGACTTAAATTCAATACTTATTTCTTAAAAATATATTCTATGACTGATAAAAAAGTACTTTTTTTCTATTCCTGATTTTGATCAGGTGAACATTTATAAGTCATAAAATATGGTTATATCATGAAAGAACAGGGAAACAGGTATATTTATACTTTTGAAGAGGGAGGAAAGGAAATGGCAAACCTTCTGGGTGGCAAGGGAGCAGGTCTTGCAGAAATGAAAAAGCTGGGATTAAACGTTCCTGATGGTTTTATCATTACAACCAAAGCATGCATTGCCTATCAGAAGAGTAATAAGATGCCCGAAGGTCTAAATGATTCCATAAAAGAAAATATGAAGGTTCTGGAAAAAAAGACAGGAAAGGGTTTTGGTAGCGATAAAAATCCTCTACTTGTTTCAGTGAGATCAGGAGCACCCATTAGCATGCCTGGAATGATGGATACCATTCTGAATGTGGGTTTGAATGATAGATCTCTAAAAGGACTTACTGAATCCACTAAAAACAGAAGATTTGCCCTGGATTCCTATAGAAGGTTAAAGCAAATGTTTGGAACTGTTGTCTATAACCTGCCCCATGACGAGTTCGAGGAAATTATTCAGGAAAAAAAGGAAAAGTATGGAAGGAAAAATGATACCGATTTGAAGGCTGATGAACTGGAAGAGATAGGAAAGGAATTTGATGAAGTATACAAAAAACACGGGAAGACCTTTCCACAGGATCCTGAAAAACAGCTGTTTCTGTCCATAGAAGCAGTTTTTAATTCATGGAATTCACCAAGAGCAATTGCATATAGGGAGATCAATAAAATAAGCAATGATCTTGGAACAGCTGTAAACATCGTAAGCATGGTATTCGGTAACACAGGTAATAATTCAGCAACCGGTGTTGCGTTTACCAGAAACCCCAACACTGGAGAAAAAGAACTTTTCGGCGAATACCTTCTGAATGCACAGGGTGAGGATGTTGTAGCAGGAATAAGAACACCGAGAAAAATTTCAGAGCTAGAGAAACAGCTACCTGATGCCTACAGAGACTTTGTTAAATCAGCGGAAATCCTTGAAAAAAATTACAGAGACATGCAGGATATGGAATTCACAATTGAGAATGGAAAATTCTTCATGCTGCAGACAAGGAATGGTAAGAGAAGTGCAAGGGCCACTGTGAGGATAGCCGTTGAAATGGCAAAGGAAGGATTGATAACCATGGAGGAAGCAGTGTTAAGAGTTTCACCTGAATCTCTTGATATACTATTCCATCCACAGGTTAAGAAGAGTGGGAAGGAGAGAGTTCTGGGCCATGGACTTGCTGCCTCGCCGGGAGCAGCCATAGGGCAGATAGTATTTTCATCAGACAGGGCAGTGGAACTTTCTAGGAATAAGGTTAAGGTAATTCTGGTAAGACCAGAAACCACAGCAGATGATGTGAGAGGAATGTCAGTATCTGAAGGTTTCCTAACCCAGAAGGGTGGTATGACATCACATGCGGCTGTCGTCTCGAGAGCCATGGGAAAACCTGCAGTGGTTGGTGTAGAATCCATGAAGGTTAATGTCCGGGAAAGGTCTCTTACCATAGATGGAACCATTCTGAGAGAGGGTGATATTATAACCGTTGATGGTACCAATGGAGAATTCCTTCTTGGTGTTACAGATCTCGAGGAGTCTCAGGTAGGGGAGCACATAGAGGTTCTACTGAAGTGGTCTGATACATACAGAAAATTAGGTATAAGATCTAATGCCAATACTCCGGAGGAGGCAATAATTGCCAGGAGAAACGGTGGTGAGGGAATTGGGCTGGCCAGAACAGAGAGGATGTTTCTTGGTGGTGACAGAATAGAAATAATGAGATCTATGATTATGAGCAAAAATGCTGAAGACAGGCAGTTCAATCTCACAAAACTGCTTCCGATGCAGATTTCAGATTTCACAGAATTCTTCAGGACAATGGAAGGCTTCCCGGTGATCATAAGATTACTCGATCCGCCCCTGCACGAGTTCCTGCCAGATAAGGAGGAAGTGCTGAACAGGATATACTCACTGAAAATTAAAATGATAAAGGCAAACGAACTGAAAGAAATCGACGAGCTAATGACAGGTATAAATCGAGAGAATGAGATGCTGGGTGTTATTAGGTCGCTGGAAGAATTCAATCCAATGCTTGGATTCAGGGGATGCAGACTTGGGATAAGTTTCCCTGAGATTTATGAAACGCAGGTAAGGGCGATCATAAGGGCTGCAATAAACGTAATGAGCGAAGGAAAGAAGATCATACCTGAAATAATGATACCCCTTGTTGGCACGGAGAGAGAGCTATCGATTCTAAGGGAGAGATTGGAGAAGGTGGCTCTTGATGAAAAAGGTCACTACAATATCAGCTATAAATTTGGAACGATGATTGAGATACCAAGAGCTTGTGTGGTCGCAGATAAGATCGCTGCTTATGCTGATTTCTTTTCCTTTGGCACAAACGATCTGACTCAGATGACATTCGGTTACAGCAGAGACGATGCGGAGGGAAAATTCATGGCAAAATATCTCGAGGAAAAAATAGTACCAAATGATCCATTCAGGACTGTGGATGCCGAAGGTGTGGGCGAACTAATGAAGATGGCCGTGGAAAGAGGAAGAAAGGGAAACAAAAACCTTGAAATTGGGATATGTGGAGAACAGGGAGGAGACCCTGAAACAATAGAATTCTGCCATAAGATTGGACTGGATTATGTTTCGGCTTCTCCATACAGGATTCCAATTGCAAGATTATCAGCAGCCAGGGCAGCCTTGAAGGATAAGAAGAAATGAGAAATAGATTTAATTTTCTTCAATTTCTCTCAGGAGATCACATCCACGATCTGAGAGAAATGTGTCAATATTCATTGTCCTTAAAACATTTAGTTCCTTTTTATCATTTATAGTCCACGGAATTATTTTCTTTCCCAGTCTATTAAGTTCACTGTATTCTGGATAACTTAGCAAAGAAAACTGAGGGAGAATGCAATCTATAAATCCTGGCACCTTGGATTTCAGCATACTATCCAGCATAATTCTGGTTTCCTCGCCTATGTCCAGTCCTGTTCTATAATTAAGGTTCATCTCCTTCATTTCCCTTATGGCCACGACGTCAAAGGATATCAGGATTAGATTCTCCTTGCTAAAATTCTGCAGGGTGTTATGAAGTGCAGTCTCGAGACCCTCATTTATCCTGTTCCCAAATTCATCCCTTGTCTTAAGTTCTATAAATATCTTCAAATCCTGGAATTTCTTCAGCACATCTCCAAGTAGAGGTATCTTCTGATCACTTTCCAGTAAATTAAGTTTAGAAATCTCTGAATACGAATAGTCGCTGACAGAGCCTTCAGCACCGGTTACCCTTTTAAGCGTAGAATCATGGAAAACGACAATCTTGCTATCTTTAGTGATCTGTACATCAAGTTCTATGCCATATAAACCGCAGTTTTTCGCCTGCTGGAACGATTTCATGCTGTTCTCAGGAAACGAATCAGGTACTCCTCTATGACCAATGATGTTGAATCCCATTTTTACCTAAATCCATATGCAGTTAAAACATTTTATCCTGACTGGATATTTCCCCTGCATGCAGGATGCAATCACTCCCCCCTTTAACAGAGATACAAGAGAGAATTGTATCAACACTCAGGATCAGGATATTTACGATGTTGCCATAATCGGTGGAGGCATTACTGGTGCAGGTGTGGCCAATATACTTTCCGAGAATGGTGTTAAAGTTATCTTACTTGAACGAAATGATTTTGCTTCTGGTACCAGTTCTGGGTCTTCCAAACTGATACATGGCGGATTAAGGTATCTTGCAGAATTTAGATTTCGCGAAGTTAAAACTTTACTCAGGGAAAGAGATTATCTGGCAAGAAACACGAATATAGTGAAATATATGAATTTCAGGATATTGATAGATCCATATTCGTGGAAAAAAAGGACTATGAGAGCAGGACTTTTTATCTATAATATTTTGAGCAAACGAATAAGTGTTCCCAGAATGTCAAAAAATAATGGAGAGTATGGAAAGGAAGTCGCTGGATATTTCACCTATAGAGATGCTTTCTCCGATGACTGCAGATTGACCATATACAATATTGTATCTTCAGTAATTCACGGGGCAAAATGCTTAAATTACTGCGAAGTTCTCAATGCCACTCCTACTGAAAATTTGATTGAACTAAGGGTAATGGACAGAGTTAAGAATCGCGAATTCAATGTTAAAGCACGGATTTGTATAAATGCAGCTGGTCCCTGGTCGGGTCAGGTTTATAGAAATCTGGAAAATGGTAATAATGTTAATCTCAGGCTAAGTAAGGGGATTCATATTGTTGTGCCTCATGAAAAGGCTCCAACCACAGATGCTATAGTTTTCAGAAGTCATCTGGATAGGAGACAGATGTTCATAATACCCAGAGGAGAAGTTACGATCATTGGCACAACTGATAACTTTGTTGATGATCCTAATGATTTCAATATTTCAGAGATAGATGTGGATTATATAATTCAGAGTGCTAGGCGCATTTATAAGGACCTGGAAAAAAATGATATAAGCTATTCCTTTGCTGGAATAAGGCCCCTGTATGGAAATGGTGATAATCCTGGGTCTATTTCAAGAGGTTTAACTGTGAAATATGACAAGTATTTCATTAACATATTTGGTGGAAAACTCACAGATTACAGATCGGCGGCCAGGAAAGTCGCAAAAATATACGAAAAATTGAGTGGTAGAAAAATTAATATAAAAAACATGCCGGTAATTGATTATGAGAGACCTGATCTAAATGGAGAGAGACTCTACAGGTATGAAATGGAACACGAATGCGCGATATTTTCAGAGGATATTATAAGAAGAAGGGAAGCTTTTGATGTGTATAGAGTAGACAGGGGAGCTTCAGAAATTGATGTTATAAATAGAATGATGAGGGATGAAAATTCTCACTAAGATTGAGACGTTCTATCAGATCAAAAAAATTAAGTTGCGTTCTCATCAATTTATCACGCATAAGAAAAATTATATAGAGATTTCAATGTGCATGAATCAAACAGGCTTTCAGAAATGGTGATAAATACTATGACCATATTCATTGAACAGAATTATCTTAACCAGTAAAATTTTAAGCTCTTTTATTACTAAAGTAAAACTTAAAAGTCTCATACCATGTACTGATTATCCAGTGAAACGAGCCCTTTGATATGAAATTACACTTCAAAAGATTAATTTGTAGTTTGAGGATGATGTGGATTGAAAGATTTATCTCCTGCATAGGTACATAAAAGCACTTTTAAAGAGGCTTTGTAATTTGTTTGTATCTCTATTTCCCATTCTCCTCTTGAAGAAATTTTATATTTTGAACCTTTACAATAAATAAAGCCACCTCCCATATTTTCTCTTCCAGAAATGCTAATAACCTTACAGTTACAGCACTCTAATGTATTTTTATTTACCATTGATTTGATGTAAATAAAGGAACCATAACTTGAATTATACTCAAGGCAATAATTGGTGAAATTTACATTATCATCTATGTAGAACTTTGTAAGATTTTCTGAATAAACTTGCCCGCATTTATCATAGGATGGTGTTGATAAGTAAAAGGTCTTATTTATCAAAACCTTATAATCTGGAGGAAATACAATCTTTTCCTTATTATTCACTTGATCATTCCTTTGTTGCACAAACACGTAATATGACGCAAATACGAATACAACTACCACTACTATAACTATAAATCTTCTTTTAATTAACACTTAGTAATACCTCCTCCTTATTCTTACCCCTATTATTATAACGGATATTACGACAGCTAGATAAATCACAGCCTGAAGTACATATAAAAAATAATTTGATGGCATGTAGAGAATTGAAGTTGAGTAAGATATTGTATTTGAACTTGCACAGTTTGGATTGGTATATTCATTGGAATAAAAGTTTAGAAATACGGCCAAAAAGGATTTCAATGAAATTGGATTTACAGCAGTTTGAAGGTAACTTGTCGTAGAACCATGAAATATACATACCTGTCTGAAGTTTCTCAAAGATATTAGTTTGGTTCCATATCCCGATCCAAGGGTCTCTATAAGAAAACCTCCAGCTAGTGCAGCTATGATAGAGTTTATTCTCTTTGCAAACACTGTACCTATAAGGATTCCGATTAAAACAAACAGCATTTCTATAAGACTTATCCATAGGATAAATATCATGAAAGAATGAAGATTAATGTAACTTAACGTCACAGTAGAATTATTGTGAAAAAATGCAAATGCAATTGAGAAGTCTATAAACAGATTAATCAGAATTAATACATAAAGAAATAGAGCCTTTCCCCAAATTATTTTTAGTGTGGGAATGCCCATAGAATTATTAACACCTATAACACCACCCTCATAATCTGTTGAAATGAGGAATGCGCCTATAGCGGCAAAAAGTATGCACGCATAAAAAACTACATTGTTATAAAAAGAATAAAATATAACATCAATTGCTATACTACCAAGACCGTTATAATCATATATTGAACCCTTGATAGTTTCTACAGATAAAAGTGAAAGAAATGCCAGAGAAAATATGACGATAAAATACAATAACCCTCGTCTAAAGTCTGTCATATTTCTAAGAAATTCTACTCCTATTACCTTTCTTTGATTATTTTTCATATACCCTCCTGTAAAGGGATTCAAGGGATTCCCTGGAAAATGAGGTAATTTTTAAACCTTTGGAAATAAGATTTGCTATTACCTCCCATTGCGGTCTTTCTTCAATTATCTTTATAATTGTATAATTTTCTCCTTTTTCTATCATTTCCACACTCTTATCATCTATACGCTCTGAAAAATTGTATTCACCTTCAAACTCGATATAAATATATTTATTTGATACAATACTTTCCTCTGTTTTGATTTTTCCCGCGTTGAGAAATATTATCCTGTCTGAGATTTTTTGAACTTTTGACAGTTCATGACTGCCAATTATAAAGGAGTACCCAGCAGATTTCAACTCCATTATGTATGAGATAAGTTCGTCACATATCTTTGGTTCCAGACCATCGAAGGGCTCGTCCATTAATAATATATCGGACTCTGCTATCATTGCCTTGGCAATATCCAACTTCCTCTTCATTCCCTTTGAATATCCATTTGCAATTACTTTAGAATCCTTCAGATCTAATTTTTCCATGATTTTAATTACATCTGCTTTAGTTTTTCCAAATATTTTAGCATAGTAGTTTAGATTTTCTTTGCCAGTCATGTTTTGAAAATACACAGAATTTTCTGGGACATATCTTATTTTTCCAAAGACAGAGATTCTTCCCTGATAATTGGCAATTACATTGGCCAGTATTTTTAGTAGTGTGCTTTTTCCTGCACCGTTTGGTCCTACTATGCAAACAATTTCTCCCTTCTTTATGTTTAAGCTTACATTATCAAGTGCCCGGTTTTTTCTAAAAATTCCATATGTTTTTGAAACTTTCTCACACTCTATTAGTGAATTATATTGCATACCTGATCTCCCTCCACTTCCAAGTAAAGTTGTTCCATTTTTCATAAATATTGGTAACAATGAAATTGCTTTCCATAGTTTTGTTATATTTTGGCAGATATACAGCCTTATTACTGTTAATGGTTAGGTTTTTGTAATATAATAAGATCGGTACACTATTATTATTCTTTCCTGTGTTAACAAAACTGTTAACAAATTCTAATTGAATGGGATTCCTTTGTATGTGTCCTATAAACGATGCTCTAAGACTAATGTTACTACTATTATTTTCATAACCTATTTCTGGTCCCTTTACTGTAATCATATCGTTTGATAGATAGTAACTTGTTCTACAGGGGTTGTTATTTTTAAAGTTAATACTTGGTATTACAACATAGTTTCCAGGGAGTGCTGACTCGTATTGCTTGCCAATCTTATTACAGCAATTGATCGGTGTAACCTGAACTGTACCATTCCAGTGCAACGTTAGTGTTGTTGTTCCAGTTCCAGAAAGGGAATTTATAGGCACCTGTTCACCTAGTGAACTTATTCGGTAAAAGGTTGAATAATTACAGCAAGCGTCTCTACTTAGGCTTCTTGCATTTGAATAATAATTTACACTATTTGGAATCCATTTTTGATTGAATGTGCTATTACCAATATAGAAAATACAAATTGCATCTAATACACCGTGATTCAAGGAATATTCTGTGTGACCAGTTTCAGTCATCTGAATTGTGATATTTGTTCCTATCCCTGGCGATACACAACTTGACTGAATGCTTACAGAAAGAGCATAATGATTTTTAATACTTAATTCATATATTTTTATTCCAGTAAATATTAAAATTATCAAAAGGATAATAATTACCAGACCTTTTGTTGCCTTTTTCATTTGATTATCTCCAGATTATGAATTATCAATTTCTACCACTACTTAAAGATTTGCCTGGGAAAATAATTAGAATAATTATGCATCTACGTTAAATCCTCCACCTACAGTTAAGGTTTCTCCACCATATCTTCTATCATTTAATCCACAGGTCACGAAGTGGAGATCTTCTACGACATAAATGTGCGTCCATTCGTTGCTTATAGGAAAAGCTGTTCCTACATAAGTTGTGAAAGTTGTTATTTGTGAAGAAGTTGTTTCCCCTAAATTATCTGATGTTTTATAATATAGGCAATTTTTGTTTAACTCAACTGGGTCAATACAAACTGCATGATAGTTTATTGATATACTATTGCTGAAAGATGCACCTACAGAAGCTCCACAAGCTCCTCCTCCTGCGCTAAATCCAGATTTGAATGTACATGTTACGGATTTTCCCACACCTATTTCCTTGTTGGGAACTGCATTAAGAGCTATATTATTGCAGTTAGACTGCCAGCATGCAGGTCTATTAGTACTGCTCGGTGCATCAGGTGAACAGGCAGGGTATTCAATGGTAAGAAGACCTGTCCACCCACCATTATCCCCTTTAAAGTTACAATATGTTTGTGAACCAACCTGCGGTTCTCCGCCCATTATCTGGTATCCTTTTCCCTGATATGCATTCATTAAAGTTTCAATTTGATACTCAATTACATAACACTTTTGTGGTTCACCTGTACCACTGTTATAATTTTGATATACAACCAGACATGGGTGAATCTCCAGACATGCACAACCTCCAGAAAATGTATTACGTGAATGTAAATTACTATATGGTTTTGTACATAAAACTTCCCCATAATCCAGATCCGGAGTGACATTTACCTTTGAAGCACTTTCACCAAATTCTGAGTTCTGTAACCCTGATGTGGCTTGAACCATAGTGAATAAAAACATCATCACGCAGAATATGCTTAAACAAACCTTCATATTTTTTGATATCACATAAATGTTAACTGATATATATATAAATGTTTTTGTTATTTAAATGTTTTATTTTTCAACGCACTAATTATAAATCTTTTTTTATTTAAATTGCATTTATGAACCATTTCCACCTTTTTTAAATCCTAAAGAAAAAAAGTAAAAATACAGAAAAGAATCCAAACTAAAAAATGGAAGTATGTTCAGTTCTGAAATAGTTGATAGTTTGGAGGCTCAGAAACAACCCTTATGTCGTGCGGATGGCTTTCTGTTAATCCATTATTGGTTATTCTCACAAATGATGTTTTCTGTTTCAGTTCCTGAACGTTCCTGCATCCTGCATAACCCATACCTGCCCTTATTCCACCAGAAAGCTGATACACTACCTCTTCTACCTTTCCTCTATATGGCACAGCACCCTCAACACCCTCGGCCACAAACTTACTTCCAGAAAATTTACCGTATCTGTCAGAGCCTTTGCTAAGGGCCCCCATAGAACCCATTCCTCTGTAGGTTTTATATTTTCTCCCGTTAATTATCATTTCGTTTCCCGGGCTCTCGTCTGTACCTGCTAATAATGAACCAAGCATAACGCAATCTGCGCCTGCAGCTATTGCCTTCACTATATCTCCGGAAAACCTAATTCCACCATCTGCAATAACCGGTACACCAAATTCAGAGGCAACATCTGCTACATCCCCAATGGCTGTTATTTGCGGAACGCCGATACCTGCAACCACCCTTGTTGTGCATATAGAACCTGGACCAATACCTACTTTCAGACCGTCCACTTCACAGGAAATCAGATCTTTTGCTGCATCTGCTGTTGCAATGTTTCCCACCACAATATCTACTGATAATTCCTTTTTCAGTTTTTTTATGGCTGTCAATACGTTTTCATTATGTGCATGTGCAGTGTCAATAACTATAACATCAGCACCTTCTTTCTCCATAAGTGTTGCCCTATCGATATCAAAAGGCCCTACTGCTGCACCTACCATCAGCTGACCTTTATCATCTCTGGAAGCCAGAGGAAATTTGTGTCTTGTAGTTATGTCTTTTGAAGTTATCAACCCGACTACCTTGTGATATTTATCAACCAGCGGAAGCTTTTCTATTCTGTGATCATAAAGGATTTTCCTCGCTTCTTCAGGGTCAATATTGTCCTCAGCAAAGACCACGTCTTTTGTCATGATTTCTTTTACCTTTCCCTCTTTCCTTTCAGAAAATTCCATGTCTCTTTTTGTAACAATACCAACAAGTTTTTCTCCAACAACGACTGGAAATCCAGCTATTCCTTTTGTCTCCATTATATTTCTTGCAACACTAATTGGAGTTTCCTGATCTATGGTGTGAACGTTTCTAATTATAAGTGATTCTGCTCTCTTTACCCTTCTTACCATGGTCGCTTCTTCATTTCTTGACATGTTTCTATGTATAATTCCTATTCCACCGATTCTTGACATTGCTACGGCCATTTCCCATTCAGTCACGGTATCCATTGGAGAAGATATGATGGGAGTGTTGAGTTTAATACGCTTTGAAAACACACTTTTTATCTCTGTTTCTCTTGGTTCAATAGGTGATCTTCTTGGCATTACAAGTACATCGTCAAAAGTTAATCCTTCCTTTGCTTTAGAAAGTTTTTCTGTATACATGTTGGAGTTAGAAAATATGAATATTTAAAACTTTATAAACTTATACAAGGTTTCCTTCTCGCTTTACTAATATTATCAAAAAAATAGCTATTTTCTAATAGAGTTCTCATCAATATTTTCAAGGAATATATCCTCACTGATTTCATCATAATATTTCATGAAAGTAAGGATTTCTTTTTTCATCAAATTGTTCAGATCATATGTGAGAGAGCTATAGTATTCAGCCAGGATGCTCTTTTCCAGATTGTGTTCTTTTGATATCCTTTCTAAATCCCGGGTTATTGTCCACCTTGGAATATTCTTCAACTGAATTAAATTTTCATCATATTCCCTCCCATTGAGACTAGCAGTTACTGCATAAATTGAATGCATATTGAACAGCTTGGATATCATATGGGTAATGTCAAATATAATCTTTGTATCAGTTCTATATATGTCAAGAGCTCTGTTACCTATTACCAGAGCAAAATCTTCTTCCTTTAGTAAATCACCAACGGAGTTGTTCCTGCTTCTTATTAACTCAGACCCCGGATACAGTCTTTGGAGGATGAGTTTCAGAAAGAATGCTGTAGTTTCTGTTTCAGATGTTACTGCAATTCTCATTCCTGGAAATGGATCACTACCATTTGATATGAGTAGGTTTGAATCTGATTTACCCTTGCCAGATATTGTAGGTCCATCAACAAGCACCAGTGATTTCCTGTTCTTAAAGTAGTCAATGAGTGAGATCATTGCATAATCTACTTTTCCATATAGCAGGTCTCTAAGATTACTCCTTGTATCACTACGGGAAACTTCAAATTTTTCTGTAGCAATATAGTCCAGTGGATCACTGTGTATTAGATTAATTAACCTTAAACTGTTCAAAAGTACCCCTTCAGGTTGTAGAAAGTATCTCTTTTTGCTGGTATTTTACCTATTTCTGATACAAGTCTTCCTAGCTCTTCAACAGTGGTCATTTCGTGCCTATTTGTGGCACCGAATATCTTTTCACTTATGGCCGTTCCAACCAGATCGTTTCCACCTCCAGTAAGTGCCATCTGTCCTATTCCCTTGCCCATTGATACCCAGTATACACTAATATTTCTCATCCACTTTCCCATTATCATTCTTGCCAGTGCTATTACCTTTAGATCCTTCTCACCAGATGCAGGTCCTGTTACTTTTCCCATCTTCAGTAGAGGTGTATTCTCAGGACTGAACTTCAATGGAATAAATGATAAGAAGCCGCCTGTTGTTGCCTGTAGATCTCTTAGCCTGACCATGTGATCTATTATGTGACTCCAGTTTTCAACACTTCCATATGTCATTGTGGAGTTTCCCTTGATTCCCATTTCGTGAATGATCTTTGCATCCTCTAGCCACTTTTCACCGCTTATCTTCTCACTTGTACTCATTATTTTCCTGATCTCTGAATCAAATATTTCAGCACCCCCGCCTGTATGTGCTTCCATTCCAGCATTATGAAACCTCGTTACAGTTTCCCTGAGTGAGTTGCCTGTTGTTCTTGCAATGAAGTCGATCTCCGGAATAGTAAGCGCTTTAAGAGTTGCCTCTGGCATATATTTTTTAACCGTTCTGAATACATCTTCGTAATATTCCATCGGAAGATAAGGATTGAAACCTCCAACAATATGAATTTCAGTTGGATTATACTGTCTTGCTTTTTCAAGTTCTCTTTTAATATCTTCTATGGACAGTTCATATCCCTTATCGGTCTTTCCCTTAATTTTAGCTGGTACATAAAAAGCACATATGGGACAACTGGCAGCGCAATAATTACTATAGTTAATATTGTATGATACGGCAAATGTTACTGTATTACCGACCTGATAATCTGTAAGGTTGTCCGCCATGGACATTAATTCCTGCATATTGAATTGCTCCAGTAATTCGGCTCCCTCCTGACGATTCAGTTTATGACCTGCTTTCAGAAGATCAATCCAGTAATCCTGAGCATAAGAATTTATCATGATAATCATAGATTACTTGGTATCAAATAAAATTTTTTTAAAATAAATTGTATCTAGTTTAATTTTGAGTTTTTATAGAAAATTTTAACCTTTATAGAATTTAAATTGTAGTAATTACACAAGTTATATTCCGAAACATTTAATCAATCTTTTAACCGGGTTCTTATGAACAATACGGTAAAACTCAATCTGGTAACTTCATGTTATTTTAGATTTTTTGCGTTAAGAGAGTTGGTTAAATCATTCACAGAAATCTTAAAAATTGATTTGTTTGATAGATATTGCTTTTGAAAAAGATGGTAAGCGAGTTGGAGTGAACTGTATTCAAATGTATTGGCATATTCAATATATAACTTTGCTTGAGCATTTAACTATTCAAAAATATTAAATTCAATAAGTAAGCAAAAACTAGGTGATTGTATGATTCAATTTAATACTCTGTTAGACAATCAACCCTGTATTAAAAATAACCTTTAAGTTGCTATGATAATAATATTTACAATTGTTTATAACCTCCAGTTCAATTCTAAATTTATGATATCAATTGAAAAGTCTCAGATGGATTCAATTTCAGAGAGGGCCATAAGAGGAAAAATTCTTGATCGGGATGAAATTGCATATCTTTACGATGAGGTTGATATAAAAACGCTTGGTATTCTGGGTAGGAAGATTACTGACTCTATTACAGGAAGGCAGGTTTCCTTTGTATCCAACATGATCCTAAATTACACCAACATCTGTAATGTGAGATGTAACTTCTGTGCATTTTACAGAACAGGGATGGAAGAGGATGCTTATACCATGAGTGCAATTGATGTTGCCAAGAGGGTTAAAACATTCAATGAAAGTTATGGGATTCGGCAACTTCTTATACAGGGAGGCGTAAATCCTGAACTCAGCCTGGAATATTACACAAATCTGTTCCGGACAATAAAACAAATGGTGCCTGAAATTGGAATAAATGGATTATCCACCTCTGAAATTTCTTACATTTCTAAGAAGGAGAAAATGAGTGTGGAAGACGTTCTCGTTGCATTGCGCGAAAGTGGATTGGAGACAATTCCTGGTGCCGGCGCTGAAATATTCGCAGATGATGTAAGGAAGATACTGAGAAGACCACCACACAGTGGACAGCAATGGCTTGATGTTATGGAGACTGCTCACAGAATAGGCATAAAGACAAGCTCTACCATGATGTTTGGTCATGTTGAAAATAGTTATCACAAGGCAGATCATCTTCTATCATTGCTTAAGTTACAGTTAAAATACAATGGATTTCTTTCTTTCACCCCATGGAATTTTGAACCAGGAAATACAGAACTTGAGAGAGAAGGTTTAGTTACCAGCAGGGTTGGTGGAGAAGAGGTTCTAAGAAATATTGCTATATCAAGAATAGTGCTTAACAGGCACATTCCAATAATTCAGTCCTCATGGCTCACCAATGGAGTTGAAATGGGACAAATTGCCCTAATGTTTGGGGCAAATGACTGGGGAGGCACCATATATGATGAAAGGGTTATTCCAGCCACAGGTAAACAGGTAGGTAATCTCAGAAAAGAAACTATTATACGATCAATAAAGAGTATTGGTATGATCCCTGTAGAAAGAGACAACAACTACAAGATAATAAAAACATACATCTGAACTAGCATGAGTTATACTATTAAGGTAAATCCTCAGGATTTTATTGTTGAGGAGATACCAAATGATTTAAAGCGAGTTGAAAATGGAAAATATACTATATTAAAAGTAGTTCTGACAAACTGGGAAACAAACCACTTTGTTACGCATCTTGCCAGATATCTTGGCATGAGCAGGAAACGTATTACATTTGCCGGTACCAAGGACAAAAGAGCCATAACTACTCAATATTTCTGCATAAATGGATCCGTTAATGCTGATCAGATAAGAATTAAGGATTGTGAGGTGGAAGAATCCTTCTATGTTGATAAACCACTCAACCTTGGAGATCTAAAGGGTAACAGATTCGAGATCAGAGTATCTGATTCTGAAATGACAGTTGAAAATGCTGCTAAAAGGATCGATGAGATATCTAGAAATAAAGGTTTCTGGAACTTTTTTGGCATTCAACGATTTGGAACCATAAGGTATAATACTCACAAGGTGGGAAGGGAAATTGTAAAAAAGGGCATCGAGAATGCAGTTAAAGAGTATCTCTTCGATCCAGAGATAGATAATGAGGATTTTAGAGTAAAACTTGGAGAAAACTGGGATTATGCATCTGGGCTCAAGAATTATCCTGAACATCTACAGTTTGAGAGGGCACTCATGTCGGAACTCGTTTCAGGGAAAAGCTATGATCAGAGTTTTGATTCTCTGCCTAAAAGCCTGAGAATAATGTTTATACACGCCTATCAGTCATATCTATTCAATAAAATTCTTAATTATAGGAAAGAATTAACGGAAAATCCATTTGAGATATTCTCAGGAGATTTTATCAGCCCGGTGGACGAGTTTTACAACATAGACGAGGATAAGATCATACTGGTCAACGAATTCAACATTGAAAGAATGCAGGATTTGGCCAAAGCAGGTAAGATTGCCCCACTTGCCCCACTAATTGGGACCGAAACAAAAAATCAAGATGGAATTCCTGGAGATATTATAAGGAGAGTAATGATTGAAGATGATCTGAAATTTTCAGACTTCAAAATAGAAGAGAAAAATGAGCTTTCTTCTAAGGGGAACTATCGTAGTATTGGGTTTAGACCAATTAATTTCAGCACCAACGGAACAGATCTACTAAAATTTTCACTGGGAAGGGGGATTTATGCTACATCCCTCCTCGATCAGGTTTTCAAATCAGATTAAACCGACTTTCTGTAATTCCTTTTTGACCTTTATTACTGCCTGTTCAATCTCGCTTTCTTCCTTTGCCCCTGTGCACACTACCTTTCCTGAACCGAAAAGAAGCAGTACTACTTTGGGTTCTTCAACTCTGTATACAAGACCGGGAAATTGCTCTGGTTCGTATTCCACATTTTCAAGACCAAGGGACATGGCTATCTGTGTAAGGTTCAGATCTGCCTCAAGATCGTATACCGCTACGATATTCTGAACCACTATCTCTGGAGAATCATAAACTTCTATCCCGGCCTTTTTCAGGGTAGAGATAATTGTCTGAATGGTCAATCTTACATTAGTAAGATTTTTTGCTCCTGTACAATTTACTTTTCCGCTCCTGAAAATCAGGACAGCAGTTTTAGGTTCCTTCAATCTGTAAATCAATCCTGGAAACTGTTCTGGCTCATATTCTGACCCTTCCAGTGCCAATGCTATTTTGCTCAGATCGAGGTGTTCAGCCAGTGATGTTGATGCCACTATGTTCTCGATGTTGATTTTTTCTCTTTCACTCATAAAAACCAAATCTCTTATATTTAAACTATATATAAAGATAACATTTTTTATACTATGACAGTCAAGGATGATATGACATCTTGTTTTTTATTCGTATTACCAGGAAGCTCAATTAATTTTTAGCAGTAGTTCTATATTGAAGTTTGTTATAGTATACATTACATATGAGCGATGTGAAAAAAACAGATAATCCTGTGCGCGTCGATCTTGCGATCTTAAATGATACTAAAGGTGTTTTGAAGTTAACAGATGAGGGTCTTATATATACCCCAAGAAAGGGTAATCAGATAAGGGTACCTATAGAGAATATAGATCATTTGTCCTACAAAAAAACTGCAATGACAACATCCACCTTGTACATAAATGATATGCAAATCACAGTGTGCAGAGCTCATTTATGGGCAGCAGACATAAAAAGACTAAAGGATAAAAATGGAGTAAAGTCATAGAACTTACATATTGAGAGCGTCTCTGGCAACCTCAGACATCATTGATGGATTCCATGGTGGTTCCCAAACGAGCTCTACATCTGCCATTTCAACACCGGCCATGTTTTCTACTATTTTTTGGACTTCAGATAGAATCCAGGGAGTTACAGGGCATGTTGGTGCAGTCATAGTCATTTTTATGTAAACATTATCTTTGTTGATCTGGACATCGTATACTAGACCTAGATTAACCACATCCATTCCTATTTCAGGGTCCTCTACAGCCTGAAGGGCTTCTAATATTTCTTCTTTGGTAACCATGTTATCGTTTAAACATTAAATTCACATTAATATGTCTATTGTTTTTTTATACCGATTGTATCCTATCAAAAACACCAAATTCCCATGGCTTAGTCCTGCACTGCAAACTGCTTTTTACTGACTCTAAAATCATTTTACTGAAATATCCTCTGCTTTCCAGATTAAATATATTTAATTTATCGCTGCCCCTTACAAAGGCTGAATAGAATTGTTCTGGCATTTCAATAGAGCTACTTATCCCCTCACCTACTGTGCCGTATTTGTCAATAATAAAACTTCGCACACAAACCTTATTTCTAGAACCCCTACTATAGGGCAGGATGCCCTCAGAAATCAAAATCAGGTAATCAAAATCCATTATTTTACCGCTGTTTGTTCGTTTAAAATCTGAAAAGTCTGGAAATATTTCTGAATTTTTAACTTCTATGCTACTTGAAATTGGAGAATTTTTAAAAACCGATCTTAAAATTGAATCCCTGTATGCTTTTTGGATATTCTTAGATAGGATAATTGAAACTCTTAAGGGATTGAGCCTTTTTCCTTCCTCGTCTATCTCGCCACTATCAATTCTTGACGAACTTAAAACAAAAAAGTCATTTGCAATTTTTGTGTTTACCGTATGTATATGCATTGGTTTTAGCCCATTTTTCAATCTTTTATTGTTTAAAATTCTGGCACTTCCTTCTGTTTCCTTAGATACTATAATATCAGTATAATCCTTATTTTTATCAGCATCGCCAGAATTATTTTCTATTGGCTTAATGGTAAAATTTGCATTCTTCTCTCTGAGAAACTTATATACAGAATCACTTCTTGATTTGTAATCTCGCACATTATAATTTTTGGTCTTTTTCACATATTCATCAGATGTTATTCCAACGATAATGAATTTTTTTGTGGAAATAGCTCTCATCAGAAGGGCCTTATGACCTTTATGCAGATGCCCAAAGGTACCCGCTACAATGGTAATTCCTTTCTTACTAGGCTGATTCATTTATTGTCTTCCTTATCCTCTTTATGCCCTCTTCAAGCTGTTCTACTGATCCAAATGTGAAATTAAGTCTCATTGATGACTTTTGAGTACCATTTGTTGTAAATGCCTGTCCACTTACATATGCTACGCCATTTTTGATGGCAAGTGGAATCATCTGTTTCGTATCTACATTTTTATCTACTGTGACCCAGACAAACATACCACCATCGGGTTCTGAGAAAGTTGAAATATCAGACATATTTGCCTTAAGGGCGTTTACAATTGCATCTCTTTTCTTCCTGTATATTTGTTTATTCAGTTCGACCTGCTTGTAGATTATCCCCCTTTTAATGTATTCATAGGCAACATATTGAGAGAACGAGTTTGTTGCAAGATCAAGTGCCTGCTTAATAAGATTAAACTTTTCCATTACGGGTTCTGGAGCTATGGTATATCCCAGCCTTAGACCAGGTGTCATTACTTTAGAAAACGTTCCAAGATAAATTACATCTTCTCCACCTGTCATGGATCTGATGCAAGGTACAGGTTCTCCATAATATCTCAACTGACCATATGGATTGTCCTCCACAAGAGGAACATCATACTTTTTTGAAATTTCAATAAGAACTTTCCTTCTCTCCACAGGCATGGTGTATCCAGTTGGATTTTGGAATGTTGGTATTACATATATGAACCTTGGTTTTCTACCTTCTAAAATAAGTTTCTTAATCTTTTCCTCAAGCAATTCAACCTTCATTCCGTTGTGGTCAACAGGAATCCCCTCCATTTTTAACCCATTTGCTGAAAAGGCCGATACAGCACCTACATAAGTTGGTTCCTCTGTTATTACTGTATCTCCTGGATTTGCAAGCACTGTTCCCAATTCATACAAACCCTGCTGTGAACCGGAGTTAACAATTATATTTTCCATATTACATTTTATTCCTTCAGTCTTTTCCAGCATTTTTGAAATTTGTTCCCTAACAGGATTTATTCCTAATGTATTCCCATATTGCAGAGCCAGATCTGAATTATTTTTCATTACAAATTCCATGATTTCTGTCAGTTCTTTGATAGGAAATGTTTCCGGGCTTGGCATCCCTCCTCCCAGTGATATTATCCCTGGTGATGATGCCATTTTGTTTAGTTCTCTGATTTCAGAGGGTTTCATTCTATTTACAACATCTGAAAAGTTATATTTCATAAACAGATATTATAAATTCATTTATAGATTTGTCTTACCTAGATATACCTCATCCAGTATTGAGCAATTATATTGAGAAAATTAATGTGAATAGAACATTTGAATCTCCACAAAAATAAGGTTGTAATTGAAATCGAAAGACAAAATTCTTTGAATTAAAGAATCGAGATAAAATCAGCTTAAAGTTAAGAAAAAGTGTGCTATTACAAAAAATATTATAACAAAGGAGAAAATGTTGACCGATGATTTCAGGAAGGCTGATGTGGAAAGTCAGCTTGGTTGGGGACACGGAATCCGGTAAAAGCTCTTTAATATCAAGAATAGTGTTTGATAGTGAAGCTGGAAGTTTTATTAATAAGGGATTACTAAGAAAAAAAGTTTCATTTGAGGATGATGGAAAAAATTATCACGCTGAGCTTATATTTCAGGAAATAGATGGTTTTCCAGATAACGAGAAGTTGCTTGCGGGGTCTTCGGCTATTATTATTGTTGTTGATGTCACAAAGAAACTAAACGAGGGAGAAGTAACAAAGTTCATTAAAAACTCTCAGAAAAAGGGTCTTCTCATTCTTGCGGCAAATAAGGTTGATAGAAAGTATGAGGCAGTAACGTGGAAAGAAGATCTCGAACCAATGGCAAAAAAGTTTGGACTCAACTTATATATGGTATCCGCAAAGCAACCAGAGACCGTAAATAATATGGTAAACGGTATATCAAGGCTCCTAATTGGAAGAATAAATGGAAAACGATAAAGAGGATAGTTATGCCATATGCAATTCAATTCTGTTTACAATAGAAAATGGAAAAAGTGCCCAGTATATCCACAGTAAGTACAATATGGGAGTAATATCTGGAAGAAATATTATTTTAAAACCATTTGAAATGTTATTCCTATATTACAGAAATAGACTGAAACCAGTAAATCCATTTTATAACGATTCATTGACGCTCATAAACACATTATTTGAGGAAAACGATCTGTATATGTGGAGAGTATATCTTGACCTGAAGAATGAAGGATCCAAGATTTCCATAGAAAATGAATGTCTGATTATATCCAAGAAAAACGAAAAATTGAGCGTAAAAAGGATTATTTACCCAATACGGGAAAAAAGCAGGATCGATGGTAGCTGGTTGATTTCCATATCTGGACAGAATATTGCCTCTGTTGATGACGATGGAGATATCACTTATTACACCACAAACACTGTAAATCTTGAAGGAAATAACACACCTGAACTTCCATCAGTAACTCCAGTAAAGATTGGAGGCAGAGGTATACACACTAAAGATATGAAACCAGATTGGATGGGGGATCATCTTGAGGATCTGGTGATATTATCAGAGGGTGAGATGAACTATATAAACGGAATAGAAAACAGCGATCCGGTATCAAGAGTTTATAGGAAACTTATCTCAAGTGGATTAATTGTAAAAACAGGATTCAAGTACGGCTGCAACTTCAGAGCCTACAAAGGATCCATGGATGATCATTCAGATTTTCTGATTCACGTACTCGAAGGAGAAAATGAATGGTATGAAATCAGCAGGGCTGTAAGGCTGGCAGCTTCAGTCAGGAAGGAAATGATCTTTGCAATGATTCAAGACGAAACGTGTCACTTCATAAGAATAAGAAGAATAAAAAATATACAGGAAATGAATTTAAGAGATTAAATCTGTGATTCGAAGTCATCAATTGTAAATTTAAATTCGTCGTATGATTTGATATCTCCTCTGTTTTTCAGAATTTCTCTGGAAAGTAGCCAGTATACAAGGGCTAATGATCTTCTACCTTTGTTATTACTGGGTATGACCAGATCTACAAAATCTGTTTTATTATTTGCGTCACACAGAGCAATTATTGGAACTCCAACATCCTTTGCCTCCTTCATAACCTGAGTATCTGCAAGAGGATCTGTAACTATTATCGCCTTTGTTTCTGTATATGTTGGAAGTTGGTAATTTGTTAATGTTCCTGGTATAAACCTTCCAACTATGGCCTTTGATCCTATAACCTCTGAAAACTTGGTAACAGGTCTAAACGCATACTGTCTCTGAGCCACAACAAGAATCTGAGTGGGATCAATCCTGGAAAGCATTTTTCCAGCAATTTTAAGCATTTTATCTGTAATCTTCAGATCAAGGAGGTACAGTCCATCATTTCTAATCTTGAATATGTACTTCACCATATCCTGTGTTTTAACCTGGGTACCAATATGTACGCCTGATTTCTGATATTCCTCCTCTGATATTAGCAACTCTTCTTCCATTCCAATCATCTCTTTAGGTGTCAAGATTTGGGTTTATCTCTTTAACCTATATATGGGTTTACGTATAATTACTGAAGATTATTAGATTTTAACATGGTCTTTCCAGTAGATCGCTTTTGTAAATAGTCTTTTTTTATAGGTAATCCTTATTATAATGCTTTAAAAAGTCTTTAAAAAATAATTATTCCCATTCAATGGTTGCTGGAGGTTTATCGGTGATATCAAGAACAACTCTATTTACTGATGGTACTTCATTTGTGATTTTGGTGGATAATTCCTCAAGAAAATCCCATTCAAACTTGTGAAATGTTCCAGTCATTGCATCTGTTGAATCAATTGCCCTGATCGCTACAGTATTACCATAGGACCTTTTGTCTCCATGCACCCCAGTCGTCCTTACTGGCAAGATGACGGCAAAATATTGCCATGGTCTGTTTTCAGGTTTCATTGAGCTTTCAATTTCCTCCTCTACTATTCTGGTTACCTTTTTCAATATCTCAACCTTTTCCCCTGTTATTTCACCGATTACCCTGACTGCCAGTCCTGGTCCGGGAAAGGGCTGTAGACTGGTATTAAGACCAAGTTCCTCGCTGAGTTCTCGTACATCATCCTTATAAAGATCTCTCAGCGGCTCTATAAGTTTCAAATTCATTTTTTCTGGCAGTCCACCAACATTGTGATGACTTTTAATGGTATCTCTGTTTTTACCACCACTTTCTATCCAATCAGGGGCAATGGTGCCCTGCAAAAGAAATTCTGCTTCTGAGAGTTTAGCCTCTCTTTCGAATAGTTCTATAAAGGTCTGGCCAATTACTTTTCTCTTTGTCTCCGGATCTACTATACCTTTTAATTTCTCAAAGAAGAGTTTAGATTCGTCCAGAATCTTATAATTGATCCCAAATTTTTTAAAAAATAGCTCTACCCTCTCCCTCTCTCCTTCCCGGATTAGACCAGTATCGACAAAAATAGATAAAATTTGATCGCCTACGGCCAGTTTCGAGGCCACAGCGAGAACAGAACTATCAGTTCCCCCTGAGCAGGCAAGTATACCTTTACCCTTCAGTTCTTTTCTAATTTTTTCAACAATCTCGTTTAATAATTTTGAGGTCATGAAATCAGGTTTTCATGATTGCGGCTAGGAATATAAGTAATCCTATAACTACACCTATTATGGCTGCAACTAAATAAAATACTGCACCCAGAATTATATCATCAACGAGACTCACGTGGAATGTAAAGTCTGATAGATAATAAGTTAAGAAACCTATAACAACGGCTCCTGCTATCATTCCTCCTCCAGCTGCTCTCGCTTTTCCCTTTCCAAAATAGGCAGTTAGTATTCCAAAAATTAAAAGTGCCAATGCTATAATCCCCATTATCGTAAGGAAAAAAATGTCAAGATTCCAACTGGGATACCATGGTAAAGTTTTTGCCACTGCAGACATTTATATCACAACTTTAGTCCCGTAAGGGTTTTTGTATCTATAACCCCTTCGATTTTCCTTATCTGCTCCACAACAATCTTTCCTAATTCACTGTAATCGAGTGCGTCAATTTTGACTATCAGATCATATTCCCCAAAAAGTGGATGGACTTCTACAACATAATTAATCTTTGATATTTTGTTGTAAACCTCATGCTCTTTTCCGGGTACCGTACTCACAAGTACAAATGCTACCGACATAGATTCACTATTACCATAATTTTTCTTAACTTATAAAATTTTTTAGTTTTAAAAGCTATTTATATTAAGGTTTGTCAAAATTTGATAGTAAATTGATTATATTCGTTAATTCTAACTGCCTTAACTTTTAAACTTGAGATAAAAAATTTATCTTACCTAAATATTACAGAAGAGTGTCATTTAAAGACGAATATATTTCTGAAATTGTTAAAAATGTTAAGGAAAGAAATTTTCCAGAAGACTATATACACGAACCAGCTGATTCTATTGAGATAAAGATAATAACTGGCACAGAGCTCTTCATGTACAGGAAGGATGAATTAACCAACCTGGTCATTGATGGACATAGTTTACCATTTGATGATCCCTACATAGCTAAATACTATTATTTTTGTTCACTTCAAAGAAAGGAAAGTGTTATGGTTCCAGATAAGGAAACTGTGAGGAAGGTCATAAAGAGATTTGAAAGAGATTTAGATGAAGACCGAAACCTAGCATATTCTATTATGAATAATCTCTCTGAAGAAGAGAAAAAAAGCATAATGATAGAACTTGGTAACATATCCACTTTTTTCTTTATACTTTTCTATGACATAATAATGGATTGAATTGCCAGTTACAATTCATCCAATTCATTTTCACCTATTTTCTTTTGTTCTCCGTTTATGAGGTTTTTGATGGTTAATGATCTTTCAGTCAATTCCTTTTCCCCTATAATAATTGCATGAGTAAAATTCATTGATGAAGCATGCTTAAGTGAGTTTGAAATATTCCTTTCTGAATTTTCCATTACTGCGGTCTTACCATTCCTCCTCAATTTGTAAAGTAGGTTTGCTGCTTTATTTTTTCCCTCTCTTCCCATACCGACCAGGAAATATGAAGAATGCCCATTATCAACCTTCCATAAATTCTTCTCTTTTAGCAGGTTTTCAAGTACAGCATCTCCCATTCCAAATCCTACTGCAGGAATTTCTTGCCCCTCAAATAGCTGAGATAAGTTATCGTACCTTCCACCACCGAAAATTGATCTGAATTTTCCATCAACATCAAACCCTTCAAATACAATCCCGGTGTAATACGACAACCCCCTAACTGTGGAAGGATCATATACTATATCTTCATAACCGTTTTTAAATAGGAACTCCACTGTTGAGATCATCCTGAGGAAGTCCTCATCTTCTAACAGGTCGAGCCCAAGGTCTTTTATTGAGTTTTGAATTTCTGACACAGGATAGGATTTTGAAAGAAAATTGAGCAATCTATTGAGATTATCATCTACTACTCCATCATCTCGAAGTTTATTTCCAATTGTTTCTATTGATTCTTTTCTAAAATGATCAATGGTGGATATTGAGGATTGAATGTTTACACACCCAAGTTTTGAAAGTATTTTTTCCATAAGTTTTCGGTGATTAACTCTCACAACGTACATACCTTTCAAGCCCATTCTATTCAGTGTCTCACATGCAAGTGCAATGAGTTCTGCGTCTATTTCTATTCCCGTCTCCCCAAAGTAATCTGCGTTAAACTGATAATGTTCCCTGTTTCTTCCAGACTGTGGCTCTTCATATCTCCACAATTTTGGTATATTGTACCATTTGACAGGTTTTACAAGATCCTTTCTAGACACAAGCATTCTCATTGTGGAAGGTGTTGCCTCTGGTATTAATGTGATTTCCCTGTTGGATTTGTCTTTAAAGTTATATGTTTGTCCCACCAGTTCGTCTCCAGACTTTATCCTGTAAATTTCAAGCATCTCCAATGAGGGATAGTCAATGGGCAGAAAGCCGAAGCTTTTGGCAGCATTCCGCATGATTGAGAATATCTCCTCTCTTTTCTGCATATCTTCTGGGTAATAATCTTTGAATCCTCTCAGTCTCTCGATCTTTGACATTCCTATCAGATAACAAAAGATGGTTTATAATAATTAGACATAAATACTGCTTTTAAATGTTTAGTTTGATGCGATTTGATCAGTTTAGAGGATGAAATCAAGAAAAATGGGTTAAAGGTTACACCACAGAGATCTAAAATATTACAGTATATCAGAGAGAATCCTGGCAAGCATTTCAGCGCTGAAGACATTCATAAATATGTTACAGTTGAAAATCCAAATATACCGCCAGCAACCGTTTATAACATATTAAAAATGTTCGTGGAAAAGGGTTTAATAAATAGTTTTGAGACTAACGGGAAAGCGATTTATGAGGGGAAGGTTGATCCACATATCAACTTTATTTGTGAAAGATGCAAAAACATCTACGATTATGAAGTTGAAAGTGATTTCAGCGAGATTGAAAAGAATGTAGATGGAAAGATAATTTCAACAAGTGT
Organism: Thermoplasmatales archaeon; assembly: GCA_027316895.1. Taxonomy (GTDB): domain Archaea; phylum Thermoplasmatota; class Thermoplasmata; order Thermoplasmatales; family Thermoplasmataceae; genus Cuniculiplasma. Next base: position 330,303 of record DAHVFT010000001.1, on the reverse strand, counting down.
TACCGTAAGAGGAATCTGCAGAAATTGCCTTAAGGAGTTAGAAACAGCTGAAAGTACCTTAGTGCATTGATATTTTCTACCGGATCGTGAACTCTAAGAATCTCTACTCCCTTTCCTGCCAGATAGATTGAAACTGCGATTGTTTCTGGCAGTCTATCCTCTGCTTTGTTTTTTGAATAGATACTGAGGAACGATTTTCTGGAATGACCAAAAAGACGCCTGAATCCAAAGTTAAAAGATTCTGGATTCTTTATGATTTCCAGATTTTGTTCGCCAGTTTTGGAAAACCCAATACCTGGGTCTATGATTATTCTTTCCGGTTCTAAACCCATTTCGCTAATTTGTCTCAGTTTTTCGAAATAAAACTTCGCCATTTCTCCCCTTAAATCAGTATAGGTTGTCATTTTGTTCATGTTGGTTGGATTTCCCCTAATGTGCATCAAAACATAGGATTTCTTTTCCTTTAGAGCCAGTTCTGGAAGCCTTATATCTGTCAATCCGGAGATGTCATTTATAACATCTATTCTGTCTATGAAAGTGCTGACTGTTTCATAGTGCCGTGAATCAAGTGAAATTTTTTGATTGCTGGTATCTTTTAGCATTTCAAAGGCACTTTTCAGTCTTTCAATTTCCTCATTACTGTGAACCTCCAATGACCCTGGCCTTGTACTTTCTGCGCCAATATCCAGAAACTGACATCCGGAACCTCTGGCTCGCTCAATCTGGCTGTTATTTATTACCCTTGAGCCAGTAAAAAAAGAATCGGGAGTGAAGTTAAGGATGGCCATAATATCCGGAACAGAGACTTTTTGAGTTCTGAACATCCCTTCAGACATGAAGTGACTTAAATTTACAAGTCCATTTCGTTTAAGGATTTCTTCCGTCATAGATTTGCTCATGCACTTTTGAAACCGGAAATATATATCTTCTTCGATTTTTACTTTGGTGAAATTTAGTCCCTCAGGAATTATCCTGGAATAACATGTAAAACATGGATTACTCTCATTATCTTTGTTTTTCTCATTCTTATAGAAAAAAACAATATCCTGATCCTCCATTATGATAAGTATACAATTCTGGCTTTAAATCTTAAGATGATACTAGTATTTTATTCAATTCAGACATTCTTTGTTCGTTTCAGAATTTTTCTACCAGAAATTGCATCGTAATTAGAGGCAAAGTGGGCTGAATTACATACTGCTAAATTTGTCACTCCTGCTCTTATAATCATATGTGATGATTAAATGATTTGTACCATAGAAGTGAATGAATTAATTCCAGTTATCTTCTAACAGAGAATCTTGAATTGCAAACATAATCCTGAATGTCAGGGTTCGAATATTACCTTTATAGCAATTCCAATTTCACTATAACAAAAAAAGGGAATGACTCAAAGAAAGTTCCACATAATAAATGATGAAATTATCTTTGAAAAATTAATTCAAGTTTGTAACAATAAGGTTATTAGTAGATTTAGTATATCTTATATCTACATTCAATGGAGCGATTACATGGTTGATAATATTATTAATAATAAGGAAAAGAAGAAGCGAAATTTTACCAATATTAGTGAACTTTCCAATGCCATTAGCAAAGGATTGAGTCTTCAGAACAGGAGGATGAGTTTTGAGGAATCTTTTTCTGCGGCCGAGCATTTGATTAATTTTTTTGGGTATAGTGATAGAGTTATTGACAACATGCTGGAACCAGAAGACAGGGATGCGTTTTATACAATGGAAGATATTGGAGTTCTTCAGACAGAGAGGGAGGAAACCACACTGTTTGATGGCAGGGAATGGAGAATTCATTACTGGATCCTAAATGTAAGTAAAATAATTGAACTTGCAAACATGAAATTGGATTTGAATGATGTTGGAAATTCAGAACAATTTTCTGTTTACGAGGAAATACCGGACGAATACTGGACTGTAAATTGATAGTGGTTTTTAATGCATATAGCAGTTTTAGATGAGTCTAAATGCCATTCTAAAAAATGCAATCACGAATGCCAATCTTATTGTCCTCCTGTCAGGTCCGGGATAGGAACAATTACATTCCCGGAGGAGACCGTTTATCCACTCATAACTGAAGATCTATGTATTGGCTGTGGTATCTGTGTTAATAGATGTCCCTTTGGAGCAATAAAAATTATTACGGTTCCGGATGAGCTGAATAAGGATATTGTGCATCAATATGGAGAGAATTCGTTTAGAATTTATTCTATTCCAGTTCCATCGAAGGGGATAACCGCAATCCTTGGACCAAATGGAATGGGAAAGACCACCACCATGAATATACTGAGCGGAGTGCTTATTCCAAATTTTGGTGACTATGATAATGGTGGGTCAAAAGAAAAAGTGCTGAAGAAATACTCAAACAGCATTCTTGGTGATTATTTCCAGAATGTATATGATAAAACAAAAAAGGTTGTTTTAAAAAGTCAATTTGTCGATCAGATTCCAAAGGTTGTTAAGGGAACTATCGGAAGCATTCTCAAGAATGCCGATGAGTTTGGAATGGCAGATGATATAATAGCGGAGCTTTCCCTTGAAAATTCTCTGAATAAGGACGTAAAAAGTGCTTCTGGAGGGGAATTACAAAAACTTGCAGTTGGAATGGCACTCATAAAGGATGGTGATATACTGCTTGTCGATGAAGTTTCTTCATATCTGGACATTTCAGAAAGGATACGTGTTGCTTCAATTCTGACAAAACTTGCTGAAAAGGGGAAAACTATTTTTGTTGTTGAGCACGATCTCGCTATTCTTGACTGGATAAGTGATCAGATTCATCTTGTATATGGTTCTCCCGGTGCCTATGGAGTTATTGTACAGCAGAAGTCTCCAAATAAGGCAATTAACCAGTTTCTTGATGGTTACATGAAGGAGGAAAACATCAGAATAAGAAAGGAAAAAATTGTATTCGAAACTAGAGCATCAACCAGAAAGATCATTTCACCGGAACTAGTTCACTGGAGTGAGATCGATGCTGATCTTGGAGATTTCAAACTGAAAGTAATGCCTGGGAAGATGGAAATAGGAACTGTTACTGGAATTTTAGGAAGGAATGCTCTGGGTAAATCAACCTTTGTAAAGATACTGGCAGGTGTGATGACTCCTAATTCAGGGTCCTACGAGCCAAAGCTGAAGGTCGCATATAAGCCACAGTATATTTCAACGGATTTTGAAGGAACATGCGAAGACCTTCTGTTCAAAACGTTAAAGGAGAGAATGAGTGATAATTTTGTTAAAAATGAGTTATTCAGACCTCTTGGTATAGATCCTCTAATGGAGAGTGAGGTGAGTAGCCTATCTGGAGGGGAGCTGCAAAAACTTTCAATCGCAATGACTCTTGCACAGGATGCTGATCTATATCTACTGGATGAACCATCTGCAAATCTTGATAGCTCAACAAGGATGGAGGTTGCCAAGATTATAAAGAGAACAATGGAAAACAGGAAGAAGACAGGGATGGTTGTCGACCATGATATTTATTTCATTGACATTATTTCTGACGAGCTGATGATCTTCCTTGGACAATCTGGGGTGCAGGGAATAGCAAGAGGACCAATGCCAATGAGGGAAGGTATGAATACGTTCCTTAAGGAAGTGAACATAACGTTCAGGCGAGACCATAATTCTGGTAGACCAAGGATTAACAAACCAGGAAGCAGCATGCATAGGGAGCAGGTTTCTACGGGAGAGTATTATTACTCCTGATGAATGGCAGTTAAATGACAGGACAGAGCTTAACAATGCAGATTCTTCACAGAGAAGGTCTTGCAAGAATAGGTAGATTTAAGACAGACCATGGGTATGTTGATACACCAAACATAATGCCTGTGATCAATCCTAATTTGCGTACAATACCAATAGATACCATGAAGAAATTTGGAACACAGGCCATTATAACAAATAGTTATATTATAAGAAGAAACCAGGATCTGAAGGATGAGGCACTTAAAAACGGCCTTCACAGCCTTATTGGCTTTGATGGAACTATAATGACCGATTCCGGAACATTCCAGAGTTATGTTTATGGTGGAGTAGAATATGAAAACAGAGATACTGTAGAATTTCAGATAGATATAAAGAGCGATATTTCCACAATTCTAGATATATTTTCCACGCCCAGCGATTCCCATGAAAAAGCCAGACTGGCAGTAGATGAAACTCACAAGAGATTCGAAGAGATAAAGGATATAGCAAAAAGTCATAATATTTCTGGACCTATCCAGGGGTCTATTTATAGAGATTTGAGGCGTAGAAGCGCAAAACTAATGTCAGATACTGATGCAAGTTATCTTCCCATAGGTGGCGTTGTTCCGTTGCTGGAACAGTACAAATACAGTAACCTCGTGGATATTATTCTTGAATCAAAACTTGCAAGTGACTTCTCAAAGCCCGTTCACCTATTTGGAGGTGGCCATCCTATGTTCATGGGAATGGCAGTACTTCTTGGAGTTGATATGTTTGATTCGGCATCCTACGTTAAATATGCAAGGGATGACAGACTTCTTTACACCGAAGGCACAAGATATCTGGCAGATGTGACAGAGCTTCCCTACTGGAGTCCACTAAATGAAAGATTTACGATAAAGGAAATAAAATCTCTTGAAGAAAAAGAAAGATATTCAATCCTTGCTGAACACAATTTATTTGCAATTTTCCAGGAACTATCCGAAATAAGGGAAAGAATTAGAGAAAACACACTCTGGCAATATATTGAATCTAAATCCAGATCACATCCTTCGTTATATTCCGCATTTAAAAGAATACTGACACATTCAAAAAGAATAGAACCCTACTTTGAACTTTACAGGAAGAGTCCACTCTTCCACTTTGGAACAGAGACTAACAGGTCACCCTATGGGATTAGATTAAAGAAGCTTGAACCTGAAAAGGGTACTTACAGCACCTTATCATCCAGGGAGTGGAAACCAGCGAGACTAAGCCAGGATTTTGTGAGGAATGTTTATGAAAAATCAGAAGAGAATTTCTGTATTAACTGGTACGGATTGAAAATCCCTGTGGAGATGGAAGAGATATATCCTGTGGAACAGGTGATTTCGGGTTATGAGAAAGAAACTAAAGGAACATTATTCAGGAGAGATAATGGTTATGAAAAGGTCAGAAATTTCAACCTTGAAAAACTTAGAAGAGTTGCAGATTTCCAGTTTGGAAAAGGAAATGGTAAAAGTATATTTCCAGATGACTGCAAAATTACAGTTTCAAAAGCAACAGGCAGGATCAGGACTATTTCGAGGAATGATAGTATACTTGCAACCATGAGAGCCCATGATGGCTTTATAGGTCTCACCTTTGAAGGAGGGCTTAAATTACATGAGGTTTCTAAAGGAATGAATAATAGAGTGATGGTCACCAGGGAAAGTGCAACATATAATTCTCAGGGAAAAAGTGTTTTCTTCAAATTCGTAGAACAAAATGACATGGGAATAATTCCACTGAATGATGTTCTTGTTGTGGATCCTGATGACTCACTTATTGCTGTTGGCAGGGCAATGGTATCCGGACGGGAAATGAGAATGTACAAAGATGGTGTTGCTGTTACAATCAATCATCACATACAGGAGACCACAAGTTAAGAGTTTGTGCTATCACTTTTTAAGAATTTTAATAGTTATGGCTATTTTTTTCAATAAATTCTTTAAGTACTACAGCACTGTTGTGCTTTTCATTACTTGCACTGTACAGGAAAATAACATCCCCTTTTTTACATATCTCTACAAGTTTTTGGATGTCTTTGTTATGCCCTAGCTCCTCCATATATCTTTCCCTAAACTCAGCATACTTTTGATCCTCGTGATTGAACCATTTTCTAAGTTCCGTGGAAGGAGCAATATCTTTTGCCCACCAAAACAATTTAAGGGAATCTCTTTTCATGCCTCTTGGCCACAATCTTTCAACCAGAATTCTTGTCCCAATGCCTCCATCCTCAAGATCATAGACCCTTTTCAATATTATCATGATACTTTTCCCATTATGGTAGGATGATACAGGTTTATTAATATTCCTTCACATTCTCATCCTACATTGCTTGAAATTACAGTTTCCTCCATTTCCTTCATTCTACGGGAGAACATACCACTTATGAACATATACATAACCGCGACCACCACAGTACCTATGGCAATGTAGAACCAGTAAGTGCTTGAAACACTCTGTAAAACAAACAGAAGATATAGTCCGATAATTGCACCTGCAAACCCTCCAAAACTTGAATATAAGTTGTAAACGCCAACATAGGAGCCCCTCATATTATCTGGTGCAAGAGTGGTGATAATACTCTGGGTGGTTGGGGAAAGTAGATCCTCACCAAAGGTTGATATGGTCATAAAGAGCGCCAGTATTAGAAATGCAGTTGAATCTGTAAGAACGAGGAAAGAGATAGCATAAAAAAGTGTTCCGACGCCTCTCCACATCATTGGATTTCCAACCTTCGTCATAAGCCTCAGTAATGGAAACTGAAGAGCCACCACAAGTATCCCATTGAGCGCCCATATATATCCAAGATACATATAAGGAAGATTCTGCAATACGATTGTATAAACTGTAAATGTTGATCCTCTTTGTCTCATGAAAATCTGTAGAAGTACCCCTATAATTATGAAAACGACGAAAAATCTGTCCTTCATATATGTCCTGCTCAACTCCCCTTTCATTACCTGAATGTGATCTGATGGAACATAGGTTTCCCTCATTAGGAAATACAGCATGAAAATTTCCACCACGGTAACAGCGCTGGATACCAGGAATATGTATTGGAGTCCAAAGTATGCTAGATACGCCCCAAGCAGTGGCCCTATGGCAATACCGAGATTAGCCATTATCCTCATGATAGTATAACCTGAAAGTCTGTCTCTTACCGATGTTATATCTGCTACAGAAGCCTGTACTGCCGGGTACTGTATTGAGTTTATTATTATTGTTCCGTACCATGATCCAAGCAGGAGAACAAAATAATACGGATTTGCAACCGTATAATAGATCAGCAGATAGAAAACCACTGCTGGTATTTGGGAATATACAAGAATTGTTCTCCTACCGATCCTGTCTGTCAGTATCCCAGAGTAATACTGGACAAAAGCCATTAGAAGTGTGGCAGAACCCAGAAAAAGACCGGTAATTATAAAACTTATGTGATAAACTATTATGAAGATTAAAGGTAAGAAAATGAATGTTGAACCCCTTCCAAAGGCACGAATGAACCTTGTCATACTTAGGATCCATATCCTTCTATCAAGATTTTTTATATTAAAAGCGTAAGGTGAAGTTGCCGTTATTGTGTATTAATAATGATTATTTAATTGATTCCAAGTTTCTTAGATACTTATTAAGTTTTCACCAATATAATATATACTTAGGGATGGAGTTCACACAAGCACTATTGTCATTAACATTGCGATAACCATCAGAGCTCCCCCTCCAATAGTGTAATAGGAAAGTGGTATTCCTGTAAGTATGACTGAGAAAATTGCAGCAAACACTGGTTCTGAAACCATTATTATGCTTGCCTTCTCAGGCTTCACGTAAACAAGTGCCTTGTTGGTTATAAAATATGCCACAACCCCTGCAAAAATTGCAGTGAAAGCGATAGTAAAGATGAGAATTGGAGATGAAAAGTTGAAATATATCTTAAAGGTAGGTATTGCTATGGTTGAATAAAGTGAAACTGCTGCCATTTGAAAAAAGGTAAATTTCACCATATCCAGCTTATTATTCCTTGAAACATAGATTATCTGCATTGCGTATCCAACGGCACATATGAAAGTAAGAAGATCTCCTAGCTGAAGTGAAAAGTTACTTACCTCTCCCACTGTAATAATCAAAAGACCAACAAATGCAAGAGTTACGGCCGATAGATCACTTTTTGAAATTCTCTGGCGATAAATAAGGTATGCAATTACTGGAACAAGTACTATGTAAAGGCCGGTAACAAATCCCGAAATAGCAGGTGTCGTGAAATATAGTCCTATGGTCTGGAAGTAATATCCAAGAAACAGATAGAATCCGGCGATAAATCCCTGCTTCAATCCTGTAAAATCACTCCTGTTTTTTATGAATGGAATCATCACTATTGTTGATATCAGGAACCTTATGGCAAGAAATATTACAGGGGACATGTATTCCAGTGATATCTTGATCAGTGGAAATGTGACTCCCCACGAAAGAGTTGCTATTATGATTAAAAATGAGTACTTAGTTTCGTTATGCATTCTTTTCTTTCCTTGGAAATAATACGTTTCTAACTATGGATGGATTCCTGATGAGCATTTTAAGAACAACTCTTGAGGGATAATCAATATCCCCTATGGTATTGATTAAATGTGTCATTTTCTCAGTGGTTATCTTTCTGCCTATGATGTTAAATGAGGTGTCAGTGATTCTTGAGTATAGTTTTTGTATCCTGAAATCTCTCTTAAGTTCTGCACCTAATTCTTTTTTCCACAGTTTGTTGTATAGGGAAAGTGTTCCTTCTGAAAAATCCTCCTTTTCATATGCCCGTTCCATTGTTATTGCAGCCTTTTCTCCTGAGACCATTCCAGTATAAATACCACCACCGCTGAGTGGTTTCACTATACCTGCTGCATCTCCAACTAACAATGCACCATCACCATATGGTCTTCTGAGGAAACTTATGGGAATAGGGCCGCCAGTTATTGATATCTTGTTGGGATTTAGATACCTTTTGTAAAGGTAATTGAATTTTTCTCTCGTTAATCCAAATCCAGCAGTTCCAATGCGAGAGAAGTCTCCAGCCGGAGTACCCCATGCAAAATAGCCATTGCTGAATTTATTACCAAGAAAGACGTTTACATTATCCTGATCTTCCATCCTATCAGCACCATCGATCTGATACGCGGAAATAATCCTCCTGAACCTTTGATCAGGGAACAGTACCTTTCTTGTGATACTGTTTGCCCCGTCTGCTCCTACAACTGCAAGAGCCTCTACTTCTTCTATGTTTCCATCTCTCCTCAGGGTGATCTTCATTTTCCTATCCTGTCTCTTTATGTCCTTTACCCTTGCATTTAGCATCAGCTCTGCACCATTCCCAATGGACATGGCAGCAGCATCCTGATCAAAACGATCCCTTTCCAGCACTATGGTTTCCTCTTCCTTTCCAATTCTTATGTGGTTGCCATCTGGAAAGTATATGTTTGCACCATGGACTCTGTTTACCACTGAATCCGTCTTTACCATTGAAGTCACTCTTCTTGAAACAAGACCAGTGCATTCAACAGGCTTTCCGATGGATTGATGCTCCTCAAGCTGTGCTACCTTAAACCCTCTTTTCGCCAGCCTTTGAGTGCAATAGGAGCCACTGGGTCCTCCCCCAATGACAACAAAATCAAACAATCTATCCCTCCATGAAACTATCAAGTGTAGTATTCTTGCTGTGATGCACAGCCTGTTGCCTTTTCCCAGATTTGGAACCCTGCTCCACCAGGTGTATGGGCTCATCGAGACTCTCAAACACTCTGTTTACAGTTTCCTCAACCCTTTTTGCGTAATAAAGCCAGTCAGGTTCGTCCTCAAATTTCTCTCCGTCAATATATGGTTCCACTTCCTGTGGTGTTACCCTGCTATTGGTAACTATCCAGGAAACCTTCATTCCAGGTATGAACCTTTCACCTCTTTCCTGCAGTTTTCTTGCGGCTCTCACATTTGCCATGGAATCAGCGTTTGCATAGGATGCTGAATCCTTAACCGATCTTGAAATAACCAGTTTAGATATATCTATGCTCCTATCCCCACTGATCATTCTTTCTATAACGTCTACCGCGTTTTTTCTTGCCCCTGATACATCTTTTTTCATCAATGAATCAAACACCGATTCAAGCAGTTCACTCTGCATATCAAAGGAGTCAGTTCTCCTAACCTCGTATCCTCTCACAAGCATTTCTCCAGCACTATCCATAGGATAGACTATCTTCCCCACGTATCTCTTCTTCGCTCCATGTGAAAAGAAAGGATCCATAATTTTTTCGAACTCGATCAGAATGTGCAAATCGTCAGAAATTTCTTTGCTCAGATCATTTCCCATTTTTATCGCATCAGTCAGCTCCTTCTTTCCTGACTCAATGAAAACGCTATCTGTATCACCGTATATCACCTTTAGATCCTTTTTCTTGAGTTTATCAATGAGACCCATGATCGTATTTCTTGCAAAGGAAGTAACCGAGCTACCCAGTTCCGGATTTGTGAATCTGTAAAATGAAGAAGCGAGGACACCATAAAAGGTGTTCATTAGAATTTTAATGGCATTCTGCACTCCGTCTAAATAGTCCTTTTCGTCTCCCGTGGCCTGCTTCATCTGCTTTTTTACCTGATCCCTTCTTGCCATTAGAGTCTGCAATAATTCAGGAATTAGTCCTTTCCTCACAGATGGATCCAGAAATCTTGCCCCTGTAGGCGAAATAATAGTTCCTTTTTCACTTAATGTGGTGAAACATATATTGTATTTCATAATTATGGATGGATACATGCTTTTGAAGTCAAGTACTATCACCATATCATACAGTCCTGCTCCTATTGACTCCACATGGCCGCCTTCTATTGCCCTGTCCTTGAGCGCCTGACTTGCTGTCATTGGAACTGCAATATTCCTTTGCGTTGCCAGTCTTATGAGCAAAGAATCCACATAATTACTTGTTCCGCCATTTGTTGTATCCTCCAGTGGAAGTTTGGTAACAGTAGACATGAACATATTTCTATCAACAACCCGCATCTTTTCCATGATCCTCAGTGTTAGATCTGCATCCTTAATACAATAGTCAATGACTTCCTTAGGTCTATTCCTATATTCTTCCATAATGTTGAGCCTGTCAACATCATCCTTTCCTTCGTTCAGGAGTTCCATTGCAACATAATTAAGAGTTTCATGTTTTGGTTTCAGGATCTTTTTTACGTTCCACCATACGTCACTTATTATCCTTCCCTTTACCCTCCAGAACTGACCGTTCATCCTCCTTGCCTTTGTTCCGTCCCGTCCTATATCAAGCGTGAGTCTGTACCGTTCCATCCTGTATTCAATTACAGGTAGATCGTACCCATCTATGTTGTATCCTATGATAATATCAGGGTCCTTTTCCAGAATAAGCTTATTAAAATTTGAAAGAATTTCCTTCTCTTCTCCCGTAATGGCACCTTTCTCGGTTTCTGTCCCCTTTTTGCTTCTTATGGAGTAGCCTATTACTATGATCTTTCCGTAAGTGTCACCTTCATCTGGTGGAAATGCATTCTCTATGTCAAAGCTAAGTACCCTTACATCAGGTGTGAAATCATCAGTTGTTCTTATGCCTTTAATATCGGTTTTTAAAACCATATCGGTATGATATCTATTTCTGTCAATGACTTCCTCACCTTCTACCTCAATACAGGCCCCAAGGTCAAGATCGTAGATGAATCTGTGGTGAAAAGGTATATCTGCAGCCATTACTGTGGAAACAAAAAGGGAGCGCAGTTCTGGCACTTTATATGGATGATTAACATAAATTCTTATTGCTTTTCTTGTCTCTCCCTTGACCCATAGTTCAAGGTTCTCCATTCTCTTGAATTCTTGATTCTTCTTGATTCCTTCTATCTCCTGCTCATTTGGCTCTATAACATCAAAATATGGATCGAAACCACCACACAGGACCGTTACTGATGTTCCGTCGATTGTCCTCCCAAATATCTCCAAAACAGTATCTGAAGTTCTGTATGAGGATGAAATTATTCTAAGACTTATTTTCATCAGCTAAATATGCATATCCAGCTTAAAAAAATATCCATTATTTCGAATTGGGACATTGTGTTATAAAAGAGTTATTCATATTTTACCTCATGATGAATGTCAGGGGAAAACTATACTAAGATACCATTATTAAAACAAAACAGTTTAATAATTTGATAAAATTAAGTTATGTTCAGGGGAGCCATTGGCTGAGAGGATCAGAAGATCGACCCTTTGAACCTGACCCGGGTAATGCCGGCGGAGGGAGAAGATGGATACAACATACGATATCGTAAAAAGGAGTTTGTCTGTAATAGATTTATTTTATGGAGGTATTCTATATGAATAAATATAGAACATCTCTTCTTGCATCAACATCCTTTGCATTTATTTTCTGGGGTATAGTTGGCACAATTGGACCGCTTGCTGCGTCTGGGTCCATAATAGGAAATCTCAATCACACAGGAAAACTAATATTTCTTTTAATCGGCCCACTGGTTGTTCCGGCAGGTAATCTCTCCATGGGATTTCTTGCCGATGTCATTGGCAGAAAGAAGGTTTTTCTTATTACCATGTCATTTTATACCATAGGCATTATCGTTATAAGCCTGAGTTATAACGTTCTTCCTTTGCTGCTAGGTCTCATACTGGCAGAGTTTGGAGTTGGTGGAGAAGAACCATCGTCACTTTCTTTAGTTGCTGAGAACACAGATGCAAATAAAAGACCATTCTGGTTAACTATATTGACTAATATGGATAACATAGGAAGCGCCCTCATGGCAGGTCTCTTTTTCATAGTGGTTAACAATCTTCAGGATAGAATTGTGCTACTGATCGGGTCATTGTTACTGATTTTATTTATTGTTCTTCTAAGACGAGTCATTCCCGAATCTCAGATGTGGCTTAAGGAAACAGGAAACGCAGATGAAAGCCAAATAGAGAGAGAAAAGATTGACCTGAAAGATGACGGCGAAAGCATTTCGCAGCCAAGGCTTATTTCTTCTTTTATTTTTCTTGGAGTGATTGCAGTATCACAGTACCTCACATTTGGACTTATGGCCTATGTTCTGGCACCAATAGAGTTTCCTAGTAGCTCGGAGGATGATGTGATTATATTTGTGGCACTGTTAGGTTCTTCAGTTGCAGGCTTTATTGCTGCTCCACTTATTTCCAGAGGTAGGAAGAACTATACATTGCTTTCATTCCTATTTGGAACAGTTACAATGGTTGCGATTTTCATAATGGTACCATATCTAACTAACATGCTTATATTTCTACCACTACTTTTCGCAAACATGTTCATGAGTGAATTTGCCTATGCTTCAAGATCTGTTCTTGAACCAGAACTTTACGGTACAAGAAGCAGATCATCACTTATTGGCCTTACCAGACTATGGCCAATGATAGCCTACCCAATATTTACCTTTTACACCAGCAGCCTTAATTTATCTGACTTTTTACTCATCAATGTTATACTCTGGGCTATGGGATTGTGTGCATCTGTTTACTGGTTCTACTTCGGAATAGAGACAAAGAATGCCAATATAGATTATAATACCATTTAAAGGAATGAGATTGACAATAGATAAAATCTTAATTTTCTAAATACTATTTAAAATCCTTAATAATTTCATATATAATATGTGTAAACAATCCAAATTTTATAATAACCGCTTGCTAATTACCATATGGGAGAATTAATGGCATCGATCGTAGAAATGGTGGACAATTATGGGAGGTACAGGAGAGATGTCCTGAATCTTCAGGCATCGGAGAATTTTCTCTGCTCTCACGTGAAGATGGCATTGGGAACAGATTTAGGTGGGAGATATTCCCATGTTATGCCAGATGGGAGAAATGCCTATGGCGGAACTGAGATGATAGAGAATATTTTCAACGAAACAGAGAGAAACATAAAAACATTATATGGTTCTAAGTTTGCGGAAATAAGACCACTGGGTGGACATATTGCAGCGGAGATCAGTTTACTGAGCACAATTCAAAAAAATGATACAATAATGGCTATAAGTGAAGAATACGGTGGATACACAGGATACATGGAAAACTATCTTCCGAATATGCTGGGCTTCAAGACTGAATTCATCCCTTACAGTGAGGAAAAACAGGAAATTGACTACGAATCTTTTGAAAAGAAGGCAACGGAGATTAAACCCAAGGCAGTTGTGCTTGGTCAGTCTTTTTTTGTAAAGCATTATGATCTCGGTCGAATAAGAGAAATTTGCGATAAAACAGGTTCAAAGCTCCTTTATGACGGATCACATGTAATGGGACTCGTAGCTGGTAAGAAATTTCAGCCAGACGCACTTAAATATTCAGACATTTTATTCGGTTCAACTCACAAGACATTCTTTGGCCCGCAGGGAGGGATTGTTCTCACAAACAATGAAGAATTAGCTGAAAAAATAAACGAAAATGTTGTTTGGAAAACAATGGATAACTATCATCCGAATAGGATTGCCGCTCTTGGCATTGCTGCCCAGGACCTCATAACATTCGGAGAAAGTTATGCAGGATGGATTGTTTCAAACACATATACTCTTGCCAGAACGCTAAACGATTCAGGTATTGCAGTAAAATATGCGCCATGGTATTCTGAGAGTCACCAGATAATTCTCTCAAAGGATAATTTCCCGAAATATGGTGATTTCAAAACGATAAGCAAGAGACTAGAAAATAATAGAATAATCGCGGATACGGAAGGGAGACTCGGTACGGCAGAAATTACAAGAATTGGGCTAACAGACATGGTTACCCTGGGAGAGGTAGTCTCCGATGCCATAAAGGGAAAAGATGTAAGAAGCAGGATCACTGAAGTCCTGAGAAATTCAAGTATAAAATTTTGCAGGTGAGATTATGAAGACAGTTGAAGATATAATGACAGAGAATCCATTGACAATTGATGAGGAAACAACAGTATCTCTAGCACTGAACAGAATGAGGGACAACAAAATTGCTCAGCTACCAGTGGAATCCGGAAAAAAATATATGGGAATGATCAGCTATAGAGATATATTGAGAAGGAGGAGCATTCATCTGAATTCCAAAATAAAGAATTTTGTGACGAAATCTCCAGAACTCAAAAGAAGAGATACCCTTGAAAGGGCAGTAAATCTACTTAGAGACAGTGCAATGGGAGCCCTACCTGTGGTAGAAAATGGAAAGATTGCAGGTGTAGTTTCCAGAACAGACATAATAAAGAACATTGAGGAATTCAATGAACTCAAGGGTGTTCAGACTTTTGATCTAATGCAGGATGCCTATTTCGCAAAACCTGATGAAGATCTGGAATCAATACTGGAAAAAGTCAGGGCACACGATGTTGACACAATCAATGTGGCGGACGAAAAAACGAATCTTCTTGGCCTGATCAGAATTGAAAACATACTGGATTATGAGATGAAAACAAAGGAGAGAGTCAGAAAAGGGGACTTCACAGGGGAGAGGAATCATCCAGATATAGACATTAATTCTCTTATGGAACAGCCTGTATTTTGTTATGAGGATGAGGATCTTTTCACCGCATCTGAGGAACTTGTTAAAAACCATCTTCACAATATAGCAATATGTGACAAGGGAAAGAAAATAGTAGGAGTACTGAGTGTGGATGATATAATAAGTTCACTCTGGTCAAAGGAAAGTACGGAAGGCATTCTTGTGAACATATCAGGACTTGGTGCAGGGGATACTGATCTATATTCTACAATATATTCAATGGTCGAAAAATTTACCGAAAGATATTCTAAGCTGGAAAATTTAAAAAATGGAACCATGAATATTCACGTTGTGAAGCACCATAGTGAAGAAGGAAGGATCAAATATTCCATAAGAACAAGGTTGATTGGAAGAAAAATAAACATGACCGAAAGTTCCTCAGGCTGGAATTTTGGAAAGGTCCTTTCTGATATATTTGATGATTATGAATCAAGAACAAAGAGGGAAAAGGAGAAGAACTAAGCATGATTGAACTGATGGACAGGATTCTGGACAAACTGGAAAAGGGGGCAAGATATGGTGAAGTAAGGTACATGTCTGGAGAAAGCACCGGGGCATCCATGAGAAATTCAGAGTTTCAGGGGGAAGGTACTTCATCAGGAGAGGGAATTGCCATAAGGGCCATGAACGAATCTATTTCCATGGGGTTTATTTCATCTTTTGATTTTGACAGAATACAGGAAATTATAGACAGGGTAATAAGGAACAGTCACCGAGGAGGTCGAAACAAGCTTGACGTTTCTGGAGGAATCAAAGATAAATGGGATGCTGTTGGAAAACATAAGGTAGAAGATATTCAAAGTTCAGACAGAATGGAAATCATGAAAAACGCTGATGAAATGATGAAGACATATGGTCTATCAGTAAGAATGAACGCAATATATCATAAGAAAATCAGACAGATATACCAGAACACTTCAGGTAGCCTGATAGAGTCTAACCTTTCAAGAATCGGATATTTCATGGTAGGTGGTTATAAAGAAGGGACATCCTTTGAAGAAATTTACAGACAGTTTGGTACTACAGGTGGAATGGACAACTTCAAGGAACTAGAAATACAGAAAAAGATTGAGGATGCGGTGAAAAACCTGAAGGAGATTTCAAAGTCCCCATCAGCAAAGCCTGGAAGGTATGATGTGATTATTAGTCCAGAAATAGCAGGTATAGTGGCACATGAATCTTGCGGTCATCCAACAGAATGGGACAGGATATCTGGAAGAGAGGGATCACTTGCTGGCGAATCCTTCCTGACCGGAAAGAAATACCCGTTCAGGATAGGCTCACCAGTGGTAAATGTAATTGACGATCCAACTTTGAAGGGAAGCTACGGATATTATAAGTATGACGATGAAGGAATAAGGGCAAGAAAGAGATATCTGTACAAGGATGGAATGACCAACGAATTTATCCACAGCAGGGAGAGTGTCGCAAGTTATGGAGTTGAGCCTAACGGAGGTGGGAGAGTTTCTGACTGGGATATGGAGCCTCTGGCAAGAATGAGTACTACGTATATAGAACCGGGTCAACATACATTTGATGAGCTGGTTGAAGATATCAAGAATGGAATTTACATAAAAAGTTATACGGAATGGAATATAGATGATATCAGATTCAATGAGAAGTATGTTGGAAGTGAGGCGTTTCTAATTGAAAATGGAAGACTAAAAGGCAGGGTAAGAAAGCCTGCTATTGAAACAAATACAGTCAATTTCTACTCTTCAATTGACGCCGTCTCCAATGAACTTGAATTCTCAGCTGGAACATGTGGAAAAGGCGATCCAGAGCAGGGGGTTGACACATGGATGGGTGGTCCAAGCGTCAGATTAAGGAATATATACATATCCTGAGGTAAAATTATGGCTGACTTAGATTTAATTAAAAGAAATGTAAAGAAACTAAAGCTAGATTCCTATGTGATCAGGTTAATAAGAACCAATATAGAACAGATCAGGTTTTCAAACAATCTGGTAGATCTTAGAAATTACTGGACAAGAGAGGGTATTTCAATATTCCTCAACTCAGGAAAGAAGATAACTGAAATAAGTCTTGATAACGACTCTAATATAGAAGAAAAAATAGAGAAATCTTACAGATCTATGATAAAGGGGGAAGAATCAAATACGTTCAACGGTATAAATCCCGAAAAATACAGTTCTATAGAGAATATAGAAGATCAGGAAAAGTCTGTGGAGCTTGATGATATAGTTAATGCCTGTGTAGAGGGGGCAAGGGAAGGTGGTTCTGAGAGAAGCACAGGTCTCGCTTACAGAACCTATACTGATGACCACATTATAACACCCTTCAATGAGCATCATGTCACGTACGATGACTTTAACTTTGATATAAGGGCATTTAGAGGACAGAATACAGGCCAGGAAGGAGTACATTTCTCATCCAGTGCGAAGGATCCTGTTGAAATTGCAAAAAAAGCTGGTATGGAGGCTGGAAAAACGGCATCACTTATAGTCCCTTCAATAGAGTTTGAGGCTGGAAACTTCGAAACACTTCTTTCTCCATACGTTATAGGCAATATATTTACATATTGCTCCTCGCTGTTTTCCGCTTATTCAGTACAGATGGGAATGAGCTATCTGGATGAAAGCCTTGGAAATAGAGTCGCTTCTGAATCTCTAACACTTTCAGATTCTCCACTAAACAAACAGGGCTCAAATTATACAGTATTCGATGATGAGGGGACACCATGCTTTAATAAAAACCTTATAACTCACGGGGTGCTGGAAAATTTTGTACATTCATATTCTACTGCAGTCAACTCTGGGACAAAAACCACAGGTAATGCAGGAATAATAAGTCCAGAACCGCTTCAGCTTTCTATGGAATCAGGTAACAGATCGGTTGAAGATCTTCTTCACTCCATAGACCATGGACTGTACATAAAAAATGCCTGGTATACCCGTTTTCAGGATAATAGAAACGCAGTATTTTCAACGGTACCGAGAGACGGAATTTTCAAGGTTGAGAATGGAGAGATAGCAGGGAGAATTAGCGGTGTAAGAATAAGCGATTCCTTTGGTAAAATAATTAAAAATATATCCGGGGTATCCAGTGAGCTTAAAAATGTGAAATTCTGGGAAGAGGTTTCTCCGTCCATAATGGCCTCTGTGCTGGTACAGGACCTGCACGTGACAAAAGCCTTTTAGAACTTTACTCAGTATTTACCTTTTTATATATGTTAAGGTACTCCAGTCCTTTCCTCACTCCCTTTTCCCATGATGGCTCGTTTTTTCCTGATATATATTCCTTCACAGATTTTTCATCCTGCAGTCCCAGATAAGGTATCATTGATTCAAGGAATCTTGATGTGTATCCGGTTCCCTCAAAGAATCTGTCCAGTGTCGAAACAATTTCTTCCATGTTATCAACAATAAACTGTCTGTTCTGTGCCTCTCCTGATGCTGCCATTATGGCCCTGAATGAATCCTGTTTTTTTATTTTTCCGTCCCTGATAAGACCCCATACAGCTGTAAGATTTTCATTTCCTTTGAGATGACCCATTGCACTTATTATCTTAATTTTGTCCTCGTCTACTCTGAGTGTTTCAAGTTTTTTCAGAAGACCTTCCAGATCGTTTTTTGCCATTGCATAGGCATATGCCACAGACTGTCTTTCATCTGGAGATACTTTCTCAAAATCACTGAATCTGTTTGCAGTCTTCTTTGCATAGTCCAGATCAATAAGTGAAAGAACTGATTGCATTCTTCCCCGGATCACTGTTATATTTATTGGTTCACCACTCTTAAATGGGCCAAGGGAATTCAACATACCGTTAAGATATGATATGCCAAATGAGTCAATCTTTCTGGAATTATGAAGAATGTTGTGTAAACTCATTATTATTCCGGATATTTCATCCATAACCATATATTCCATGTCAGATTGGAACATATTCAGAATAGATATTAGCTCATCAATGGAAATCTTTCTCGAAAAGTAGAGAGATGAGTAATCGGAAATAAGTCCCCATCTTGAGAATTTATCCATGGTGGTTGGTGCAACTTTCTTTATATTTTCATTTAACTCACCATCATATTTTACCCTGTAGAACCCTGTCCTATTACTATTTATATACTGGAAGTTCTGTAGCGGTATTTCCATTTCCTCTTCATCCATAAGGAATGATTTTACTCCATCAGAGTATACCACAGTTAATGGGATTGGCCATAGTGTGTTGTCAGGACTGCCATCAAGGAAGAATCTTGTTTGATGAAGTTTTATCTTATTTCCATTTACGGATGCCTCAATCTGTGGGTATCCAGCTTTTGTAATCCATGCGTCCATGATTTTCGAAACAGGCTTCTTTGAAACTTTCTCTATCGACTCCCAGAGATTTTGACCTATGGCATTGCCAAAACTGTGCCCCTTAAGATACTCCCTCACTCCATTTCTGAAATTATCAGGCTCCACGAAAGCTTCAATCATCCTTAGTATACTGCCTCCCTTTCCGTAACTTATCTCATCAAAAATCTGTGATATTTCATCTGGGTTTTTTACTTCCACATGGATCGGATGTGTATTCCTGAGACTATCGCCTGTCATTGCACCTCCTGTCTCCCCGGTTACCATCTCGCCCATGATTTCCCACTCTGGGTGCTTGTGTTCCAGAGCCTTATAACTCATAAAGGTTGCAAAGCTTTCATTAAGCCATAGATCATCCCACCATTTCATTGTAACTAGATCACCAAACCACTGGTGAGCAAGTTCGTGAGAGATTACCTCATCCACTCTCTTAAGAATTGCTGAACTCGTACTTTCGTTTACCATCAGCTCAATTTCCCTGAAGGTAATAGCACCCCAGTTCTCCATTGCTCCGAAAGCGAATTCAGGAACAGCTATGAGATGAAGCTTGGGTAGTTGATATTTTATATCGAAATAGTCCTCAAAAAAGGTCAGGGTGTCAGAAGCCATTCCTATGGGTATTTTACTGGCCTGCATTTTTCCCTTTGCAGATGCCAGGTATATGGGTTTTTCTTCGTGCTTTCCCTCTAACATATCATACCTCGATGCCCCCATATAGAGTAGATATGTTGACATTTTTGGCGTTTTCTGGAATGTAATTATTTTCCTGCCTTCATGATCCTCTATCCTTTCAGGCGGCATATTTGAAATTCCATCATAGTCAGATGGGATATCCATGGTTACCCTGAATTCGGCCTTGAATTCTGGATTATCAACACATGGAAATGCGTATCTTGCACCTGTAGCCTCAAATTGCGTACTGACAAATACGAACCCATTTTCTCTGGAATAGTATATTCCGTTAAGGCTTTCATCAATTTTTCCTGAAAAATAGATTTCTATTTCGAATTTACCAGTATAAGGCACTAAACATCTTATCGACTGCTCCTTCTCATCTGTTTCGAATGGAGTCTCCTTTCCATTCACCCTGAAACTCTCTATGGCTATCCCTGAATAATTTAACCATATAGATTTATCTGATTCCCCGGATATGGTCTCCTTCCCTGAAAAACTCAGTTTTTCAACGTCTATTTTATAATAAATATCATATCCTAATATCTTTTTCATGTCATTCCATAGAATGATTATATATAAAAAATTACGGTACAGGATTATGACCATAACAATAAATACTGACTGTACCACTTACAATCCTGAAACGCTTATTCCGGGTATAGAAGTTTTAAGGAGAGGAGGCACGGTGATCTTTCCAACAGAAACCGTCTATGGACTGGGAGCCGATGCGACTTCTGACTCAGCATGTTCAAAAATTTTCACTGCAAAAGGAAGACCTCAGGATAATCCACTTATAATCCACTTAAGTGATACCAGTGATCTTAACAGATATGGTTACTGGGATGAGGTAGAAAAAGCAAAAGAACTTGAAAGATTATGGCCCGGACCACTGACTGTAATTGTAAGAAAGAGGGATATTATTTCTTCCGTTGCCAGTGCAGGTCTTAATACCATAGGTATGCGAATACCTGACTGCAATTTTACCAGAGATCTGATAAGGAGGTCAGATTTACCTGTTGCTGCCCCAAGTGCCAACATTTCTGGAAGACCCAGTGCCACATCCATTTCACATGTCAGGGATGAATTGTGGGATCGGGTTGATTTGATGTATAATGCTGGGAGAACAAGAATAGGAATTGAATCAACTGTGATCCTGCCCGAGGGAGAAAAATGCACAATCCTGAGACCAGGTGCCTATACAGAAGATGATCTTCTCAGGATTTTCAAAAAAGTAGATTATGCAAAGACTGGAGAAAAAGTTATGTCTCCAGGAATGAAATACAGGCATTATTCTCCCTCGAAGAATGTTTACAGGGCAGACCCTGAAGCACTGCTCAGAGTGATCAAAAGCAGGAAGGATATTCTTCCCATTGTTTCATCAGAACTGGGACAGATGATTAGAGGAGATAAACTAATACTAGGAAGCCGAAATGATCCTGTTTCAATTTCAGGTAATCTATATAATTGTCTAAGAGAACTCGATGAGACTGAATATCTTGCCGGTATTATAGAGAAATTCGATGAAAATGGATACCTTTTCTCAATTATGAACCGGATCAACAGAGCATCCATTCCAATCACGGAAATGGATGGTTTTAGGTAAAAAATTTAAACCAATGCTCCATAGGGTCAAAAAGTGACCTGATGGTCGAACAAAGTGAATATCCTGTAAGCTACAGCAGAAGGTGGCGTTTGTGGTATCTGGCGTACATTTTTTCAAACATGTCGGCGGGACTCCTTACACCAATGATTCCTCTTTTCATTTCACTGTATTTCAGGCAGAATGTTGTCTTTGTGGGTATTGCATCATCTCTTTCATCCCTATCTTCTGTGGTTGCACTCATTCTATGGGGAAATATATCTGATAATGTGAAGAAAAGGAAAATATTTATTCTCATAGGTTTCATGGGATCATTTCTATCTCTTTTTTTCATTATGTTTACCACAAATATACTTGACTACATAGGGATACTTGTGGTGTATCAGTTCTTTGCAATGGCCTCCGTTCCTGTATCCACTCTTCTCGTGATAGAGAACGAAATTGAAAGTCAATGGTCCAAAACTGTGGCTGTATTCAGTGCAATTTCAACCGTAGGAACGGTTGTTGGACTTTCACTTGGACTTGTTATAGTTGTGAGAAATCCATCATCTATTGAAATACTGAAGGATATATACCTGATTTCTGCATTTATTTACCTTGTAGCCTTCATATTAGCCTATTTTCTCTTAAAGGAGTCTTCCACAAAGATTAGAAGATCAAGGATTCCAAATATATTCTCAGTGAGAAGTTTTGAAAGAACAAGGTATGCACCATCTTACGTAGTACACATAGTGCGCCTTTTTGGTAAAAAGAGAGGGGTCAAAACAAGCAGATCGTTGATAATGTACATAATTCTCTGTGGTTTACTCATGGTTGGATTTCAAACATTTTTCACTCCCTATCCTGTATTCCTCATAGACAAATACAATGCCACAGAGGATATAGTTTACATAATGTATCTACTGAACAGTGCGTTTTCTGTGGTCTCCTTCAATCTATCGGGGAACTATATAAAGAAAAGGAGTTTGCAAAAGGCCATATACATTCCTCTCGCGGTAAGAATGGTTGTTTTTGCAGCCACAAGCATAATTCCATTCCTGGGACTATACTCATTTGGATACATGATCCTGATCATACTCATCTATGGTGCCATGGGATTTGTGTGGAGTTATATTAGCATAACCCAGATAACATCAGTCACCACAATGGCTGACACGGAAACCAGAGGAAGGGCAATTGGTTATTATAATTCGATCCTTGGGGTTGGGCAGATCATTGGAGCATTTATATCAGGATATATTGTTATATATCTTGGCTTTGGAGGAGATTTCATGATTGCAGCCTTTATTGTTGCAATTGGCTATATTGGGTCATTGAAAATTAAGGCGGGAGTAAATCAGAAAAGTGTTTCCAGAGGAGCGGGAGTTGCCTCAAAGTAACTCTACTGTATAGTTCATACCTTCCCATCTATTGCTTTTTTTCCAGAAGAATGTAAATTCCAGCTGAGTTTCAGTTTTAATTGTTGTTAGATCAACTTCAATGTAGTGAACCTTACTGAACATACTTCTTGAATGAATGTCATTCATATCTTTCCAGTTATTCCCTGTCAATCGTACGAAGCAATCATCACCGAGAATAAACATAATTGATGATTTCGATTTTAGTCTTTTAATCTTGTTCTTGAAGCTCCATATGTCTTCATTTATCCTGATCTTTCTTTCCACATATCTGGAATATGCGATTTCATTTCTTTCAAATGGCCTCCCATTTTCTATTGCCCAGCAGAGTTTAACATATTCAGCATGAGCCCAGACAAGAGGCATTGCAGAACCTGATGGGCGACCATTATAGAGGCCTCTTTCTGGAATGTCGTCTCCATCCCATATCTGCTCAGGAATCATTCCACCCACGTTAGCATCCCTTTCCATGGCATGCAATAACTGTATCGCTTCACTCACATTTCCTCTGGAAATTTCGTAATGGGCTCTTTCTCCTGAGAGTAATGGCCATCCACGACCATGACCTGTACCGTTGAAGCCAGTACCGTCATTGTGTTCTCCATATCCATCATGGTTGTACCTGTGCCATACTGGTCCAGATTTTGTTTCTGTCTTCAGTTCACCATCTATGATCTTAACGGTATTTATGATACCATCGTGATCATGAGGTCTTAAACCAAATCTCACAAGTGATAATACTCCAGTGCTAACTGTCTCCTCCGTTTTCACAAGTGATGAGGACCATGGCCTGTTTTTTATTGGAATATAATCGTTTGATTGCATATCTTCTTCTACCTGTGATATCCTCACAAAATGCCCTGTAACGCCATATTTACTGTCCAGGTCAGAATTCTCTCTGTAAAGCCATCTTTCGATGTTGCTATTATAAATATCTGCTACAAGCTGAATTTTGTTAGACTCTTCATGAAAACCAAGCTGGTCGATCATTTCAGACCCATAGCAAAGGGCAGATATTTCAACGGCTATGGTAAAACTTGAATATCCACCATCCTCCTCCCATCTATCCTGATCAGTAACCGGACCATTGGAAACGATGAATGATAATGCCCTTATCAGCATATCGCTGAAGTTTTCAAGTTTTACATATCCCCCCTTCCACAGGTTATATAAGAGTACTACTGGAAAGGCAGTTTCATCCATTTGAATACCTCCCCAGTACTGCTTCCCATTAAGCCACATATTCTGTGGCCAGTGGCCATCGGATTCCTGAGTTGATTGAAGATATCGCAGGGCGTCCACAGAACCATCAATATCTCCTAGAATGAGAAGTGCCTGCGCTGCCTCAACCATGTCCCTTGGCCATATGAGATGATAACCACCAAGATCATCATCACCTTTGAAGTTTCCCCAAGGAATTGAAAGGCTTGCTATAATTCCACCTGCCAGAGGCTCCTTTGAAACATGTGTTCTTATTACTGCAAGACTTGGTTCTAGCAAATCGTATTTTTTCTTTACAAGAATATTCTTTGCAGTATATTTTTTATATGTCACCCAGTGCTGCACATAATCGTTAAGAATGCTTTCCCAGTTTAGGTTGCTGGATTTTAGTACCTTAAGAGCAGCCTCCTCCATAGTGGTTCCGAATGCTATGTACATGTTAAATGAGTTTTGCTTTTCAAGCAGTATTTCAGTTGTTATTGCCACATTGCCATCAGTGGCAGAACTGAATTCATAGGTCATGGTTTTATTGTTTGCTATATCCTGGAATCCGTCTGAATACCCTGAAAAACCACAGCTCATTTTGCCCGAAACTTCTGGAATATAAAGGGCCATGAAAATTCCCCCCTTCGATGCGAATTGCATTCTTCTTCCCTTGTAGTTCCCGTTCCACGCAGTGTTACCCATTCCTCCATTCATCAAGTGTGGGGAGAGTAGAGAGTAAAGGGAGATGTTGTCCTTTTGATCATTTTTGATGAATACAACATGCTGTACAAGGACATCATTCTCGCTATCAATAAATACTGTCTTTTCTACTTTAAACCTTAGATCCTTATCGTCATTAACTATTCTATACGCCGGAATCCCTGATTTTATCCATTGAATGCTGTGAGATGTCCCTCTTCTTTCCTCATAAAAAAATTTTCCATCTGTTATGAGAAGCTGATGATCCCTGATCTGGGCAGTATCCACTCCTGGATAATATACCTCATTTACTATTCCATGTGAAACTGTAAAATGGAGTCTTGAGCATCTCCTCAGGGAAGTTCCGACTCCTTCCTTTGCACTTGACGTCCATTTAGGTGGTATGCCTGGCTTTCCAAACGCTTCCCCTGAATTCATCTTTCATTATCCTTCCCCATATTAAATATTGATCGCTTATGATCAAATATACAGGTCCATATCATTTTTATATATGATCTTAAGGACGTTTTCAATGCGTTCTTTAAGTTCCACGTTGCTGCCTGCAGTCAAACAGACATGACCCATCTTTCTCTTTTTTCGTACCTCTTTCTTTCTGTAATCATAAACCCTTGTGTTTCCAAGTTTCAGAATATCATTCAACTGGGTGTCACTTAATGAGAGTCCAATAATGTTAACTATACCCGATGGAACATATGTTGAAGGCTGAGACACTGGAAGTCCCATTACACATCTAACATGCATCTCGAACTGCGAATAGCTTGAACCCATGAGTGTGTGGTGACCAGTATTATGAACCCTCGGTGCGTATTCATTTATTAGTGGACCATCCTTGGTAAGAAAGAACTCTATACCCATTACCCCAACATACTCTAGCTCTTTCAGGAGTCTGCTTGAAATTTCAATCGTTTGTGATCTTAATTCATTATTATTTATAGGGGAACTGTTCCATATAAGAATCCCACTTTTATTCAAATTATAGGAAGGCTCATAGAAGTAGAAGCTGCCGTTAATATCTCTTGCACAGATAATTGAAGCCTCACTGTCATACTCCACAAATTTTTCAACCACAAAAATTTCTTCAGAATCAACGGGAAAGTTGCTCATATCATAATAATAGTACTGTCCCTTTCCATCATATCCACCCTCTGACCTTTTAATCACGAACTTTTCCATGGGTTCTGCTAACTCAAGAGCTTTCTTTCCACCATGGGCTACCATGAATTCACCTACGGGAAAATTCCTAGATTTTAGGAATTCTTTCTCCAGATGCCTCTGCATTTTAAGTTCTACAGATTTTAATGATGGCCTTAACTTTCCCTCATGTTCTGCATATTCCAGGAGTTTCCTGTTTATATGTTCAAATTCAAAGGTGACAATATCACTTTCATCAACAAATTCTTTGTATTGATTCGAAGAATAGGACCTATCTGCAATTGAAACCGCAGGATCTGATTGACTTTCAGAATAAACATTGAATTTGATTGGCAGACCCCTGGATTCAAGAATCATCATTGTTCCAAGCTGTCCTGCACCTGCTATTCCTATGGTTTTATGGTAATCTTGTGTTTTCAACACTTTCCCTTTCCTTTTCCATGTAATTTCTCATCTTGAATGCAAGTTCAGGATACTTCAAAGATAGAATTCTTACAGCTAGAAGTGCAGCATTCTTAGAATTGTTGATCGCAACTGTCGCAACGGGAATTCCAGATGGCATCTGAACAATGGAAAGAAGTGAGTCAATTCCCTTGAGTGCCCTGGTCATCACCGGGACACCTATAACTGGCAGATTTGAAATTGCTGCCACCATTCCAGGGAGATGGGCAGAGCCTCCTGCACCTGCAATAATAACTTCAATACCTCTGGAACTGGCCTTCTCTGCAAATTCATACATCATCTTTGGAGTTCTGTGAGCTGACACAACCTTTGATTCACAATCAACCTGAAATGATCGCAAAACCTCACATGCATCCTTCATAACCTCATAGTCTGACTGACTGCCCATTATAACCGCAACCTTCGACAAATATTTCACCTCTTGAGCAATTTTATTCTGATATTACCCTATGTCTTATTACTTCAATATAATTTATAATTATTCATCAAAAATTCTTCCAAATCTCATAACTCTTGCTCTTTTCTAAAATGATTTTATTTAAGTTAGCACTCTCAGGAATACTGATATTATTAATTATTCTATATTTTGCTGGAAATTTTATTATAGTACGGATATTATTTTTCTGAAACATTTCTAAATCATCCATGAAAATTTTGAATTGTCTTCTCTGCTCTATTTTACGATCACTTGAAAAGATTCCACTGCTGTATTTTCTAAGATCCAAAAATATGAAGTCGTTTTTAGATAATTCCCTTCTAACGGTCCTGTAACTGCCTCGCTTTATAGCTGTTCTCTGGAGCATCCTGGAAAATTCAACTATCTCGGTTTCAGTTGGAAATTCCCGTTTTTTGTTACCTGGTGTCGTATCTTTAAAAATTCCGAATATTCCTGAATTTTTACTTCTCGTTGCGTTTAATATGTTTATCTGTAGG
Source organism: Thermoplasmatales archaeon (assembly GCA_027316895.1). Taxonomy (GTDB): domain Archaea; phylum Thermoplasmatota; class Thermoplasmata; order Thermoplasmatales; family Thermoplasmataceae; genus Cuniculiplasma. The sequence continues at coordinate 302,589 of DAHVFT010000001.1, read as the reverse complement.
TAGATAGCTGCTTCTTCCATTGTTCCCTGGTTCATGATTTCCCTATACCTCTTTCTCAATGCCAGAAGTGCTCCTTTTGTTCTTCCTGTAACTGTTTTCCATGGCCTGATAAAACTCTTCCGGCATAACTTTTACATACTCATACATATATGGATATGAGGCTATTATCAGGATCAGATAGTACTGGGAATGGTAGTTGTTTTTTTAGATTTAGATTTATGAATGTTTCCATTGAGCCGCAGATGGGTTCAATATAATGATTAATTTCCATGGGAAGCAATCTGCTAATATCTTCTGAGATTTCTTCAAATTCTTCCTCGTAAATAATCGCTTCAGTCAATATATTGGCATTTAATCATTGTATAAATGGAATGGTACTTTTATTCGAGCTTTTCCTTTAACAGTGATGTTATATAACCTTTTACCTGACTGAAATTCAGCTTGGGAGGCATTGGGGCTTCATCTGGATCTATGACCACATCAACTATTGTTGGTTCATCCCTGATGGAGAGGCTTTCCCTTATGGCAGGCTCCAGTTGATCATATTTTTCAACCCGGAAGGATTTTATTCCAATTGCCTCTCCAATACTTGCAAAATTTAGTGGGAAAAGATCTGTCCCAAAATTTGGGAACCCCATGACTTCCTCCTCAAATTTTATCATTCCAAGTTCAGAATTGTTGAAAACGAAGAGCTTCACCGGTCTCTTATATTTCTTTATTGTTACAAGTTCTGGCATTGACATTGCAAAGCTACCATCTCCTATAAGCCCTATAACCTGTGACTCTGATGAGAATGATGCTCCAACCGTTCCTGGAATACCAATGCCCATGCTTCCCAGCCATGAGGAATAGACAAATTTTCTTCCGGATGTTGTTCTGAAGTTCCTAACACCCCACACCGTAACATTTCCTGTATCCACTACAACTGTTGCATTTTTATCTGCATATCTTGAGATGATTGCTGGTACTGATTCTGGGTGGATGGAACCACTATCATAGTGTTCTTTCTTTTCCAGAGTATCAATCCACTCGGATTTTATTGATTCAATTGAACTGTAATATTTTTTAACCTTAGGATTAACCTCAATCTTATCGAGAAAAGTCTTTGTGTCACATATAATTCCTATATCAGATCTCCGCCTCTTGCCTATGGATATGGGGTCTGTGTCTACCTGTACTGTTACGAGATTTTCTGGTATGAACTGTACATATGGGTAAGATGTACCCAGCATTATAATAAGATCTGCTCCCTCAACTGCTTTCATTGACGGTTTTGTTCCAAGAAGACCAAGACTTCCTGCAACTCTCTTGTCCATGTCATCAACTATGCCCTTTCCATTTAGTGCATAAATTATGGGTGCCCCTATTTTCTCAGAGAAATCCATAATCTTATCACCGCATCCTCTCGCACCTTTTCCAATAAATAAAACAGGTTTTGAGGACTTTTCTATAATATTTTTAACCTTAGTAAGATCAGGATCGTATTGAACTGTTTCCGGTGACTGCTCCATGAGCTGTTCATTATACTGAGATTGTAATCTCATTATATCAGCAGGAAGTGTAAGGTGCGACACACCATGACGATATTTTGCCTCCCTGAATGCTCTTTTTGCTATTTCCTGTGCACTTGATGGATTAAGAACTTCGGTACTGTATACTGACACATCCTGAAAGATTGAACCCAGATTCACTTCCTGAAAGTAATCTGTCCCAATTAAATCAGTCTCCACCTGTCCAGTCAATGCGATCACTGAAGAATGATCCATTTTAGCATCGTATAGACCATTCAAAAGGTGAATCGATCCTGGCCCACTTGTTCCCATACAGGCTGTTACCTTGCCAGATATCTTTGACTCAAAGGAGGCAGCAAGGGCAGCCCCCTCTTCATGCCTCACCTGAATAAATTGAATCTTTCCATTCTTTCTTATTGCATCCATTACTGGATTTAAAGAGTCCCCCGGTATACCGTATATCCTTTCAACTCCGAGATTAAATAATGTATCGATTATGACTTCGGCTGTAGTTTTTCCCATAAATCTACATGTTAATTATTGTATATTAATTATGAGAAGAAAATTTTTACTAGCATTCATAATTTTTTTGTAATTTCTATACCTCTAAAAAATAATTAAATTCAAGATGCATACACTTTCTTTTACCGATTTATTCTCATTTAAACCCGCCACGGCTATCATAACAGATCTCAGAAAAGGATACTATGAAGAAAATATCAATACCATTTTAGCCCCCATATTCAATTCAGGGGATGATAATAGGTTTTTTAATTAAAATTAGTCGAATGCACCAAAATTCATTTTATTGATTTCAAAAACATTCATTGAAACGATTTGAAACTGCGATTACTTTCAATCATAATTGATTGTAGTACTATTAATCCAACCATGATCCTATAACCTTAATAATATATTTAATGTCTGGCAATTCTTCCATAACTATATTATTCAGTGCTTTGTTGAAATAATCTTCCTGTTTCTTGATTTCTTCAATGAATGACTCTTTATCAAAGGACATATTATAAACTTCAAGTTTTTTGTCTACCATCTCCCTGTTGAATTTAGTACCTTTCATTTTAATTAAAAAGAATAAGTCGTAAATATCTCTAGGTTTTTTCCTAGTATATATAGACCTTATTTTTTCTGAAGAAACCTCGTCCAGGGACATTCCGGATAATATCCTCACAGGTAGACTGTATTCGGGAAAATCAAATCTTAATGCAATTGGTTTATCTATTACTTTTTCCCTCTGGCTCATTTCAACATATACCGGTGTACTATCCAAATTTCCAGTATACAAAGGCCCTTGGATAATATCCTGTAAAATAGTGTAATAGTATTATTTTTAATAATTTTTAATTCATTGCTTATGCCCATGAGTGATATACTATGGCTTGTCAATTCTGGTATTTTGTCAATTAGTTTTCCGTCAACAGTAAAATCCAGATCCTCTGAAAACCTCCTTAGTCCGTGAAACAACCACAGGTATGTCCCACCCTTAAATACCAGCGGAAAATCTGCTAATGAATTTAATATTAATGTTTGCATAAACCTCTTTTATTCCTTCCATGGTCTTAATTTATGCAGTTTTGATAGTGATATTATTTCATCCTTCCTGATCATTTTAAAATCTCCTCAATTTTTGTTATTCCTTTTATTTTCATATTTTTTAAACTTACTAATAGTTCTGAAAAATCTATTTCTCTTTTATATTCTATTATATCAAATTTAGAAATTAATTTGAGGTATAAACCATCAAATAGAGCCTTATCAGGATTTGCGACGAATATAAAGCTTCCACCTTTATCATACCTTTTATATCCAAAAAATAATTCAGGCTTTATTTTGTGGTATATTATTCCTAACCTCTAATAATTATATGAATTAATCGTGTTTACACACTCAATATATTCTGGAATCTGATAGGTTATCTTATGGTATAGTAGTGCAGAATTTAATGATATATATGATGGAAAAACCAACTGAGAAGCTATAATAAAATCATCTTTATTGAATGATATTTTCCCATTTCTTAGTCTAACTGCAAGACCATTTTTAATCAGTCTGTTCATGTAAACTAGTGCAACACTTTTTTTCTTGTTAATAAGATTAGAAAGTTCCTGTGGATTAAATACGCAAACGCCTGAATTTAATGCCATATCACGAATTTTATACAGCGATAGCTCTTTTTTTGTCATATTCACATAATAATATTGTTGTACTGAAATGATACATTTACTTTCCTGTGCCTGTTGATCGGGACATGGCAAAAATATCAGACAGTAGTTAAATCAGAACGCTTAATAGGTTAAAAATCTAAATTAACTTTATCCGTTTCTATCAGAAACAGGGAATATTCTCATTGGCTCAAGTCTTAACCTGAGATTGTCAAAAATCCTTGTTCTGAGATTCTGGTCCCTTAGTTTTGGAAATTCAATCATGATTAGATAGGTATTCAATGTTGTTTCATCTACCAAAAATCTTTGATCTTTTTTCTCTATTCCCATACTTTCTGTTACTTCAAAAACGTTTTTCCTAAGTTCATCTGGCGTGACATGTTTTGGCACCTCATATCTTATGGCAAAGCTTCCGCTCTTAGGACCCAGTTGAAATGCCCCTAAAGCTACCACAGCATTGGGTACGTTTATTGTTTCCCCATCGTCTGCTAATATTTTTGTATAATTCATAGTAATATCAATAACCTTTCCCCTTATTCCCTGTACATATAACACATCCTTTGAGTAATATTTCTGAAAGAAAACTGCAAATTGAAGTCCCATTAGGGAGCTTGAACTGCTCCACGGAAATATCCACACATTATCACCAGGTTTGAAAGGTTTTGAGATTTCCATCATAATACCTCCCAGTATATTCCCTATAAGACTCTGACCGGCAAGTGCAATTAAAGCGGCAAGAAGTATGCTGCTTGTAAGTAAGGAATCAATATTAATGCCAAGTGCTGAGAGGATCACGACAAAAATTATGAAGTATGCAATGATATTTATCACATAGTTGATAAATACATATCGCAATGTGTTTCCTCTTATGGAGGATCGGAATCTCATCATCTTCCTTATTTGAAATATGAGAACTAAGGCGATGGCTAGAGATATTATTACTTGTAAAATTGTACCGTACTTTGATAATTCATACCTTAAGTAAATAGGAAAAATCTCCACTGAATAGTAGGCTGCCAAATAGAATAATTGGGCTTTTTTTACAAGATATGGTAAATTTAATACATCCAGTAAAAATCCCAATAGAAGGAAAAAAGAAAAGGAATACATCAGGTTTGTCTGGCTTTTCATGTTGAATTATCACTAGTCGGTTGTAGATACAATGCACTGAGACATTGGAACACAGATTGTTTGCTTTCCTGACTTATCCTGATTGTCAGTTTCTATTATATATACTGCCTGATCCACACCAACTAACCTGCCCTTCATATATAGCTCAGGCGTAAGACTCTCCTGGTACTGCCCTAGAATTAGGAATCTAACATTTTTTCCCACCAGGTCAATGACATTCATATTCGTTGATTCGTTTATGCTATAAAATCTATTCATTAAACTGTAAAATCAATAAAATAAAAAAATAAAAGATTATGGTGTTATGAGTGAAATTAAAAATATTACAAATCCTGCTATTACGAAATACTCTGTGTTTGTGAGGTTTTGTGCAATGAACTTATAGTAGACTCCTCCTATTTCTATCAGGAATAATCCCAGGAAGAATAGTGGATATCTCCATGCTGACTTCATGTATTTTCCCATTTGGATCACAACCTGAACAGGAGTATATTAATGCCAAGACCAGCGGCTACTCCCCTTATATATAGGTCAACCAGGAAGAATGAGGCAAGACTCATCCATGCAAATATCTCGTGATGATCGTTCAGCTTGGATATGCCGTTAAAGAATGATCTCCTTGCACTCTTCTTATTCACTGGACAGCTGTAGCAGTCTACATTTCCGCCTGTTACATGTCTGAAGAAGTGGCATGAGAATGTATATACTGTAACCAAAGCTGTGTTGATGATCAATAGGAGCGCACCAAGTGTGAATGTTCCCTTGTAGGCAAGGGCTACATAGATATCATAATAGAAGAATGGAAGAATTGCAACTGCAGTGTACCAGAAATATCTGTGAAGGTTCTCAAGCCTGAAAATATTTGTTTCACCTGAATATAATCTACCTCTCTTTTCACCAACCAGATCTGTTTTCTTTGATACATTCTTGAAATTTGAGACTTCACACGCCACTGGGTGTCTGAAAAGATGTCTGTGGTAATCTTTCCTGTAAGCGTAGCATGTAGCCCTGAATCCTGCCACCAGAGGAAGTACAAGGATTGTTGGTGAATAGAATGGATCTGTCAATCCCTGAACAGGCTTTGGTAATGCAAACTCAGTCATCAGGTATATGGCCAGCAGTGCCAGCAGTACGAATGACCAGAATCTCAATTCTCCGAACTCTCTTGGAAACCTTGTTATCTTTTCTAATTTTGTTTCATCCTTTGTGCTAAATGACATTTATTTCACCACCTTCTCCTTATGTCTTCTGTTCTTGATCAACATTGCTATTGGATCGTACTGCCTGTCTACGGCTCTTTCCTTTTCTTGAATGATTGCATTATCAGTTATTTTTATGTGCTCTGGACATACTTCAGTACAGCATTTAGTTATATTGCAATATCCCATTCCACCCTCTTCATTGAGCATCCGGGATCTATCCAGTCCATCCAGAGGATGCATATCCCATGAGGCCGCCTTTACAATGTGTCTTGGCCCAAAGTATGGTGTGAAATGTTCCCTGACAACGTGGCATACATCCATGCAGAGAAAACACTCTATACATCTTTTAAATTCCTTGGACCTTTCCACATCTTTAGGATTAATTCTCCATGGTTTTTCAAGACCTTCCTTTGGTGTAAACATTGGAATCTTTCTTGCAATTTCCCAGTTCTTTGAGACATCCGTAACAAGATCCTTTATCAATGGAAATGCTGCCATTGGCGCAACGGTGATGTTTTTTCCAACTTCATCAACTCTGGTCTTGCACATCAAGGAAGGCCTTCCATTTATCTCTGCAGAGCATGAACCGCATTTACCTGCCTTGCAGTTCCATCTTATTGAAATGGTTGGGTCTATTTTCTCCTCAACATACCTTACTGTATCAAGAACAACCATTCCATCAACATAAGGAACCTTGTATTCTACAAACTTCCCTTCCTTTTCTGTTTCAGGATCGAACCTGAATACTTTCACGCTTATATCATCGCTCATTCATACACCTCTGGCTTTACATATGCCTTATATTCCTCTGGCATTTCTGCCGCCGGTTTAACCTCAAAATTCATGTTTCCCTGTTCATCCATGTATGTTATTATATTGGCTTTCCATGCTGGGTCTTTCTTAGGAAAGTCTGATCTCGCATGGGCACCCCTGCTTTCCTTCCTCATGGAAGCGCATGTTGCAATTGCCTCGCAGGAGACCAACATATTGCCAAGTTCGAGACAACCCAGTAATCCATGGTTGTATCTAACTCCACCCTTTGTACCAACTTCCTTGAATTCTTCCTTTAAATCCTTGATTATCTTGATTGCCTTCTGCAGATGTTCCTCATCCCTCATTATACCTACATTTTCACTCATACATGTTGTAAGTCTGTCTATGAGATCGTATGGGTTCTTCCCATCTTCCTTAAAGAAGTGCATTACATAAGCTCTAATTTTTTCAATTTCCTCCTCAGGTATATCCTCGAATTTTGAGCTTCGTGCATAATTAACTGCTGAATCTCCTGCCCTTTTACCGAAAACGAGAATATCTGCAAGAGAGTTGCCTCCCAGTCTGTTGGCTCCGTGGAGACCTGATGCTACCTCTCCCGCAGCAAAAAGATTTTCAAGGTTTGTTCTTTCTGTTTCTGCATCAACTTCAATTCCACCCATCATATAATGGACAGTTGGTGCAACTTCCATCTTTTCCTTTGTTATATCTACACCAGCAAACTCAAGAAACTGCTGATACATGGCTGGAAGTTTGTGCTTGATAAAGTCTGCACCTTTTTGAGATATGTCAAGATAAACACCTCCATGTTCTGTTCCCCTACCTTCCATTATTTCTTTGTAATTTGCTCTTGCAACAACATCTCTAGCATCAAGTTCTTTCTTTTGTGGAGAATATTTCAGCATATATCTCTCACCCTTTGAATTCAGTAAAATCCCCCCTTCTCCTCTTACTCCTTCCGTCACAAGAAGACCTTTTACTCCAGGTGGGTATACCATTCCTGTTGGGTGGAACTGTATCATTTCCATGTCTCTGAGGATTACTCCAGCCCTGTATGCCATACCAATACCATCACCTGTTGATTCCCATGAGTTGGATGTTACCTTATAAACTCTTCCGGAACCACCAGTTGCTATGACTACAGATTTTGCCCTGAATACAAATGTCTTACCAGTATTCATCTTTATTCCGTATGCTCCTATGATCTTGTTATCCTTCCTTATAAGGTCCACAATATACATTTCATCGTAGAACGGAATATTTCTGTGCAGTACCTGATCTTCCAATGTCTTTATGAGTTCTAATCCTGTTCTATCACCAATATGTGCCAGTCTTCTGTATGTGTGAGCTCCAAATGCCCTCTGCATTATCCTGCCATCAGGTGTCCTGTCGAAAAGTGCTCCATATCTTTCCAGTTCGAGAACCCTGTCAGGTGCCTCTTTTCCCAAAATTTCGGCCATTTTCCAGTTAGATATGTATACTCCTTCCTCTATTATATCACCATAGTGAACCATCCAGTTATCCTTCGGATCCACGTTTCCCAGAGCACAGGCAATTCCACCTTCAGCCATAACGGTGTGAGCCTTGCCAAGAAGTGATTTTGTAACCATTACAGGCTTCAAACCTGCATCATTTACGGAGATAGCTGCCCTCATTCCTGCGCCGCCGGCACCGATAATAAGAACATCTGCTTCGACGGTTTCAACCTCATTGTTCATTAAATTTCACCTAAACCTTATGTGTATTATTTCATCGGTATAAATTTTTTATAATTTCTAAATACTTATATAGTGCTTTTGCGAGTAATTTAGAGTTTTTATGTGATGAAAATTACTATTAGATTGAAATCATAAGTTAGTTTTTAATATGCTGTTTTCTAACCTTCTTTATCAGCCTGAGTATATTTTTATATTTTTTAGTTCTAACTGACAGAGTGGCTTTCCTTATGAAACGGAAAGTGTGTTTATTTTTTTGTCAGAAAATAATTTTTTCCTGACGTCCTTTCAGGTGAGATGATGAATTTGACATGTGTGAATAGAGATATTATCCATTCTTTTTCATATCTAATATCAGAACTGGAAAAGAGTTTGTAAATTAAAGAACTTTCACATACTTTTCATCCGATTAATTTTTCGGCGTAGAAACACGTATAATCTTTATTCTGGACTAAAAAAGTACAACTTTATTGTGTATAATATTTTATAAGGGAGTTACCAATTTAAGAACGATAGATGACATTTTTACTTTCAATATTCGTACTTTTGCTTCTTGCCATAATTATGGGAAGTGTTTTCGAATATTACGGCTTACCTTCAGTTATTGGTGAACTAATAGCCGGGTTTATCCTTGGAAAAGCTGTTCTAGATCTTGTTTTACCAAGTTCCATAATAACGGGGATTTCAGAAATTTCTTTGTTCTTCATAGTTCTTCTTATAGGGGTTGAGTCAACAACCTATACACTGGTCAGGAATGTTAAAAAAGGGATCTTACTTTCGACTACGAGTTTCATAATTCCTCTACTAATTATGCTTCTTTTCTTGAAGATTTTCTATGGAAAATTTGGGGCATCAGATATTATACTTGCCGTGTCCATAGGAGTGCCATCAATCTCCATTATTTCAGTGCTCTTGAATAAATATGACCTGATGAAATACGAAATGGGAAACTCCATTCTTGCATCTGTTATATTCACAGATATAATTGCATTCATTATTCTTTCAGCAATAGTAGACCTTAAAAGATTGAATTACGAGCTTGTGTCGATTGTAGTTTTTCTCATATTGATATTTCTGGCAGATCATTATTTAAGAAAAAATTCAAAAACGGTCATGGCTTTCTTTGAAAGACTAAGGTACCAGTCTAAAAGTGAAAAACTTGTATTTGGTAGCATAATCTTATCTGGACTCATAGTCGCGTCTCTCCTGGATGAGATAGGTATATCATATGTTCTTGGTGCTTTCTTTGCAGGTATACTTATCAGCGACGTCATAATAGGAAAAGAACTTCTTGGGATTATTACAAGAACACTGGGACGGTTGAATGATAGCTTCTTCATACCTCTTTTTTTCAGCATAGCCGGAATGGAAGCCATCCTTCCAACCTTTAACTCACTGGGAGAAATGACACTTCTTATAATCATAACAATTCTAATTGGAGGATTTCTTGATTATTATGCTGGAAGAAAATTCTTCTCAAAAGGTTCTGGGAGAGTTTCATCAGGAATATTAGGAGGAAGAGGTGCGGTGGGAGTCATTATCGCTACTATAGCCCTTGAAGCGAACATCCTTAATTCAAACCAATATTCAGCAGCAATTTTTGCAACGATTATAGTTTCAGTTATATTCTCATTTCTTTTGAGAAACCAGCAGGATAACATTCTTATGGAACAGGAAAGATTTGGTGTTAAGATCTAGTTCGTAGATTTGTGGAACGAATAATTTGCTATGTAGTGATGATCGAAGAACTTTATATCACTTCTCACATAGTTATTCCTTGAAAATATGGCATTAAGTTCTTCTGGTGATAGCTTTATTTCTGATGGTGGACCTAATGTTGAATCTTTCTTGAATTCTAACAGTGTAAAAACTGGTTTATTCTTTTGTGAAAATTTCTGGATAATTTCATCCATACAGGGAAAGTCATGAAAACTGGTTGAAAAGAAAACTCTGTCTACCTCTGGAATTTTTTCCATTTTACACATATCTTCTAGAATTGTCTCCACATTTAGGATCTTTTTTTCTTTTATCTTTTTATTTTCTCTTTCTATTCCATTCTTACTTATATCTATAGAATATACCTTTGAACATTTAGGTGCCAGAAGCATTGAATAGTATCCATCTCCGGAACCAACATCTGCTATTCGTTCGCCTTGTTTTATGTGCATGAAATCTATGACACTTTGCACGTCTATGGTTTTTTCTCTCATTTCTGCCATTCTATCATAATCGAATTCGTGTCCGTGGTGATGATGATCCATAACTTTCAATGTTTAAATGCCTATTAATCCTTTGCGAATATCTGTTAGCCGAAATTGTTTAATGCACTGAGTAAAGTTAATTTTATATCACTGCATGATAGCAAAAATACAGGTCCATGCCATAAATTTCGAGTAAAAACATTAAAATAACATCCATACAGGATAACTTTTTTATGCCTTTTGAATTAACCTCACTAATGTTACTCTCTGAGTTTGTGGATTATCTCGACAGAATATCTGGTACACCAAAAAGACTGGAAATGAATGAGATTATGAAACAGTTATTTCTGGAGCATAGAGATGAAGTGGATATTATTGCATACCTTATTCAGGGAAAGGTGGCACCAGATTACTCTGGACTCGAGATTGGCATATCAGAGAAAACCGTCATGAAAGCTTTGGAATACCTTACCGGAGCAAATGAAAAAGAAGAAATATCTTTGATTTCAACATTGGGGGATCTGGGGGAAGTGGCCGAACAATTACTTTCCCGAGGAAAGCAAACCTCATTCTTCAATGAGCCTCTAACTCTTAAAGAGTTTTACGAACTTCTCCTTAAGATTACGAGACTAAAGGGCCAAGGAACTAGCGAAACAAAGGCAGCTATGTTAAAGGATTTCCTCATCCGGTCAACAAATAAAGAGGCAAAGTATGTTGTAAGGATTATCACAGGAAACCTCAGAATCGGGGTTTCAGATGCATCAATAATTACTGCACTCCGACTGGCATTTAAACCAGAAATAGAACAATCTGAGGTGGAGGATGCTTTCAATTTTCATCCTGATCCTGCTTACGTTGCTAATCTTTTGCTCAATGATAGAATAAATGTAAGCGCAGGACCTACACCGTTCATACCAATAAAAGTAATGCTTGCTGAGAGGCTTCAGTCCCTTACTCAGATAATTGAAAAACTTGGTGGAATAGCAGCTTTAGAATACAAGTATGATGGCTTAAGGATACAGATACACAAGCGTGGAAATGAAATAAGGACATTTTCAAGGGGAAATGAAGAAACGACAAAACAGTTTCCTGAAATTATTGAAGCTGTCAGAAAGGTAAATGCTGATACTGTGATCCTTGACGGAGAGGCAGTACCGGTTAACAGTGAAACAGGAGAGATTTATCCTTTTCAGGATGTTTCAAGGAGAAGAGGAAGAATATACGATTTGCCGGAGGTTTCGGAAGAGATACCCATTATGGTTTTTCTCTTTGACATTATTTATCTTAATGGCGTCCCTCTTAATGGGAAATCATATACTGAAAGAAGGAAAAGGTTACTCGAAACTGTGGGTGAAAATGATCGCCTGAAATTTGCAACACAGATAATATCTAAGAGTTCAGAGGAAGCAGAAAAATTCTTTGAAACTTCCATAGAATCAGGATGTGAGGGAATAGTCGCAAAGAGTGTGCAGGAAAATTCCATTTACAGGGCTGGAAACAGGGGATGGTTGTGGATAAAATTTAAGAGAGATTATCAGAATGAAATCTCAGATACACTGGACCTGGTAGTAGTAGGTGCATTCTACGGACATGGACGCAGAAAAGGTAGCTTCGGTGCACTTCTTTTGGCTTCTTATAATAAGGAACGGGATATGTTTGAATCAGTATGTAAGATTGGGTCTGGATTCACTGATGAAAATCTTTCTGAAATGAAGGTGATATTCTCGAGTCTCATCACAGATAAAAAACCATCAAATGTTGATTCAGAAATGATGCCAGATGCTTGGATATACCCTGAAAAGGTGATTCAGATTAAGGGTGCTGAAATAACATTGAGCCCTGTTCATACATGTGCAAAAGAACTGGTTGGTAAAAATGGCCTTGCCATAAGATTTCCAAGATTTACTGGTACCTGGAGAACTGATAAAAAAGTAGAGGACTGTACATCCTCTGTAGAAATTTATGAATTATTTAAAATGCAGAAAAAAACTAGTTATAAGGAAGATAGTAATTAATCTCTATCTTCGTTTCTGTAATTATCTCTGGAGCCGTACTCTCTCCTTCCACCGCTGTTACCGCCGTATCCGCCGCCGTTTCTTCTGAAACCGCCGCCAGTACCGCCTCTTCTGAAGTTAGTGTTTTCATAAACTTTTTCGCTCATGTCATTTTCACTGTTAACTTCTTCAACAGCTTCCTCGGATTCGTTAAGGTTTCCATATTTTCCAACGTTTAATCTCATCTGGCCTCTGACCAATGAAATGTATCCGTTATCAACATGAAGTGTAGATCCATCCTTTACAGATGCAGCCTGTTCTCCCCAGAGGGATAGCTTTATCTTTCCAGTGTCGTCTCCTACAACAACCTCAGTTACGGATTTTGATTCTCCGAATCTTGTGTTTATCTCTTTTGGCTCGCCTATCTCTATGACCTTAGCAAGAACATTTACTCTTCTCGACTCAGGTGTAAGGTCCTTTATTTTGGTAATTCCTTCCATATGGTTTACGTCCCGTCCTTTCGGACTGAATAGTATTCCTTACTCGTATTTATATTAATGCGTTAATTTGAGTTAACATTCTTCATTTGAATTAATTCGGTTGAAAGCCCTTAATTTCATTAATAACAGATCTTCTCGATATTGTCTAAAACCAAATGATATGGATAATGAATCATTTTAATATACTAGTTTATTTCATGTTCTAATATATGCCTTAACCATGGAATAACAGAAGTGAAAAATGAAGGTCCGTGGTGTGCAAAAAAATCAAGTTTTCCTGGGGTACAGAATATATTGTTTTTTCTGAATGCAGATGTGTTACTCAGCGGTGTATCCTTAAGGCGTTTTATGGTCTCTTCTACACTGGTTCCCCTGTACATCTTTCCTTCAAATATCATGAGTTCTGGATCGAATTTTCTGACCTGCTCATAATCTGGTTCAAGCCATTCCTTTAAGTTGTTGTCAAAAGGTGTTGAAATACCATGTAAATTTAAGGTTGATGTAATATAACTTAAAGACCCGAATGAGACAGGTCCTCCAAGATCTATCTCCAGATATGCCCTCTTATTTGAGTCATACGGAACGAAATATTTTTGAAGTTCTCTGGCAAGATTTTGGGCATTGCTTATTTTTCCCGTTACAACTCCAACCCTGCTTATCATATCCAGTATTCCATAGGGTGTTGAGGGTAGCTCAAACTGAAAAACTTGATATTTTTTCATTAATTCTTTTGTAAGATTTTCCTGATATCCTGATATTGTGAAAATAATGTCAGGATTTATTCCGTTTATTATATTTTCATTATATGTACTGTAACTACCAATTTTTTTGATTTTTTCAACAGATTCTGGCCTCCTGCAGAATGCACTTACTCCCTTAAGTTTGTTTTCGAGACCTATAAGGCAAAGTGTTTCAGTAATAGAGGGATTGAGCGAGATTATACTGTTGATCTTATCTGGAACATCAACATCCCTTAAGGTAAAGTCCCTGAGCTTTGTCATTTTAGAATGTTATTGGAACGTATCCTTCCTGAAGGGCCTTTGCCAGTACTTCTCCAGCAGGTTCAAGATTTATGTTCTTTGATTTTAGTGGTTCTGAAATCTTCTTATTGTCGGCAATGAACACGCATGCTGTTTTATAGATACCAGCATCTGTTGCCTCTTTTAGCATCCCATCAATCATTTCATCTCCCTTGGCAATCATTTCCTGTGAGGGACCAAAGAAAAGAACCCTGACGTCAGACACACGATTCTTTTGCTTCATGTTTATTGCCATTCTCAGTCCAGTTAATGCCTTCTCTTTCTGCTCCAGACCACTGCTGATTATAAATATGATTTTTGTTTCCGTCATGATTGTAGATATAATCTATATATAAAAATCATAAGTAGCTATGAATTACAATTCAAAGTAGAAGAATGAATAATTTAATAATATTCATTTAAATCTTAAATTAATGAATTCTATTAAGGTTAAGGCATCAGCCCATCCAACCATGGGTATAGTCTTACTGGGAGGACTTTCCGATCCTGCATTGAGACTTCCATATCATAATTCTGCTGGAATTTGCTATTCACTTGCTGATAGGGAGTCAGTAGCAGAAACAACTCTAACCATAACCGATGAAAAAATGGAAAATACACTCAATGGTGAGACTTTGGATGTAAAAGACACCAGATCTCCCTTTAAATTAATCGATCTTTACAAAGAACAGATCAATAGAAAGTATTCTGGCCACATATATTTCAACTCTGTAAACAGAAATATAATAAGTGGTAGCTCGGATGCAGGGGCAGCCGCACTTGGGAAATGTATATCATGGCTTCTTCCAGATGTTGATAAAAATGATCTGGAGTTGAACATGAGGAAAGTTTCTGAGAGTGCCGGAAGAAGTTTTTATGGTGGTTTGACAGTTACAGAAGGGATAGAAAAACCACTAACAAGGCAAATTCTTGATGAAAGTAAATTCGAGAATTATAGAATATTAAGCGTTGTATTTCCTCATAAAAGAAAGCCTTCAGACGATATACATTTCAATCAGCCGAAGTCAGAATATTACAAAAAAAGAATCATGAATGCAGATCAAAATGTGATCACATTAAAGGAGCTTGCAAGAAAGAACCAAATAAAGGATATATTCGAACTTGCCATGAGAGATACGGACGATTACCATTATCTTAATAGCCTTGTTGATGTTAAAATTGTGACTGAGGAAATGAAAGTACTGATGGAAGAAATTCATGAAATTAGAAAGAAGATATGGCTTACCTACATAGTGACTGGGGGAAATAGTGTATTTCTTGTAACAGAGGAAAAAAATGTGGAAAGGGTAAGAAATGTTGCCCTGGAACATTCAAGAGAAATTTACCTTTTGAAAGTTGCGGGAGGAGCTAGAGTCATTCAAACGGGTGATTCAAATCTTAAGACAGAATAGGAAAGAATAAAAAGCTTAATTGTATTAGGATTTTGAATGGCGGAAAAGAAGGATGGTTTCCAATCAGGAGCAGGTTTAATAAGATATTTCGATGAAGAAGAAATTACGGGACCGGCTCTGGATCCAAAACTTGTTATTTACATTGGGATAGCAATGGCTGTTGTTGTCGAACTGGCAAAAGTTTTCTGGCCAATTTAGAATAATTTTATTACCTAATGTTATAATCCGACTTTCATATCAATGGGATTTTTAATAAAAAGTGGTTTGTTCTATTTGAATATGTTATAATTATTATACAATGAGTGACTAATCATCCTGTATAAAACAGTAAAATCTCCTTCTGGTATCACTTAGACATGTTTTAACACTGATCAGTGATTCCTCACGTAAGTGTTTCAGTGAACCCATTAAAGCCCTTTTTGAGAGCCCTGTTTCTTTCATAAGTGTCTTTACATCTGCAATTTTTATACTCTTCAAGGTTATTAATATGAGTCTTGATGAGGGTGTCAGTTCCTTAAATTTTTCTTCGCTTAACGTGAAACACCCATTATTTCAAAGGTATAAATCTTACTTCATTTCAGAGAAGATAAATAAAAAACAATGTTAGACGATTAGATGTACAGACTGGAGTATTTGTTGTTTGCTGAACTTAATGGTTTAGAACTTTTGACTGAAAGAACACTGGTTAGAATACAACAGTTATGTTACTTTTACTAATTTGCCCCTAATAAGATTAAAAAATTAATTTCAATTGATAATGCAAATGTTTTTTAAACCAGATGAATTATGATTATTCTATATGAAGCCAGTGATAAAGGAAGATAAAGCAGTGAGCGAAATAATTGGGGCCATTTTGCTATTTGCCATAGCGTCTGTGCTATTAACGAGTTTTATTTTATGGTATGTTCCGAGCACAGGCACAAACAATGATTTGTCATATCAAAGTTCTACACAGAATGCTTTCTCATCGCTGGATTCGAAGATGATCAATCCATCAGTTACTCCGGGAAGTGGAATTTCACAGAGCTTTTCGTTGGGTATCAGTGGAACACCGCCTTTCACACCATCCCAAAGCACTAACCTCTACTATTCAAATAACTTTAATGCAAATTTATCCTATGGAATGAATGTCAATTACACGAATATAGTTACAAAGAAAACTGTTTCTATGGCTGCTTGTGCCAATGCGAGTGTAAGCAATATACTGGACAACAACTATGTGTCTTCTCAATTCAAATATTCTGTAAATTTTCAAGAGACTGGTCTTCCACCTGGTTATTACTGGACAGTTACTTTGGGGGGAGTTCAGGAATCGGGTAGCCCAGTTTCCTCGCATTATGCGGATATAATTTCATTCAGCCTTTCAAGAGGAACTTATAGTTACACCATATCTACAAATAATGAAACAGACAGAGCGAGCCCTGCCGGTGGTACGGTTAAAATCACAAATCAGGGAGTTACAGTTCCTGTCCAATTCACTAGTGAGATAAATTCAGTTGGTATGAGTATTGTGGCCGCGGCTTACGGGCCAACAAAAGATGCAAATGCAATAAACACGGCCAACTTTGTAGGTGTTGTAACACAACCTAACGTATGTGACATAACCTACCCAAATTACTGGCTAAATAATTCAGCGCATCATTTCTATGGAACAAAAGTTAATTATTACCCGCTGGCTTCTCAGCAATTTTTTGTATATCAGACTGATACACCAATCAGTTACGTTAAATTCTACCTAGAGCCAAATATAGTTTATTATGAGCAAGAATATCAGGGGAACGCAGGTGTGTTGGTTTCTATAAGTCACTCACCTTTTGGAAAAGGAGTGGAAAATGGAAATACATCCATCTTGGTCGAACCTAGCGGTGGAAGAACAGAATCTTTTACTTCTTCTAATATTCTAGAAAATTTATCTTTTCCAAATTCAGGTCCTGTATTAAATCCAACGGGAAAAACCACAACATACTATTTAAATTTCTTTGAAGCTGTTAATGAAAGCAAAAATAACAAAACTAGCACTGGTGATGGTTCACTCATATTTCAAAACAAACTAAAAGGATATGGTTATGGTCCAAATGAATTTATTGGCACAATTACAAATCCAAGTATTTCTGTAAATACCGGGGTCTCGTATTACTATGAAGCAACGGTTGATGCTTTTTGTAGTGGTGGCAACTTTTTTCGCTCTGGATCCACATATTTTCATCTTTCTTCTGAACAATCAATTGAAAGTTACAATAGTTATTATTTCCTCTTAGGCTATAATGTGCCTTCGGCAACGAACAACGGTGCTTTAATTGTACATGAAAATGGTATTAACGCAACCTATTTGAAGAATAGTCATTTGAGTTGGAGATTCTATTTAGGCACAAAGTGCTATACAAGTCAAACTCACTGGATTAACATAACTGGTTTATCATATATACAGTATAATTATACCGTGCCTAATTTTGAGAAAAATATATCCAATCCAGAAGATGGCTTTATTTCTATAGTCAGTACAAAAACTATAACGTATTTAAATGTATCATTTTTTGCGCCTGTAGGTTCTCTGCCAAATTTCTGGGCAATATCAGATAGCGGTACACAGCAATTCACTCTAGCCAAATCTGCAAAAATTAACTTTGTTACACTATATCTTTACAACTTTACAATACCACCTGGGTATGAATCTGGGAATACACCTACGAATTACATAAGTCTTGAGATATACAATAAGACAGGCGAAGCCATTGTAACTGTAGATAAAAAAATTCTACAGACAGGGTGGGAGCAGATTTTTCTAACCAGTTCAATTGATGGGCATAAACCAATTAAATTTGGAAAAGGGACGTATAATATAACCGTTAGGGATGTAAACTCAGCTGGTCAGATATCATTTTCTGGAGAAGTCGGGTGGGGTTTTGCAATGACTGGAGGATATAGCAATTATCTTCAAAGAGTTGAATCAGATAGTATGACATCTGCACTGAATATTTCAAAAAATTCAGTTTTAACTTCATATGGATCAAATTCTCCTAATACCTGTGATGTATCTAATCAATCTTTCATATTTGGGGTAGGCTATTATAACGTTACGGTATCTAGAGAGATAGTTCCTTATCAAGTTACGGGAGATTTTCACATTGTTGGTTCTCTAAATTCTAAGGGAGTTACCCAATTCACTATTACTGAAACACAAGTCCTCCAGGATGGGATCGTACTAACGGCTGGGAAAGGGGTAACATATGTTACCGTTAATCCATTACCAATTAGGATAGTTGATTCGTCCAAAGGGATCTCATTAAGCTCTATTGCGTATAATATGTCCATGTCTAAAGGGGTTTCTACGTCAGTAAGTGGTGTAGGAAGCACCATAGTATCAATGATAATGTCAAAATCTACGCTCGTAAATTACACTACTGGGAACTCTTATACCTTTAACAACAAACTGGGAAAAGTTAACAGCATTTGTCTGTACAATTACAGCTATATAATCCACTCAACCTATGCTTCCTACTGGGCCAATACTATGTTCACTGAACTACTGGGTTCAGGGTCTTATAGTAATTTTAACCTGTTCCACCGCTTTGACTTCAGGCTTTCTAAGAACACAGAGATAGTTTCGATGATTGACAAATATGTATCGCTATATTCAGCAAACATAAAAAGTGTAGATTACACTGTTGATTCAGTCTGAATCTAGGATGATACATAAATATAGATAATTAATTTTTTTTAATTTTAATATGTTTAACGTTATATATGTAGTATCACAGAATAGTTCTGATACATTATATAGAACGCAACAATAATCACAATTACTGCAAATATCTGTGTGAGTCTTCTCTTTGGTACTTTTCCAGCAAGTCTTGCACCAAACCATCCACCAAAGATTCCTCCCACAATAAACAGTGCTGATATTGTTATATCAAGATCACCGCTTATGGCATATCTTGCTGCGGTTATCACACCAAATGTTCCAACTGCCATGAGTGATGTGCCCACTGCCTGTAATATATTAAGACCACCACCGAACAGCAATCCTGGAACTATTAGGAAACCGCCACCTATTCCAAAGTATCCGGATGCGAATCCAACAATGAGTCCAGCAAGAATGAGTATTGCCAGTGATCTTGATGAATTAGACACTTTTCTTTGCATTTCTGACAGATCTATGCATTTTCTCTTTAACATATATACTGCTATTCCTATCATCAGAAAACTGAAGAAGAACAGAAGATCATTGCCTGGTGTTAATAGACCTAACTCTGAACCGATCAGGACCCCAGCAATTCCGGGAATTGTGAATTCAAGTCCTATCTTGTAATCAACATGCTTCTTAAGTGTATGTGGTATTAAATTTAAATATGCATTAACACCAACTGCAAGTGCTGTTGTTCCGATTACAATATGTGGATGATCAAAACCCACAAAATATATGAGCAATGGAATGGCAAGTATTGATCCTCCGCCACCGATTAATCCAAGGGAAAAACCTACAAGAACACCGGATATTATGGATAAGAATATCTGGAGTTCATTTATTTCAAACATAATGCATCTAGAATGTTATTACTGAATATCCTTCCTTTATTCTATTATCAACTTCAACAGCACCAAAGATTGAATCTAGATTTTCGAATATATCTTCATCTGATAATCCTTCTCCTTGAAGGCTGACCTTGCAGACCTTAACTGGTATGGATGCTTTCCTTAGATTATCTATCTGTTCTCTGAACTGCGGAGCACTTTTTTGTTTTTTATTCACTGCCTGTACTCCTCTTCCTAAAAATAGAAATTCCACTGTTGAATTCGCATTTTTAACTGCATTTACGGCAAAATTAAATGCAACCATTTCTGTGTTTATATTTTCCTTACCTGTTGTAAGCATAACGAGAATTTTTGTCATAACTATTATCATCTCTTATTTTATGTCATATTTCTATCTATAATTTAATTTTTATGAATTTTTCATAGATTTATGATTGCACTACAGTAAAAAGAGTTTCAGTAGCAATGACGAACAGAGTTTTTCTTTCTCGCAGTGTGCAATTTTTGTACATTAAAAGTGCTGTTTTATTAATGATACCATGACCTGTTTATGAAAACTCCTATAACTGAAGAAAAGGCTGTGAGTGAAATTATAGGTGCACTTCTTTTATTTGCCATTGTAAGCGTTCTTCTGACTAGCTTTATTTTATGGTATGTTCCAAGCACCAGCACAAGTAATGAAATAAATTTTCAGATGGAAACGCAATCATCCCTGATTTCCATGGAGTCAAAGATGTTAAACCAAAACCTCAAGCCGGGAGACTCGGTTTCAGAGAATGTACCTCTCGGTATAAGTGGTACACCCCCTTTCATTCCAGCAGAAAGTACCAATATTTATTATTCAAGTAATTTCAATGCTTCTCTATCATATTCTCTCGAAATGAACTATACCAAACAGGTAGATAGAAAAATTGACTCCGTTGCTTCATGCGCGAACACCAGTTCAAATAACATTATGAATAACATGAAGATTTCAGAGATAGACGATTATGAACTCGAATTTATGGAAAGTGGGTTAAAAACTGGCAGGTACTGGAACGTAAAGGTGAACGGTATTTCCAAGTCCTCCAGTCCAGCAACTGCTTCGACTTCAGGAATTCTAAGTTTTTGCCTTCCCAGAGGGGAATATACTTTCAGTGTTAGCTCTAACAGTAAAAGTTTCAAACCTGATCCAGCAAGGGGAATTGTTCTTGTAAACACTTCTTCAGTTTCTATTCCCATTGTTTTTACATGTAATATAAATCAAACGGTCATTTCCGGTAATTTCGGCGAAACGTCTGATTTGGCATCTATTAATTTTAATCATGTTAGCCCTGACTATTATTATAACACAAACCTGAACCGATCATATGATAGTACAAATTGCCTGGGAGACTGGCTTGGTGATAGCGCTAATGTGCTGAAAATAGGGAATACAAATTATTACAGACTTGCCTCCCAGCAATTTACTATTAGCTCCTCCTATGAGTCTGTGAACTATGTTGAATTTATTCTGGAACCTAACCTAGAATATGGAAATCAGTTTATGCAGGGAAAATCATCATTGTACCTAAATGTTGGAAAAACCATGTGGGGATCAGCCTTAACAGGATCTGGAAAAGTCATAAATTTGAAGAGAAATACAAACAACACTTCCTATACAAAGGGTGATATTATGGAAAAAGTGAACTTTGATAACTGTATACTCCTGGGTACCCAGCACCCCTACATAAGAACATATTACTTAAATTTCTGGGAATCTGTGAATGAGAGTTCAGGATCATCCGGTAAGCAGAACAGCAACTTTGGTATTCGATACAGCAACAATAAGATGGGTTATGGTTATGGTCCCAATGAATTTCTTGCATCTGCCAGTAATCAACCCTGCTCAGATGGAATTGGCACTGCTTACGCCTTCAGTGCACAGATTAAATGTAATATCTCCTACGTTAAAGATAACAGTTCATTGCCCCATGAATACAATTGCTTTAATATTACAAAGGATAATCTGAAGTCACTTTCAGAACCATATTACTTTATTATTGGTTATAATCCAACGTGTGGGTCGTCTTCACTGCATATTACTGAGAAAGGACTGATGTACAAAACACACTCAACCCCAAAGTGGAAGATATGCATTGGGGAAAACAGCTATGACATTAATGGCACCTCTTTAAGTATACACGATTTATGTGATTTTCAGTATTCCGTTTATATACCTAATCACGGAAAGTATGTTCCAGATACGGTAAATGGAGTAATATCAATTCATAATGGCTGTAATTCTCTTTCCATTACCTTTGTAAACTCAAGCAATGAAGTCCAAGATTCCAGTGACATATCAGATCAGGGGATACAGTGTATCAGTTTAAATCATATTGAAAAATTTAACTGCATTTCCCTGTATTTTTTTAATTTAACAAATGATGGGATGTTTAGTTCACCTAATAATTCCAGTGCATATGCTAAAGTTTCTCTCTACAACACAGGAGAAGGAAATGAATTTTTCAAAGCGTCCAGGACTATCAAGATCAATAGAACCGGATATTATCATATAAAGTTCTCAGACAAATCTAATCTGAACGATGGATACTGTCTTTTTGCTGGTAAATATTATTTATCTGTAGAGGAGGTTAATGTTAATGGAACGCCATCAAGATACGATAATTATGGCTGGGGATTCACTACCTCAGGAGGCTTTGATAATTATATTCAGGAGATTTCTAAGAATCTGGTTATGAAGAGCCTAAACAGCAGTTACGACTCTATAATTACACCATATTATGCATCGCAGCCATGTCTTCTAAAAGCCATGAATCAAACATTTATATATTCAATCAAGTATGTTAATAATCAAATTATTTCACATAAATGTCAAAGGATCTTATCCAGAAATATAAGTGAATATGGAGCAATTATTTCTTCTGGTTCAAATCAGTTTACACGTGACAGCAGATTTGTGCTTGGAGATGGCATGTTCTTCTCGTCTGGTTCAAAGGGAGAAGAAATGGCTGTGGGAAAATTACCATTAAGTTTGTCTTTTAATTCAAACGGAACGTCCATAAATACTGATATATTTGGTATGATAATAATGAAAGGGATTCCTACATCCGAGAGTAATACGGGTAGTTCCTACTTATCCATGTGTGAAAAGTATAATAATTTCAAAGATCTTGAGATCATGCACTCCTATGTTTGTAATAATAACACATTCACAGTAACTGGCCTTAACCTTTTAAATTTTAGTTACACCATCGAATCTCACTTTGCAGAACTCCTTGGAAAGAGTTTTTATAACATCCTTGAAGATGTTAAGGGAACTCCGGAAAGGTTTAATGTAAATGGGGAGTTTAAATTCATAGATCATAAAGATGAAGAAAAGATAAATAATAGCAATCACGATCTGAAGTTGAGTTCCTTTTCCTGTAATGATTTAGGATTCAGAGTGAATTCAATTTGAAGTACTAAAGAATGTAATCTAAATTAACTTTTTACAATAAAATGATTTTAATTTGTTGATTCCTTAGAAGCAGGACAATTTTAATCGAATTCGTTATGGAACTTATCTTCAAAACTTTTCATTGAATTCTCGATCTGCTTCTTTGCCTCCGCTGCGTCACCGTAATCAGATACACTGGTCTTTTTTCCCTCCAAAATCTTGTAGGTTTCAAAGAAATTCTTTATCTCTTTAAGCAGGTGCGGATTGACATCTTTGATATCCTTTATATTGCTGTAAGATGGATCTTTTGATGCGACTCCAATAATCTTATCATCTCTGTCACCACCATCAATCATGTGCATTACACCAACTGGCCTTACCTTCACAATTGTACCAGGGTATAATGGAAAACTGGTAAGAACAATTACATCTATAGGATCACCGTCATCGTAGTATGTTCTTGGAACGAAGCCATAATCTGCAGGATACATAACTGAAGAGTGGAGAACCCTATCAAACATAATTCCAGGACCCTCTTTATTGACCTCGTACTTATTCCTGCTTCCCTTCGGTGTTTCTATTACAGCATAAAACTCTTCCGGAGCATCATCACCGGGAGATGTGGTAATCCATAAACTGTTATTTGCCATAGTTAATGATTGCACCATTATTATTAACTCTATCATCCAATTCAAATGATATATACAAACAGTGTTTGAGAATAATATGGTGAATTGTCTATGAACACTTATATACACGGATTACCTTTTCTTCAATGTGATGGAGAATAAATACGCCCAGGTATACAAGAAGCAGCATTATGGTCTAGTAGGGAAACATTCAGCAGTTAAGGTGTGCCACTGGACAAAAAGCGAGATGACTGGAGGTGCATCCTGTTATAAGGGAACGTTTTATGGAATTAACTCACATCAATGCATTCAGATGACTCCGGCTCTCAATTCATGTACCGAAAATTGCTCATTTTGCTGGAGATTCAATGGGTTTGACAGCATGCATATAGGTGATGAGGACGATCCTGAGTTTATACTGAATGAGAGCATAAAGGCACATCTAAAATTGATTTCAGGATTCAAGGGTAATCCTAAGGTTACAGAAGAAAAGTGGAAAGAAGCATCAAATCCAAAACACATCGCCATATCACTTACTGGAGAACCTACTTTGTATACAAGACTGGGCGAATTTATAGAACTGGCCAATAAGAGGGGCATGTCAACATTCCTCGTGACCAATGGAACACTTCCAATGGTTCTGGAGAAACTTAATCCATTGCCTACTCAACTGTATGTAACAACAGCTGGACCAGACAAGAAAACGTTTAACGAACTGCTTAATCCAGCAATGGGAAATGCATGGGAAAATTTCCAGAAGACTCTTGAACTCATGCCTTCACTCGACACAAGAAAGGTAATAAGACACACACTGGTCAAGGACTTCAACATGCCATTCATTGATGAATATGCAAAGATGGATAGTATTGCGCAACCTGATTTCATAGAATCTAAGGGATATGTTCATGTTGGGCAATCCATAGCAAGGCTGTCAATCGACAACATGCCCTCACATAATGATATTATGGATTTTACTGTTAAACTTGGTGAAAAGGTTGGCTATGAAGTAACTGCAGAAAGGAAGGAAAGCAGAGTATCACTGCTGGCAAAAGACCCCTCAAAATCAAAGATAAATTTTGAAAGCATATAAACACATACTTATTTTTATTCCATAAAAGTATATGCTATGGATGTTAGATTACACTTTTACAGAGGAGCAGGAACTCTTAAGGACAACAGTCAGAGAATTCTGCAACAGGGAGATCAAGCCAAGAATTAAGGAAATGATAAAGAACAGAAGGATTCCTTCTGAAATCATAAAAGGAATGGGTGAGCTTGGAATACTTGGAATGACAATCCCTGAAAAATATGGTGGTCCAGGTTATGATGCTGTAACAGTAGGTATAGTTGCGGAAGAAATTGGAAGATCGGATCCTACTGTTTCAATACCAGTATTTTTCCTTGTGGATAATGCGTGGTCATATCTTATTTCAAAATATGGAAGCGAAAAGTTAAAGAATGAATATTTACCAGATGTTGCCAAGGGCAGGAAGATAATAGGAATTGCTTCAACAGAACCGAATTTTGGATCTGACGTAGCATCCATGACCACTGTGGCGAAAAAAAATAGCAGAGGGTATGTGGTTAACGGTGAAAAAAGTTACATAAGCCTGGTAAGAGATATAAAGGAAATGGGAGGCGGTTATGTAACAGTAACAAAAACAGCGCCAGAAAAACCGGGAACCTCTGGAACTTCCCTCATATTCCTACCTTATTCTCAGGAGCATTTTGATATAACTTATCTGGAGGAAATGGGCAGAGAAGGATCAAGCTGGGGAGCATTCAGAATAAAAGACTATGAAGTGCCTGAACACTATCTCATTGGAAAGGAGAACGAAGGTTTCAAGATTATCCATGAAGGTTTTGAATTTGCGAGAGCCCTGATTTCAGTGATAAGTGCTGGTACTGCCCTTGAGTCCATAAATCGTGGTATAGATTACATGAAACAGAGGGTAGCTTTTGGAAAATCTCTCACAAAGTTTCAGGGATTACAGTTTCAGGTTGCAGACAATGTGGCTAAAATGGAAACAGCACTTGATATGGGATACAGGGCATTGTGGGTTTATGATCAGGAACAGAAATATCACAAATTTACAAGATTTCAGGTAAGTAAGGAAATTGCCAAGGCAAAGTTACTCTCAACAACCTGGGGATTTGATGCTGTAAATGATGCGTTACAATGGCAGGGAGCCTTTGGGTATTCAACAGACTGCCCTGAAGAGTATTCACTGAGAGGAATCAGATCTTTCCAGCTTGCAGAAGGTTCCAGGGAAATAATGAAACAGATAATAGCGAGAGAATCTATAGGAAAAGAGTTTATCTAAATCAAAGAATTTTTTTAAAAACCTTATTCCTACAATAAATTTTCATGTTCTATAATAACAAATTATACGGTTATATTTATACATAAAATTTAATTTAGATTATATCTAAAGTGGCAAATATGAAAGTAAATACCATGGATTCACTGATCTTTCCTGGGGATCAAATTCCTTATAAGCATTTTAATCTGTCCAGTAGTTATTTCTTTTAGTGATAGACTCATTATTAAATATAGTAACAGACTCAATAGTATAACTGGAAACAGTACTATGAATGAGTAGGGCTTTAAGTAGATCGCAGAAAGTAATAACACCAAAGCGCTCGGAAAAGCTACAACAATATGGATAACAGCAGTGGACCTTGTCCTGGTCTCATTAATCTTCCTGAAATATTCCTTGTAAAGAAAATATACTAAAAAATTAGCTGCCGTGTAACTTATGGTAGCTCCTTCAACACCAAGTGATCCTAATCGGAATCCAAGAATGGTAGTGGGTATGAGTATGACGTTTAATATGATGTTTAGGATTATTCCACTCAGAGATATCCATGCAACCATATGCTGCTTTCCCTTTGATATTATGGAACTGGAAAATGGATATGTTAAAGCGCCAACATATCCTCCAACTGCTATTATGCTAAGTGATGATGCATACATCAGATATCTTGCATTATATATGTTAAGGATGAATGGGGACAGAAAAAACAGTATCATAGCAAAGGGAGCTGAGATAAGTGATAGAATTCTTTCATATTCCATTATTTTTGTATTCTGGATCTCCTTGGTATCCTCAAGGTTTCTCATTAGTAATGGAAGAAGAAATATAGTAACTGGCCCAGTTAGAGTTGCTATTATTGAGATTAATCTCTGATCTGTGTAAAGTGCCCCAGTTGCTACAGCTCCCCAGAAGAACTGGACGATGATCTTATCAATGTTTCCATTTACAATTCCTATACTTGTTGCAAAAGCAAGTGGAATTGCAAATTTTATGTACTTTTTAATTGTCTCAACCGCTGGCTTCTTGAAACCCCATGGATGCCCATGAAGCCACAGTAATATGATGTAAATAAAATATGAAATGCTATAGAGGAGAGCCAGTATTACAGTAATTCCTGCCCCAAGTGATCCTTCTATATGCAAATAGTAAAGGACCCCTATCCCAATAAATATAGAATTCCTGAAAACGGATTCTATCAATCGTGGCATTGCTATGTTGTATGATTGCATATTGGCCTTGTAATAATTGTTGAATACAGGCATGATGTTCAAAATAGTATAGTAAGGAATTACTGCAATAATTGTCCAGTATTCTATAGGGTTCTGAAAACCCCTTTTTAAGACATCTGTCCAGAATAATAAAGAACCTAAAACTACAGCGACATAAATTACGTTTAAAACTACCTTAATTACAAGATATGCTCCCATATCTTCAGCTGTGTCACCCTTTCCGGATATAAATTTTACATATGTTGTGTTAAAACCAAGATCGGTAACCAGTGAAAAAAGAGCACCGAATGCTAGGGCATAACTGAGATATCCCCAGTAAACAGGGCCAATGTAACGGTTAATAAAAAAAAGTGCAATATAACCTAATAGTGATGAGATGAAAGTTTGAAAAAATATAGCGGGAGATTTATTAGAAAGCAATTTAGCGTATATTAAAAGGTTGTATTAATAGTTTAAAGATTAATCTTCGCCGCCCATTCCGCCTGGTGCTCCACCTGGTGGTGAGGCACTGCCGGATCCTTTTGTTGCAATGACATCGTCTATTCTCAGGATCATTACTGCCGCTTCAGTAGCTGCATCAATTGCCTGTCTTCCAACTCTAATAGGCTCAATTATTCCAGCTTTTGTCATATCCTCTATCTCTCCTGTGTACAGATTAAGACCGTATGACACTTTTCCCTTAGCATGAGCAGTTCTTAGATTTATTAATATGTCAATTGCGTTTATTCCAGCGTTTTCAGCGAGTGCTCTTGGTATTTCTTCCATTGCATTTGCAAATTTCTCTATGGCGAGTTGCTGTCTGCCTCCAACCTGAGTTGCATAATCTCTCATCTTTACTGCAATCTCAACGGCTGATGCTCCACCACCTGCCACATACTTACCATCCTCTATTACTGCAGCAACAACATGAATTGAATCTACCATGGATCTTTCTATTTCGTCAACTACATGTTCTGTTCCGCCTCTTATGAGAAGACTCACAGCCTTTGGGTTCTTGCATCCTGTGACAAAGGTCATGTAGTCATCGCCAATTTTAACCTGCTCTACTGATGCAGCGTTTCCAAGGTCAGATGGTGAAAGTTCATCAACTGATGATGCTATTGATGCACCAGTTGCCTTTGATAGCTTCTCAATGTCACTCTTCTTGACTCTTCTCACTGCATATATTCCCTCCTTTGAGAGATAATGCTGTGCCAGATCATCTATTCCTTTCTGAGTAATGAGAACATTTGCACCGGTCTCTTTAACTTTCTTGACCATTTCCTTAAGCATTTGTTCTTCCTGTGAAAGAAACTTCTGTATCATGGTTGGATCATCAATTTTTAGATTTGTGTCGAATTCGGGTTTCTTGATTTCCAGAGCTGCATCCATAACGGCGATTTTTGCATTTTTCACCTCATCTGGCATTCCTGGGTGAACTTTCTCCTTGTCAACTATTATACCATATATGAGTTCTGTATCGTCAATATCTCCACCCTGCTTCTTGACAATCTGCACATTATCCATGTCTACCTTGTATCCTTCTTCTGTCTTCTCTGCCACTGCTTTTATTGTTTCGTATGAAATATCAGCGAGTTTTACCTTACTTCCTGTTGCAGACTTGCTGCTAAGGGAAGTTTCTGCCATCTTAACGATCTTTGCCTTATCATCAATCTTTACGGGTGTGCTTGCAGCCTCTAGAATGTCTTTTGCTTTCTGGGCAGCCATCCTATATCCTTCAGCTATAACTGTTGGATGGACATTCTGGTTAATCAGGGACTCGGCTTCCTGAAGTAACGCACCGGCAATCACAACAGCGGTTGTGGTTCCATCTCCTACCATAGAATCCTGAGTTTTGGATACTTCAACCATCATTTTTGCTGCTGGATGTTCTACATCCATTTCCTTTAGAATGGTTACTCCATCGTTTGTTATGACTATGTCGCCAAGTGAATCTACAAGCATTTTGTCCATTCCTCTTGGTCCCAGGCTTGTTCTTACTGCAGCGGCAATACCCTTTGCAGCGTCAATATTTGCCTTCATCGCGTCTCTTCCGGTTTCTCTTTTGGAACCTTCTTTTAATATGAATATTGGTTGTCCTCCCATCATTGTAATCACATAGTAAAAATAAACTTCTATATAAACATTTCAGAATTATACCGTTTATTTAACGTGATGTTAATACCATGATAAATCAGATTTCACATTCTCTATTAATGATTAAGAGATTTAAAAAAGATAATTTATTCCCGGAGCATCATGTCAATATGGTCGCCAGAAATGAAACTGCAGTAAGCGTACTCCTGAGCCATGGTCATTTACTGCTTCTTAAGAGAAGAGCAAGGCCTGATGATCCATGGTCTGGAGATATGTGCTTTCCTGGTGGATTTGTTAAGGAGGGTGAAACTCCATACAAAGCATCCCTAAGGGAATTGAGGGAAGAGACTGGAATTGAGGAGCAGTTTGTCTATTTTCAATTTGAGCACAAAGTATTCCACCCGGTGCGATCTTCATCCATAAATGTTCATCCTTTTGTTTATATATGCGAGGAGATGCTAACAGTCAATCCTGATTCAGAGATAGAGAGGGGAGGATGGTATAAGCTTGGTTCAGAAGTCAGAGCCCATGACGAGCGTATGGGAGATTATATCAAATGGAATGGAGACATAGTATGGGGTCTTACTTTTAGAATATATGATAGCCTGAAAAACATACTGTATGAAATGAGCATAAATAATGATTAAGGTAAACTTTTTGTGCATATCGTTTAGCTTACTGCTCTTCGTTGGTAATGAACGTTCCCCTTGTGGTTGGTTTGACCCTAACCACAAAATCAGAAAGCCCCATAAGTGAACGCTGCATTTCCCAGAGCCTATCTGGTTTTCCGATTGCCAGTACAAATCCCTGATTTCCTCCTCCAAGCAGACGCGCGCAGTCTGCGCCATTTTTCAGAGCAGTAGTTATTATATTATTCACCGCACTGCTTGTGACCTTTTCACTCAGAGTCTTCTTTACATTCCATCCTTCATTGATCAGTTCTGTGAAAGTACTGTAATCTTTTTCCTGTACTGATTTAACAAGTTTTGCCGTGAGATCACTTATCTTTTGCAACTTCTCAATTGTTCCTGAATCATTCTGTGAGGACTTTTCAACCTGATTCTTCAGTACCTCTGAACTCTCCCTTGTACCACCGGTGTAGCATATGAGCATGCCATCTCCTATGCTCTCAAGAAACTCGTTTCTTTCATATTTTTTCACATTAATTTTACTTCCATCCGATTCCATATATTTGAAACCGCCCAGTGATATGGCATATGGGTCCTGAATACCCAGGGTTATTCCAAAGAAATTCCTCTCCTTTTCATAGGAGATTCTTGCAAGCTGCATTGGATCTTCATATTCATTTCTGATTTCCAGTATGATTCTCACCAATGCGGTTACCATTGCGCTTGAAGAAGCAAGTCCGGAACCTGGTGGTACCTCCCCGTTTATATAGATCTTTCCGCTTTTAATTCCATAATCTGAAAGAAGGTCCAGAATTTTGTTCTGAAAATTTTTTCCATGCTCATTTCCCATTATTACAGTTTTAAGAAAGTCTCTTGAAGATACCTCCAGAGGGTAACTGTCCGGTGTGTAAATTACTTGGACCCCATGATCTATGGTGGTGTTGAATACCCTGCTTCCATGCTGTTCAAGAAATGGAGAAATGTCTGTTCCTCCACCAAGAAAACTAACCCTCAGAGGACTGTATGAGACTAACCTTTTCACTTTAGGAAATTTCTTTCTGATATATTGAAATGATCTATGGAAGAAATTATTAACCAGTCTAGCAATGCTGAAATTAAATGGGCATATTGAATGAGGAACTCAGACCCAGGACTTTTGATCAGGTATTTCTTATAAAAGAAGATAGAACAAAAATTCAGGCCTGGGCTGATTCATGGGATAGTGGTAAACCTGAAAAGAGAGGACTCATACTAGCTGGACCGCCTGGACTTGGAAAGACTTCCATAGCATATGCTCTTTCCAACAGCAAAGGCTGGGATATTATCGAGATTAATGGATCAGAGGGGAGAACTGAAGATTTCATTAAAAGAACCATAGGAATGTTTTCCCTTTATAAGGACCTGACATGGGACGAAGAAGGAAGCAGAAAGAAAGCAGGATTGATTGATGAAGCAGACAATATCTATGAAAGGAGTACAAAAGGAGGTACAGGAGAAAGTGGTGGATACAGGGCAATTGTTGACATTCTAAAAAATACATCGATTCCCATAATCATCACGATGAATGATTTTGCAAATTTCAGGTACAGAAAAGGATCTAATGCTGCAACCATAATAAACCTGTGCGAAGTTGTAGAAATAAAGAAAATATTTTCAAGAAAAGGTGGGGCAGAGTATAGAAATATTGTGACAACTCTTACTACTAGAATATTGGAAGTCAGCTCAAGACTGGGTCTTAAGCCCCAGAGAGTAACACTGGAAAAAATTATAGAGGGAGATTTGCCTGACATAAGGGCTTCAATCAATGATGCTGAAGCTTATGTATTGTCACAGTCAGAATCTCTTATAAGTGCTGGTAATAGGGATGAACAGTCAATTATCTGGGACACTCTTTCTGGAATATTTCACAGGGACAATTATTCTGATAATGTTTCCCTTATTGACAGTTCTGATTCAGACTCAGGACAGATTCTCCTTTGGATGTCACAAAATGTTTTTTCCCAGGCAAAGAACCTTGAAAGCGCACTTGATGCTTTCGATTATATATCGGTTATTGATCAAATGAACTGGTTTGCGCACAGGTATAATTACTATAGAATGCTCGTTTATGTTAAAGATCTTGAGGCATTATTTGCTACCAGATTTAAGGGTAAAACAGGGGTGTTTATTCCATTCAAGTTCTCAAATTACCTCAGCCAGATGAGCAAAACAAAAAAGAGCAGAGGGTCGAGAAACCTTGTTGCAGAGGACCTTTCAAAAATATTACATATGTCAAAAGAGGAGGCATATGAAATGAGAGGAGTGTTAAAGGTTATGTCCAGATTAAGGAAAGGTTTTACCGTTGAACTTTTGAACTACATTAATAATGAAGCTGATAAACATAACTCAAGATTTGTATCCGGTGGAAGTTTTAAGGCTATCGAAACTCTTGATCTAAATGATCTGGAGATGTTCATTGACTAGTGCGCCCATCGTTCTCTTACATTTCTTTATTGTTCCACTTACGGTTATTATCCTGACACCCCTGATTCTCTGCTCTACAAAGGTGCAAACCTGATCCTTAAGGAACTGGTCGGTTTTAATTATAATAAATGACCTATCCCTGTATTTTTCTCTTGTGTTGAAAATCCTCCTGCATTCCATGGAAAGGTAATCTGCGGATTTCATTTCTGAAAACTCTATGAGAATATATCTTTTCCTGTATGGTGAACCTTTCACGTTTCTGTATATCAGAATATTTAAAAATGCTTTTGATTATTTAAGAGATTCAAACGCTACTGCAAGTTTCTACCAAATCACTTATTTTTAAGAGCTAAAACAGAATTTAGATCTACAAATACCATAAAATTATTTATTATAGCTTCATATCACCATTACATTACTTAAGGGTAGAAAGAAATGGTTAATCATTCAAATCTATATGGCAAAATCGCAGAAACGTGGAAGAATCCAAAGAAGTCTGAAATCCTGTTGTTTCAGAGAGAAAGGATGATAGACTGGAGGAAGGGAAATTCCATAGAAAGGCTGGAACATCCTACCAGACTGGATAGAGCAAGATCACTTGGATATAAGGCAAAGTTAGGGTATATAGTGGTAAGATCAAGAGTCAGAAGAGGAGGGTCAAACAGACCTAAAATAATGGGAGGAAGGAGACCAAGAAGACTGGCATATAGCAAACTCACAAGAAAAAAGAGCATTCAGTGGATCGCAGAAGAAAGGGCTGCAGATAGATATCCAAATACTGAAGTTCTGAACTCCTATTACGTTGGAGAAGATGGGTTCTACAAGTACTATGAGATTATTCTTGTGGATAAAAACCAGCCAACCATTTACAACGATAAGAGAATCTCATGGATTTCTGAACCACAAAACAAGGGCAGAGTATACAGGGGTCTCACATCAGCTGGTTACAAAGGAAGGGGGCTGAGAACAGGAAGACAGGGATCAGCAAAGAGCAGACCTTCCATAAGAGCAAATGACAGATTAAGAAGATAAAGAAGTTTATCTCTTTACTGTCTATCATTATATTGTTTACATTTAAAGCGGTTTGGCATACAGGTTTGCCGGGGTGGCCCAGTGGTACGGCGCCAGACTTGAGATCTGGTTCCCTTTGTGGATCGGGAGTTCGAATCTCTCTCCCGGCGTTATATAAGTTGTTATTGTTTTATTAGGACAGGTATAATTCTTTGTGTATGGCAGATAAAGATAAATTGAGTGAAAAGGCAAAAATGATTTCTGGAGAGCCGTACTATTCAGGTGATGCTCAGCTCGCTGAAGACAGAGAAAATGCGAGAAGGATCCTGGATGAATTCAACACAATCCCTGTCAATGAGGTTTCTAGAAGAAATAGAATTCTTAAAGGATTTTTTGATAAGGTTGGAGTGACCCCATATATTGAGCCTATTTTTCGCTGTGATTATGGGTATAATATAGAAATTGGGGATATGTTCTATGCAAACTATAACTGTGTCATCCTTGATGTTTGCAGGGTAACCATAGGAAACAATGTACTGCTTGGACCTTCAGTTCATATATACACAGCATCCCATTCCTTGGATAGTCAGGTAAGAAGAAGAGGTATTGAATTCGGAAAAACAGTGACTATTGGCGATGATGTTTGGATAGGCGGAGGTGCGATAATAAATCCCGGAGTGAACATTGGAAACAGAGCAGTAATTGCGTCTGGCTCTGTGGTTACCAAAGATGTCCTTCAAGATGTTTTGGTTGGAGGAAATCCAGCAAAAATAATAAAAAAAGTTTCGTAATAATATAATTTAAAGGATGTGAAAATAAGTTTTTATCTTTCGACTTTGTTTATTTCTTTTATGATCTTGATTATATACTGGCAGTTTTGGCATTGATTTTGAACCCTTCATTTATATAAAATTTATAATAAGGTTAATTATATACACCCGTGGGTAAGTTAACATCATACTTATTAGGACTCGGTATTGTTTTATTCTCAAGCTATTATTATCTAACAGTTTATTACAAACCTCTGATTCAGTGGATGGGGCCATCCTTTGGGACGCCTCTTGTAATAATTTCAGGACTTTTATTGTTTCTACTGGGAAATCCATTAAAGGAGACCATATTGATTCCCATATTTATCCTTACAGGAATTGCAGTTGGAGTGGGGGCAAGAAAAGGCAGAAAGGCATTCATATCTACTGCTTCTATTTACGCATCAATATTATCGGTAATGGGTATTTCTCTATACTTCATACTGTTCAATGAAACCAGTGCATTAAGCTCACTGCTGAAACTAACCACTTCAACCTCAGTAAGTGGTGTAACAAATTCAGGTCTTCCCCCTGTCCCAAAGGGAAGTTCCATGACCGCCATACTATCAGAGCCCCTAATTGAAAGGATACTAAGTACAATTTCCTCTTTCCTCGGAAAGGGAACTTCTAATCCACTTTCCAGTTCATCAGGATCGTTTTCTACTTCGACAATAAGTACAATGGTAACAACATATGGACCAATTCTCTTCAGAGAATTGCTTTTACAGGCGATTGAAGATTTTCTTATAGTTGCCATAGTTGCTATGCTTGTAGGGTATCTGATTAATAGATACGCTAAGAAGGAGAAAAAAGATACTGGAAAGACCGTGGAAAAAGAGCAGGTTAAAGAAAATAAGGATACTGTTAAAATGGCCCTAATTCTTATACTAACCTTACTTGTAGTACTTTCATTTTCTATTCCTGTTATGCATTCAGGAAATCTAAACAATGATGAGAAAGTCGCGCCTCAACCTTCAATTGATAAGGCATTTGCCGAGGGTTTCGCTACTCAGGTGTTGAATTCGGATAGAAATTTCTATACAGATCAAAATAGCACATATTCCTTTGCCGGTGGGTTCATAGGGAAAACTGGATCAATGTATAATGTATATGGAACTATGCAATCCAATAACAGTGCCAGAAATCAACTAATGGCTACTAATTCAACTTTAATGTCTGCCTACTTTGTCACGTACAATATTTCTAATTTACTAACTCAGCTTGGGGTTGATAATTTGTTTAGTACAGCCGATCTGAATTCAAATCAAATATCTCAGGTTTTCAATCTTTTGCCTGGAGGAATGGTCCTATTTATTACCAGTGGTTCTTCTAACTCTGGACAGTCTTCAACATATTCAGCTGCTTCAAATTTTGTATCATCAGTAGGCGGTACTTCGCTTAAGTCAGTTCTTGCTTTAAATGTCAATCTAAGCAGTCTTAAAATACCACAGATTGGAGTTTATTTATTCTCTTTTATTCCTGACTACAAAAATATTGAAAACAAACTTGTAGAGAATAATGCTGCCTTCTATGGAAATAGTCAATCAAGTTTAATACTTAAGAGTTCTATTCAAGATGGAAATTTAAGTTCAGTATCAGAAAATGGCCCTGTTGATTCTTTTATAATGATGGGAGGAAGTGTTCATTCCAGTGAAGTTGCATCTGATCTTTCCAGTTTCTCAGGACTATCTAAACTTTTTAATTCAAAATCTGACCTTAGTTTTTCCCTTTCTGTTTTTGAGCAGAACCATGTATATACATCCTCCGGAAACAAGCATTCATTTACCATGGCCAAACTGATAAACTATGATCGCAGTTTAAATTTCTCAGGAACCACAGAGTCCTTAATTGTAACAGGCTTCCCTGTAGAAATAAACAATAATAACAGATATGAGTTTTACAGTTACACCAACAACAAAACACTTGCCAGCGATGTAAACTTCGGAAATCACGCAAATATGGATCAAACAACCGGAGTGATAAACCCAGATGCAGTTAATTATAATACAAATGCAAACTTCCCGGCAAAACTGAAATTCTCAGAAAAAATATCCAATCTAACCGCGAATAATTTTGCTGTTTCCATTGGTGTTACAAACAAAGATACA
Organism: Thermoplasmatales archaeon; assembly: GCA_027316895.1. Taxonomy (GTDB): domain Archaea; phylum Thermoplasmatota; class Thermoplasmata; order Thermoplasmatales; family Thermoplasmataceae; genus Cuniculiplasma. The sequence goes on along the minus strand of DAHVFT010000001.1, from coordinate 265,730 downwards.
AATGTCCTGAAAAACCTATCCATAAATGAAACAGCATTTACAGGAGAGTATGGTGAATCCATTCACATAATTTCAGGATCATCTCAAAGTAAGATATATCAAAAGGTTTCTCCAGGAAAAACTATTTACCTCAACTTTACAGTTAGGGCAAGAAATCCCGGATTTTATACACTTGGTAATCCACTTGTGAAATATGAAAACAATAACACTAATGAGAATTCAACAGGACCACTGGTTGGTATTTCCGTGGCATCACCACCTGTTCAGGATGCCATTAATAACCTACTTTATTTCTATGTTGATATGGATGCGGGCACACTCATACCACAATTAAAGATTTTATTAACACCTCTCGTGGGCTATTTCTATCTTTTCGATCTAATAGTTTTGCTCGTAATTCTTGGTGATCTATATATAGAAATTAGGGCGTTTAGAAGATGGAGAGCTAATAAAAAGAAACCAGTAAAGGGTAGTGGAAATTAATTGTTTTCTACGTATAATTTTTCTTTTATAAAATTGTATGCCTTTGTGATTATGTTTTTTTGATTGTCGAACTTCAAAAACTTTAATGACTCATCATAATTTAACCATACATAGGCTTCATGTTCATCTGATGTTTTAACTTTTACGTTCTTTTCAACTTCACCCAGAAACAGGGTTAGATCCTTGTGTATATTGTTCTTGTCATAATAGAAATAGTAGTCTGTCTTCTCTTCAAACCCTGGAATTATTTTGCATTCTATTCCTGTCTCTTCTAGCGTTTCCCTGAGAGCTGCATCTGTCTTATTTTCCCCTTTTTCGATATGTCCCTTCGGGAAATCTAAATTACCATCCTTTTTCATCAGGAATAGAAACTGGATTTCATTCATTCTTCTGAAAATAACTATTCCGGAACTACTTTCGTGAACCATTATTGAGTATTACATGTTATTATAAAATGTTGATTTATATCAATTGCTATAAATCAATTTGAGGACTATATAGATTCACAATTAATTTATGTATTCAGGGCATTATGGGTCTGTATGGATCAGAGGCAAAGAGACTTCTTCACACTTGATGATTTCGACTTTAGCGGAAAGACTGTTCTTTTAAGACTGGATTTGAATTCGCCAATACATCCCGTGACAAATGAGATAATGAGTGATACAAGGTTCAAATCCCACCTACCAACCATTGAACGATTAAAGGGTGCAAAATTGGTCATTCTAGCTCATCAGAGCAGACCCGGCAAAACAGATTTTACCTCGCTGTTAAATCACTCAAGGAAGCTTGAGAGATTGCTCGGTAGAAGGGTTAAACATATCGATTCCCTCTACGGATCAAGCGCAATCTCTGCAATTAAGCAAATGTCAAATGGAGAGATACTTATGCTGGAGAATACAAGATTTTTCTCCGAGGATGTTGTCCTTGACCCAGAAGATAAGGAAACTGTTGAAAATTCGAACTTTATCAGAAACCTTTCAGAAGTTTGCGATTATTTTGTGAACGATGCGTTCCCTGCCATTCACAGATCACAGACATCTCTCACGGGTTTCTCAAGAAAAATGCCTAATGTTGCAGGTCTTCTAATACAGAAAGAAACTGATGCCCTTAATGTATTTCTTAAAGGGGACAGAAGTAAAAATCTTGCCATACTTGCAGGCGCCAAGATAGAGGATTCCATAACCGTAGCAAAATCATTCCTTGACAAGGATACAGTTAATCATATAATCGTCGGAGGAGTTGTAGCAAACGCTTTCCTCTGGGCATCTGGGAATAAGATTGGAAAGAAGAATGAGGATTTCATAATTAAGAACAATAAAAAATACGATGCATATCTTCAAATTTGTAGACAACTGCTTGAAAAATATGGTAACAGAATACTCATTCCTGAAGATTTTGTTCTAAATCCTTCAAATAGAAGGGTAGAGAAAGGAGAGGAAATACCAGATGATCAGATACTTGCTGACATAAGCCTGAACAGTATAGCGAAGTTCTCGGAGGAGATAAGGAAAGCTGATAGTATTTTCATAAATGGTCCAATGGGAATGTATGAAATTGAACAGTACAGCTTTGGAACGTTTGAGATCCTAAGAGAGGTTGCAGCATCTACTGCAATGAAAATAGCCGGTGGCGGTCATACAATATCAGCTATAGAGGCCCTGAATATTGAGAACAGAATAGACCACATCTCAACTGGTGGTGGGGCACTCATAAGTTATTTATCCGGTGAGCCAATGCCTGTACTTGAGTCATTGAGGGAAAGCAGGCAATATTTTGAGAAGGTGGAATAAATGGAAAACAACGAGGATAGGATTGATGTGAGAGAAGAACTGGAATTTCTTGAATCTTTTATAAATTCTTCAGAAAAACAGATAAATCTACTTACACAGGGAATTGAAGACTATGGAAAGGCTCTCAGCGTGTTACAGTCTAAGGAAGTTTCAGAATCTTCAGAAAATCTGATATCGCTTGGGGGAGGCGTTTTCGCCAGGGGAAGAATAGAAAGAGAAAAAGAAGTAATGGTAGCAGTAGGCTCAGATATCTTCATAGAGGAAAAACCTGAAAGAACAATAGAAAGACTTAAGGGACAAATAGAAGAGGTCAGAAAATCACTACAGAGTCTAAATGATCAAAGAGCCGAAGCGCTCAGAAGATATCAGGCAATTGTTCAATCAGTCAATTCAAGCCAGAAGCAAGATGTCTCTTAAGGAGAAACTCGGAAATCTCTTCAGAGGAAACAAAGACGAGATAGAACTTTCCAGATTCAGGGATGAGTATTTTGAAATTCTGCTTGAATCTGATGTTTCCCTGGAAACTGTTGAATATATACTGGATATGTTTCAGCAGAAACATGTAAAACAGAAAAGACTCAAAAGAACAGAGGCCATTGAGAGTCTTAAGGAAATACTGCTTGAAATATTATTAAAAGCTAAACCCAGTGTTGACTTACTTAATATTAATAGGAAACCACTGGTTATAATGTTTATAGGGATAAATGGAACGGGAAAAACGACCACAATCGCCAGGCTATCATACATGCTTAAAAATAAGGGAAAATCTGTCGTTGTTGCCGCTTCTGATACTTTCAGGGCAGGGGCCATAGAGCAGATAAGATATCATGGTGACGAACTTGGAATAAGGGTTATATCACAAACAATGGGAAGTGATCCATCTGCAATAGCGTTTGACGCCATTGAGCATGCCAGAGCAAGAAACCTTGATTTTGTTCTCATAGACACAGCAGGAAGAATGCAGACAAACAAGAACCTGATGGATGAAATGAAGAAAATAAAACGGGTTGCAAAACCGGATATGACATTCCTTACGGTTGATGCCATGGCAGCAAGTGATGCAATAGAGCAGGCAACCACCTTTCTAAAAGATATAAAATTTGATGGTATAGTTGTAAACAAGCTAGATACTGATGCAAGGGGAGGTGCCATATTTTCCATTGCTCACATGTTTAAGGAACCAATCTATTTTTTAGGGGTAGGCCAAAAGATGGAAGAACTCATCCCATATGATCCACAGTTTATTATTAAAAAGATATTTGGATGAGATGTTGAATTATTGTAATTAGTGTGTCCGGAAGTAAGTTTTAAAGCTTATTAGACTCAATATATTCAACTATAAAACTACTTTATATTTGATATTAATCTGGAGATTTCGTCCGTGTCCATTTCTGTTGTTATCAGAGGAATATTTTCAACTTCCGAAAGTTTAATCGCCAGTTCATCAACACGATCAGCCTTAACGTACACTACTGCTGCAGGCTTCAATGGGTGCACTCTGATGGCGATCATGGGACTTCGTCCCATCTTCACATCGGTAAAAAATATTACCCTCTGGCTGGACCATCCATAGAGAAGACTGTATTCACTGTAAGAAAATGAAAGTATTGCCTTCACTCCATTGACTATTGTATATCCCCTCACGTACCTGTCCATTGGTGCTTCAGATACTGAAACACCCTTTATTTTATTCACAATTGTTTTTAGATTTATATCTCTGTCATAGTCTCTGATGTCGATTAGCGCTTCATATGGTACACCTGATCTGTATCTTCTCAATATTGTACCTCCGTGCTTTGTCTCTATTCTTACCATTGCAGAAACAAATTTTCTAATTGTGTTTACACCCGGTGACTGCCTCCTGCCTGTTTCATAATCACTTATCATAGAGAGGCTTACATTCATCTCCCTTGCCAGTTCGCTTTTGGATATGGAAAACTCTTCCCTCCATTTCTTGAGAGTTTCGTTTGGAGTCTCTGACAGAACGATTTCCCCTGCTATCTTTTCTTCTACGTTCACAACGTCTTATGATTTTATTTTATTTATATTTGTCGAATTGATATTCGACAATAGTCTAAACTTTTTGACCATGAAGCATGGATTTCATTAGAAGACTTATATGGCCAGCCTCCTGCATTCTTCGTACTGAGTATTGAATCCACTTTTGTCCGAAGGGGATATATGAAAAAGTCTTTTTTCCTCTCTTCTGTAGATCTATAAGATACTGGTTTCTTATCCCATTGAGCATTCCATACCAAACCTCTTTTTTATGTTCCTCACTTAATTTCACGGCTTTCTCTATCATAAGTTCATCGTGACTTGCAACCATAAACATTTTAGTGTTTTCAAACATGAATGTAAGAATATCTTCATAATTTTTATTGATCTCATCTTTGGTCTTGAATGCTACCTTTTCGTCTTCCGTATAAGCTCCTTTAACCAGTCTGAATATTCCACCCTCTTTGGAAAGTTCTTCTACGTCATTCTTTGTTCTCCGAAGATATGACTGAACACACAAACCAACGTTACCGGTGGAAATCTGGCTCCTATAAAGTTCTATTGTTTTATCTACCAGTTCAGATTCTTCCATGTCTATCCATGTGAAAATCTTTTTCTCATTAGCCTTGCTTACTATTCTCTCCAGATTTTTCTTTGCAGCATCTAAACTAACAGACAGACCAATTTGAGTGGGCTTTATGGATATCTGGAACTGCTGGTCTCCATCCTCTATCTTATCAAGAATATTGAGATAAATACCTGTTGCTTCTTCTATATCTTTTGGATCTGTAAGTGCTTCCCCCAGATAGTTAAATATAGCACCTATCCCAATTTTCCTGAATCTTTCCCCCCTAGATATGGCATCTTCAACAGATGGCCCAGCAATCCATTTTCCCGCCAGTAATTTTTCCATGAACCCATTAAGCATTAAGATCACTAACAAAATGGCAAAGATGTTATTATCCCTTTTCAATCTTTTAAAACCGCTATTAGCCATTTTTGTTATTATTTTGGTTTACCTGTCTTTCTCTATTATTACTGAAATAACTGTACGGTTAAAAATCTTTAAACCAATCTCTCAATGCTGCCTCATGCACAGAAAGATTTACTCAACTCTTGTTCTTTTATCGGCCCTAAGCCTCTTAATTGGCTCTGTTGCCCTAAGGTTAGGTAATCTTGTACCGGACAGCCTCACTGGACTGACCATATTTGCCATAATTATTTTGGTTACATACGGTATTTTGCTACTTTATTTTGATGGGAGCAGATTCCAGTTCATTGGAGTCATTCTTGCAATCATTTCTTTTCTTATTTCTTCTAATTCGGCACATCTAAACGGACTTTCAAATTTTTATTCCTCAGTGTATCTTGAAATTGCTGACATAACAATGATTACTGGTTTCTACGTATTTCCTGCAGCCTACATAGTATTCTGGATAAAAAGTAATTTTAACAGGATGACAATACAAGAATAATGGTAACTGGCATAATCACAGCAGCAGGGCTTGGCACCAGATCAGGGCTTGATGGAAAATTCAGAAAGGAATTGCTGCCAATTTACGATAAGATCGATAATAGGCTAGTTCTCAGACCAGTAATTGATGTTGTTTACCGGAGGCTGCGGGAGTATGGTTGTGAAAAGATAATAATTGTACTTGATCCTGCGGATCGAATGAGCAGACTGTATGTGGAATCAAATTTCGAAAACTTTGAGATAGTTTTTCAGGAGGAAAAGAGAGGATTCGGAAACGCTGTATATATTGCTTCTCAGGCTGCTGGAAGCTCTGATTTTGTCCTTAATGCAGGTGATGGTGTGATTTCTACATCATCCTATTACGAAAAGATCTGCAAATCTAAGAGTACTAACCTTAACGTTTTCAGGGTAGATCATCCTGAGAAGTATGGAAACGCAGTTCTGGACGAGGTAAATAAGACTGTCGTAGAGGTGGTGGAAAAACCACAGCATCCAAAATCAAATTTCGCCATAGCGGCCCTTTATTTTTTCAAAAATGATTTTGTTCACTTTCTGGATCAACATACCATCGAACTAACAGACTCCATAAACAATTACATAAAGGCGGGCAACAGAGTCTCATATAATATTATAGATAGGAGCGAATGGATTAGTATAGGCAGAAAGGAGGAATATTTTAAGGTACTTGAGAGGTCATTTATAAATAATAATACAGAAAAAAGTTAGCAATATAAAAGAATTTTTGAAAAATTTATATCTTGAACTACTCGAAGATATAGGGATTGTTGTTGTAAAATATTATTATGTGTACTTCCCCAGAACCGGATATTGAGGTATACCCCACACAATATAATCCATGGGGTTCGTTACTTATAGGTTTTCTAAGTGTACTGATCTGGTTGTTATCGTTTATGCAGGTCAAGGTCGTATAATTATCATATTTAGTATTCATGGGGCCCACGAATAAACATATTGATGCATTATCTGAATATCCACAAACATACAAGAATGAGGCGTTCTGTGGGATTTCAAAGCTACATACGTCCGTTCCGTTTGAATGTTCCCTTACATTAATTTCAGTTCGCAAAAGATATACATTTCCTGAACCTGTTTTTAACTTTGTCTGCGAATCGGGATTAGATCGCGGAAGAACTGCAACATAATAGCCAAAAGAAGCAATAGCCATTATAGCAACTAATATTACTAAAATTCTCAATTTTCTATCATTTATTTTCATTACTTCAACCTCGGTTTTATCCAGTTTATTAAAAATATGAGTGATAATAAGATTAGAATAATCAAAGATAATATTACGATGAAGTAGTACTCCTGCCCATAGAATAATAATGGAATGTTTATGGATGCATATTTCCCATTTGCGATTGAGTTGTCAGTGGCAACGTTGATTGAAAATACATTAAGCACCTTTGAGATGTAGTAGTATGAATTTTCAGGGTAAAATAAGAATACAAATTTGTCAAAAAATGAAAAATTCTTTGAAACGATGAGGAATCCATTAATGTTTGTGGTCATCTCATTTTTCGGGTTCAGACTGCTTATATTCAAATAAAGTGAATGAAAATAATCTGAAACAAAACCGAGCGAGAGGTACATTAATATGGCAGCAAAAATGGCATAATACCTTTTAGAAAATATGCTGGAAATAAATACACCCTCAAGCGAACTTAAGATGAATACCAGTAGGTAAAGTGCCATCACAGAAAACATCGGACCCAGATATCTAAATCGAAAGGTAGTATATTTTGTGAAAAGAAATAGTGAAAATATTATATCTAAAACAATAATGACGAAGAACGAGAAAGTTATTAGCCATGCTATTTTTGAAATCAATACTGTGTTAACTGGAATCTTATTCACCCGTAGCATCTCTAATCTTCCAAGTTCCGAATCTTCTGAAACGACAAGAGATGAAACAATAAACCAAATAAAGATTATCCCCCCTGAAGATACATTGGCATAGAAATTTAAATAGAAATAGGATAATGGGATAGGAGAGTTTATACCCGCAAACATCAAATTGTATGAGGGCTGCGTGAAAAAAATACTAAAAGCTATGACAATTAAAATAAGTAAGACCCAAGTGTAGCCTCTATAAAACTGACGGAAATTCCTTCTGTATTCGGAAATAAATGCAGAATAATGTTTACCCACAGAGCTCCCTCATGTAAATACTTTCAAGAGATTCCCTTGAAAAGCCAACTATCTTGCAATCATCACCAAGAATCTTCGTGATTAATTTACAAATTTCTAACCCCTCATCGACCTGAATTATAAAACTTAACTCAGTCTCACCAACTATTTTTATATTCAAATCTGTTAGTTTCTTTCTTATTACATCAGAATTTTCTGTAAAGTCTATTCTGTATAAATTTAGATGCTTGAGGATTAATTTTTGGAATATGGTTCCATCTTTCATGAACAATATTTTATCTGATACATTTTCAACTTTGTGTAAATCATGGCTTGTTATAAGAATTAACTTGCCTTCTATTTTTAGATCTTCGATGATTTTCGATAGTTCTTTTGAACTCTCTGCATCTAATCCATCAAAGGGTTCATCCATAAGTATTATTTCAGAACCAAGAATTAGGCTCCTTGCCAGATCTAGCTTTCTTTTCATTCCTTTTGAAAATGAGGATATTGGTTTTTTTCCTGTATTCAGATTTAGTCTAGTCAGTATATACTTAATTCGCTCAATATTATGTGGGTAAAAATAAGAAAGGTTTTCCTCAGCACTCATGAAATCGAAATTAACAGAGATTTCAGGGCAGTAACCCACACTTCCCCTAACAGTAACCTTACCGTCATATTTCCTTATGGATCCTGATAATACCTTTAAAATAGTTGATTTTCCTGCACCATTTGGACCAACCAAGGAAACACAGGTTCCACCTAGCTCCTTTATGCCCAGATTACGAATTGCAATGGTTTTTTTAAAAACTCCATAACTCTTGGTTACATTGTCGCATTCCAACGATATCTTATTGATATTTTCATTCGTCAGGAAATCAACCCCCATAGTGTTTGATTGAAAATATTTATTGAAAAACTAAAAACAATAACTTTACCATTGGACCCTTGAGAAATGAATAATTTGTTGAAATTGATCGTTTCGTTAGTTGGAAAATTTAAATGTAAAGTCCTTTTCTCTAATTTATAATTAGTATAGGTTCCGTTATTATCTTCGGATACTTTAGCAAAAAAAGTATAATTTAATGAATCTAAGTTGAGGTTTTTAGGAGTATTATTTATTATGTTTAAACGTGATGAAATTGTTCCATTGTCAATAGAGTTGAGAGTTTCGTTTAATTTCATATCAATTCCATTAACTTTTATTAGTTCTGTTGAATATTCAACTCTACTTTCTCCTTTAAACATACATGGAATTCCATATACATTGTAGGTACAAAGAATTAAATTAGGATAACAAAGTTTATAATACCCTACTGGCGCCAGGCCTAGACTAAAATTTTCAAGTGGCTGAGTATGTGGATAGGTAACATTCCATTCAGTTGTTGTGTCTGGATAGTTGTATGAAATATTGAATGGTACCTTTGATTTTAGGTTGAAACATGTAGTAGTATTAAAGTTACCTGGAACCCCAGATCTATAACATTGTGCGTTTTTGGAGGGCCCCAAATATTTCAGGGTTAAGTAAGCATTATTATCCTTACAGCATCCAGGCCCTCTTGAAAAATATTTTAAACCTCCGCCAGTAGATATAATAGTGAATGTTAGGTTGCTCCCTTGAGTTACATTGGCTTTAGCTGGAGTGATAAGAATTACTATATCAGTTTTTTTATGGGCGCCAGTATAATAAAATATACCCAATGCCAATAATAAGAATACGATGATTGCGATGAATATTGCTCTTTTTTTATTCATAATCAACTCCCTAAGCTCATATCATTATTTTTATATTATATTTTCTTCTTCTAACTTTCTATGTCAAAGTTAAACCCGCCTCCGGTACATACTGTCATTTGTGAAGTTGGAGATGAGTGTTCATATCCACATGCACCAGATACAGTGCAGGAAATTGATCTAAACTCTCCATATGACTTCAAATATATATGTTGATAGATACTGCTATCCGGGACATTGATCATGGTTAATAGATATGTGGTGGATGAGTGGGGTGTTGAATGTAGTCCCTGATTATCTGAGTATTGCCACTCTACTTCATTGTGTTCCAAAATTAATGGCTCTATACAAAATTCGTATTGGGAGTAAGAACTAGCATATGAGTAGGTGCCTGTAATTCCAATACCTTCATCCGTTGCACCTGCTTTAATTCCATATGTAACGGTTACTTCTGTAGTTTCTCCCCACAAGATTTGATTATTAGGGGATGCATATTGAGAAATCGAGTTAGGATTAAAGGGCCATGATGACGGTGGATTACTTGGACTCTTAGGTTTATCGCAGTAGGCGGCGTATTCCATACACACGTGCCCTGTCCATTGAGGACAAATTGCATTTGTATTTAATCCCCCTGCTAATTCACAAGATCTGGTAATGCTGGCAGAATACTGATTTTCAACAATATAGGCTATAAACTGATTAGAACCATAGGTAACCAAAAAACCTGTTATATACGTTTGTAGGCAATTGCCATTATTATTTATTCTTGTTTCCTTGCTACACAAATATTTGACTGAGGCACTGCAATCTGAATTTGCAGTGGTAAATGAATCTATATTTTCCTTCGATCCCTCTATATTACTTTGATTATAGAGCGATAGTCCAAATCCTATTGCCACCATTAAAAATAAAATCAAAAATGTTACAAGAAGAATCCTAATTTGTTTCATGAGTATTATATAACGATTACATATATATATACATTTCTAATATCAATTAAGTCCGCTATTTTGATATGTTCAACTATCAACCTAAAAAAATGTGTTTTGAATAAAAATTTAATATAGGTTTTAGCTTATAATTTTATTTTAATATCTTTCTATAAACCATGCTGCCTATGTATGCGAGAATCACAATTACTATACCTGCTATGAGTCCGTAGGTGTAATAAAAGAAGCTTGGGATTTTACTGAATGATATACTTTGTGTTATGAAAGATGCATACATGGTGATGTTACCGGATTGACCTGTATATCCGCTGGGAGCAATAGTTGTGTATCCATATGTGCCAGCCATCAGAAGGAATTCAACTTCGTTTGATGTGGTTTTGACCGTTTTTGAATTAAGAGTAATGCCCCACGTTGAGTTACCAGGAAGTCCAGACTCCTGGAACTCTACCCAGTTGTAAGTATTATTCTGGAACTGATATGTGTAATTTATGTATTCATTGTTGTTCGTACTAAGTCCTCCGTAAAGCACAATTGTATCATTTGCTTCAAGGACAGACATGCTCTGTCCATATGCAGGAGATGGGGAATTTATGTTCATATTTTTCCATGACATTGAAACCGGTGAAAACATCCAGCTACTGTTTGTCGCAACGCCTTTAGAATTTACACCACCATATAGCAGAAGGAAGTTGTTGAAGGAAAAATATTTCAGATTTGAAAATGCAAGTTTTCCAGGGTTATTATTTAAATTCAGGTTTTTCCAGTGCATTGTTGTAACATTAAGCAACCATGTTGAATCGGAATAGGTTCCATTGAACCCTCCATAAAGAAGTATGTTACCATTTGGAAGAGATTCCATTGCTGCTCCTTCCATTGCCGGTATCTGTCCTGTTGTGGTAACTCTCTTCCACGAGTTGTCCTTGAAAGTCCACGTGCTGTTTGACAACCCTGAACTTGTGTTTCCTCCAAATAGGACGATTGAACTTATGCTACTGGAATATGCTGATGATGCAAACGCTCTAGCTGAAGGCGCAACAACAAGGCCCTTAAGGGGTGTCCAGGCAAACCCTGTGAATATCCATGTTTGGCTTGTTAAAACCATTTTTCCACCGGAAGTAATGTTTTCTCCTCCAAACAGCACGATGTCGTCACCCCTTGGATAGAAATTCATTGTTGAACCTTCAAGGCCAGGGATACTGCTGGAAGTAGTTAGTTTAGTCCACTGTTTAGAGTTATATATCCATGTTGTGTTAACTGTTTTCTTAACAAGCATATAAGATGTTGATTTGCCATTTACAATAGTCTCATTGACCATGGTCATTCCACCAAACATTACTACCTCACTGTTAGGAGTAAAACATGCCATCGTAGAGTTGCTTACCGGCTGAGGCGCGATTGAAGATGTATCATTCATCCACTGGTACTTAAACACAGTACTATTTTGTACCACACTCGGTGTAACTGTGATGGCCTTTCCGTTGCTTATTGAAGGTGTGCCAGAAAAGGTAAATGCGAATACCATAACTGTAAGTAGTGAAATCGCGATAACTACGAATTTCATAATTCCATTACTCTTTCCACTAGAATTCATTAAAAAAGTAATATTGAAATCATTAATAAAGATTGCATTTAATGAATAGCGTAGAGGTTTAGGGCACATTTCGCCAGTTATGTTTTGTAACTGTGTGAAAACCCGTTGATTAGAGTTGTTAAAGTAAAGTGATAATTAGTTTCCCTTGCTCTTCTCCCATACTGTCTTTGGTTCAATTACACTCCTTAGATTTTCCGCCTTTTCCCTGAATTTATAAACATCCTTCAGTATGGATTCAATATCCTCCGGAAGATTCCTACTAGGTTTATACCCTAGCTCCTTCAGTTTTTTGTGCTCCGGATTATAGTAGTGATCTTCCTTTTCCACCCTGGGATTCGGATAATGTTTTATTTCAACATCCCTGTTGAATAGAGCCTTTGCTCTTTTTGCGACAAGTTCTGTCAATTCGTTTATAGAATAATGCTCATCAAACTGATTATACACCCTGTACTCACCTTCCTCTGGTTCTTTCTCAATTCCAAGGGTCAGACATTTAATGCTATCCTCCAGTGACAGAAATCCTCTTCTCTGATTTCCCTTTCCGTAAGCCGTGAGAGCATAACCCAGTACAGCCTGGGTGCAGAACCTGTTCAGTGCAGTTCCCCAAACTTCATCAATATCAAATCTTGTGTATAGATTGTACTTATTAATCTCTGATGTCTGTGTTCCGTATACTACACCCTGCATCACATCGGTTATCTTAAGTTTCCACACCCTGTTAGCAAACATGAGGTTGTTTGTATCATGGACCTTGCTCCAGTGATACCATGAGCCAGCAAATTTAGGAAATGGCAAATAATCTTCTCTCCCATTATATTTGACATTGAAGAATCCTTCCGGAATATCAATATTTGGTGTTCCATATTCTCCCATGGTACCAAGCTTAAGCAAATGAGCTTTCGGTACAATATCCTTCATTGCATAAACAAGATTAAGCGTTCCTCCCATGTTCTGCATCAATGTTTCTCTTGCCTGCGACAGACCTATCATGGAATATGGTGCAGATCTCTGCTCTGCAAGATGTACGAACGTATCAGGTTTTGTCTCTTTGACAACTCTGTAGAGAAAATCTGGATCGTTTACATCTCCCTTATAAAACTTGATTCTTCCAAGTCCGTTTTCTTCTAATGCCTTGATCCTATCTTCCATTGATAGTATTGGTGTCACTGAATCGGAATTTACCTCTGCCACTCTCTTCCTTGTGTAGAGTGAGTCGACACCCACAACTTCATGTCCCCTACTTAAAAGTCTAAGAGCCAGCGGCCATCCTATGTATCCGTCAATTCCAAGTATTGCGACTTTCATTATTTTAGGGAAAGCTAATCCTCGTTATAAGATATTCCACTTGATTTGAGCTGGATTAAAAGTGATAAATTGATAAGACTGAATATTTATGAAAAAGTATTATATTTAAATACAATATGTGTACATGTCTCTGGGAGCAACCTTTATAGATGTCTTTTTTCCTCTTTTCATAGTTGTAGATCCCTTTGGGACTATGGCTCTTTTTCTGACCATGACATCAGATTATTCTGAGATCGAAAAAAGGACTGCTGCCAAGGATGCTTTCATTTATGGGAGTCTGATACTTGTATTTTTTACCGTAGCCGGTTATTATGTTCTATCCTTGATGGGGATTTCAATTAACGCCATAGAGATTGCAGGCGGAATTATATTACTGATAATGGGAATTGAAATGGTAAGAGAAGGTGATCGACCAAAATCAACGGGTAAGACCTTCAAGAACCCAGATCTTGGAATTGTTCCATTCGCGACTCCCTTACTGGCAGGTCCTGGTGCAATTTCCCTAGTCATAATACTCGCCAGGAAGAGTTACATTTCCATGGGTTATACTATTATTTCAGTGATCATTATATTTGTTGTTGTTCTGATTCTATTTTCCTTTGCTACTCCCATATCAAAAGCATTGGGTGATAAATCTATGAAGGCCATAACAAGGATTTTTGGACTGTTTGTTGCGGCTTTTGCCATACAGTTTATGCTCACCGCCGCAGCAGCCCTTATAGGATGATAAAAATTAAAAATTTTAGTTTAAGGTAAATTCCTTCCCATTGTATGGCAGTACCACATTGTAATTTCCAAGATCATCCACGATAGCCTCTCTCTGATCTCCGTGACAAAGAATTACATTCTCTGGCTGGCATCCCTTTATGAAAGATATTAGCTCATCATGACCTGCATGTGCAGACATATCAAAGAATTCAACCGCCATATCAGGCTTTACTTCAACTCCAGATAGATTCAGTGTTCCCTTTTCCATCAGGTTCCTCCCATTTGTTCCTTCTACCTGATATCCTGTCATAAATATGGCACTTTTGTCGTCATGTACATACTTTTCTATATAGGATAGGGCTGGTCCACCATCAAGCATTCCTGATGTGGAAATGATTACATCTGCTGAATCTATGTTTTCCCTCATTCTTTTTCCTCGTATTGCCTTCACACTTGACAGGGATTTTCTGAATTCCCTGTCTGATCTCAGGTAACCAGGCGTATTAAGATAAATACTTGTTATAAGATTGCCCATTCCATCGGTGGCTATCTTATATGGCAGGTCAGAAAGAGACATTATTAGCTCCTGCATTCTTCCCATTGCAAATGAAGGCAGTATAACTTTTCCTCCATGTTCCACGATTTCAGATACTCTTTCTCTTAGTCTTTTTCTAACTTCTTCTCTATCTTCGTGGTTCTTACCTGCATACGTACTCTCAATTACTAGATTCTTCACCTTTCTTGGTTTGGCCCCAGTTAACAGTTTTGAATCTCCTGTATAAAGATCGCCAGTAACCATTACTTCATCAGAATTTTCAAATTTCCACATTGTTGATCCTGGTATATGGCCTGCTGAGTATGGTGTAACATTCACTTCATCTAGAACGATCTTTTCGTTGTATTTTGTCTGATTCATAAATGTATACATCTTTTCTACATCTTCCCGATTGAATCGTTCTACGTAGCCCTCTATGGCAGTTATTTTGATTGAATCGTTAAGCATTGGCCTGGCTGTGTTAGATGTCATTTCTGTAGCAAAAATATCCACACCATCATTCTGGTAGTACATAGGCAATGCACCTATATGATCCAGATGTGAATGTGTCACAAAAAGTCCGTCTATCTTTTCTGGTGGCAGTGGAAACAATGGAGGTTTTTCTGGGATTACTCCATAATCTACCTGAAATACCTTATCATCCATATTGATTATTATTCCCAACCTGCCTACTTCTTCTGCTCCTCCTAAAAACTTCATTTTTAACAAATTTATAACCTCGCATTTTCTAGTCTATTTTTACACTCGCATGTTCTTTGTTCCGAATGTATTTTCAGAAAATCTGCAATAATTTTCTGTGTTTTTTCCTCATTTTCCTTAAGGATCTTGATGACTTCTGATGCCTCTACGGGTTTGTCAGACCACACATCATAGTCAGTAACGTTTGCAATTAAAGAATAACACATGCCGAGCTCATCCGCAAGGTTAATCTCTGGCACTAAAGTCATTCCAATTATATCTCCAAATTGCCTAAACATTTTTGATTCCGCTCTGGTAGAGAACCTTGGGCCTTCTATTACGACGTAAGTTCCCTGATCATGTGTGTCTCCATGCTTTTTGGACACTGAACTCAGTTCTTTGTTGATCCTTGGGCAAAATGGATCTGCCGATGATATGTGAATAACTTCAGGGCCATCATAGAATGTTAATTTTCTATTTTTTGTAAAATCTATGTACTGATCTGGAATTACCACATCACCTGGCTTTAATTCCTCCTTCAGTGAACCTACTGCATTAATCCCCAGTATTTCATCACAACCTATACTGTGAAGGGCCCATATGTTTGCCCTATAATTTACCATATGTGGTGGTATATTGTGTTTCTTTCCATGTCTTGGAAGGAAAGCAACTTTCTTTCCATTGAAATCACCAATTTCTATTTCTGCTGATGGTATTCCAAATGGAGTGTCAATCATTTTGCTTTCTTCAATTGTTATAAGATTGTAGAGGCCACTGCCCCCGATTATTCCTATCACTGTAAATCACTTCCTGTAAGTAATATGACAATGGTATTTAATTTATTTTTAAATATTTACAATAAAAACTGTATTTATTTTAGAGTATTATTCGGACTAAATTCTGCTTTATCAGTTACCGTAAGCGATGTAACCAGAATATGCATATGATCGATAAAACTATAACTGCTGTAGAATTATATTATGGAATGGAATCCTCAAAAAAATTGAAAATAGCTGAAATAAAAGGAGAGGTAGTGGACATAGAGATAAAGGCTAAGATCCTTTCAATGTCCAAGAGAGAGATACAGAACGATAAGGGTCCTCTGACATATCACTACGGTCTGGTTGGAGATGAGACTGGAGTTATTCCCTTTACAGCCTGGTCTATTCCAGGCACAGTGAGGGATAACGATGTTTATCTGATATCAAAGTGTTACACAAAAAGCTATAAGGATAAACTAAGACTTTATTTTGATGCCAGAACTGAATTCAAATTGCTTACGGAAATACTGGAAGTAAAGAGAACTTACAAATATTATGAAATTAAGGACCTGGATATGAAGGACAAATTCATAACTGTTGAGGGATTGCTAACTTCTGAAAATAAGAGAGAGTATGAAAAGGAGGGAGAAAAAAAGGAAGTTTTCCAGTACATCCTCAAAGATCAGACCGGCACTGTTCCAATATCATCGTTTGGGAGAAAGTTAGAACAGGGAAAATATGCCAGAATCGAGGGTGTAAGACTTGATGAATTCAACGGCTATTATAGATTGAACATGTCTGATAAGGCCAAGGTAGAATATTTGAACGTTGAACTCAAAGAAAATGATAATATTCAGGATATTTCAACACTAAAAGGGGCTGTGGGAGGAATTACAATATCTGGATTTGTAATAAACATGGGAGAAAAGAGTGGCCTGGTTGTTAGATGTAGTGAATGTAATCAGAGAGTAGATGATGTTAGATGTGCAGACCACCCCGATGCAAAATTGATCTATGATATATTCGCCTATTTCACAGTAGATGACGGGACCGATTATCTGCAGGTTAATGCAGGATATGAAGCCCTGAAGAACATAATAAACATATCAAGGGAATACCTGGATAATCCTCAGAGACCACCATTGAAGAAAGAAGTGAAGGAAAAGGTTGAAATTGCCCTGGTTCATAATGCACTAAAAATAAAGGGAAACCTTCGCATAAATAATATGGGACTTTCCATGCGATCTTCAGAAGTGAGTTACGTTACCAATACTGATATTTCTTACCTGAAGAATGAAATAAAAGGGGTGCAAAATTGATGGAGAGAAGGAGAGAACCAGCAAGATGGATATTTGCAAAGGAATTGAGAGATACAACCATGACCTTTGTGGAAGGTGAAGACGATGCCAGAAGAGAATATTTCATCACACCAGGCGGTTCTTATGGAAGGAGAATACTAATTTGCGGAAAAATAACGCAGAAGACCCAGGATAATGATATGACGAAATTCACAGTGGCGGATCACACGGGTGCTTTTTATGTTACATTTTTCTCCAAGGATTTCAACCAGAACACAAAGGTTCAGGTGGATGCTGTGAACGAGAATGATCTTGTAGTTCTGATGGGAAGAACATCCTATTTCAGGTCTAATGAAGGAAAAATGTACATTAACATAAATCCAGAATATGTCAGAACGGTGAATGAGGTTGATACTGAATACTGGAAAATGAGAACAGCTAAGTCTCTGAATAACAGGCTCTTGGCAATAAAGGAGATCAGAAAATCCCCTGAAATAGATCAGAATCACTTAATGGATCTCGGGTTTACAGAAGATGAGGCAAAGGGTTCTTTGAAGGCATATTCATTATATGAAAATTACAATACTGGACCACTGGAAGAGATAATTGCAGGGATGTCATCTTACCAGTTTTCGGATGCTGCTGTAAAATTGAAAGATAATGTTCTCCAGATAATAAAGGAAAATAATCCATTTGGTGGAATAAGTTATGATGAAATTTTGCAGAGATTGGCCAAGGATGGTGTTGAGGCCAGACAGCTGGATGAAACCCTAAATCTCCTTGGCGCAGATGGAGAGATTTATGAGGCCGGAAAAAGGAAATTCCGGGCCATCTGATCTACCATTTTAGTTTTAAATCCTTTGCCGCCTTTACTTCATCAGCCCTTCCAATTGAAAGATTAACAGGCATTTTATGAAGTTCTTCGTCTGGTGTTAATACTGCTTCCTGAATTATGTTACAGAACTCATCCATATCATCCCTGCTTGCGTCCTCTGTTGGTTCAATCATTAAGGCCTCAGGAACTATCAAAGGGAAATATATGGTCGGAGCATGAACACCCTTGTTAATAATATATTTTGCAATGTCCAGCGCCCTTTTATTTACCATTTTCGTTGACATTATAACTTCGTGTTTCTTCAACCCCTCGTGATGGTAATTGAGTATTGGTTCCAGCCTCTTTGCCATGTAGTTTGCATTGAGCACTGCCCTTTGAGTATTTAATAGGAGACCGTTTGATCCCTTGTATTTTATGTAAGCCCACGCTCTTAGTAAATTGGTGAATGAACCCTGAAAACCGGCGACTCTACCTATACTATCTTTTTCATCAGATTTAAGAATATAAAGATCACCTTCCTTTTCGATTCTGGGAAATGGAAGATATTTTTCCAGAAACGACTTCACGGCAACTGGACCAGCCCCAGGTCCACCCCCGCCATGTGGTGTTGCAAATGTCTTATGAAGATTAAAATGCACCATATCAAAACCCATTGATCCAGGTGATGTTAATCCCAGTATGGCATTCAGGTTGGCACCATCATAATAAAGTAGAGAGCCGTTCCTGTGTACCATATCTGCTATCTCCTTGATGTCTGTTTCAAAGATTCCAAGTGTGTTAGGATTTGTTATCATAAATGCTGCTGTTTTTTCACTCAACGCAGCTTCCAGTGCATCCATGTTGATAACACCAGTCTCAAGAGATGGTATCTCAACAACGGAGAATCCTGCCATTGCCGCAGAAGCTGGGTTTGTACCATGCGCTGAATCTGGTATTATGATTTCTGTTCTGCCGGTCTCCCCAATATCTTCCATGTATTTTCTCACAATCAACATGGATGTGAACTCACCGTGTGCTCCAGCCAGGGGTTGCAAGCTCACCGCGTCCATGCCTGAAATGACCTTAAGATATTCCCTCAATTCATACATTACCTGCAGATTTCCCTGTGAATATTCATAGTCAGCCAGTGGATGCACCCTTGCAAATCTTGAGTCATTTGCAATTCTGTCTGCAAATTTTGGATTGAATTTCATAGTACAGGAGCCGAGTGGATAGAATCCTGTGTCAACGGCATAGTTCATCTGAGACAGCCTCACATAATGCCTTACAACATCATTTTCAGCTATTTCTGGAAGTTTCAGGTCATCCTGAGCAATTGAATCGTCTAATTTTGGCAATTCAATTTTTTCACATGAAAAACTGTTTTCTGAGTTGATTTCCTTGATATATTTTTCATCGTATTCTGCCTGATGATATGTCATTAGATCGCCTCCATCGCCGTTATTAATTGATCAATTTCACTATCATTCCTCATTTCTGTAGCTGCAAAGAATACATCATTTTTTAATTTGTCAGGCATAGTAAATAAGAAACTATTAGCCTTTAATCCCCCTAGAAACCCAGCCTTTTCGAGATTGGCCATAAGTGTATCTGATTTTACACCTGCATCAACAATAAAATCGGTAAAAAAGGGGTTCTTCCATTTGTGGACCTTCACATAGCTGACCTTTTCCATTTTTTTGAACGTTTTACTAACATTTTCCATGGATCTTGAAGCTACCCATCTCAATCCTTTTTTTCCGAGTATGGAAAGATATGCAGAGGAGGCTATGGCAAGTAATGCCTGGTTTGTACAAATATTGCTCATCGCCTTGTCCCTTCGTATATGCTGCTCCCTCGTTTGAAGTGTCATCACAAATGCCCTTTTTCCTTTTGTGTCAACGGTTTCCCCTATAAGCCTTCCAGGTGATTTTCTTACATATTTCTCCTTGAATGAGAAAATACCCAGATAGGGACCCCCATAGCTTAGTGAGATACCTAGTTGCTGTCCTTCTCCAACCGCTATATCAGCATCATAATCTCCGGGGGATTTTATTATTGCCAGTGAAACAGGGTCATAATATGCTATATGTATAGCAGCCTTCTTGATTTCCTTAATATTGGCCACACCTGGATCTATTGTCCCATAGTTTGAAGGATTGTAAGTAATGATTGCAGAAGTATCCTCGTCTATCAGTTGAATTAGTTTATCAAGATTGATAGTACCATCTTCATTAACCGGATATGGTTTAAGTAATATGTCTAATCCTGTAATATATGTTTTTATTACCTGCCTGTGAGACAATCTTATATTTTCTGGTATAAGAACTGTCTTTTTACCATTTATTCTGTGAGCCATTCTCACGGCCTCGCCAAGCCCCGTAGGTCCGTCATACATGGATGAGTTCGTTACATCCATTTTTGAAAGGTCAGATATTATGCTTTGATACTCAAAGAGTGAGTGAAGCATGCCCTGGGATATCTCTGCCTGATATGGCGTATATGATGTAATGAATTCATTTCTCATTATGATATTTGGAATAGACGATGGAATGAATCTTTCATATGCACCCAATCCAAGAAAAATTTTCATGTTTATTGCATTCTTAGAACCTATCCTTTCTGATTCAAACATCACGTCCATCTCTGACCTGCCACCGCCAATGGATTTTATATCACTTCTGATGTTATTTGGTATATCCCTAAAAAGATCCTCATAATCATTCATTCCCAAATAAGCCAGTAAATCGTTATCTGTGTCCATGGAATCAACCACTAAAGTAATCATCAACCATTATTAAAATATAGTCAGAAATTCCGCTCTTATTTTACTTTTCAAAATTAAGTTCCAGTAATTCTTCTCTGCTTGAATTCCCGTTATATTTAAAAATTTCCTCAATTATCAGATCACTGAACATTTCTTTTGTGGATAACCCGACAATTTGCATTAGCTGGAATTGTGGTACCACCACCTGAAGATATAGTTTTCCCAATCTTGCCTTTAGAACCCTGCTTTCTGTTAGAATATTTTCAGATGCAAGCTTTTTAAGAAAGTCTGAATAAATCCCGTTTAAAGTCACAAACTTTGAACTTCCTATAACTTCCTCAACGTTGATCACTGACCTATCGTAGTTGTCGTCCAGTGTACCTATCATTGTTACCTTATTAAGTCTCGGCGTGTCACCTTCCAGAAATGTGGTATTGTCATTTGAACTGGCCATTTTTCTATCCAGAAAAGTGATTCCCATTAACTGTTCCGAATAAACCTTTGGATCTACTTCTATTACCCCGCTTGAAATTGGCCTGATCCAGTCAACAAAAAGATCGTCCAGATTTCTTGCACCATCCAGTATTATATCGTTTAAATCCCCAAGTTTTTCATCCATTACTCTTCCTGTAATTGAAAAGCCCTCACCAGAAAGTTCCATGTAGTCTACAATAAATCCACTTATGCTGAGCATTTTCTTTATATGATCGAATTCTTCTCTTGTTTCACCAAGACTCATAACATAATTTCCGTAACTATCCATTTCTGCCTTCAGTTTTAGAAACGTTGCTATGCTCCTATTCTTTGCAACTTCGGAAGGAATGAAGAAAAGAAAATCCTGTTTTACATCATCACTTATGACCCTAGTTCTAATGATGATTTTGTTTTCAAAGAGAACGTCGAACAACTGTGAATTCCACCTGTAACGAATCTTTATTGAATGCATATTTCTCTTCACCACATTTTAGTTTAGTTATATTTAGAATATTAATCTTATTGAAAAATGTGAAACCTGGTTTGATAACAAATATTGATCACATTTGAAAAAGGTTTATCTAAATGTAAAGCGTTGTACCCCTAATGAAATTAAAATCTAGTGTGAGTAACCTGAAAGAAGTAACAGATATACTAAGTTCAATAACCAATGAAGCAAAACTTGAGTTTGATAATGATGGTCTGAAGGTTAGGGCAATAGATAGCGCTAGGATAGCCATGGTTGACCTTTTTGTGCCCAAGGAATCGTTTTCAGCTTATGATCTTGAAGAAAAAGTTGAGGTCTCAGTTGAGCTTGATAAGATAAGAAATGTTCTAAGACTTGCATCCCAATCAGATGATCTTCTATTAAGTATTTCTGGAACTAAAATGAAGTTCTCTCTTGGAAATCTTACAAAAACCATATCTACCCTTGACACATTTGTGAATTCGCCAAAACTGCCAAGTGTGGATCCAAAGAATTATGTAGTTATAAGGAAGGCAGATCTGGATAGGGGATTGAGGGCGGCTACTGATGTGAGAGATTCCATAAAGTTCACCATAGAGGATAAGAGATTTGAAGCCACCTCTAAAAGTGATTCAGAGGAGGTTGACCTTATCATAGATAATGATAATCTGATAGAAGTCAAGGCACAGGAAAAGGCTTCCAGCAGTTATCCGCTTGATTACCTAAGCAAGATAATAAAGGCAGTTAGTTTTGCTGATACGTTGAAAATTGCCTTTAACAATGATTATCCCCTTGTGATGGAATTCAACTTTTCAGGTAAGGATGGTATCAAGACAGCTAAATTCTTACTTGCACCGAGAATAGAGTAGATTCAAAAGCGGGCGCGAGGGGATTCGGACCCCTGATCTACAGCTTAGGAGGCTGTTGCCATATCCAGGCTTGGCCACGCGCCCTTTTCTATTTGATATATTTTTTTATTCCTTACAAACTCCATTTCAATAGCTTCCGTTTTGGAATATATCAAAATGGTTTTCCGGTTGGGAATCCGTTGGTAATCGGAGCTTTAGATATTATATTTTCGAAATATACATGAAATATATCCCTGGTTCTCCTTAAAATCTTTTAACGAGAAGATGGTCAAATAAAAATTTATTAATTTATCATAAAGCTTAAGGTTGTATGAATAATCAAAGGTTATGTTGGAAGGTACTCCGTTTAAAAATAAGGGGGTGATTATCACCGGAGGTGGAACCGGTCTTGGGCAGTCTCTTTGCCTGAAGTTTGCCAGTTATGGTGCCAGTGTTTATACTTTTGGCCGAACCGAATCAACCCTTGAGGAAACAAAACAAAGAGTGAATGCAATTAATGGTAATCTTGAATATAAGGCAATTGACATAAGAAACTTTGACGCTGTGAACGAGTTCATTGATGAAACTTTTAGAAAAATAGAGATAATAGGACTTGTAAATAATGCTGCAGGTAATTTTATATCGAGGACGGAAGATCTGTCAATGAATGCCTTCAAATCAGTAATAGACATAGTTTTAATGGGTTCAATTAACACTTCAGTTCAGGTATCGAGAAGATGGATGGAAAGGAAGATCAGGGGAAGTGTTGTGAATATACTAACTTCTTACGCGGATACTGGTTCAGCATTCGTTACTCCTTCGGCCGCAGCAAAGGGTGGTTTGAGAGCATTTACCAGAAGTGTTGCTGTAGAATGGGGTCCAAAGGGCATCAGAACCAATGGGGTAGCGCCTGGTCCTTTCAAGACTCAAGGAGCATGGAAGAATCTGATTCCAGATGATAGCTATGAAAAAATCCTTAAGGAAAAAAATCCTATGCGAAGGCTTGGAACTACTGATGATATTTCAGAACTTGTTTCATATCTTATCAGTGATTATTCTTCGTTTATAAATGGTGAAATTATAACTATAGATGGTGGAGAATGGATACAGGGTGCTGGACAGTTCAACATGCTTTCACAGATAGATGATAATATGTGGGATATGATCAGGAAGAACAGGGTGAAGAAAGAATGATGAGTATATATATAAATGGATGGGAAACAAATATGAAGTTCTCGGCTGCACATTTCATTCCATACCATGATAAGTGTAAAAGATTACATGGACATGATTATGCAATAGATATCAGAATAGAAGGAGAATTACTGAATGGCATGGTAGCTGACTTTGTGACCGTGAAGAGAGAGATGAGAAAGTTTCTTGAGGAAATTGATCATAAGCTTATACTTCCCGTGCATGGAAAAGATATGGAACAGAAAAAGGAGAACGGCCAATTCATAATAAAATACGAAGGAAAAACTATGTCAATACCCGAAGAGTTTGTTTATCTGTGCGATGTGGATTACAGCAGTAGCGAGGAATTATCAAGATTTTTTGCAAGGGAAATAGTCAATAAAGTGAAATTTGAGAAGAATGTTAAATTGATTGAAGTTTCAGTGTATGAAGGACCAGGACAGAAAGCTTCGTGGAGTGAGAAAATTGGATAACGCAATAATATTGATGTCAGGAGGGCTGGATTCTACAACGGTCTTATCATTCGCAAAGAAAAATGGGTATAATATCACTGGACTCAGCTTTGATTACGGTCAGAGGCATAGAAGGGAGCTGGAATCCTCAAAGAAAATTGCTGATTTTTACGGCATTCAAAGAATTGTATTCAAGATAGATCTGAGGCAGATAGGGGGTAGTTCACTTACGGGTGATGAGGCAGTAGAAATTGGTAAGCTTGAAAGAAAAGAGATTCCCAATACCTATGTTCCTGGCAGGAATATACTATTCCTATCAATAGCGGCTGCATACTCAGAATTACTGGATGCCAGAACAATTATGATGGGAGTCAACTCAGTAGATTATTCAGGTTATCCGGACTGCAGACCAAATTTTATAAGCTCAATGGAACAGAGCCTGCAACATGGACTTGACAGGAGTGACTTAAAGATAATGGCACCACTTCAGTACCTGAATAAGGGTGAGATAATAACTATGGGGATAAAGAATAATGCCCCATATGAACTCACATATTCCTGTTATAATGGCAGAGAAAAAGCATGTGGAAGGTGTGATTCCTGTCTACTTAGATTGAGGGGTTTCATGGATGCGGGAGAAATAGATCCGACTCCCTATGAAACATATCCTGACTTTTATATAGATTATTTAAGAAACTTAAAAAAATATAAAAAATAAATGAAATTATTGTTTTGTTAGGAACTGATCTACTTTTTCTGCGTTACCTTTTACTGAGGCAACTGTTTTGTTCCAAAGCTCCTTTTCCTCTGCTGTGAAGTTAATATCAAAGATTCTCTCCACTCCATTTTTTCCTATAAGTATTGGAAGTCCAATAAATAGTCCCTGTGCTGAATAGTGCTTTGATGTTTTCTCATCCACAAACGCGGCACATGGTATCATTCTTCTTCTGTCTTTTATTATTGATTCTACCATTGCTGTTATTGCTATACCAGGCGCGTAGTAGGCGCTTCCTGTCTTAAGGTAATCTACTATTTCTCCTCCACCAAATCTCGTCCTTTTTACTATTTCATCTATTTTTTCCTTACTGAGAAGATCTGTTATGGGAATGCCTCCAACAGAAGAATACCTGATAAATGGTACCATATCATCACCATGACCACCTATGACAAATGCATTTACATCCTGAACTGAGGCTTTAAGTTCCATTGCGAGGAATGTCCTGAATCTTGAACTGTCAAGTGAACCACCTAAGCCTATAATTTTCTTTGGTTCTATTCCACTAACCTTTTGAAAAGCATATGCCATTGTATCAGCCGGGTTTGATACGATTACAATTACTGATTCTGGAGAATATTTCTTTACATTTTTTGCAACATCGGCTATTATGGCTATGTTTTTGGCTAGCAGATCATCTCTGCTCATTCCTGGTTTTCTTGCAAGACCAGCAGTTATAACAATAACGTCAGAACCCTTCATATTCTCGTAATTCTTCGGATCAACTGTTGTGAATCCCTTAATGTTCAAATCTGTACCCCAGTGTGGTGTTCCTTCCATCATATCAAGTGCTTTCCCTTCTGGAACTCCATCAACAACATCAAACAAATATACATCTCCAAGGTCCTTAAGTGCAATAAACTGTGCAACTGTAGCTCCAACATTTCCTGCTCCTATTACGGATATTTTAGATCTCATGTTAATGGTATTACTTTAAGGGTTAAATTGTTATTTATCCTTTATAACAGTTGGGAGTGAACACATCCAAAAGGAAAGTTATTAAACGTTCCTATATATAAATTTAACCTGTTATGTAAGTTTTAGACTAACCGGTTCAGAATATTTAAGAAATTACTTATTATCCTGATTGCCCAAAAAATTCACGAACTTGAGATGATATGATGATCGATTTTAGAACGATTGTAAGAGATAAGACTGAAGAGTACCAAAGATAATAGTAAAATAGTTGAACCTAATACATCTACCAACAATATGGTAATAACAACCTATTCCAGAGAGGAATGGTGTGAACACGTCCAGTGCTGTGCTCATATTGAAAGTGTGGTATTTAGGTTGTGCTTTAAATATTAAAACCAAAATGTTTAAATCTGATTTAAATTACACATAACAGTGTTGGGATAAACTTTCAACGCAATATAAGAGGTTAAAACCTAATGGAAGATCCATTTGAAGTGTTTAAGGATTTCTTTAACCAAAAATTTGGGAAGTCACTTATAATAAAAGGAAGACCCGGTACGGGTAAGACAACATTCAGTCTGGAGTTAGCATCTCGCCTATATGAGAATCAACCGATACATTTTCTTTCCTCAAGATTTAACGACGAACCTTTAAAGGATGCTTTTCCATTTATAGACCAGATTTCCTATAGAATCAATAAAGAAAATTTTTCGTATACTGAAGATTTTAAATATGTCAGCACAGAATCTCTTAAGAAACTTGAAAAACTTCTTGAAGAAAAGAATCTGAACTCTGATTTCACAGGTTCCAGTGGGTTAATATTTGATATAAAAGAGGTAATCCCTGAGCTAAACGCCATTTATACATTTGTAGAAAAAAATTTTGAACTTGGTCCGGTTGTAATTCTGGATTCAATCGAGGCTATTGCTCAGAAATACAGCATTGATGAGACTACACTTTTCAGTATATTGCAGAATGATCTGGTTGAAAAGAGTGGTGCAGGACTTATAGTTGTTCTCGAATCAACACAAAATGATAAATTAGAATATTTCTCAGATGGAGTTATCAGCCTCAGCATGGAGATAGATAGAAATTACATGATAAGATACATGAGGATTGAAAAACTAAGAGGCCTGTCCCTTGGTTCTACTCCTTTCTTTTCATATTCACTCCTGAATGGAAGATTTACCCTTTTTCCAATAATATCTGTTTCGTACCCTACGCATAAAATCCCCATGCTTTCTGATAACGAAGAGAGCAAGGATTCTGTGGACATGGGTGTTTCTGCAATTTCAAAGGTGCTTCCAATGAATAAAAGAACAGTTGATATTGGTTCTCTTGTACTGATTCATCGAATGGAAATATCTGACAGAACAGACATTGCAGTAAATCTGATTAAAAATTCTCTTGTTAGGAGAACCATCTCAGAGGGGAGAGGAGTAATAGATGTATCCTCAAGCAGTTATGAGTCTGCAAAAATATTCAGTTTAACCATGGAACCAGAACAGCTGAAACATTATATAACTGCAGAAAAAACAAAAAGAACAAATCCCTCCGTGATAAACCTTGAAGGGGCGAAAATGACAGAGGATTTCACCAGTGAGGCAATTGAGTATTTTACAGGTTCGTCTAAAAGACCCAACGTATACATTTTTTCCACAGATTTCCTCAACTTTACTTATGGCGAAAATTTCATAGGAGATTTTCTAACCATATTGAATGAAATACGTCTTACGGGAACTGTGTTCATGATATGCGATGAAGATTTTTACAAAAAACTGAGTCACCATGCAACTTTCTCCTTACACATCCGTGATAAGGATGGATTTATCTTCCTCAATTCTGGTGGCAACAAGCACTTTTCTGTGCAATCTCTGGTTGATCAGAGCGGATGGCCATCATATGATCTCATAGAGTCTGTCTGAAAATATCACTTTTATATTACCTCCTTTTCCATTACAAGGTTATTATAATCGACAGTCATTTGCTTATATGTTTCCAGAGTACAGACCAAGAAGACTAAGGGCTAATCCACTTTTAAGAAGCCTGACAGGTGAGACAAAAATAAGCCTCGATAGATTAATCATGCCAGTTTTTATAGATGAGAATTTAACTGAACCGCAAGAAATACCAAGCTTACCCAGTATATTCACACAGACACTCGATAGTGTTGATGAATATGCAAAACATTTGAAAAAAATTGGTGTAAACACGGTGCTCTTATTTGGTATTCCAGAAAAAAAGGATAGCGAGGGATCTCAGTCATTCGCCGATGATGGTGTTATACAGAGAAGTATTAAGTCATTTAGAAATAATGATCTCCTTGTAGTTACTGATCTTTGCATGTGTGAATATACAGATCACGGCCATTGTGGTATATTGAGAGGAAAAGAAGTATGGAATGATAAAACTCTTGACTACTATGGTAAAATTGCAGTGAGTCAGGCAGAGGCGGGATCAAATATTATTGCACCAAGTGGAATGATGGACGGTCAGGTAAAAAAAATTAGAAATGAACTGGATGGAAATGGTTTTGAAAATATTCCAATAATGGCATACTCTGCCAAGTATGCGTCCTCATTATACGGTCCCTTCAGGGACGCTGCAAAGTCCACACCATCTTTTGGAGACAGAAAAACATATCAAATGGACCCAGCAAATATAAATGAAGCAATGAGGGAAATTGAACTTGATATAGAAGAGGGGGCAGACATTATCATGGTTAAACCTTCATTATTCTATATGGATGTGATCAGAGAAGCTTCAACCATATTCAATAGACCACTGGCTGCATATGGTGTAAGTGGCGAATATAACATGATAATTAATGCCGTGAAAAATGGGTTCATATCTGAATCAGCCATAAATGAATATGTCACTTCGGTATTCAGGGCTGGAGCGGATATCTTCATTACTTATTTTGCAGAATCACTGGCAGAAGGGATGAAGGGAAAGATTTAAATGAATTTTGAAAATGTGAGAGTGATAATATAATGAAATTAGGGTATATATTAGAAATGAGAGAACCTCAAAATGGTTTCTTTCAGGTTACTATGAATATTGACTCAGTATCAGAAGATATAACCATGTTAACAATCCCCGCCTGGACACCTGGCTCTTATGCAATCAGAGACTATGCCAGAAACGTGAGAATGCTGAAAGCAAGAACGCCAGAAAATGAAAGTATAGAGATCCAGAAAAAGGATAAATCAACGTGGAAATTAATAAACGGAAATAACAAGACGTTCAGTGTTTCTTATGAGGTATATGCAGGAGATTTCTCCGTTAGAGGAAGTCATCTGGACACCACACATGGATATCTCAATGGCACTAACGTTTTCATGTATATAGAAGGTTATAAAGATCAATCCATAGAATTGATCATTAAGCCATATGAAGATTGGAAAGTTTCAACTGGCCTTGAAAAAATTGGTGAAAATAGATTCAGAGCAACAAACTATGATATATTTGCAGATTCCCCAATCGAAATAGGAAAACATCGGTCTCTTCTCTTCACGGTGGATGGAAGGGAGCACGAAATTGCCCTATATGGGGAAGGAAACGAAAACACAGATAAACTTGTAGAAGATGTAAAGAAAATAGTGGAAACTTCAAGGACAGTATTCGGAAACCTTCCGTACAAAAGGTATGTCTTCATAATGCACCTAACTGATAAAGGATCAGGTGGTCTTGAGCATCTTAATTCAAATACCATAGATTTTAATAGATTTGCGTTTGGTGATAAGAGAGATTATCAGTCTTTTCTTTCAGTAGTTTCTCACGAATATTTCCATCTATGGAATGTAAAGAGAATTAGGCCTGTTGAACTTGGTCCATTTAATTACAAGGAAGAGAATTATAGCTCATTACTCTGGGTATCTGAAGGAATTACTAACTTTTATGCATATATAATCCTCCTGAGGAGTGGACTTATTTCAAAAGAAGAGTATTTCAAGCATGTATCAGAGATTTTCAGAGCATATGATATGACACCTGGAACAAGATATGAATCCGCCTCTGAGTCTTCCTTTGATGCATGGATAAAGCTTTACCGTGAGTCCCCAAATAATTTGAACAGTTATGTTTCTTACTATCTTAAGGGAGAAATACTTGGTTTCATGATAAGTTTAAGGATATGCGAATACACAAAGGGGCAAAAAAGCCTTGATGACGTATTCAGGCACATGATAGAAAAATATAACAAGGATGGACGTGGATTCACCGAAAAAGACCTCCTTTCAACACTCTCTGAGGTGTCATCCTTAGACTTTGGACCATTCTTCGCAAAATATGTAAGAGGCACAGATAATATTGATTTTGTATCTGAACTGAAAAGAATTGGAATGACACTGGAAGAAAAATATGATGGTTTAGATAAGGGATTTAATCAGACTCTCCCATTTCTTGGAATTATTGTAAAAAAGGACAAGAATACGGTATATTCTGTTATTGAGGATTCACCAGCACAAAAAGCCGGAGTTATGCCCGAAGATGAGATCCTGGCAATAAATAAATTCAAGATGGATTCCAGATTTTTGAAACCTCTAAGAGAAAGGGGAGATTCTATGTTTATAGATAGTCTGAGAGATTATAAACCTGGAGATAGAATAAGAATACATCTTTTCAGAAGAGGCTTGCTGGACAGGGCTGATGCCACTCTGGGTGAGGCACCAAAGGATCTGTATGAGATCAGAGATTCTGAAGGAGTTGATGAAATAACCTCAAGAGTAAGAGAGAAATTTCTTATGGGATAGACACTTATAAAATAGTTTAAACTGAAATAAATAAAAATAAAACTAATATATGAGTTTAGCAATTTACATGCTCAGTGGAGGACTATCGTACCTGGGCAAACAGGAATCTGATGATGATTCTGAAAGCAAATGACTATTTACCAATAGAGATTGATATGGATGGGTCATTGAGCTTTGATATTTTAGCTAAAGGTAGTGAGGAGACTATTATCTTAAAATCTGTGTATAACGTGGATACTTTAAAAATTGACATGGCTTCAGAACTCTACAGGCTATCGACGAGTATGGATCTCGTTCCAATTATCATTGGTTACAAATCTGGTTCAGGGGAACTGGAAGATAACGTAATGTACTTCAGGCATAAGATTCCCATAATGACTATTGAAACTTTCAGGGAATACGTTAGGGGAAACAGACCAAATACGTATTCTGGACCAGGTGGATATTACGTAAATATAGATGGAAGGAAAATGCAGGAGCTAAGGGCAAAAAAGGGATGCTCAATTGGTTATGTTTCAGGGAAGATTGGAATATCAAGAAGATCCATTTCACTGTATGAAACTGGAAATTCTACAACGCTGGACGTATTTAATAAATTAAAGTCACTCCTAGGAGAGGATATTAGTAAAAGTATAGATCTTAGAGAAACGCTTAAGGGCTCTAAGCTTGATAATGTTACAGAAGAGTCAGCCGATGAATTTATAAGGGGCATAAAACAGGTTATGGGCGGTTTTGGAATGATTACTGAATTCTTCCGAAGAGTTCCGTTCGATGCCCTAAGTGAGGAACAGTCTGAGATCATGTACATAATGGGGATTTCAGAAAAGAATAAATTTGAATCAAAAAAGATAGAGTATATAAGAAACATTTGCAACATCCTTGAAAAGGAACCTGTGCTTATTTCAACTACGGATACATCAAAGGAGATGATCGGTGGATGCAGCGTAATAACTTTCAAGGAATTGCTTGAACTGGGAAGCCTGGAGAATTTCCAAAAGCGTATAGAGAAGATTAAAGAGAGCATTCAGTGAATGGAATTTATTGAGATCAGATCAAAAGAAAAACTAATGCTTGTCTGTTTTGGCATAAAGGGTCTTGTCTCAGATGGTAATGCAGTAAAGGAAAAGCTGGATTCCTTTAAACCGGAAGTAATAATGATGGGGATATCACCGGAAGAGGTTGAGGGCTTAAAGAATTTTGTTGACGATCCTTTTGAAATTGACATGAGTGATTATGAACTAATTTATGGAACTCTTCTTTCTCAGTTTGGCCCCGTTGAGGTCCCCCCACCAATTTTTACACAAACAATCATTTATGCAAAAGAGAATAATATTCCAGTCATAGGACTGGATGTTGATGAGGAAACATTCGGTACGAGATATGAGGAAGAGTATACAGTTTCTCAAATGGTTGGATATATCACTAAAAAAAGGAAACTCAAGAAGAGGAACTTCGACATGGAATCTCCTGAAAAATTTGTAATGCAGTGGAGAGCGGAAATTGAAAAGACCAGAGCCATGGGCAATATGGAGAAAATGAGAGAAGAGGCTATTTCTGAGAACCTTAACAAAATGTTCAAAGAAGGAACTGAAAGAAAATATTTTGCAATAATAGAGTATGAGTTTAATAACGAAGTAAAAAGAAAAACAAATTATGTGTGATCAAGAAGTCCCGCGAAAATAATGTATATTTCACTGCTTTCACTTCTTGATGCACCGGGCTTGGTGATATAGTTCCTTCTGAAGAATCCCTTGAACTGGTTCATGAATTCATTTGTATATTCTCCCTGAAACTGCTTTACCATAACGTTTCCCCCAATTCTTAGAACCTCCATGCCGTATTCAAGAATTGATGTGCATATGTTCACTGAAGATGCATGATCAAGTGAATGCTGCCCAGTAGTGTGTGACATAGCATCTGACAGAATAAGATCCATCTTTTTTCCATCCAGAAATTCCTTGATATCATTCCACGAAGATTCTCTGGTGACATCTCCCCTTATGGAATATGGCATTACATCTGATTTTTTTGCGCTTATATCAACGCAAAGCAAATATTCCGGAGTTCTTTCCATTAGAACATCTGTCCAGCCTCCAGGTGAGGACCCAATTTCCAGAATATAATGAGCTCTGGAAAGAATTTCAAATTTTCTGTCAATCTCTATGAGTTTATATGCAGCCCTGCTTCTATAACCAGCCTTTTTAGCCCTGTTATAGTAAATATCTTCTCTTTTTCTCATTGACCGGTTAGTTTCCTGTACTCTTCGGCTGTTAATGTGCCTTTTATTTCCTCACTCAGCTTAATTTTAACCAGCCATGAATTGTAGGGTTCCTGATTGATCAGCTCGGGTTTACTTTCCAGTTCCTTATTAACTGCAGTTATTTTTCCAGTAACAGGTGAGAAAACTTCCTCGGCGGATTTAACGGACTCAACAGTCAACAATGTATCCCCACTTTTAATTTCCTTTCCAACTTCTGGCAGATCTACATAGACTACATCTGTAAGCTGTTTCTGCGCAAAATCAGTTACTCCTATCTCAACTTCAGTACCATTTGTTCTGACCCATTCGTGGGTTTTGGTGTATTTCAGATCCTCAGGAATATTGCTCATAGAAGCGTATGAAATTAAGAGTAATTAAGTTTTTATTTAGATTGTGCTCAAAAAGATTTTTTTAAATTCAGCTTATATAATTTACTGAATCATGATTGGTTTTTGATTTTCCCTGAGTAACAACTTCATCTTCACCAAAATCAATGGCTATCAGGTTTGACACCGGAATCAATCTCAAAAGAACTTTTTTTTCGCCGGAAACCTTAAAGACGAGCGCACCTTCTTCACCTAAAATTGTGTATCCCACGAACTCACCATCGGTCTCCATGGGCTCATCTTTTCCGCTGTTTGATATTACCTTGTATTTTCCACCTTTTTTAATTTCAACCATATCCATTTTACTCAAAACCTCCAGTATATTCATAATTTTATTTTCTGTCAGCTTCAACTCTGAGCCATGGCGATTTAATTAATAAAAGTTTAGACCTTTGGTGACGCCAAGCTTCTTTTGTAATGTTCAAACTATCTATGTGAAATATGGTTGTAACTAAATGGCAAGTTATTATAACGAAATCGTATTAGTAGGAAAGTGTGAATATTGGTAAATATAGACATACTAAAAAAAAGGGGTGGAATGGCAGTTATTGTTGCATCTGTTATCCCTGAGAAAGATTATGAGAATCAGATTAAGCTCATTTCAAAAAAACTCGATGACTTTCACTTTATTCCTGAGTTCAGGATGGACCTTTGGACAAATAATCAAAAGGATTCCATTGAAAAATACATGAAAATAGTAGATGATTATTCCCTTCCAAACATTTTCACCTTCAGGACAGAGGAGCTTTCTATTGCTGATGAAATTTATAAAATTCCCCTCAACCATGAAAACTCAATTCTGGACATTGACATATCCATAATCAGTAGAAACTCAATAAACTATCCACAAAATAGGACTATTCTGTCTTCGCATTTTTCCAATCCTTTGGAATTCAGGAATAGATTCGAAAAGCTTGCAAAGTACGGGAAAGTGGCAATTAAACTCGCTTCCACATTTGATAGCGAGAATATATTGGATATTCTCTGGTATGTCAAACATACAGATGGTGAGAGAATATTATCTATCGTTCCCCAGGGAAATGAAAATCAGAGTCTCAGAATAGTTTCTGCGCTTACTGTCAGTGACTTTATTTATTCGTCATTTGATAAACCTGTTATTGCTGGACAATACAGTATGGAATTACTATTCAAAATTCTCGAAATGATTTACTGAATGATTTTAACCCTTTGAATTATTTTTTTTATATACCAGCAGCGATTGCAATTATACCAGTAGTTATGAGCTCTATTGCTATGGATGCAAGTAATAAACCCATTATTCTTGAAATGACTGTCGTTCCTGTTTTGCCTATTTTTGAGGCAATGGATGATGAGAAATAAAGAATAAAATATGATATAATAAACAAAATCACAAGTGCGATACCAAAACTAAATTTTAGCGGTATAGTATTTGCTTTTGCGTTAAGTAGTATGGCGGTTGTGATTGAACCGGGACCGGCAAGAAGTGGTGTTCCTATTGGCACTATTCCAACGTCTTCCTGTTGCTTTCCTTCCTGACTCTCCTCCCTTGTAAGTTTGGTATTTGAAGTCTTCCCCTGAAGCATGTCAAAAGCAACTTTGAAAAGCAAGATTCCACCCGCAACCTTGAAGTCGTTTATGTTAATTCCAAGTCCCTCAAATATATAATATCCCACGAGAACAAAACCAACAATCATCCCTGAAGCCATATATATGCTTCTCCTGATCGTTATCATTTTCTCCTTTTTACTGTATCCATCTGTTAAAAAAACCAGTGTTGGAATTGCCCCTATGGGATTCATTATTGCGAACATGGCTGCAAGGCTGTAACCTGCGAATTCGATCATTTCAACGATGGACAATGCTATAGCCATATCTTTCACTCTTATAATTATTGGTCTGGAATTACAAAACCCTGCATGGTTTAATATATTTTTTTATTAATTTTATTTGATCCTCTGTGTCTGACAACGAATATTTCATTGTCTGAAAAATCATATATACCTTAAATCGTTGTTGAATTATTGGAACAGATTAAGCTATCCCAGATTATAAAGAATAACCTCAGAGGAAATAGTGGATATTATATAATGAAGTTTATCACTGGACTTGAGATGAGCCTCGATGGATATTCAACGGAACATATTGTGTTTCCCTATTCTGAGAATCTTAAGATCATATCCTACCGAAGTAGAAAGGCCCCAAAGACAAGGGAAAATGACTTTCTCATAATGCCTGAAAATGTCTTTGCTAAATTAGCATCTGATATGGAAAATTCCGGATTTTATCCTTCATCTGTAGAGCTGGAAGGCGAGGAGGGAGAGTATTTTAGAACTTCCTCATCCAGAACCCTGATCTCATACGATGTTATCATTAAGTTTCTGAAAAATGGATTCAGCTTCAAAAGCTGTACATTCAGGAAAGACAAAACTTATTTCGGTGTAGACAGATTTTCAAGGATATGGTCAAATGATAGGGATATCATCTCGGTATTGGGTGAACTAACAGCACAGTACTTATCAGAAGCTCTTAAAAATTTTTACCTGAACAAAGGTGCGGAAACAAGCATTGAAAATGTGATATTAAGGCCATATATTTCAGATTACTCAGTCAGTAGCGAGATAGTGGAGAGATTGAAGCTGAGGCTTGGAAAAAGGAGAATTACCCTAATCAAAAGATTCAGGAATGGAGATACTTTAATTTATGCATATGCAAGTGACCAGTCCCACAGGATAGAGATGATCGTAAGGCAAAACAATATGAGTCTTGTGTCTATGAATTCAACTGATTTGAATACAGTAATTGAAATGAGTGAAATTGTTGAAAAAGCAGGAGGGGTGTTTGTTGGAATTAGATCCACTCTTAAGTGAGTTTCATAAGGAAGAGAAGGAAAGAAACAAACTTTACAGTGTGATTTCTGGTCTGTTTTCCTATCTGGAATCCTGTGATATTACACCATTACAGATCAAAACCTTCAGGTGTGAAAGAGAGAGCTTTTCTATAGAAACTGTGGATAATAAGGGACAGGTTAGTGTGTGGAACGGCTTCTCCGGAAAAATCAGGAAAACTTCTACTGATCCACTAACTTCAGCAAAGAGAATTGTTAATGTTTGCCTTGGAAAAAATGCTGGATTAGACAGCGATCCTTTTAAGAATTATCTTATTATTTCAGAAAGGAACAGATCAAAGGTTATTGAGAATTATTCAGGTCAGCAAAAGGAGGTTGAAATAGTTAACTTTTATCCGTTTCCATACTATGAGAAAATGCCAGTTTATGAGAAATTCTCCATACTTAGGTCGGTTATTGGAATAAGGAGGGCCATGTTAAGAAATGACTTAATTGCAGAAGTTACCAAAGAGACAATTAATAGAAGCCTTGGTATGAGCACCTATGATCTCTGGGAATCCATCAGCAAGATTTTAAGTGAAGGAGTTGAGGCTGGTCTTCTGGAAGAAACTTCAGAGGGCATAAAAATGGTTGGGTTTAAGTTTACCTCAAGAAGGAAATTCATGGAAATTTACGACAGATATTTTCTAAAGGTTAATAAGACAACACTCTATGATTTTTAGACCAAAGATTTATTGGATTTACTATGCAATCAGATATCCCAGAGCCATGCCAAGAAGTGGTGATACGACCCACATGATTACAATGATCAAAAATGGTCTTATCTGCATTGCCTTCGTTTTATAAGAAAGACCTGTCCCGAAGACACTTGATGTGAGTGTTTGAGTACTTGGAAGCGGCAGTGCGAAAAATGTGGCACCCTCCACCAGAATGCTTGATACGAGAAGCGATACGGTTGCATTCTGGTATCTCATGCCATACATATCCTGCGAAATCCTTCGGATAACTCCGCTGCTCATGAATGCAGCTCCTAGAAATATTGCAATTATCATTGTGGGGATGGTTAAGTATGATGACCTTTCAAGTGAGGCGAGAAGGCCAAAAGTGTTTGCCCCTAGAGTAAAAGCTGTTAGGAACGAGATAGTTACAAGAAATAGTTTATAGAATCTTGCTGTAGCCCATACATTCTTTACGCCTATCTTGCTCAGATTAAGATTTAGAAAATATGAGGATAATATGGCGAGAATAGGAGCCACGATCCAGAGAGCAATTATCATTATTACATACAGGGAATCATAATTATACCCTGTTCTCAGTCCTATTCCAATGGATGTACCAACTATTGCCATTATGAGAGAAAGCGGTATTCTAGCTAAAGTTGCAATAATGAACATTATAATTGATACTCCAAGTACTATGAGTATCAGATTGCTTTTTTCAGGCATTATGAGGAATAATGAGTTTGAGAGAAATCTTCCCTCTATGATCAGACCAAGAGAAAAACCTGTTGCCCCAAGTGTAAGCCCAAAATGTCTTGATACAATTCGGGAGCCGACTATAGTGCCTACAGCCGCAGAAATATTGTTGCCTGAAACGACCGCGCTCAATATGCCAATAAGAGCGATTGCAATATAAAGTGAAATCATCTGGATACTGAAAGCATTGTGTTGAGAACAAGATCAGATATATCCTCACAGTTATCAAGAAGGTCATCAAGGGTGTGCACTATAGAGTTGATGTGATTAAACATCAGGTATGAAATACTTTCTGATGTCCTGTAAAGCCTATCTATGATTCCATCTTTGATTTCATCCACTTTTTCCTCCATATCCTGGATATTTCCCCTGACTTCCTTAACCTGGTCAATATCTGCCACTTCAAGCATCCTGTTTACTTTTTCTATGGCTTCAAGATTGATCTCCAGAATGTTAATGAAACTGGCATAAAATCCCTTTATTGGCTCCATATGGAACCCGTTTGCTATAAAACTATCCTTTGCCCTGGACATTTCTCTGGCAATCCAGTATGTCTTATCAATTATGTCATCGAACTTTTCTATAAGTGTTAAAAAATTGTCCATCAGTGTTGAACCAATTGCTCCTGAAGTTATGTCTCTTTTTAAATTCAATGTAATTTCATCTGCATCCTTTTCGTTTTGTCCAATTTTCTTCACCATACTTTGAATTTCAGATTCTGGCTTTTCAAAGATTTCCATAAGCATTTTTGAGTTTTCACTAGCCAGAGAAAGATACTTTTCCATGTTGATTAAAGATTGCCTTTCCCCTATGACCATGAGTTTCTTCAGGAAGTGGTAATTTACCATTTTATGCAATTACAAACCAATATTTAAAAATTATTAGTATTTAAAGAAACATATATAGAGGTATATAGAAAATATATCATTTTTTATATAGCTTAAAACTCTATTTAGATTTAATGTAATTAATTTGTTCCATAACCAAACAAATTATGGAATGCTAAAGAGATAGATTCTTCACATCCATCTGGGAAAGATTGGCCTTCACGCTATAAAAATCCCATTTCAGAACAGATCTTGCCTCATCAATATTCAGAGACGAATCTCTAGGTCTCCTGGCAATTTGCCCCGAAAATTCCTGACTTTCTATAATTTTTGAAGAATCCAGTCTGAAAAAATCAGCAATTCTGAGTGCAAAATCTTTTCTTGAAATGCGTTCACCACTTATGTTTATCCTACCACTGAAGTTGCTTTTAATTAGTTCAGATGCTGCCCTGGCCAAATTTTTAGAGTGTATTGGTGAGTAGTATGAATCTATCACCCTCACCTCCTTTCCATCCCTTAGCCTTTTATAAACCACAACTGGAAAGTTGTTCTTAACACCATAAACACCAGATGTTCTAACTATGAGATGATTGGGTACAGATTCAACTGCCATGTCCCCCATTATTTTGCTCATTCCATAATAATTTATTGGATCAGGTACAGAATCTTCAGAATAATTTCCTGCCTCACCGTTAAAGACAAAGTCCGTTGAGAAATGAATGAATCTTATGTTATTTTTAATTGCATACGTTGCCATTACCGAAGGAGATGCTGCATTTATGTTGTAAGCCCTTTCCCTGTTAGTCTGGCAAGCATCCACATCTGTCATAGCTGCACAATTTATGATCATTGCCGGTTTGATTCTATCAAGGATCTCATAAACTTTAGATGGATTTTCAAGGTTCAGTAACTTTCTCTCTGAAGATACAACATCGTCAAACAGTTTCACCATTTCCGAGCCAAGCTGGCCTGTAGATCCTGTTATTAATACTTTCATTTAGAGTTCCACCTTTGAGTCACGTCCAAGTACCAATTTTGTTCTTTTTGTCTTGGAATTTCCTGATTTGATTGAACATGAGGGACCAATTATGCTTTCATAAATTATTCTACCATCCTCAAACTCTACCCTACAATTTTCCATAATTATTGAATTCTCTATATCAATTCCCTTTATTGAGCAACCGTCTCCTATACTTGTATATGGACCAATGAAAGAATTGGTTATGTTCACGTTGTTTCCTATATAACATGGTCCGAGTATTTTTGTTTCAGAGTCAATTATCAGATTTGAACCCATTTCAACTCTGCCCTTGATATTCTGGTTTTCCCTGTCATTGTTACCCTTTATACTTTCCAGAACGAGCATATTACAGTCAATGAAATCTTCCACTGTTCCAGTGTCCTTGAACCACCCCTTTATGATTTTGTATCCTATTTTCTTTCCATCTAGGATCATTGATTGCATTGCTTCCATTATTTCATATTCGCCTCTGGCTGATGGTACCAGCTTTTCAATATATTTGTAAACAGAGCTTCTCAGAAAGTAAATTCCAGTAACAGCAAGATTGCTCTTTGAATCCTTTGGCTTTTCCCTTAAATTGGTAATTAGATTTCCATTTACTTCTGCTACACCATACTTGGATGGGTCCTTGACCTCTACTAGAATAAGAAATGCGTCATATTTCTCCTTTTGAAATTTCTCGTATGATTCACTGAGATCATCCTGAATCACATTATCCCCAAGGTAAACAAGAAAGTCATCATCCTTGGTTAAATTCCTGCACAGAGATATGGCGTGAGCAATACCAAGTGGTTTTTCCTGAAAAACGTACTCGATAGATGAGTTCCATTTCGATCCGTCCCCATAATACTTTTTAACCTCTTCTCCTCCTATTTTGCCTATGACTATTCCTATATCTTTAATCCCAATGTCAACCATCTGTAAAAGACCGTATTCACTGGTGGGTTTTCCAGCAATTGTAAGCAGCTGTTTAACATCGGAGTATGTGAGTGGCCTGAGTCTTGTCCCGGTGCCTCCGTGAAGGATTATTCCTTTCATCGTTTCATAATATTCAATAAAGTTATTACTGTTTCTATTTTCAAAATCAACATATCTTTAACTTCCAGGTGTAAGTAGACTTGATGCAAAAACAGGAAAGAGATTAATAACAGTTTTCGCTTAGAGAGATCGTCTTAGAATTGAATATGTCGGATTTTTTTGAAGATGTTGTAAAGAAAAGCATGTACAGAGATATATCAATAAATATAAGAAATGGGTTACCAAACACTTCCATTATTTCACTCTTTGCATACTCTGAAGTACTTGGAGCGATGGGAAGGATAATTAATGGTGAGACCGAAAACATTGTGTTTGGTACCGGGCAGTCAAACAAGAATTTTCAGTCATATCTCGGCTTTGCAGGGAAGGCTTATTCCAGGGTAAATGCAAAGGAAGCCTACAGAATTATAAGAGGAGGTATCATTCACAGGTATTTCATAGGACGATCTGCAATGGTGGTTATTAATCCGGAGGATCCTATGGGAACATTGAACTACACTGGTGAATGTCCCATAAAGATAACTGAAGCTGAGGTTTATTTTAACATAAACCACTACTTCAGGGACATGAAAATTACGGTAAACAGGATAAGAAGAAAGATGAAAAGAGAACGACTTGAGGATCTTGAAATTGCAAGAAGCTTCAATCAGACAAGGTTCGTCTTCCTGCATAATGAAGTTAAAACCTCTGAGTAAAACCTCTATTCTGGAGAACTCTTCCTGATTTCATTCAGTGCTTCCTTATCCCTGCAGTAAAGGTAGGGAGCAAGGTCCAGTGATGGTGGAGATTTTTCCAGTGTTTTTGAATATACGTTTCTTAGATTTCTGTCCACAACTGAACAGTATCCTTTCCATGTAACACCAAGTGATTCTACAAATTCCTTCTCTATCCCTGTGGCCTTTTCATGAGCATAAGGATATTCAAATTTTTCATCTGATAACCACTTTTCTGGCAGTTCATGGTGATAGCCTATGGTTAGCATTGTGTTGATTTTTTTATTCTCCACTTCAATTTCCTCTGGAAAATGCTCATCCAGAAATATTGTCGTACCATCCAGCGAGTATCCTCCTGTATATTTTATGTCAAAATTATGGCTTGCCTTCACATCATTCGCAGATTTCATGATCTTAATTTTTCCAATTTGAGTGCCGTTATGATAAACATAACTCCCCCTTACCTCAAGTAATTCACCATCCTTTAGAGGTTCATCCGATTCGAATTTGATCATGGATGGTTCCCTGAATTCGATTGCTATTATCTCTGATAGTCCATTTTCGAAGGTTTTCTTTTCCCTTGTTATTATTTTAAACTCATCTTTCATTAAATCACATCTACTGGGTGAATTAAAGTTTTACTTATATATAGATGAATTTATAAATTATAGAATTACCTGTAATCATAAGTTATGAGAAAAATAAGAAATATAGAAGAAAAATCCATGTACGAATGGAACAGAAGACCTTCATTAATTCAGATAGATATTACAAAGAAAGAAGAAAAATTAAAAGGTTGTTACATTCTAATGTGGTAGATATTACTGTAGGTAATTTTCATTCAGAATGTTGTTCCTATCAGAGGTTTTAGAATGGATAAGCTCAGTGTTGGGGTGTTGGGATGTACCGGTCTGGTTGGTGAGACTTTTCTTAAACTTCTTGAAAATCACCCATGGTTCAGGGTAGATGGCATTTATGCTTCAAAGAATTCCGCTGGATTATTGATGAAAGCAGGATCCATAGAAACTAATGAACTGACGGTTAAGGATTCTACCGTTGAGAATATAGTTAATGCAAAACATGATATAGTGTTCAGTGCAATCAGTGATCTGAATGCTGGTCCGATTGAGCTAGAACTTTCAAAACATGGTCAGTGGGTTTTTACCAATGCTTCTGCTAACAGACTGAATGCAGCTATTCCCCTGGTAGTTCCAGAGATAAACAGTGACCACCTGAATATGATAAATGAAGATGATGGATTTATAGTTGCTAACGGAAACTGCAGTACAATCGGATTGAGTCTTGGAATTGATCCAATTTTTGATTTGATGCCACAGCATTTAACCGTAACTACTCTTCAATCAATCAGTGGGGCGGGTTATCCGGGTATTCCTTCTATGGACATACTGGGTAATGTAATTCCTTTCATAAATGGAGAAGAAGGGAAGCTAGAAAAAGAAACGAAGAAGATTTTTGGGAAGATCAGTAATGGTAAGATGCATGAATCATCCTTAAAC
This sequence comes from Thermoplasmatales archaeon, assembly GCA_027316895.1. Lineage (GTDB taxonomy): Archaea > Thermoplasmatota > Thermoplasmata > Thermoplasmatales > Thermoplasmataceae > Cuniculiplasma. The sequence continues at coordinate 222,724 of DAHVFT010000001.1, read as the reverse complement.
ATAAGTGCTACGGCGACAAGGGTTCCAGTTAAGATTGGTCATATCATCTCAGCCACTGTAGAGGTGAGGGAAGATGTTGATGAGAAACTGGTGCTGAATAAAATCAAAAACTATGGAAATGGTTCCCTGAAAGGACAGTTTCCAACTCTTCCTAAAGAGAGTATCATGTTTGTCCCGGGTAATGATAGACCTCAACCGCTTCTTGATTCCAATTCGGATGATGTCCTGAAGGAAATGCAGGTAAAGGTCGGCAGGATAAGAGTTTCTGGGAAATATATATCTCTAATAATTCTGGTTAACAATCTGGTAAGAGGGGCAGCAGGTGCCTCAATTCTCAATGCTGAGATAGTGTCAAAGATGAGGAGGGCAATTTCTTGAGTGTTAGTGTCATGAAAGTTGGAGGATCTTGTCTTACAGACATAGATTCTCTGGGTCAGCTTGATAAAATATCAAAGATCTGGCCATTTAATGTAATAGTTGTGAGTGCTTTCAAGGGAGTGACTGATGCATTGTATGGTGCCTATTACAGTCTGCATAGATCAGAATACGTCGAGGCTCTTATTAGGAGATATTCAAAAGAGCTGTCTAAGAGGAATCTTGAAACGGAAGATTTCATATTTAACAGGATACTGTCATTGATGAGATTTTCAGGCGTAGGAGATTTCACAAAAAAAGTAGATGAATGCAACATTGATTTTTATGTATCACTTGGAGAGCAGATCTCCGGAGCTGTCTGCACGATATATTTGGAAGATCGTTATGATGCGATTTACATGGATTCCATAGAAACTGGAATATTAATCAGGAGAGTAGATGATGTGAATAAAATTGATCTCGATAGATCCATACAACTTCGAAATGAAAAATTAGAAGAATATCTCGGCAAAAAAACAATAATAACCACTGGATTCTATGGACTTGATGAATTTGGAAAGGTTGCAATAGCTGGAAGAAATAGCAGTGACTATGTGGCTTCAGTCCTTGCAGTCAAATTCGGAGCAGATAAGCTTATTTTATTCAAGGATGTTGATGGGATCTATAGAACTGATCCAAGGCTGATCAGTTCAATATCACCCATTGGTGAAATGGACTATGAAGAGGCAACAAAATATTCTATTAAGGGTGGAATTATTCATCCGGATGCAGTCAGAATATGTGGTGAAAATAATGTTATAATTCATGTAATGGGTTACCATAGCCTTAAAGTTGGTACCATAGTAAGACCATTTGTGAATGGAAAAACCAAGTTATACTTTCCAGAAACAGCCTGACTACTTTATATTCGTTTGTCACAATTGAGGACTCATATGGGTGTTTTAACAAATTACTCTTCATTAAAAAGTATTTAACGGAAAAAAGCATTAATCAGCGATGGATAATAAGAAGCAAAAAGACCGTTTCCTTGCACTGGGATCACTAATCGTCCTGCTTGCTGGTCTTCTTATTGTTGTTTTTGTTGTAACTCAAATATTGAAAATAATACCTCCAGCTTATTCAAAGTTCATTGATGCTGCGATTATAGCAATAATTTCCTATGTTGTTATTAGAATTGTGCTCACATACATAAGAAGGGTCCTTGGAAGGTTCATGGATGAGGCAACACTGCACCCCATAGTATTCATGGTCCGTATGGTGGGATATTTCATAATAGCACTGGCAGTAATTGCTTCTTTCGGAATCGATATTTCATCAATCATACTTGGAAGCACGTTCCTTGCTGCAGTTATTGGTCTTGCATCTCAGAGTGTTCTTGCTAATCAGTTTGCAGGGTTACTTCTTATCCTCACCCGTCCCTTTAAGATAGGTGACAGGGTCTGGATCCATGCCTGGCAATTTAGCATATCCTTTGCAGTGGTAGCCCCAAAATATTTTTCGAGCGATTTCCTTTATAACAACGGATTTGTTGGGAAGGTAAAGGATATCAGCATAAATTATACTACTCTGGTTACAGACGGAGGAGAAGTAGTAAAGATAGCGAATAATGTCCTAACACAGGGTGCCTATAGAATTACTTCAAAAACACCAGTTGTACAGGTGAGATATGAAATTCCAAAATATTTGAAGTTTGAACTTGTGAAGGATGATATACTGAAAAACCTCAAACAGATGTCAGAGTTAAAAAACGAACCTTTTCTGGCAATTGATGAAACAACTCTAAATACATATGTGATTCTAATAAAGGGAGAGTTTAACACCATTGATCCATCAATAATAAGAGGTAAGATACTTGAGATGCTCATTTCAACCGTCGAGGGAAAAAGGCTCCCTAATAATTGAGGATGGGGGTTTATCTCTCCTAGATACCCGTGAAAAGTCTATTATGACTATATGTATTTCATTCCTTAATGAGTTTTACATTTAAGGACAGAATTTCCATTTCAATATTTGGATCTTCCCATGGTTCCTCAGTAGGCTGCATTCTTGATGGTATACCCGCAGGTTTCAAAGTGGATGAGAATGTTGTTAATCTGTGGATGACAAGAAGGGCTCCTGGACAGAGTTCACTTACCACCCAGAGAAAGGAAACAGATAATGTGGAGTTTATTTCGGGAATTAATAACAGTTACACGGATGGAGGGCCAATTACCATGCTTATAAGAAACAAAGATGTCATTGAAAGACATTATGATGAGTTAAGGGAAAGGCCCAGGCCAGGACATGGAGATCTGAGTCTGTTTCTCAAGTATGGACCATTCAGAAATTATTCAGGCGGAGGTTTTCTTTCAGGAAGAATGACTGCACCACTGGTTGCAGCAGGATCCATAGCAATCCAGTTACTTGCTGAAAAAGACATCCAGATTTCATCCTATTTACAGAGCATGGGAGATATAAGAATTAAGGAAGACAGGTTCTATGATGATTTGGAAGTCTATGGAACCAAGTCAAGGATTCCGGATTCCGTATCTGATGATAAGGCTGATGAACTTATTAGACACTTACAGTCCCAGGGTGATAGTACCGGTGGCATTGTAAAGACTGTTGTGAAAAATGTTCCTGCTGGAATTGGTGAACCATTTTTTGATTCTGTAGAGTCGGTCATATCACACTTAATGTTCTCTGTCCCAGGAGTTAAGGGCATTGAATTTGGTGATGGATTCCAGTTAGGAAGGATGAATGGAAGCACATCCAATGATTTGTTCCGTATGAAGGATGAAAAAGTAAAGGCACTGTCAAATCACAACGGTGGAATTCTTGGAGGAATAACCTATGGAAACGATATTGAATTTAGAACTGTATTCAAGCCCACTTCTTCCATTAGAAAAGAACAGGAAACGGTAGATATAAAAAACTGGAATAATACAACCGTAAGAGTTCAGGGGAGGCATGATCCTTGCATAGCAATAAGGGCTGTCCCGGTGGTTAAATGTGTGACAGCACTCTCCCTGCTTGATCTATACCTCAGAAGACAGTCATCTTATAAAGGGAATTTTGTAAATGAATCCAGTTATGGAAAGGATGAATGGAATTAGGAATGTCAATGAAACACTAAATGCTGCATAATATTTTGCCTTCCTAAGGGATGCAAAAACAGTATTCATGAGTGTTCTGTATGAATCTTCACTCCCCATTTTTACATTTACATCTACGTGCCCATATACGAACGATACATCCTGAATATGGTCAATTGCATCCTCAATAGCTTTAATTGCCACATTTTTTATCCTTTCAACATCGTCTTTCTCACCCAGTGGATTCATATCTAGTGATCCCTGATTCACAATGTGATTGTCAGTAGTATATATGGCAATGTAATCGACCATATGCTTTGCTCCTTCCCTTATTTCCTTCATAAGGTCTCCAGTTATATTGTTAGAATCTGTAAGGAGAATTGCATTTTTCTTATCTCCATAATCAAATACAATTGCCTGTATTCCCATTTTTCCGAGAGAATTCAAATTCAAGACGCTCCTAGAATAACCTGCTTTTCCTCTGTACTTGTCATTCATTCTTGAAACCAGTTTTGAGGAAGATCTGAAATATGGATTGGTATCAGTTATCTCCTTTGCTCCTTTTGAAAAATTGTTCTGTCCGTCCAGAATTGAGAAATGAAGATTGAATTCTTTTTCAATATAATTCCATAATTTTTCCCCTTCAGTGAGAAGTATATCATCAAAATTTACCTTGTCAGGATTGAGTGCGAGGAAACCAAAGTTGCCAAATCTCATTCCATCAAGGATTATTCCTGAAGATTTCAACGATACGATTCGTGACATCATCTTTGACTGGGAAATCCCATTCCATGAATTCCTTATGGCGTTCGCAATTGCATCTATGTCCTCATTCCCTGAACAGTTGTTATTGTTTGTTGTACTTGTGTGGAATACCATGAATTCCGAATTTAGATCCGTTAGTCTCTCCTGCAACCTTCCTGGTAAATCACTGGTTCCAATCAACCCAAATGGTCCAGGATGTATATATGGAAACACCATAGTCACAACATTTTCTTCTTTTTCATTCAATACTCTTATGAAATTCACTGGAACTGTTCTCTGCTCTGAATACATCCTTTTGAAGAATCTGTCTCCAACGTCATAGTACTTCTTGCTTGTTGCACTATAAAGGAAGAATTTAATCAACTGTCTTGGTTCCTCATGAAACTCACTTCTAAAAGTAGATGTTGCCCTGTTAACAAAGAAATAAGAAAGATACGCTGAAATTAGACTGTACAGGATGGCTTCAGCCATTACTGTATAATCAACGTAGAACAGGAAAAATGGTATAAATGAAAGTGTGAGGCTTAGAGAGTTGAGATAGTTGATCCTGTCATTGTCAGATAGGTAGACGTAAAACACAAGAAATCTGAAGAAAGAAACAAATGAAAGGGAAATGGCAATATTCTGTGTGCTAAAAAAAGGAAATATCAGGTCAAGAATGATATAAATTATGAAGAACATGAAGAAGGTTAGCACAAAGAGGAAGAGGTTTTTCTTTAGATTGAGATGAGATTTAAAATATTTTGAGAATATCTGGTCTATTGTTATTGTAATAACCGCGGTAACCGGTATCATGAAAAAAGACATTAAAAGACTTCTTGAATTCAAAAATTCAAGGAAAAATATGATTAGAAGGACAGTTATCAATAACCAGAAAGGCGGTGATCTCTTAACATATTTTGAAAGGTCTGCAAATGTTTTTTCCATTTAACCAACAGCCATTAAAATTAGACATTTAAACTGTATTATTAAAGCACCGGAATCATTCTAAACCTTTCATAACCTACTATTACTTTCACATATTTTCCAAAAAAATCCGGACTTATTCCATCCACATCAAATCTTAATCCCTTTGTTGTTGATAATTTCATCTCGGAGGATATAATAATAATATTTTTTTTTCCGGCTCTCCTGATTGCCATCGCGTCGATCTGTCTGTTTCCTCTACCCAGAAAGAACCCACTCCCTGCATAGTGAGATACAATTATTTTCAGTTCTGCATCTTCCTTTACAAATTTGTCTAAATCTTCAGGAAAATAATTACTTTTTATTAGTTTTTTGTCCTTAATGAGATCTACTGAAAACATTGATGTACTCATACCCATATTCTCCATAATCCTCTTGCATGTTGTTCCAGTCCCCATCAAGTAATAGGAAGAATCCATGGTATCCTTAACATATTCTGTAATACTATCTTCTGTCCATTCATATGAAACTATTTTTGGATCGTGATAATGAGTTTCAGATGATATTGACCTGACTGTTCCAATTCTTTTAATCAGGAGTTTTCCCTCCATCATTTTATCTTCATCTGCATCTTCTATGAGAGAATCTACTACGACTGCTTTACCTGAATCAAATTGATCCAGAAGTTCTGCTGCCTCCTCTGGGTCCTTGGCAAATACAGAGCTGTACATCTTCATTCCTGCGGGAATTCCAAGAATAGGAATTTGAGGATTTACAGATAGAATATCTCCAGCAGTTCCATCTCCTCCTGCGAACAGAATTATATCACATCTCTTTTCTGCTTCACGAACAAAATTAATGGTGTCCTGGCGATCTGTAACTTCCCCGTGTTTATATATGACTTCCACGTTATCAAACCCAGAAGTCAATAGCGCATCCTCTCCCATATTTCCTGATGCAGTCAGGAAAACATAATACCTGTTCAGATTATCCAGAAATCTCATGGCTCTGGATATGGAATAGCTCTGATCTGAATTCGTGCTTAACCTATCTGATCCATTTGTCCTGTAAAAAAGACCTTCACCCGCTCTCGGATTTATCATGAAACCTATCTTCATATGTTCACTTCTCCATCATCATCATTTTTCCGTAATAAGTGCTATTATAAACAGCAAAATAAATGTTCGATTCAGGCAGATACTTTGAATAAATTCTGATACTTAAAAAGCTTGGACCATTCTGAGTTGGCTTTTGGATCTGGTAGGTACCAAAACTATAGGATCCATTCTGTTCCAGTGGCACAGAATTTGTGAACCTTGTGGTGTTGCTAACAAGTACATCGTAATGCCAGCTTTGAGGCGCACCAATTAGGATATTCTCAGAAACATTCGCATTTACAGTGTTATATACTGTCACATTTTCTATAAATGCCGTCCTGTTAGATATGGAAGCTGAAGGATACTGCATCTCTATATTTTCTGCTGGATCAATTTTAAAAAATATAAGAGAGATAGATCTATCGGAACTGCCCACATAGATCCTCAGATCAGCGCGGTTTAAACCGGCCGGAGCGGATGTTGTATTTATTCCAATATGGAAAGTATTCATCTCCCCCGGTTTTATAAGAGTGTTATTTGTTGAGATTGATATTCCCATTGCAGGTGACACGGAAAACCCCGGATTAATGCTATTCTGACCATAATTTGATATGATGATATCATAATAGCTCATGGAGTGAGAGCCGTTCAAAGAAACATCCCACTGTTCGTTGTAGAATACGCCCATTTCTGGACTGGATAGGTGAAGTGGATAGGGAGTGAGGCCTATAATGGCAAGAGCCATTGCTATCCCTATGGCCACAAATGCCTTCTTACTCGCCCTCAGATAATTTGTATCTACTGGCTCAATTGTTCCCATACCAAGAAATGCAAGGAACATTGGGAGAATCAACCATGCAAGATACGTAAAAGAAATAAATATCATTATTGTAATGAAAATATATGAAACGTTCTTTCTGAAAGACCTGTTAAATCCAGATAGTATCATACCACCATCCATTAGTCCAATTGGGAATGAATTGAATGATGTGAAAATTAACCCTGACCAGCCTGCAAGGCTGATAGGGTCCAGAAATCCAGAATTTGGTATGAGATGACCTGTAATCATCTGGATGAGAAGTGGTATGTTTATAATGCTTGTTGTTCCATTTGTAACATAGCTGGCACCTGTGTATAATGATAAACCGAGATATCCCACGGTTAGAAAAATAGTTGAAATTATGAAACCCGTAACGAGGGAAAAGAACCCTGCCAGGATTTCATCATCGGAATTCATATAGGGTTCATCAGGTGCATTTATTATTCCCATTGTTCCCATCAGAAATGGGTTTGGGACAAAAAGAGGTATAGAGTATTTCTGCTTCCTGCTCTTCATGATAAGATATTTCGGTAATTCCCTCATTATGAGAATTGATATCACTGGAAGAACGAAGTAAAGGATGCTCAGTGATAAGATCGAAATAGGTCTCATCCCGGAATAATAACTGTTTGAATATGAATAACCTGCATATATTATGGATAGAATCGTAAGGATTATAAGTAGAAATTTCAGGTATGTTCTATTTTTGTTATTTACCTTCTTGAAAGAAATGATCTCCCCTTTTCCATTTGTATATGAATAAAACCCTCTTTCTTTCATGGCATTGTAAAGTTGCTCGAATTTTTTGCTGCTGTACTCACTTTCAGGTATTTTGAAAGTAAGGATGTTGTTATCCCTTTCAACCTTGAGTATCGTGAAAAAAGATGAGAATATTCTTATTTCTTCCTCATCCTGATTTCTGCTGCCAGCCATATATATACTCGTTATGCTAAATTTAGTTTATTAAATTTTCACTTTTCAACTGATTTAAACCAATAGGGATAACCTGACCCTTACCGTCCCACTCAATTTTTGATATACATTTTACTATCTTTTGAAGTTCGTCTTTATTCCTTCCAACAACAGTCTTTTTTTCTTTTGTGGAGAGAATAAAAGAATCTGGTTTGCTCAGGGCAATGGGCACTGCAAGTTTTAACAATTCATCTTTTTCCAAATCTACTATCCATGCATTAGTTCCACATAAGACCAACTTTCTTGCAGAATCAAAGAGATGTGTTAGTATTTCTTTGTTTGCCACTGTAATTTCTTCTCTTAAGCGAATAAGTTCTTCTATACTCTTTTCCACTTTTTGAACAGTGTCCTCCGTTGATCTTACTATATTTTTTATCCTGGTCAGATCCGATTCTATACTTTCAACATAGTTTAGTGCTGCATTTCCTGCGGCAAATGTGAATCTAAATATGCCCTCCTGAATGCTTTCGACCTTTAGAATCTTTAAAAATCCAATTTCTCCCGTGCCAGATAGATGAGTTCCTCCACACCCCTCAACATCAACACCCTCGATCTCCACGACTCTAAGCTTCCCGGATAGTGGAACGCCACCTTCAAAAAGTCTGAACCCATAAGTTTCTATTGCTTTGTTCCAGTCCATGAATCTTGAAGTTACCTTCCTGTTCTCGGTAATTCTTGCAAGACATTCATGTTCTATGAGCCTGATGGTTTCGTCTGTGATCTTTCCGTTATATGTAATGTCAATCCTTGAGGATTCCACACCCTTCTGGGCCCCTGCCTGCCAGACCTGTTCTCCCAGTAGCTTTCTCAGTGTTCCAAGCAGTAGATGAGTTGATGTGTGATGAACCATTAGCTGTTTTCGTCGTGTTCCATCAACATATCCTTTTACTCTTGTGCCCTTTTCTATATGACCAACTATTTTGTGAACAACTGCATTCCCATCCTTATAAACATCTATTACACTGTATTTCTTTGAACCAACCTGGAAATATCCTGTGTCAAATGGCTGGCCACCTCCTGTTGGATAGAAAGCGGTTTGGTTGGTTACTATTAAATCATCTGAAGAATCAAGTATAATACAGGTGAATTCAAGCATGTTTGGGTCGTCATAATAAAGTGGCCTTGTTTCGAGGCCTCTGAATATGGAAACTTCTTCCTTAGCCTTGATTATTTTTTCCTTTCCTGTGTGCCTTTCAACTATCCTTGCGTGGAAATCAGGCGGAATTATTAATTCCTTTCCCTGTTCCTTCATAATCTGTGATACAAAATCAGGAACCAGCCCGTGGGAATCATAGAGCATTTCCAGATCACTGAAGTCCATTGCCCCCTTTTTCTTAAGAATCCTCTTAACGATCTCAATACCCTTTTCAAGAGATTTTTCATATTTATCTCTTTCTTCATCAATTATTTCCTGAAGGAATTGTTCCGGAAAATCATCTACTATACCTTTCATGTTTGATGCCTGAAGTTTTATTATTTCCATCAGTGAGCCTTTGAAATGAAGATGATCTATTGCCCTGAAAGATCTTCTGAGAAGTAATCTGAAAAGATAACCAACCTTTACATTACTTGGAATAACGTAGTCCCTTGAAAGAAGTAATATAGACCGTGCGTGGTCTCCAAGTACATATGCCTGTCTTATTTTCTCTACATGATCCCAGCTGAACGACAGATCGTCTCTTACTACCTTCCTAACTTCTTTCTCTATCTCAGAGGGCAATCTGTCTGGATCAGAGGAATAGATCTGAGTTATTGCTCCCATTTCTGAGATGTTTTCCATCTCAACCCCTGACCTGGTGAGTATATGAGAGATAACGCTTCCATATGTTGAGTCGTATACTGTTGGTGAACCCTGAGTAACCCAGCTTATCCTTTCCAGCCCGTACCCAGTATCAACTATATTCATTTCCATCTTTGAATAGGTTGAACCTTCTATTTCTATGGGACCTTCTGGATCTTCTCTTAAATCCATGAAAACCAGAGTTCCAACCTCTAGACCCCTAACGAAAACTTCCAGGGCATCCCCTGCATTTCCACCACCTGACCATGGCTTCTCCTTGTATGATATTTCTCCCCGTTTTATTCCAACTACCTCAGAGAGAAAACCATCACATCTGGAAACGGTTCCCTCCTTCCAGTAATGGCTTTCCCTGCTGTTATTGAAACTATCATGACATAGCATCTCAAAACATGTTAAGTGCCTACCGGAAACTCCTACCAGGTCCAGATCATTCATTCTGATAGATGGCTGTGACATGACCAGCGGATTTCCTGGTGGCGGGACTAATCCAGAAGTTACATGAGGCTGAAAGTCATAGATTGAGGCATTAACCAGTAGAACATCATCTCTCCATCTTGGAACCACCGGGTACGGCTTTATGTATCTATGATCCTTTGAGAAATAATTTATGAATTCTGTCCTTACCTGATCAGGTGATAGAGGCCCTTTACCAGCAGGATTTCCAATGAAACCATAGGAGTCGCATGGAGGATCGCCGCATGTCACCCTGTCAGAACTCTGAGTCCAGAAAAAGTTTTTACATGATATGCATTGTTTTCTGTGAAAATCATTTTCCTTAAAAAATGCCAGTTGAAATGGACCTTCGCTTTCTATTTCATTATCCATATTCCCCCTATTCTATCCTTATCTTAAATTATTCTCATCTTTTTTATCAGGCTTTTAAAGAATTTTACATATTTAGGTATCTCAGACTATTTGGCAATATGCATTTTTTAACTTCACAATAATATGTTAAAAAATTTTTAAAACCTAATATTGGTGAAAATAACTACTTTTCAATTTAATTGGTATTTTCCAGAAACAAAAGAAAGTGACCTTTATGGTAATTAGAAATATCTGTTATGGAGATTATATGAATTCCTGCTCTTTTTTTCAAAAGCCCTGTAACCTCATTAAGAATCTCTGAAGGCTTCATTGAGGAATCTATAGATGTTGCCTTTAAAATAAAAATTGCGTGCTGCCAGTGGTTAAAGCAATCAAGATTATTGAAGAGAATTGAGATCTGATCACGCTGAGATATGTCCTGGTATATTATCTCCGGATCCCGTTCCATAAAGAAAGAATATCTATCAGGATTCCTGGCATTTGAAAGTACAGGATAAATATTATTTCTTTTCTCTGCAAGTCTTAAAAGTCCAGAAAATGGCTCAGGAGAAAATTCTACTGCGAATATGTGTCCATCTGGTGAAAGATCTGATATATGACTAACTGTAGTTCCGAAAGAGGCACCCAGATAGAGAATTTCAGAATCTTCCAGTATTGGCATGCCTGAGAACCCATTGTATATTGCAGCGGAAAGCTTGCTTCTTTTTGGGTCCCAGAGTCTGTAGTTTTCCCCATTCATCTTCAATTGTCTTTCTCCATATACACTGTCCCTGTAATTAGAAGCTGTGTAAATCTTTCCTTTTATTATCCTTATGTTCTGATTCAGGAACTTTTTTGGAAACATTATGAAAGTTCACCACATATTTCCTTAAAATCTTCATCGTCAGATGTGACAAAAAATATTGAGTTTTCTCCAACTTCTATACGTTGCTTTATTTTGACCTCAATCAGTTTCTTTTCTCTCAATTTGATAAACATGATATCCATATCCATAAGTTCATCCCATATACCAGGTTGTGGCTTTATTAGAACAGCAAGGTAAGGTGGCACTTCGCTAACAGTATATGCCTTTGCCTCGATTGAACTATCTGACTTCTTTGAGCTAGATACCTGTAAGAACATAGAGGTACATGTATTAGTCGATTAAAAATTCTCTCACTGTGTATAAGTTGATATCCAATGGAATGAAACTGGATTTAAACAATAAATGTATATAAGAAATTGAAATTATGACCGATTAAGAGGATGTTCAATGGGAAACAAAGAAGATTGCAGTTCATGCGGTAAAGGTCTGATTGGTGAGGGCTATTCCATATTCGACTGCCCTAACTGTGGGGAAAACATTATAGGAAGATGCAGAAATTGCAGAGAGCACAATACACCTTATACATGCGAGAAATGTAACTTTACGGGACCGTGAGGTAGTTAATATGGCGGATGTTGCAATTACATTTTCAGTTTTGCCCGAAGAGTCTGACTCTGATTTAAACCAGATGTCTGAAAAAATTAAAGGTTCCCTGAAAGATCAGTGCAGAATATCTAACCTTGAGATCAAGGAAATTGCCTTTGGATTGAAAAAAATAAGCCTTGAAGTTGTCGTGAGAGATGATGAAGGACAGCAGGATAAAATCGAGGAGATTCTAAGAGGCATAAGTGGAGTTGGTCAGGTAGACGCAGAAGACATGAGTCTAGTTTAAACCAGGAAATGACCCAGCTAATACTAGATTATTTAATCGAAGGTATATATTATTTTATCCTTGCCCTTATTGTTTTAATTTTTTTGTCTCAACTCTATCTTTCACTTCCTAGAAAGTTTAGGAAAAAATACATTGGTACACCGGATTTTAAAACTCTCGTGATACTCCCATGCAAGGGAGTTGACTACACATTAGATGAAAATCTGAAATCCCTAAAGGATCAAAGTTATGGAAACTACAAAATCATGGCGGTTATAGACTCAGAAGATGATCCGGCAACTGATCATATCAGGAGTAATGGAATTGAATATGTTATTAACGAGTGCCAATCAGGTGGGAGTGGAAAAGTAAGGGCAATAGCAACAGCCCTAAGAAAGTTTGACGATTATGATGCATATGTAATTGTTGATTCTGATGTGCTTGCAGACAGAAACTGGCTTTTAAATTTACTTCGTCCACTAATAGATGAATCTAACGGTATATCAACAACATTCCCATACTTTGAGCCAAAAAATGGTTTCTGGTCTAAATTTAAAACCGCTTGGGGGTTTGTTGGAGTTGGTATGATGCAGTCAGATATTACAGTATTCGGCTGGGGAGGCTCTCTTGCATTCAGAAAAGGACTGTTTGATGAGAAGAGTCTAAATGATTTCGCCGAAGCTGTTTCTGACGACATGGCTATAACAGATCTTTGCAGGGCGAGGGAAAAGAAAGTAGCATATGTTCCCGAAAGCGTGGTTACCATAAACTCTCCAGACGATTGGCATGTATTCAGGGAATGGTCCATAAGACAGACTTCACTCCTTCTGAGTAAAAGCAGAAATGCATATTATATAGGAATCCTGCTCTACGGTTCCTCAGCCCTACTATTTATAGGAGCCATATTACTATCGGTGTTTGTTTCTGCTTACTTCCTTGTGCTTTTCATTCCTCTTATAATGAACGAGATCAAGATGTTCAAAAGATTGCGAAGCAAACAGGCTATATACATACTGGTACAGATTCTCCTTCCATTCTTTTATGTTTGGAATCTTGTGGTTGGATCCAAAACCAAAGAGATTGCCTGGAGAGGAAACAGATATAGCCTATACAAATGATATAATTTTAAAATAGAACCAGCCCATAGGGTATTATGAGTGAAGATCCTAAAAATAAAAGATTGTTCGGCACTAATGGTATAAGGGGGATTCCCAACGAAGATCTTACCCCAGAATTCTGCATGATGATAGGTAAGGCCATAGGAACATTTTTTAATGGAAAGATAGTAATTGGTTCAGATAACAGACTCTCTGGAGATATGATAATAAATGCAGTAAATTCTGGAATCTTATCTACAGGTTCAGAAACAGTTATGATTGGTGTCTTGCCAACCCCAGCTATTCAGTATTACTGCAAGAAACATGCATTACCAGGAGTGATGATAACTGCCTCTCACAATCCCCCTCAGTTCAATGGGATTAAGTGCATTGACAGTGATGGGACTGAACTTGAGAGGACAAAAGAAGAGAAAATTGAAGAGATATATTATTCAAAAACGTTCAATGTATCAACCTGGAACAACATTGCAAGAAGTTTTCATGATAACTCAGGATTCGATCTGTACGTTAATGGAGTTATGAACATGATAAATGTTACCAAAATAAGGGAAAGAAGGTTCAGAGTTGCAGTGGATACTGGAAATGGAGCCGCATACCTTACCACTCCTGAACTGCTTTCAAGACTTGGAGCAACTGTGGTTACGCTTAATGCAAATCCAGATGGTCTCTTCACGTCAAGAGAGTCAGAACCGAAACCTGCTAATCTGAAGTATTTGATAGATCTCGTAAGATCAGGAGGCTTTGATTTTGGGATTGCCCATGATGGAGATGCGGATAGGGCTGTTTTCATAGACTCGGAAGGAAACTTTATCGATGGCGATAAAACATTAACGCTTTTCGTGAAATATTATATTAAAAAAGGAGAGAAGGTTGTAACACCTGTCAGTTCCTCAGATGCACTGGAGGAAGTTTGCAAGAAAGAAGGGGCAACGGTTATAAGAACAAAGGTTGGAGCACCTATAGTTTCCAGGACAATGATTCAGGAAAAAGCAAGACTGGGTGGGGAAGAGAATGGAGGCATAATTTATGGAGATCATCAGTACTGCAGGGATGGGGCCATGTCCCTTGGAATAATTATGGACATAATGGCCAAGGAACATAAGGATCTAAAAACCTTAATCGACACACTTCCACAATTTTACATTACAAGAAAGACAATTCCCGCAAAATCTGATTTTAGCTCGCTGGTGGAAAGACTCAAGAATGAATATGCTGAGTGGGAAATATCCTTAATGGATGGCATCAAGTTAAGAAATGGCCATGATTGGATACTTGCCAGACCATCTGGTACAGAGCCTATTATAAGATTGTTCACCCATTCTTCAGATTTGAAAAGATCAGAGAAACTATCTCATGATGTGGAAAATCTTGCAAAATCTTGATAATTACTTTGTTCTGCCTCAATTATAGAAATATAATGAAGACATCTTATTTTAAATTAAGTTCAGGATTAAGCTGTCACTTTGCCTGGACCCTATGCCCCATATTTTTCAAGTCTGTCAGTAAGCTGTAGAGCATAATCCATTACGTTTAATCCTCTAAGGGAAAAACCTGTTTTTGAACATGACTTTTCATTGAATGCTTCACTTTCCCTCTTGTTTAATCCATCTCCATAAAACATAATGGGAACTGGATCCCCAGTATGTTCGCCATTTACGGATGATGTAGAATGATCTCCGGTAAGGATGAACAGCGCCCTGTCCCTAAGACCCAGCAGGGGTTCCATTGCCTCATCGATTCTCTCCATTACCTCTTTCTTTAGTAGCGGATTCTTATCATGTGCAGCAACATCAGTAGCTTTTATATTTACCAGAATGAATTCGTAATTATCCACTCCCTCTGCCACAGCTTTAATTTTTCCCATATAGTTTGTATTTGTGCTACCAGTGATCCCATCAACGGCGATCTTCTCCATCCCTATCATCTCAGCAAGTCCCTTAATCATTGGAATTCCGATAACATATCCTGCCTTCATTCCATACTTTTTCTCGAACGGTTCGAGTTTTGGCGCACTTCCAGCTCCACGAATGAGTAATTCGTTTGCTGGTAGCTTTCCCTTGCTGATCAGATCCAGGTTAAATGGGTGAGAGTCAAGTATTGACCGCATTCTTTTCATATAATTTTTCAATATGTAGGATGTCTTTCTTCCCTCTTCTTCGATGAATTCAGGTTCGTTATATTCCCTACCTACTTCATGTGGATCCGTATCCCTGACCTTATCAGAGAGACCCTGACCCTTCATGAGTAGGGCTGCCCTGTGCTCAACACCTGAAGCAACCTGTATGGTAACATCATCAATCTTGAATGATATATCCTTACTCAATTGCTCAGTACTCTTATCTATACGCCCTGCTCTTCTATCGGTTATAATTTTTCCATCTCTTGTGGCATAGTTTGCCCTGAATGCAATATCTCCCGGTTCCACTTTCATCCCAAGCCCCAGTGCTTCAAAGGGACCTCTTCCAGTGTAATATTTCTCTGGATCATATCCCAGTATGGATAAATGAGATGTATCAGACCCGCATACAACTCCTTCCCTGAAAGGATGCATAAGACCACATATGGAATTACGGGCCATCCTGTTCAAATTTGGCATATAGGCTGATTCCATTGGGGTCTTATTGTGAAGTTTTGCAGATGGCCTATCTCCGAGACCATCCATTATTATGAGAACAACAGACTTCCTTTTACTCACGTGCCTTCCTCCCATGATTCACTGTATCTGATCTGCTCTTCAGTTGGCTGATCAATTTTGATTCCGATGCTTTCCAACCTGATCCTGGCAACATCCTGATCTACCTCATATGGTACCGGATATACCTTGTTCTCAAGACTCTTGTGGTTCTTTAGGAGATGCTCTGCTGTAAGTGCCTGTATTGCGAAGCTCATATCCATTATTTCCACTGGGTGTCCCTGTCCTGCGGCAAGATTTACCAGCCTTCCATCGGCTATAACGTAAATCTTTTTTCCATTCTGCAGTGTGTATCCCTTTACATAATCTCTTACCTGCTCACTCTCTTTGCTCATCGTCTCCAGTTTATCCAGATCAATTTCATTGTTGAAATGTCCTGCATTAGACAGTATTATGCCATCCTTAGCGTTTGAAAGTGCTTCAAAATCAACAACGGACTTAACCCCAGTCACCGTTACAACCATGTCAGATACCTTAAGTGCTTCCTTTATTGGCATCACATCATACCCTTCCATTGTTGCCTCGTTGGCCTTCACAGGATCGACCTCTGTTACTGTTACCCTTGCACCCATGCCTTTCATTCTCAGTGCAACTCCTTTGCCACAGTATCCGAATCCAACGACAGATACCCTCTTCCCGGCAATAAGTATGTTTGTCGCGTTCATTATACCATCAAGTGCACTCTGTCCTGTTCCATACCTGTTATCGAACAGATGCTTCATTGATGCATCATTAACATCAAACATTGGAAATTTCAGATCACCTTTTTTTTCCATGTTCCTGAGCCTATTCACACCGGTAGTTGTTTCTTCATTTCCTCCAATTACGCCTTCTCTCATTTCTGATCTGCTGGTGTGTAACAGCTTAACTAGATCTCCCCCATCATCCACAACTATCTGTGGCCTACTGTCTATTACCTTGTTGAGATATTCGTAATATTCTTCCTCTGTTTCACCCTTTCTTGCAAAAACTTTCATTCCGTAATCTTCCTTCAGGGATTTTACAACTGCATCATCCGTGCTGAGAGGATTGCAGGATGACATGGTTACATCAGCTCCTCCTTCCTGCATGAGTAATGCAAGAATTCCCGTCTTGGCTTCAACGTGCAGCGCCATGCCGATTCTGACACCCTTGAATGGCTTTTCTCTTATCATTCTATCACGTATACTATTTACAACCGGCATGTGTGTTCTAGCCCAGTCCAGTCTCATATATCCATTACTTTTCATTTCCATTCCCTCTTAAATTTTGATGGGTCAATCTTAAGCAACAACCCACCTTTCATAATCCTCACATCAAGTATAACATTTCTTATTTCCCTATCTGTGGTTGGAGAAAGTATTCCGCCATCCTCGAGAAACAGATCCCCAATAAACATATACATTTCGTCTACAAATCCTCTTTGCAGAAATGCCTCTGCTGTAACCCTGCCTCCCTCTACGAGAACTGACCTAATTCCCTTTTCATAAATGAGTTCCAGCGATTTTTCAAGATTGAAAGGTTTACCACAGTTTACGTACTCTATATTTTCTTCACATTTCTCACTTTTTTCAGAGTTAAGTATTATGGTTTTTCTCTTTCCATCCATTACCCTGTAATTTGGAGTGAGACTACAGCGTGGGTCTATTATGAGTCTAATTGAGTTCTTATTGTTAGGCGCGATCAGCGATGGGTTATCCTTGATTACTGTTCTATACCCAACCAGTATTCCATCTGAGTTATTTCTTAGAGTCTGGACTCTTATGTTATCCTCCTCAGATGATATATATGCCCTTTCCCCTGAAATTTTTGAGATGTAGCCGTTTATGCTCTGTGCCATATTTAATATGATATGAGGTCTGTTCAATGTTTCCTTATATTCCTTCATCCTATTCTTTTTTTACTTTTAGATTTCGTCGAAGCTATACTTCTGGAAACTTTAATCCTGAGAATTTTAAGACAGTTCATGTTAACCTGCATGAATTTCTATCCTTATCCAATACCATCTCTTTAGACCAGTTTCATTAAACGTATTCAAATATTGAGATGAAATTGATTGGGATTATTCCTGTAATTACTGAACCCATTTTTCTGAAAATGGCCTAAACTGCTTTGCATGTTTCTATAGTGTCGATGGTATGTGTGATTATATCGATCTATCCAGGCTTCAATGAAATATAATTTTTAAATTTGAGGCTGTGAAACCTGAATTTATAAGATTAGGATGTGGATAGAATTTGCTTTTAGAATGGTAGAAGAGAAGTTTTACTTATTGCTGATCATTAAGAAGATATCCTGAAAATAGGTTGTGATTCTATTGACACGGCATAAAATCAACTGTAGATCGGAATTTTAACATGAAATTTTATTTTATTGACCCTTCAGACTTCAAAAAAAATTAATCGGTTCAGTGAAGAGAAATAATCTTTACATAAAGTACCTCAAAGATTATCTTGAGGATTATACCATTGAATTCACGTCAGATATCGTATTTATTAAGCAAAATGGAAATGTGAAATAATTAATATGGTGATCGTGAGGACTTTAAGAGATATTTGTTGAGACTAAAGAATACATATTCAAAGAATGATATTAGGATTACAATAAGCATTAAATATTCAAACTCTGAGCCCCAGTACTCTGTGATTGACAGATTTACAATTGAAAAATAATTAAGACCACCTATTATCGCAATCAGGCACCCAATAGAAACTAAAATCAGAATAGTTGCATACTCGACTATAACTATATTATGTAGCTTTGTGGAAATTCCATTCACATTTTTCTTTGAGATTTCCTTTCTGAAAGTAAGGAAAATAAGAGTATAGGGAAATACCCACAGAGTTTGGAAGAGCCGAAGATCAATCACCATTGCCACCCGTAATATTCCCCCCATGTATTCCACCCTAATCTACTTGCTATATTATGTGTCTCTCCTGAAAGAGCACTCGAAACAACTACAAATGCAGGGTTATTACCTATAACGGGTATGTATGGGAAAATAGAAACTGTGCCTGTGTTAGTATATCCATTCCAGGAAAATGATGATGCAAAGGTTCCAACTACTGTAATCCACGGATAAAAGAAATTGATGTCGTAATATTCCCACATAAATTTTGGATTTCCTTTAATTGGGTTTGCATAGGTTGAATCATACATAGTATGTAATTGATTTGCCATATAACTCTGAATTGCGTATATTGAAATAGCAGCGACTGCAATTATCCCAGCAATTGCTGATCCAACTTCCCCAGCAATGGCACCTATTCCATAATAACCTCCTAAAGCAGATATTGATGCTGTAAAGAATCCGCCGACTGCATCATATGTTTGTATAGTGTTTATTGTATTGTACATATGATTATACCAATATTGAGCGTCCGAACCAACATATAGTATGTTAATTGTATCATGTTCACCATAGTTTAGCGTCCCCCAGTGACCAGCCCATGGAGCATACCATGGTCCAGGATACCACCATGATATGCCAAAATAATTTACTGATACCATTGTGAATTCACCTGACCATGTGGGAAATCCTGAAGGATAGGATGCTGTTGAAGCCTTAGTGACAAAATACCTTGAATTGTTTGATGATAATGTTAACACTGTGTTGACAGGCATTTTAGGATGTTCTTTTATGTAATTAATAAATTTAAGTCCTGCCTCCTGGTTCTCCATTCTGAATCTGATCTTTTCCCTATTGGTAATCTTATTGATCATGCTTATTGCCACAGGATTATCCTTGATGAATTTTGGAAACAGTTCCTCAACCTGTGAAGTTCCAAGCATATGAGAATTAATAGCTCTTCCTTCACTCAGAGTGTCAGCATGTTCATCATTCATGAGCCATGAATTGAATAGGTTAGATAAATTATCCGATGTGTTGGAAGGATTCTGGATCAAATATTTTCCCTTTGATACTTGATCTGACATGTTGATGGTATGCTTATGGTTCGTATGGGATGCAACTGAACTCTGCATTGATATCCCTAAAAACATGATGACTATGAAAACTGCAGCCACTCCAAGTAATTTCTTTCGTATATTCACATGTTTATAATAGTTTTATATATATATATTTTTCTGTCTCTTTATTATTCATCAATTTTTTCTCTTTTAATTCAATTACGGAGGCATTTTTAATTTGATTTCTTGCTTTATGTGAGACAATACTTTCCTCTATAATTATCAGCAATATGGATAAAAGTGGAAAGTTGAAAACGATTTATACTTCACTGATTTTTATGGAGAGTTAAATCCTTTAGGCACTCTCCTGCGACCAAAAAGCCTAACGTGTTAGCCACAATGACCAGTAGTATCACTAAAGCATCCGAAAATTTCCCTGTGGAATGAAGTGGATGAATTGCCCAAGGTGGTTTTAATATTACTTTGTATTATCGTTTTAAATTGTCAGCTCTTGGGGAAGTCCACAGTAGTTTTGTATTTGATTCTTCATCAATAAATAATTATAATATAGTAGTTCGAGAAGAGTTAATATAAAGGAAAACAGTAAAATGTTCTAGGTACTACTTGAACCGACTCCATGAATTAATACGGGCGGAGGCCTGATTTGAAAACGGATTTTGACATAGAGTGCAAATTATGTATGTACTGGAATCCAGAGATATAGTTATTTACCTTTTAATTCGGTATTCTATCTAATAATATTTAAATCGAAGAAATAGGAATGAAAGCAAGATTAAACAATTAGATAAAGGGCAAAACGTTTCACTACTCTAAGTAAACATTTCAATCTATTATGTGCTCTTAGTATAGTCGTTGAAAATTAAATGTTGGGCAATGGATATCAGGAAGCACCATTTTTATCACTTAAAAAGTCACAATAAAGGATGATAAATGGTCTAACTGCCACTTTTTGTCGTTCGAAAAAATGTGAAAAAGAGGTGGGGAAATTTTGTGCAGCGTTCCCTTAATGCAATTTCAAGATTTACTCTGATTTAGATCAAAAATAAATGAGACTCATATATTATGGATGAGGCTATGCTTTTTTTAATTATAATTCATAAATCTTAATTAACACTTTTCAAATCCGAGATAAGTGGAGACATCAATGGATATTATTAAAAATTACTATTTCTCAGGTAAGAATGTAAGTCTCTATGAACACCAGAAAAAATCCATTGATGAAATAGATGAGGGCAGAAGTGTTCTGGTTTCAGTACCAACAGCCTCGGGAAAATCTCTCATAGCCTATTATGCCATAATAAGGGCTGCAAAACAAGGATTGAAATCCATGTATATATGTCCTTTGAAGGCGCTGGCAAGGGAAAAATTTGATGAACTCAGGGCAATAGGAAAGGGAATGTTTACAGTAGCTCTTAGCGTGGGAGACCTTGATGCAGGAACTGATATAATAAACAGGTTTGATGTAATAGTCTGCACATCTGAAAAAGCAGATTCTCTAATGCACCATAATCCAGATTATTTTAATGATATCGCTGTGCTTGTACTGGATGAAATCCATAACATAGGAGATCAGACAAGAGGGCCAACTCTTGAGATCTTATGCACAACTGCAAGGATTGTGAATCCGGATATACAGATCATTGCACTTTCTGCAACCCTTCAGAATGCGCCACAAATTGGAGAATGGCTTAATGCAACGGTTGTCAGGAGTGACTTTAGACCTGTACCTCTAAAGAAATTCGTCATTTTTAGAGACAAATTGATGGATGATGAATTTCAGCAGATAGATTCTCTTAAAAAGGATATATATGAACTTATAAGAAAAATTCTTTATGATGGGGGGCAGGTACTCCTCTTTCTTAACACACGAAAAAGGGCTGAAAAGTTTGCAATGGATATAAGTGAACAGATGGATGAAAGAATGTTTCCCAGTTCTATTGATATTATTAGTGAAGATGGAGACAGGAATGCAGAGGTTGTGAACAGGATTGCGAAAAAAGGTGTTGCATTCCATCATGCTGGTCTAAATACTAGAATCAGAACATTTGTAGAGGAAAACTTCAAGAGCGGAAGAATAAAGGTCATAACTTCAACGCCAACACTTGCCGCGGGTATTAATCTTCCGGCAAGAGCCGTTATAATCAGGGATTTAACTAGATTTTCTGATGGCTATTCCTCATACATTTCAAATATGGAAATAGAACAGATGCTTGGAAGGGCTGGCAGACCAAAATATGATGATCACGGTGAGGCTTATATTTACTGTCCTTCCCAGGGGGCCATTGATAAGGTTAAAGATCTGTTTGAAAATGGAGTTGAGCCTGTTGTTTCAGCAATGGGAAAGGAGAAGATTGTTAGATTCAACACCCTAGCATTAATAAGTAACCACTTCTGTACAACCTTAGATTCACTTTACACATTCTTCGACTCAACACTGTATGCATCTCAGAATGGAAAGGGTACACTGAAGGATTACGTAGATCAGGTTACAGGCTATCTGGAGAATTATGGTTTCATTGAGACCAAGGGACAGATACTGAAGGCAGAAAAACTTGGAACTATAACTGCAAATCTGTATATAGATCCGGAGACTGCTAAAATTATAGTGGATATGTTTGAGGAAAATGAAGAAGAGATGTCCGTTGCCAGAATTCTTTATAATATATGCAAAACACCAGATATATTTACATTGTTTGTAAACAGGGATGATTATGAATCACTGAGTGCCTTTTTTGATGAAATATCAGAGAGCCCGGAGGATGAGGATGATATGGCTGCAGGAAAAACTGCTATGCTCCTACTGGATTGGATCAATGAAGTTCCAATATACGAGATTGAGGAGAAATACTCTGTTGGATCTGGAGATATAGAATCCAGAAAATCTTCTGCTGAATGGATAGTAATGGCTGCTTCCAGACTGGCAGCAGAGTTTAGGAGGGAACTTTCCTATCCACTGGATGTACTGAGTTTGAGATTGAAAGAAGGTGTGAGGGATGATATAATGTCCCTTATTTCAATTCCAGGAGTTGGGAGAGTTAGGGCAAGAAGACTCTATGAGAATGGATTTAAAAAACCGTCAGATATTGCAAAATCAACCGTTCAGAATATAGCAATACTCAGGGGATTTTCAAAAACTCTGGCGGAAAATATAATAAAAAGCGCTAAAACTATGGGTGATTCTTCTGAGTGAGGTTATTCACGTAAGGATAGAGAAGGAAAGAGCCCAGAAAGCTTTAGAAAGGCTGAAAAAACTAGACTTTTTTTTGCCACAATTTGAAATAAAAAGGGATGGGGAATACATCCTCATTCCTGTCAGCAGAAACGTGGAGAAAGAAGAGAATATAGTAATTGAATGCGAGCCCAGAGAAATGAAAATAATGCCACAGGGCCATGCAGGTTCCTTTGATCTTATAGGAGACATAGCAATCATTCACGAAAGAAAGAGGATTGATCATGATTTCATGGTACAGTTCATATTGAAATCAAAGGGAAACATTAGAACCATATATCTTGACATGGGGATAAAGGGCGAAACCAGACTCAGGGATCTTAAACTTCTATATGGAGAAGATAACCCTGTAACAATGTACAGGGAGAACAACATTATAATGAAGGTTGATGTGAAGAAAGCCTATTTCTCACCAAGACTATCAACTGAAAGGTATCTGGTTTCAAGGAATGTTACAGATGGAGAATATATTTTTGATATGTTCGCTGGAATAGGCCCTTTCAGCCTTAATATAGCTAAAAGGACTAAATGCAAAATTGTAGCATGCGACATAAACAGTGATGCAGTGGAATTACTGAAGTATAACCTGTCTATCAATAAACTTCTATCAGATGTTGAAGTTCATGAAGGAAATTCTTATAAAATTATAAAAGAACTAAAACCATTCAATAGAATTATTATGAATAACCCTGTAAATCAATATGAATCCCTTGATGAAATAATAGAATCATTGACTGATGGGGGAAGATTAAATATCTATATGGTGGAAGACCAGGAGACAATAGAGGAAAAGATGGAATATTTTATCAGCAAAGGGATGTTTCTGGAAACCAAGAGGGTCGTTCATGGATATTCTAAGAGTAAGTCCATGTACAGCCTTCAGTACAGGAGGGACCCGACATGAGCCTTAGCAGAAAGATAGGAGATCTGACAGAAGAAATATATGAAAAAGTACTTCTGGAGCAGATAAAGAAAGATGGAAATATACCGTATCATGTGGGAATAATAACAGATGGAAACAGAAGGTATGCCAGTTCTCACGGAATGGATTCTAATCTTGGTCACGTGAAGGGTAAGGAAAAACTTGAAGAAGTCCTTGAATGGTGCATGGAAATAGGAACCAGAGTAGTTACAGTTTACGCGTTTTCCACTGAAAATTTCAAGAGGGACAATGATGAGGTAAGATTCCTCTTCACACTGATCAGCAATTCACTTCTGAATCTTATAAGTGATGAGAGAGTCCTGAAAAATAAGATAAGGGTAAAAATTATTGGTAGCATTGATACGCTTCCAAAATTCCTGCAGGATTCTATCAGGAAAGTCGAAGATGCGACAAAAGACTATGACGGATATAAGCTCAATATTGCTGTTGCGTATGGGGGAAGAGAAGAAATAATTGAGGCCATAAGGAAGATAGCAGAAGAATACAAATCCGGTAAGATCGAAATGAAGGATATATCTGAAGAGAATTTCAGGAAATATCTCTATGATGGAACTATCCCTGACCCAGATTTGATCCTTAGAACAAGTGGGGAGGAAAGGGTTTCAAACTTCCTTTTATGGCAGGGTGCTTATTCTGAGCTTTACTTTTCCGATGTTTTCTGGCCAGAACTTAGAAAACTAGATTTCCTTAGGGCCGTGAGATCATATCAGACTAGGAAAAGGAGGTTTGGCACCTGAATGTGGATAGGCATAGATGATACAGATTCCAGAAACGCCGGTTGCACTACTTACATAGCCTTTAGAATAGTTTCTACCTTTGCAGATAGAGTAATTTCGCTTCCAAGACTTGTTAGATTAAATCCAAACCTGAAATATAAGACAAGAGGGAATGGTGCACTCAGCATCAGAATTGGAAATAGAACAGAAGAAACTAAAACAGTAATTGGTAAGTTCGATGGTAAGAAGATTTCACTATATTTGCAAAACAATGAAATGGAGCCGGATTTTCCTAAAACCTATGATAACTCAATGATAGAACAGGTTGTTGGCATTGTTGAGGAATATTATGAGAAAAATCAAACAAATACAAACCCTGGAATTGTTTTTTCTAACAAAAAATTTGACACCGACATTTATAGGAATGCACTTGAACGCGATATCCCAATGGATTACATAGAAGAAATTTTGAAGAAAACTGATTCAATATATCGTAAGATAGGAAGTGGAAGAGGTATCATTGGCGCTGTTTCTTCCATAGCGTGGGATAGAAATAGGACAACCTATGAGTTACTTAACTACAAATATCCAAGGGGAGGGTATGTGGATGACATGGTTAAGACAACCATTGGAAAAATTGCGGAATCTTATGACAGTACATTCAACAATATGGAAACGAAAGAAGGAAAGGTATGCCTTTTTCCAAAGGATAGAACACCAGTTATTTATGGAATAAGGGGACTTGTATTTGATGACCTGATTCAGATACAGGAAGAAATCAATTCAAGATTTCCAGATTTTGATAGAAATTACATGATATTTGCTACCAATCAGGGAACGGACGATCATATTTTAAGACTGGAATCAGGTATGGAGTTAAGGGAACTTTCATCCTATGAGATTACGGGCTATGTAAATGAATTGCCTCAAAGGAAGGAGGGGGGACACCTGTTCTTTGGAATTAAATATGGAGTTACTGATATTAAGGCAGTTGCATTTGAGCCCTCAAAGGGTTTCAGAGATGAACTTGAAAAATTAGAGATTGGAGATCGCGTGAGGTTATTTGGTTCGTATGCTAAAGGAACAATTAAGATTGAAAAACTTGAGCTGATTCACCCCTCCATCATATACGAACGAAGGACACCTTTATGCAGTAGATGTGGTTCAAGGACGTCGAACATTGGATCACTAAAATACAGGTGTATTAAGTGTGGTAATGTAATGGATCCGGAATACGTTAAAACCAATTACAAGAGAATGACAATGAAGTTAGAACCACCAGCCTATGCAAGGAGACATCTTTCCATGCCGTGGAAACTTGAGAATGCATCTTTCAGGAGCAATGAATATGAATTTTAATATTTCCGTAACTGGAGTTCCAGGCACTGGAAAAAGCACTCTCTGTAATTTACTTGCAAGTAGCGGTTATGAAGTTATAGATCTGAACAAATTTTCTATTAAGGTTGGTTGTACTCAAAATGATGAGGTCGACCTTGATTGTCTTATACAGTGGATAAGATCAGACATGGGGAAAATACTTGATTCCCATTATTCTCACCTGTTACCTTCCTTTGCAGTAATATTGATGGAATGTTCACCCGAAGTTCTGGAAAAAAGATTGATGGAAAGGGGTTACAATAGGAAAAAAATTACAGAAAACATGGACTGTCTTATGAGTGACTGTATTTGGTATGAATGCACCGAAAACTATCCACGGAACAGGATACTGAGATTGAATACAGATGATAATAAAGAGAGTAAGAATTTGGTTGATGCAGTTAACTTTATCAGGAAAATGGAGATGAAGCACAATGGCACTTGATTCAATGAGAGGGACTGTTAATCCGATCCTCGAAAAACTAAGTAAGCCCTTCATGCGATTTAACCCAAACACTTTAACTGAAGTTTCTTTCCTGTTTGCCGTTCTTGCGGGTGTTTTTATAGCAATCAGTGGAAGGATAATTTCATCCTACTTTCTTATCCTTGCTTTTATCCTAATACTTCTTTCATCAACACTGGATGCACTCGACGGTTTTGTTGCGAGAAAGAAGAATATCAGTTCCAAAGCTGGAGACATGCTCGATCACACTTTCGACAGATATTCAGATATAGCTTTGATAACAGGTTTCGCTTTTTCACTTTACGGCAATATATACATAGGGATTCTGGCCTTAGGTGGTGTTTTCATGACAAGTTATCTTGGCACTCAGGCTCAGGCCCTAGGCTTAAAGAGAAACTATGGTGGGGTTCTTGGAAGAGCTGACAGATTAGTGTTGATGCTGGTAATTTTAATTATAGAGATAATTTTCCCATTCAGTTATAACTTTTATATTGACTTTACCCCAATTAACATACTGCTGATCTGGTTTTTTATCGCAGGTTACATAACATCTGGTGAAAGATTTGTACAGTCGATCAAAGGTCTTCACCAGATGGATGGATGATTATTTTTTTGTAAACATAAAATTAATATACTTTCATGATGTCAGTTATGTATGCGACGAGTGTCAGCCATCGGTAAGCCAAACAAATTACGTGGCAGCAGGGCAGAGATTGATCTTGGCGGTAAAAAAGAGG
Organism: Thermoplasmatales archaeon; assembly: GCA_027316895.1. Lineage (GTDB taxonomy): Archaea > Thermoplasmatota > Thermoplasmata > Thermoplasmatales > Thermoplasmataceae > Cuniculiplasma. The sequence goes on along the minus strand of DAHVFT010000001.1, from coordinate 195,229 downwards.
CAAATGAGATCAGGAATGGATTTTTGACTTCCATAATAGCCATAGCACTACTCTGGTGGATACCCATAGGGGGACCGCTTCTTTCAGGTTACGTAGTTGGACGGAAATCAGGCAGTGCAAGGAATGCCATGGAAGTTTCGCTTATTATGTCCGCAGTCATTATATTCGTGTCCCTTTATATGATCTCTACTGGATTACAGGCGGTTAGTTTTGCCGGGTACTATTTGAAGGATGGAATTTATGCATTTTCGAAGGCACCACTTGCAGCATATTCAAATCTCATAGTTTACACTGAAACCTTTAATGGTGTGCTGATGTCTATGGGTCTCATACTTCCAAGCAGTCTAATAATCTTCAACTCGACGTCATTTTTGGGAGGCACTATGAGCACTACTGCAAAGGAGCAGGGAAGATTCAGAATTCCTGCTGGAAGAAATTATGATATAAGACCGGAAGAAAGGGAGGAACTTAGACCCCTAGGAAGAGGATATTCACAGTATGACGATAGTCCATACAGTGCCAGGAGCAGGGAAATAAATTCCTGGTCCCAGAGCCGTGAGGAAGAAGATCCTATTACTCTGAGCAAGCTATAAAAGCCGGATAATTCTTTTAAATTTTTCATTTCAGTAATATTTTTATCTAATACGACATTTATTGTATTATGAAGGTTGGAAAAATTGTTGATAAAAATATACAAACCATAAGTGAAGATGCAACAGTTTTTGATGCATCTGCGTTGATGAATAAGAATCATGTTTATGGCTTAATGGCAGTTGATGCTGATGGCAAATATGTTGGAATGATTAGCGAGAGAAGTCTATTAAGACGTTTTATACAGAGAAATGTAAAACCAGATTCCCTTAAAGTGAAATACATAATGCGTCATCATATTCCACAGGTATCCTCAGATTTTGATGTTAAGGATGTTGCTGCTTTTCTATCGAAAAATGCACTTACCCGATGCGCTGTCTATGACAAAAATAATAATATAATCGGGATGGTGACAATTACAGACCTCGCAAGATACCTCTCCGCTGAGTCTATATATCAGGTTCTGTTTTCCCATAAAACCAATGAGTACACTTACATTTGCCCAAAATGCAACAGTGGTAAACTTGAGCCTGTTTACAATGATAACGGCGAAATCAAATTTTTCAGATGTGACAGGGGGGATTGCGGATACATAGAGTAATTTTAGAGAGAGTTCAAATTGAATCTATTCTTTTTAATAGATTCTAGAAATAAAAAATTTATATATAATGTAACAAAATAGTGAACTATGATAAATGTTGGCCTCTACTATAAAGTCAAGAAGGGTCACGAGGCAGATTTCGAAGAAAGATTCAATGGAGTTGTAAAAATCCTGGAAAATGGAGATAATGGATTTCTTGAAGGTAAACTATATAGAGAGGTTAAGAAACCTGAAGAATATATGATATATACGGTATGGAAAGACAAAAAATCATTTGAAGCTTTCCTTAGAACAATGGATTATGAAAAAACTGTAGATTATGGGAAGTCCATACTTGAATCAACTCCAAGACATAAGATCTTTGGTGAATCTTAGCATTCTGTATATTTACGGCATGATGACTGAAATTTAGTAAGAATGAACTGGAATATGATGCAATATTAATATAGCCTTTATATTTCCTTGTTTTATGATTGACATAAAAAGGCTAAGAGAGGATCCTGAACAATACATCAAATCTCTCAAGGGAAGAGGGGGGGATCAGGGTCTTATTGAAAGATTTTTTTCACTGGATCAAAAATGGAGAGATAACATTAAAAAAATTAATGAACTGAGAAAACAGAGAAATTCCCTCAGCATGGATGTATCCAGAAAAGTTAAAAATGGTGAGGAAACAGAATCAATAAAGGACGATGTAAGGAAATTAAACGAGGAACTGAAGTTACTGGAAAGTGAGCAATCTGAAATCGAGAAAGAAAGAGATATAACAGTATCCAGAATCCCAAATCTACTGGATGAATCTGTACCCATATGTTTTGGAGATGAAAACAGCAAATTTATAAAATTTTCAGGAAATGCTAAAGTGAGGAGGGACAGTTTAGATGAATTTAACAAATTTACTGAAAATTCTGGAAAATATGAAATTATAGAAAATACATACAGCCATATTGATCTTTCTGAGCGAATGAATCTTGTGGATCTTGAAAGAGCAGGTAAAATATCCGGTGCAAGATTTTACATTTCCAGAAATCAACTGGTGAAACTGGAGCTTGCACTGGTCAACTATGCTATAGATTTCATTGGTCAGCGAGGCTTCTCAATAGTGGAACCACCACCTATGATCAATGGAAATTCCATATGGAAAGCTACTGATGAGGGGACATTTAATGAAGCCGTTTATAAGATAGAAGGAGAGGACCTGTATCTTATTTCCACCTCTGAGCATCCCATAGCTGCAATGCTAATGAACGAGATTCTTGATCAAAATGAACTGCCTCTAAAGGTGTCAGGTTTCTCTCCATGCTTCAGAAAGGAAGCAGGAGCACATGGAAAGGATACAAAAGGCATATTTAGGGTCCATTATTTCAAGAAAGTCGAACAGTTCATATTCTGCAAGCCTGAGGATTCCTGGGACTACCTTGAGGAATTGCTAAAGAACACTGAGGATTTATTTCAGAGCCTTGAAATTCCTTTCAGGGTAATAAACGTCTGTTCTGGTGAACTTGGAAGTCTTGCAGCAAAGAAGTATGATATAGAAGGATGGTTCCCTCATCAGGGTAAATTCAGAGAACTTGCTTCAATCTCAAATGACACAGATTACCAGGCAAGATCTCTCAATATTAAATACAGGACGCCTGATGGCAATCAGTTTGTACACACTCTCAATGGAACGGCAATCGCCACTACAAGAATCATGGTGGCCATAATGGAGAACTTTTCAACGGAAAACAGAATAGAAATCCCAAAAGCGCTGATACCCTATACCGGATTCGATCATATATCAGTAGAGTGAGTGATCAGGCAACTTTAACTATCTTTGATGTTTCTTCTTCATTCTTTATTTTTTGAAGATATTGCTTCACGGATTTTGAATTGCTGAAGATGATGATTTCTTTTTCATATGCATTGACTTCCAGCAGTTTTATTATTTTAACCCTATCTGTTTTTGGAAAATGTCTGATAAATTTTAGCAATTCATAAAAATCATGATCAAATTTTTCTTCACAACCTTCTGTAATGTCTTTCCTGGTATTGTGTCTGTTATGAATGTTCCTCTTAATAACCCTCAATGTACACAATATCCATGGTATATCCAGGAATATAACTATCTGTGCATACTTCATTCTCATGGCCAGATTTTGTGAATAATTTCCATCCATTATCCATTCATTAGTTTGCAGTATTTTTATCAATTTATCTTTAAATTCTTCCTCTGGTATTGGATTCCATCCATTCTTCCAGAATATTTTATCAAGGTGGTATATTGGAATGCATCTTATTTCTGATAATTCCCTTGAAAATGTTGATTTTCCTGAACCTGGCGATCCAATTACCAGTATCCTGCGATTGGCATTCATTATGACGGAAGAGAAACATTGAAGATTAAAAACATTGTCGCTGTTACCCTAATATTATCTCCATGCAATCTATTTCCTCTTAAAAGTGTTAAATAGAGGCTGTTAATTTTTTATTTTACTCTATCTGCGTAGGCGAGTTTTGCAGCCATAGGGGAGAATTTTTTCCATCTGTCAAGGAGTGGCAGGTATTCTTCATTTACCTTGTCCATAAGATTAAGATAGTCCAAAATTCCGAGTGTTGCGATGTCTCCATCTCTAACTGCGCTGATCAGATCGTGGGTCATGTTGGTGGAATCTCCTCCTGAGAATACACCTTCTATGCTTGTCATTCCCCTCTGATCCACAATTATTCCTCCATGAGGGGTTAAGCGTAGCTGCCTTGCATATTCCTCACCCAGAAATGAGAAGTCTGTTTCCTGGCCTGTTGCCTCAATCACAAAGTCCACATCCATCGTGAATGTCTTTTCCTTCTGTGGTACAGGTTTGGCTCTACCACCTGTATCCTGAACCATCTGGTTTTTCCAGTATTTGACCTGAACTATTTTGTCGCCTTTCTTCACGTATTCAAATGGGGTCACTTCCCACATATAATTTACACTTTCACCAAGAGATTCTTCCATTTCTTCATCTGCATTCATTGAAGGGTAACCAGGACGATCTACCTCTCTCCTTCTGTACATTATATTTATCTCATTGGCCCCCAGTCTAAGTGATGATCTTGCTGCATCGTTCGCTGTAAATCCACCACCTATCACAATTACCTTATTGCCCACCGGTAACTTTTCACCCAGCGCTGTTCTTCTAAGAAACTCTGTTGCATGCATTAGATTATTTGCATCGCTACCTGGTGTACCAGTCATTCTTGGTTTATGTGTACCTACCCCAAGAAATACTGCGTCATAACTATTCAGGATCTCCTTGAATGTGATATCCGTTCCAACCTTTGTATTTAATTTAACCTCAACTCCATTTGAGGTTATATAACCAGTTTCCTTTTCAATAACTTCAAATGGGAGTCTATAACGTGGAATTCCAACTCTCATGAACCCACCCATAACGGGCAGTGACTCGAAGACAGTTACCCTTACTCCTTGAATTGATAAATAGTATGCAGCGCTTAATCCTGCTGGACCTGCACCTATGACTGCAACCCTCTTATTTATGAATGACCTCTTCTTTACATTTAATATTTTTCCATAATCATCAAATTGGTCTGCCGCGTATCTCTTTAAATGCCTTATAGCAAGTGGTCCACCGGTGTCATACATCACGCATATATCCTCGCAATTATGCGTACAAACCCTCCCTATTATTGCAGGGAATGGTAGATTCTCAAAAACAATTCTTACAGTCTGGGCGGGATCACCCACAGCTGTACTGTTTATATATGCACCTATATCAAGACTAGCGGGACAAGCCTGCGTACATATGTTGCAGCCAATACATCTTGATGCTTCAGCTGTTGCCTCCTCCGTGGTATACTCTTTCATTGGCTCTATAGTAAAGCTTTTGCTTCTCTCTTTTGGATCTTCCTCTTGAATCTTGACGCGATCAAACTTAAGCATAAAGCATCAACTGGCTATTTCAATAAAATTAATAATGTTTTTCTTTAATTTTTAGCCTCAAAGATGGACAAAGCTTGGAATTATGAAGATTGCAGTAAAGAGATTGAATAGGACTAGAAAGGTAAGTACTACGTAAAGTTTGTTTTTCTGGTAGATATAGTCAACTAGGGAGGTAAATAAAACACTTACTGGAGTGAAAATCAGAACCCATAAGCCAAGAGAGATGAAACCCAGTGGATCCAATGTAATAATTCCCTCAGGGATTTTCGTCGGAGAAAATATTATTGATGAGTAACTTTTAGCAACACTGTAATTACTGTAATTGGCCAGAGTGCTCAGGGAGTAACCATCAGCACCATTCTTTATGAATAGAAGTACTACTCCAACTATTATACTGCCCATACTAAGATAGACTGCTACCTTTAGTATAACGCTTACAATTTCAATTAGCTTTTGTGATATTTCCTCCACTTGATTTCACCCCCCTGTTTGTATATAAGAATAGTAGAATTATCAAAATTACTGATGCACCTATGGCAATTGAAAATGAATATAAGCTTGAAAGATGATATATTTTTCCTTCTCTCAACCCCTTGAAAAGCATGTCTATACCAAGGAAAGAGAGAATTGCAAAGAATATCCATCTTATTTCTTTGTTGGATATCCTCATAAGTACGTGGGACCCGACTCTGGATCCAACAACTACTCCTATTGCAGTGGCCGCTGCCAGAAAGAAACTTATATAACCAGCGTACCAGTAAATACTGCTTCCTGTTGCAGCTGTTATCCCTATCATGAAGTTACTTGTTGTTGTGGTCACCTTCATTGGGAGATTCATTGCCCAGTCCATTCCAAGAACTTTTAGTGCACCGCTTCCTATGCCAAGTAACCCAGATAAAAGGCCAGCAAAGAACATTATTATTTCTCCCAGCCACCATCTCACACCGGTATATGTTACAGTCCTTTTGGCTCTATCATCGTGGTATTTTCCAGTTAATTGAAATGCCCTGCTTGTAAAATCAGGCATTTTTGCCTCTGGAAATTCATACTTACCTCTCTGTATAGTTGGAATGAGGGAAGTTAGAAGGACTATTCCAAATAGTAAGTATAAAACCCACTCCAAATCTTCTCGAGTAACTAAAATGAAGGTTAATGCACCCACCACAGCACCTAGAGTTGTTGCAACTTCCAGACCCACGCCAATTTTAATATTAGCAATTCCTTTTTTTGTGTATGTACTGGCAGACCCAGCAGAAGTGGCTATTGTCGATATCAAGCTCGCACCTATGGCAAAATCAATTGGTACACCATAAAATAGAGTTAAAACCGGAACAAGCACAGATCCACCTCCCAGACCAGTAAGGGAGCCTATCACACCTGCAATTATCCCCCCGAGTACTATAACTAAAAACTCATTTAAGGGAGTTCCGAATAACATAGGGGGTTATTGTAGCTTTTTATAAATGTGTTTTGGAAAACGTTATTTAGATAAGGATTTTATGGCGTTCTGAGTTTTTAGAGTGATTTAGATGGAAAAGGCGATAAGAGTGATGGTTGATGTATGAGGGAATTGCTAAACTTTTTGGACAAAGCAAAGACCCTTAAATTGATTGCCAAACATTCTTTTGCAAAAGTCTTTCATTTAGGGATTAAACAGAAAAGGCTATCGCTAAAACTTAATGATAACACTATTCCTTGATATTTGTACAGAACAATGTGTTGGGAGGCATTCCTATTGCATTTGAGAGGAAATATGTCAAGACATAGTATGATGTCTACAACTGTACAACTTTTTACAATGAAAAGAACAGAGTTTAATAATTATGAAACTGAGAAATATTTGAGCCATTTCTCGCATATATTTAATAAAAAATCCATCGTAATTGTGAAAAAATGATTATGATCTCATTCAAAGAGAGATAAGATTTTTTATGGTTAATTAATTGAACCTATCTGCTTGAAATTCCATTTCTCTACCCTCTTCTGGAAAGTTTGAATTGGTACACTTTAAATTTAGAATACCACAAGATAAGCCATAAAACCAATTATTATCACCTGAAAAAGCAATTGTATTCCACCATATATTGTCAACTTCTTCAGGAGATAAGATGATTTAGCAAATTTCACTTCCTCCCCAATTTCATTAGCGAGATTTCTTATCTTCAGTGACGTCGGTAAAATTAGAATGAAACTTATAATTAAAAGAATAATCCCTATTACAAATAAAGAAACAATAAACTCATTTGATAAACCATTAAACGCATTTTCTTTTATGGCTAAAATCATTCCGGCAAGTGGAGTTAGAATCGTGGCTGAAGGTATGAAGTATAGACTCATTGGTAATATCCTCTGAGAGATATCATATTTTGTCCTTCCGTCAAGAGTTTTAATCACCCTGTTGAATATGAGTCCAAGGAAAACATCAGTACCTGTCCAGATAGCTCCAATCAATACGTGTATATAATCCAGCAACAGTAAGTTTCCACTGGCTACAAATATTATAAAAAACAACCATGGTACTATTATCATACCACTTGCGAATCTCTGTTTTTTAATTGCATCTATCAGAGTCATAGAGCACCCCCTGTCGCAAATTTTGCCATAAATAGGATTATGACAATCTGGAAGATTAGCTGGAGAATAGAAAGTTTAAGGTTAAACATAGTTAGTCGAACGATTTTTTCAATGTTTTTTCCACCCCTTAGGATTTCCAGATAAATTCTAACTTCATTGGGAAGAAAAATTAAAAGCCCCTGTATCATTAAAGCAAGTGCCAGTATTGCAACTATTATGAAGTATATATTGAAGAAACTTATGTTTAGTGCTATGGCTGTGTATATTCCGGCAGTTATTGTAACTGTAGATATTGCTGGCATGAAAAACAGCATAACCGGAATCAATCTTTTTGATACTTCACTTCTCTGTAAAGGATTTAGTCCTTTCATTATGAATGAAAAAAACAGTCCCATTACCAGATCCATTCCTGTCCATGCAGACCCTGAAATTACGTGAAAATATTCCAGAAAATAGAAGTTGTTGGTCACTAATACAATAATAAGCAGAACTGGAGGTATGATCAAAAGTGGCAGTCCGTAGGAGAGAGATGCCTTTAAGCTGAATTGTTTTTCCCTGTCCATTACCCTGACTTTATGCATAATAATATAATTAATTTTTACATTCCAATTCAATAGAACTAAACTAACTTTTTAGGCATTCTGGGCAAACACACTCGTTGGTCAGGCGTGAAATAAGATGCTTCTTCGCCGGTGTTACCTTAACGTTTGTACACCAGCAACCTCCCATTGTGCCGCAAATAAATTTAGTTCCACAGATTCCACATATCTTTTCAGTCCCAGAGATCATTACTGTGTTATCATTAGAATGTTAATAATATTAATCTCATAATCCTTTTATATATCAAAGTTCAGAATGATGAGATGAAATTGTCAAAGTAGAGCCTGCTTAAAATGAATTTATATCTATGAAAAAAATAACTATTCAGTAGATTTGGAAGATAAAGGATCATTAAAGCCCTTCTTGATTTCCATAACAGGGGCTACACTGTGGGGATTGTCTGGTACAGCGTCCAGTGCTCTCTTTGAAGTGCTTGGAATGAATCCTCTTGCACTTCTTTCTATTCGTCTCATTGTTTCAAGTGCTCTTATGCTTATATTATTTAAGCCAAAATTTCCAGGAAGCGATTTAAAACTTTTTGCAATCTATGTTGCAACTACCTTTATTCTTCAACTATCATACCTTGAAACAATCGATCTTTCAAACGCTCCTACAGCCACGTTTCTCCAGTTTTTGTATTTCCCGATGGTAGTGCTTTTTGAACTCATAATGAGAAAGATAAGGTTTTCACTCCTTCTTCTTGCTGGATTGATACTATCACTGATCGGGATAGTTCTTCTGACAATTTCTATTAATCCGGATTCGACGCTCCGAATATCGCTTGATGCATTGATTGTGGGATTGATATGTGCATTAAGTGCTGCTATATATACGGTAATCTCATCTCCACTGGTAAGAAAATATGGCTCCATATCGGTTGTTTCATGGGGCTTCTTTTTTGCAGCTTTGATAAGCATACCAACAGGCATAATGCCAATTTTAAATTTTGTAAGAACTCTGAATCCCGGATCAATCCCCTTGGCTATTTTTCTGATTCTTTTTGTTTCTGTGGTTGGAACATTGGTTGCCTTTACCCTCTATTCTTATGGAATGAGAAAGATAAGTGCTTCTTCGGCGGCATTGAGTGGGACAATGGAACCCATATCTGCATCTCTTGGCTCTTCGATCTTTCTCGATCAATATCTTGGAGATTTCCAGTATTTTGGAGGATTTTTGATAATAATATCAATACTACTATGCCAGTACAGCATTATTAAACAAAAACCAAAGGGTAACAGAATTAGAAGATTAATAAAGATAAGAATGAGATGAGTTTAATCTAAAATACATGGTTTCATTTTCTCTCAAATGGTGTGCCAAAATTGAGAGTCATCTTAATTTCTATTCTTTATTTCTGACCACTGGTTAAAAATTGCAAGAAAGATCCCATATGGTATAAAGTTCAATGGTCTACAATTGGAAGTCTGAGAAATTGAATATCCACAGGGAAAATTTGAGGATGGGTTAGTTAATCTTAACCTCTATGATCTTGACACCATCTGACCTTCTTGATTCCTTCAGAGCCTCAGCAAATCCTTTTGCCTCATCTGCATAGAAATATTCAGAATGAAAACTCTTTGCCAGTAGATCGAAGTCTGGATTTGTGAAATGTATATATTTCGGACTCAGATTATGGTCCTCCTGATGTTTTTCTATTAGACTGTAAGTTCTGTCATTGAAAACGATTGCAGTAAATGAAATACCCAGTCTGTACGCCGTTTCCAGCTCCTGTACATTCATAAGGAATCCACCATCTCCCATGACAGCTATCACATCCAGATCAGGATTGGCCTTCATGGCACCGATGCTCCCAGGAAGTGAACCTCCCATAGATGCAAATCCATTGTATATTATGGTACGATCAGGGAATTTTGGCTGGTAGTATCTGCTCATCCAGACTTTGTGTAATCCAACATCTGATATTACAAGGGTATTTTCGTGATTGTTCTCTGAAAGAACCTTGATTACTGCCTTAGGTATAATTTCCTTTCCAGTTCCAGGAGATTCAAAGAACTCTTTTCTTTTCCTTCGTATTTCCATGAATTCTTTGGTTAGTGGTCTCTTTTCAATGTTCCTCAATAACAGGTCCAGTGTAATATTTATATTACCAACAAGATCAAATGCAACAGGAAAGTGTTCATCTGTTTCTGCCATAGTGGTTGCCACATTTATTACGCTTCGTGATGAATCCTCATTCCATATAATTGGATCATATTCTACCATATCAAAACCGATTGCTATAACAAGGTCAGAGTGAATTAATGGTCTTAGTTCAATTGGAAATGGCCTGCCCCCAACTATAAAAAGATTGTTTGGATTGTCATAGGGCAGTATGCCTTTTGCCATGAAAGTGCTTACAATTGGTATACCTGAAACCTCAACGAACTTCCTTACCATATCCCATGATCTGGAACGAATGACCCCATTTCCGGCAAGAATGATTGGATACTTGGCTGAATTTATCAGTTTTGCAGCTTTTTTTACTATGCTACCGTTTGCCTCGTAAATTGCCTCGTCTGGGATTGGGATCATTCTTACTTCATCTGTCTCCATGGAACCAATGTCCTCCGGCAACTGTATGTGCGCTGCGCCAGGCTGTTCCTTCATTGATATGCTGAATGCTTTTCTTACTATCTCGGGTATACTGTCAGGTACTATTACGGACCTGTTATATTTTGTTATGCCAGAGAAAAGTGCAATAGTATCAACATTCTGATGTGATTCTTTATGGAGTCTGTCTCTTGATGCCTGGGCCGTGATGGCCACAACAGGCACCTTGTCAAGATGAGCATTTGCAACACCGGTAAGAAGATTTGTTGCCCCAGGGCCAAGGGTTGATAGACATACTCCAGGAGTTTTCCTAACTCTGGCATAGGCATCTGCCATAAATGCAGCACCCTGTTCATGTCTGGTGACTATGAAGTCAATGTCTGTTTTTGAAATTGAGTCGAGCAAGTCTATATTTTCTTCGCCCGGCAACCCAAATATGTGCTTTACATTTTCATTTAAAAGCGCTTTAGTAAAGAGATCACTTCCTTTCATGAATTAACATAGTGTTGAAAGGTTTAAAACCTTTGAGAAGTCGGATGAAGATTTCTTTTAAAAATTTTATCTCAGGGTCTTTCCTGAATCCACACTGTTCTAAAATTCGTGAATTCAAGTATCCCAAACTTAGATAACTCTCTCCCGTATCCACTCTTTCCCACACCTCCAAATGGCAGTCTGGGATCAGAAGCTACAACCTTGTTCACGAAAACCATTCCAGATCTTATCATAGGTATTACCTTCTCAGCCTGATCAACGCTACCCCAAACTGATGCGCCCAATCCAAATCCAGTTTCATTGCATATTTTTGCAGCATCTTCCAGTGTGTCAAACGTTTTGAAAATAGCAACTGGACCAAAGACTTCATCTAAATAGTTTGCCTCTGTTTGGACAATAGTTGGTGGGATAATATTACCATGCTGTTCGCCAAACATCTGAAGCTTCCCAAGGCTGTTCAACTGTTCTATCTGCTTCCTCACAGTCTCAGCCTGAGATGCAGAGGAAAGCGGTCCTATGTATGTTTTATCGTCAAGCTGATCTCCTAGCCTTACCTTTTCAAAGTTTTCCTTCATCAGTGCAAAGAAGTTCTCTGAAATCTTCTTGCTCACAATAAACCTCTTTGAGGCTATACAGCTCTGACCGTTGTTCTGCAATCGAGCATAGGTACTTTCTTTTGCTGTCTGTTCGAGGTTTGCATCGTCAAGAACCACAAATGGATCTGAACCACCTAATTCAAGAACTGATTTTTTTATATGTTTTCCAGCCTCAGATGCTATTGCCATGCCAGCCATTTCAGAGCCTGTAAATGAAACTCCATCCGAATATTTGATTGCTGAAAGCGCCCTTGAGCCTGATACCTTTATCACCCTGAAAAGCGGACTATCGAATATTTCTTCCATTTTCTTGGCACTTCCAGTTACTATTGATGCATGCTTGAGTACTATTCCATTTCCAGCTACCATTGCAGGAATTGCTGCTCTCATAGCCTGCCATAATGGGAAATTCCATGGCATTACTAGGAACACTGTTCCCAGGGGTTCAAATCTTACAAAACTTTTGCTTGCCTCTGTTTCAATGACGTTATCTGACAGAAAATTCTTCCCCTCCTTGCAGAAATATTCTGTCATCATGATACACTTATCTATTTCCGCCCTGCTCTGTGTGATTGGCTTACCCATTTCAGATGACATAATCTTTGCAAGGTTTTCCTTTTCCCTTTTGAATCTAGGAATAACTTCGTCCTTCAGGAACTTGATTCTATCATCAATACTTTTTTTCCAGGTTTCCTGTTCCCTATTCACACCTTCAAATGTTTTTTTCACTGTGTCTTCATCATCTTCTTCATATTTGCCCAGCTTGCTCATGGAATATGGGTTAACTGTTTCAATTGACATAGTTTACAATGTGATTAAAGCATAAATTAATTTTGTAAAGTAAAACAGTTATTACTGAAAGTGAAAGTAACTGCTAAGTTGTTAATTGTTACTTTTCTATATTCTACCATTAACAGAAGAAACATATTCGAGTATTTGCTCTCTAGTTCTTATATAATCCATATTATCAAAAATTCTAATGTTATATTTTTCACACTGACGCATTGACTCTTTCATTACAATTCTATAATTTTTTAGGTTTGATGAAAGTCTTTCTCCCGGTGAACCGAAGTGTGTATATTTTTCTCTTTCATTGAGTCGATTAACGTGGGTATCATAATCAGAAATGTGAATATATAGGCTGGTTATTTCACCTATAATTTCCTTAAGCTGATCTGGGATGAAATATAGCGTTTCAATGATGATCGGCTCTCCGTTAGTAATTGCCCTTCTTATTGAGGAATAAGTGGCCCTGTTTATGAGTTTTCCCTGATTGAGGAATCCTCTCGTTACATTCACTTCTGTGTTTTCCCCATATTTCTTCCATGAGTCGTAAACAGAGTATTGCAATACATCATCATCTGGAACGAATGGTCTTATTATTTCCCTTATGTAATCTCCTGACATCACAATGTTGATATTCAATTGCCTTGCAATATATCCAGATATACTGGTTTTTCCTACTCCCGGTATACCGCCTATGAGTATTATTGGTACTCTATTCATGTTAAAGATCACCGGCCATGAGCATGATATCTCTGCTATCAACCATATATGTGAATCTGCTCATTAATTCAAGAGTGTTGAAATGGTTTCTCTCTGATGGTGCTGACACTCCATCAGAAAGTATCACAGGTACAATACCCATGTCACTGGCATTCAGTGCATTTATAAAAATCTCATTATCAGTATCAAATCCTGTTATCAAAATATGATTCTTTTTTTCTTCATCTATAATTTCCATAACACTTTTCTGGTTCCAGATAGACATTTTATCGGATTCAATTTCCTTATATTTCTGTATTTTAAACTGTCTGAATCTATCCATGAAGCCTTCCTCCATTTTATTTAGAGGATGATCCTTGAATATGCTCCTCCTTTCGTTAATATAATGCTCGAAATCTTTGTCCTCACCGCGGTAAATGTATTTGGGAACCTTTATCCTGTATGAATTAACTGAAAGTCTATCCATAAGTTCTTCCAGATATTCATATGCCATGATATATTCCATTTTACTGAATGCATGTCTAAAATAGTTTTCATCCGTATTTATTGCTATATGAAAGAAATTACCATCTCTGATCTTTGAACCGAATTCTTGAACGCCCATAACCCATTCTTTATCCCTTTATCTACTAAAATGATTTTCATTTTATCAATATCTTATTGATCTCCAACATTTATACTCAATTTTCAATTGTTTTTGTGCCATATTCTTCCCTTTTATTTTCCTCATATAGTCCAACACATGTGTATAAAATTTCTCTGTTTTACAGCCTTTCAGAGTAAAAAAGTCTAGAATATAATAAATTAATTTAGAAACAATTAATTAGTATGATACACATATATATCCTGATGAGTGCTATAGAATATTTTTTGATATTTATTGTGATTGTGATAGTGCTAATAATCCTATCAGGATTGCATATACTGAGAGAGTGGGAAAGGGCACCCGTGCTTACACTGGGAAGGTTCTCAGGGATTAAGGGACCAGGAATAATTTATGTAACTCCTTTCATCAGCAAGATACCTGTTATTATAAGCTTGAGAATTCAGGCAGTTGCTTTTAAAACTGACTCAACATTCACAAACGACAATGTACCGGTAAACTGTGACGCCATAATGTATTATCAGGCCATAGATCCACAGAAGGCCGTATTGAATATTGAAAACTTTGCGAATGCAACAAGTTTGTCGGCTCAAACAACTCTCAGAGAAGTGATAGGTAAGTATTCCTTTGATGAGATTCTTTCAGAAAGAGAAAAAGTCGGAGAAGGTGCAAGAGCCATTATAGATGAAAAGACTGAACACTGGGGAATAAAGGTATCATCAGTTGAGATCAGGGATGTTGTGGTTCCTCAGTCACTTCAGGAGGCAATGTCCAGGCAGGCTTCTGCAGAGAGGGAAAGAAGATCAAGAGTAACACTGGCACTGGCGGAAGTAGAGGCAGCAAGCAAGATGGTAGAGGCTTCCAAGATGTATGTGGATAACCCTGGGGCACTTCAATTAAGATGGATGAACATACTTTATGAAATTGGCTTGGAAGGAAAGGGAACCCTGATGATGATTCCTGCAAACACACTCACAGCCGGTGTGAGCAATTTCGGAATAAGTGAGTTTGCCAAGATACAACAGCAAAAGAATAACATGGATACAGCCAGCGACACAGGAAAGTGAAAATACACTTTTCCTTGATTATTAATTAGAAAACCAGTATTTTCATAACATTTTTCAATTTTTATTATAAAGAGTCACTTGTTTATATTTAATTTTAAAAGAATAGGATGATCTATTTATTTTAAACTAATCCTCACTATTTTCCGGAAAACACTGCTATTATTGATATGATTGACCTTTGGATTTAAACTTACACAATTGCATCATATGTCAGTCAAATGCCGAATTCAAGAGTGGCAAAGTTTAAATGCTTAAAACTTTACTTAATTTTATGATAAGTATGGAAACAGGAAAAGGACCCTTTGAATGCCACCAGTGTGGGACAAAACATGAGAGCGAAATAGAAGCAATACAGTGCGGATGCGCTTTCGATTAAATTTAAACAATAATTTTTATTTTAATTACATTAATTTTTATTTTTAATTCTAAGTATGTTCTGGGCTGGCTGGTTTTTTAAAGTTTAGCAATTTATGTGAAAATCTCTAATGAAAAACTTGTTTGTGCAAATCATCTAGTTAATTTTATTCTTTTGTACCAATGCAAAATAGAAGACAACCGCAAACCAGTTGTTCTTCTGAAACTAAAAGTACCAGATCCTTTCAGTGAGTAATTACCCTAAATTTTTATTTGAAATTAGAGAGAACCCTTATATAAAAAACTGGACTAATAGATTTTTATATTAAATTTCAATATAATGTGGCTTTTTTTGATTCCGTTTTTTTGAACCTTGTTCCTATCCAATCAGTATAATCCATGTTTCAATCTGGAATGCTATTCATTTCGCAATAAGTTTATAATAGATTCTGGGGGCAACTGATCTATGCGATTCTCCTGAAATTGCACAGGGCAGTTCTCAATGACATTTTTGAGTTTCTTCCGCTTCTGTGAGAACATTTGTCTCAGTTTTGTCTCTGCAAGATTCCAGTCAAGATCGGGAAAATTATCATGGTTCCTGAGAGATATTATTGCACTATCCACCCCTGGAATAGGTGAAAAGCTGTTCCTTGAAACAAGCTTAATAAATTCAATGTTGAAGTTGAGATAGGCGAAAACAGTCATTCGGGTATATTCCTTTGTTGATGGCTTTGCCATAAGAGTGGTTGCGAACTCACTCTGGAACATAAGTACAGCCTTGTTGAACTTCATCGTCGACAATTTCTGAACAATTTTCGATGATATATGATAGGGGACATTTCCTATTATTTGATCCTGAACCAGGCCTTCGTATTCGAGGAAATCCCCGTGAATAATTTCGAGTTGCCCGTGTTCCACATAATCAAAAAACTTCACCCTGAGTATATCCACAAATCTGTGATCAGACTCAACAACTGTGACCTTTGGATATTTTTCAAGGAGAAACTGGGTTAAGAATCCTTCCCCTGGACCTATTTCAAGAACTTTTTCCCCTTCTTCGAGATTTGAAATCTCTATCTGCGCAATATTTTTGTCCCTCAGAAGGACCTGACCATATTTTTCAGTATAGAGCTTCATTGTTTAACAAAAATCCTGTATTTTTCATTCTTCCCGTCAATTTCCTGCGCGATCCTAACTGCTATCATCTTTTCAGGGTGATGAACCGTCTTTACCCTGTCTGTAAGATCCTTGAAGGATTCAAATGGTTTCTTCTTTCTTTCATCGATGATTGACCACATTGTTTTATTGCCAAGCCCTGGAAGAAGTTCAAGAGTATGCATTCTTGAGTTAATTGACTCTGCCCTGTTGAAGAAATCAACATATTTTTTCTCATTCTCCTTAACTATGTTCTCAAGTATATATGGTAATTCTGTTACTGCTGACGATGATAATTCCTCATACCCTATCCTGCGTTTCACAGTCATTATTTTATCTCTCTTCTGGAGGTCCTTTCCAATGTATACCCTGTCACCAACAGTAAGAATGGCCCCCTCCTTTGGAATCATTTCAAGAAGCTTGAACTCGGTCTCTCCCAGTCCAAAAACTAAAGGTGTCCTGCTATAT
This sequence comes from Thermoplasmatales archaeon, assembly GCA_027316895.1. Lineage (GTDB taxonomy): Archaea > Thermoplasmatota > Thermoplasmata > Thermoplasmatales > Thermoplasmataceae > Cuniculiplasma. Next base: position 178,149 of record DAHVFT010000001.1, on the reverse strand, counting down.
GAATGATCCGTAGACCTACCCTGCATTAGAACGTCCAGAATGAAAGCATATTCTTCCATATTATCACTGCAATTCTTTTAAATAATCAATTATACTACTTAAAACTTCATCTTTTGGTGTAAGCTTATAAGAATTTAAAATTGCCAGCATCTGCTCAATGTTGGATGGCATCAGATCAACTATCTTTACACAGACTTCTTCTGAGAAACCTGAAAGGTCAGATATCTTCTTTACTGCCTCGACTGCATCCTTTTTGCTTAGTCTTGAAAACTGTCTCACATATTCAAATTCCTTAGCTTCTTCAGGTGAGTTTTCCTTTAGGTCCTGAAGTAAGTCTCTGGCCTCTGATGATGTGATATACTTTATATTCATAACTACACCTTGATTTTTCTCAGATGTACCGGGTCAGCGATAATTGTCTTTTTTACTCCACCCACTTTTATGCCAAGAAGATAGCACCTTCCCTGCATACCTTCTATAACCCCAGTAAAACCCTGGAAATTGTGGAATGGCATCCCCTTGTGCACAGATGGATCAATATTCACTGCCACAAATTCTCCAACCTCAAATTTTCTCATGTATGAATTGATTCTTGGCATTCCTCTATCTTTCAATCTCTTTGTCATGGTCATTCTCGATCCTGACCTTGGCCCATGTGACATTTTTACCATTTTTTCACCTTTTGATCATTATTACGTCTAGTTCTCTGATCCTTATCTCAGTACCTAGCTTCTCAGCAAGACTTGGCTTTGTTCTACCCCCATCTCCACTGACAAGTTCTTTGATATATGTTCCAGCTTCTGCTTCAATGGTTAATACATGATCACCATTTTCACCGCATTCCACTGACATTTCCGATATCCTTCTCTCTCTTACAAGATCAGATCTTGAACTGCTAACTCGTAATGGTGTCCTTTGATATATAACTTTCCCGTTAAATTCCTTACATATCTCCTTTAATTCTTCGCATGAAACAGGTTTTTCTGATTCCAGTTTTGCACGGTATATCTTGTAGTGCTTCTCGTCTTTTATGTTTTTAATTTCTTCCCTGCTTGAGGGCCTCATGGATGAAACTGTAACTCCAAGATTTGTTTTATTAATGTTCTCTGTTAACTTTTCAAGGTTTATGTTTCTTATTCTTGGCTCTGTTAGCTCTATTACGAATTCTCTCCCATTACCAAGCATTCTTACATCCACATCCTCCCTTCCAGCCCCATGCAGGGCATAGTCTTTTCCGTTCCCCATAATCTTGATCTGATCACCGATTATGGATTCAACTGTATCTGTTTTTTCAGAGTATTTAATCCATCTTGTTTGAGGAATGCCACGTATATTCTTTCTGTATATACCATAGATAAGGAGAGATTTTATCTGAAATTCTATTGACATATATTCTGTGTTAACCTTTGCCATTATATCTGGATCACTTCTATCAAATTCTTTTCCAGTCATATCCATATAATATTTCCCCAGTTCACGACTGAACTCTTTTTTTATTGGTTCTCCTAGATTGCCATATTTCTCCTGCAGTATCCTTTCTTTCTCCAGTATACTGGCAGGAAATGAAGATCCTATAAGGATCGTTCTGTATTCATAATCTGATAACCTTTTTTGAATTTCACCCGCGTATTTTGGGATCTCAAGAAATATTCCTGAGCACAAAGAACAGGATTTTTCTTCAACAAAATTGAGTTCGTATCCAAAACATCTTGATGTGAATAAAATCTGATTTCCACGATCCAAATTTGTCATTGTGTGACCGACAGTTGCAAAAATCCTGCCGGCACACCTGATACATAGTTTTTCGTTGGATAGCTGGGTGAATTTATCCATCCCCACTACTCATCTTGAGTTTACTTCTTTTTCCACATTTGGTCTTTCTTTCAGGAAAACCCTGGAACCACATTCACATTCTATTTCATTGGTTCCAAGTGACTTCTCCAGAATTCTGCCGCATCTAATACACTTATACTGCATTGTCTACCAGTTCCTCTTTTACTCTCTGTGAGAATTCTGGATTGTAGGATCCACCAGCGAATTTGTAACCACAGTGTCTGCAGTTCCATATTCCTGATGCTATCCTAACAACCTTCAACTGCTTGCATTTGGGGCATTCATATCTGGCCTTCTTCTGCTTATATATCTCACTCCATACCTTCCTTACTGTGACACCGTATCTTGGGCCGAATCTGCCCGCTGGTCCTACTTTCAGAGTTCTTCTTGACATTTTAAATCACCTGTTTGATGTATTCCCTTATTTTATTCCCGACTACTTCCGACATGTCAATACCCTTTTTAATCTGATCCATGGAAAATGAACCCGAGTTGCCCTTTTGCATCGCTCTTATGTGCCCATCTTCTGTAAATGTTACGGTTAATCTTGCATCAGACATCTGTTCTTCTTCAACGTCAGGATCGCATACAAGTTCATCATCGATTTTTGCCATTGTAACTGATACTGGCATTGACCTGACTGGCAACTTTGTTTCCGGTGATGCTTCATCAACCCTGTATGTGGCGGTGTGCAGAGCAGTCACTACACCCATTGTGCATGCATCTATCAGATTTCCATCATAATCCAGAACATCAATATCCACGAAAACAATCATGACTTTCTTACCCGGCTCAACGCAAAGCTTTTCGAGATCTATCATTTTGCTTTCCCTTATACCCCTGTCCACAACTCTGGCAATCTCTATGGATTCCTCATTTGGTGGTCCAGGTTCAAATGTGGGGAATGCCATTGGCAACATTTCAACATTAGTTGTCAGAACTCCCTGATTTGGCGTATCTGGAAATGGCTCGCCTGATTCTACCTTGACACCTACCAGAACTTTCGTTTTTCCGAGGTTCACAAATGCTGAACCCTGAGCTCTTGGAATGAAATTTGGCTCTATCCTTATTGTTCTAAATTCATCGAGCTTTCTCTGATCTGCCCTTGTTCCTTCTTTCAACTTTTTACTTATGTAACCCTTCTTTATCTCTGACAAGATTCCACTTGCATCTTTAGGCATTTATTCACCTCCGTTCTGTGATTCTGATAGATTCTCTATTTTATATTTTTCAGAAAGTGCCTTTCTCTGAATCTCGGCTATTCTGTCTGTTGCCTTCATTATCATATCAGTAGCCCTGGCGAATTCTTCCTTAGACAGGTCTCCATCCATCTGAATTAGAACAACCTGTTTGTTCTTTGAAAGCACCGCCATGGGAAGATCTGCCTGCCCAAAGTTGTCCTCGTCCTTAGAAAGATCAAGAACGATTCTGTCTTCTACCTTTCCTGCTGAACAACCTACAACCATGTCCCTCATGGGTATGCCTGCCGAGGCAAGAGCAACTGAAGCAGCTGTAAGGCTCGCAATTCTTGTACCGGCATCTGCCTGTATAACCTCTATAAATACATCAATCTGTGTTCTCGGAAACTGTTCCACCATAACAGCTGCACTTAACGCTTCTGAAATTACCTTGGAAATTTCAGTTGATCTCCTGTCAGGTCCTGGTCTTTTTCTTTCGTCCACTGAAAATGCTGCCATATTGTATCTTGCTTTTACAACACTCTTTTCAATGTCCTGCGTGTGCTTAGGGTATGCTTCTCTTGGACCATAAACCGCTACCAGTATCTTGTTTCCACCCCATTCCATAAAGGCACTTCCATCTGCTCTTTCAAGAATATCCGTCGATATTTTGATTGGCCTCAGTTCTTCGTCTCCTCTTCCATCAAGCCTCAATCCATTTTCATTTATCAGTTTCTTATCACTGGGTGTTCCCATTTATTTCACCTTTTTTACTTTTCAAAAATTCCGTAATTCTGTCAGTAAGTCCTGTTGCGTGTGCCTCACTTTCTATTAGGGCTATTGCCTCTGAAGCGACAATCACATTTTCTGGGAGTCCATCTATCCAAATGAGCCCATTCTGTCCTATGACAATCCTTGTGAATGTTGCATCCTTGACCATATTGACCATAGAACCGTTCTTTCCTATGATTCTTGGTACCTTTGGAGCTGGAATTGCCATTATGTGGCCTCCTTCCAGTTTTCTTAATCCAATTCCAGGTTCCTTCAGCGTAATCCAGCTTTCCTTTATTTCGTTTACATTCATTACCTTGGCATACACATAGTCACCAGTTGTTAGGAATTTCTTCAGGTCTCCAGATATGGTTCTCCAAGGTGTATCATTCATGTGAAGCATTGTCATGTAAGGCGATTTTATGTCCACTGTCCACATTGATGGACCTACTTCCATTATCTTTCCTATTACCTTGTCACCACGCCTTGGGAAATAGCTGCCATTAAACGGTACTATGTCTATATACTCCTCTCCTTTCTGAATCACTCCAAAATACTGTGAAGTTAACTTCCCGTCAGCACGTCTGTGCACGCCATTTCTTGGTTTAAGGTTTCCTGGATCAATATCATCTCCTGGAAACACAATCTCTTTTATCTCTCTCGTCTTAAATCACATCCTTTATTTCTCATCGTAATTAATACGTTTTGTATTTTGTCTATTTCATCTCTCTTTAACAGGGCAATGAAAACTTCTTATATATTGTTTCTTTAATTTTTTCAACTGAACTATAAAGAAATTTATTTCCTTTATATTTTTCTTATATCTATATCGTCCTTACCCTTTCTCCCCAGAGATGATATTATATCTCCATACATACCCGCAGGCACTTCAATAACACACATCCAGTTACCATCCTTACCCCACTCTTCCTTAAGTATTTGCCCTTCATGGCTTATATCGCCATACATTCTCCCGTAGGCATCACCCTTGACCTTTATTGCAAGCTTTACTTTCTCCATTCTTATTGGTATGATTGGCTTTAATTCCTTCAGTACCATGTTTATCTGTTCGTTCACTGGTTTAAATGGATCTATATGGATCTTTGCCTCTTCCATTGCAGCTTCAATCCTTGCCGGCGGGTTAGGAGCATTTGTTTGTGGATTTATGCTTTCCCTTGATATTGTATTTATAATGATCTTTCTCTTGGTGTCCACCATTTTATGCTTCTGTTCTGTTGTGAGCTGTATCTGTCCACGTTTTATTATTTCAGGTACTATCTTTAAGATATCATCTGTCTTGAATACCTCTTTTATGGCTTCTTCTCCAGCCTTTTCTCCCTTTCTGGCATCCTTGAATATGTCCTCAGAGGCAAGATCATTTTCCACGTCCAGTTTTCCCTCCCTGATCCTTTCTACTGCATCCGGATCCACCAGAATCTCAAACTTATGCCCAGCATGCTCAAGCCTTGCTATGATGGCATCATCAAGTTTTACCATGCATGCACATGCTAAACTATTAAAATAAATTTTCATAGTTGAATAGGTGGCAGATGATCATGTGAAAAGCAAAATCATGTAGCAATTGACAAATATCAGGACAGGATATATGTGATTATGTTTTGCTCAAAATGCGGATCACTTATAATACCAGGAAGAGACAAGAATATATGCCCCGTTTGTGGACATGAGGAAAAGGGTAACAGAAAAATGGATGGAAAGGTTGTTGCAAAGAGTACTGAGAAGGATGTTGTGATGATTAAAGAGGAGGTTCATATTGAACCTCTTGATTCGGAGGCAGTATGCCCAAAGTGTGGAAATAAAGGTGCCTACTATGTTCTGAAGCAGACAAGGGCGGCAGATGAACCCGAGACGGCAATATATACCTGCGCTAAATGTGGCCACAGGTGGAGAGAGTATTAGGGGTGACATGCATTGGCCCTGGATAATTTATCAAGCTCACTGAGAGAAACTTTCAGGAAGATAACTGGCTCCAGTTACATTGACAAAAATGTAATTAAGGAGATGATAAGGGATATTCAGAGGGCTCTTCTTAAAGCAGACGTGAATGTCAAACTTACGCTTGATCTCAGCAGGAAGATAGAAGAACGATCAGAAAATGAGAAACCACCAGCGGGAATGACTCCACAGGACTACATTTTAAAAATTGTTTATGAGGAACTGCTCGCTATCCTGGGAAAATCATCAAACCTGAAGATACAGCCCCAGACAATAATGCTTGTTGGTCTGTATGGTCAGGGAAAAACAACCACTGCTGGAAAGCTTGCAAGATTCTTTATAAAGAAGGGTCTCTCTACAGGATTTGTTGCCTGTGATGTACACAGGCCGGCTGCATTTGAGCAGTTAAGGACCCTGTCAGAGCAAACAGGAGCCAAGTTCTTTGGTATAAAGGGAGAGAAGAATCCAGTAAAGATATTCAATCAATCCATTGAGGAATTAAAGGATATTCAGGTAAAGATTGTTGATACCAGTGGACGAGATTCACTGGATAGCGACCTTTTGGATGAAATCACTAAGCTAAAGAAAACTGTTAACCCTGACGAAGTTCTCCTGGTGATTGATGCAACAGTCGGTCAGCAGGCTGGACCGCAGGCTAAATCCCTAATGGATGCAACAGGTCTCACTGGTGTAATTATTACTAAAATGGATGGAACGGGAAAGGCAGGAGGAGCGCTTAGCGCCGTTGCACAGACTGGAGTGCCTGTCTACATGATCGGAACTGGAGAACATCTGGAGGATTTTGAAATATTCAGCCCGAAGAAATTCCTTGGAAGACTTCTTGGCATGGGAGACCCAGAAGCCTTACTTGATGTTGCACAGGAGGCAGACATAAGTGACGAAAAAGCTGAAGAGACCATGACAAAGATCATGAGTGGAAAATTTAACCTCATGGATATGTACGATATATGGGAAAAGTTCGCGAAACCTTCACTGATGAAGAGACTTTTTGATTCAATTCCCGTTGGAAAGATGCCAAAGGGAGCGAGTAATATGCTTGATCTTGATGCAGCACAGGAAAAAATAGGTAAATATACAGTCATCCTTGATTCTATGACCTACAAAGAACTTGAGAACCCTGAAATAATAAATGCAAAGGTTATCAGAAGAGTGTCCAGAGGTTCTGGAACTCAGGAGCAGGACGTCAGAAACCTCCTGAAGGAGTTCAGGGCCATGAAGGAAAATGCCAAAATGATGAAGGGTAACCGTGCCCTTAAGAAAATGATGAGGGGGCAAATGAAGGGTAATCCTGATCTGCTAAAGGAGTTCGAGGATTAGGAATATACTGGTATCCTGTGAAGTATAGAATCAACCAGATCCATTCTTGTGAAGTCATTTTTTAGATTCATTGAGTTATATTTTTCCAGTAGTTCTTCCCTGTCTCCTGAAATTCTATCAATCAGGAACTGGTTATAATCCATGGAAAATCCTATTCCTGTACCTGTGAGATTTGCCGTTCCAAGCATATTTCCTGATGCAATAATATCAGGATCAGTTTGCGGAAAGCAACTATGTCTCAGTGTACTGTACCTGAATGTAGCCTCTGCCCCGGCTACAGCCTCCTGTTCCTGATTTATCTGAAGTACTTCTCTGGAGCCCATATATATTGCCTCTATGGAAACCATATCCTTATTTATGGCAACCCTGAAACTTTCCACAGGAAATTTCCCAAGTTTTCCCCTTGAATAAACTGAACGCGATCTGGTAAATTTACAATTTTTATCATGCCTGATGGAACTCTCCTCAGGATTTCCAGTTGCAAGGATTATCTTTCCTATTTCAGCAGATGTATCCTTTCCTTCCCTTTTCAGATTTACCCTCAGCCTGCCGTTTTCAGCAAGATTATATGTATTCATTGTTGATGCTATGCTGATTTTTCCACCAATCTGAGAGAGATCGGTTGCCATCTGACGCACAATCTTTTCCCTGTCCATGCTTACTATTTTTTTTTCAGCGGAAAGAGAAATTTCTTCCTCAGAATTCTCATCTTTGATAATTATGGATGAGAAAATTCCGTTTACATGTTCTTCATAACTCCTGAAATATTGGTTGAATACACTGAGGGAAATGAAACAACTTCCAGAAACAGGATATCCAAGATCCATAGACCTGTCTATGTTAAGTGTTTTGAAACCTTTTTTTGTGAGCTCCATTCCAATGTTGATTCCTGTTATTCCAGAACCTATAATCAGGAAATCATAACCTTCCATGGGTCTGTATGCACTTAACTTAATAAATAGTTTATATTTACATTTCCATGGTTTCCAATAGAGGAGATGATAAGGCAAACGTTTCCAGAATTATTGAACTTATGGAACAGCAAAGCCCACCGCACCACTTTGAGTTCTCTGATCCATTCTGGGTTCTTATTACAACCATAATGTCCCACAGAACGAAAGACGAGGTTACGGATAAGGCAGCAAGAGGTCTGTATGAAAGGTATCATGACTGTAATGGATTATCAAAAGCTGAGTATGGTGATGTTTTAACCATCATTAATAAGGTCGGCTTTAAAACTGTAAAGGCTGCAAGAGTTATAGAGGCAGCAAAGTATCTTAAGAATAGGTATAACTGTCAGGTTCCAAGATCAATTGAAGAACTTACCGAGATTAAGGGTGTTGGTAGGAAGACTGCGAATGTGGTTTTATCTGATGGCTTTGGAATACCGGCAATCGCGGTTGATACCCATGTGCAGAGAATAAGCACGAGGATTGGATGGTCTGATTCCAGTGACCCAGATGTTACTGAAATGAAATTGAGGTCTCTTATTCCAGAAAAACTTTGGTTAGGTCTGAATCCCATGATGGTAGAGTTCGGCAAGAAAATATGCAGGCCGGTAGGACCAAAATGCGAACAGTGTAATGTTTCAGAATACTGTAAGTTTTTTAAAACTCAAAAAAAGAAGAAAGATGAAATGAAAAAGTCACAAACTGGAAAAAACTGATTTAGATAGAATGGGTAAGATTATCCTTTCTACCCCCATCTATCACAAGAACCTGTCCATTCATGAATTCTGATACATCTGATAAAAGATATGCAACAAGCTCCGCCACATCTTCTGGCTTTCCGGTTCTTTTTACTGTTGACCTGGAAATGAAGCTTTCCTCAAGTTCTTTTACCTCTTCGCCTGTCTTTCCTCCTACTGTAAGGTCCGTTTTGATCCATCCTGGGGCAACAGCATTTGCACGGATTCCATATGATTCAAACTCTAGGGCCATTCTTTTTGTCAGCATAATGAGAGCAGCCTTTGATACAGAGTAGAATGTTGTATTCATTGCTGCGGTTCCAACACCTGCATTGGAGGCTATATTAACTATAGTTCCCCTGTTCATCTTCAGGTCATTAAGTGTTTCCAGAACCACATATACAGGACCTTTAAGGTTTGTGTCCATGATCTGTTGATATTTTTCTTCCTCAAATTTCTCGAAGGGAAATAGATGCCAGATGCCAGCATCATTTACAATTCCACTCAGTGTGCCAATTTTCTCGTGGATATCTTTCACCATCATTCTTATCTGCTCCCGATCAGTTACATCAACATGGAATGGGTGGATGTTACTGTAAGCATTTGATAATTCTTTAGCCTGTTTTTCTGATTTGTTATATGTTATTGCAACAGTATATCCTGATTCTGCTAATTTAATTGCAATAGCCCTTCCTATTCCCTTAGAACCTCCAGTTACAAGTATTATTTTTTCGCTCTTATCTGTCATAATTCATAATGCTAAATGGAAATTCAATATTTTGGATCAATTGTGGAAAAATAATCTAAATCTACTAAAGTGATATTGTTTTATTTATAACTCCTATTACGGATAAAACTATGCGGGCTCATATAGATCCATTTCGTTTCCATCAGGATCTATAAACGCTGCCTCCTTTCCACCCCATGGAACATTCTCTATTTCTCTGACGAACCTTACTCCTGAATTTTTTAATCTTCTTACTTCTTCTTCAATATCTTCTGTAACAAAATGGATATTTAGTGGTCCTGTTTGTGTGCCTTTGAAACCACCATGAAGGGAAAATGTGATGTTTGCGAGCCTAAATGTTACAAAATTAGAATTTTCGTCGTTGGAGGGACTTTGTTCCTTAAGGCCAAGCTTATCCCTGTAGAAGCTCTTACATTCGCCGAAATTTTTAACAAACAATATAATTGGTTCAATCTTATTTATCATACGTATATCCCGTGTATAAATTACTCACATAGTAATAATTTTGTCAATAATTTTGTTGTAATTGACTTTTTTCAGTTCCCGATTTTATGTTTATGCTTCATAAGGGACAATCAGGATAAGCCATGGATTACTTCTCCATGGCCGGAAATGAGGCTTTTTGCTGCAGTCTTTTTTATAAGCGCTTCAAGAGCTTTTCTGTTGGCAGTTTCCTTTGTTCTTCCATCGTCTGGCATAATATTGGCAGGAAAGTAGTTTATCTTTCCATTGACTCCCCATGCGGAATCTCCAAGAATTAGGAAGTTTTCAAACTCAAGTTCCATTTCATCAACTACAATATCGCCGTTTTCTGTCATTGGTCTCATATGGTGAGCCTTTATTCCAATTGGTAATTTCGTATGTTCATTGTATCTTTTTGCCCAGTCCAGATGAAGAGATTTTATTTCCCTCTCTTTTTCATCATTCTCTGTGATTTCTGGAATGTATAATTCAATGCCCAGTCGCCTGGCAAGAATGTTACTTCCCCTTGAATGCGCAGGACTGGTCATTATTACGCACTCAGGTTTTCCCAGTGTCTTGATTGCCTCAACTAATCCTGGAACCATTGGCGGATCTATTATAACAATAGAATCTCCTTTCAGAAGCATCGTGCCATATTGATCTATTCCCAGCTCTGGATCATTTGATCTCCATCTAAATATGTTCCTTGAAACAGGTATTAACATAAATTCATAATTGCTAATAATGGTTATAAATTATTCGTATCTACGAAATCTTTCCTTGGGTTTGTGTGGTGATTTTTGAAAATGAATGACAAAGTATGAGAAGATGTGTATTCGTATAAATTTACACAAATATTTCATCACGTAGATGATGAAAAGTTTCCTCCTCTCAACAACTATCATTAATTTACTTATAATGATTTCATCCCCTACATTCACATCTTATGGATTTATTTAATATTATTATAAAGCCCATAATTTCATTTATCTGCGAATCTGTAATAATTTAAGAATTGATAATATGGAGGGGCTGTTTTAACAGGAGTATCCATGCAGAAATGAACCATAAATTCACACCCCTTAATCTGGCTCGACAACCTGCTCTCTGTTATAATAGGATGATAGGCAATATATAAAAAAACTGCTAAAATTAGTTAGACTAAAACTAATATTTCAATAAATTCCAAAAACTATCTTTATGGCGTAAAGGATTTTTTGAAATTCCTCTTCCGTTATCTTACCTATGTTTCTAATCAATCTTACGTTTGAAACTGTTCTCAATTGAAATAAATCTACAACAGATCTCCTGGATAAGTTGTTGAACCCATTAGGAGATATCTCTAACATCCAGGGTAACCCATCATAATGTGTCTTATAATCTGTTATGGGTGCGATTACCTTCAAAGGAAGAATTCCAATCTCATTGCTGCTTGTAATAACACAAGGTCTTGTTTTCGTAATTTCAGCACCAACTGTTGGTGTGAGATTAACCAACCAAATTTCTCCCTGTTTCAACTTTTTCCCTCAATTGACGAAATCCTCAGAATCCATAGAATTCAGAGATGTTAGATCCTCATCAATCTCGTAATATTTCTTTAATTTTCTTGCTTTCTCAACAATTTCCTTTTTCTTGTCGTTGATTACTTTCTCTCTAACTGCTTCAGTAAGAAACTTTGACTTATTCTTCTTGGTCTTGAGAATATCTGATACATCATCAGGAATAGTTACATTAAGTCTGTGGGTTGACACATATAATTATGTGCATTAATTATACATACTTTTTGGTGTTTATAAAATTCACCAACCCGTCATTGATGGAGTACACTTGAATTATAATTTGAGAGGAGCCTATTCTATAAATTGAAAGTGCAAATTTTTCATTAATTTGCACTTTTATTTCAATGACTTATGCTAGTTTAAGAATTGTTGATAAGTATATCTACTATTATTACAAATTTAAATTTTAATGGTTTTCCTGCGAAGTCCAATCACTCCTAGCAGAACAAGTTCAGAACTAATACAACTTACCCCTTTACTTCATCAGAAGCGAAGCAGTGGTATCTAATTTGGATGTGTGTCATAATAGATGTAAAGAAATTTCACAAGGAACTTCTAAATAAAAATCGGCCACGGTTCTTTCTCCTCTTAAAACAACGAGGATGACGCTATAGAAATGTAAATATGATGACGTATCAGATTAAGAGATAAAATGCGGAGGGCCGGATTCGAACCGGCGAACCCCTACGGGAATGGACCCTAAATCCATCGCCTTTAACCTAGCTCGACAACCTCCGCAGCGTCTCTGAATATCTAGAAAGTATATTAAAATTGAGAATTTCCCAACGGTTGTCCCAATATCTATTATGCATTATACCTTAGAAGCGCGACAATATTACCAAAGTTCTTCAGTGTTTTGCCATATTCCCCATCCGAACTCATTATTATCACCTCTCCCCCTGATAAACTGACATTTTCTATTATTTTCTGAAAGTCCTCATTTCTAAAACTATCCTCCAGAACAAGCAATTTATCAATGGCTCCAGTTGATGAAAGTCTTAATATTTCTTCCCTTCCATAGGCTACCATCGAATTCCTTGCCAACCCTTCCATGAATTGCTCCATGTATTTTCTCTCCCTGGCTGATCTGGAGTCACCTATTATTTTCCTGACTGCCTCAGTGTTTATTATTTCAAAGACTGCGTTTTCATCCTCTCTCGTTGATGGCACGAAATTAATCTTCATACCACTGCTGTTTTCCTTCAGGAACTTTTCAAACATTTCCCCTTCAAAACCTGGACCGGTTATTACAACTGGACCTGCGAATTTTATTGAATTAAGAGTCCTTAATATCTCCTCGAAGTAGTTTTTTCTTGAATAATTCCCAGCATATTCCTTTCCAGATTTTCCTGAGTATATCTTCGCCTGTGTCTGAAGCCCATAATCCCTAAGTATACAGAATATTGCAGTTTCATCATCCATAACTATGAAAAGAGCATTGTTCGATGCTTTCAGCATTGCATCCCTGATTAGATTCTCGCTGGATCTGTCCCATTTGTCCTTAAGAATCTCCACATTTTCTCCCTCAGATATGTAAAGTGACTGATGCTGTCCCAGTGTTCCCTCTGGTCCTTTTGTTATTATTCCCTGAATTCTCAGTCTATCAGTGAATGGCTGGAAATATACCTCTTCTGGCCTTATCTCCAGGGTGACTGGCTTTCTGGAAGTCTCCTTACTCCTTTCCATATCCTCACTTTTCTCTTCTCTTCTAAGAACTGTTTTTCTTATTACTGTACCGGAGTCTATAATATTTTTTAAATACCATAGATCGTCCAGGTTCTCAATGAGGATTTCTCTCCATCCTTCTTCATTCTGTCTGAGTTTCATTGTACACCTTCAGTGACTCCAGTTTTGCCAGTATATTATGGGAATGAGTTCCTTCCCAGTAACATTTTCCACAGTTTGGACAGTGGTAGACTGTATCTATTTTCCTGGGGTCATATTCCTCTTCGCAATTATGATCACCCTTCACAAGAACACCATTGCATATGGTGCATCTTGAAAACAGAAATTCTTTTCTTGGTCTTTCTAAATTTGTAATCTGTATTATCTGTTCATCTATCCTGTCTGAAATTATGTAAATAGATTGTTTATATCTACTGCAAAGCTGTTTATCCCTCGATAATAGAACCCTATCATCAGCCCTGCTAATCTCAATTAATTCACTGTCTGATATTTCAAGGTTTGGATATGATGTATCATAACCCATTATTCGCATGTATCTCGCTAATCTTCCAAGCATGTTATCTGCAAGATACCTAATCTCTCTCTTCCTCCTTCCATCTCTTAACCAGGGTGTTGTCCATGCCGCACAGATCCATAACCCTCCCGACCATGAAATCAACCATGTCTTCTACACTTCTGGGTTTAGTATAAAATGCTGGCATGGCTGCAGCTATAATTCCACCTGCCCTTGTGATTCGTATCATGTTCTCAAGTGCTATCTCGCTCAGCGGCATTTCCCTTGGAACAAGTATTAGCCTTCTCCTTTCCTTAAGTGCCACTGCAGCAGCCCTTGTTATGAGGGAATCAGATATTCCTGCTGCTATTTTTGCCAGCGTATTCATTGAGCATGGCATTACAACCATGGCGTTGAAGATAAAGCTTCCTGAACTGATTCTTGCAGCTACATCCTTATCATCATATGAAAATGATGCCATTTTTCTGAACGATGAAGAGTCATGCCCTGTTTCATACTGGATTACCTGATCTGAGTTTGATGAAATAACCAGATGTATTTCTGCATCTGCAGTTTCAAGAAACCTTTGGGCCAGTATGCTGCCAGAGGCTCCAGTGATACCTAGAATAACTTTCATTTATTATCTATTGGTAATAATCGAGTGTATTAAATTCTTTTATGATAAAAAATTTTATTTTCTCCTGTTGAAAACAAAATATAGCACAAACACTGATACAACAACGGCAACCATTGCTCCTACATATTCCTCAGTTAGGTAATTAGGAAGAATCTTTGGTTTTGACCAGCTGAAGCCAGGGAATGCTCCTGCGCTCAGGGCTTTCCAGTTTGTATATCCACTCACTAGGGATGTTTCATTCGCTGTTTTCCAGAATGCTTTTAATTCATTGGTCTTGGACAGATTTCCTGTGTGAGATAGTGCGTTAACATATTCAACGCCGTATGGATTCAAACCCTGATATGTGATATCAAAAACTATCAGGTATTGCGTTGAATTGGAAGAAAAGTTATATGCTATTATGGATCTATCGTCAAAGACATTTGTGAAAATACTTGTCCATTGACTTGTTGTAATTGTGCATGACTTATCGTTTCCATAATAATATTTAACTGTTGGAAAAGTTGAAGGTGGCGTTGTCACATTTTGCAGTTTGTTAACATAATTATTCACGGAGATTGCTGATCCGTGATTTGAGGTTCCTGCGTTTACCGTTCCTGCATTACTCATTATGGGTGATACCATTAATGCGATTATTATTACAGCGATTACCAGATAGATAGATTTCATCCTTACAGGATGGATAAATGAAATGTCGTATATCACTTTTTCTTATTATTAGTCAATATCTCCAACCTCGGTTTACCATCAGGATCTGGGGAAATCTTTATTAAATTTCTTTCAAGAAGCAGATTGAAACTCTTTCTTATTAACTTCCTGGAAAAATGCTTCCTTCTCAACCTTCTGA
This sequence comes from Thermoplasmatales archaeon, assembly GCA_027316895.1. Taxonomy (GTDB): domain Archaea; phylum Thermoplasmatota; class Thermoplasmata; order Thermoplasmatales; family Thermoplasmataceae; genus Cuniculiplasma. Next base: position 162,954 of record DAHVFT010000001.1, on the reverse strand, counting down.
TTACCTCTTTCAATGGACTATCGTCCTCCGAAAATATGGTATTAAGTAGGGCTTCAGAATTTGTATTGACAGGGAAATTCCTCAACGCATATATGGCGAAAACTGCAATTGGCAAAGGTATGAAAAAGTAACTGCTAAGGCTGATAACTGTGAATCCATAATATTTTGTGATGTTGCCGTATCTGACCTTAATTGAAACGTGGTCCAGGCCCACTGGCAGAGACGTATTCTCATACACACCTGAGGATACATAGTTCCCATTTATGTACCATCTTATCCCCATTGCTGATGTGTTATCTCCAGAAATGACTGATTGTGCTACCAAACTCTGGAAGAACATGCGGTATGACACGCCTATGCTCCTGATTAGTGGATAATAGGTTACATTTAGAAAATATGCAGTTGTGTTAATATTACCGCATCTATCCATGATTTTAAGAGTGAAATTGTAAGCTCCATCCTGTGTGAAATGAATTGTAAAGCTTAGATTTTTTTCAATAATCTCGCGATCATTTAGAATCAGGAAGACTTTAGATATATGGCTATTTCCATCTGGTGCAACTCTTAGCTTCAAACTGGGAGATTTTAGCAGGACACCACTGAAGCCATTGAGTCTGAATTCAGGTGTGGATGTATTGAATTTAATCCATATGAAATGTGAAATATGATTCATTGAACTTGACCAGATTGTAAATTTAAAACTGAAATTTCCGCTGTGGTTTAGATATATTGAACCGTTGAACTCCCTCATTTTTCCATTCTGGTAGTAATAAATTCTGCCATTTGAGCTGAATGCCTTAGACAAATTGAGAATGGATGTGTTGGTATAGTAGTAGGACTTTGTTATGAAATATGGGATAGAATTATTAACATTTATATTCAACTTCGATGAATAATTATGATTATTGATTGAACTGTAGTTGAGATAGAACACAGTAGTTCCATTGTACCTGAAGATATTCCTTATCCCTGAAGAGTTCAGCCATAAATTTTCCTCATGTACCATCTCACTGAAGACATTTGTAGCATCATGGTACCCTTTAACCGTCCAGATACCCTCGATATTGGCAGAGAAATGAAAATGGAATGAATCGTTTTTTGAATTACCATAGAATGAATAGAAATTCTTTACAGTGTTATTGTCCTTTACCCTGAGGTTCTCTGATAACACGGTGAAATTCACTGTGCCCTCAAATACGGTGTTTCCAGCAACGAATAGATCGTATGTGGATAAACTATAATCACCATTTGACAGATTTAGATGGATTGATTTTCTATCTGATGTAAAGTTAAGGGTCTTACTAAATGACCCATTCCTCACCACCAGTAATATATGGGATACATTATTTCCATTCCCATAGAGTGTTATGTTAAATTTGTTACTGCTGAATATTTGGTTTTGGGATATGTCTGGGAATAGACCAGATCCCCTTTCATTATAATACTCCAATTTAATTTTAATCGATCGCGAAACGTTGTATTTGTCCCTGAAGCTTATCTCAAATTGAATATATTCTGATTTAAAATAAAGTGGTATGAAGAATGAGACTGTTGAGTTAAGGTAGTTTATGGTGCTATTTACGCCATCTACTGATATGCGGGTAATACCTGCTGAATCGTAATATTTAGACCATAATATTTCTCCGGAAAACACACCATTTTTGATGCTCTGTAAAAATGTTAAAGTTGGAAATGAACTATCTACTTTTACTGTTCCCGTATAAACTAAATAGTATAATGATCCAGTAAGAATCTGTAGTGTATAGATATAAGATCCAGAATTGAGCGAAGAAAGATGCATATTGTACGATGATTTGTTTTTTCCTTCCATGCTAATTCCACTTATTGAGACGTTTGATTCGAATGAGCATGTACCGGTTACTGTAAAATTAAAGTATCCATCTGGAGAGAATAACTGATTTTTTGGAACATTGATTTTTAAATTTACATGACCTGAATTATTAAATGTATAAAAATAGAATGAGTTGTATGAATTGCTTATGTATGAACCACTGAAAATGTATGATAAATTTCCACTGTACTGATAAAAGCTCTGGGTATAAGTAGAAAGGTTCAGTATATCCATAGATCCCTCATAGGTTAATCCAACCTCATCCTTATCCATGAAGTTTATTGCCTTTTTGGAAATCACGTTAAGTTCAGGATAATAATAACTTTCAGGGTTTGTGGTAAAACTAACTCCACATATCAACTGCCCATTTTCCTCAGTGAAATTTGATATTGAATGAAAATTTCCAAATTCTAAAATCTTACTATCGTTTTGGTTCAGTAATAATAGGGTGGTTTTATTTCTGTAGTATATGTATTTTGTGTCTTCGTACTGGGAAATACCCACTACGGTTAAGGATCCAATTATATGATTGCTGTAACTTAACTCTACTTGATGATTGAATGCATTGGTTACTTCTGTTTGGTTATAGAATGATAGAACGTTATTTATAATTACAGTACCAAATTTTCCTGATGGAGTCTCAGGAACCTTTTCAAAATTCATAAAAAGATCTGAATTGTTCAGTTCTGCGATACAGTATTCTGAATCAGTTTCATTTCTTAGTAGCCAGTACGTATCCTTTGAGTCAGAAACTGCAGTCATAATATAATTTTCACTGGATCTGTAGATTAACTTCGTTATGTTTGATTCTATGTTGTATTCTACTATTGAATTGTTGTTTCTAACGAAGAAATATATGCCTGTTTCTTCATCGTATAATAAGTCTTTATCCTTCCCCACTTCGGTATTGAGTATTTGATGTTTCAATTGAACCGTATCGGGATTATTTATTGGCTGGTAAATAGTTATTCTACTATGCTGAAGTGCAGGTTTCTGGAAAAGTAGGTTGTAATAATACCCCTGAATTGTTAAATTAATATTTTTTGATATCTTCTGATCAGAATTTGACATAAATGAATTAGAGTAGCATAACATGTTCATTCTGTTGATCATAAATATTACATATTTTCCACTATAAATAAAGGATAGCTTGTAAAAAGTATTCTGACTTAGCCTCACTAATTTATCAACATTTTTACCCTGTATAATTGAGATATAAGAACCATACTTTAATCCGAAGCAACCCGAAATAGATTGACCTTCATAGGAAGCCTTGAAGTAAGATTCAGTCATTGAATAACTCTCATTTTCATTCCATGATAGATTTATAGACAGATTATCAGTATCAGTAGAAAAATAGATCCCACTGGTGTTGTAATAGTTGCTGCCACTAATGTAAAAAGGATATTTGTCCGAAGTTGCATTGTAGTTCGAATTAAAGAATTCTGTGTCCCTGTTTAGAAGACCTATCTTTACTGTACTATTTGATGAATAACCCATTTCGTTTAAATTATAATTTTCATAGGACCGTATAATTTTTTGACTTCCTGTATTGGCTATGGGTAAACTTGCAATTAGGGTAATAAATATAATAAGTGTAATAAGTGCAATTTTTTTCACATTTGGGTAAAAACTTCATTCATTTAATTAATAGTATATCTGCATAAATTTCATTGAAGAAAAGTAGTTGAAAAGAATTAGAAAAATTTAGAAATTAAGTTTTAAAATGATTGGTAAAACAATGTTGTACTTACTTATATGTTTTTTACCTTTGCAAGCTTTTTAATATCTTTTTTTCCAGATAGTTCATATAAAGAGGAAAATAGGAGCGCGGAGAATCCACATATTATGCCGCCAAGCAAAGGATAAAGAATTAAAACAAGAACTGAGGGAATTGAAGTAACTGAGCCTACCACCGTGGATATCCTGACAGAGCTTGAAAAGGGATAAAGCAGGTAGACAGACATGAAGGACAGAAAACCTATGAGGAAACCGTATATGGCTGCCCATTTCTTTTTTATAATAGCCAGTGGAACTGCCGAAATTACCACATAAACTGCATCCTTCAGGAAAAATGCTAAAAGGATCGAAAGAATTGCTGAAATTGCTATGGCCAATACAGAATGTTTAAGGTTCATATGTTATTCTCACCTCCACTGGTAATCCCTGCATAGGGTAATATTGATGATTTAACCATTTTGGAAGCTGATTATCGAACCAGTGGCTCAGGATATTTTCACTTGGACCCCCTGGAAATACACCAAAGAAGGTTCCGGAACCTGGTCTTGCGATAGTTCTCAGCGATGAACCTATGGAAACACATGGGAGTGGATATTCAAGCAGTCTTGGTATGCTACCTACACTAACTGTGTGTCTCCCACCCCAGATCGGCATGGGTCCTATTCCCAGAGAGCTGATTCCAGTAAGACTTGCTATTTCCAGCTTATGTATGTTGCCCCAGTCCCAGTTATTTTCCCCACCGAGCTTTGAATCCATGAAAGCGATCGCCATTACGAACGCTTTCTGCATAGTCAGAGTAAAGTTTCCGTTGAACCAGGATGATGTGGGGTCATTTTTCGCCATGAATATAGCTGTGTTAATATAGACACATGGTGTGTAATTGTAAATACCTTTTTCCTTCAGGACCTTATCATAGGTGATATTGTAGAATGCAGCAGTTACATACTGGTAGACTGTTGGATTTTTCATTGGCTCATAAAAAGAATAATTCCAGCTCAAAAGTAAACTGTAAGCTTCTTCCTCTGAACTATTCATTGATTTCATTCCAGAAATTGCTTTTAGAATGATTGGATTAAACTGTGATGCCCAGTAATCTGTCACATTAGACTGAAGAGCCATCATGTTGGAAATGTCCATTTTGGAATGATTTTGTAGATAATGATCTATTGTTTCAGCCCTTCCTCCTGTAGACCAGTATGAACCAATGAAAGGAAATGGATAATTCTTACCTACAGTGGGTTGATTTGGGGCAAACATGTATCCTCTGGATGGGTTAACAGCCTGCGGAAGATAATTAAAAGGAACATATCCATTTTCTCTATACTGAGGGTTTGAACCATTTAGAAGAGATACTGAACCTACAACTTTCAACGTTTTACCGTCAGGTAGGGTCTCCCTTATAAGAGGATATCCCCCAGCTGTAATATACCCTGCATGATGCAGTGAAACAAGAGCAAAATTCTGAGGTGGTGCTGGCCCCCAGTACTTCAGTGCATTCAACATCTGGGAGTAATTTGAAGCCTGATCCAGTAGAATCTCCGCTATAAGATCAGTGCTTGGTGAACTTGCATCCCAGTTCATGCTTATTCCTATGTTGCCTGTTCGTCCTATGAGTGGCCCATTATTTGTCATATATATTTTATAATCAATTCCAGCCTGTGTGTAACTGCAGCTCTTCATGGGTATATAGGTTCCATTGTAAAGATATGAGTCTCCCTTAAGGAATTCTACATAATCATTGGCTGAATTTCCCTCTGGTGTCGTTAGTCCAAATGAAGTATTTTTTGTGTGCCCTATTAGTATACCAGGTAATCCTGCAAGTCCCCAACCTGTTATATTAAATCCAGGGTCCTTTAGCTGGAACTCTATCCATAGTGAAGGAGCAAGAAGTGGAAGATGTGGATCGTTGGCCATCATAGGATCGCTATCTGATGAATGCGAGGATGTGATCACCCAGCTGTTACTTCCTATTGGTGAACCCGTAAGATGTGAGCCTGGTAGATTATATGGATCGGAAATATTATCGCATGAATCTTTGATTAGCTTTGAAAGATTACTTAAAAGGTTGGTTGATATTCCTGTTGCCCATTCCTGGAAAAAATCCTGTTTCCATAAATAAGAAGGACTGATCCCCTGTTCAGACAGATTGAAACCATTTACCGTTCCACTTCCTGGAATCATTGTTATGTTTTCCGTATAGTATGGATAATATGGCCATATTTCACTGTAATTTGCAAATCCCAAAGAATTAACAAAGAGATCAGACTGCAGAACATTGGTAGATCCTGTCGCAAGAGACCATGACATATACTCCTGCCAGACAAGGCTGTCGAAGACTGTCCACCTAAATGGCTTTATCCCCAGGAGATGAAATCCAAGATGAGTGGAGACTGAGTTAGTGTTATTTATGTACGCATCAACACCCTCAGTATACCATTTGATATAATTGAAATAGCCCGTATAGTTTGCCTTTAGGTCTCTCTCAAGATTGTACGCATCTCTTGAGAGCCCTATAAGTCTCATTGTGTAATCGGACTGCAATCCAGATTTACCCACAAAATTGCTGAGATTACCTGCTGCCACAGTTGCCTGAAGTTCCATCTGAAACAATCTCTGACACGCTGAGTAATATCCCTGTGCATAGAATAGATCATGATTATTTTTGGCTGTTATATGTGCCATTCCTGAAGTATCAACGGTAATGTTAACCTCATTTTCCAGTCCTGGTACAATAAAATTACCCGATGTGAAGTTCGTTCCATCTGCACTTCTGAATACCCCGGTGGATGGATTGAGAATATTCAGGGAATTAGAAACATATGACATTGATCCTACAATTATAAATGATAACACAACAATTATGACAAGTAGTTTTTTACCCATATTCATGGAGATCAGTAGTGCATATTTTTAATTTCTGTTTGTGGTAATTTATTTTTATTATGTCAGTTCTATGCATCCTAAGCTAAAAAAACGCAATAACGTAAAATAATGCTACGCCAAGCAATATATATAATCCACCAACACCGACAAATATCACTGTCATTATTAGCTGCTCTCTGTTAATCTGCACTACGTCTTTTTCTCTCAATGAAGCTTTTGACTGAAACATATTATTAACATATCTATTTGCACCAAAATCATAAAATGCACCAAAGAAAATAATTACAAATCCCACCATTACGAGGATAAGTGGAAATACGTTGGCTATGGATAAAGCACCAGCAATAAGAAGCACAATCCCGGATAGAAATAGAATAAAAAGAAGAACCATTGGAGGAACAGTTAGTTTAAACCTTGTTCGTATCTTCTCTTTCCTTCTAATCTCCTCCTCTGGTGATGGGATCTCCATTTACTACTCCGTCATGTATTCTCCTTCCTCTCCACTCTCTACTTCTTCCATTACTTCCTCTCTTGTCAGTTCATCCTGTGCAAAATGGCAGCTATAATATCTGTATCCAGTTTGTTGCAGTGGTGGGTCTTCTGCTTTGCATATATCCTTATGGTATACACATCTTCCGTAGAACCTGCATCCCTTCGGTGGATTAATCGCACTTCCAATTTCTCCCACTATGTCAAGTCCCTTATTCACCCAATCTGGATTCAGACTTGGCACTGCTGAAATTAGTGCTTTGGTATATGGGTGAAGCGGATCTCTGATAGTCTCTTCGGATTTTCCAAATTCCACAATTTGTCCAAGGTACATAACAACTATGAAATCAGAAACATATCTGGCAGATGCAATATCGTGAGAGATGTAAAGAACAGATATATCCCTCTTATCCTTCAAATCCAGTAAAAGATTCATTATGTTTGCTCTTATGGAAACATCAAGCATTGAAATAGGTTCATCAGCCACGAGGAATGATGGATTAAGTGTTATTGATCGGGCGATAGAAACCCTCTGCCTCTCTCCACCTGAAAGTTCGTGAGGGTATCTCTCCACATAATTCTCCGGTGGTCTTAGGTTAGCGATATCTAGAGCACTTAGAACCTCTTTTTCAAGATCAAACTCATTTTCAGACGTACCATTTCCGTCATTTACATCCCGCTGCCTTCTTTTAATTAAATCTTTTTTCTGAATTACAAGAGGCTCAGCTACAATATCAAAGATTGACATTTTAGGGTTTATGGAATCATATGGATCCTGAAAGATTAACTGACTTTCCTTCCTGTATATGCTATATCTCTGACTGTTCTTGCTCATCAAGGCTATATCATTTCTTCTTTCCTTTAGCTTCTTTAATTCTTCCTGAGCTTGCTCATCTTGAGGATCAATATCCATTGGCATTTCTTCATTTTCCAGCTCAGCTCCGCTTGGAACCTGGTCGAACTTGAATATGAGTTTACCACTGGTTGGATCGATAGCGTTTACAAGTAGCTTACCAAGAGTTGTCTTTCCAGATCCACTTTCACCTACAACTCCTATAATTACCCTTTTCCGTATAAGTAGATTTACCATGTCAACAGCGTGTACCACTGGTTTGTTGGCACCTCCAAACAGATTTGTTGTTAGGTTTGAATGAACCGAAAAATACTTACTCAGATCCTTTGCCTCGAGTAATACAGGCTGGTTACCAGCATTAGGATCGGGCAACAGTTCATCAGCGTATCTCTGCGCACTCAGGTACCTTTTCTCATCTATCTGATCAAAATGACATAAAGATTTATGGTCATTGCTCAGGCTTTTTAGAGGTGGTTTTTCCTTGTGACAGATGTCTTCCGCCATGAAACATCTGCTTGCGAAATAACATCCCTTTGGGGGATCAATTAGATCTGGAACTGAACCGGGAATACCATGTATTCTCTGTTTCGTTGCATCAATTGATGGGTAACTGTGCATTAGTGCGTATGTATATGGATTTCTTGGGTTCACGAATATATCCTTGGGTTCCCCATACTCCATTACCCTCCCGGCGTACATAACAGCAACATAATTGGCCAGTTGCGAAACAACACCTACGTCATGTGAAATAACTATCATGGACCTAATGATTTTACTGTCTTTCAGTCCTTTTAGCTCTTTTATGATCTTTGCCTGAGTGATAACATCTAGACCAGTTGTTGGTTCATCAGCAATTACTACCTTTGGATTAAGAGCAAGTGCCATTGCGATAATTCCCCTCTGCTTCATCCCACCGCTCAATTCATGTGGATAAGCATCAAGGAACTTTGGGTTGAAACCAGCCTTCCTACAACTGCTCTCCATCCTGTTATTCTCAAGAAGTCTTTTCTTGTCCTTTACAGGCATGGTTTTAAGATCATTTTTCAGCTTTTCTACCATCTCTTCATAAATTTTATTTTCTATGATTTTAAATTCGGCACTTTCCTTATCTTTTATATCTTCTAAAGCCATTTCATTAGCTCTTGCTCTTAGATTTCCTTCATCTATGAAGTCTTCATCGGTCAAATTGGAAATATCTGAAAATGTGTTGTGGATTTCGAATACCTCCTTGATCTGGTTCCTTATGGTATGAACTGGATTAAAGGCATTCATAGCCCCCTGGAATATCATTGATATTTCTTTCCATCTTATTTCCGCAAGACGCTGATCCAGCATTCTTCTAGCTTTTATCCTCATCTTTTTATCTGATACCGTGTCGTTGGAATTTATGATATCCTTATCTAGATAGACCACTGAACCTGTGATTTCAGCGTTATCTGGTAGCAGACCAAGAAGAGATAGCGCTGTAGTAGATTTGCCAGAACCACTTTCCCCTATTATTCCGAGAATTTCTCCCTCATTGAGATCCAAGTTGATTCCATCAAGGGCCTGTACTCTTCCTTCAAACGTTCGGAAATGAACTGACAAATTGTCTATCTTTATAAGTGTTTTAGAATTCGTAATTTCTTCTTCTAACATTTTACCTCCTCCTTAGTCTTGGATTTACTACCTCGTCCATTCCCCTTGACACAAATATGAGTGAGAATATGAACATCGTGAGTGCTATGGCTGGTGGCAATATCCACTGTGGTTGTGTTATAACCACAAAGTAGTCCGTATATGCTGCATTTAGCATTCCTCCCCATGTTGCAGTAGTTAATGGAGCAAGACCCAGAAACTCAAGACCAGATACTGCACCAATTCCTCCTCCTATGGACAATGCAAGTAGATAGAGCAATAACGGTCCTATATTTGGCATTATATGTCTCCTCATGATGGAGCCTCCCTTTGAACCGAAGAGTTTTGATGCCTCCACGAATGACCTTGCTGAAACCCCTCTTACCACACCTATGAGTGTGAATGCCGCAAATGGCCAACCTGTAAGACTGACTATAAGAATTAATGTGATAAAGTTTGCACTGTTGATAACCGAAGATAAGGCAATTAGCAAGGCAAGGCTAGGTACTAGAAACAGAGCAAGTGATAATGTTTCAACGGCCTCTCCTCCGAAACCTCCTTTATATCCAACATACATAGCGACAGCTAGAGATATTATTATGGTAAAGAAACCAATTGAAATTCCGAAAATCCAATCGTTTCCGAAACTTTCCATGAATCTGGCCCACACATCATTACCGTACTGTGTGCTCCCGAGTATTAGATTTGATCCGGAAGGTAATTTTGCCATTGGAGGTATCGGTGTGCATTCCTTAGCGGTTGAACTATACAGGTAGATATAATCATTACTAGCAGTAACTGCGATTGCCCCAACTCCAGTTGTTGCATCCTTGAAATACTGAACTACTGAGGTGCTGGTAGGTACTGGAGATAAACCGGCACTCCATGAGAATGGATACTTTGTTCCGAAGTTTAAATTGAATGACAGGATAGATCCTTTACTAGAGACGAGTATAAGGGAATCAGCGACGCTATCGTAGGTTGCTGTTTTTGAGAATATACCAGAATTTACAGGTAAAGCTACAACCTTGGTTTTAACAGATCCCGTGCTGTTATAGGTCAATACATAAGCATTTAGACTTGAAGTTGCAATGATATCACTGGGCAAGCCTGAATGTCCAGGTGTTGTAGATAAACCTACAAGATCTACACCAGTGTTCCTTACTGTTTGATTCAAACCAGTGAGAAGATTTATACTATCTACAGAACTTCCGACGAGGTAATATGCAGAGTTGTTTGCTGCATAACTCACCTGATAGAATTTTGGAATTACAGGCCCAACTCTTGCATTGTATGTATTTCCAACTACTTTACTCCATACTAAACCTCCATTTGATGCAGAATAAGCATTTATGGAAGTATTGTTCCAAATTAGTATTAGGGCATTTTTATCAAATCTACTCGCGGAAAATGATGACCCGTAAAAGCTTATTCCTTCGGGGTTTTTCATGCTTAATTTTTCTATTCCCAAAATTGCTCCCGGTGAAATCTGATACCTGTAAAGATAATCCCCAGTTGCATTTTTAGATAACAAGTACACCTGACCACTGGGGTTAAGACTGTCGTTGGCATAATTACAAGATGGGATACTTGTAGATACTGTACCAGTAAATGCTATCGAATCAGATGTTATATTTCCAACAATTGTTCCGTTATACGTAAATGAAGTCATCTCAGTGAAACTTGGCTTGTTTAGTCCCGCAGTTTGAAATGCTATTGTTCCTATAACCACATTTCCATTTGACCCATTGGCAATTGGAAGTGCGACAAACCTCTGAAATAACCCGGGACCCGCATACCCAGTAATTTCCTCAGCGCAGTTTATGAGCGAAAACATAGTTGGTTGGAGCATTTTTTCCTTTCCCTTCAAATGACTGTTATAAATTAAGTTATAGTTTCCTAATTTAGAGTCTTTTGTTGCCCCTAATCCATAGCAATAAATATCCCCATTTGAAGTCCCAAGGTAAATAGCTGACGTTCCCTCATTCTGAAGAGTGGTTGACATGGGGGAATATAACTCCACTCCAGAGTTCCCTTTTGATATGTTTGTGAGGTGAGTCTGCACTATTTCACTTGCAACGTGAGTATCGACTTCAGGTGCGATGTATGTATAGTTAGGGTGCTCAACTACGAATGGCGTTACCAAGGTTATTACTGCAAACGCCAGCAATATATAGAATCCTACCTTACCGTAAGTACTTTTGTAGAAGACCTTGAACTGCCTATAAAGTCTTCTCCAGTATACAGAGGGTTCATATTTCCTCCTCCTCTTTTCATCAGTTTTTTCCATATTAGTTCACCTAAACATAATTATCATACTTTAATTCTTGGATCGAGCCATGCGTGTATATAGTCAATCAGTGAGTATGCTACTATGGTTAAAAGAGAGATGATGAAAGTGGAGGCTTCGCTGAGAGGGTAATCTTCATTCAAAACTGCATGATAAAGTAATGGACCCATGCCTGGCCAGTTAAAAATAATAGCAACGATTAAGGACCCACTAATTAAAAATGATAACTGTAAGGCCAACCTTGTCGTAACTGGTATAACAGCTATTCTAGCAGCATGTTTTCTTAATATGGATTTTTCAGGAACTCCTTTCGCCCTTGCAGTTGTTATATGATCTTCTCCAAGTGTCGATACCATCGCCGCCCTCATGGTAATCATATGGCCCATTGATTCTATGATCAATAATGTACTAAATGGGAGAGCGATATGATACAACAATATCGGAAAAGTGCTAAGCGATGGGTGTGTGATGTATGTAAGTGGAACACTTGATTTCAGAGGTAGTACGCTCGAATAAACTGCCAGATAAAGAAACAATATGACCCCCAGAATGAAATATGGAATTGAATTTAATATCAAGCTAGTTGTCAACAACACTCCCTCTTTTTTTCCCCCTCTCATTTTTGATACTACTATTCCCAGAGGTATCCCAATTGCAAAGGATAGAAGAGCCGATGAGACTATAAGAACTAATGTGTAGGGCAGGGCATTTGCAATTTCGTTATATACATATTGACCGGGCGAATTAAAATCCTTTCCCCAATGAAATGTAAACATTTGATAAAGATAAGTTTCGAAATCCACAAGTGAAAACTTGCCATCCTGTAAACCAAGAGTACTTAATATTGCATCCTTCTGCTTCGTAGATAGAGGTGTCCCAGTCTTATTTGCTGATTTTAGAAGTAGTAAACCTGGGTTTCCTGGCATAAGTCTGAAGACTACAAATATTATAAGAGTCATTATAACTACAAGAGCGAATGCCTGTATGATTTTTCTAGTTAATAGATAAATATTCATTTATTTCCCCCATTTGAGCCTGTATAAAAAAAAAGGTATTTAAAAATTTATTTTAAAAATTAAGATTTTATTTTTGGTTTTCGCATTACCACAAAAGCGGCCCCAGCTACCACACCAACAGCAACCACTACACCAGCTACGATGTAGTCTGTTGTGTAATTCGCTGTAGTTACAGCAGTTACCGGTTTATTTGGCATGAGTGTTAGTTCTACTGTTGCGTTACCAGATCCAACCGTGGTCGATCCTGGAATTTCAGCTATACCAGTTATGTTTACATCCTCTGAACTAACATGAACCACCACTCCAGTGCTATTTGTGGTTACAAGGAGAGTGTTCAAATCCTTCACTTCATATTTGAATTGTGCCACACCATTAGAATTTGTAGTTAGATTCGTTGAAGTTATGTTGAATATACCCCCGTAAGTAGCCGCTATTCCAACCAGCACTGTTGCCCCTGAAACAGGCGTTGTTCCATTTGTTACGGTAAACGAGATTGTGGATGTTTCATTATCGTATTGAGTTGTACCAGAGCTCACTGTTGCCTTCACTGTAAGATGGTAGGGGTATTTGACTGTGGATGTTTTGGTGTGCTCTAATGAGAAGAACTGCCAGTACCAATATAGATACACTGCATCGGGATTGGTATGAGAGTAATTGGTGAAACCATTTGTTTGTTCTGGTATGAGATCGACGAAGTAACCAAGGTTAACCATTGTTGCCTGTTGTATCATCAAACTCTGAAGTTGTTTAGCTTCGTGTACATTACTTGAAAGTGAGTTTGAGTTGACCATTTTTGCTGTTATGTTGTTAAACAGATCCTGCACCTGTGTGCCATTCAGTGTCTTTCCGTTAAATACCATACTAGAAAATGGACCTACATAGCTGTCAGTTGGTATACCATATTTGGGGTTAAGCGAATCACGACAATCAAGAGCTGGATCTCCTATGGGAGTACTGATTCCTAGATCACCTATTTGGTATAGGTTGCTGTTAGAGGATATTGTTCCGTCAATGTTTGATATGAGTGTTGTAAATGCTTCTTCCTTTAAGTTTACTGTTATACCAAGTTCGTTCCAGTATTTTTCTGTGGCATCGATCCCTTCTATGTTGTCTGGCGCAACAGAACCAACGGTTGTTTGTATGGTTAATGAAACTGGTTTTCCGTAATATTCAAGAGTTCCAGATACGTTGACCATACCAGGTATGCTTTTTATGAGGCTTTTAGCTTTTGCCATATTTAGCGTGTACTGAGGTGCAGATGAGTTGTAATACAATGTGTTCCCAGGGTTTACTGGGTCAGATGAGAGAACTGCATAACCATCGCTAATTGCGCTTGCTATGTATGCTGTCGGCGTGGCATAGTTGAGTGCTTGTCTGAATGCAGTTACGTTCATAGGCGCTACTCTTGTATTTAACCTTAGATAACCATATGCACTTGATGTTTTATGATATATGTACGAGCCAGGCGTGGATTGGATCTGTGGCAGGAAGTTTGGAGTTGGAGCCAGGGAAGTTGTGTCAATTTGACCTTTTTGATATGCAGCTATCATTGAGGACTCTGAGCTAAAGAATGGTTCATTTATTTCATATATCTTTGGAGTGTACTGTCTAAGTCCACTTGACTTGTTTGCATACTGTACAAAGTAGTGTGGGTTGACATACATAGTTTCGACATGGCTTGGTATTATGGCTCCTTCTGGCATGCCGTAGCTGTTCTGTACCATGAATGGCCCAGTTCCAACTGATCCTGGTGATCTTCCAGTGGCTGTGTTCCATCCCATATTCCAGTCATACCATCCATTTCCTGAGGATATTCCTGGTGTGTAGTTATAAAGACCGTCAACAGATGTGAAGTCGTGTTTTATCCATATGTGATATGGTAGTACATTATTCTCAAAGTCCGCTGTGAATAACAGTAGAGTTGGCTTTGAAACGTACACCTTAACGCTTAGGTTTCCGTTTGGTACAACACTCACAACATTTGGCCAGTCTCCACAGGATTGCTGCATTCTAAAAGATTGAACTACGTCACCTGACTGCAGGTAGTATTTCTTCATTGTTGTGTTTTTATAGGATTTAAAAACGTGAGTTGTCATGTTTCCATTAAAGTAGTAATGAAGTACGTTTGAGAATGTATACGTTTGTGATGCATTAGCTGGGGTCCAATCTGTCCACTGAACGTAAGGTTTTAGATTTATTGTGTATATATACGAATAGTTTACTGATGTGTTAGTCAATAAATCGTACGTTTGGTTGTTTGCTGTTACGTGTGCTACAGAATAGTTAGATGCTAGCCATGGAACAACTTGGCCATTTGGTAAGGTGTTAAATAAACCATCATAAAGTTCTTCCACTACATAAGCATCACAATATGTTGTCTCCTGGAATGGATTCAACGAATTCACATTACAATCTATACCCATTTTGAATGTCCCATTAGTGTAACTTGGTTCTTGCATTGTAGTTGTTGGCATGCTCCAAGGGGTATTGCTTGTAGCAGTGCTCGGTTCACTATTAAGAACTGGTCCACTTTGGTTACCGGTCAAAACAGGCTGTGATCCACCAGATGCCAATGCGGATATGGCAAAAGCCGAACCCAGCATGAGCAACGAGAAGACCATCGCTATGACAAACTTCTTTTTATTCATTATCGTGCGTATGTTTATCATCCTATATAAATCATTTCCTTAGATTATGAACGTTTATATATCTAAAGAATTAACCCTATTTATTTTTTAATTTTTTTTGATTGCTTGATTAGAAATTAATGATCAGAGTTGCAATATTTTTTATTTGAATTTGCCAGATTATTTTCTTGTATATTATGCATCCAGTTTTTTTAGAATTCAGAAATAAATCATCATCCCCCATATGATAATCATTTTATTGCAATACTACCGAATGTAATTCTAAATACTTGGTTATTACGTTGTTTTACATGGCTAATGGAAAAATATAAGATGTACATTTTCATTAAGTAGAGTTCATGGCAAGATTTAAGTTAAACAAGGTGTATTTAGGTCTTTTAATTAATGTTTTGGCCGTAGTGTTGTTTTACCTGCTGTATCTGGATATATTAGCATCGATCACGCCTGCTGACCTCACAGCTTTTGGGTCGGCGATTCAGTGGGAAGGATCAATGTCTTACATAGCTTTCGTATTTTCCTCTGTTGCATTGATAATGCAGATCATAATATTCCTGTTAAGGAAACTCGCAATTTTTATTGGCTTGGAGAATCGCCAGTGATTTTCTGAAGAAGTGAATTTTTCTTCATTTTCTAAAATATTTTGTTACTAAAGGAAGCAGATTGAAGTAAGGTTTTATCTATTGATAAAAAACGCTCTTACCAATTCAAGACTTAGATGTAATCGTCCCTTACCTTTTTCTTATCAAGGAATACATCCGATGGCGTTATTATGTAATAGAACTCGCCAAGTTTTCCAAAATCACCATTGATGTCTTTTACAAGCTTCCTTATGGATACGTCAATCTGATTTGTGTTATTTGGATCCTTATTTGCGTTACTTATATCAATTATTACAATATTTTTCTGGTAGGCAAGTTTAGCTGCTCTTGATACATGATCAGCTCTTTCAACATCAACCACCTTTATAGACTTCAGGCTTCCACCTTCCTGAGAAGTGTCAAATCTGTAGTCCTGAAGATCCAGATACTCTATAGTATCATCAATATCCTGTTCCTTTTGCCCTTTTTTTCCAATTAGTGCCGTATTATCACCTCACTCATAACATTACAACGGAATCCATTCCCTTAATTTTCTTGATTTCACTCAGGAGATCGGTTGTTATAGGGGTTTCTGTTACTATTCTTGCAACTGGTTCATCACTGATTATGGGATCGCTTACCATTACCTGCCTAATTCCAATACCCCTGCTGGAAATTAGGTTAATGACCGAACTTATTATTCCTGGCTTTGAGGGGTCTTCCGCCCTTATTTCTACTATCCCAAGATCCAGAAGCTTAGAACTAGCACTGCTCATATCCGCTATTGGTCTAAGTTTTTTAAAGAATTCAAATAGCTTTGGATCCTCTCTTATTTTCTTTATGACCTGTATTACAACCCTTTTATCTACATCTATCGCCTCTGCAAGAGAGCTGGGTCTCACCTCTACCTTACCACTGTATAGAGAGTACTCACCATCAAATTTCTCATTCACAGAAAACCCGTAGTTCATCAGATATTTTATTATCTTCATCTGAGAAGGGTATTTACCGAAGGCATTGTTTATCAAATCCCACATGTTCATTTCCCTCCTATGTTCCATCTATTATACCATCTTCTGATACCTGAATAACAGCTTCTCCCTCCGGCAGATAGGGGGAGTCTATTAATCTTGCAATTCTCTTCCCGGCCTTTCCCTTTCTAAGGTATATTCTGAATGTTGCTGTATGCCCTACTATATTTCCGCCGATCGGTGCTGTTGGATCGCCAAAGAATACATCCGGTCTTGCGGCTACCTGATTTGTGACTGCTATGACTGCATTCTGGAGGGTTCCAAATCTTAGCAGGTCATGCATATGCCTGTTGAGCAATTGTTGCCTTTCCGACAGTGATCCCCTTCCCATATATTCTGAACGAAAATGTGATGTTAGTGAATCAACGATCAGGAGCTTAGCGTTGTATTCCTTCGCCATTTCGCTGGCCTTTTCACCAAGCAGTATCTGATGATGTGAATTATATGCCCTGGCAACGTGAATTCTTCTCAGTACCTCGTCAGAGTCTAGTTCTCTGTATTTGGACATCTGTATGATTCTTTCTGGTCTGAATGTATTTTCAGTGTCTATGATCAGGACATCTGAATTGAATCCACCTTTTTCCTCAGGCATGGTGCAGTTTACAGCAAGCTGATGCATAATTTGAGTCTTACCTGAGCCAAATTCTCCAAAGAATTCTGTAATTGACTGAGTTTCAAGGCCTCCCCCAAGCAGTGAATCCAGATTGTTGCTCCCAGTTGTTAGTCTTAAAACATCCTTTCTTTTCTGGAATATCTCTTCTCCTGTTTCAAAGTTTCCTATATCAGCGATTTTTCTTGCTGCTGAAATAATCTTTGCAACTGACCCTTCTCCAATTCCAGTAAGCTCAGAAACATCCTTGGGTGAGGCAGTCGCAATGGCCATTATATCATCAAGGCCATTTTCCCTGAGTTTTTCTGCTGTAGCTTCACCTACACCTGGAATGTCCTCTATTGTCAGTTTCTTGCCTTCGTCCTTTACATCTTCTTCTTTTTTCATCTTTTCATTTTTTTCCATTAATTTTTCCCCCTGATTTCCATTGCCCTATCTGTTTCCTCTATGGATGTTTCCTTATCCTTTTCCTGAAGCATTGATCTAATAGCATCAACGTTTTCTGGAACTACATCACTCTCCTGATGTACTGCCTGTATATATCTTAAATTATCATTGTTCGCAAATATAGATTCCTTCCAAACAGGTATTTCGAATAAGTCCCCCCTCTTTCTGCCCATTTCCTTCCCAAGATCCATCAACTGGGCAGTTGATATGAGTCCTTCTTTCCCTGATACCGTTATTATTCTTCCATATTCCTTAAACAGATCCAGAGTATCGTCCTGTGTAATACTTTTTTCTAGGGTTAGATTTACCACATGCACATGCATGAGTGTTGTTGGTACCTTTATTGCTACTGTATTGGCTTCTCCTATTTTCAGGACTGTCTTCAAATCTGGACCATGGTGAGATGGAAAACCCAGAGACGGCTCAATTGCATTAATGGGTCCTTTCTTACTATCATTTGGATCGGTTGCCCTTCTTATTATAGTCGCTTCTACCTTTCTTACTCCGAACTTTTCCATGCATGCTGATACTGTCCTTGCCATTGCAGTTGTGTTGCATGAAACAACCCTTACGTAATCCTTACCCCATGAATCCACAAAATTACCATAGGCATTAAAGCTTGCTTCTACAAGTGCAGCTGATTCTCCTCCCTGAAATATGGCTTTTTTTCTTGCTGTTTTGTATACCTGTATATTTTTCTCTCCCTGTCCCTCTGGAGTTGCGTCAACAACAATATCCACATCATCCAGAAGTTCCTCCATCGTACCTTCGGCTTCTATGCTTGATTGTGAGAAGGCTTTCAATGATTCTTTATCACTTGAGAATATACGATAATTTCTTGATGCCTCCCTTGCCACATAATCTGGCTTCCTTTTCACTATACCGGCCACAGACATATCTTTCTGAGCCCTGACTGCATCTGCCACTCTCCTACCAATGGTTCCATACCCGTTAATAGCAACTTTTATCATTTTTAAATTTTCACCTGTATATTGAGTCTGGGCCTGTTAAAGAATCCTGATCAGCTGTTGCAGTTTTATATTCACTGGCTACCTTTGATATTTCCTCATGTATCTTTTTCACACTTTCCTCAAGCACAGTTGTTTTTATTCCTAACTTGTAAATAATGTTCAAAGCCTTAATAACAGATAGTACGGCGTCGTGATCGGGAATTGCAACCGATACATTTGTTAAAAGAGCAATTGCATTCTGTCCTGTGAGGATGCTCTCATTAAGGATGGCACCACCCATTCCACCGATTAAAGCGGCTTCTGCAATGGTTATTCCACTACTCTTCAGACTTTCAATTCTATCTAGACCGGCTACCAGATAAGCCTGTCTCTCCTCAGGAAGATCTTCTACTGGAACACCGTCTATGATTACAAATTCTTTGGGATTGAATGGCTTGATCCACTCCATTAATGTTTCTGTAATTTCGTATAGACCCTCAATATCTACTGGAACCTCACACTGGATAACCATTAACGTTCCCTTATCGTTGGAATATATTCTGAAAGGGCTTCTCATCTTTCCACCAACAAATACTGTAACTGGAGCTATTTGATGAGATTTCAACTTTGCAACTTCGTGCAAACCAAACTGTTCTATGATATAACTTGTTGTTGTTACACCCAATGTAGTCTGTCCGATGAAACCTCCTATAACAATAGGGTTGTTGAAGTGTATATCTTCATTGCATAGGACGCCAACCCTGGTCTGGTTATTTTCCATGAATAGATATAGACAAACTTTATATTTTAAAGTTTGGAAAAATCTCAATATGTTCTCATATCTGCACTTTTAGAGCTAAATCAAACCTTTTTGCTTAAAGGTTATCGTTTGATAAAAATATCTTAAGGAATGCAATCTTCAAGTGATTGTTATATATAGTTCTCAACGACGCCTAAGATCACCTTATCTATTACTTATTCACGTATTTAATGAAAAGTTCAAAGAGATTGTGAAAACCATCCTCCCATGTATTAAGCTTCGGTTTCGTTATTCTTACACCGTAAACAATTGGCACTTCAATCAATCTGCCATTTCGCATAGCCTCAATTTTTATATCCTGTGAATATGACATTCCATCACTGAGATTTTTCATTTTAGCATATAAATCTTTCCGAAAAATCCACATACCACTTTGAGAATCGTATAATCTGAAACCATATAGAATTGCCAGAGTTTTGTTAAGAATCTTATTTCCTATAAGGTGTAATGTGGTGTAAGTGTACGTTGTTCTCAGTGTCATCCTGTCACATGAGATGAAGTCAACCTTATCAATGAATAATAGCTCTATTAGGGGGCCAATTGCCTCTGCCGGATAAGTTCCATCGCCATCGAGGCAAACAATAATTTCCCCATTTGCTTCCCTGATGCCTGTTTTATAAGCTCTACCATATCCTCTACGTGGTTCTTCCAGGACTTTTGCACCCTTTTTTGAGGCAATCTCTCTGGTTTTATCCGTAGAGTTTGTGTCCACAACTATGATCTCAAAAGGATTAAGATACTGGAGATCATCTATGACCTTACCAATTGTTCTTCCTTCATTCATTGTTGGAATCACTATGGATATTTTGCAGTTGACAGTCACTTGAAGGTGCATAATTAATTAATTATTAATATATTTGTTAATATGTCCTCATTTTCAGAATTTACATGATCCTTTCGTTTGGAAAAAATTTAGAATGAAAAAACAGATTACATCAACATTCACGAAGTATAGAGAAATTGATGAGTGGGAACCAATTCTAAAAACAGATATGAAATTTTAGATTTTCATTAATTTAAATTCATTTTTTTAAATTCGTCCAAAACAGGATTCTTAAGGAATACTGGATAGTTCACAATAGTATCCACCTTAACTTCTCTTATCTGTTTCATTGAGTTTCTCTCCCTTATGGTTACCACATCCCTTTCAAGCGTGTCATAATCTACTGTTATGCAGAAGGGTGTTCCTATTTCATCCTGTCTGGCATATCTTCTTCCTATGGCCCCTGATTCATCAAATACTGAATATGGCTCAATTTCCTGGATTTTTGCAAATATCTCTTTCGCCTTTTCCAGTAATCCATCCTTTTTCTGTAATGGAAGGATGGCTACCCTGTATGGTGCCATCTCTGACGGAAAAGTAAGGTACGAGTATTCATTTTCTCTTTTCTTCATGTTTGATATTATTGCTGCCGCTATCATCCTGTCCATGCCTATTGAGGGCTCCAGTACCCTTGCTATTTTTTCTCCTTCATAAAACATGTTTTGACCTGATTCCCGGATGTGCCTGGAAAGATCATACGTCCCCCTATCGGCTATACCGGCTATCTCGAGCCAGGAATCGTTAATCCTAACCTCTAAATCCCAGCACTCCTTCGAGTAGTGTGCAAGTTCATCCTTCCTGTGCTGCCTGAATCTAAGCCGTTCTTTGGAAATACCTATTTTTATGGCTAATCTGTAGACAGTTTCCATAAAGAAAGCATGATCGTTGGAGCCTATAATATGCGACTTAACTGCATTTAGCAGTGTAATTTTATGCTCCCTGGAATACATATCATGAAGTGTAATCTGGTTTTCGTCTCTGGGGATGAAATTATCCTGACTGTCTGGTTCAAGGAAAACTTCTGCCTCAGCCATGTTGAACTCCTTCTGTCTTATTATTCCCTGCCTTGGTGAAATTTCATTCCTGAACCCTTTTCCCTGCTGTATTACTATCATGGGAAGTTTTCCCCTGTTGTAATTTAGAAGTAACTTGAAATTGACAAATATTCCCTGGGCTGTTTCAGGTCTTAGATACATTGTTTCATTACCGGATCTTGTTTCAAACATCAGATGAAATTCGTATGGGTCTGTTAAGACCGTGCCACATTTCTGGCATTTGAAGTTGCCATTTTCTACAATAGCTTTAGCCTCTTCCAGTGTCTCAGGTATTTTAGAGCCACCGTTACTCTCTATTACATTTTCAAGCTTGTATCTTGTTTTACATTTAGAACAGGTTATGGCCATATCTATAAACTTATCCACGTGACCTGAAGCTTTCAGAACTGCTTCCGGTGTGAGGTTTGGTGAGTCTATCTCTATCGCACCTATTCTTGTAAACTCATTTTTCCATTCCTGATATATTCTAGATTTCAGTATTGAACCAAGTGGGCCGTAATCATTAAATCCAGCAGAGCCACCATAAATAGAAAATGATGGCCAGAAGAACCCTCTCCTTTTTGATAATTCAATCATGACTTCCAGTTCGTCCACTCCGTTCATTCTACCCCATCTCTGACTCCTATTTGATTATTATTTTTCTTTCATGAATACAGAAAGAATATCAAGATCGGTCAATATTCCTTCAAGACCATTGACGCTAGATGTGACGGGGAGCTGATTAAAATTGCCATCCCTCATCTTTCTTGCTACAAGAGCAAGTCTTTCGTTAAGATTTGCCACGACTGGCTTTCTAATAGCTATGGACTCCGCTGGATCCCCGGGAATCTTCAGGTGATTTCGTTCTATAAAATACGAGACCACGTTTCTAACAGAATCCCATGACCAGGGATCGTCTTCTGACATTGTTTCAACGTCATCAACTCTTACAGTACTTACATCGATTTTGTCGAAAAGGTCCCTGTCCGTGATCAATCCCTTGAAATTCCCGTGGGAATCTGTTACTGGATATGTGAATATGCCAGTAAGTCTCATAGATCTATAAACGACTGGAAGGGGAGTTTTTTCCCATATCGGGAAGGCAAGACTTTTCATTATCTCCTTAACTATGATATTTCCATAGGATTTTTCAATCGTTTTCAGAAAGTCCTGCGGTGTAAGAATTCCAATTACTTCTTCTTTGCTGTTAACAATTGCGGCATGTCTTCTCTTTTCCTTAACCATCAATATGGCTGCTTCTCTTATTTCTGTGTCTTCCCTAATGGATGGTTCGCTTCTTGTAATTCTGGTTGCCTGAGTTTCTTCGGGATTTGCGAAAACGTCTCTTCTTGATATTATTCCAACGTATTTTCCGTTAGAATTAACAACTGGCATTCCCGTAATGTTATTCTTAATCAAAACTGAAACTGCCTGTGCGACTGTGGAGGGTAGTGTAAATATTACAGGGTCTGGAGTCATGATCGACTGGACACTTTCCATGAATCAGTTAATAAGGACTGGATTAAAAATCCTATGTATGGTTCCCTCTATGTGCTTTTTAAATAACAAAATATCACATTCAAATTTAAATTTAGTATTCCATTTGGCAAATCCTAAATGCACTTATCAGGTATCTTCTTGATCCTGAAGGGTTTCTCTTAAGATATCAGCGACATAATAAATAACATTTATATCATTCTAAACTGTGGAATTTAGAAAAATAGAATATGGACACAGAGTAATGAAAATTGACTCTGAGCTTACGGAAGCAACTGTTATAGAAAGAAAAAACCGTTTTCTAGTAGAGGTCGAATCTTCAGGTAGAACTTTGAATGTTCACCTTCATGATCCTGGGAGACTAAAAGAGCTTATCTTTCCAGGCTCTAAAGTTAATATAAGGAAGAGTAAGGGAGAAAAGACATCGTTTTCAATTACCTCCGTGATTCACAATGGTGAAGAAATATTAATTGATACAAGATTTCACAATAGAATTGCAGAAATATTTATTAATGGGAGTTTCCGAAGGGAAGTAACTCACGGCGATTCGAGATATGACTTCGGAATAGAGGATGGATATGTTGAGGTAAAGGGCTGTTCCATGCAATTAGGAGAATATGTCATTTTTCCGGACGCGCCAACATCTAGGGGAGCAAAACATATTCGTAATCTGACAAAAATGAGAAATGAAG
This sequence comes from Thermoplasmatales archaeon, assembly GCA_027316895.1. Classification (GTDB taxonomy): domain Archaea; phylum Thermoplasmatota; class Thermoplasmata; order Thermoplasmatales; family Thermoplasmataceae; genus Cuniculiplasma. The sequence continues at coordinate 139,084 of DAHVFT010000001.1, read as the reverse complement.
GTATGGACACAAACCTTATTTTTCTACTTTTTCGCAGAAATACAAAATACTTTTACCCGAATATAGCAACGGATCCTATATTTGCAGAGGCTTTTTTTAAAGCTGTTTCATCAGGTGTTGGCATGATATTCCCTAGATTCTCTATGAAGGGAGATAGTATATTCTTTGATGGTATGAACACTATTGGTGAGAATCCGTTCAATTGATTTTTCATAATTTCACCTTTATAATGAAAACGTTTGAGTTTTTTTAATGTCATTGATACGCTCTTTACAGATATATCATGATAAACGTGTCTTTATGAGCTAAGAAGTTGACAATATTTTACCTGATCTTTGATCTTTAATAATGTATTTTATTATAATCTCTAACCATCCTCAATTCATTGTCATTCACCTTTTAAAATATATGTAACTGCCTGAATTAAAAAATATTTAAAAGTTATCAAATATACAGTTTAAAAGGAATTAGTATGTCGGTTAAAAACGATTATGATTTAATTGTGGCTGGTGCTGGTCTGGCTGGAACTCTGGCAGCAACGATGGCCGCAAGAGGAGGAGTATCAGTTCTACTTGTTGATAGGAACGAGGAGAAGAATGTTGGTAGAAAAACTAACTGGGGCTGGACATGTGGTGATGCGGTTGCAGCATCCCATATAGACTATATAGAGGAGAACCTTGGAGTGAAGTTTTCAAGTCCTGAACTAGATCTTCCGGTAGACGGAGTTATGGCTCTATCTCCAGATCTTAATTCCCGCTACCCTTTCGATGGGAAGGGTTTTTCACTTAACAGGCCAGTCTTTGAAAGAAAGCTTCTATCCATTGCAAGAAGCGAAAAGATTGATTACATGTCCAAATTCGAGGTTACTGGACCCATAGTTGAGGACGGTTTTATTAAGGGTATAACAGGTAGAGATCAGGATGGAAAGAATGTAGAATTCAGATCAAAAATAGTTATTGATTCACTTGGTGTATCAACAGTTCTGAGGAGAAAACTACCTGAAAATAACTTTGTGGATAGAATGGTTGATATTGATGATATTGAGAGCACTGGCAGATATATTTATAATTTTGAGCTTGAGAAAGAGGACTCAAATTATTATGATAGCAGATATGCATTAATCCATCTCAACAATGAACTTGCTCCTGGGGGTTATGGCTGGGTTTTTCCCAAGTCTAACGGAAAGGTGAATATAGGACTGGGTGTTCAGAAAAAGGCTCTTGATATAAGAAACAAGAAAATGGGAAGAAATGACAATCTGCAGACCCTCATAGACAACTACGTAAAGTGGCTTCCAAATTTCAAAAATCTAAGTGTTGATGAAACTGACAATAATGGAAAGGGTATATGGTCTGTTCCAGTTAGAAGACAGATGGAGAGCCTTGTTTACAATGGATATATGGGTGCAGGCGATAGCATGACCATGCCTAATCCAATCAGTGCAGGAGGCATTGGACCAGCACTTATTGCAGGAGTTATTGCAGGAAGAAATGCAGCACAATCCATATCAAAGGGAGACGTGTCCATATCTGGTCTCTGGAAGTATAATCTTGACTTTAATGAAAAATACGGAATGAAAATGGCAGGAATGGAAGTTTTCAGGATTTATCTGCAATCAGTAAATAACGATATTCTGAATTATGGTATGAAAACTTTCCTGACTAAAAAGGAGGCCAGTGATCTGACTGTGGGAATGATTCCCGAGCTTTCTCTTGCCGGAAAAGCTAAGATGATAATAAAAGGGATGAAAAACATGAATGCGTTCTCAAATCTTGTATATACGGTGAGGAAGATGAATGAAATGAACAAGATATACGAGAACTACCCCAAAACTCCAAAGGAATTTGATTCATTCAAGAAGAGAGTCGTTGAGGAAATAGAGAATACAAAGAAGAGATTTCCAACTTCACCACTCTAAAATTAATAATATTATTATTTTACTATGAATTCCCATATATACTGGTTGTTTATTAGTGGTATTTTTTTAACATCTGCCATATGCGATATTTCTTTCCTTAGATGACTGTCAGTACTGCAAATCACATTTATGTTATCAGATGAATTTATAATTTTAATGGCATCCTCCTCTTTTATTTCCATTTTTCCATTATCATCAAAGAGCAAGATGTGATCTTTTCCGTAAAATATGTATCTCTCAGAACGAATTCTTAAAAATGATTTGATCTTCTCCTTTAATAAATCAAATGTTGGTGCCCTTACCATAGCTTCCCCTGTAGATCTCATCTCTGCGGAGAGAAGGTAGTCACTATCGTGAAATCTATTAAAAGGGAATACCGGTATCTTAACCGCATAGTCCTTAACATTTTCCTCTTTGATGATACAGTCCTTACCAAGGAGCATTGCGATCCCATTTTCAACCCAGTTTACACCTGACCACTTACTGATAAATGGAACGGTCCTGCTTGCTCTTGCATTGAGTTCGATGACATATAGCTGACCATCCTTTTCCATGAACTGAATGTTTGTAAATCCAGTTATGGCGTAAAAGTTCAGAAATTTTGCAGCAATGTCTCTCATCCTTTCTTCAAGTTCCTTATTGGGTATATCTGGACCACATATTGCCATTGAATCTCCTGAGTGAATTCCAGCCGGTTCAATTTGTTTTAATATTCCTGCAACCAGAAGCTGATTATTATTACTTACGAAATCCATATCATATTCAGTGGCCTGTTCGATTAGCTCAGAAATTAATAATGGGAATTTAACAGCACTGTTTTTCATTTTATTTACGAATATTTCAATATCGGCTGAGGTTCGGCTCACGAACATTGAAGAGCCTCCTATTATGAAGCTGCCCCTAATAATTACCCTATTCTGTAACAATCTTGATTTTTCAACTATTTCATTAATACTGAATGCCTCATGCCACCTGGCCTGTGTTATACCCAGCTGATCGAGGTCCCTTGAGAATACTGACCTGTTTTCAATTCTGGCTATGGAAGAAGGCTTTGTTCCCATAATTATATCTTCACCGTATATTTTTCCAATCTCATATGCCATGTTTTGCCCAGTCTGACCTGAGAACTGGATGATTATTCCATATGGCTTCCTTTTTTCGATTATTCCGCTCACATATTCGAGTGAAATAGGATCAAAATATAGTTCGTCAGATGTGTTAAAATCAGTGGATACAGTTTCCGGATTAGAATTTATCATCAGTGATCTGTAACCAAATTTTTTTAGTGCCTGAATTGCTTTTACGGAACTGTAATCAAATTCAAGCCCCTGTCCAATCCTGTTTGGACCTGATCCAAGAATTAGTACAGAATCCTTCTTCCAGGGACCACACTCATCATCCTCATAATATGTAGAATAGAGATATTTTGTCCTTGAACTGAATTCAGATGAAGATGAATCGATCATCCTGAAGCTTGGAAAAAGAGAAACTCTCTTTCTCATTAATAGGATTTCATACTCGCTTATTCCAGATCTCCAGGAGATTACTCTATCAGGATAGCCATATCTTTTAAGTTCCGGCAGATATTCCTCAATATTTTCTGCACACTTTCCAAGAAATTTGAACATATTAGATAGTCTATTGACTATATTTATTTGCCAGCCTGTTAATTCAGCAATCTTTTCAGAATCAATCTCCATATTCATTGCAGATATTATATATCCAAGCCTCTCCCAGTTTGCTGTTTTTAAATTACTAAATGTCTCATCCCTATCTACTTTTGAGAAGTATTTGCTGAAATCAAGCTCTGTCGATACTAAAGCCTTAAGAAAAGCTTCCTCGAAGGATCTTCCTATGCCCATAGCCTCTCCTGTGGATTTCATGGATATTCCGATGGTACCTGAATCAGAGAATTTTCCAACTGGCCATATGGGAATTTTCACTATTACATAATCCATTGAAGGTTCAAAGGAAGCGGATGTGTTTTCAGTTATGGGATTAGAAATAGAAAAGAGGGAATCACCTAAGATTACCATTGTTGCAACCTTGGCTATAGGATAACCACTTGCCTTGGAAGCAAGAGCCGAAGATCTGGATGTACGGGGGTTAATTTCAACAACGAAGAAAATTTCACTTTCCAGATCTATTGCAAACTGAACATTGCATGCTCCAACTATACCGACTATTTCAGCTATATCCAGTGCTGTTTTCCTCATTTTCTGATGGATATTATCTGGAATCGTAAGGGATGGTGTAACGACTATGCTCTCCCCTGTATGTACTCCCATAGGATCAAGATTTTCCATGTTGCATACCATGATGCTATTTCCTCTATGATCTCTGATGACTTCATACTCCATTTCAATGAGTCCCAACAGGGATTTCTCTATTTCCACAGATTTCTGAGTTGAATCTGAAAATATTTCATCTAGAACTGAGATCAGCTCTGAACTATCATTAATGATTTTTCCTGAAAGTCCTCCCAGAGAAAAGGATGTTCTGAGAATAACCGGAAAGTAATCAATTTCTGTTGCAACTTCCCTGTAGTTGCTCCTTTTGAGGGAAACAGACCATGGTATTGTTATGCCATTTTTTTCCATTACTGAATGGAATAATTCCCTGTCTTCTGCTATTCTTATGGATTCTGGCTGCGTTCCTAAAATTTTTACGTTTTTTTCCCTAAGATAACCACTGTTATGAAGTTCCATTACAAGATTCAGAGCTGTCTGTCCTCCCATTGATCCTATTATGTGGGTCACTCCCTCGGTTTCAATTATACGTTCTGCATTTTCCACGTTTATGGGTTCAATATATACCCTGTCTGCGTTGTAATTATCAGTCTGAATTGTTGCTGGATTAGAATTAAGGAGGATTGTGTAAATGCTTCTTTCCCTTAATATCCTGCATGCCTGAGTTCCTGCATAATCAAATTCTGCAGATTGCCCTATAACCACAGGACCTGAACCAATCACAAGTACCCTCATAACCTCTTCACTAGTTTCTGATACCATCCATTACACTCCTCATTAAATTAAAAAATCCGGTGCTATCCCTTGGTCCAGGCGAGCCTTCGGGATGAAACTGTGCGCTTAGAAGCATTTTGTCCTCTATTCCCATCATTTCAGGAGTGCCGTCATTCAGGTCCCTGTACATTATATCCACTCCCTTAATATTCAGTGAATCTTCTGCTATTCTGAAATTATGGTTATGCGATGTAATAAACGATCTTTGTCCATTCCAAACAGAATGATTTGAACCATGATGACCGAATTTCATCTTTTCTATCCTGCCTCCAATAACCTCACCAATTATCTGGTGTCCTAAACAAACACCAAAGACTGGTACCTTACCTATCACATTTTTCAGTTCTCCCTTGAGTTCACTGAATACTTTGTTACCTGGATCGCCGGGACCGTTTGACAGAAAGATTCCATCATAATCTTCATAGTTTTTTGGAAGATTGAAGATATTCACAACTTCAAGATCGCCTAGCTGTGAAACTTCCCTTAGGAGTGATGTCTTTGTCCCCATGTCAATAAAGAGAATGTTCTTATTACCTTTGCCCATAATATTATACGATTCTTCTGTTGAAAATTTTTTTATTAAATCCTCAGTATCCATTTCTGAGAAGTGATCTGGCATCCTATCTGTAGAGCTTATGATCCCCTTAAGATTACCAGAATCCCTTATTTTTTGGGTTAACTTTCTGGTATCAATACCATATATTCCTGGAACATGTTTCAATTTTAATAGATCATCCAGAATCTTAAAAGTACCGTTTCCTGGAATGATTCCATCCTTGACCACTATTCCACTTGCGCTTATCCCATCACTCTGGGCTACATCCTTCATATAGTCATAGTAAAACATTGAGGGGAAGTTGAAAACTATGATCTGACCTCCGTATGATGGATCAGTCATTATTTCATAATATCCTGTGAAAGATGTATTGAAGACCAGTTCACCTGTTGAATTGTCACATGAACCAAATGCCTTCCCCTCAAAGGACGAGCCATCCTCGAGAAGAAGGTATCTTCTCACTTCAGGCAACCTCCTTTATTCATGACGCGGACATATCCAGAGAAATCCCTGCAAAATTTGTTGTAGTTTCTCTGTTTCATTAGACCCTAAAAAGACTGATTATTCTTTCGTATAAAAATATTGGCACAACTGGATCAGGTATCGTTAATCAAACAGGGAAAAGATAATAATTGATTGTTACGATTGCAACCGATGAAATTCACCTATGCAAGTGGCAAGGTAGATTCTGGCACGGGAGAATTTGCATCGATCACCAGGTCAGGATTTGCCGGAAATCTGTCAATAAATATTTCAGGTAACTTCAATGCAATAATAAAAAGAAACACTGCCGGACTTGTAATTTACGATTCAAATGGGAGAGCAGGAATTATAAAAAGAAACCTTAACGTTGTTATTGGAAATGAAGAATATTTCGTCAAATTGAATGAACTTGGTTCAATTGTTTCAAAGAAAAATTCTGAAACGGCCATACGTGATTCTAATATCAGTGTTCTTACAATCAGGAGAGAAGATAATGATGTTGTAGCGGAAATAAACGACAGTAAATACACTCTTCTGGCGATGATATATCTCGCCCTAACAGGTTATTTTGAGAAAAGCATTCCAAAAATGCCCAGTCCATTTTCCAGAAGAAACGACATTATTTCTAATGTAATGATCGTGGCAGCAATTCTAGTGTTTATTTTTCTTAACACGAAATATATAGGCGGTATTTATGGAGGTCTTGCGCTAACAGTTCTGATCCTCGTTGGTGCATTTATACTAAGAAGGATACCCCCCAGAATGAAAGAGAATCCGGAGTAAGAGCATTGAAATTATTCCCCTAATTGGTAAGATCGAAAAAACCTCTCTTATAGACCTTTTTTGTTATATTTAACTATTGAACTTTCTTTAGTTTTTCAAGCATTTGTATCCTCTTTGCAGGATGAGGATGATCACTAAAAATTGACTGCGAAAGTGATATTTTCATATGCTTCCATTCCTCTAAAAGTCTCCTGTGATCTTTCATTTCTCCCTGATCAAGCCCGGAAAACATCAGCATACTGCTTGTTGAACTTCCTGCACTTTTTCTAAGATGCTTTTTCTGGGGTGTTGAGGCTACAATTTTAGCGAGAGCAGTCTGTAGGTTTTCGGCTCCACTGGGTATTGTTTGGGCTGAATTTACATCGGCATATGACTCCCTCATCCTGTTAACCCCAAGGATCATGATATTGAATACAAAACTCACACCCATCATTACCAGTGCTATTATGAATATTGAACCGTTACCACCCTTTCTTCCTCCTCCAAATAACATGGAATACCCAAAGTAGAAGATTATGGTTGGTATCAAACCTATTGCCAGTAAGAGCGCAACATCATGATGCTTAAGATGCCCAATTTCGTGACCCATTACAGCTTCAACCTCATCTCTATTGAGAATGTTAAGGAGACCTCTTGTCACTGCCATTCTTCTTCCTGAAAGAAGGGAACCGTATGCAAATGCATTTGCTACTGGAGTTTCGGCAATGAAAAGTTCCGGAACCCTCTGGTTATTATAGCTGCATACCTGCTGTAAGGAAGCATACAGCCATGCGGTTGATGGATCCTGTGGATTTACCTTTCTCAGATGATACATTCTTCCTATAATATATGGAGAAAGAAGATATTGAGCAATGTCCATTATGAGCACAATCACAAGTATTATTCCAAGAAATGAAAAAGAATACGATAGGTTAAAGAAATAATTTGCCACCACTGAAATTATAAGACCAGCAATAACTGCTATACCTATTCCTGCCAGTATTGTTGCCAATCGTATTCTAATACCAGTGCTATCCATACTCTGATATTAAAAATCAGCTTAAGAATATTTGTGGTAAAAATTTTAAAAGTATACAATTATTGAATTTCTCTGTTCTGCTCCATCTCCCTCTTTCTTTTCCTCTTTTCTTCCATGCCCACTCTGGCTATGCCAAATCCAAGTATAAGATAATAAAATGTGAGAAACCCAGTGAAAACATAGAAAATAAGGTTGCTTAAGGACGATGGAACATCAAAGGCAAAGGACCATATGAATACTAGGCTGAATGTATAAAAAACCATTGAAGCTGCGTAAATTACCCAGTGTTTTCTAAATGCTGTTAGAATATTCCATTTTCCCTGGAAATTTAACCTCTTTCTTCTTGATCTTAATATAGATGTTGTCACTGGAACGAATATGAGAGAGTAAATAATCATCAGTATTGCTATATCCAGAATTGATGAAAGTCTGAAAAACAATCCAAAAATGAAGGGGATAATGGAAATAACTATGACATTAATTATTACAAATAACCATGCAGTGTTTTTTCTTGAAAGTAGCCTCACTATTATGTAGGTTGAAATGAGTGGAGCAATGAACGCAAAAATGCCCATTATGTATTCAAATGACCTATCCCAGAAACTTCTCGTTGTTGCGCATATCTTCAATACTCTTAATTTTTTGGAAATGAGATAACAGTAGGAGTTGATATAACTGACACGATTGCATAGAGATATATACAATGTTATAATAGAAAAATAATGACGGAGAAATTATATTTCAACGATTCATATTTGAAGGAATGTGATGGCAGAATTAACAGGATTAATGATAAAGGGATTATTCCTGATCGAACAGTTTTCTATCCTTCAGGAGGAGGGCAGCCAGGAGATTCAGGAATTCTTACTGTAAATGGAAAAGAGTACAGGGTTGGTAACACCGTAAAAGAGGGAGAAGAGGTACTTCTTCTTATCGACGGTCCTTTTGATGATTTAAAGGAAGGAGATCACTTTCATGGAACCATAGACTGGGATAAAAGATACAGTTACATGAAGTTTCATACCTCTATTCATCTCATAGATGGAATTGTAAATAAAATGCCTGATTATGAAGGTCTGATCACCGGTAGTCAGATATATGAGGATAGGGCGAGAGTGGACTTTTCCATTGAGGATTTTTCTCAGGATATAGCACAGGAGATAATAAACAGAGTTAATGGAGCCATAATGGAAAATCACGATATCAGGGTAAAATATATATCAGGGGAAGAAGCAGTGAAAATACCAAATATTTCAAGAACAGCACCAGGTAGAGAACTTATAAAGAACCTTTCTATTGTAAGGATCATTGAGATAGTCGGGATAGATGAACAGGCTGATGGGGGAACACACGTTTCGAATACCAGAGAGCTTGGCCAGATAAAATTGCAGAAGATAGAGAACAAGGGAAAAAAGAATAAGAGGTTATATTTTACACTGGTACCTTTTTAATACATAGTTAATTTTTTCTTTAAGTACGCCATTCTTAATCATGACAAGTTTAGAATGGGTTGACCAGGAACTGGAAAATTTGAAAAATGAGGGCAGATATGTGCCTATAAGAATTCTTGAAACTTCTCAGGGAGCTCAAGTGAAGATTGAGGGAAAGGAAGTTCTCAATATGTGTTCCAATAATTATCTTGGACTCGCAAATAATCCAGAGGTAAAGAAAGCAGTTGTTGAAGCTATTGATGAATATGGGATAGGAGCAGGAGCTGTAAGATCCATAGCAGGGACTATGGAAATACACATGAAATTAGAGGAAAAAGTAGCATCCTTCAAGCACATGGAATCAGCGCTCGTATATCAGGGAGGGTTGCTTGCAAATCTTGGAACAATACCTGTTCTTGTGAGCAAGGAGGATGTGATTTTCAGTGAAGAATTAAATCATGCAAGTATAATTGATGGCATGAGGTTGAGTTCGGCAAAGAGATATGTGTACGATCACATGTCAGTTGAAAATCTTGAAAAAAACCTTAAGGAACATAGAAAGGAGGGAAAAAGATCACTAATAGTCACAGATGGTGTCTTCAGCATGGATGGGGATATAGCACCTGTGAAGGAGATACAGGAATTAAAGGATAAGTATGATACAATGTTCTATGTTGATGATGCCCACGGTGAAGGTGTACTTGGAAAGAATGGAAGAGGAATAGTTGATCACTTCGGTCTTCAGGGTAAGGTAGAAATTGAAATGGGTACTTTTTCCAAGGCTCTGGGTTCTATGGGGGGCTTTGTCGCAGGAAGTCAGAAATTAATAGATCTGCTTAAACAGAGGGCAAGACCATTTCTATTCAGCAGTGCGTTGAATCCAGGAGATACTGCAGGAGTTTTGAAGTCCATAGAAATAATGGAAAGAGATGATTCACTGGTCAAGAAACTGTGGGAAAACGCAAACTTCCTTCAGAAAGGATTTAGAGATGCGGGTTTCAGACTCACCTCCACAAAGACACCGATTACTCCTGTTGTCATAGGAGATGAGAAAAAGACTCTTGAACTCAGCAATTATCTATATAAAAATGAGGGAGTTTTTGCCTCACCAATTGTTTTTCCCACGGTCGCAAAGGGAGTTGCCAGGATACGTGTCATGCCTTCGGCTGTACATTCCAAAGATGACCTGAAGAGAACGCTAGAGGCTTTTGAGAACGGAGCGAAAGCCTTGAAGATTATGTAAATAATTTCAATATTTTTTAAATATAGCCAGTGAAGCGTCGTTTTGTTGACAAATTATAAAATATCTCCTTTTACTACTTGGAATAAGTGTGAATGAATGATAGGAGCAATTTTGTCCGGAGGATACGGCAAGAGATTGAAACCGATTACTGATGAGATTCCAAAAGTTTTAGTTGAAATAAAACCAAACTATACCATAATGGACAGACAGATACTGGATTTTAAATATCTTGGAATTGAAGATATTTACGTACTATCAGGACATCTTGGTGAAAAAATAGAGGATAGATATGGGAAAGTCCACGATGGAATAAGATTCCATTATCTAAAGGAAGAGAAACCTATGGGTACACTTTATTCCATAAGGAATCTCCTTGAAACTGTTGGTGATGAAGACGTAATGTTGAGGAATGGTGATACCATTACAGATATTAACTTCGAACACTTCAGAAAGTTCTCAAAAGAATCCGCTTTTGGAATGACAATGCTAGTGACAAGAATGAGAAGTCCTTACGGCATAGTGGAAATGAATGGAGACCAGGTTACTTCTTTCAGGGAAAAACCAGTTCTGGAACATTACATAAACTCTGGTCTTTATTATATTAAGAGTTCGATAAGGGAGATTTTTTTCAATGAATACAATGGAAAGGATGTTGAGATAACTGTATTTCCTGAAATAGCCAAGAGGAGACTCCTTGGAGCATACAAGGAGGATTCTTTGTGGATCGGGGTGGACAGTGAGAAAGAGCTTGAACAGGCAAGATCCGAATATAAGGGCAGGGAAGATACCAGCTTTGGATACAAGAAGGATATCTTTGAAAATGACAGATTGGGTATAACAGAATATCTTGTGAAAGATGATTATTCTGCAACCATAACACCAGAAGATGGAAATCTGTTAAGAATACTGAGTGGGAGTGGGATAATCAATGGCAGCCTGAAGGAGTCTTACACCCATGGCACCGTAATAAAAATTGAAAAACCAGTAACAGTAAAAGCCCAACAGACTACAAGATTGGAAGTGTTCTCAAACTAGCTGCTTCCACATTACATAAGCATCTGAGCCATCACTGTAATAATTTCTCAATATGGAGGTAACCATAAACCCATGTCTCTGGTAAAATTCTATTCCCCTCCTATTGTCTGTCCTCACTTCAAGCCTTACAGTTATAAAACCGTAAATCTGGCATGTCTGAATAAAGTTTTCAATGATTTCCCCACCAATACCCAGGCTTCGATATTTTTCTTCTGTTGCAAGCATAAGTATTCTTGCTTCACTTTGTGTCACCTTCTTTCCTGCGAGGAAACCAAATATTCTGTCCCTTACTGAGTATACAATAAACCCATCTGGCCAGCCCTGGTAAATTTCCATCATAAGGTCTCTGGAATACCTTTCCGACAGAGATTTCTGTGAAATCTCCATCGCTCTCTTAATCTCATATGGCTCTATTCTTCGGACCACATGTTCCTGTAGTTCCTCTCTCTGCATTTCTATGCTTGAATATGTATTGGTATTTAATAACCCTTTTTTAGAATTATTCCTCCCGAATAGCCTCATGATTTCCTCCATCAAATCTGAATGGCTTACCGTGTCCCGGAAATACTGTGGCTTCCTTTTCTTCACTCAGGGTCTGAATGGATGATAACGCTTTGTTATAATCGAGAGTGAAACCCCTGTTAACGGTTACTTTCTCACCGTTTTTCATTGCTGCATCACCAACAAAAAGTGCCTTGAGACTGGTGAAAAGGTATGATGTGCTATCTGGTGTGTGCCCATTTGATTTTATAACCTTTATTCCATCATATTTCAATTCCGAGACAGGCCTTACATCCTTTACAGGTTTTGATTTCATTACAGTTGCCACAAATCTGGACATTAAACTACTGGCAGGGGTCATCTTCTTCTGTCCCTTAACAACGTCTATTTCACCATCTGGCACATATATAACAGGATTAAAGGTTTCTTTTACCAGTGACAGCCCACCAATATGATCGGGATGATAATGGGTTATGAGTACTATATCTGGTTTTGTCTTCAGTGCATTATAATATTCCACAATCTTTTTTCCTGAGCCCTTGGTTCCAGCGTCAATGAGGAACCGTTTTCCATTGTAAGAAACGTCATAACAGTTTGCCATGGTTCCAGGGATAAGTGTGAATGAGTTCACGACTTCCATAATAATAAAATGTAATACCGTTAATTAAACTTGTAGGTATTATTTAATGTGACTACTGAAAAAGGAATTGATATCATCTCTGATATTGTTGCTTAACCTTGCATTTATGTAGGGCTCCAGCATTTGAACCCTTCCATCTAAAATTATTATCACTCCAATATCCTCTTCAGATCTTATTACCCTGCCCATTGTTTGCCTTATCTTAATAATTGCTGGAAATAGAAAAGCATACTGCCATCCTGACCCGAATAACAGATCGTAATATGAAGATAGAGCCCTCTGTTTTATTGTGGGTTTCGGGAATGGAATGCCTGCTATTATTTCAACTTCGAGAAGGTTTCCTGGTAGATTTATTCCTTCGGATAATCTTCCACCCATAACACCAAACAATGGTTGATTTTCCTTTCTGTAAAGAGATATAAGATGTTGAAAATCACGCTGTGTCATGGATCTTGATTCTGACAGATGGGGAAATTTTACCCTTGTTTCTATATAATGCATAGTATTAAATGAGGGAAAGAATACCATTGACTTCCGGTCAAGACCTGTAACGATATCACTTATTACCTTAACATATTCATCAGCCATCTCATTTCCGAATTCGGAATATTTTGTTGTAAGATCATCCCTGTAGAGAACCAGTAGATTTGATGCAGGGAATATATTTTTAATGGATTTAAATTCAAAATTTTCTATTCCAGTCATGTTGGTGTAAAGCCACACAGGATCAAGAGTTGCAGAGACGTGAATGGTGGAAGACCGGAACAGTGGTTCAAGAACAATTGATGGATCCAGACAGTATGCCTCAAGCTTTTCCTCTTCATCCCTTGAGACTATACATATGAATCTGTCATACTCAGCAAATCTGAGGAACTTCAGCTTCTCTCCAAGAATTTTAATGTGCGACATGGGAACCTTTCCAAGATTTTCCTTCTGATCTTCTATTTGAGATCCAAATGCTATGAGAGCATCAACCATGTATTCTATCTCGTCCGATTTTCGCTTCATGTAGATACTCATTTCCTCATATATATCCCTGAACATGATCCGCTTTTCCTTCTGTTTTTCAACCATTTCACGGGTCAATTCAATCATGGATACCCGTATCGCCTCCATGAAATCAGATACATGTACAGAAGGCTGAAGTTCTGGGTCTCCGAAGTCGACCGCCTCCTTCTCTGAGATGTTTACAGTATTCATGGATATTTCCAGTGAGTTCGATTCTCGTGCTATATCAGGAAGGTTATGAGCTTCATCAATTATTATAACAAGGTTTTCTCTCGAAGTTCTCCAGTTATATATGGTTGTAATTGCCATATTTGAATTTATAAAATATGAGTAAGGCATTACAACAAGGTCTGCATCTCTCATTGCAAATTTTAGAGATTCATATGGACATATTTTCCTTGATCTTAGTGTTTCGAAAATGTCCTCTGGTGATTGGATATTTTCAAGAATGTATTCCCTAGTTTCATCTGAAGAGATACCACTGTTGTAATAGTAGCATCCGCCCTCCTTCCTTTCTTTGGTTCTCTTCTTTCTTGATGAACACATTTTCGATAAAGATTCGGTTGTGAAGTCTGATTCTTTTTCAAGTTCCATGTAAAGCGGGCACATATTTACCCTTCCCTGCATTGCAATTGCTCTGAAATCCATTGCTTTGGAAAGAATCTTAAGTTCTTTCAGAATCTGTTCTTGCTGAGAATTTGTCCTCGTAAGGTAAAGTACCTTTTTACCTGTTTTCTTTGCGTATATAATTGAGGAAATAATTGATATTATTGTTTTTCCTGACCCTGTTGGAGATTCGATTATGGGTACAACCTGTTTCAACAGGCATTCAACAGCGAAATTTATTGCATCAATCTGATATGGTTTAAGGCTGATAGATCCATAACTGGATTTTGCGAAACTTTCACCATTAGATTCATTCACTCAAGCTTTCGCTTCCTTTCTTCTATTTCGTTAATATCTACACTGAATCTTGATGCTTCATCCAGTATTTTCTTGGCTTCTTCTTTTCTGCCAAGTTCAACCAGTGTATCAGATTTTAAAAGGTAGTAACTTCCGTTTTCTGGCGATATTTCGATTGCCTTTTCAATATCTTTTAACGCTTCCTCAAATCTTCCCATTTCCATCAGTGTTTCGTATCTCTTGTAAACAAAGATTTGATCCATGCTATTTAGCCTTATAGCTTCAGAGTAATCTTTTAATGCTTCTTCCTTCTTTCCAATTTTGAAAAGAGCATTTCCTCTGTTGTAAAAGAAATCGGGAATATCTGATTCAAGTTCTATGGCCTTGTTAAACTCTTCAACGGCTTCCTTTGCCATTCCTGAATCTTCCAATGCTGCTCCAAGTGCATTATGATAGTCAGCGTTTTCAGGTATAATTGATATGGCGTTCCTGTAGTCCTTAACTGCCTGCTCATACATTCTCATTGAATAATAAGCAAGACCTCTGTTGAAGTGGTAATCTGGATCGTTGGACAGTATCTTTATGGCCTTGGTGAACTCCTTTATTGCATCAGGATATTTCTTGAGGTTGAAGAATGCAATTCCTCTCTCGTTATAATCATCTGCAATTTCATCTCTATCCCTCAGTTCATCCGGGTTTTTTATTTCTTCTGGCACAGTTCAACAATTCAGAATAATACTTTAATCTAATGTTTTATTTTTCTCTATTAACTTGTTTCATTATAGCCTTCTCTGTTTTTCTTCTTTCATTATCCTTAGGTAAGTACTCCATTTATTTCGGATTATGGGAGTAAGGTCTATGCCTTCCCTGATAGATGTTTTAAGGAACTGAATGGTTTTTGGATCGGATGGATATCCTGAACCAACGTCACCATAAGTTCTTGTTATTTCCCTAATTTCTCTGTCCCTTATGACCTTGGCTATAATTGAGGCTGCCGATACCACAGGAAATAGCACGTCTCCCTTATGCCTGCATATTACATTTATACCCGTTGCGCTGGTTAGTTTCATGGACAATCTTTGCTCGTTAACATCAAATGCATCAACGTAAATCCTATTTCTTCCATATTCTTTAATCAGGTCTATGGAAACTTTTTCCTCTATTTCGTTGAGTGTCATTATATTCATCATTTCGTTTATTTCAGATGGGTTTACTATTCTAAAGTTAACGCTTAATGCTCTTTCTTTGATCTTTACGAATAAATTCTCTCTCGAATTAGGAGAAAGAGTCTTTGAGTCCCTGGCACCAATTACTGACATTGTTTCCTCATCAGAACAGACTATTGCCATGACCATGGGACCTATAACTGGTCCTCTTCCTGCCTCATCAATACCACAGCATATCTCGGGCATAAGTAAAGTGTCATTAATTCAATGATTATAAAGGGAAAGCTTTACGCTTTTATGGTTAAAAGAAATCACATGCCATGGTTGATGCTGATTCAACAGAAAAATTCAAAAAATACATGAACGCAGAAAAAAACAGGATAAATGATGCCCTTGAAGAGTATTTTCAATTTGTCCTGAATGATGTGAAAGATAAAGAAATGATCAAAATAGTAAGGGAACTCAGAAACTACACAATGAATGGGGGCAAGAGAGTCAGGCCAATATTGATAGCTACTGCCTACAGAATGTTTGGTGGAAAAGGGGATGAAATATACAAAGCGGCGATCAGCATTGAGCTTTCCCAATCATTCTTTCTGATTCATGACGATATAATGGACAGAAGTGATTTGAGAAGGGGCTTCAAGAGTTTTCACAGGAAGGTTGAGGAAATGCTTGGAGATATAAAAGATAAGGAACATATGGCTGAATCACTTGCCATTGTTGCAGGAGATCTCGCAGTGGACTATTCCTTTGACGCATTAAACAGAAGTGACTTTCCTCTGGACATTAAGTACAGAGCAATGGGTGAACTTATAGAAATAATAAAAACTACCGGATATGGTGAAGGACTTGACATGTTTTCGAGTGCAGGAGTGAAACTAAAGATGAATGACCTCATAAGGCTTCACCTCAGAAAAACGGCAAAATACACCCTTGAAGGACCACTTTTACTGGGCTCATACCTTGCAGGTAAAAGTGAGAATTTGAATGCGCTTAAGGCCTATGGTAATCTGGTTGGACTGGCATTTCAGCTCCATGATGATGTAATTGGCCTATTCGGAACACAGGAGGAAATTGGAAAACCACCTAAAAGTGATGTAAATGAAGGAAAACAGACCCTACTGATGATAAAGGCAATAGAGAAATCCCATGAAAATGACCGCAATTTCATAAATGGTTGCCTGAACTCTGGAGATATAAGCGATGAGGATTTTGAAAGATTGAAGAATATTGTGAAACAAACTACATCATTCGATTACTCAAGATGGCTGATCGATAGATTTATAGAAGCGGGAAAAAGATATGCAGATAGAATAGATGGAAATCAGGAACAGAAGGACTTCCTTAAGTGGTTTGCAGATTACCTAGTTTCCAGAAAATACTAGGAAATACTATTGTTAGAATTACAAAAAAAACTTCCATAAGATATCTCAGTTTAAAAAAAGGAAAATCCTTTAGTAATCAATTGATATGATAAATTGGTAACTATGTCAAGAATAGTATTACATGAAAAAGATAGACCCTATGTGATAAAGGCTGGAGATCAGGAACTACATATATGTGCTTGTGGGTTGTCGGGAAATAAGCCTTATTGTGATGGTTCTCACAAGAAAACACTGGACGAAAAAGAAGGAGTTTTCATGTATGACCATGGAGGAAACAGGACAAAGGTAGAATCCTTCTATCCAAAACAGTAAATTTTTTCCCAGACTTTTTAAAAAATATATTTCTTTTAAAATAGTTTATTTTTTTAGAGAATTAAATATTAATGTTTCAATAGTGACTGGCTCGGAATATATTTCCAGTTATTTCTGGTAATCTTCGTTGAGTTTTTAAATAAAGTAAGTTAGGAGATTATTTTAATTCCTCATTATATTTAGGTCCGAACTTTTTATACATTTCTCTCATAGTATCACTGTCAAGATGAGTATATATTTCAGTGGTACTTATGCTGGAATGCCCAAGAAGTGTCTGAATGAATCTTATATCACCTCCGTTTTTAAGAATATTTGTTGCAAAAGTATGCCTCAGTGTGTGAGGTGTTACTTTTCTTGTGATACCTGCTTCCTTAGCAATAGTCCTTATTATCTTCTCTATTGTTGAAGTATGGAACATACTACCCTTGTTGCTTGTGAAGAAATAGGGAGAATTAACCTTTCTTTCCAATTTTGATTTATAATATGACTTCAAAGATTCCATTACCTTATCAGAAACCAGTGCAATCCTTTCCTTATCTCCCTTTCCTCCATGAATCATTATTTTTCCTGTGTCAAACTCTACATCTTCACTTTTCAGATTGCACAGTTCACTGACCCTCAGACCTGAATTTAAAAGTAAATTTACTATGTTATAATCCCTTGGGTTTTTACTGCTTGCCCTTAGAAGACGTGATGATTCATTTTCGCTTAGATAAACTGGCATTTTTCTGGATCTCTTGGGTGGCGTCAGATTCTTTGGAATTTTAATATCCTTCACCTTCATTGCATACTTTAGTGCCTGAACTGCCAGATACTGGCTATTTTTTGAATAATTTCTCTCCGTCGCCAGATAGAATTTGTACTTTTCTATATCACTGGAATCACATTGTTCAAGAGGTTTTTTAATAAATTCTAAAAAGACTTCTAGAAGAAATGAGTACTGCTTAACAGTTCTTGGACTTCTTCTTTCAGATATCATTATGTTCCTGATTTGGTTCACTGTGTCTTGGGCCCTCTGATCTGATATCATACAAACATTATGTTATCTGAGGAATAAAAGATTATCCTATACGAGAGATTAGAAACATTTACATTTGGAATAATAAAATGTTGAATTTCATCTAAAGAATTGCTTTTAGTGCCCTGTCCAGCTGTGGATCCTTGCCTGAAGCAAATTCTTCTGGAGAAACTTCAACCTCTATTGTTGGATCTGTTCCGTAATTTTCAACACCCATACCCACATCAATAAAGCTGAATGCATATTCCGGTTGAGTGACAACGGTTCCATCTATGAGTCTTGTCATTGGGTTAATACCAATAACGCCTCCCCATGTTCTGGTACCCACGAGTTCCCCAAGCTTCATCAACTTGAATGCGTGGCTGAATATATCGCCATCAGATCCTGCATACTCATTGGTTACGCAAACCATCTTACCCCTGATGCTGTAGCTTGGATATGGTTCTGGTTCACCAAATCTTGAGATATCTTTCCCGAGGAATTTTCTTCCTAGTTTATCAAGAATAAGCTGTGAAACATGTCCACCTCCGTTATACCTGACATCTACCACCAAATTCTCGTAAGTTGTCTCTTCTGAGAATAATCTATAAAATTCTGTAAAGCCTGCTGGACCCATATCTGGAATATGTATGTACCCAGCCTTACCCCTACTCTTCTCATGAACATATCTCCTCTTGCTTTCAACCCAGTCCCGGTAAATTAAATTTCTATGGTTACTTAGGAGTTTTATCTCATATTCACTTTCCTTCTTGTCCTTACCTGAAACCACAATATTAACAGTATCCTCTTTTTTATTTAGAAGTGCCTCAAACACGCCGTAATCAAGATTAATATCCATTCCGTCAATTCTTTTTATAAGATCTCCCTCATGAATTTCAAGCCCTGTTGTTAGTAATGGTGACTTTTCACCTTCATTTGATGGATCACCGCAGTATATCTTACGTATATACGCTCCCTTTTCAGTTTCTTCTGTGAATGCACCCAGTCTGGCTGATGGGTAATAGTCTACATTTGTAAGATCTCCACCTATCTCATAGGAATGGGATGTCCCAAGTTCTCCCTGCATCTTCTTAAGAATATCAGATAATTCCGCTCTTGTATTTATCATTGAAATAAGGCCTTCATACTTTTGCTTCACTTTTCCCCATCTGGATAATTTTTCACTGCTCCAGTAACCTTCCCTCATAAGCTTCCAGGTTTCATTAAACATCTGTCTGAACTCTTCCATACGATCTTTTCTGATTGTCAGCCCTGACAGATCTAACTTTCCTTTTTCAAGGTCCTTTTGATTTTCAGCCGTCGAGTCAGAGTTTATGGTGAAATAGTCACCGTTTCGTCCAATGAGAATCTTCTTTCTGTCCTCGGATAGACTGAAGCTGTTGATACCATCAATTACCATTCTCTCTTCCCGCTTCGTGAAATCATAACATAGTAAGGTTGATTTCTTTTTATTTTGACCTCCTAAATTATAGTGCCTGGTTGAACCTTCAATTTTAGATCTTGTGTAGAAAACGACTGAATTTCCAGACTTCAGCTCCACATAATTATCTGGTTCAATGGGAAAGGCCTGAGATTTTATCTTAAGGTTTTCAAGGTCATATGGCAGTTCCTCGTCCTCCTTGGAGAACTTTGGAGGCATTCCAAGAAATGGATTTTTGCCTCCCTTCTTTATTGCAATTGAGTATGGTTTGAATACTGTCATGAAACCAAGGTCAAATATAAGATTATCATAGGTTGGGTCGAGAGCTCTGTTCGTGAGGTAATTGAGAAATGCTCCTGAACTGTCAAAAGACGGAGAAAAATCATATGCAGATTTTGATGTTGCCTCGTATATCTTCTTTTCCTCTATGTTATAGATCCTAATTTGTGAACGATTTGAAGAAAGTCCAAATGAATATGCTACAAGTTTAGAATCATTGCTAATGTCAAAGTCGTTCAGCCTTCCTCCTGGACTCTTATCAATAAAGGTTTTTGAGCCTGACTTCAGATCAATGATGTAAAGTTCATGTCTGTTATTAGATATTATAACATTCTCTGATCCTTTTATTGCTCTCATATTCATAATAATTCCAATATCCATTGGAATTGACTTTTCTTCTTTCCCATTCCTTCTGTATATTACTAGACCATCTTCTCCGTCTATCTCCTGCACGGCTGCAAACCTTTCGCCATCTAGCCTATCTATGTTTCTGATCCTTCCATGAAAAGTTGAGTTTAGAGTTACGGGAGCATTCATATATTTGCCCTTCAGAATACCTCTTCCCCGTGATACTATAGAAACATTTTCTTCATCGAAGAGGTGTATCCTTTCTATATTCTCGGCCACATTGTTAAACTCGTAATTTTTAGCGGTGAATTTAGAATCGATCTTTATTTTTATTTTTCTAGATTTTCCTTCTTTTATATCGAATAAGTAAAGTTCACCTGCAATAGTAAATACGAGGTTATTTCCATTACCATTCATAGGTCTAACGTCGTGTTCCTTGAAATCTGTAAGCTTCTCTATTTTCCTAACTGAGAAATCGTAGGCATATACATTTGCAGTTCCGTCTCTGTCAGTTACAAAGTATAATTTTGATCCTATTACTACTGGAGAGTGGATATTTGTCTCAATTTCAAGTAGTTTCTCAAATTTTTTGCTCTCCTTAAATTTGAACCAAACCTTACCCCTAGTTCCTCCCCTGTAGTTTTTCCAGTATGGTACCTCCATTGTATTTCTTCCCAGAAGTATACCTTTATCAGAAAACTGGATTGTGTTTCCGTATCCGTATTCTGTCTTTTCCATTTTTCTTGTTTTTAGATTTATAGAGTAGAACTCAGTTAGTCCTCTCGTAGGTTCGTATATATCAGAGTATATCATGATACTGGTAGAATTTATCCATCCTGCAATTCCTGTTGCAGGTGATCCTATATGAGTCAATTGAATCAGTGAACCACCCTCAGAGTCACATACAAAAATTTCATTTACTCCATTATGTACTCCTCTCATGAGTCGAAAAGCTATGTGGGTGCCGTCTTCTGAGAATTTTGGACTGCTGATAACCCCAAGACCAGAAACGATTCTTTTTGAATTATGCCCGTCTATATCACTTATAAACAGATCATCTTCAGAAACGAAACAAATCTTATCTTCATGGATATCTGGTTGTAGAATGTAATTTCCCATATGGCATAAGAATGAACTGTTATTTTAACTTGTACCACATTTATAATATCCCATAATTAAATTGATTTCAAAAACCAAAGTATGAGAAATGTTTCGATATGGTATTTAAAATACTTTCAAAACTTATAATTGAGTTTAACATCTAGAAATATGAGAAAAGAAGAGTTTTATGATCAGATAGAAGTTGCAAATAAAAAATACAGTATTGTATCACTGAAAAAGCTTAAGAAGGAAGTGCCAAATATAGACAGGGTTCCTATGAGCATAAGGATCATCATGGAAGCAATGGTGAGAAATTTTGACGGAGAATCCATAAGGGAGGAGGATCTAAAGAATATATTTTCAAGGACCCCATCAAATCCCGGTGACTTTGAAATCCCCTTCACAGTAGCAAGGGTTTTAATGCAGGATTTTACTGGGGTTCCTGCAGTTGTAGATCTGGCTTCAATGAGAGAGGCTTTCAGAAAACTGGAAGAAGATCCAGAGAAGATAGAGCCAATTGTTCCTGTGGATCTAGTAATAGATCACTCTGTACAGGTAGACTATTACGGTACAGAAGACGCCCTCAGGAAGAATTCACAAAAGGAATTTGAAAGAAATAAGGAGAGATACAGGTTTTTGAAGTGGGCACAGAAATCCATGAAAAATTTGAGGATAATTCCACCATCTACAGGTATAGTGCATCAGGTGAATCTGGAGTTTCTTGGAAAGGTTGTGCAGGTATCAGAGAAAGATGGAAAAAGGACTGCCTACTTTGATTCCCTAGTAGGAACAGATTCACACACCACAATGATCAATGGTCTTGGAATCCTTGGATGGGGGGTTGGTGGTATTGAGGCAGAAGCAGCAATGCTGGGCCAGCCAGTAACATTTCTCTCACCAAAAGTAGTGGGCGTTAATCTTCACGGTAAGCCAAAAGAAGGAGTAACTGCAACAGATGTGGTATTGACACTGACTGAGTTGCTGAGAAGAAGCAATGTCGTTGGAAAGTTTGTAGAGTTTTATGGAGAAGGCGTCAAACATCTTGCACTTCCTGACAGGGCAACCCTGTCTAACATGTGTCCAGAGTATGGTGCAACCTGTGCTTTGTTTCCAGTGGATGATGAAACAATCTCATATCTTGAACTGACAGGAAGAGAAAAGGAACACATAGAACTTGTCAGGGAGTACATGAAAGCACAGGGAATGTATGGTGTGCAGAATAATATTCAGTATTCAGAAGTAATTGATCTTGATCTTGAACAGATAGAAAGCACCATTGCAGGACCAAAACTACCACAGCAGATGGTGAAGCTTGAGAATTCTGAAACATCCTTCCTTAAGTTCCTTGAGTCTTCAGGAGAATCACATAAGGATAGTAAGAACGGGCAGGTTCAGGTGTCTTTGAAGACTGCATCTGTAAAGCTTAAGGGAAAAAATGTGGATCTAACAGATGGTGACGTAGTGATTGCCGCCATCACAAGCTGCACAAACACTTCTAATCCAAGAGTGATGGTAGGAGCCGGACTTCTGGCAAAGAAGGCCGTTGACCTCGGGCTTACTGTTAACCCAAAGGTTAAGACGAGTTTGGCACCGGGATCAAGGGTCGTATCCCAGTATCTTGAGAAGAGTGGATTACAACAATATCTTAACAAACTTGGATTTGATCTGGTTGGATTTGGATGTACAACCTGCATAGGAAACAGTGGACCCCTTGAAAAAACCATTGAAGATGCAATCGTTAATAATGATCTTTATACAGTCTCAGTACTTTCAGGCAATCGAAACTTTGAAGCAAGAATACACAGAAATGTGAAGGCAAATTATCTTATGTCACCACCACTGGTAGTTGCCTTTGCACTTGCAGGAACAATTAATATAAACCTGAGAAAAGAACCTATTGGAAAGGACAAGAATGGAAAGGACGTATTTCTGAAGGATATATGGCCAACAGACCAGGAAATTAACACCGTTATTTCCAGTGTTCTTAAGGAAGATCTTTATCAAAAAAACTATTCAAATGTCTATGGATTTAGTGAATTATGGAATGAAATGGATGCTCCGGAGGGTGATCTTTATAAATGGGATAATAAAAGTACTTATATCAAGAACCCCCCATTTTTTGAAAACTTTTCATCGAAGTTGCCTAATTATGTTAGAGATATAAAAGGACTGAAATGCCTTGCTGTTTTCGGAGATTCAGTAACGACTGACCACATATCTCCTGCTGGTTCCATATCTAAGGCCAGTCCAGCCGGTAAGTACCTTATTGATAATGGTGTTAAACCTGAAGATTTCAACTCCTTTGGTTCAAGAAGAGGAAACCATGAGGTAATGATGCGTGGAACTTTTGGAAACAACAGAATTTCCAATAAGATGGCATCACAGGTTGGCCCATACACAAAGAAGGAAATTGCAAGTGAGGATGAGTGGATATTCGATGCTTCAATGGATTATATTAAGGATGGAAACGGTTCAATTGTATTCGCAGGAAAGGAATATGGAACTGGTTCCTCAAGAGACTGGGCGGCCAAAGGACCTTATCTTCTTGGCGTGAAGGCTGTTGTCGCCGAAAGCTACGAAAGAATTCATAGAAGCAACCTTGTGGGGATGGGAGTTCTTCCACTTCAATTCAAAGGAAAGGATAATTTTGAATCATTGAACATAGATCCATTTTCAAACTTTGATCTAAAATTGCCAGAAAAACTTTCCCCACATGCTTCCGCAACACTGAGTTTCAAGAAGAAAGATGGAAAAGATGGAAAAATTGAGGTTGAAATAAGACTTGACACTCCAGTGGAAGTGAAATATTTCAATAACGGAGGAATCCTTCAGAATGTTATGAGGAAACTTCTATAAATTTTTTTTAATAGCAATCTGAAAGAAATACTACCAAAATTAAAATTTTTAAAAAATTAAGGTTTGTAAATTTGTTTATTCCCTGTATATGTTGAAATCAAGCTCAGGTGTAGCATTTTTTGCAATATCGTTAAGTTTTGGTTCTATCTCCTGTAATTTCTCTTCTTCCACAGGAATGTATTTCATCTTTCCCTTAGACATCATGTATGATCCAGGGCATAGGACTCCTTCCTTGACAATAATTGCATCTGCATTAAGTGTCAGAATTCCAGCCATTGCCCTTTCTTTTCCCTGGAACGGTGACCCGAAGCCCGGGTTCTCATAGAACTTCTTCTGTTTTGTTTCAGTGTCTATCTCCACAATTGTATTACCATACTCTAGAGGAGTAAGCACATCTTCTTCGTCTACTACTGCTATAACCTTCATAAATGTCCATGCCAAATTCGTTTATTAACTTTATTAATCATTCCTTTATCACCATAATGTGCGTACTCTTTACATTCTGTCACACGATCTGCGGCTAGAGGATAACAAGATTCTTCAAGACGCAACTAAGAAAAATGACATAATTTTCCCAATTTTTTTGAAGGATTCAAAGCTTGAGAAACTTAGTGGTGCGAGTCTTTGGTGGGTAAAAAGCAGCCTCACTAACCTGGCCAATAAAATCGGAATAGAAAGAATACCCATTGTTGAAAGCTCTGGAAGCTATATTCCTGTTTTAAAAGAAATTATTAACGTGAATAAAATTGAAAGAATAGTTTCCCAAAGAATTCCATTCCCAAGGGTGAAATATGCTTTTAATGAAATCAATGACTATTTCTTAAGCAGAGGGATAGAAAATAAAATGTATGAACCTAACAACCTTCTATCAGACGAAATGATTTCAACTATTAAGATTAATTTTGGAAATTTCGGGCAATTCTTCAAAACAACAAATGAAATGAGATTTGATTATGGTGAAGAGGACTCCACACACTTACCGGAGTTTCACGAGACTGAAGGAACAAATGGGAAAATAGAATTTTCATCATGGGAAAGAAATTTGGCAAAATATTGGGACACCTCAGAAAGTGCGGCAAACCTAACTTTAAAGAATTTGTTAGAGGGCAATCTGGAAAAGAAGAACACCGAACTCTCCCCATATATAAGGCATGGGCAGATCAATGTAAAGAGATTATGGAAAAAACTTTCAGGTAAGGAAAGTGAAGGAGTTGATAAAATTAGAAGAAATCTTTTATGGAGAGAGTTCTTCTATTGTTCCTATGCAAGAAGGCAATACAGCAATATACTGTCCATAAATGAGAAGATGGAAAATTTTCCGTGGTCAGGACATTGGGATAGGCTGATCAACTGGAAAGAGGGAAAAACTGGTTTTCCCATAATTGATGGCAGCATGAGAAAATTGTGGGAAGCGGGCTGGATTGATAATAGGAAAAGGCTCTTAGTATCTGATTTCCTGACAAAATTGTACCTTATAAAATGGACTTATGGTGCTGAATGGTTCATGGATACTCTTGTGGATGCCGATGAGGCAAATAATTATTCATCATGGCAATGGGTCAGTGGCTGCTCTGACTTTTCATGGCCATTCTTTAGGATATTCAATCCCCTTAAAAAATAGCATTGAAATTGATCCCAATGGAGAATTCATAAAGAAATGGGTTAAAGAACTAGATGCTTGCCCTGTTGAATTTATTCATGATCCAGAAAACAGTGACAAAAAGCAATGTAAGAAATACAGAAGATCTAAAATAAAATACAGAGAAATGCGAAAGGAATCACTTTCGATATATAGGGAATTCAAAAGAACTGAAAAATTGCAAGTGGATAAAAATTAGTAGGTACAGTTTAGTAGTAATCCTTCAGGTTTACACCATATTTTGGTATCTCAATACCTGATCCATTTTCTACGTGACCGATCTCTCTTATGGATAAGCGATTTCTGAGTGTACTTACAAAATCATGTTTACTCTCGGCATCGATAACCACCACGTAACCAGTTCCCATGTTAAATATCTCATACATTTCAGAGTATGATAAATTTCCAAGATCCATTAAGGTGGTGAAAACAGGTTGTGGTTCAACAGGGTCATCTATTACATATTTCATATCTTTCATTCTCACAAGATTCTTAAAGCCACCCCCAGTAATGTTCGCCATGCCTTTAATATCCACAAGGTTAATTATATCTAGAATTTCTCTCACGTAAATTCTGGTGGGTTCCAGTAAAACGTCTGATACCTTCTTATTGTATCCTGGAAAAGTTTCGTCCATTTTTAGTCCCTGTTCTTTTATGATTTTTCTAACT
This sequence comes from Thermoplasmatales archaeon, assembly GCA_027316895.1. Classification (GTDB taxonomy): domain Archaea; phylum Thermoplasmatota; class Thermoplasmata; order Thermoplasmatales; family Thermoplasmataceae; genus Cuniculiplasma. Next base: position 112,347 of record DAHVFT010000001.1, on the reverse strand, counting down.
GTGGTAAATCCGTTTGAATGAATGCCACTGCTCTGTAAACTGTAAACAAGATCCCCTTCTTTGATTGTTTCTCCTGTGGTTATCTGGTTTTTTTGAGCTATCCCAATCACCGATCCTGAAACGTCAATTTCTCTTACAAGATCGGGAATGAGGGCAGTTTCACCCCCTACAATAGAGATGTTGGCCATTTGCGCACCCACATTCAGGCCGACACCAATTTCCTTTGCAATGTTTATATCTGTGTCTCTAAGAGATACATAATCTACCATTGCGATGGGTTCTGCCCCAATTGTTATTGTATCATTAACATTCATTGCGACACAATCTATTCCTATACCTTCCCACTTATTTGCTTCTGCAGCTAACAAAACCTTGGTTCCAACACCATCTGTATTAAAAGCCAGTGCAATATTTCCAAGATCAATCAGAGATGTAAATCCTCCACTTGGACCCATTACTTTGAAATCATCCCTTCTGTATTTTAGTTGCCTAACCAGAGTGCTGACGAATTCCCCTATACCCTTTCTGTCTAAAACCTTGTCAGAGGATCCTTTCATGTTCCCTTATTACATTATGAGTTAAAAATATATCAACAATCTTTTATAGTTTTCGTAAACAAAACTTCAAAAGAACTTGTATTTTAGATTTTTTGATTCAAACAAGAAATTCATGGATAATCCTATTAGCGGCAAACTTCCACTAAAAATAAATTCTAGATTCTCAAGAATTCATTCAATCTTCAGTAACTTTTTGTCTAAAATTAATATAGCTCACAAACGTTAAATAACATTCTAATAATATGGGTTTAGGTGATTAGGTGGTAAAACTCGAAGATCTGGATTACAAACCAAAACCAATAGATGAAAATTTTGCTGAAGACACGGAGAACTATCCTGTAACAGGTAAGCATCATGACCATGATGTTAGGGCAGAGGGCAAACAGAGGACCGATGCAGATGGAAAACCATATCCCACAAAGAATGGAATACATGGCACTAAGGTTGCAATTGACTGGGAAACATGTATAGCCGATGGGGCCTGCATGGATGTCTGCCCAGTCAGTTTATATGAGTGGGAACTGAACCCTGGACAGATGGGTACTGGTAATGATAAGGACATAAAGGGAGACAAGCAGCTTTATGAAAAATACAGAACAGATAAATGCGACCCAGTAAGAGAAAATGAATGCATATTCTGTATGGCCTGTGAAAGTGTTTGCCCAACAAGAGCAATTAAAATAACCCCATAATTTTTTTATTATTTTTAAGATAGCTTAGCTCCGTGGTGTAGTGGCCAAGCATACCGGACTTTGGATCCGATGACGGCAGTTCGAATCTGCCCGGGGCTATCGAGGTTGATATGATAAGAATTGTTGGTAGACAAAGCAGATCGGAGAAACTGGAACAGTCCTGTTCCGTTGGAGAGGTGATGGAGAGGCTTGGAATCTCAGATGAAAGATTTGTGTATCTCCTTAACGGGACACCGGTAACCAGAGATGTTATTGTATCTCCGGATCAGGATCTACTTTTTCTCGAGATTTTTTCTGGAGGATAGATCAGGCGGCTCCTGAACTGAGATAAAATCATGGTAGACCATAGATGATAAGACCTTCTCCCTGGACGTATAAATCCTGATTTTTTCTTTCAGAAAATTGAGGTTGTGACCAAAGTTTATGTTTTTTAGCTGACTTTTGAGAATGATCTTGAAGTCAGTTTCATCCCTTTTCAACTCCACATATATCCTATCATTTTTCACATACGGCCCTCTTAAAACCAATGGGTCGCTTTTGTATTTCTCATAAAATTTCACTGCATTAGGATTATCTGCAGGAGGTCCCACGTGAATTTTTACTCCTGGCAATGAACCCGTCTGAAGTTCTAGAAGTACCTGTATTGTCTTTTCGTTAGCTGAACTAAATGTATTCATCAATGTAAAATCCTCTCGCTTAGCAAAACTTGCGAGGTTTCTCTTCATTAGCTCTATTTGTGGATAGAGAATATCATCAATTAAGTCTGGCCTTTTTAATTCTAGTAAAAGAAGATATGTTTTTCTATCCAGAATTTCTCTTTCTATATTGCTGACATTTTCTAGATCTATGAAATCTGGCTCAGGGTTTTCCAGATAAAGTGAAGAGGCAATTCTAAGAATAGAAAGTGATTTCTTACTCACTGCCGATGCCGCATTCCTCTTACTATCAACTGGATCCATAAGTATTATAGGTGAATCAAATTCTGAAAATTTAGGACCGATTACCAGTTGACCTCTTGATTCTCTTACAAACCGGAGAAAGTTTTCAAACGTCTTATGATAGTAGATACATAATTCTGAAACATATCCCGAAAATCCTTCTGTTCTTAGTTCAGAACCATATACACCAATCCTTTTGAGAAATAGTTTTAAAATGATTGCCTGATCCCGTTCTTCGTCATTCATGACGGAGTTTAAGAATTCTGTATGAAGTGGAGTTCTATCAACCGATGACCTTGTTCTTTCACCGATTTTCATCCTGTAGCACGGCACTATATCTACTTTTATGTTATCCACGAACCCTGATACATATGGATGCTCAGCATATTTTGCCACTCCATCACCTATTACCTTAAATCCAATATCAAGACCGTAACTTTCTAGCTGCTTTTTATCATATTCACTTGAGAACTGTATGAATATGTCAATATCACTTTTCTTAAGTGATGTACCCCTTGCGGATGATCCAACGAGTACGGGAGAGGCGTTAAGACTCATATCGTTTATTACCGCACTTATTTTTCTAATTAAGCTATCTATTAGATTTTTCCTATGCTCCCTTTCATTGCCTGAAAGTTTGTATTTTTTTAAAAGTTCATTGTAGTCCATATCAATTGGACATTAGATTCATTATGGCGTCCGCCGGTTGTCCTTCTGCATTCTTCAAGGCTTCTATTGCTTTTTCCCTTGAAACTGAGGCCTGTTCCATTACAAGTTTTATATCGTCTTCAGGAAATTCTGTTCCTTCCTTTGCTACTTCCTTTTTCTTACCAATTACTTCTTTTAGTGTTCCAGTGATCTGAAAGGATTTTTGCCCCTGAGCCTCTATTGCTACTACCTGTGGATTTTCTATGATATAGTTTTTTTCTCCAGCTTCCATGACTACCCTCTTAACATCGGGATATTCAACCTGCTTGATTCCCATCTGCTGCATCATTCTTTTTACTTCCCTTGAATTCATTTTTCCCGGGATCATGTTTGAGTAAATACTAATAAGAATAAATGATTTGGCTTTCAACTTGCTTTTGAATTCCATAAAATCCCTTAAAGATTTAAATAAAGTGACAGTATTCCCGTACTACAGCCGTGATAGCTCAGTTGGGAGAGCGCCAGACTGAAGATCTGGAGGTCGCTGGTTCAATCCCGGCTCACGGCATGCTATTAAAAATTAGAAGTTTAACGTGTTTTTTATTTTTGGTTAGAATGTAATACTGATATTGCAAACTTTTCACGACATTAAATAATAGTAAATTTATCAAAAAGTAATCTGAGATAAAGATGTAAATATCAGAATCATTGGTTTTAGTGTCTATAATGGAGGTGTATTTATAACTCCAAGATTTTTAATTGGATCATAATTGTTGTTTTCGTATTATAAATCTACAGGCTCCATTTCCATTAATTTTTTTGTGAATGGATTCTACATTCGCCTCAAGCAGTGCCCCAAACATACTTGTCTCAAGTGTACACGCCTTCCCGTTTTTCATTGCAATTTTGAGGATTGGACAATTAAGCTCCACTAGCTCTGAAGTATTATTGTCAATTTTTCTTATTTCTGGAAAGTAATTATCCACCTTTCTTAATGCAGCAAGAGTCATAAGTTTGTCCTCATCCCTTACATTTTTTAGTTTTTCTCTATATCTTGAAAGGACAATTTTCTGTCTTTGTTCAAGGAATGAGTTGATTAGCGTTTCATTTCCATTTTCCATAAGAAAATCCAATAGTGATTGCAACATCTGACTATCGGAATTTACAGGCTGCTCCATTTTGTCTTCTACCAGACTGTATCTATAGAATGGCCTTCCAACTTTTCCCTTAAAAATGCTCCTTTCAACAATTCCAGCATTTTCTAAAATTTCTATGTGCTTTAAGATGGCCATTTTAGATAACCCTAGATGATTGGCGATTTCCTGAGTGCTTAACCTGGGTTCTTTCTCCAGAAGGAGTTGAATTTCTGTTCTTGTATCCATTTCTTAAGAATTACCTCCTGTAAAATATACTTTATCCCTACTAAAGTTTATAAACTTTATAATATGTATTGTTTATAATAGATTTTCTAATTTTTTCGAATGGTAATTAAGATCTTTAATTCAGAGAACAAGAATCTGTTGATATTCAACATTATAAAAGTTCTCTCACTTTCCTCCTTAGGCCCTTTCCAGATATATTCACTTCTTTATCTTAGTAGTTCGGAAACAGGAAGGGTTGAACTCGGTTCTATAATGATTTTTTCAATTTTGTTAGGAATCTTGGTGGGTCCTAAATTAGGAACTTTTATAGACACTCATGAGAGAAAGTTACTTCTAAATTTTAACTTGTTTCTTTGGATATTTATTTCAATCACAGGTTTTATTGTGTGGAATTCGTATGCTCATTTGTCAGGTGTGGTTATTCCTGCGTTATTTTTAATCATAGATTTTACTGAAGGATTATTCTTTTCTACCCTGAGATCTATTCAACAGACCATAATTGGTCACAAAAAATACGGAATGAGCAATTCGATATCAGAGATTTCAGGACAAATTCCTGCCGTAATTGGTGCTACACTGGCCATACCAGTTCTCTCCCTATTGGGACCAAGATTCTCTCTTGTCATTCAGGCTCCTTTAATAACTTTCAGCATTATTTTGCTTAGATATCTGAAAGAAAATTTTTCACCAGTTAAATCTAATAAAGAATCTTTCAAGGAAAATGTCAGCTCATTAAAGTATATAAAGGAAAATTTCTCAATAATATTCTTTTTTTATTTACTAAACTTTACCTTTATAGTTACAACAATAGGTAATTTTCTCAAACCTATCTTTATTGTAAATGTCCTCCACGGAAATGCAAGTGGTATTTCCCTTTCTGAGATTGCCTATTCTACTTTAGGAATGTCAACTGGCGCAATGCTTTCTTTTCTAAGAACTAAGTTTAACCTTAAGCACTCCTATATTTTTATGCTTATTTTCGCTGCGGGATGTTTTCTAATTCCATCTTCCACAAGTTTTGCCATGTACATCGGATTTCAGACTACACATGGAGTTGGAAATCCCGGCAATAGAATAAGCAGAAATACTGTTATAATGAACATGGTTCCAAAAGAATATTCAGGAAGATTTAACACAGGGGTACAAATATTAAGCGATATAACCCGGCTCTTATTGCTTCTTATTTTTACCATTTCTATAGAATTTTTGGGACCAACTTTACTGTTAACTATTACAGGAGTCATTATGTTGGTAGCTATTATCCTTTCCCTGGCACTTTATAGATTCAATCATAATGTAAGCAATTTTTTTAAAAATTTGAATTGAATGCTTCACCTTCTGGAGAATTAAATCAGCATTATGATGATGAAAAAAAATTTCCAAAGATCAAATAAACTGCAACCAGAGCATTATTGGATCATCTTCTCCCTCAAGCTGCGTCTCTGTTTCTCCTATAGAACTGACTGTTTTGAATGAAAGAAAGTATATTTTTCCATTTTCTTTTATACCCTTCATAATGTGTTCAACTGGCTGCCCATTGGGCAGGTGCGCCTGTGCTTCTGGCATCTCTGGAGAAAACCTGAGTTCCACAGTATTATCCTTATTTTCAAAAAGATTATATGATCTATTCTGTAAAATGAATTCTTTAAGCTTTTTCTCTTCGACCCATGGTTTATCCATCATTATAATGTATCAAATGATGTTAAAAAAATGTTGTTAATAAAAAGTTGACCTTCTACTTTTACATAGCTGTTCTAACTTACTAAAGATCAAATAATAATCTCTCACATTGTATATGAAATTAATACACTTTTCTAAAGTAATGGTCCCACAAGCAAGGGTAATAGGGCAGTTATGTCTCCATAAACGTTTACAAATTTGGCATCTGGCTTTACTTTCTTCCAGGATATGGCCTCTTCCAATTTTGCTCCAGATAGAGAACCATCATATTCCTGCGCTGTGGTAATATAGATTGCAGAGTCAAGGCCACCCCTGAACTGATTCCACCATATGGTATGGTGTTTCGAAATCCCTCCTCCGATCATTAATGCCCCCGTCTTCTTTGCATCAAAGATTATATCAGATAGATCATGTTCATCCTGTAAAACATCAACAATGAAATCTGAATTCATTTCCTTAAAGGACCAGAGTTGAGAACCAAAGGAGCCATCCGTTATACCTGGTACAAAGATGGGTATATGATTTTTAGCAGCATTGTAAAGTATAGAATCATCATTTTTTATTGCAAGTCCGATTTTTTCGATGAGCTTCCATGTAGTCCACTTTTTACTCTCTTTATACAGTTTCTCAAGCTCTTTCTGCATAAATTCTTCCATAATTTCTCCATAGCTTTCGTCAGGAATTACTACACTACCCAGCCTATTTATTCCGAGGTCCTTAAGTTCTCTGTCATTATAGTCAAAGGAACCACAATAATAGTCCCTGAAAGATCTGGCAATATCATGATCCAGGGTTCCACATGTAGTAATTATTACATCGACCATTTTTCTTTTTACCATTTCGTTGATTATTCCCCTGGTTCCAGTGGATATTATATCCGCAGGGAAAGATAGGAAAGTAGTGTTTTCCTCCTCGACCATCTCTTTTAGAATCTCGTAGGCAACCCCAATTTTTGAGGATGTAAAACCTCCAGATTCAAGAAACTGCGAAATCAGTTCACCAAGTGTTGTACTTTTTGTTATTTTTTCGTCTTTTACAGGATTACTTAATATTTTTTTCTTATCAGGCAACATAATAAGTGATTGAGTTCTAATACAGGTATTTTACCTTTCCATGTTAGTGACTATTTTCGTAATATATTATTACCTCATGTTTATTATGGATCAAATAATCACAAAACAAGATTTATGAGTAAAAGAATCTATAAAAATGAAAAAAGTTTGGTTTCAACATTAATGCTTCTTTCCTTATTCGTTGATCAGTGGAATGTCTTTGTTGTCCCAATGTCAAATTTTTTTATAAAGGACTCATTCATAAAGACAAATTTATTATTTGGTCTCGCGAGTGGGGCCATAATCGGAGGGGCTGCAGTCGGCTCCCTTTTGGGTGGTATACTCTCAGACCGAATCGGGAGAAAAAAAGTTTTCGTATCCAACATGCTCATATTCATTTTTGCTGATCTAGGGTCTGCGATTTCACCTGACCCGGCAGTGTTTATTGCTTTGAGATTTATAGCTGGAATTGCTGTTGGATCTGATCTTGCAAATTGCTACTGCTTTATTATGGATGCTATAGGTAGAGGAGATAGGGAGGTTACTGGAGTTAAGAATACCCTCATGGCAAGTTTTGCCATTATGACCATAAATATCTTAATTTTGTTATTACTGTTTAACAATGCAGATTACGTTTCCATATGGAGGCTAACCATGGGAATATCGGCAGTCCCAGCATTATTCGCCCTGCTGGTGTCAGGATACCTCGGAGAGAGCCCACTATGGACTAAGCCGAGTGAAAACGGAAAGCCTCCGCGCCTTGAATTTATACGGAAGCTTAGGAAGGACAAACTGAAGTGGAGAACGACAAAGTTCAGCTGGATCTCTGGAATAGCCAGTTCTGTTGAGGTTGGGACATTTGCATTTTTTATTCCAATCATAATATCTAATTTTAGAATTTCCAGTATTATAGATCAGCGTTATCTGATTATATTCATCTACTCCTTCGGTCTTCCTGCAGGCATTCTGGGTCCAAAATTTTTGCCCAAAATGGGGCTGAAAAACCTGAGTATATATGGATATACAATAACACTAATTTCACTTATAGGCTCTGGGGTTTTCATTGTTTATGGATATTATTTAATAGTACCACTCTTCATGATATTATTTGTGTGGGGAAATCACTGGAACAACCAGCCCATACTTACATCACAATCCCTAATATCAGATCCACAATACCGGGGTAGTGCAACCGGTTTTTCCAACTTCATTTCAGAGTTTCCAGCTTTTCTATCCATAACTATCTTCCCGCTAATGGCTGGCATTCTAGGAATTGGAGCATCCACATTAATTCTAGCTTTGGCGCCAGCCACAGGTCTTGTTGTTTCCATATTCCTTTTCAGGGAAATATATGGCTATGAAAATAGCTTTACAGATAATGAAAAAGTTCAGATTGATGGAGCCTGAAATTTAGTGGAGAACATTTATCACTTCCTATTAATTCCCACAAAATATTTATTTAAATGCGCGTGATAGGAAAATGATGCTACAGGAAAATCAGATGAGTTCGGAAGATTCATTAATTGCGCTCAGGATGGAATCGGTAGTAAAAACATTTGGAACTGTTAGGGCAGTTGACGGCGTGGATATTCAGATTAAAGATAGGGAAAGAGTGGCCCTGCTTGGTGAAAACGGCGCTGGCAAGTCTACAACCATAAGAATAATTTCCGGTCTGATGAAACCTGATAGTGGTATGGTTAGAATATATGGTCACAGACCCAGTTCAATTGAAGCAAAGAGATATATTGGATATCTTCCAGAAGATGCAAGCCCATACCTGAATCTCTCTGTGAGAGAGAATCTAGAGTACATAGGAACCATAAGGAGAACTGAGAATCTCCAGGATAGAATTGAATTTTTTCTCGATATGTTAGATCTAAGAGAAATGGAGAAACAGAAACCACTTACACTATCAAGGGGAAACAGGCAAAAACTATGCCTCGCCCTTTCAATTATTCATCAACCGAGATTTGCCATTATGGATGAACCATTGAATTATCTTGATATACCAACTCAGGAAAAGGTATTCGAATATTTTGAGAAGATGAATGCAACCTTTCTGGTGTCAACCCATATATTGTCAATTGCAAGAAGATTAACCAGCAAGGTAATTATTCTATCCTCTGGAAAAAAAGTGTGGGAAGGACAGATTACTGAGCTCGAGGAGTTAACAGAAGGCACAAAAACAATAGAAAGCATCGTGTCGGAACTGATGAAACATGTTTCTTAGTGTGCTGAAGCTTCTTATCAAGTCGAGATTTTCAAGAAATTATCTCCTTGTAATACTCTTTATTTTCATATATTCAATATTTACGGTAAATTTTGGGCTGGATGATACTTCTAATTTCGGTTCATATTATCTTGCATTTTTCTTCCTCCTCTTTTTGCTTTCTGCCATTTACACAGGAGGTATATCAACAACTTCTGCGGATAGAGATTTTCTTCTTACTTCTGCTATAGAAAATCGTGTTCTAGTCCCTGCTTTTTTCATCTCACAGGCGCTTGCATCATCTCTTATTTTCATTTCAGCCGCCTCTGCTTCTTTCATTATACTGAGGAGCAATGAAACAGCTCTTCTGATTGGGATTGTAGATATAATATGCATGGCTATCCTTCCAATTTCAATGAGCCTGAATATGGCAGGTACGCCGAGACCTGCGAGAGTTGGAGTAGCAGCTATTGCAGGCTTATGGGTGATTTCATCTTACCTGGGCTTCCCTCTTGGACCATTATCGTTCCTTTCCGGTCATCTCTTTGAATCTTCACTATTTCTTATAATTGTTACAGTGATAGCTACTGGAGTATCCTTCAAGGCAATAAGCCAGGAATCTCTTCCATTTAAACTGTCAGCTATGGCAACAAAATCAAAAGGTTTCAGGGACCTCTTTAAATTCATGGGAAAACAACCTGCACTGGCTGTTTTTGAACTTCACTTCAAACAGGTAGATTTCTCTTCAAGAACAGCGAGCATGGGAAATATTAGAGTTAAGGTCAATAGAGTGAGTCTTTACACCATTGGTCTTCTAACCACTTTGCTGGGAGTTGCCTTTGTTCTTTTTCAGCTCTATTATGTGCGCGGCCTATCGAAGGGATCCTCAGATTCTCTTCTTTACATATTATTTCCTGAAATTTACATAGCATGGGGAATTTCACTTGGACTCAGTACAGGAACTCTGTCAAAGGAGAGAGCATGGCTGGCCTTTATCTCTTTTCCAGTAGAACGGTATATGCAGCTTACAGCACTTGCCAAAATGGCACAGGCACTATTTGTATCTGTTCCCATGATTGCGGCAAATGTCATTCTAACAATACTTGGCATACCTTTTTCATTTGAATTCATATGGATTTTTGCCCTGCTTGTCCCCATATATTGTGGTATCAGTTTTTCCATGTCTTTTTACAAAAAGACGTTCCAGATCACACAGGAGGATGTATTACCTTCGACCTACAATCTGACCCAGTTCATTCTTCTTCCTGTATCCTTCATAATGCTTGTTGTACTTTTTATCGTTGCCTTTTTTGCTGGATCACTACCTTTTATCATACTTGGTGCGGGAATTTTCCTTGGGGTATTTCTATTTAGGGAAGATCACTGGAAGAATGGGTTATATAGAATGGTTGAAAGTGGATATGTTTGAGACTAATATTATTTTCACATTGTGAGTGACTTCTTGGATGACAAACAAATTTTGCAACAGATATTAGAAGTTTCGAAAATAGTTTATAAAGACGATTTGAATTTAAATACATAGTTATTCTTAAATATCAATTCAAAATGTCGAATTCGATACATGAATTTAGGAGAATATTCTGATAGTGCACTTTTCATTCTTTCGCTAAAGCCCATGAGTGGTTATGAACTTTCGAGAAAATTGAAATGGGATGGTTCAATGGTTTCAGGAGGTACCATAAGACCACTGCTAAAATCCCTCGAATACCACGGTTTCATTAGATATGAAATGAGAGGGAGGGCCAAGGTTTATCATCTCACGTCAAAGGGTGAGAAGTATGTTTCTAATCTACGCCTTTTCAGGGAAAATATTAGGGAAAGGATGCTTGCTGTTTCAATGGGAAGGGACCTCCTATTTCCTGATGTTCTAGCGAGTATAGAAGATACCACTATTCTAAACGAGGCAATAGACAAGATGGCATCTGTAATTATACGGCAGGTGAAAGTTGCATTCGTACTTAAAAAAGCAGGAAATACTGAGGCAATAGATAGAATGATTTCAAATCTCAATGATGTGATTAAGGAGATACTCTCTGCAGAAAAACCAAAAATTAAACAGTAATATGACATAACATTATAGATATACTATAATGAGTGATGATTGATGGATCTGACCCTTTTAAATACAATAATCCTGTGGCTACATATATTTTCAGCTATAATATTCGTAGGTGGTTCATTTTTCATATGGGTTGTGGTGATTCCTGCCTCGTATAAGATAACTGATGATGAGAAGCTGAGAACCAGAATAGTGGGGCTTATAGGAAAACAGTTTGCCTGGATTACTAACGTTTTTCTTATAATACTGATTTTAACCGGCATATATAATGCGACATGGTACCTTAATTATAATTTCTTTGCACTTTTCAATACGCAGGGAGGAAATATTCTCCTTGTGAAAATTGTACTGGTAGGTGCAATGATTCTCATAATGTATGGAAACAATCTTTACCATGGTAAAAGGATAATGAAGATGGCAAGAGAGGGCAGAATGGATGAGCTGAGAAGACTGAGAAAATGGTCACACATGCTTTCCTATATTACACTCGGGCTTATGATTGCCATAACAATAACGGCTGTTGCACTTCAGTTTTACTGAAAGTGATTTTAACTAAACCTATTTATTTTTTAGTTCGCTAAATGAGATAAAAAAATTGTTATATTGTTATTCTGTTGATGCATATTATTTCTACATTCATATCAGTTTTAAGTCTCTGTTCCTGTAAGAATACTGAGTATAAAATAGATGAACAATTTTGGTAGTGTCTCCATAAATATGTAAAATGAGGCATTTTATTGGTATTAAAATTAAGACATTGCTATAAGCCCAGATATAAACAAAATTACTGATGAAACTGCCTCTATGTAAAATCCAGCTTGAATTCTATAGGACTCAACAAAATTACTGTAATAAAATATATTACCATTCACATCAGGGGAGATCTTATAGATGAATATTATGTAAAAAATGAATCCCATAATACCAATAATTGATGCTACAATAGACCCTAAGTTTGAGTTTCTACCTTTCTTTTTTAATATCATAATAATGCCAAAAGCTATTGCAGTAATTCCTGAGATAAGAATCAGAATACCGGTAATGTATGAAAGGTATACGGGATCACTCTTAGGCAGAGTTGGTATAGAAAGGGGATAGAACACCCCAGACAATCCAAAAACATCTAATGACTCGTTCCACCATGGTATTATAAGGGAAATTAAAATTAAACCTCCAAACAAGAGACTAAATATTCCCATAATGAGTTTGTTTTTCATGGACGTATTATAAAGAAGTTATATTTAAAAAGTAGGTTGTTAAAAATGTTGTTAGTAAATTTTAGAATCATCTTGCAGATGCTGCGATTCTTTCCACTTCTTCTTTCTTGGCTACTGCATGAGAATTCTGGTCATTCTTGGATGCCAGTATTATCTCATCTGCGAGACACGCTTCAATGGATTTCTTGTTTTTATATGAAGCATCGGTTGATCCGATGGCAATATTCCTTAGGGCCTCATCCACTCTTCTTGATGGAGCGACATCCACAGCCTTAGGAACAGCAATGCCTCCGTATTTTAGCCTTGTTACCTCTTCTCTTGGAGCAGCATTCTCAATTGCATTGATTAGCAGCTGGAGAGGGTTTTGCTTGGTTTTCTCTTCGATAATTTCGAATGCATCTCTCAGAATCCTGTATGCGCCATATTTCTTACCGGTCCACTTTTCTGTTCTCATAAGTTTATTTATTAACCTTTCTACAGTGTTAACATTTTTCTTTCCGGCCGAATAGTTTGAAAATCTTCCCCCTGTGTGCAGGTTCATGTATGAATTTAGATTAATATATTTTGATAGGCCCAAATCGTGGACCTCGATTCCATTTACATCATATTTTCCAAAAATTTTAAGATCCATTATCTCACCGTCTTCTCCTTTCTTCCTCTTACTAACTCAGATAAGGAAATTCCATTAACTCCAACGACTTTGTATCTGACTCCTGGTATATCTCCCTTACTTCTACCCTTACTTCCACCAATTCCTTCCACCAGAACCTCGTCGTGCTCATCTATATAGTTGATAGCACCATCTCCAGGGGCAAATGCAGTAACCTGCCTGCCATTTTTTATAAGCTGAACCTTAACACATTTCCTAATTGCCGAGTTTGGTTGTTTGGCTTCAATTCCTATTTTTTCTATTACGATTCCTCTGGCCTGTGGTGATCCTTCAAGTGGATCGCTCTTCTTTTTTAATTCCAATACTCTTCTTTTATACTTACTGTTAGACCATCGGAATTTTTCCCTGTCACTGCTTAATTTTGATCCTGCATTTTCTCCATTCGCCAATATATCACCCTAGTTTAATTCAAATTTTGAACCTGATTGAGTAGTAGGGTAATAGAAATATGCATATAAATGCTATTGTCTCTATTGCACTATTCTGGATGACACAGCTATTTACATATCACTTTGACTGCGTATTATTTCTAATCTTTTTTGCTTTCGTGTAGAATGACATGATATTAAAGATCAATAACAATTAACTTACGGGAAAATTTTATCTTTACGAATGGCAATATTAGTAAATCTAAGACTATATTGATATTTAAAAAACATAAAAGGGATATATTTATCTTTTAGAGTTTAATCACACAGAACACAAATTGCCAAGTAATAAATCAATTATCGGAATAAGATCTTTTTTGTCTTCTGTAGGTGCAACTGCAGCATCTACCTTTGTTGGAATTTACGCTGTTCTTATTGGTGCAAGTGCTAGTGAGATGGGATGGCTTCAGTCCTCTGCAAACGCAATATCAAATGGAGGGCAGATTCTCTGGGGTAAGATAAGTGATAGAACTGGATCCAGAAGAATATTCCTAATAATTGGAAGTGTAATTCTTGCCTCACTCTGGGCAATGATGCCTTATGCATCAGATCCTGTAAATTTAATAGTAATTTATTCCCTGATTTCACTTTTTGGTTCTATGATTACGGTCAACTGGTTCTCTCTCATTGCAGATTTGTCAGATTCAAGCGTGAGGGGTAAGTTTTTGACTTTCATAAACAACATTTCATCTGCAGGAACCATAATTTCTCTGATTGTAATGGTTTTCCTATTTGGGGGCGATCTCCAGTCCAACATAATGCTACCATTCTTTCTGTCTTCAGCAACATACCTTATTTCTAGTGTTCTACTGGTTTCTCTGAAAGAGACCAATCACAGGGCAAAATTTGAGGGTTCACTTCTTGCGACCATAAGAAAGATTAGATATGATGAGAACTTTTTCCCGTATTTCAGGGCAACCAATATTCAGGGGTTTTTCTGGTCGATGGCCTGGCCTATGTTTCCAATTACAATAGTTTCCGTTATGGGTTTTGGACTTAGAGTGGTAGCTATACTCACCATTGTATCGCTTTCAGTTACCATAGTAATTCAGACGCTACTCGGAAGGGTAACTGATAAAACCCAGAGACCACCCCTAATCTTCGTCAACAGGGTTATGTTGAGCCTGATCCCGGTATTTTATGCGTTTTTCCATTCTTTTCTACTATTTGTACTCCTTGAAGCATATAGCGGTTTTCTTGGGGCTTTACAGAATATTGTTATGAATTCATATCTCCTTGATATTATTCCGACAACTAGAAGGGCAGAATACATATCAATAATTAATGGTTTCAATGGACTGGTGTATTTAATGGGCGCACTCGTCGGTGGTTATCTTCTTCAATATGCACTCTCTGTCTTTCCACTTGTAAAAGCTCTGGAATTCTCATACATGATAGTGTTTGCCGGAAGGTTTTCTTCATCATTTCTGTTCCTGAAACTCAAGGAACCTGAGAAAAAGGGGAGAACACCTCTGGGTCTCTTTTCCATATTATACAGACAGAAAATTCCAGGAAGTCCTTCAGGTGGTACAATCAAGATGAAATAGTATTTTCAATCACATTATCCTCCATGGCATAATCTTTCGAAATGTGAATTGTGCCGAATATTGAAATTAGTATTATAATGATAAACGATAGAATAGTCAGGTAAAATAAACTGGAACTATTAATGAGGGAACCTATCATGGCAATAAATAAAAGAGTAACAGACAAAAGTCCAACCGATCTTATTCCTCTGCTAAATTTACTCGAATTAAATAAAGAAATGCCCACAATAAGGTGCACAATAACATATGAAAGACTAACGACCTCTGCAATCACTACGAATGCATTATAAAAACCAATAGTGGATCTTGAAATTAATATGATTGATACATCCACTGCAAGTAAAATTGTGATGAATTTTCCTGATTTAACATACTTTATCTTCCTCAGGATCCTGCCCTGAAAATTTTCATACATATTCATCAATGCGTGTGAATAAGACAGCATTAAGTTATAAGAACTCAACAATAGTAAGGCTAACAGTAGAAGTGGAACTATTGATCCCATATCTGATCCGAGAATTTTGAGCAAAATAACGGGGTTTAATGAATAGGAGTTGATATTACTTCCAAGAAACACGGTTAATGCATAGGCAGCAAATATCATGATAATTCCTGTGATAATGTATGAAACTATCAGTGTTCGATTTAATCTTGATGATGGAACACCTGATCTGTTAAAAAGAAATATACCACTCCCACTGCCGGAAAACATAAGAACTCCAATTAAAACTCCCTCCCAGAAATTCCCTGAAAAGACAGATGTGGAAACTGTGGAAACAGCAGAATGACTCCTCATAATAATCATCGCTATACTTAAGACAAGAATTCCAAGAATTTCAATCATTCCAATTGCAGTTATAACGGAAATTGCGAGATTTCTTCTTTTTAATAATGGAAATGCGAGAAGAAGTAGAAGGATTGCTGCAAATATGAGATCCAAAAAGATCTTATTCACCGAAATTATAAATGATTGCACAAAGAATGACGAAAACATAATTATGTTGGGAATAACAAGAAAGGAGTACATAATATAAACCAGTCCTGTAAAGATTGCAACTCTTAATCCAAGAGAATACATTGCATATGCTGAATATCCTGACCCATCAGAAATTCTTGAGGAGAAGAAAATGATTGGCATGAAACTAATGAAGCTGATAAGGAAAGCAATTACCACAACAAGAGTCATCATGGTACCTGAGAAATAGGCAATCAAAGGCAGGAGAGCTACAAAGTTAAGTGCGGGACCTACTGAGCCAAAAGACTGAAAAGTGAGTTGTCGAAAAGAAAAATTCATGGGAGTGAATTTAAAGAGAGTATAATAAATTTTATAAAAGTGAAGTAAACTTCAGGGAGATCAGTAAAATTCCTGAAGAACTTCTTCTGTTAACTTTGTTATTGGTTGTTTTATAAGTGGAGTTTTCATCACTGGGTCCCTACTTTCATATGTCAAGTCATCGACTTCGTAGAGAATTCCAATAGGTATTTTATCTCCCCATTCATCAGCTCTCTTATATGCTGCCATGAAGTCTGTGGGGTCGTGTTTTTCATCTTCCACTTTGTATACTCTCTTCCTGAAGAAATCGTAGGTATTATCTTTGTTGTAAGTCACACATGGACTGAAAACATCGATGAACGAGAACCCTTTGTGCTGAATGGCTTTCTTTATTGTTGCCTGCATATGTTTAACATCCCCTGAAAATTCTCTTGCCACAAATGTCGCACCTGCATTGAGAGCCATTGTAACTGGGTTTATTGGAGGTTCAATATTTCCATCCGGAGTGGTCTTTGTTCTCATTCCAAGCCTTGATGTTGGAGATGCCTGCCCTGTTGTAAGCCCGAATATTTGATTATCTGAAACTATGTATGTTATGTCCGGATTTCTCCTTGCTGCATGGTAAAAATGTTGTGTACCCTCATTGAAACCGTCACCATCTCCACCATAGGCAATCACTGTTAATTCAGGATTTGCCCATTTTATTCCCGAAGCAGCGGGAAGTGATCTACCATGTATTCCATGAAATCCATATGCCTTTACAAATTCCGGCATGTTGCTTGAACAACCTATACCAGATACTATCACAGTGTCTTGTGGTTTAATACCTAACTCTGCCAGTGCCATTGGTATTGCAGTCAATTGTGCAAAATTTCCACATCCTGGGCACCAATCTGCTTTTACCGTTCCTTTAAAATCTGCTAATGTAACCATTTTTTTCACTCCTTTATTTTTTTCTCTATGTCTTCAGCCAGCTTTCCTGGGTAGAACGATTCACCATCATACTTGGTAATCAGATCTGCTTCAAGATTTAGTTCCGACTTAATTAGTCTTAATAACTGTCCTGTGTAGTTATTTTCTACAAATATTATCTTTTTCTTTCCCTTTGTAAGTTTCAATATATCTGGATTTACTGGGTAAGGTCTGTTCACTTCAATTGCTCCAACCTTAATTCCCTTATTCCTGAGTATATCAACTGCTTCCTCAACTGCACCCTGTGTGGATCCCCACTGCACAACCGCATACTCAGCATCTTCCAATCTGTACTGGGGTGTTGGAGGGAGTTCCTTTTTTAACAGGTCCATTTTCTTCATTCTTTTTTCCATTACTTTTCTTCGAATAAGCGGATCAGTTACAGCATCACTAACAACGTCTCCTTTTTCATCGTGCTCATCTGAATCCTCGTTATGCATTAAATTTGGGGTTCCAGGTAAGGCTCTTAATGAGATTCCATTTTCAGTGAATTCATATCTCTTGTAATTTTTCTCATTTCCTGTTGCAAACTGCCCCCTTTCTATATTAGAATCAAGTTTCAAATTTTCGACTGTTTCATCATGTTCTGCAAGATAAAGATCTACCATGAAAAAGACTGGAATCTGATACTTTTCAGCCAGATTTAATGCCTCTCCTACCATGTAATAGGTTTCTTCAATATTTCTTGGTGAGAATATTGCCTTTGGAAAATCTCCCTGTGATGCACCTAAAACCTGAAGTAGATCGCCCTGCTCAGTTTTTGTTGGAAGCCCAGTTGACGGACCTGCCCTCTGTGCCTCATACACAACTAATGGTATTTCCATCTCAGCAGCCATCCCCACTGCTTCAGTCATTAAAGCAAAACCTCCACCAGATGAACCTGTCATTGCCCTGATTCCAGCATAATTGGCCCCTATGGCCATGTTAATTGCTGAAATTTCGTCTTCCGTTATTTTAACAAACACATTGAATTTCTTTTCATGTGATGCGAGATAATGAATAATGGAAGATGCGGGAGTCATAGGATATCCGAAATATGCTTTTAATCCTGCTCTTACTGCTCCCAATCCTGCAGCCTCACCACCGGCCATAAGATACATCTTCTTCTTTGGCGTTTTTAGTTCTTTTGCTGCTTTCCCATATTTTTGCACGAAGGTATCATAACCTTCCTGAGCTGCCTTTACATTGAGTTCTGCTATTTCTCCCTTCCCTCCAAACTGGTCTCGTATTACGTTTGCAAGTTCTTCAAAATCAATTGAAAGATATCCAAAAACTGCTCCTATAGCTACTGTATTTTTCAGAAGAGTGTTCTTACTATATTTCTGCGCAATTTCACCAAGGGACATTTCACAGTATTTTATGCCATCAAATTTCTTGAACTCTCCTACGCTTTTGTCGTAAACAACAATACCTTTAACAGGTGATGCTCCACCTTCATTTATCTCAGGATTTGTGTGTCTTTCCAGTGCATCCTTATTTAGTGCAATGAGGATGTCTAAATCGTCTCCTTGATTTTTCACTTTCTTTATTGAAGCTCTTACCTGATACCAGCTCTGCCCACCTCTTATTATACTCTGATAGTAGTTGTAAGTGGAGACATATAATCCGCTCCTCGAAAAAACCCTTGCTATTATTAGCCCTGCAGACTGAACACCGTCTCCTGCAGCACCGCCTACTCTGACGATAACTTCATTTTGATCCATGATTTTGTCACTTTCCTTATTCAATACTATATTTCTACTTGCTATAAATTTTTTTAAACATTTTTCCAACAATATAAATGTATAGAAGTAGGTTGCTTATTTTTTTACATTTGCAAGACTTAACTGTTACACAGTATTGGATTGGCATTTCTAAATATGTTAATACTTTCACATCCTTCTATATTTATCGGAAATAATACCAATACGTTTCTTGTAAGCTTACTACTTGGTAATGTTGGAAATTAGTGAAATGAGATTAAGATAAAAGGAATTACGTTTGAGATAGAATTTTTCTCCAACTAAACTAACAAAAATGAGAGTGCTCCAATAAATAATGTTGATTAAATTATCTACAATCGATGTTTATTTTTCATTCTATCCTCTATTCCTGAAATTAACAATAAGACCATCTCTTTCTTCGTTGAATCTAAATGAGAAATGATATCATAGAACTCGTTGTCGCTAATTTTACCTTTTATTTTATCTTCTATAATTTTCTTTATATCATCAGTTATTAAGTCGGACCGCCCTATGGATTCGATGTATCCATCTGAATTTTTAACAATTTTTACTCCATTACCAATTTGAATGGAAAAAAATCTTCTGCGAAATTTATATCTTCTTAAGGTAAAATTAAAGGCCACTTGATATACTATTTCAGAAATTATAAACGCATAAAAATATAATATTGAATTAAGTTTTGGATAAAGAAGATAAAAAATTACTAAACAGGCAATCTGGATTGACACAAGACCCCCCGCAATTTCCAAGATTGCAAGACTCCTGCTCTTGTATTCTTTAGTCCTCATTACAGGTATAGTGAAAAAGCCAATAATAATAAATGAAGCAGTTAATGCAAAGAAATCTATTAAGGCCTCGTTAATGCCAAAACTCAGTGTTCCTGAAAAATTTAGAATAAATTCTGATACCACTATTGTGGTTGCTAAAATTATAAAGTATTTTAGAAAATCTTTATAGTGCACTGGGCTTACCCGCCTCCTGTTCTCTGAAAATGTTACTCTGACCTTTGGTTTCTCCCGTTCAGTCATCTAATCCCTCATTGTGTGGAAATATCACCACGAGATATCAGCCCTGCATTGATCATGTGAGCTTTTAATTCACCTGCTATAGAGTCATTAGATCCACTTAATAGCTCTAAAATCTCGTTCACAGTCAATTTTCCTTTCTTTAGATTGATAAGATCCTGGGCAAGAATGAGAAGGCTATCCTTGACAATAGCCTGAAAGAATTCGTCCCAGCTCATGTTATTCTCATATACGAACTCAAATCTAGTTTTTAACCATTTTAATCTTTCATAAGTCATCCCATCTATTTTTAGCCCTATTTTAGACATACAGAGTACATTCCTGTAATAAATTTAAACTTTTACATTATTTTACATTACTTAGGATAAATACATAACTCACGACTCATATTACTTAGCATTTTGAACCAAATTCCACTTCGTTAATTGGATTATAGGAGTCTATTTTTTAAGAGAAACTTCAAAAATACTAGGGTCTATCCGCGCGATAAAAAAGCTAATAAGTGATACTTTTATAGAATACCAAAAATTTTTCCAATTTAATAAAGATGGAGATAATATCATGAAATTGAAATTAGAGCAAATATATCCGTAGTTAAATGTTGGAATTGCTAAAGAATTGGAGGGCTATTTTACATTTACATGTAAATCAATTGAGATTTCTGAAAAGAGATAAATCTAAGGTTTTATGAAAGCCCTGATTTTTTAATATATACCACTTTAAGTGGATATTTCGTATTTACTGCGGATAGAATTTCCCTATTAATTTTGTTTAACTTTACCTTGTGTCTTGCTTATTTGGTGGCTTTAGTGCTGATAGAGGGTATTGTTCCCCATAATCACGCAGTTACCAACTTGTTACAAAATAAAATTTATAATTCATTGTATGGTTCCCAGGTAAGAAATTAGTTTTACTCTTCATGTGACGTTTGATCAAAAAAATACGAATTTGTCCTTAAATAAATGTGAAGTTAGTGTTTTCTAACGGTAAATTCCTTCTGGTGGGAAGAAATAATAATTACCAGTGATTCTTTTTATCTCCTTTTCTGATGCTATTATTTTTGACAACATATATATTAATCCTATGAAACCTAAAAAGAATTCTAAATATACTCCGTACATATTAACAGGTATAAATCCTGCAACAAAAAATAACAATGCGATTCCAAAAGCGGCTATTATGTCTCTATTATAAAATCCAAATAACGTCCGTCTAAAAAGAAATATATCGAATCTTTTCTTAAGTTTTTTGTTGTTTGAAAGCGGACTGTATACCAAAATGGTAATTTCAGACATGACTATTACCACTAATAGTAATTCCAATATACCCAAATTTATCATTCCTATCTACAACTCTCTATTTTATGATAATAATATCTATTCATAATTAAATTTTTCCAATGCTTAAAAGTGTTATAATTGGAGTTTTAATAAGGGTGAAAATCGTTTATTTTACGTTATAAACTTGATATTTCTAAGTACTTACAATTATCAAATTAAATTTTAAGGAGCTCACTTCATTACCTTAATAAAAAATACGAAGAACTGGATCAACTTGCACTATAAGTCTGCTTTTCTTTGCATACGTTTCCTGTATGTACTGTATTGAGTAGTGAGTTTCTTGAACATAACGATTCACAAGAGAAACCGATTTAGTTAAAATTTCTCAGTATTTCATTAAAAAAACTTCTACGCCGGGGGGGAGATTTGAACTCCCGAGCTACAAGAGCGGTAGATTTCGAATCTACCGCCTTACCGGGCTAGGCTACCCCGACATTCATTTTCTTATGTTCCTCCATAATACATTTATTCATTATGACTTTTATGGAGTTTTCTTCAGCAAGTTTTGCCGCTTCCATATTCTCTACACCAAGCTGCATCCATATAAACTCTGGCTTTATGGTTAAGGATTCTTCCACAACTGGAACAACTGCCTCTGACTTTCTGAAGATATCTACAACATCTATCTTGTGTTCCTTTGACGCTGATTTTAAGTCCGGATAACATTTGAGACCTTCCCATTGATCAAAAGTTGGGTTGATTGGTATTACCTTAAAACCATGATCCATTAGATATTTGGAAACTTTATAACTATCCCTGTCAGTTTTATTGCTAATTCCGACTACCGCTACACTCTTATTTCCCTTTAAAACATCCTTAATAACTTTTGCTTCGTTCATGGTGTAATAAAAATAATATTGGTTTAAAATCTTTTCTTTATTTTACCAGTTTCTCAATTTCTTCCTTGGTAAATATTTTGAAAGTTGAGTCGCTTCTGATTGATGCCACTTCTGGAGTCTTGTATTCTGCTCCTTCCTCCATTGAAGATTTAAGTGCTGCAATACCAATACCAATTGCTGTCTTTTCGTCTGCGTCTTCCTTATATTCCTTTTCAAGATAGTTAAGAACCTGATCTCTCCCTGCTCCTATTGCAGTTGCCTTGTATTCGTTAATGACTCCAGATGGATCTGAATCAAAGAGCCTTGCTCCTACCTGATCTATACCTGCAAATATTATAGATACCCCATATGGTCTTACTCCACCATACTGTGTGTACTGTTGCATCTGGTCTGCTACTTTCTTGACAAGATTTTCTATGTTTACCAGAGACCCGTAGCTAACCTTTTCCTGTTGTGTTACAATTCTTGCAAAATCTATTAGGACCCTTGCATCGGCTCCAAGACCTGATGTAACACAGCCTACGAAATCATCGATTAACTGAATTTTTTCCAGAGAGTTCTGTTCCATTAACTTGCTTCTTGGTCTTTTTTCTGAGATAAGAAGCACACCATCTTTGAACTTGATTCCAAGAGCAGTGGAACCTCTTTTTACTGCTTCTCTTGCGTATTCAACCTGAAAAAGTCTCCCATCAGGGGAGAAAACTGTAATTGCTCTATCATATGCCATTTGTCCCTGTTGCATTTATTTTCACCTTAACTCCCTTAACATGTTTCTCTAATAAATCTTTTCTAATTTTTCCTTTTGTTGCTTTGCGTCAACCGGTCTGTATTATTAATATGACTTGATTCTTATTTTGAGAGGAATCACTGGTCTATATTCCTTTGTTAGAATAAGAGAGTGTTTGTTTGTACCCGCCTATGATTACGCATACTAAAGTTTCAAAATTTTTCAGAAGAAAATCTATGTAATATCCCTTCGAAGAACCAATTAATACCTACACGTTATTAAAAATGATATGAACAATAACACATTTCTCTTTACATAGCCAACCTGCTCTATTGACTTTGAATTTTCATACATTACACTCTGATATGAAGTGAAAGTTAGATTTAATATTCCTTTCATGGCAAAAGTTATTCGTTACATAAAAGATAAAATTATTAGTTCATTATTCATGTATAACATAGTGTTTCCATATTGCAGTTCATGTAAGGCAAAAAAGAATCTTTGTGGACTTGGATATTGCCCCATAATAAAAAATTTAAAATCCAGTGGTCTAGAGTTAAAAATGGTCAGCGGAGATGCTGAAGCTGACACACCTCCTGGCATATTTGTTGGTAGTTATGGTTATCCGGAGGTTCTTGCCGGTCCAACTGCCCTCTTTAATCCTGATGTTTTTGATTACGGAAAGGAAAGATTTGGAATGAAACTGGAAGAGGTGATTTCCATGAATTCGAATGTCTATAGAACGGCTTCAAAAATGTCGATTAGAAGACCGGATGAAAAATTTCACGAATATATACTGGAAAGTGCTTCTTCCATAAAACCATTTGAAATTGCATTCAAGACTGAACATTTCTCCATGCATGGCCCAGACACGGGTGACTTCTTTGACACCCCGGTTGGATCGACTGCAATGGTCTCAAACCTTAGAGTTACGGGAAACCCTAAGATACCAAGGATGGTTGATTACATTCATGGAGATAATGATCTAAAATCATCGGAAGGCCTGTTTAAACTATTCCAGGAGGGATTCCAGCCAGAATATCTGCAGAACATACTTGCTGGTGGTTTGATAGGAATAGATCACCAGAGGAAGATGGTGCCCACGAGATGGGCAATAACTGCTACTGATGATATTCTTTTCAAAGAATTAAAGAAAGATATAATTCACTCATCATGGATCTCGGATATCATGCAATTCAACATGAACTATGTGGGTAATTCATTTCAGGTTGTACTCTTTCCAGGACCTTTCTCCTTTGAAATGCTGGAACAATGGAATAGAGGTTCCCTGTGGGGTCAGGGTTCTGTTTCCATTGATTATGAAGGGATTAAGGGAAGAACTAACTATGCTTCGAATATAACGGGGGCATACTATGCAGCAAGATTATCGGTTGCAAGATACCTCAGGTCCATAGGAAAACAGGCCTCGGTAATCGTTGTAAGAACCATTGGTTCAGAATATCATTCTCCTTTAGGGGTATGGGTTATAAGGAGTTCTGTCAGAGAAGCATTAAAAAACAGGCCAGTAAGATTTTCTTCTAATGATGAATTCTTAAAGGAATCCAAACTGGGTATCGAAAATGCAAAAGATCTGTCGTGGATTATAAGAAATCAAAAGAGGCAGAAGAGACTGGTTGATTTCTAATGGATGGTTATCTAATTTTTGACAATCATTTTCACCTCAATTATGAAAATAACTTTCTTGAAGGAGCTAGAAGATTCAAGAAGGCTGGAGGTAATGCAATCAATCTTACCAATCTTCCAGACTACTCTCTCCCATCTGAGAATTATTATAAAACAATCTATGAAAGAACAATCAGCATGGCTAATGCTGTAAGAAGAGAAACAGGTTTGACAGTACTGGTCACTCTTGGACCGTATCCTCTAGATTACAATCATTTTTCTGAGATGAATCTGGATTCAGAGAATATTGTTAGAAATGGTATAGATCTTGCGGCAAAACTTATTGAGGAGGGAGTCACCAATGCCATGGGAGAAATAGGTAGGCCTCATTTTCCAGTCTCAGATTTGATTATAGATAAATCGAATAATCTTCTGGAATATGCATTTTCCAGATGCGGAGAATTGGAATGCCCTGCAATACTGCATACGGAAGATCTGGATAATGCAAGAATAGAGGAAATGGAAGATTTTGCAAGGAGGAATGGTCTTAATCCAACGAAGATTATAAAGCATCATGCTCTACCATCAAATCTTTTGAAAGATTCAAAAATGAATTTTTCAATTCCAGCTACCAGAAAGTTTGTGAGGGAATCGATTTCTACCAAAAAGAAATTTCTTCTGGAGACAGATTATATAAATGATCCAAAAGATGACAATAGATTTCTTCCACCGGATTCTGTTCCGCTTCGAGCAAATATGATAAGGCAGAACTATCCTGATTCATGGGAACAAACATTTAAAAATACCTTCAGAGATCTCCCTTTAGAAATATTTGGAAGTGAACCCTTCAAATGCCTTCTACAATAATATATATTTTTTAACAAGAATGATATATGATCAGAAAAGATGGGTTTATCAATAGTAGAAATAGAGAGGATTACAAAAGAAATAAGAGAATACTACAGAATAGAGAGTTCTAGCCAGTCTATTCAGAGGATAAAACCTAGCTTTTATACTGAAGTAAGGGAAGCGCTTACGACCCTGAATGAAATGGCGGCCAAAAGTGTTTCTGAATCAAGAATAGAGAATTACAGAAAGATCATGGACAAGAAGGAAAAACTGGAGAATAACCTGAGAAATTTCCTTCTAAAGAGATATGAAAAACTGCTTCGAGATTCATTGTTTGACATCAGTTCGAAGACTTATGAGCCTCTGGCACCTGAGGAAAAAACATTCATAATGGAAAATCACAACAAAATGATGGCCTATCTTGAGAGAATAATTAAACCTGAAGAGGAACCAGGAAAGGAAGAAGAAAATGAAGAAAGTATTTCCACTCCAGAAACAGGTGATGGGGAACGAAAAATTGAGAACGGCCAGAAGATCAGAACAGAGGCTGAAAAAATGTCAACTGTTTCTGTAACTGCTGACTTTTTACCTGTG
This sequence comes from Thermoplasmatales archaeon, assembly GCA_027316895.1. Lineage (GTDB taxonomy): Archaea > Thermoplasmatota > Thermoplasmata > Thermoplasmatales > Thermoplasmataceae > Cuniculiplasma. The sequence continues at coordinate 86,281 of DAHVFT010000001.1, read as the reverse complement.
GCAACGTCTGTTGGAGATTTTTATCTTCATAAGGGTGATATAGTCTTCCTCCCAGATACAGTAACAGAAATACTTGTTTCCAGAAAATATGCAAGAAAAATTTTACTTGAAGATATAATAAAAAATTAAATTTTAAAAGAGTTCAGTTGTTTCTTTTTCTAATGAAAACGACTGCCCCTACTATGACGGCTGCGGCAATTACTACTCCGATTACTGGAATTAAGAGTGAGCTGACTGTTGCGGTTGTAGATGGGAATTCAGTGTTAGATACTTCTATAGTATGTTTTGAAAAGTGAGGAATGTGCATTATTACAAGATCACCGTTACTCTCAGCGTAAACAGAATAGGCTGCCGAAACTGAGCTTGTGTCATTCAAAAGCCCGTTCATGCTCATAGAGCTTATGACTGTTCCATCAAACTTGATGTAGACATTATGTGAATTCTGCAGAAAAGTATTGGAAAGGAATATTACCACATTAGTTCCTTGCTTATGTCCGGGAAGTGCACTCACTGATATGATCGCATGACCTGAGCTTATAGATGTTATATTTGTGATCACTGTGGAGTTAAATGACATTGTGAAGTTCTGTGAATTTGTGTTTCCATTAATTGAAAGTTCAGCTGCGATTTTACCTGAACTTAGAGCGTTATCCAGTCTTTTCTCATACTTTCCAAGATTATGCAATCCAGGTGGAACTACAACATTTATCATTGCGTATTTACCTGTTTTTACTGTAATGGTTGAGTTATTCTTCACTGTAATATTTCCTCCATTTACTACCATCATCTCTGTAACATTCGGTGTGTTTATTTTTAAAACTTCTGTTCCAAAGCTTACCCTGTTGTTCAGACCAAACATTTCCTTTTCCTGGAAAGATGATCCTGATAGTACCATTGATTCATTAACTCGGGTATCAAAACCGTTCATTCTGAGCATAGACACATTGCTATGATCAGGCAGTGAAAAGATTATTGTACCATTATTTACAATGTATGAGGACTGTGCAACCGGATTGTCATGTACTGTCATTATGTAAGTATCATTTGCGTAGAAGAAAATTGAACCGTATGTATCCACACTTCCAATTTTGAATGATGGTATGTTGAATCCCTTACCAATTGTTCCATTTCCTGATATTTTCACCGAGGAAAATAAGGTTGAGTTTATGCTGTGACTGGTTAAATTCATGTTGCTTACAGTATTGGTTGAATTATTAAATTGAAAACTCACATACTTTCCCACAACCTTTCCGGTAGTGGCATTGTAGGCGAATTTATTACTGAGTAGCTGGTTTTTATGGTTTTGAAGCAAATTCTGTATATTCTGTGATGTAACAAACACAGCGAATAAAGGTGTTATCTTTTCCATAAATGTGCTGTTAACCTGTTCTATGCTCATTACTGTGTTTGAGTTGCTCCCTGTCAGTGAAACTTTTCCATCTGTTACTATGACCCCTGAGAAATTTCCGTTCATAATTTCATAGGATCTGAACTGCATCCCAGAGTATGTTTTCATTCCCATTCCGCCGAACTGGAACTGGCTAGATGAACTCAACCTGAAATTGCTTTGTAAAACTCTTGCACTTTCATTGAGGTGTATATCCATATTGCTGTGTCCAGTTGAACCTGTCATTATTCCAATGGATTGAGGTACATTGTTTCCAAATATGACCACTCTCCCACTATCCAGGGATATCTCATTTTTCAGGAACATGTTTGTGTTGATTTGTGTTCCATTGACATATATGCCACTGGCCAAAGTCACATGGCCACCTGTCATATATTCATATGATACATCCTTTATAAAGCCACTTGTGCTATTATAGGATACAGAGTATCCATCCATAGTTTTCGTGGTTATTGCTCCGTTGATGTTTCCACTGGAAGCAAGAGATATTGCACTCCCACTTGCAAGTATAAACACCACTGCTATTGCTGCTATGGTTATTTTATTCATACTCCTATCATAGATGGGGTTAATAACTAACTTATGGTACAGAGGTATAGTACAATCTTTGACCCTGAAAAATATATTAAAAAATCACAAAATAATATGAAAATTTATGAAACTAATGATGTATTTCTTAACTTAATATCCAATACATATTTTTCGTTTCGACATTTTAATTAATTAACTTCTAATGACCATTGGGAAAGCTCGAGGGCAGCTTACGCTCCAGTGGAGTGAGGAAAGTCTCCCCTCCTGAGTGGGTATCAGCCTGCAATGCAGGTATTCCGAGAGGAATGGCAACGACAAAAGAAAGAAACATTTCCAGGTAAAGAATGATTCCCTGAGGATGACATTTCCTGGATCGATGATGGAACAGTCGACCTGATTGGAGAAAGTCCAAAGAGACCCCGTGAGACCACTCTGAGGGTCGGGTAGGACGCAGCGTGCCTTATGGCCATAGTCGAATGCTGCCAGCCTGATTTACAGGGGAACAGAAGGGAGCTTACTCCGGGCATTCCCATTTTATAATTTACAATCATTGACTAAAAATAATAAATGAGATACATATACATCACCATGTCTGAAAAGAAATGCGATGTTAAGGGATGCGAAGAAGAAAGTTATCAAACTGTGCCAGCCGAGCTTGCAAATAAGGTTTTTACATTTGACGCGAAGGCAACAAAGGTGCATCTATGCAGGGAACATTACAAGAAATACAAAAAGGAGACAAAGAAGGAGAGGGAAGCGAGGAGAGCAGACTGGGTCTGATGCAAGAAATTCCAACAGTTGTTATCACAACATACAATGAGGTTAAAAATATTGATGCGTTGATTAAGAGTCTCCTATCTCAAACCATGCAGTGCCATATAATCGTTGTAGATTCTGAAAGCAATGACGGTACCATAGATGCACTGAAAAAATTTGACACGGAAAGAGTGTCTTTTAAAATAAAGAAGTGCACGAGAGGAGAGGGTAGGAACCTTGGAGTTGAGATGTCTTCATCCAGATTGGTTTTGTTCACAGATGGTGACGCCATACCTGATAGGAACTGGGTAGAGTGCATGTCCAAATGTCTTAATGACGCAGATCTGGTTTCAGGTGAAACTGTTCAGAGAGGAATTAAACGCTATGCTTCCTTCAAACGAGTTAAACTATTTTACAGAAACTTTGAAATTACTTCACCTTCTATGAATATAGGAATCAGGAGAGATGTTTTTATAAAGGTGGGTGGTTTTGATCCGAGATTTATAACTGCAGAAGATATAGATTTGAACCTCAGAATTATTTCTATGGACTACAAAGGTATATTTTGTAATAGCTGCAAAATATCACATATTGCAAGGCAAGATCTTCGTTCGTTTCTCAAACAGGCTTTCTGGAATGGTTATGGGAGAGGTCAGTTAAGAAGTAAGAATAAGACCATGTGGGCCGATATTAAAAAAGGAAAAATAGACCCTAGAGAAATAGGTATATACTGGTTGTTAAGAAATTTAAGCGCAGTACTTGGCTACTTATCTTTCCTGATATTTGGAAAAAAAGATTTTAATTATTGTCCTCCCTCAGAAGGTCATTGAGTTTAGATCCTTTGTCTTTGAATAATAAAATTGTACCAACAATTATTATAAATAACCAAGCCGCCATTGAAAAAGCCCTTCCAAAGGAATAATCTGCAAATTGGACATGACCTACAAGTGCTGCTGAAGATATGGGCGGTATTGCTATAACTCCAGAGACCAGAAATACAACCAGATTGAACAGGGTAAAAATTATAGATGGGATATACCATATCTTCAATCCTAGTAGAAATACCATTCCTATTACTATGAATGCCGCAACTTCTATTTCAAGCCAAAAAGTTACAAGAGGATAAGATGCCGGGCTAGCGTAAAGATGTGCTGCCGCATCAATGATGGCAAATGCCATTATGGCGAATCTTAGAATCTTTATAGGTGTGTAACCACCTGTTAAAGAGTTAGCTATATATTGCATGTTTAAAGACATATTTTGTCATAACAAATATAGTAATAAATCCGCTGCCTTACATTTCAGGCTCGTTTTAAAATACCATAAACACTTATCAGAAATCCCATAATTAGAATGAATGTGCCGATAATTTTTAACTGACCATATTCGTATACTCCAATCAGCATAAGAATGCCACCAAAAATTGTATAATTTAAATTTCCTCTTTGACTAGACTGAGGCTTCTCTTCTTCGCTTTCGAGTTTTCTCCTGAGAAGTGGTAATATAGCCACTCCAGCTTCTATGGAACGAATAGAATCTTCCATAAACATACTTATCTGTTTCTCATAAAGTTCTTTGAGTAATCCTTCTTCCATGAACAGCTTTCTCAGGACTTTTACAAACTTGAATTCTGGATCTAATGAGAGACAAATTCCCTCAAGTAGTGAACTCATTCTCATGTATAAAACCAGGGAAGTTGGAAGCCTGAATGGAAATTCAAATACAACATCATTGGCAATCTCCAGTAATTCCCTTATTTCACTATCCTCAGCCCTCTTACCTGACATTCCGGCCATTCCAAGCTCAACGCTTTTCTTTATGACGCCTCTATTCGCGGCCGGAGAAAGAGCCTTAACGCCTATAAGCGAATCTACGATCTGATCTATGTCTCCTCTGGTTAAACCATCATAAAGAGAAAGAAGGTAATATCTTGTATTATCATCAAGGTCACCTACCATTCCAAAATCATAAAGAATGATTTCTCCAGAATCTGTTACGGATATATTTCCTGGATGAGGATCTGCATGAAAAATATCATCCCTGAGCAACATCCTTATGAAGGATATATCGAGATCATAGGCAAGTTTCTGAATATCAATATTCTTTTCCTTGAGCTTTCTCACATCTGTTATCTTCGTTCCAGAGATATAATCCATTACGAGTACCTGTTTTGATGAAAGCTCATCGTAAACACGTGGTACGATTATTTTCTCTCTTCCAGATATATTCCTTGCAATTCTCTTTGAATTAGAGGCCTCCTTCTCGTAGTTCATCTCCTCTATTATTCTCTTACGGAAATCTCTGAGGACATTATTTATACTTAAATACAGGAAGTTCTCTATCCTTCCCCTGGCGAATCTAAGTATCCTGTCCAGTAATACTATATCTCTTTTTACTATAAACTCAGCATCTGGCCTGTTAACCTTTACAGCCACATCTTTGCCTTTATAAGTTGCTCTGTACACCTGGCCAAGTGATGCCCCAGAAATTGCCTCACGATCAAAATTATCAAATATCTCATCAAGTTTTCCGAGATTCTCTTCCAGAGTGGGTCTAACCTCTTCGAATGGTGAAGGTGGAACACTGTCCTGCAGTTTTTCAAATGATGATATATATTCCTTTGGAAGCAGATCAGGTCTTGCAGAAAGTATCTGACCTAGCTTTATAAAAGCAGGACCAAGTTCTATGAAAAGTTGAACTGCTTTCTTACCGTTTCTTTCTCTTCTGTAGTCCCAGTCCTTTCCACTTTCACTCTTGGCGCTCTTTCTATCTTTCTGAAATCTTCTGAACGCCGGATAAAGAAGAAAGAATACCCTTACTTCCCTTCTAAATATTCCTTTCAGAATATCCCTGTCTTCTTCCATGGAAATGGTAATTTCAGATTGTATTTAATATGTGCTGGAAAGTTTTAATTTTTATGGAACATGATGTGGGATAAAATTGACGGACATAGTTTAACAAAATAATGACATTATACTTACCAGTCATCCTTGTTTATAATGTCCTCGTAGAGCTCCGTCATCCTGTTTTTTCTCTTCATTTCACTTTCCGCAATGTTCTTTAAAAGTTTTTTCAGATTTTCGTCATCATATTCCCCACTCAGAAGATCAGCTATTTTATATATTTCATCAGATTTTGAGATTGACCATGCAAGAATGCTCTTTGGATCATCTTTTTCTGGCTCAGGATCCGTAGAGATAATATGATCCAGCGACCCATAATCACGCTCCTTTCCAGTTCTTCTTGAGTACATCACCTGTTCTAAGGCCTCAGCATTCTCCAGTATTTCGATGTCTTTCTTTTCAAGATTTATCAGTTCATCCAGAATCTGAATTGTGTTATGTAATTTGCTGACCTCTCTTATTGCCTCATATTTACTTATTACATTTCTCTTCACGGAAATAAGCTTTGAGACTATCTTTTCCATCACTTCATCTGGTGGCTTTCCCGATACAGTGTCTTTATTTTCCACCATGATCAACAATCTATTACACTCTATTTAAATATATCCCATGATCAATATTGCTTATATTTATGAAGTGAAGATTTTATAGTTTATATACCAGACATACGTGCAGAATCACTAAATTTAGAAAAGTAAATCATTTGTGATTCATATGGATGAAATATGAAAGTTTCACCTTCAGTTATATCTTGCAAACTTGAGTTTCTCAGGGATCAGATTGAAATGAGTGTAAATTCAGGTGCAGATCAGTTTCATCTGGATATAATGGATGGCCATTTCGTTCCCAATCTCACCATGGGAGGAGATTTAATATCTGCCATCAGGAGATGCACTGATCTTCCCCTTGAAGCACATATGATGGTTACAAACCCAGATAAATACTGGAAAGTTTTCTCTGATGCCGGTGCTGATATACTTATGTTTCACTATGAGTCTCCAGTGAACCTCAAAAAGTGTTTTAGAGACATAAAGGAAGAGGGGAAGCGCTACGGAATAGTGATTAATCCGGATACACCCTTCTCAGCAGTAAAGGATCTTGTAGATGATGCTGAAATACTCCTTATTATGAGTGTTTATCCGGGATTTTCTGGACAAAGCTTTATAGATGGAATCACCCAAAAGATCAGTGAGGCAAGAGAATACATAGACCAGTATTCCCTTGAAACCCAGATTGAAATAGATGGTGGAATTAACAATAGAACCGGACAGATTGCAGTTGATTCTGGTGCCGATATCCTTGTTTCTGCATCATACATTTACGGAGGAGATATTGGAAAAAATATTTCCTATCTTAAAAATCTTGTTAGGACTAAAATCTGATCAGCACCCTCCCGTCCCTCGGTTTTCCGAAATAAACCAGAGCATCCTTTAACTGATCGAACTGGAAAATTTTGTCCGTTTTTACCTTCAGCTTTCTCCCTGACGCAAGATCAATTAGTTCTCTCATGTCTTGCCTGCTTCCACCGGTTGATCCTATAATACTTATTTCGTTTGTATATATTCTACCTATGTCAATGGTAGTATCTCGACCATTCATTACACCAAATGTTATGAGTTTTCCCCTCCTCTGAACGTGGGTAAGGGATTTGGAGAAAAGCTCACCACCCAGTGGGTTGATCACTATATCCGCCTTAAAGTCCTCGGGAATTTTTTCAGCTGGAAAAGTTTCTCTGGCTCCGTATTCATCGAGATAGGCCTTTGAGGATACAGCGAAAACATTCAGTCCCATCATATTTGCCAGCTGTATGGCAAAAATCCCTGTGTTTCCTGCAGCTCCGTAGACCATCAATGTTTGACCGGCTCTGGCACCAGCCTCCTTAAGTGCGTGATATGGTGTCATTGCTGCTATTGGAAAGGAAACAGCAACCTCATCTGAAATCGTGTCTGGTACCATGTATAGATTTTCCTCCTTAATCAACAGTGTTTCTGCAAATCCACCATTACTTACCACTCCGTATATTCCTCCATTAGAGCATAGATATTCCCTTCCAGATATACAGTATTCACATGTTCCGTCATATATCCTGTTGTATACAACTACGCGATCACCTTTCCTGAATTTACCGCTGTCCTCGGATACTATTGCCAGAATTTCCGACCCTGGAATATGTGGCATGGGATTGATACCATACAAAACCTTACCGGCTATAACATTATAATCCAGCGGGTTAATCCCTGCCATTACAGGATTTACCTTGACGAAACCTTTTGCAGTAGATGGTTCTTTAACATCCCTCATCTCAATATTCTCAATTCCAAATTTATCTATGAAATATGCCTTCATAAATTTATATGCCATACTTCTATTTCAACTTGTCAAAAAACGGTGGAATGTAAAGTTTATTGACAAACCTTTGAATAGATAGAAAATATGCATTTCTATGGATGTTGTGGAAGTTCTTATGACCGAGCACACTGCCATAAGAAACATTAGCGGTAATTTAATGATTGATTCAGATTCGAGTGATTTTCAACTGTTCGTTGAATATCTGAAGAAATGCCACATTGAGATAGAAGAAAAAGTTTTTGTTCCCGTAATGAAGCAGGTATACAACGGAGAGAATGCTGATCTAATAAAAAATATCGACAGAATAATGGCAGATCACAAATTACTGGAAACTCTTGCAACCAATATAATAAAATGGAAAAATGAAGAGAATTCTGAAATTCTAAAAAACAGAGTTCCAATGTTTTTCAGGCTGTTGCAGGATCATAACAACAGCGAAGAAGACTCTTTATTCACTTACTGGAAGAACATAGAAAGTGATGTTAAGAAGAATACTGTAACAGAAGTTGGAAACATTATTGAAAGTTTTGGACTGAACGCATATTCCAGAGTAACTGGAATCTCCAGGGATTTTTTTTCATATGTCTTCAGATGATTCAATATTAAAGCAGTGAGACCTGTTATTCCTATAAACGGTGTACATAGCTATGTAATAAAATTACTGCAAAAATGTAAATAGCCAGAACAAATTTCTTTGTGCTTGGAATGAAACCGCTTGAAATAGAGAGACCATGGATAAAAAGAAAACTCGGATTGAAAATGTTTGGTTCGGTGATAGTTGTTTTTATAATTACTTTTGCAATCCTAGCTTTATTTGGTTTTTATAATGGCGGAACCGTTAATGTACAGAGTATAAACGTAAGTTTTTCGGATCAAAAAATAAAGACCTATTCCTATGCGTACGGAAAGGAGACCTTTTCCACAGGAAAGAAAATCGTAATGAATATTCAATTTAATGATAATGGAATCAACAGCACCGTTGATATCACTGGAGTTAAGTCAATGACTTCTGGCTTTTCTGCCACACTTGATAAACCCAGTGTTCAGATCTTAAAATCAGGTGAAACCATACCTGTAGTTGTAACAATGCCTGCTCAAAATTATGCAGGCAATCTCTCACTTGAGTTTATAATATCTTCCTGAAAATGATCTATTCAATAAAACCTCCAGAATAGTGTAATTCATATATCAGATTTTCTTCGTGCTCAATAGTTTCATAACCAAGGAAATGACCAAGGTCACCTTCAGTGAGGTTCTTGTATACAAACTTGCTGTTTGAAAAGAATTCCTTGCCTCTTAATGGAAGGTCCTGAGGAACTCTTTTAAGCGCATCTCTCAGGAAGTCGTAAACCTCTTTTGTTCCGTAGTTATCGTCCATAATGCCACCTGAGTATACCATTCCCCACTGGGGAGCGTTACCTTCCATGATAAGCTCCTGACCAAGAAAATAAAGTGAACCAGAATATATATCTATATATTTCATTCTCCCTTTTTCATATGTAAACTCCTTTGTGCCCGTAATAAGTCCATGCAGATATGTAACTCCTGATGAGTAGCCCTGTGTTTTAGCCTCGACCAGAAATGAGACATAATTGGCATATTCCATTTTAGGGAATTGAGAACAAAGAAATAAAAGTTCTATAATAGAACAAATGATATGAATATAAAAATTTCATTTTGTTTAATTGCAAATATTACATTTAGATTAAATAATAAAAATTTTATATTTACTGTGAGGCTATTGTTTGCAGCTCGTTCAACAATTCCTTTTCAACATGATCTGACCATGCTATTTCAGGAATGTCGATAACAATAAATATTTCTGATAGAAGAAGTACTTCAATAGCAGTTATTGTAATATCACCCAGTAGCCTGCCTACACCGACGTCAACCTTGACCTGGCCACCTGATTCGGCAGTGAATACAAAAGTCAGTGCTCTGTCGGCTGCAATTAGCCCTCTCAGTATTCCGAATTTCTGGGCCTGAAGAATTGCCTTGTCCTGTTGCACGTTACTCTGCACTTTCCAGCCGTTATTGATTAGATAATTTGTAAATGATTTTATGATATCATCAAGACTTTTTGTTGTTTCCAGTACTCTCTCTTTTTTGAATATTTCCATGGACTTTAAATTAAAACATCCTATAAAAGCTATGTCATATTAAGCAGATTTTAACAAATAATAAATATAATTAAAGATAATGTTATGTAAATTCGATCTGTTAACTATGGATACTGAAAGTATTAGCTTTAAGAAATGGGAAGGCCTTTTTGTGAGAGGTAAAACTTCTGCGACATACCTTGCTGTTATTTCATTTTCTCTGTTTGATATTGCAATTCTATATTCGAGACTCTTCCTCTTTTATTTTATCATTTCTGAAATAGGTGCTTTTACTGCATTCGGTGTTCTGGTGGATTATGTATCACACCTCTTCAATGATGAATGGGAATCACCAGTCAGCAGGGAAGAATGGATTAGCAGGTTCAAGCATGGTAGAACACATGATACATATGGGTTGATAATAGAGATGTCGTGTTTTTTTATTTTGGGGTTCAGATTTCCTCTTTTAACTGGTTCAATTATTTTCCTTATACCCCAGATATATATTGTGTACAAACTTAGATTTTACCACTAAAAATATGTTTCAATGATATTTTTTCCAGATCTGTTTACCTAATTACCATGATATAAATATTGGATTTCCTTATGAATGCCCATGACTGAACTGAATTTTGAAGTAATGGATGAGGAGGTAAAGGATTATGCCAGAAAACAAACGTATATTTTCAAACAAAAGTTCAATGCCATATTTGAAAAAATAAGACCTGATATTAAGCCCTATGTTTATCAGAAAAAGGTTAAATCTGTCGAACTTACACGAACTGCTCAGTGCTTCGTAACCGTTGAAAATGGTAATAACAACCTTATTGTAAATGGAAAAGAGATATATTCGACCTCAGGTATTATTGTATGGATAAAACCTGAAAAGGAAGGTGATAGAATTGCACTCTTTGAAACCTCAGGTACCGATGAGGGAATTCTCAGAGTCTTTTCGAAGGATAAACAGATATATACTGAGAAGGGGTTTGTTCACGATATAATATATTTTTATGACAGATTTTATCTCATTAGGGAAAAGAGGGATGAAAATATTTCAAGTACTTCAGGTTCATCCAATGGGATCTATCTTGAAGATAAATACCTATTTGGGAAGAATATTGCTTCGGGGATGGGACTTAGTGGAGAGGCCTATGGTGATAAGATTATAATTCACGCAGGAAATAATATATCTACTGAACTCTATATTGGCGAAATAGGCAATCCTACCACATGGAAATTATTTAAGAAATACAAAAGTCAGGTGAAAATTCTGGATTATGAGAATGAAATTTTATATACTCTGAGATTTGAAGGTAATGGAATCCTTACTGTTGGGGAAAAGGAATATCCACTGGATGAGCCTGCTGAAGATGCTGTAAGAGTGAAAGAAGGTTTTCTTGTGGTTCACATGAGGGATGCGAAATCTATACCGGTTCTTTACAGTTCTGATTGCAAAAAAATAAAAGAGTTTCCTTTTACCACATACAAGGGATTGATTGCTATGGCTTCTGATAATAAAAGGGCAAATCTTGTGATGGGGGACTTTGGTACAACATTTAATATCTATTCCTACAGTGATGGGCAAATAGAACAGATTGAAAAAAATGAAGTATCAAAATTTAATGCCTCTGAAGACTGGGTCAATGTTAATGGGAATAATGTTCATTATTTCTTCCTTCAGGCGAATAGGGAAACTAGAAACACTCTTGTTTACGGTTATGGTGGATTCAATATCTCATTACTGCCATCATATAACAATCTATTCGCCTATTTGCTTAACAATGGTGTAAATGTGGTAATATGCAACCTGCCTGGAGGTGGAGAGTATGGAGAGGAATGGCACAAATTGGGTATGAGAGAAAATAAGATAAATGTATATGAATCCTTTCAGGCAGTAATAAAGAAATTAAAAAAGGAAGGAAAACGTGTAATCTGCTATGGAGTTAGCAATGGTGGATTACTCTCATCATATACCCTCACACAGATTCCTGAATATATTGAGGGGGCAGTTATTGGAAATCCAGTAATAGATTTGATGAGGTTTCACAGGTTACTGGCAGGACAGTACTGGGTCAGTGAATATGGAAACCCTGACGATGAAAATGATGCCATATTTCTGAAAAAATACTCATCTTATGAACAGCTAAAACCTGGAAAGTATCCCCCATCGTTGACTTATTCAAGAATGTCAGATGATCGGGTACATCCTGCACATGCCCTAAAATTCTATGATAAACTTATTTCATATGGCAATGAAGCGTATCTTATGATTGGAGAGGGAGGTCATCTGGGTTCTGGTTTGGAGGATACTGTTGATGAAACTGCTTTTATAGCAAGCTTTATCGAGTATGTATTTTCAAAAAATTCGAATATGTAGTCTTCCAAACTTTTCAAACGCCATAAGCTTTCTCCATCTTTATTTAACATATTTTAGAATTTCAGAGGATGCATGTTTTGTATTCCTATTCAACCTCTGGCTTTTTTTCTCACCTTTGAGGCTGAATCTAAGTCGAATTTAATGATCGCCTTCATTAACTATTATCGATATATCTGAGCCACTTGAATTTATTCAGATGATCACAATTTATTGCGTTCATGGATAATGTTATGAGTCTCAAAATTAGATCTGATTTTCATTCATAGTTCAATTAATTATTTTGACGTCTATACTTACCTTCTCAGTTACCTCCTTTCCATTAAAATGAAATAAAACAATACTATCTATTGGAGCTTACTTATATTTCAGGCATCGATCACTGGCTAATCTTCAATTGCTGGTCTTTTATTACAACTATGGGAAATAATTCACTTATATTTAGACCTTAAAATATGTATTTTAAAAATATGCATTTACATTTCATGACATTACTGAATTTTCTTCTGAATTATTTTTTCCCTTAAGCCCCCAATAATGTCATTCCCATGAGAGCAGATCAGATTGTTTTGGCTTATACCCTTTATGGCATTATTTAGTGATTCATATGATGATCTAACTATCAGGCTATCTGGCGTATCTGTAAATCCTTCATTACAAACTAATAGTTCACCGTTTGAAGCCCCCATCGCAATATCCCCGGTAATTATACTTCCATCACCGTCTGTCAGAATCATTTCATCTATGTATGGAACTTCATCTCCTTTCTTCTTATATACCATAACCCGCCTTGAATTGAGCCAGAATATTTTTCCTTCCCTGTATATTTCATAGTTGGCTATTTTCTTTTCCCTGTAGGTTTTCACAGGAGATACCGAAATAGAATCACTCTGATCTGGAACGTATACAGGTATATTCAATTTATAGGACAGATATCTTGATCCTCTGGTATGATCAGCAGTTGTGATTATTATGGCTTCTGGTCTTCCCATCAATAATATTGCCTTTTCAATGCCATGTACATAGGGAGGATCAATCAATAGTATTTTACCGTTTTTAATTAGTAAATGTCCCACCATGTCCCAATCATACTCTGGATCCTGTGTTCTCCATGAAAAGTTATTCTCCAATACTGGTGTTAGCATAAGACTAATAATGTTTGAATTTATTTAAATTATAGCACAATTCTGATATCGACAGCGTATGCATCGTCCTGAGTTACGATTAATGGATTTATGTCCATCTCCTTAATGCCGAGGTCCTCAATCATCCTGGACATTCCAGTTATCGCCCTGATCGTTGCATCAACGTCATAGTTTCTCTTCCTCGCCTGAAGCAGAGAAAGGACTTTGCTTTCTGTCATCATTTCAAGTGCCTCGTTTTCTGAAATTGGAACGAGGCCGTAGCTGATGCTTTTCAAAACTTCCACATATATACCTCCTGGCCCAGTAAGTATGGATGGACCAAATGATGCATCGTTTAGACCTCCAAGGAATACTTCTACACCATTCAGTTGCTTTTGAATCATCACCTTTCCCATCTTGCTAATTAGTGTTTTAAAAGATGATTCTAAGTTGCTTTCATCGATATTCATTATTACACCACCGATCTCTGTTTTATGGATTGGCTGATCAGAAGAAACTTTCATAACAACTGGGTACCCTATCTTATTGCAGAGACTCTTTGCTTCATCAAGCGTAGAAACTATGTCCCATTCAGGCACCCTTATTCCATACAATGACATAAGTTTGAATGAGAATTCATCGCTTAGTGTACTTTTTCCCTTTATTAAATCCAATGAACCTTTTACAGGTTCAGATATTCTTATCTTCTTAACTGGTGGCCTTACATTTACTATATGCTTTATTGCCTTGACTGCGTCTTCTGGAAAATTATAACCAGGTATACCTGCGGATGAAAGAATTCTTAGTGCTGATTCAGAATCTTTTCCCATCATTACTCCTACTATTTTTCTTCCCTTGAATTTTGCTAGAACCTTTGCAACCTCAACGCAGCTTACCGTTGCCAGTTCCTGTACAAGGACTATCTTTGTACATTCCAGACCCTTGATCAGATCCATAGCCATCATGAATCTTTCACCGCTGGCATCCCCTGATAGATCCAGCGGATTCTTTGGAGTACTCTGATCTGGAAGAATTTTCCTCAATTCAGTCTTCATGCTGTCTGTCAGATTTATCAAACTCAATGACTGACGTTCTATTTCATCCGTAGTTAGAACTCCATGCCCTCCTGAGTTGGTTACAACGAGGATATCGCTCAAGAATTTTTCATCGGACTGAATAATCGCTACGAGATTCAGAAAATCATCAAGATTATCTACAAGTATTCCTCCCACAGTTTTTACTGCGGCCCTAAATAGTTCAATTGATCCGGCTATGCTCCCTGTATGTGTCTGAACTGCCATTGCTCCATATTTTCCAGTACCTCCCTTTATGAAGACTACTGGTTTTTTAGCTGTGATATCAGGAACCTCGGCAAGGAATCTTTCCCCATCTGCAACACCTTCTATATATGAAAAGATGGCTTTTGTGTTCAGATCATCAGCAAGAAAATGAAATATATCTATTTCATTTAAATCTGTTTGGTTTCCTAGACTTACAAAATAGCTTAGCCCAGTTTTTGTTTTCTCTGCCCAGTCCAGCATATAAGCACCCATTCCACCTGATTGTGCCACAATTGCTATATTACCCTGCTTGACATCTTCATATGCAAAAGTGGCATTGAATGAAGGTGTTATGAATCCCATGGTGTTTGGCCCAAGGAATCTTATAGAATATTTCTTTGCTACTTCCATTATCTTCAATTCAAGTTCTTTTCCTTTTTCATCTACCTCCCTGAACCCGGATGTTATTATCACTGCAGCCCTTGTTCCAGCTTCTCCGGCCTCCATCATAACATCTACCACAGCTTCTCTCGGAACGCTTATTATTACCAGATCAACCTTAGACCCTATTTCCTTAAGCGAACCATATGCTTTCAAACCTTCAATTTCTGGCTCCTTAAGATTTATGGGGTAAAGTTTTCCCCTGTAAGATGTTTTGATATTTCTCACGAGTATATTTCCGATCTTTTCCCTGTTATTCGATGCGCCCACTACCGCAATTGAATTGGGATTGAACATTTCTTCCAACATAATATGAGATTGTCTTCGTTCACTATATATGTTACTGTAACACTTAAGCAAAAAGCATTCTCAATTATAAATTAGACAGTGCTTCCAATTTTAGGTTATCTATGTTCATACAATTACTGAGAACACCAAAAATTTTTGGAGATACCCCTTTTTTTATTTATTAGTTACGTTATTAATGAGAATATATTTTGTTATTTACGAAGGATCTTGTGGAGGACAAAATTATAAATTGATTATATTTGCTAATGCCACGATAATCAGAACTCTAAAATATTTCAATAAGGAATCTCATATTTCAACAAGTGATGATTCTCTTATTCTTTCTTTGCTTTTCTCCTAATAATATACAGGAAACGACTGTTTGCATATTCAAATGCTATAATGGATCTGTAATCCCTGCCCTACATAGCATTCGATTGATCCGTGAAATCTGAAAGAGACGCATATGAAAGAGCAATGGATCTTCTCGCAATTATAGGAATTCACATGGACTCAATCTGTCTTGACAGGTATTATTCATCACGTTAGTACTTGGACAAGCCTTGCAAAATTAAGGTCTCTGCAATACTTAAGAAAAATGCGACACTCAATAGACCGCGGAAATGGATGGATAAGTTGGAGGGATTTGTGCAGGAATACAAGGTCATATCTGCAGAAGTACCATCAGAGAAGCAATTCAGGATCAGGATTCGCAGCCGACAGGAAGATACGTGGCTTGAATGTAGCACAGAGGATGGGTGACAGAATAGATAACGCACTGTTCTGCACAGGTGTCTGGCACAATATTTTCCATATGAGTATGTCCTAGAATTGTGTGCCGCACTTAAAAGCTGGATAATAGTTAAATATTATTATAAGTTTGATAATATGATTGGGTATGGTGAGAGGAGAAAAAAAAGTGGAGAATTCTGTATGCTATAGTAATATCTGCTCTGTTAGTTGGTTTGGGATTAATGATTAGTACAGAACTTATTTCAGAAAGGGATAATTTGCACTCAGTACACACAGCAAATGAAGTATCTAATATAAAATTAGAGGGATCAAATCTAAATAAAAATAGTTGGACTCATAGCGATACAGCTTATTTTCAGAGGGGGCTTACCAGTATATCTATCTTCACAGTGAATTCTCTTGATAGTTATACTATTTTCACATGGATAAATAATAAAATAGCCTCATGGGTTATTTATCATAATAATGTAAAAACTGGCATCATACGCATTTCTGCAATGGTTAATGGTAAAATTTCAGTATATTCTCAGAAAGTCAACGAAAGAAATGTTAGTGACATCATATATAACTCTGACTTTAGTAATCACATTTTAGTAACTAAATCTGCTACCGCAAAACCAGGATATGTTGCTTATAATCTAGGCACTTTTGGTTTGGTTGCAAGTTTCACTAATGGAAAGATCAGCATAATTACCTTTGCCCTTGGAGCCAGAGCCATAATTGCAGGTATTCCTGTCGCCTTTGTCTTTGGTGTATCTTCTGCAATCAGGAGAGTTGGAACATTGATAATTAGAGGTTTAGCCTTTACTTGTAACACCGGTGGGTACACAGGCATAAGCATTGGGGATTGGTATTTGGATGAAACCCTGTTTCTTGGTATTAATAAGGAGGAAAAATGAATACTGCATTAGAACAACAAAGAAAGGCGTTTATTGGACTTAAGGTTTTTTTAATTGCCTTAGCAGTTTATGGATCACTCATTTTAGGAGGCTATTTATTGAGTATAGTCTTCATAATAAAAGGAGGCAAACCACTTTCTTCAATTGTGCTTGGTGTTAACTTAGTAATTTTTATAACACTAATGTGGATATTTTTGATCAACCGTAGAAAAATGTATCTAAAAAAAGTGAATTGAAAATTTCAGCACAAAACATTTTCAGATCTATTTCAAACTCGTTTACAGAAGCCTAGTGTTTTTTTAGGTCTCACAAATAAACTATACCCTTCCTGGTAGATGATGATAGATAGTCTTAAGAAAACAAAACTTAAAGTTTCTCTTCATTATATTATGTTCTTTATTGGGAGATACGAATACTAAGACATTATATTGAAGTGATCACAGGTAGAAAAGATGTGATTAGTTTTGCGGATATATCGATATAACCGAATATCATTCCTGTTCCCATTGAATGTAATACTCTACTTTCTCTTCATTTCATCGGACGAAATAATATTATCCATCATATGCATGATCAATGAGATGTGCTGTCAAGGTATATTCCAAAATTATAGTCAGGTAGATAGTATGAGACACTATATATTTCAAAATACAAATTATCGAACCTTGCTAGAAAAAATCAAATCGTGTTCAGTCTTATCTATATCCCCTGAGACTAATGGGGCCAACCGGATTTGAACCGGTGACCTCCCGGTTATCAGCCGGGTGCTCAAACCATGCTAAGCTATGACCCCTTTTGACCTTGATTTTTCGTAAAGTAATAAAAGTTTCGAATAGAACTCACGATGTCTAAATTGATTTTCTCAATATTTTATTAAGTCTGCTAAAAAATTCTTGAGAGTTATAACTATCCAAAGATGTTACCCCTTTATAAAAAAAGATAATTTAGTATAAGACGAAAAAATATAACCCTGATGGAAAGACCCGATTACGTTAAAGTAAAACTCCCCACTGGAGATACATTTCGTAACCTTAACAATCTGATCAGAGGCAACTCTCTTCATACTGTTTGTGAAGAAGCTAGATGCCCTAATGTTTCAGAATGCTGGGAGTCGGGTACAGCAACTTTCATGATTTTAGGGAAGAACTGCTCAAGAGGATGCCGATTCTGTTCTGTCACACACGGAAATATGGAGCAACTTGATCCTGATGAACCCATTAAGGTTAGGGATTCAGTTAAAAGTATGGGTCTTAAATATGCAGTCATAACCTCTGTTGATAGGGATGATCTACCAGATCAGGGCTCCGCCCATTATGCTAAAACAATAATGGAGGTAAAGAGCCTTGGAATCAAGGTTGAGGCACTTATACCAGATTTCCGAGGAGAGAGGAAGTTAATAAAAACAGTTATTGATGCTCAACCAGACGTTCTGGCCCATAACATTGAAACTGTAAGGAGACTTACACCAGTTATAAGGGATGCAAGGGCAGGATATGATCAGTCGCTCTCTGTTCTCTCGTATATAAAAGAGGAAAACCCCTATATGATTACAAAGTCTTCTATTATGCTAGGCCATGGAGAAACTGATGATGAAGTCGAGCAGGCAATGGAGGATCTTAGACGAAATGGAGTGGATATACTGACCATTGGCCAGTATCTAAGACCATCAAAAAAGCAAATTGAAGTGAAGGAATACTGTTCCTCTGAGAGATACAAAAGACTCGAGGTTATGGGATACAAACATGGTTTCAGATTTGTAGCCTCCGGACCACTTGTAAGGACTTCATACAGGGCATTTGAGGCATGGGCCGCTAAAAATATCAAGCTTAATTAAAGGTGAGAAAGTATATGGATGAAAAAGAAAAAATAATAAACGCATACAAGGCTATGGTACTATCCAGAACCCTTGACAAGAAAATTGTAATGTCACAGAGACAGGGGAGAGTTGGTTTTTATACGCCAACCATGGGACAGGAGGCAACTCAGGTTGGATTGTCCATGGCCCTTGAAGATCAGGATATCCTGTTTGAATATTACAGGGATGTGCCCCTTATGCTTCATAGAGGCGTAGATCCTGGAACAATTATTGACCAGATTATGGGAAATTCTTCTGACAAGGAAAAAGGTAGGCAAATGCCTTCCCATTACACGGCAAGGGATCATAACTTCATGTCTGTACAGAGTCCAGTAGCCACCAATCTACCATTAGCAGTAGGAGCAGCTTATTCCATAAGGTACTTTAAAAGAGATGGTATTGTTCTGGCGACATTCGGTGATGGTTCAACTTCCACACCAGATTTTCACGCAGCACTAAATATAGCTGCAGATTTTGATCTTCCCGTAGTTTTCCTATGTGAAAACAATAAGTGGGCAATCTCTCTTCCAGTTGAGAAGCAGACAAGAGCAGAAATATGGAAGAAAGCAGATGCCTACGGAATGAGAGGCGTTAAGGTAGATGGAAACGATCTTCTAGAGATGTATAAGGTCTCAAAGGAAGAAATAGACAGGGTTAGGGTTGATGGAAAACCAGTTCTTATAGAGGCAGTAAGTTACAGAATGGGACCACATTCAACCTCAGATGATCCTTCCAAATACAGGGCTGATGATGTAAAAGAAGGCTCGGACAAAGATCCCATAGTCATAGCAGAGAGGAAGCTAAAGATGCTTAATTATATAGATGATCAGACCATAGAAAAAATAAAGACAGACGCAAAAGAACGTATAGATAGAATATTTGATGAGAGAGAGAAGATAGCTCCTCCCGCCCCAGAGACAATGTTCCAGGATGTTTATGAGAACTCTAACTGGATTATTGATGAGGAAAGAGGTGAGATACTATGAGTTCAAAAACTATGAACCTAGTCCAGTCCATTAATTCAACACTTGATTATATGATGACAAGAGATACTTCCATAATTCTTCTAGGAGAGGATATTGGTGTTGATGGTGGGGTATTCAGAGTAACAGAAGGACTGCAAAAGAAATATGGTGCAGAAAGGGTTATAGATATGCCTCTCGTTGAACTTGGAATTGTAGGAATGGCCATAGGCATGTCCTTAACTGGATTGAGAGCAGTTCCAGAGATCCAGTTTCAGGATTTCATTTACACAGCTTTTGATCAAATTGTGAATCAGGCTGCAAAAATAAGATACAGGAGTGGTGGTGAATATAATGTTCCCATGGTTCTGAGGACACCATATGGTGGAGGTATAAAAGGTGGTCTTTACCATTCACAGAGTGGAGAGGCATATTTTGCTCACACGGCAGGTCTTACGGTTGTCACTCCATCCAATCCATATGATGCAAAGGGTTTGCTGATAAAAAGTCTGAGGATGAATGATCCGGTTATATTCCTGGAGCCTAAAAAGCTCTATAGAAGCCAGAAACAGGAAGTTCCAGAAGAAGAGTATGAGATTCCCATAGGAAAAGCATCACTTTTGCATGAAGGGAATGACTTTACATTTATAACCTATGGTTCCATGGTTCCTACAGTGATGAACACAGTAAGCAAAAATAACCTTGATGCAGATGTTATTGATTTAAGGACACTCGTTCCATATGACGGTGAAACAATACTAAATTCAGTCAAGAAAACTGGTAGGGTAATTATAGTTCATGAAGCACCAAGAACCCTTGGTATGGGAGCGGAAATATCGGCATTTATAGCAGAAAGGGCAATTGATTATCTGCTGGGTCCGATAATGAGGGTAACTGGTCCTGACACACCCTTCCCATACAGATTAGAGGATTATTATTTGCCAAATGAGATGAGGATACTCAAAGCTGTAAATAAAATGCAGCAGTACAGGTGATAAAAATGTTTAAATTTACTTTGCCGGACATCGGAGAGGGTGTCACAGAAGGGGAAATAATAAAGTGGATCGTCAAAGAAGGCGACGTTGTAAAGAAAGAGCAGGATATGGTAGAAATAATGACTGATAAGGTCAATATAAACGTACCCAGTCCAGTAGAAGGAAAGGTTAATAGAATACTTTTTAAGGAAGGACAGGTTGTTAAAGTTGGAGAAGTCATCATAGAGATTGATGATGGATCAAAGACTGAAGAAAAGAAACCTGAACCTGCGTCTGTGGTTAAGAATGAATCCCAGGAAAGTATATCTGTATCCGAAGCAGATAAAGAGGAGGGAGGTGAAAAGAAAGTGATGAATGATGATCAGAATAGAAGAATACTGGCTTCTCCTACAATAAGGAGGATTGCGAAAGATAGGGGCATAGATCTGGATACCATAACACCAACCGGACCTAATGGAAGGGTGACTCTGGAAGATCTGGATAATGCTGAAAGAGAGATGAAACAAAAGGCTGGAGCGCCCAAAACTTCCGGTATAAAGATGGCACCTGTACCGCCAGTAACTGCCAGGCAGGTTGAACAGCCAAAGGCTGCTGAGGCACAGAGCCAGAAGATGCAGGAACCGACTCCTATTAGGGAAGAACCTAAAGTGAGTCCCCCACCACAGCCAAAGGAGCCTGAGCCAGCCCTTCATGTGGAAGAGACCACGAATACATCTGAGGGAGATCAGATCTTCGAACCTCATGGTCTCAGAAGATTGATATTTGAGAAAATGTCAAAATCAAAACAGATCATGCCCCATTTTATGGTTGCGGAGACTGTTGATATTTCAAAACTTACAAAAACCATGAACGATATGAAAGAAAAAGGGACAAAAGTTACTCTAACACCATTCTTTGTGAAAGCTGTAGCAGTGGCACTCACCGAGTTTCCAAAATTTAATGCCCATTATGATGATGCAAATAAGAGATATATATTCAGAAAGGATATTAATATGGGTGTTGCAATAGATACACCATCTGGATTGACAGTAGCTGTTGTAAAAAACGCACTGGATAAATCAGTTGTCCAGATATCATCTGAGATATCCGATCTTGCAAAGAAGGCCAGAGAAAATAAGTTAACCCTAACGGACGTGCAGGATTCAACCTTTACAATATCTAATGTTGGGTCTATTGGTGGATTAATATCAACACCGATCATTAATTATCCGGAGGTTGCCATACTTGCAGTTCACAGATCTACAAAGAAAGGAACTAATTTCGAATCAGGAGATGACAGTACAATAATCTCACTTTCATGCGATCATAGACTTATAGATGGTGCAGATGCAGCCAGATTTATTGTAAAGGTAAAATCATATCTGGAGGACCCCATATCTTTCCTGATAAGGTGATCATATGAAATATGATGCTATAATTATTGGCGGTGGGCCGGGTGGATATTCTACTGCAATCAGACTTGGTCAGCTGGGAAGAAGCGTTTTGCTTGTTGAGAAAAATAAAGTTGGTGGAGAATGTCTGAATTATGGATGTATCCCATCCAAGGCACTTATAGAAATGTCAGAGAGCTTATCCTATCTTAAGACTCTTCCAGGTGTAAGACTCAGTTACAACATTGATATGAACCAGTGGCAGGGATGGAAATGGTCAATGATAAACAGACTTGTATCTGGTGTTGAAACACTTTGCAGGGCATACGGAGTGAAAATAATTAATGGGGATGCCAAAATAGTGGATAAGCAGCATGTGCAGATTGGTTCCGAGACTCATCAATGCGACAGCCTTGTTATTGCCACAGGATCATCTCCAACAAGAATAGATGCTTTCAAGGATGTGATGTATAATAAGGAGATTCTGGACATAAAGACTGTTCCAAAGGATCTAGTCATTATAGGCGGTGGATACATAGGAGTGGAACTTGGAACTGCCTTTGCAAAACTGGGAGCACAGGTAACACTAATTGAAATGCTGCCGAGTATTCTTACAGGTATTGATCCAGAGCTCATAAAGCCTGTAGAGAGGAAGATGAAGGAAATGGGTATTAGGATTCTTCTTTCCGCAAAGGTTTCATCTGTTGAGAAGAAGGATAAATATTTTGTCAAGATGGAATCGGGTGCAAGCATTTCAGCTGAAGCAGTTCTCGTCACAGTAGGCCGGAAACCTAACACTGAGGGATTCGGTCTGGAAACCCTGAAACTTGAGATGGAAAATGGATTCATAAAGACAGATAAGTACAAGATGACAAGTGAAAGAGGTGTATACGCGGTTGGTGATGTATCCACAGGAGGACCGATGCTAGCGCATAGAGCTTTCTATGATGGTAGGGTGGCTGCACATAACATCGCAGGTGACAAAACAACTGTAGATTATTACGCAATGCCAATGGTTGTTTATTCAGATCCAGAAATTGCATTTACCGGGAGTAGAGGACAGAAATCCACAAGATACCCACTTGCGGCAAATGGTAGAAGCCAGGGGCTCAACAGTTCAAATGGATTCTACAGCATATATTATGATGAAGATGGTACTGTGACTGGAGCTGGAATTGCTGCACCTCGTGCTTCCGAGATGATAAGTGAGCTCAGTCTTGCTGTTGAAACGGGTATGAATGTAGAGGATATTGGATCAACTATTCACCCTCACCCAACACTCTCTGAAGGTATACAGGAATCGGCTGAGATAGCGTATGATAAACCTCTCCACTTCAAGCCAATTTCTTGATCTTGGAATACGAGAGTATGAAGAAGTCTGGAATTTCCAGAAAAAACTTCATTTTTTAAGGTATAACGATCTAATAGAAGATACGTTTATTTTTGTTGAACATTCTCCTGGAGTATACACCATAGGCCGGGGTGCAAACCCAGAGAATTATAAGGGTCTAAATCCGATACTCATTGAAAGAGGCGGGGATGTAACCTACCATGGGCCTGGACAGCTGGTAATTTATCCAATTGTTAGAGTTTTTAATGAAAATGAGAGAAAGGATGTTAGATTGTTCGTCCAGACGCTAGAAAAGATAGTGATGAATTCATTCACAGAACTCGGCTATGAACCACATCTTGGAGAAGAACCTGGCATTTGGGTAACTAATTCCCCAAATGGTGACAAAAAAGTCTGCTCCCTTGGAATGAAAATAGATAGGGGTGTATCGTACCATGGACTGGCGGTAAATTATGGAGAAGCGTCCCTTGAAGGTTTCATGAAGATAAGACCGTGCGGACTTGATTCTGAAGTTATGGGGTACCTTGGAATTGAAAAGGATAAGATAATGAATTCAATTCTAGATATTCTCCAATCATCCTACAGAAAACTGGAAAGAAAAAATGAGGAATATTTTATTGATATTCTAAAAAAGGATTTATAGTTTTTAATCTGAGTCTCTAGACAGGAAAAACCCACCTATGAGACCGCCAACTGCTGGTACTATTGCTCCTTCTGCTACAACACTTATTATTGTATGCAATGGGTCTACACCCAGTTGCTGCCTTGTTTCAAGGTAAATTGTCTTTACATTGTTAACAAAGTAGAAATTACCGGTATAACTCATTATATGGTTGATTGTTGAAGGCCCCACATAGTAAGATATCTCAATGACTATGAGGGCTAGAACTATTCCCCCAATCAGTCCTGCTACAAAGCCTCTTAGGCCACCTCGTGATGCAATCCCTCCAAAAAGTCCCGATATGATCCATCCTATTCCCATAAATGGACCTAGAATCAACATGGAGAGAAAGGTTGCAACTATACCTTTCAGCATACTTCCGCTGGATTCATCTGAATCCAACATTCGTCTTTTCATGCTTACTTAAAGAATGCGTCATATATTAATTTTGGTTACGCGTAGAATTATATATTCATAATAATTTATTATATTTTATGTATATATATTTGTCCAGGAAAAGATTCTAATATTAAAATGCAAAATCTTAACATGCAGAATCAACTTATTCAAAAATAGATTATAAAAATCTAAATGAACAGTGCATATCAAATGGTTTTGTTGCGAAATACCTTCATGATTCTGTAAGGGATGCTCAGGTAAATTTAGGCCTTACTTATACTGAAACTATACATGAATGTAGTACCATCCTTCCTGCTGTCTCCTTATGATTTCGATGAACCCACCCTGAGGTGTAGGTGAAACTCCCTTCACAAGATCTGAAGCTTTTATGTTGTTCATTTCCATAGAAGTTTTACATGCCATTAATATAAGCTTTTTTTCTTCCAGCAGAGGCTTTATCATTTCCTCATTTACGGTTGCCACTATGGCACCTTCCAGAAATACCACCTCTATAGTTTCAACATCCTTTAAAACTGCAATGTGAGATCCGACAATATTTCCCATCGGAATTTTATCCTTTTCTGATACCTGTATCACTACCTTCATTGTTACACATTGCAGTACTACGTTATAATATTTCCTTTTTTTAGAATTTATCTTAAATTGAAATCAATATACAACCCTTTCTTCCATGCGATGGAGTCGCCACAATAAGTCAATAATTTATAATTTTCTTTTTTAATAGTATCAGATCAAATTTTCCACTGACTCTTCGTTGTGATCATTTCAGGATCTATTTTACCTCTTTCTGGTTAACAAAATATATCCATGACAACTTCTTTAAGTAGGAGTATCTTCCAAGATCTTTTATGTATTATTTCTTTGATAGAATTGTTATGTTGAACAATTATGTTATTGAAGGTTAGATTATTTAAATATCACAAAACTGAGTATATGTGGCTTTCTAAGAACTGGGTGTTGAACAATTTTGCGAAACACTCTTTATGCTAGAAGATATACTATTTCGTTCAATATGAAAGTTAGGAGTAAATTTGATTCCACTGAAATTGGTGAAGTAGAAGATATAAAACTTTCAGAACTTAAGACTGAACATTCCAGTGATTCACGAATGACCCCCTCAAGACTTATAGAAACGATGATTTCTGTTCTTGAAAAGTTTTCCGCATCCGATGAAAGGATATCCATTTTATCTATGGAGACTGGAAGGACTAAACTTTCATGCAAGGAAGAATTACTCAGAACAGTGCAATTAATGAAGTATAATTATGCTCCAAGGTTGATTGAAGTTCTGGGAAGTGAACGCGTGAGAACTGATCAATTCAGGAAGATTACCGCTGTAGTTCCTGATATTTCCATTCCGGTATACACAATGTTCGTTGGAATTGTTGAATCAATTATCAATGGGACAAAACCTATGATTCTCCATAATTCTCAGTGTCCCATAAGCACTATGACGCTCAGTAATGATATATATGAATATCTCAGAGAAACCAGCGAATATATTCTGGATGTTGCTGAAGAAAACTCAATTAGAGCCTTTGATAAGTGGGGTGAAGGAGAGCGAATACTTTTCTATGGTAACACTAAAGATTTTATTGACGTCCAGAAGGCTGTAACTAAGAATAACGTAATTTGGAAGCAGTTTGAGAATGGTGTTAGTATTGTACCGGATAGTAGCCATATGGAAATGGCAACAAACTCAGTTCCTGGAATTTCATATCTTTCTGTATCAAACAGATTTCTCAGGAGTCAGTTATTTCTAGTTTCTGATAAGGAGTACATATTTTTTAAAAACAGGATAATTGAGTTCCTTAAGAGGGATGTAAAAAAGGGATACGGACCGGAGGGTGATATAAACTACTTCAATACACAGGAAGACGCAGAGATGGCAAGGCAATCTGTAAGGAAACTTTTGGAAAATGACTTTGATTATGTTGACGGCCTTCATGAAAGTGTTCATTTACTTGAGAATAGATATGGAGAAAAGATTGTTCCAATGGAACAGATACCTGGCCCGGTTATTGTTCTATATCATTTTAAGAACTTGAAGGATGCAATTGAAAAGGCAATGTCAGTGAAAAACTGCAATTTCATAAATATTTTTACCGATTCCTTCAATGCAGTGGACTTTGCAAAAAGTAGAACTGGTATTGAAATTTTGAGAAATGTGGAGAGCAGTAGAGCACTACTCGTATAGTCCTACTCTTTCTTCATCCTCTTTATTATTTCATCGCCAAATTCTGAGCATTTGAGTGCTCTTATATTTAGTATTCTGGCAAGATCCTGTGTTACCTTCTGATCTTTGTAACATGCAGTTACCGCGTTATCCAGTATGTCCGCAGCTTCTGTCCAGCCGATGTGCCTTAATAGCATGGTTGCAGAAAGGATAAGTGACGTTGGGTTAGCCACATCCATCCCGGCATATTTTGGGGCCGTTCCATGAACTGCCTCAAAAATTGCATATACATCACCTATATTAGCTCCTGGTGCAATGCCAATTCCTCCAACCTGAGCGGCCAGTGCATCGGATATGTAGTCCCCGTTTAGATTTGGGGCTGCAATCACATCATACTCAGCCGTTCTGGTAAGTGCCTGCTGGAACATGTTATCAGCAATTCTATCCTTTATTACGATCCTGTCACCCATTGCGTCTGGATTCTGAAGATATTCATCTTCTGTAACAGTTTGCTGACCAAATTCATTTTTGGCTATTTCGTATCCCCAGTCCTTAAAGGCTCCTTCTGTGTACTTCATTATGTTTCCCTTATGCATCAGGGTAACGCTTCTCCTCCTGTTCGCTATGGCAAATTCGATTGCCTTTCTTACAAGCCTTTGGCTCTTAAACTTGCTTATTGGCTTGATTCCTATGCCAGTATCATCAGTCAGGCTTATACCAAACTGCTGTGATAAAAATTCTCTTACTTTCTTCGCCCCTTCGGAGTCATATTTCCACTCAATTCCCGAATAGAGGTCTTCTGTATTCTCCCTGAATACCACCATATTCATATTTTCTGGATGCACAACTGGCGATGGAACTCCTGGAAAATATTTTACAGGCCTTACATTAGCATACAGATCAAACTGCTGGCGAAGTGTAACATTCAGACTCCTGAACCCCTGACCTATGGGAGTTGTCAGTGGTCCCTTTATGGACACGACACACTTTTCTATCTGTTTCAGTGAATCCTTGGGTAAATGTTCTCCAGTTTTTTCAAAGGCTTCTTCTCCAGCCATTATTTTTTCCCATTCTATTGACCTTTCACCTGAATAGGCTACTTCTATGGAAGCATTTACAGTGTTTATCATGGCTTTGGTAATATCCGGACCGATCCCATCTCCTTCAATGTAACCAATAGTTGCCTTATTGGGTACCTTTAATTTATTATCACTATCTATTGTTATATATGCCATGATTCTATATGCTCACTTTAGATAAATGCTTTTTTTAAGGGTTTTTTCATTTAAAAAGAAATGGTGGGATTTATGTGTGCCCTTATATTAATATTCAATATTAAGATATTAATACCAGCCATATTTCTTCCATATACTGACAATATTTCTGCATTCCATTTCTGCCTCCTTTCTTCTTCCTGTTTTTGCAAGGTAGTGAGCCAGATAGAATCCGTCTGTATTTCTGTAAAAAATGATTCTTTTCATGGCTCTTACTGCAAATTGATCCTTCTGTGCCTGAAGCATATGGAGGTTTTCCTTTAGCGGAAAATCATATCCAAATGCCGCGAAATCCAGCGCACGATCTCCGTAAGCTGAATCACTCCAATCTATTATGCCTCTTATTTTTCTATGATTTTCGGATATTATAACATTCTTCCTGTAAAGATCACCATGAATCAGTCCCATATCCAATTGTTCCATGTCTTCAGAAACTTCGTACCATTTTTCCTTCACTGCACTTAAGAACTTCTCAGGCATTATTTCATTGAGGGAAAGTTTATATTTTTCTATCCTCTCCCCCTGTCCCTCAACCCATTTTTTATAGTTGTAAACAGGCAAACCCGTCCTCCTAACGTCATCTGATCCTATTGTATCCAGAAATGTCCTCAGAGATAGAAAATCGCTGATCAATCCCTTTCCAAGTTTTCTTGCATTGTTTAGATAGTCGCCATGAATCATCCTATATCCACCAAAAAATATGGGATTCGTGTTCAGATAGATATAATCTGGAATGCTGAATGGGCACTTTTGAAGAATCTTTAGAAGATTCACCTCGTTTTTAAGAATTGATTCATTCCCCTTGTTCCTTGGAATCCTAAAAACAATTTCATCATTTACAACTATTACATGATTGTTCCATCCATAATCTAGACTGGAAAACTTGTTTATTCTAATTTCAGGAAAACTGTTCTCTATGAGCTTTATAAAATCTTTATCCAGCATATCTTCCATTCAAAGTTCACCTGTTTTTTTCCTATTCATCCCGATCTATAATTTTTTCCATCATTTCTTAGCAAAGGTAATTAATAGATGAAACAAATTCCATTGAAAAACTATGAGAAGCCTTGTACTTGGATTGCAGTTTGGTGACGAGGGGAAGGGAAAGATAACTGATTTTGTTTCCGGAAAGGATTCAATTATGGTAAGATATAATGGCGGTACAAATGCCGGACATACAGTCGTCACCAGTAAGGGTACATTCAAGTTTCATCTCCTTCCTGCAGGTTCTCTTCGATCTAAAACAATTGTTCTTGGAAATGGTATGGTCATAGATCCTGAAGCACTTATTGCAGAGATTAAGACCATACTACCAGAAAATCCAAGACTGAAAATACTCATAAGTTCAGCCGCTAATGTTGTTACAAAACTTCATAAGGCAATGGACAAGGCTCAGGAGGAGATGCGTGGTGCAAGCAAGATAGGAACCACATCCCATGGAATAGGCCCAACCTATGAAGAGAAATATTCAAGAAATGGTATCAGAATAGGAGACCTGAAGGATATAAATGTTGTCAAACAGAAGCTTTCTCTCATTTCAAGAATGAGGGAATCCGAGCTAAGGGGAACTGAATATCAATCGGAGGAAAAACTAAATCAGCTCGCCATTGAACTTGCTGGCTTCTGGCCACAGGTCAAAGATTATGTAACAAGAACTGAATCATTTCTATTTGACTGCGTGAATAGTGGAGAAGAGATGGTTTTTGAGGGTGGTCACGGAACAATGCTAGACATTGATTTTGGATCATATCCCTATGTTACCTCATCAAATACAATTTCTGGCGCTATACATACTGGTTCTGGAGTTTCACTAAGAAAAATAAGCAGGATAATTGGTGTAATAAAATCCTATACTTCCAGGGTTGGTGAGGGGCCGTTTCCCACAGAGCTAAGTGGAACTGATGCAGACCGTCTCAGGGAGGCTGGTGCTGAATATGGTACAACCACTGGCAGACCAAGAAGAGTTGGATGGCTGGATATTCCTCTTGTGAAGTATGCATCTGAACTAAACGATGTTGATGAACTCTCAATCACTAAACTTGACGTTCTTGGAACTTTTAAGGAAATTTCCATATGTAAATCTTATAGACCGGAAGTAATGAATCCAATGAACGTTTTAATGGGTTACGATATGGCAGAACCTCAATATATACACATGGATAGCTGGGGAAAACTTAAGGAATCTGAGATCGAACATATTGTTGAAACTGGTTATAAAAGTGTGCCACCCGAGATGAAGAATTACATTGAAACAGTAGAAACGCTATGTGGAAAGCCGGTAAGGATCATATCTATAGGAAAGATAAGGGAGAGCACTATAATAAAGAAATAATTATTTTTTTACACCAATGAAGAAAACTAAATCCATATAAGAAAATTTTTTAAAAACATTTTACCCTCTTCGTTTCAATAAATTGAGAATGTTTGCATGGAAAAATGCTCTACAATAAAAAGATAAATTAATACATTAACCATTATACGGAAATCGTAGTAGAAAGTTGCTGAAATGCTTCCGTGATGATGTAAGATTCAGGAACTTTCTTTGTATGGAATTTGATATTTAAAGAGGAAAATAATTGACCACAATAGAGGATAGAATTAAGGAGATAGAAGAAGAGATTCATAAAACTAAATATAACAAGGCAACAGAATCTCATATCGGTCTTCTTAAAGCCAAGATGGCAAAACTCCAGCTTGATGCTGAAAAAGCCGGACATTCTGGTGGAAAGGGTGGGTTTTCCATCCCGAAATCTGGAGATGCTTCCGTGGCTCTGGTTGGTTATCCAAATGTTGGAAAAAGCAGTCTACTTAACGCAATTACAGGAACAGAAAGTGAAGTAGGAAATTTCGCATTCACAACCCTCACAGTAATTCCAGGCACTCTAAAATACAAGGGTACACAGATTCAGATCCTCGATCTTCCAGGAATCATAGATAATGCAGCCCTGGGGTCTGGCAGAGGAAGAGAGGTGTTAAGTATGGTTAGAGCAGTTGATCTTATTCTGCTTATATCTGATGTGGAATGCAAGGGAATGGACAGGATCATAGAGGAACTGAGAAAATCAGGTATAGTGATAAACAGGAAGAAAAAAAACATTTCAATGAAGCGCATGAATACAGGTGGAATAAAGATAAGGAAACCTAGGAGCCTTGAGCTGAATGAAGATAGAATTAAGGCAATTGCCAAGGAATTCAAGCTAACAAATCTTGAACTTTACATAAGGGAGAATATAACTGACGATGACCTTATTGATTTTTTCAGGGGAAATGTTGTCTATATACCGGCACTTGTAGTCATTAATAAGATAGATATGCCTCACGATGAAAGTAAGATAGATGCAATGAAAAGATATGGTAAGGTAATAAGAGTATCTGCATCATCAAAGGTAGGAGTTGATGAACTAAAGGAGGCACTCTATGATGAGTTGAATCTTGTAAGGGTATTTCTCAGGAATAAGGCAGGAGTTATTGACTTTGAAAGACCCCTTGTTCTTACAGAGGGCGCAACCATAAGGGAAGTTTGCAGGAAGATAAGCAGGGAGATGATTGAATCTTTTAGATATGCTATAATAACCAGTGAATCTGCAAAAATAAGGGACATGAGGGTTGGCCTTGACTACGGTGTATCAGATGGTGATATTGTTACCGTAATCAGCAAATTCTGATATTCAACCATCACAGCAATTGATCAGTCAAATTAAGAAATATAGCCATTCCCGTCCTTAAACATCAAAAAATAATCAGATCATATGATGTAAAGGTTTAAAGAAACTCAATCGGATTTTACGACAAATTTATAGCCAGATTCTTTTAGTCTTTCAAGAAGTATATCGAGATGATCCTTGTCCCGGACATTAATACTGAACCGAATATTCTGGTAACCTACCGGCGTATCCTGAGAAAGGTTATCCACTTCTGCATGAAATATATTTGCTCCTGACGCGGATATGGAGGATGTAAT
This sequence comes from Thermoplasmatales archaeon, assembly GCA_027316895.1. Lineage (GTDB taxonomy): Archaea > Thermoplasmatota > Thermoplasmata > Thermoplasmatales > Thermoplasmataceae > Cuniculiplasma. Next base: position 54,051 of record DAHVFT010000001.1, on the reverse strand, counting down.
TTTCTGAAGTGTTCCAGGCCTGTCAGGTATCTTACACTCAATCCTTACCAATCCTAGGTCTATTTCCATACTCTTGAATATTATTTTTGAAAGAAGGAGGAGGTCAATATTTCCTCCTGAAACTACCAGTACTGTAGGTTTTCCTTTTAAGTCTATCTTTCCTGAAATAATGGCAGCCAGTGGTGCTGCTCCTGATGCCTCCACTACTATCTTCTGCCTCTCAAGTAACTTGAATAATGCATATGCCATCTGTTCATCGTTAACGCTGACTACATTATCCACATATTTCCTGATCAGTTCAATATTCATGTCCCCTGGATTCTGGACAGCAATTCCATCTGCTATTGTGAATCCTCTTGAACCAACTACTGGTCCACCTGAAAGATTCTGAATTACTGCATCACAGTTCTCGCTCTGCACTCCGTAAACCCTGGTTGTTTTTCCTGATTCCTTTATTGCCATTGCTATACCAGATATGAGTCCCCCACCTCCCGTCGGCACAATCACATTTTCAACCTCTGGCAACTGTTCAATGATTTCCAGACCAATGGTGCCCTGACCTGAAATTATGAACCTGTCGTTGAATCCATCTATGAATGTTCTGCCTTCGCTCAGTGCGATCCTCTTTGCCTCCAGATATGATTCCGCGTAACTATCACCATGAAGAAGTATTTCTGCACCGTAGTTCCTCACAGCGTTAATCTTAGCACTTATTGTGTAGGAAGGCATTACTATTTTTGAACTTATTCCACTTGCCCTGGCAGCAAAAGCTACCCCCTGCGCATGATTTCCAGCGCTGCAGGCCACAACACCGGCGGTCTTTTCTTTTTCGGTGAGCATACTTATCTTGAAAAGCGCACCTCTGGATTTAAATGAGCCTGTCTTCTGAAAGTTTTCGAGCTTCAGGTAAATAGGTGCATTGAACATGTCTGAAAATGTTTTTGAATACATGAGTGGAGTAATCTCTGTTTTTCCCCTGAGGAATTTTCTCGCATCCTGTATGTCCTGAAATGTTGGCATTTGTTTACTTTCTGACATACTACGCCTCACCTTCAGGATCCATCAACCTGTTGAATAGGCTTAGAGAATCCCTGAGAATGGTTTCACAGTCTTCAGAGAATAACTTGATTTTGAGTAGCTGTTCTTCACTGTAGGAGTTATTATTCATGTATTTCAGATTTATTCTAACATTTAGCAGTGCAGAGTCAGCGGCGGCTTTGGCCATGATGAGACCTGCTGCGGCGTCTGATGATGCGTTCCTGTTTCCTATTTTCAGTAACCTGCTGTTAAGCCTCATTGCTCTCTGGCAGTTCATTGCTATCTTCCATGGGCTCCTAATTGCATCTCTCATTGCCCTGTCCATTGCTTCCTTTCTGATCCTTTTTTCCTCATCGTTAGATTTAGGGAGTTTCCTTGCTGCACCAATCCCATTAAATGATGCCGTATCCTCCTCTATTCCTGCCATTAGTAGCTCTTTTACTTCAATCATTTCATTTGTTATTCGGCGAATTTCTTCCTGCTGGTCTTCGTAACCTTTCTTCCCTTCAGTTAAACGAGAAACCATCAAACCGAGAGAGGCAGATACTGCTCCTACAAGTGCAGCTGCAGATCCACCACCTGGTGCAGGGGATGAGGATTCAAGTTCTCTCATAAAATTATTTAGATCAATCATTCCCACACCTTCTTTTCAAATATCTGATTTGACTTGAAGCTATTCATTCTCATGTAGAATCTTGAGGATTCTATAATTGCATCCAGAGGGATTAGACCGATAACTTCTGACTCCATTATCTCTATACCATACCTTGATGCTTCAAGTCTCACCATTTCATATGCTCTGTATACGGGAGTTTTCTTGTAATTTGTTAGGTTCATAGATATCTGGACACATTTCTTGTCTTCAAGATAAAATGCCAGAGCCTTTACGAAACTAAGTCCGCCATCTTTAGCCCTCAGAGCCTTTGCTATTTTCTTTCCAATTTCCATGTCCTGAGATCTTAAATTAACATTGTATGCTACCAGAAAATCTCTTGCTCCAATAATAGATGCTCCAGCCTTGCTTAATTCAAGAGGACCGAAATCCGGTATATAATCTCCCTTTCCAATCTCTGTCTTCAATTGCTCATACTGAAAATTCTTGTGCCTTATATTCTCAAGATTCTTTCTATTTTCCGCTAAAGCAGCATCCGAGTACAGGAATACCGGGATTTTCAACTCTTCTCCAACTCTCTTTCCTAACTGATTTGCAAGGTCTACACATTCCTTGAGTGAAACCTCCGACACAGGGATGAATGGAATAACATCAGCCGACCCAAAACGGGGATGCTCTCCCTGATGACTGTCCATATCTATTAATTCAGATGCTTTTCTGATTCCCCTGAAAGCAGCTTCCACTGCATACTGAGGTTCGCAGGTAAATGTAACAACGCTTCTGTTATGACTTGCATCCATTTCCATATCAAGAATTTTAACATTTCCAACGGAGGCAATTTCCCTTGTGATTGCTTCTACTTTTTCTCTATCTCTGCCTTCACTAAAATTTGGAACACACTCCACTATCTTCATAATACCCACATACAATTGAGGAAATTAAATTAACTCTACTATTATATCACCTTATTCTGCCACAATAATGAAATGTTCAAAATTTACGCCTGAAATACAATTTTTGATTTAAGAATAATTGATAAATTTTATCTGATACCTTATATCCACTTAGGTTTATATTTTAAGAATTTCACTTTGTACAGCATGCCTTAACCCTTCAATCATTAAATTCACAGGCAGACTGGGGTAATTTTTTCTCATGAATTTAGCTGCATACTCTGTGTTTACTGGAAGATGAATGAAACCGCCTTTTATGTTTCTCTTTCTGCATTCTCTAAGTATTATGAACAGTGCATTGTTACACAGATAAGCTCCTGCTGAAAAACTCATTTCTGCCGGGATTCCCATAAAGTTCAGTTCGTCAACCAGAGATTCCACATGCAGCATGGAGAACATACCATCGGGAAAGCTTTGATCTATCTTTTCACCATTTACTGTTTTTCCGCTGTTGTCAGGATTTGTAGAATGTTTATAATTCATTCCTATTTTTTCAATTGACATTTTAGATCTACCAGCTGCCAATCCGGTGCCAATTATCAGAACGGGATTGATCTTATCAATTGCCTCAACGAGTCTAGATTCTATTAAAGAATAATCTACGGGCAATACCTTTCCGTGATATTCAATATTGTCTTCGATTCTTCCATCAAAATACTCCGCTAATATTTTAGACGGATTATCTGTGAATTCAAGAAATGGCTCAAACCCTGTTATCAAAACTTTATTATTCACTATTATGTAGTGTTATCATGAATATTATCTTCTCTTTCTGTGAGTTACACCCTACTAAATGATTAAACTGTCAGTTATATTCTCTATCCAATTACACTTCTATTCATGAATTACTCTTCTCCTTGTTTTAAGTTTATATCTAAGATTTTGTAATGGTATAAGATCCAACATACTAAAATAATCCAATTAATGCACAAGTGAATGGGTATAGATCTATCTATTTGAGTTAGAATTGTTTCATATATGTGGATTAAAGTTCAATTATTTATCTAAGAGAATGAAAATTATACATCAATGTTCGGAAATTTTAATTAACTCTTTTTCTATGGTATGTAGGATTTCAATGCGTAAAAATATAGTTATTATTGGGCTCATTCTACTTATCGTAGGAGTGGCTCTTTTCTATGCAGGAGGAGACCTTGGAATTTCAGGAATTGCCACTTCTCCAACGTTTACCGAAAAAGGAACTTCCAAGTGGGAGAGTTCCAGCATTAATGTTTCATCTGGTCAGTTGCTTGTGCTTACTTCAAATAACAGCAAAACGGCTCTAATTCCCAGCAGTGATGCGAGTGTAGTCACTTCAAGCAATGTTGACAAATATGAGGTTAATGGTTCTACCACCACTACGTCTGGTGTAACAACAATTGAATATACCAGTATAACTCCCGGAACATATGTTATTGTTACATTTGGAACTTATCAGGCGAAGGTTACAATGATTAAAAAATCCATTGATTCACTACTTGTATCACTTCTTCCTGTTTTACTCGGTGGTGTTTTAGGGTTCGTTGGATTTATAGTACTAATAGTTGGATTAGTGTTAAAGAAGAAACAACTACCTCCTAATCCAGATATGACGTATTAACCAATTTTTAAAAAAATCATTTACTTTTTATTGCCGACTCAATCTAAATTAAATAAACATAAATTAGTTAAGGCTTAAGTCTGGTTTTATATTTGATAAAGTCTGGAAATAAGTTCATATCAAAATTTTTTAAATTTACAGATGAGACGATTTATTGAGAATACCTGTTTATGTATGATGAACAAAACAGTAGTTTGTATTTCTATATGTACATCTAAAAGTGTTATACAAATGTTCTCGGATTTTTTCCTATTGATAAAATAATTAAAAAGAGTTGTTCCTTTCCCTTCGTTCCTGAGAATCTGGAAGGGTTAGAAGTTTATAGAAAAGTGAAGTGAATATCCAGATTATCGATATTGCAACCCACAGTGCATTAGGTATTACAAATATAGACACTACGAAAATTGCTATGGGAAGAAAATAAAGAATAATTCCTGAAATAAACTCTTTCCAGTTCATCTGTTCATCCGAATAATGAACTCAGGCCAGCCATTGCATCTTCTTCGTTTGCTTCAGGCTTTTCCTCTTTCTTCTCTTCCTTCTTTTCCTCTTTCTTTGCAGGTGCCTGTGATGGAGCAGCGGCTACAGGTGCAGCTGCTGCGTGCTTTATTACATCCTCAATATTCACGTCCTTAAGACTTGATACTAAAGATTTCAGTCTTGCCTCATCTGGTGTTACACCAGCGTCCTCAAGCACCTTTTTCAGTTTTTCCTCATCTACTTCTTTTCCTGCTGCATGAAGCAACAGGGCTCCGTATATATATTCCATTCTTTTTACCTCCTTTATCCGAACAGGGCTCCAAACCCTGCAGCCCCATCCTCTTCCTTGGGCTTTTCTTCCTTTGTCGCTTCCTTTGTTTCCTCGGGTTCTCCCTCGAGTTCATTCTGTAATGCTGAAGCCTGCGATACAGCCTTCAGAATGAAAGATGCCATGTTGTTCTCGTCTACGAAATTGGCTTCCATTGCGAGTGACTCTGCCTGAATTCTTGCCTTCACTATTAATTCTGGCATTATTTCCTTCACAATGAATGTTATGTCAGTTGCAAGTACCTTACCCTGCGAGAATGCAGATGCAATATCAGCCATTACCTTTTCTGGTGTCAGAGACATGGCTTCTCTGTCAAATATGATGCCATCTTCATATGCAGAAACTACATCGAGACCTACATCCAGGGGCAGAATTTCAAGTTTTTCAAGGATCTTTGCCTTTTCTTTTGATATTTTGTCCCCTTTCTTGACAAATAGCATTTCCTTCTTTATTACTATCTTTCCCTTTTCGATAGCTGCCTGCAGCCCAACTTTCTGAAACTCACTGATCATTGGGCCAGGTGGGAAATTTGTATCCTTAGCTGGCACAACTATATCCTCTTCTGCAATTTCTCCGCCCCTTGCAGCTGATTTTTGCCGGTTCTTTTCCAGTTTTGAGTATAACTTTGCAGGTGAATCTAATGTTGTTACAAGTGCTATCTGACCGCCCACAAATTCCTTTAGTTTTTCTATATTTTTCTTTCCTGCCTTTTCCAGGGCTTTTTCCAGAAGTGTTCCTCTTACCACTCTTATGGTTGCCTCTCCCTTCAGTGCTCTTCTAATCCCCTGCAACTGTTTATTTCTTATACCTTTGATACTTACAAATGCAGTCACTGGACTTTCCGAGATTGTGGATGCAATATGATCAACCAAATCAACTTTCCATTGGGGTGTAACTGTCATCACAAATCACCTTCATCTATCTTAACAGCCTTACCCATTGTTGTTTTTATATATATGCTGTCGATGTTCCCATAACCTTTTTCAAGATGGGCTGTGATTCGTTTTATGACTTCTCTCACATTATCAGCTATATCCTTCTCTGGCATTGTCTTCATTCCAACGGGTACGTGGAATGTTCTCTTATCCCTGCTCCTTACTCTCACTGTTTTTTTGAGTGAGACTATGAGACTGGAAGGATCCTGACTTGGGGGCACAGCTCTTGGGATTTTACCTCTTGGACCAAGAACCTGACCAAGTGATCGTCCAATTGTAGTCATAAGATTAGCCTCCGCAAGGAAGAAATCCGCCTGGTTTACTATTTTCTTGAACCCTTTCTTGTCTTCGGCGAATTTGGATAGATCCTCTGCGCCAAAAACGTAATCGGCTGTATCCTTCACTTTTCCCCTCATCTCTTCACTTCCAAATAAGGCAACCTTGATCTCCTTTCCCCTTCCCTTGGGAAGTGAGATCTCATCGTTAATTCTGTTTTTAGGATTGCTTAAATCAACCCCTTTCAGGTTAACTGAAAGATCAAGAGATTCTGTAAATTTCCTCTCCTTTGACTCTTTTAATGCTTGTTTCACTTTTTCTTCTATTGACATATTTCCCTCCTGAGGCTTTGCCGCAGTAAAACGGGATTGTTCTACTATAGCTTCTTTATCCCCTATTGAAATGTGGAATTAAATATTTTCCCTTATTCTATCTTTATTTCTCCGCTAATAATCAATTTCTGGACATCTCTTGCATCCTTTCCATCCACTTTTATTCCTGATGAAAAAGCAGTTCCCAGAACCTCGAGCACTGCTCCTTTAAGATCGTTTGCCATCATAGAATCTTTCTTTGCCAGAGCGACCTTCTTGATTTGTTCCAATGTAGCATCACCTGCTGTTACTTCCTTTCTTTTACCTGAAGCGACCTGAATTCCTAGTTCCTTCTTCAGCAGAGCAGATGTGGGTGGAACTCCTACCTTGATCTCGTATGTTTTCTTTGCTGCGTCTGTAACAGTTAAGATTATTGGAACCTGCATTCCTGCGAAATCTTTGGTCTTCTCATTGATTTCCTTCACGACCTGTCCCAGGTTAAGTCCCAGAGGGCCTAGAGCTGGACCAAGAGGTGGTCCTGTGGATGCTTTGCCTCCTTCAACCATTGTTCTTACTTCTTGTGCCATGATAATCAAAGGGTATATGTGTTTCATTTTAATACTTTTTTACTTTTACCATGTGTGGAAGTAAATATTGTAAACGGGAGGAAGGAAAATCAATTTTCTAAAAACCCAAAAATTCTCATAGATATATACAGATCAACAACGACCATGCCGCTGATGCTTAAGAAAGGCGCGAGTAAGATAATTCCAGTAAGTTCAGTATCTGTCGCAAAGAAAATGAAAAATGAATATCCTGATTACATTATTGCCGGTGAAAGGTACGGGTTCAAGGTTCCCGGCTTCCAGATGAGTAACTCCCCCTATGAGGTTATGAATACAGATCTGGATGGAAAAACAATCATTTTTACATCAACAAATGGAACAAAGGTTCTGAATAAAATAAAGGATTCTGAAGTGATTTTTATCTGCTCCTATGCCAATGTCTTTGCAACACTACCCTTCCTTAAGAATTTCAGTGTTATCGAGGCTGTTCTTTCAGGGAGACCAGATGGCTATGCAGATGAGGATTATTACTTTGGAATGTTTGTTAAAACATATCTGGAAACTGGAAAAGATCAGTTTGATTATTACATAGAACAGACCAGGAAGGGACAGGGTACAAAAAGACTTAGCATGATAGGTGGAAAGAAAGATGTCGAGCTATGCCTTCAAAGAGATCTGGTTCCATTTCCAGTTATTTTTCAAAATGGAGAGATTATCAGAAAACCTCAGGAATGAAGTTAAATTCTTTTCCATTTCTTTCCCTGGCTGAATCAAGTATTATCATCTCGGCGAATCTCAGTTTTTTTTCCTTATCTCTGCTTCCATATTTGCTGACTGGAGTCCTGAAATCGAAGCCGTCCAGTCTAATGGTCTGAGCTTCAAGAAACTGTGCCAGTTTAACTGCTCTATCACCATCTGTAAACCCATGTAGATTTAACAGGTTTTCTGTTTTGCTAGACTGGCATGTGCCAAGAAAATCTCCTTCAAGCGCTGGGACGAACTCCATTATTCTCTTTATGTTGTCTCCGTGGGCATGTATGCAAAGTACTGTTCCATCTTTCCAGCAACTCATGATCCTTTCGAGGTTTCCATCTAGATCTGTTACAATTATATCAGGTACAAAATTTTTGAACCGGTCTATGGCAGAATCCGCGACAACAGATACCACACCTTTTTCTTTTCTTTCTATTATTTTCCCTGCTGGTCCGTATATGATAAAATTACCATTTCTGAACGAATTAATTCTTTTAATGAATGTTACCTGATGAATTGCCATTGCACTCAGAACTTTTGTAGAAGTATAATCTGATTTGCAGTCTATTACAAGGTCCCTGCAGATTCTTTCGTATAGGTCTTCCCACTGTATCATGTCTGATCTTTACTTGTGTAACTTCCTGATCCAAGAAAGGCTGTCCTTTTTCTGTGTACTGCTGCTGTTACCAGTGCAACAACTATTCCGACCATAATTATGATTAAAGACTCTAGCGCCTGATTAAACCCAACATATTTCAGTGAATATCTCAGGTATCCAAGTATCCCAAGAATCAGAAGTTCTGCCGATAGAGAAAATGAAACAGCGTAAAAAAGGGTATCAGATCTTGGAGATCCGCCGATGTAGATATCTGCTATCTTGAATAATGCTCTTGTCACGATCGAAACGTAGACCCATAACCCAAATATCTGAAGAAAATAAAGTATTCTGTCAAGAGGGAGCATCTTAAGATCATAGAGTATGGAATATGTGGACGCTATACCAACAAGGAATATTCCAATGGAAACTATTGTTGATATGAACATTACTCTGGCTTCCTCTGAATATGCTTTAACCTCGTTTAAAACCTTGTCAATCCTTGTTCTAATATCAAAGCCACGCTCTGTGAAATAACCTCCAAGAACTACTATAACAAGCGTGTAAGCGTACAGGGAAGGACTTGTTGTCAATCTTCCAGTCAGGTCGAAGAATGCCACAAACGAAAGAACAGCTATACCATATACAAGAAGGATCAGACCGACGGGAATGAAGATTTTCTTAAGCAATTTCTTGTCTTTCATTGCCTTAACAATATAATAGTAAAGTGATTCTATATTCTGATTGTGCCTTACAATTATATGCTTAACATATCTAATTTTTGTCCTAGAGAGAATTAGTGGAATTACATAATCATCCTCTGCACCATCTGATATTAGAATACAATCTGAATATTTTCCCTCGGAGAATACATCATCAAGCTGCTTTGAAATAATCTCGTCTGATTTTTCTCCCACATCATCATCACCTGTAACAAGAGATATTTCAACATCTTCCCCTCTTGACTGCAGGTCTTCATAATGCTTAAGAGCACCAAAAAGAGCGTTTGCATCAGAATCTTCTGGGTCAGCGGTTATAAGCTTTACCGCTGCATTATAGCACTGGGAATAACCTACTACCGGTCCCTTAACACCGGACTTTTCTCCGTAATCATTATCCCTGTCTATATTCAGAATTAGAGTGGTCATTGCCCCTTATCTGCATGTATAAGAATATACTTAAATTTATGTGTAAGATAATTTACTTTGTTACGTAATAACCTGCACTTTTTTGCCTTGCAATCCTCTTAACATAGGATTTGTTTAGCAATTCTTGAAGAGCAGCATTAACAAGAGCCTTACCAAGATTTGAGGCTTTCATTATGTCATCTGCAGTCTTCAGTTTGTCTTCTGATACTGCGTTTATTTTTTTCAGTGCATCGTAAACCTTTTTTGCGTTTACTGATAGTTCATCCATTTTATTCCCATTGAGATAGATATTATATCTATTTATTTTTTATTGATATTATTCACTAATTCTTATTGCATGATGTGCCCTTGTCGGATTTCATGTTTACTGACTTTATCTTCATTTTTTCTAACTTATGAAGTTTATATTAGTCATCTGTCGAAGCCATATTTAACAATTTTTAAATATCTTTGAAATTTTAACCCTAAATATGGGAAAATACGGAATAGTAAGTTATGGGAGTTATATCCCAAAATACAGGATCAAACCTGATGAAATAGCAAGGATCTGGGGTGAAGATCCGGAGAATATAAAGAATGGTATTTACATTCTAAGTAAATCTGTTCCGTCTCCAGATGAAGATGTAGCAACAATATCTGTTGAGGCTGCAAGGACGGCATTAAAACGAGGAGGTCTCAGGGGAGAACAGATAGAAGCTATGTATATAGGATCAGAAAGCCATCCCTATGCAGTAAAACCAACTGCAACAATTGTGTCTTCAGCAATAGGAGCAAATTTCGACATGTTTGCAGCAGATTACGAATTCGCCTGCAAAGCAGGCACTGCAGGGATGCAAAATGTCCTTGCAATGGTGCAATCAGGTATGATAAAAATGGGAATGGCTATTGGTTCTGATACCTCTCAGGGTGCACCTGGTGATGTATTAGAATATTCAGCATCAGCTGGGGGAACAGCCATGATCATAGGGAATGAGAACGTTGCCGCAGAGATTAAATCAACCCTTTCTGTTACTTCAGACACACCAGATTTCTGGAGGAGAGAAGGGCAGCCATATCCAACTCATGGAGAGAGGTTTACAGGTGAACCGGCCTATTTCAAACATGTTGTATCTGCAGGAAAGGAGATGATGGCGAGAATGAAAACCAAACCTGAAGACTACGATTATGCAGTGTTTCATCAGCCAAACGGTAAATTCCCTACCAGGGCGGCGAAATTGCTGGGATTTGAGGAAAAACAGTATAAGGAAGGTTTGCTCACTCCTTACATAGGAAACACATATTCTGGAGCCATGATGGTTGGACTTTCAGCCATACTTGATGTTGCCAAGGATGGCGATAGAATACTTGCTGTATCATTTGGTTCAGGGGCAGGTTCTGATGCGTTTCACATCGAAGTGAATTCGGAAATAGAGAATCTGCATAAAAGAGGTGCAGTAACTGTAAGGGAGTTGCTAGAGGATACAATATTCCTTGATTATGGAATGTATGCCAAATTTAAGAAGAAATTAATACTGGGTGAAGACGTTGAGTAAGGGTGTTTACATAATAGGAGCTGGAGAAGCAAAATACGGAGAATTGTGGGATCGATCACTGAGAGATATTGCAGTGGAAGCGGGGCTAAAGGCTGTTGAAGATGCAGGGATTAGAACAAGAGATCTTGGGGCCATTTATATGAGTAATAGCCTTGGAGGAGATATAAGCAGACAGGAACATTTAAGCGCACTGATGTCAGATCAGGCAGGGGTATCTTCGGAATACATCCCATCGATGAGAATCGAAGCTTCGACTGCATCCGGAGGTGCAGCCATAAGAGAAGGATATCTGGCAATCAGATCAGGTGAGTATGATACTGTAATGGTAGGAGGAGCGGAAAAAATGACAGAACTATATGGAAACGAGAATATTGACATAACCTCCTCCATTCTTGACAGGGAATGGGAAGCATTTGAAGGTGGAACTCCTGCTGCTTTAGCTGCCCTTTCTGCTAGAAAGTACCTGAAGGATTTTAACGTTTCTAAGGACGTTCTTGCAAAACTGTCAGTAAACGACCATCTAAATGCAAGTCTTAATGAGAATGCACATTTCAGGAATAAGATAACGATTCAGCAGGCTCTGAATGCTACGCTGATTGCTGAACCCCTCAATCTAATGGACTGCGCACCTCTAAGTGATGGTGCATCAAGTATTATACTTGCTTCTGAAGAATATGTCAAAAAACATTCCATAGATGGTGTTAAGATTTTGTCATCTGCTATGTCTCAGGGTCCATTTGCACTCCACAGCAGGGAATGCCTCTACACAGTTGAACCTACCAAGCTGGCGGCAAGAAAGGCACTTAAGGATGCAAACCTGAAGAACTCCGATATGTCTTTTGTTGAAATCCATGATTCGTATAATATTTACGGGTTGATGGCTCTTGAAGATCTGGGCTTTGCTGAAAAAGGGAAGGCAAAAGATCTGATCGAAGAGGGTATAGCTCTTAATGACAGATTGCCGGTTAATCCATCTGGAGGTTTAAAAGCTAAAGGATTTCCCTATGGTGCAACTGGTGTTGGCCAGGCAGTTGAGGCATATTTGCAATTAAAGGGTAAAGCAAACAAAAGGCAGGTCAAAGATGCAAAAAATGCTATGATACATAACATGGCAGGTTCAGGAGTTGCATCTGTTGTTCATATACTGGGGGTGGAATAAATGGGAGAATTATCAAGAATGTGGAGAGAGAGCCCAAACAGATATAGATTACTTGGAAAGAAGTGTGGCAATTGTGGTAGGATATATTTTCCCTCAAGGGACATTTGCCCTGTGTGTCACAGAGATTCTATCGGGAAAATGGTTGATCACGAGCTTTCAGGTGATGGTGAGATATTTTCGTTTACCATAGTACACGAAGCACCACCTGCATTCTCACGACAAAAACCATATGTTCTGGCGTTGATCAAACTGGATGAGGGTCCTATGGTCACAGGTCAGCTTGTAGATGTGGGAAATGCAGAGATAAAGGAAGGGAAAAGGGTTAGAAAAGTTTTCAGGAAAATAGCTGAAGATGGAAAAAGTGGAATAATCTATTACGGCTATAAATTTGTACTTGCCTGATCCTTAATTTACTAATTTTAATTCTTTTAATTTATTCATTACCTCTTCAGTGTGACCCTTTGGTGATACTTTGGGATAGACATAAACTACCGTTCCTTTGCTGTCCACTATGAAAGTTACTCTTTTTGCAGACCTTTCACCAAGTACGCCAAACTGTTCGCTTATTTTCTTACTGCTGTCCACAAGCAACGGAAAATTCAGGTTGAATTTTTCCTCGAACTTCTTGTGAGATTTCTGATCATCCACTGATATGCCAAATACATTGACTCCCTTTTCCCTGAACTGTGAAATGTTATCCCTGAATTCACATGCTTCCACTGTACATCCGGGCGTATCGTCCTTTGGATAGAAATATATAACTGCAGGCTTTCCCATAATTTCTTTTGTTCCCATGCTTTTTCCATGCTGATCTAATGTTTCGAATTCCGGTATTTTTGAACCAACTTTCAATAATTCTGCCATAATCTAGTAAGGATTGTTTCAATAAATACCTTTCTAACCCCGTTTCACTGGGTGCATGGGTTTTTGGCTGGTGACATGATTATATCGGCGGCTGGGCCTTCTCTTGATACCTTTAGCTCCTCTGTTGATTTTGTTGCTATGCCCACTGCAATAAACCTGCCTGTTGGGTCCTTTACGTAGACAAGGCTTCCCGGTCTAATGCTTTCACCTATCTGGGTTATTCCCTTACCAAATAGCTTAGCTCCATTCAGAATGTGTGGCACTGCACCATTATCCACTGTCACAGACGAAATTTCAGGTTTTATTGCATTCAGAAGATCAATTGATGGGAGGAGTCTGTCCTCTTCGTAGGCAATGAACCTTCCACCAATTGAATAGCATTTCTTTCCCTTATGCTCTTCAACTTCTATGTTAGAATTGGAAAAAAAATCTGCCCAAAGATTATTTTCCCTCAACTTTTCAAAAAAAATCTTCATATCTTTCTTTGACAGGACGTGACGTGCCATGATTCACCTTATTATTTTGGATATCTCCTGAAATGTTGCATCAGGGTTGTTCCATGGGTCCTTTATAATCCTGGTTACATATTCCATTATCATCCTTCCTTTAACCACTGCATCACTAGATATCTTCCATGACTGGCTCCTGTTAAGCTTGTAAATTTCCTGTATGCAATACGCAACAGCCTGACTGTCAGTCTCCTTCATGGACATTTTTGATATGTAATCGGTTAGTGATTCTGGTTGCTCTGTGATGCTTATTGCTATAAGATCTGCCAGCTGTGATGATGGTGTCGACCATGACTTCAACTTCATTCTTTCCTCTGTTTCTTCCAGCTTTATAGCCCTGTTAAGTCTGTCAAGAATCTCTACTGGATTTCCTTTCATTACATCCCTGTGTTTCTGTGTTGCTCCAGGATAGAGTTGCTCAACTATCTGTTCCCCAATTTCAGGCCAGACAATTTCATATAGTTTTCTGGTGCTGGCATCGTCAATGTATATACCCTCTCCTGATGGCCATAGTTCCGATATAACCTTTTTTTCTCTTTCAGAAATGTCTATTTTTGATAGAAAAGCATTGATGTCTGGAAAAGCTTCTGTTCCAATGAGAAATAGTCCTGATGATTTTGCAAGATTTCTCCTTTTTGATACAATCTGCTGAAAGAAGTCGGAATCTGTCATTCCTCCAGATATATAGCTCGCAAAAATGCTGCTCTCTGACTTGTCTGAAAATCTTGAAAGCTTTGAGATTTTGAATGAGATTAGCTGCATTGGGTCCTTGCAGAGAATGTATTTGAATATCTTTGTAGGTGTATTTATTTTAGACATTGAACCACAAAGCAAAAGTGGAGAACCAAAGATGTACAGTTCCGTATAATCATCCCCTGTTCCAACCTCTAAGAGTCCTGTACTTTGTTCTATGGAATATGAGATATTTTCTTCGTTTAGAATGTTCTCAATAAACTTTGATTCTGGTGGTGTGCTCCTGCAGGTTGCCCGGTAGTATGATCCTGCTGAATATATTACTGCCTTCCCTGATGATACTATACGTGAAAAACTCAGCATTCTGAAGACGTCATGCTTTTCGTTCTGGATGCCAGCGAGTACATACTGGTCAGTGTCTCCCTTCTTGAAAAACGTGGCAGTCCCATGGGGTGTTTTAAGCAGCCCAGAGAATGATAACTCATCATCATCAATTGCCCTCTTTGTTTCAGCCAGCCCCCTGAGAAATTCGTCATGAGATTTTGCAAATTTTAGGAGATCAACCTCTCCGTTAAGTTTTTTTTCATATGCGGTGAAAGGGCAGAACATGACTTTATCAAGACAGTCGGGAACTAAGGTTTTTGGATGTTTTAGCGTTTCCTCAATATTTCTTATCCTTGCTTCGTTTCTCTCTCTTGATTCCCGTTTATAGCTCATTGCTTCTTTCCACTTTCAATTACCCTAATATCCTCTGCCTTGACCTTTACGGGAATTAGCATAGCAGACTCTATAAACTGAACCGTCACTTCTTCTTTTTCATGGTCGATATTCATGATTCTGGCCTTTTCTCCCTTAAATGGCCCCTTTACAAGTTCAACGAATGATCCCAGTTCAAGACCTGCAACCGCAGGCTTTGGAGTGAGTTGTTCCTGTATCTCCTCTATATTTATTGCTCCTTCAACAACACCCTTGAAATTCCTCATTGACCTTCCAAGATATGGTATTCTATCAGGGTGCATGGTTTCCAAATAAAAGTATCCCCTCAACTCGTATGGAGACATTATTGCCATTATTTCCCTCTTTGCCGTGGGATTAAGAACAGTTCTCTCCTCTAGATCCTTTTCATCGGAATTTAGAAGATTTGTGGCAACCTCAAGTTCCTTGCCAACATTTGTTTTTACGGCAATTATTACTGGTTTGAGGATGATACTGTCTGTGAAATTTGCAGAGTGGATTCCATCTTCAGATGCTATCCTTATGCGTACCGTAACGCTGTCACCTATACTTCCCCCCTTAGGTGAATCAATGGTAAACATCATTTCTCTTACCGCATGTCCCTCAAGCTCAAGCTTCTTCTCGAATTTCTTATCTCCATCAGGACTGAACTGAAGAATTCCTCTATCATTATTTGTAAAGTCCATTTCCCAAATGATGGACGAATCAGCTTGTATGAATTCCATTGATAATTCTATTTTAAAAGTCCTTTTTTCCTTCTCAATATTCCTTATGGTGACAGGTATATTTACCTTCTGTCCACAATAAGAATTAATTTCCTTACTCTCACACTCGATCCATTCATATTCCTGTATGCTCATTCTTAACCCTCAAAAAGCTATAGTCATCAGATAGTAAATTAAAAAGCCAAGAGCCCCTAAAAAGATAATACCTGCACCGGTAATAGCCAGTACCTTGACATATTCCTGAGATCCAGGCTTTTTTGCCATCTTTATGATTCTGGCATACTTGCCTTTCCCTATCCCAGAAAATCGTCTCTCGATTTTCTTCTGTACTTCCACGAGATCTTCTTCAACTGACATAAATTACCCTGTTGTTTAGTTAACGAATACTTATTAAAAAAGTTTGTTGATAAAAAACGCAAAAACCTGAAATGAGTGTGCTTGTGGCCCGCCAAGGTATATATTTAGGAGGTGATCCATCCGCAGGTTCCCCTACGGATACCTTGTTATGACTTAACCCTCCTCACTGACATCAGATTCGAATCAACCCTTTCGAACTAACCCTCATCCAACACCAGCTCGGATGGTTTGACAGGCGGTGTGTGCAAGGAGCAGGGGCATATTCACCGCGGGATGTTGACCCGCGATTACTACGGAATCCAGATTCATGAGGGCGAGTTACAGCCCTCAATCCTAACTACGAACAGGTTTCGGGATTGGCTTCCCCTTTCGAGGTCGCAGCCCATTGTCCTGTCCTTTGTAGCGCGCGTGTTGCCCGGAAGATTCGGGGCGTACTGACCTGCCGTCGACCCCTCCTTCCTCCAGTTCTGCACTGGCGGTCCCTTCAAAGTTCTACCAACCTCACGGTTAGCTTAGCAATTGAAGATGGGGGTCTCGCTCGTTATCACACTTAAGTGAACGCCCTACGGTACGAGCTGACGACGGCCATGCACCACCTCTCCTGCTATCGAGTAAATTCATCAGGTTGACTCTCATACACAGGTCGCCTCCGGTGAGTTTTCCGGCGTTGAATCCAATTAAACCGCACGCTCCTCCCGTTGCGGTGCTCCCCCGCCAATTCCTTTAAGTTTCAGCCTTGCGACCATACTCCCCAAGCGGCCCACTTAACACCTTCGCTCCGGCACTGCCTCCCCTCATCGGAGGGGCAACACCAAGTGGGCAGTGTTTACAGCTAGGACTACCCGGGTATCTAATCCGGTTTGCTCCCCTAGCCTTCGTTCCTCACCGTCGGATCCGTTCTAGTTGAACGCCTTCGCCACCGGTCGTCCTTCCAGGATTACAGGATTTTACCCCTACCCCAGAAGTACATTCAACCTCACCCGGTCCCAAGTCTCGCAGTCTCTTCAGAAGATCATCTGTTAAGCAGAGGAATTTATCTGAAGATTTACAAATCCGGCTACAAACGCTTTAGGCTCAATAAAAGTGACTACCACTCGAGCCGCGGGTGTTACCGCGGCGGCTGGCACCCGTCTTACCCAGCTCTTATTCCTTGAGCTTTTTAGGATTAAGAAAAGCCTTGACATTGTTAAGGCACTCAGGCTTCCCGTGTCGCGCTTGCGCGCATTGCACAGTTTTCGCGCCTGCTGCGCCCCGTAGGGCCTGGACTTGTGTCTCAGAGTCCATCTCCGGGCTCCCTCTTTCAAGGCCCGTACCCGTCTTAGGCTATGTGGTCCTTTACATCACATACGACCTGATAGGCCGCAGACTCATCCTCAGGCGAAATTCTTTCATCGTCAAAGCATTCCAGCACATGACAACTATGGGGTATTAGCCTCAGTTTCCCGAGGTTATCCCCCACCTGGGGGTAGATTGTCCGCGTGTTACTGAGCAGTACGCCGGTGTCTTACGACCCCTTGACTCGCATGGCTTAGTCGAAACCTGATAGCAGTAGCCGCCGGCAGGATCAACCGGAGTTAATCCAATTGCCGTACAATTATTATTAAATTTGGAAATTGGCGAGCCACAATTTGCACCATTATCTCATCTCGGTTGTGATAGCAATTCACAACTTCATCTTTAACCAATTATGAATCAATGGATCACGTTGAGATATTTCTCTTTCACCATATACGCCTATATTGGTTTTATTTTCAGGCTTGTGCGTAATTCTGTGTATAGTAACGGAGTATATAACGATTTTGAAAAATGTAAAAAAATGGTAATTTGTTGGTTAAAAATTGTTCCCTTCAATCTTCCAGTGTACTGAGAGGAACTCCCTGGTCTGCGAGTATTGACTGCACATCGTCTTCAGAATATCCAGATCTTACAGCGAGGAAGAAGAACGCTATGGCCACTACTATTACTATGAATGTGTCGTATGGGAACAAAAGCAGGGGAACGTATGGGAATGACTGACCTGCTACCGCAATAGGCGAAACATAGGGTCCAAACGCACCTAGATAGGAGAACCCAAAGATGAAAAGCACGAAATAAATTAACCACCAGCCTGATTTTATTTCCTTCTTGTTTTCATCCTTAGCCCAGTGATGGATAAGGAAAGTCAGAACAATTGTTGATATTACTATCATTACATATACAGCGATGAAGTAGTAGAAAACTGAGTCTGGAGCAGCTATTGGTGTTGATGCAGTAATGTTCGATACGGCGGGTATTATTATATCATAATATACCAGATAGAAAGAAATTCCAATTATTATCCAGTATATGATTCCACTTGTTATTGTCTTGCCTAATGAAATTCCAAGCTTATATGTTCCATAGTAAATCAGGTAAATTGGTATTCCTCCCAGTATCAGCATCATCAATATTGATAAAGTGATATATCCTGACCAGTATACTATTAAAGTTGCACTAACGAAGGCAATAATTGAAAGAACCTTGCTATAAGGTAGTTTGTATGGTCTCTCCACATTTTTTGCGGTGTTTCTCAGCACTCTCAGGCTGACGCCTCCCATTATGTAGGTGAAGACTGTTGCGCTTGATATGAACCCTACTAAAATATACCATGACGGGAAGGGAGCTATGAATATAATTCCTATAATTGTAGAGAGTATCAATGGTATCATGGGTACTCCGCTCTTCTTATTGACTTTCATGACATTAGGAGGGAAATACCTGTCAGTTGCCAGTCCGTAAATTGTTCTTGTGGATGTTCCAAGGTAGATCCATCCTGTTCCAGATGGTGATATGACTGCATCTACCAGCAATACTGAGCCCCATGCCCCGAATCCTGCAATACCAGCTGTTTCAAATACGTGATAGAAGGGCGATGATGCATATGATGAAACCGTTAATCCTGACCATGAGAACGTTGTAAGATCAGCTACTGATACTCTTATTGCTCCAATGTATACTAACTGAAGGATTTCATAAACTACTATTCCTATCACTACTGAAAGTATCAATGCCCTTGGTATATCTCTTTGAGGATTCTTTGCCTCACCACCATAATCCAGTGCCTGTCTGAATCCCAAATATGAGAAGACTATACCCGCTCCAGGTATAGCAGTGAAAATGAATGGTGTGCCAATTGCGTTGAACCCTCCAGCAAGCGCCGTGAAATTGCTTGCACGAAACATAAAGAACAGCAGGATAAATGTTATTGTTGGTATGACAAGTTTCCAATAAACAAAATATTCATTCCACCTTCCTAGGAATTTTATCCCGAAATAGTTTAGGAAGAAGAAACCTATCATAAGCAAAACTGCAATTATGACACCATATACTGTCAGCGATGTAAAGGAACCTAGTACGGTCGTTCCCGAATAGGACATGAATCCCAGACCCTTTAGCCCTGAGATATATGTTACTGCAGCTACTGCTTCTATGGATGGAACTGTAACAGCCGAAAGCAGATATGCCCATCCTAAAATGTAACCTGTGTAACTACCATGTGTCATGTGTGGATATCGAACTATACCACCACTCCTTGGTATCATTGCAGCCAGCTCGGAATAAGTCAGCGCGATAAAAATGACCATCACACCTCCTATAAGCCACGAAAGAGTTACTGCGGGACCAGCAGTTGCCGCTCCTGCATTTACTCCAAAGAGCCACCCAGAACCTATAATCCCTCCAACAGAAAGGAAGAGTAACTGCACAAAACTCAATTCTTTTTTAAGTTTCTTGTCTTCCCCAGATACAGTGGGATTTACATTTTCATTATTTTCCATTAGATGGTATGTTATAACATGGTTATAAGTTTTATGCTTCCTTATCAATTCAAAATGTTTA
The DNA here is from genome assembly GCA_027316895.1 of Thermoplasmatales archaeon. Lineage (GTDB taxonomy): Archaea > Thermoplasmatota > Thermoplasmata > Thermoplasmatales > Thermoplasmataceae > Cuniculiplasma. The sequence continues at coordinate 34,026 of DAHVFT010000001.1, read as the reverse complement.
GGGCAAGGCGCCATAAATAGATATGACTATAAATTAGGTTTAGGGAAAGAGAAGATCGTTATCAATTTCTGCAAAGATCGCTCAAAGGCCTATTTTTTATATTTCTTCAGCATAATAATCAATATAGTTCAGATAGACAGAAATAAAAACTCATATATCTTTTCCATAATATATAAATGTCCAGGAATCGGTGTCTTTCATTTCCTTGATGATTCCATCATTCAACAATCTCTTGTTTATGGAAAGAAATGCTCCACCTTCTGAGTAATCCGGCTTTGATACCAATTTTATCATTTGATAGGACTCTGAACTTTTGACATATTCATTTCCCTTTGAATCTTTCATAACTTTTAGATCTGGAAAATTCTCTATCATTTCGTTTTTATCCCAGATCTCCCAGTCCATTAAATAATTCCTTTCCCTTAGATCAAAGTCGTGAATCTCTGTTAGACTGAGCGGCTCACACATAAATGAAATATACTGTTCAATTTCCACATAACCAAGTTTCCTGAACATTGATCTAGAGGCTATATTATCCTCTGCAACCAGTGCTCCATAGGCCCTGCACTTTCTTTCCTTTCCCTCCTCTTCAATCTTCCTTATCAGTTTTTCAGCTACGCCGTGTCTCCGGTATTCTGGGTCTACCCTTATAGCACTTATCCAGCAGATTTTCCTGAACCCAGCCTGAGCGAAACCTTTTACGTCTCCATACTCATAAACATACATTCCTCCGTCCTTAAGCATTCGTTCGATATTGTCACTTATGTAGTCTATATAACCAGCCCTTGAGGCTATATCTTTAATTTTCTCAGAATCAGAAATCGTTGCAGGACGGATTAATTCCATGAAATTGAATGAAATATATCTTAATAGTTTTTATTACCACCATAGCTACCAGCTAAAAACAGAAAACTTGAAACAATACCTATTTAAGACAAAAGCTATTATATGGATTTAAATTACCTGATGGCACACTGGTTTATATGAAGCACACAAAATTTGAGAAAGCAAGAATTATAGGTGCCAGATCCCTGCAGATATCAATGGGGGCCCCGGTTATTATTGACGTCCCAAAGATCATGATTGATCCTGTTGACATAGCTATACTTGAATATGACAACAATGTTATACCAATAACAATAAAATAATATTTTTATCTGATAATAGATTTTTGTTCTACATTTCCGTCTATATTAACATCCTTGCCGTTTGCCATCAGGTGTAACCTGTTTCTTCCCATCATGGCTGTTGGTACCATTTTTCCGTTGATCTCGTCAACCCTCATTTCGTAAGTCTTCAGGATGTCAAGATCGATTTTCTTTTCAGTGTTACATTGAATGTCTCCAACTGTTACTTTAGTTCCCTCATTTTCGTCAGTTGTCAGTAAATGTGCACCCTTTGAATCCTGTGCTGCCAGTAGCATCCCCTGAGACTCTATACCTCTAATTTTAGCATGTTTCAGATTCTCGACCACTATTATTTTCTTATTTTTCAGTTCCTCCAGCGTATAATAATTTCTTATTCCTGCAACGAGGTCTATCTCATGATCACCAAGGCTTACCTTCAGATGTAACAGTGAATCTGCATTCGGATGGAATTCAGCGAATACAATCCTTCCTACGATTAGATTCATCTGGTTCTCAGGTTCCTCCTCAATTTCAAGCTTCTTGAATATGATTGCACTTTCCGATGGCTTGAATTCGCATGTTTCAGCAAGATGTGACATTGACGCGTTCTCAATTGATGTACCGTGTATGGATAACCACGCCCTGTCAGCCCCAGATGGGACGAATGGGTATATGGCAAGAGTTAGATATTCCACAGCCTTAAGTGTGTGCCATAGTTTTGATTCGGTCATTTTCCTGTCGGTTTTTATCAGATCCCACGGCTTTGAATCGTTGAAGTAGGTGTTTACAACTTTCACATTCTCGAGCCACAGGTTGAGAGCCTTTCTGAATTCTATTCTTCCCATCAGTTCACTGTAATTTTCCCTGAATTTGTCCATTTGTACAATTAATTCTATGTCTGAATGATCTGACTCTCCCTTAATTGGAAGAACGTTTTTATTTTTGGCAAAGGTTACTACCCTGTTTACAAGATTTCCATACTTTCCACTCAATTCTGAATTCACCTTTTCCTTCATTTCCTCAAGTGAAAAATCAGAGTCGGATGTTTCCGGTAGGATTGATGATATGTAATATCTGAGAGAATCCTTATCAACCATTTGCAGTACATCATTTACTGTGTACCCTATACCCCTTGATTTTGAAAATTTCTGTCCCTTGAATCTAAGGTACTCATTTCCTGTGACTCTGTAGGGAAGAGGGTATTTTCCAGAGGCTTTATGCATTGCTGGAAGAAATATGGTATGAAAGAATATGTTGTCCTTTCCCAGAAAGTAATAAGTTTCCCCGTCATCATAATATTCTTTCCATAACTCACTGTTTCCAGAAAGTTCCGAGTATTCCATAGCATTGGAAAGATAACCCAGTAGAGCCTCGAACCACACATAAATCCTCTTACCTTCCATTTCATTTTCCTTTAACTTTACACCCCATTCCATATCCCTTGTAATGGCCCTATCTCTAAGACCACTTTCTATGATATTTAATGGGAAAGATGTTACATTTGACCGCCATTCATTCTTGGATTGCAGCCACTCTTTGAGAAAATCTGAAAACTCAGATATCTTGAAGAATATATGAGCTGTCTCCCTGAATTCTGCCGGTCCACCACAGATGGCACAGGTAGGATTTATGAGATCTCTTGGATCATTAGTCCTCCCACATTCATCACACTGATCCCCTCTGGCATATTCATATCCACACCTTGGGCATTTCCCATTGACATACCTGTCAGGGAGAAACCTCTTTTCCCTTGGACAGTATGCAGATTCCATCATTCTTCTTTCCAAATAACCCTTTTTTTCAAGATCCTCAAAGAAATCCTGTACAAACGTTTCATGAGTTTTGCTTGTTGTTCTCCCAAAGTAATCAAATTTTATATCAACGTTGCTGAACGTTTCTACAAATTCAGCATAATACTTATTGACTATCTCTTCTGGTGTTTTTTTCTCTTTTTCGGCCTTCAGTGCTATGGGTGTTCCATATTCATCCGTTCCACAGATAAAGATGCTATCCCTCCCTGACATCTTTATGAATCTATGAAATATGTCCCCAGGCAGGTATGCCCCTGCAAGATGACCAATATGAATGGAACTGTTGGCATAGGGTAACGCACAGTTGATTACAATTTTTCCACTCAAATCAATCACCACAAATTGTTTTAAATCTTGCCAGCACCCTTTCTCTTGGAATTACTGACAGAAAGAATCCAAGTCTCGGTCCTCTTTCATTACCTATAAGTACCCTGTAAATCACCTTGAATCCATCCGCCGGCTGCATACCTGAATTACCAATTGATTCCCTTGCACATTCATGGATTTTTTCCGGCTCCCATGAATCCAGTGTGCCTAGTTTACTGTTGAAATCACATAACATTTTTCTCTCATCCTCATTAATACTTACTGGATCATCTGTATTCTTTAGGGAAAATTTAGAAGCTTCGGGAGCATAGTTATGTACCCAGATTCTTGCCATGTCAATTGTTTCTTTAAGTATATCTGGATCCTGATCCTTTCCCTCAGATCTGAGTATTTCCCCTATTCTCTCCTCTGAGCTGTATATTTGCACCAGTGTGGTCAGATGCCTGTAATCAGGAACTGTTTCATAAGGTCTACCTGCCTTTGATAGAGTTGCTATCCAGTGCTGTTCTTCAGTTGTGTTTTTCTCCTGCTCCATTTTCATCAGACGCTCGAATTCATCCATTGTTGAGAGGAAGCCAAGTGCCGGATCAAATTCTATATGCCTAGTTGCCGGGACCCTCGCCATGATATACCTAACAATCTCAGGAGGTGCAAAACTGAGTATTTCCTGGGCTGGTATGTTTACCCCTGTGGAAGAATGCATTGCTCCCTTTCCCTTAAGTAATATCCTTTCATAAATAAGTGGCAATGGTGCCGGATATTCAAAAATCTTTTCCACAATTTCCTTTCCAGTGTCATATGATCCCCCTACTGTTCCGTGATCTTTCCCGAATGGTTCTATTGTAACCTTTAATATTTTCCACTTTGCAGGCCATTCGATCCTCCATGGAAGTTTGCCATCATCGTGATATATATCACTTTCACCATTGCTTCCGCATTTGCAGGAATACGAAACTTTGGTGTCACTATAACCTGTAACAGTGGTTGAGTTAATCCTTCCACAAACTGAACACTTTGGATTGTATGGAAACCATTCTGGTTCCAGTTCCCTTCCAGATATGGTCTCCAGTATTTTCCTTATTTCATCCTTCTTTTCTATGACCTTCTCTATGATTTCTCCAAACTTGCCGTCTCTGTAAAGTTCTCCGGTTTTTATTACCTGAGGCTTAACATCCAGCGACTTCAGGGCTTTCAGAAAGGGGTTAAGATAGAATTCTGAATAGGTACCATCTCCACTGGGAGCCGGTATATCCCTGAGTGGTTTGCCCACATGCTCTTTATATGATTCGGGAAGAAACGGATATACCTTTCGCAATGGATCTATGTCATCTGCCAGATATATGAATTCAGATTCCTTACCATCCATCAGAAGACTCTTGTATATTATATCCCCTGTTAGAATTTCTCTAAGATTTCCCAGATGAATTGGACCCGATGGAGATATTCCGGTAGAAACCTTCTGCTTTCCTTTTAGTTCATGAATTAATGATTGACCCCAGTACATTTAAATCATTCTTTTCCGATTAAAGATGCCCTGAATAAAGACCTCAGCCTTACCCCATCGATTTCATCTTCCTGCATTTTAGATGCTATCACTATGGCAAGTTTTACTTCTCCACCTTCTTCCCTTATATCCTTGATTGTTCTTCTCAGGGTTTCGCCGGTACTGCATACATCGTCTATTACAATTATTTTCTTACCCTTGACTGATGCGAAGTTACTGCTGAAATAGCCATCCTTTCTTGATGGGTGGGGCTTGTATATAATCAGTTCCTTGTCAAGGAAATAGGAAATCATGGTTGCGTAGGGTATCCCGTTAACCGTGATTCCTAGTATAGAGTCGGTCTCATAATCTCCATCTGCAGATTCCTCCTCAATTATATCCAGCATTATCTGTGATAGATTTGCTATCCTGTTCCCATAGACGCCAACACTTCTCCAGCCTATCTTCACGTCCTGAACGTTCTTCTGCTTCGTAAAGTCTCTGGCCAGAAGCCATGTGACAGTATTAACCGAGAGATGTAATTCTGTGGAAATTTCCTTATCTGACATTCCCTTATTCTTTAACTGTAATGCCTTATTGTATAATTCATCCAAACTGTACATTTTAATTTCCTCCCATCCTATTATGTTAATCTATATTATTAATCTCATTTAATCTCTTTTCTATTCTTCTACAATCATTTTCTAACTCTTCCTCTGACTGTTGCAACCTGTTCCAGCCAATTTCCCTTCCACAGTGCCTTGGAATTATGTGAAGGTGATAGTGCATTACCATCTGTCTTGCGCACTCTCCATTGTTCTGGCCTATGTTAATTCCATCTGCTTCGAATACATCTCTAAGAACTGACGCAATTTTTTTTGCGGCCTGTTGAATCTCCAGGTACACTTCACTATCTATGTCAAAGATGTTTTCATAATGTTTACTGGGAATTATAAGCACATGTCCTTCTTCTACAGGATATTTGTCCATGAATCCTATAACAGTACTGGTTCTGTAAAATATGTGAGCATCTTTTCCCGTTACAACATTACTGCAAAATACACACTTTTCCAATAGACTTACCAGATAGGTAATGGAAGACTGCAATTTTAAATTTTACCGACAACTAGCTGAAGTGAAATTCCTGAATAAGATTGCACTAAAAGCTACCATTATTAGAAAATTTTGGATTTTTGAAAAATAGTACTATCAAGATTCTGGCAAAAATTTTAAGGAAGAATACCATGTTATTTCATGAAATGCCCGGTATGTGGTAATACTGATGGAATAAAGGAGAATAAACAATGGACTTTCAATTCATACATGGTAACAAGGTATACCTGTCCCAAATGCGGAGCAAACTTCAACTATTATAGTGGAGACAGGGGAGATTATACTATTCCGAAGCCCAGAGAAATGAAATAGATATTAATGAAATCTGAAAATAAACAGAAAAACTCGCTGCATCCAGAAATACATGTTACAAAAATTTTTTATGATGATCGATGCGAGCTATGTAGATTTTCAACCGATCTGATCAGGGGAAGTGGCATTGAAACAATTCCTATGACTGGCACACCTTTCCAAAATTCAAATGAATTAATTCTAAAAGATGAGAATAGAAATACTGACATAGGATTTGATGCAATTTTCAACCTTACAGGGAAAGTGACGATTCTGTTTCCTCTTTTGCCTGCCTTGTTCCTGTTAAAGATATCTGGAATCGGTGATGTGGCCTATAAAATTGTTTCGAGGAAGAGGCACAATGGAAAAATTCAGTGGCTTTTTTCGTTTCTAAACAGGTTGAGAATAAGAAACACAGGTTAATACTGTTTTACTAAACTATCTCTCTCAAAATGGCTGAACCCCTTGCCTTCAGAAGGTATTGCGGTGAATCAAGCCTTATTGGAAGTGTGTCCATGTTCAAGATGTTTGTATCCAGATAGAGTTCCCATTTTTTAGTATCATTTGGAAGCTTGAACATGATATCGCTATCCGATGAATTGAACAGCAGTAAAAGATCACCACCTGTAATCTTCCTGTAAGAATATTCTACCTCACTCGTGTATTCCCCATTTATCCATACCATAAGATGCTTAAGTGATGGATTCTTCCAATCTTCAATTTTAAGTTCCTCAAGGTTTTTGTCAAGCCAGACAACATCCTTCATTTCTGTCCCAGCTACAAGATCCCCTCTGAAAAAATTCTTTCTGGCAAGAACGGGGTTTGATCGCCTTAAAGCTATGGCTTTCTTAACGAATTTGTAAAGATTCTGCTTATCTTCATCCATATTCCAGTCATACCAGCTGATTTCATTATCCTGACAGTATGCATTGTTATTTCCCTGCTGTGTTCGTCCTATTTCATCTCCACCAAGTATCATGGGAGTTCCCTGTGAAACAAAAAGTGAGAGAAAGAAATTCTTGATGCTCCTGTATCTCAGTCCCATAATCTTCTTATCGTCTGTTCTCCCCTCTACGCCATAATTAAAGCTGTAATTTTCATCTATCCCACCTTCAAATCCCTCAGTATTTGCTTCGTTATGCTTTGTGTTATATGAAACCAGATCCATGAGGGTAAATCCATCATGACATGTTACAAAATTTATGCTGGAATGCGGTCTCTTGCCACCGTCATCATAAAGGTCGGGTGAGCCTGATATTCTTGTGGCAAATTCCCCAATCATTCCATCGTCTCCTCTCCAGTATTTCCTTAGGGAGTCCCTGTATTTACCATTCCATTCACTCCATTTTGGAGGAAAATTCCCTACCTGATATCCACCTGGTCCTATATCCCACGGTTCAGCAATTAATTTAAGTCTTGAAAGTACTGGATCCTGATGGATCACGTTCATGAATGGGGAAAGCATGTTTATGCTGTAAAGGTTTCTTGCAAGTGTTGAAGCCAGATCAAACCTGAATCCATCTATTTGCATCTCTATTGCCCAGTATCTCAGGCTATCCATGATCATCTGTAAAACCTGAGGATTGCTTACGTTTAGACTGTTTCCGGTTCCGGTAAAATCAACATATTTGGATGGATCAGATGGGTCTAGAAAATAGTATGTTCTATTATCTATACCTCTAAATGAAAGCAGTGGACCCATATGGTTTCCCTCGGCCGTATGATTATAAACCACATCGAGTATTACCTCAATGCCATTGGAGTGAAGATTAAAAACCATATCCTTGAATTCCTTTATCTGATTATCATGGCTTGTTGAATACCTCAGATCAGGGGCAAAATATGCTATGGTATTATAGCCCCAGTAATTTGTCAGTCCCCTATCTACCAGTACCTTATCGTCTACGTGCTGTTGCACCGGCATGAGTTCAACTGCAGTTATTCCCAGGTCCTTAAGATAGTTGATCACCTTTGAGGAGCCAAGCGCTGAATAGGTACCCCTGATATTCTTATCAAGATCTTCTTTCATCTGTGTAATGCTTTTTACATGCGTTTCATAGATTATGGTATCATTCCATCTCCTTTCAGGCTTTCTTACATCCTGCCAGTCGTAAAGATCATTGACAACCATTGACTTTGGCATGAATTCAGTATCATCCTCATTGTTAACAGATGAACCGTACATTATATCATAGGGAAATATGCTGTCATCCCAGTTTATTTTGGAATTAAGTGACTTTGCGTATGGATCTATAAGCAGTTTGTTCTTGTTGAATCTTAGACCTTGAGATGGATCGAATGGACCACCCACATAGTAGCCATACAATTGTCCCTCTTTTATACCAGAAACCTCACAGTGCCAGACGTGTGCATCCACTTCTTTCATCGAAATGGTTTCATTTGGACACTTCAAATCAGAGGGTTTAAAAAGTGCAAGTTCAATTGATTCGGCGTCTTCAGAATATATTGCAAAATTTACTCCATCGTTCGTAAGAGTTGATCCGAGGGGATAAGGCTTCCCTTCTGAAACAATACCCATAGGCACTGTAGTATACTGGTGCAATTAATCTTTACTGAATTGTGCATTTCAAAACTTATTTCACTAAGTTCTGTGTATGTTTGCAACCATAATTAGTTCAGTACATAAGAAAACAGGAAAAAAGTAAATATGTTCTAAACATACAAAAATATGGTTAAAGGAGAAATATACAAAGATATAAGAGGGGTAGTAAAACCAGAGCATTCAGCCCTGATAATATGGGATGTTCAGAATATGCTTGTGGGTAGAATATTCAACAAAGAGGAATTCATTAAAAATAACACTGAACTAATAAAAAGGGCACATGAACTTGAAATACCTGTAATTTTTACGAAGATAACACCTCTGCCGGAAAAATTTGAATCTGCCCCGAGACTTGCAAGAGGTGGATTTCCAAAGGAAATGGATAAAAGTATGTTTGAACTTACTATTAAGCCTGAAGACTCAGATATTGTATTAAACAAGAACACCGCAAGCATATTTATAGGAACAAATTTTGAGATGATGATGAGAAATGCAGGAATAGAGACCCTTATTTATACAGGAATTGCCACCGAAATTGGTGTGGAATCCAGTGTGAGAGATGGCTCCAACAGAGGCTTTTATAATGTTGTGATAAAGGACGCAGTTTCTTCAGGGAACAGAGAGGCCCATGAGAGATCACTGAAAAATATGGAACTTATGTTCAATGTCATTTCAAAGGATGAACTTTTGAACCTGTGGAAATGAAAACCCAATAGAAATTCAACCAGAATTAATTTTTTATTATGTGGCTTATACTGAGTATTAAACCTTAACAAACAAATAAGTATATTTTTGATATATAGGGATATGACAGACGAAAAAGTTACAATCAGTAAAGGACTAGAAGGTATTTTTATTGCTGATACAACACTCTGTAAGATCGATGGAACTAATGGAAAATTATGGTATAGGGGATATCCTATTGAGGTTCTAGCAGATAAATCAAATTATGAGGAAGTTGCTTTCCTACTCCTCTATGGACATCTGCCAAACAGACACGAAATGGATGTCTTTGATGCAAGATTAAAGGATGAGAGAGAGGTCTCCAGCGAAATTAAGGAGATCATAAAGATGTATTCTGGTAAAGCTCATCCCAATGACGTTCTTAGAACATGTGTTTCAGCCCTATCTACATACGATGATGATATGAGTGACAGGAGCAAGGAAGCCAATCTTGAACGGGCAGTAAAACTTATTGCTAAACTGCCCACCATTATTGCAATGATAGGAAGAACCATGAGAGGAAAAGGCTTCGTTGAACCGGACAGGTCACTCTCCCATTCATCAAACTTTTTATATATGTTAACAGGCAAGAGACCGGACAAGGAATCTGCAAAGCTAATTGATCTGATGTTCATACTTCACGCAGAACATGGCAGTAACGCTTCTACATTTTCAACTCTTGTTACAGGATCAACACTGGCTGATACATACTCAGCAGTTGTAGCAGGAATAGCAACGCTCAGGGGTCCTCTCCATGGTGGTGCAGATGAAGCAGCACTGAACATGATGAAGGCCATAGGAGAACCTGATAATACTGAAAAATATATTGAAGATGCACTGGCTGGAAAACAGAGAATTATGGGATTTGGACACAGGGTTTACAAGGCCTATGATCCAAGGGCAAAGGTTGTATACAAATATCTTCAGTCCTTCATGAAAACTACCACTGATCCACAGATAGAGAAATTGCTTGAAATTGCCATAAGAGCCGAAAAGCTGATGGAAGAAAAGCTCAGTAAGACAAAAGGGATTTGGCCAAATATAGACTTTTTCTCTGGTCCACTTTACACAGCAATGGACATTCCATCCGATCTGTTTACCCCAATATTCGCAGCATCTAGAATGGCTGGATGGACAGCTCACCTATTTGAATACTGGGAGAATAACAGACTGTTTAGACCACTGGATAACTATGTGGGCAAGCTGGATGTTGAATACGTACCAATTGATAAGAGACAGTGAACCAACAATTATCAAAATTTTTAATTTAACTATTCTTAATATGACTTACAACTGGACTGCAGTGGTTTGATCTTAATACAGTTGCAGTCTGTATACTCACGTCGTGAATTCAATATAAACTGTTTTTGTTTGCAACATTCTGGAAATAAAAATTGTTTAGCAGCTCATAACGTATATCACTCGGATCACCATGGCCCGGATATATTCTTGTAGACTCCTTCATCTGGGAAAGTTTTTTCAGACTTCTGATCATGTCTTCTTCATTACCTCCAAAATCCATTCTTCCTATGGACATTCTGAATAACGTGTCTCCGGTGAGTATGAAGCCGTCTCCAACTATACAGGAACTTCCAGGTGTGTGCCCAGGAGTTTCCATAATTTTCAACTGGTGACTCCCAACCTTGAATACGAATCCATCACTGAATGTTATAATGCTGTCGGGAATTTCTGCCTTTAAACCCTTTATGAAATGCTCCGCCGAATAATCTTTTGATTGAAGCATTTCTTTATCCTTTTCGTTGATATAAAATGGAATATCATACTTCCTCTGTATTTCTCTTGCTGCCAGAAAATGGTCGAAGTGACCATGTGTGGCAATGATAAATTTTGGCTTCAGATTGAACTTTTCAATTTCTTCTATTATCTTTTCAGGATTTCCTCCTGCATCAACTATAACACATTCATCTGAATTTGACAGTATATAGCAGTCCGTCATCAGTGGACCAACTGTGATCTTCCTGATCTTTAAAAGTTTCAATATTTGGAAATTAGTATCTTGATTAAAATTGTTATGTTTTATACTACTGGAATTAATGAATAATTCATTCAGATAGATGTGACTGTTGTGAAAAATATTATTATATTTTTCACGGGTCTGTATTTATTAGCCTAATGCGGTATGTTATATGGATTAAAGTGAAATTTAAAATACATCAACTATGGATATTTCCAGTTTACATTTTAATTTTTACAAACATGTTTTAATAACTTATCACAATGCATTAAACATGCAATTAATAAATGATGAATATAGAACAAAATTAAAAGAACAGTTTTCTACCACAATGGTGGATGAAGTTACAATTAAGGTCTTCAAGGATGATAATAAGTCGTGCCAGTACTGCAACGATACAGAACAGCTAATGAGGGAGATAGCAGAAATAACAGATAAGGTTAAGGTTGAGATACATGAACTTGGAGATGAGGAATCAAAGAAATATAAAATAGAAAAGGCTCCAGTGGTCATACTATTTTCAGACAGATTCCAGAATGGAAATGTGAGATACTTTGGGATTCCATCAGGTTATGAATTCAGGTCTATAATTGAAGATATAGAAACATTCTCCACTGGGAAGATAGAACTCAGGGAAAGCACAATTGATAAGTTAAAAACCATTGAAAAACCGGTCAGCATAAGAGTGTTTATAACACCAACCTGCCCATACTGCCCTTCAGCAGTTAGAATGGCACACAATTTTGCCCTTGTGAACCCAAATATTACTGGAGATATGGTAGAATCATACGAATTTGAAGAAGAGGCAGAAGCCGCAGCAGTTTCAAGCGTTCCACACACAACCATAAGTAATATTGATGAGCCAATAATCGGAGCCCAACCCGAAGAGATATTCCTCGATCAGGTTCTATTTTCAGCAGCCCAGGCACCATAATCCTTTTTTTTATATACCCAAACAATATAAATAATACCAATAAACATATAATATGCTGTATCATTGTAATCCATGTCTTCAGGCGATGTTTTAAAACAAATGTTAGATAAATATGGAAATGATGAGGATGTAAAGAAAGAAATTGCCACTATGGAAAAAACATTCCAGTTTGCCCCTACAGATGGTGAGGCCTATTATGTCAAGGTAACCAAGGGTGAAGTAACATTCAATATGGGAACTGATTCAGCACCTACCGCAACAATTAGTGGAAAGGAAGAGACGTTATTGAGCCTTTTCAATGGCACAATTGATCCTGTAATGTCATACATGACAGGAAAAATTAAGATTTCTGGAGATCTCATGAGCGCAACAAAAATGACGGGTCTTGTGAAGAAACTCAGGAAGTGATCCTATGGAAATTAAGCAGGTTACGGTTATAGGATCAGGATTAATGGGTAGCGGAATAGCTCAGGTTATTGCCACTGCAGGTTTCAGGGTAAACCTGTTTGATAGTTATCCTGAAGCACTGGATAAGGGAAAGTCAGGCATAGAAAAAAGCCTAGCAAGACTTGTAAAGGCTGGGAGGATGAAGAGCGAGGACCAGAACCTTGTGATGGAAAGAATCATGTTCTATAAGGAAATGGAGCCATCTCTTAAGGGATCGCAGCTTGTGATAGAAGCTGTTCCTGAAATTCCGGAACTAAAGGAAGAAGTTTTCAATTCTGTTGAAAAGTTTGCGGAACCAGATGCAGTCCTGGCTACCAATACTTCAAATATAAGAATAACTGAAATAGCAGGCATGCTGAAAAGACCAGAGAGGCTGGTTGGAATGCATTTCTTCAATCCACCAGTCATGATGAAACTGGTAGAAGTTATAAGAGGGGAAAAATCATCTGAAGAGAACTTTCAGGAAGTGTATAACTTTTCGAAGAAAATAGGAAAGGAGCCAATAAAAGTACTAAAGGATACTGCAGGATTTGTTGTAAACAGGATCAGTGCACCTGAATCACTTTATTTCATCCTTCTACTGGAGAAAAAAGTAGATTCACCTGAGTCCATTGATGCGTTTGCGAAGAGCCAGGCTTTACCCATGGGACCTTATGAGCTTATGGATTATGTAGGAATTGATACAGTACTACATTCTCTGGATTACTACAGCAAAACTCTCTCCAGTGCATATGGAAACACAACCATACCTTTGAAGATGGTTAAAGAGAAAAAGCTGGGAATTAAAACGGGGGAAGGCTTTTACAAATGGAAAGACGGAAAGGCGCAAATACCTAAGGCAAATCCATCCTCAAAGGTGGAACTTTTGGATGTGTTCTGTCTGGAAATCAATGAGGCAGTAAAGCTCATAGAAGAAGGTGTTGCAAGCCCGGATGATATTGAAAAGGGATTCTGTCTCGGAATGAATAGACCATTTGGTCCAGTCTCTGTAGCTAAAGGTCTTTCTAACAAGGAAGTAAAGGATAAACTGACACAGTTATATGAAAAGTTTGGCGCAGATATATTCAAACCTGCCAAATCCATTGAAGATGGTAGAATGAAGGAGGCGATGGATGGTAGGTTGAAGAACTCATCGAATGTTAAGAATTCGGTAAATGAAGTAGGGAAACTTATCAAAGTCACAATTTCCGGAAAGGTGGCAAGAATTGAGCTGAATAACGGAAAAAACAATCTCCTAAATACAAATGTTCTAAAGGAACTTGACGGAGTTATTGATAAACTATGGAATGACAGAGAAGTCTTCGTTATTGTAATTGCAGGTAATGAGAATGTATTTTCTGCAGGGGCTGAGCTTACTCAATTCATACCTGATTTCATGGATTTCATGGAACACTCAAGAAAAGGCCAGAGAATATTCAGGAAGCTATCTGAAATTCCAAAAATTGTTATTGCAGAAATGAGAGGTTATGTTTTAGGTGGTGGCTTTGAACTGTCACTAAACTGCGATATAAGGGTTTCACACAGCGAATGTGTGATAGGATTCCCTGAAACAACTATAGGTCTGCTGCCAGGATGGAGTGGGAGCCAGAAGCTTGCGAAACTTATCGGTATGTCAAGGGCTTCCTATCTAATTCTAACAGGAGAGAGATTTACAGGGGATGTCGCCCGCGATTATGGTATAGTGTCCAGACTGTATCCGAAGGAAGAACTCAGGGAAAAGACGATGGAATTTGCAAGGGAACTGAGCGAAAAGGTGTCACCCATTGCTGCAGCCCTCTCAAAGAAGTTAATATACAAGGGATCTGAGGTGCCTGCGGATGTTGGACTGGAAATGGAATCCATAGCCATGGGAAACCTCTATAATTCAAAGGATTTCATGGAAGGAATTTCTGCCTTTGTTCAGAAACGGAAACCAGATTACAAATACCAGTAAATTTAATGTATAGTTGAAAAAAATTTCCAAAATTTTATTATAATTCTGATAAAGATAATATAAGTCGGTTTATTTTGCCTGACTCTTTTCATCAATCAGGTTTACAAATGCCTCTTCCAGTGATGAACCATACTCTGAAAATGTGATTACATCTCCTACGGTTTGGACCGCCTTAAGTATCTTAACTCTGTTTGAAAGATCACCGTCGAAATATATTATGGCAGATTTCTCGGTTTGTGGTTCTACATCGCTTGCAAACCCATCAAGTGCTTCCTTTAGATTGTTGGTGTTCACAGATTTCAGGAAATCCACTTTTAGACTCTTTGAATTAAATCTTGATTCGATGTTTCTTGTAGAATCCTGTAAAAGTAATTTTCCATTGTTGATGAAAAGAATGTTTTCACACGTATCGGTTACCTCCTGGAGCAGATGTGAACTCATTAGGATCATATGTTCCTTCTTCCATTCAAGAATTACATCCCTTATTATTTTCCTCTCTGCAGGATCCATACCATTTGTAGGCTCATCTAGAAATATGATGTCCGGGTTTCCTAAAAACGCTGCAACAAAAACTACTCTGGCCCTCTGACCACGGGATAATGTACCAACCTTCCTGTCCAGACCTGGTATCTTGACACGACTTCCGAAGGTTTCAAGATGATCAATTACTTCTCTCTTCTTTATGCCCTTAAGTTCACCAGCCAGTCTCACTGCTTCTTCCACGGTTAAGGCTGCATAGGGTTCTGGTGTTTCTATTAGAGCTCCAATCTTCATCAGTGCTTTTGTTCTATTTTTTGTTACATCTATTCCCTCTATCAGCACTTTTCCCTCTGTTGGATTTATGAGACCGGTCATCATCTTAAATGTGGTTGTTTTTCCAGCCCCGTTTTGTCCTAAATATGCTATAGCACCATCTCCCTCTAAATCAAAACTAATATTATCTACAGCCTTGAAATTCCCATATTTTTTGGTTAAATTGCTTACCTTCACTGACTTAGTATTCATCACTGTGGTTTCACCTCCTTTCTTCTGAATATGATATAGCTTAACCCAAGGGAAATGACCAGATAAATAAGTGTTATATAATTAGCCTCCCAGACATATGGCGTGAAAGTTTTTATGGTAAATGGTCCTCTTTTAAGGCTAGTTACGTGAGTTATTGGTCCGAATACTGCCGGAATAATACTTGTTGCGTAGTACAGATTGAACCACGGTTCAATGTTCTCTATAGATATTACTTCATCTATTATTGGCATTATGAGTACGAATGCGAGTATAGAAAACAGTATACCTATTAGTGGATTCTTAAATATGGAACTGAATAAAAATGCCAGTGCAAGAAATGCCATCAGTATAAATAGTGATTCCCCAATGGCCAGCCAGAAATTATTATTGATGTTTCCAAAAATATACTGACTCATTCCACCGACTGCAACAAATTCAATCAGAAGTGTCCCTGCAGCCAGTATAAATGCTCCAAGATATCTTCCCATTAGAATCGAAGATTTCCTAACAGGCTGTACCATTATGAAATATCCTGAATTTGTTCCAGTTTCTATACTTGTAGCATCACCACCATAGAATCCTGCAAGTATTGCAATGCTTATGGCGACAAAGCTTAACCCTGATGATAAGAACGCGGCCGAAGTAACATATTCAGTCCTTATGGTACTCACACCTACGTGGAGGTCTATTCCAACTGTTAATGCGACTATTAAAATTACTAGAATCAACATTGTTAAAAATCTTCTGGTTTTCAGGTAGAAAAGCATCTGATACTTCATCAATATGAATGTAGATTTCAGATCCCATGCCATGGTCTCTTTTTCCATTTTTCGATATTCGACAAACTCTTATAATATTTTTGCATTAAAATTTTTAAAAAATGTGAAAGTATATTTTAAGTGTGCGAAAATAACCTTAGATGATCAGCAGATGGCAGGCCACCTTCATAGGTCTCGGTAACATCATAGGTGCAGGTATATTTGTTCTTGCAGGGACTGCAATTAGTGATGCAGGTCCAGGGGCAATTATTGCCTTTGTTATAACTGCAATACTTGCCCTGACAATTGCACTTAACAGCGCGGAACTTTCTTCAAAAATTGTGTCTCACGGTGGTCTCTATTCATTCACAAAAATTACCATGGGCGAATCCGCTGGATTTGTTGTGGGATGGCTTCGGGCAATTTCGTACGCAATCGCTGCCTCTGCGGTTGCAATAGGCTTTGGTTCCTATCTTCTTTCATTTGTCAGTTTGCCATATGTATACATATTACTGCTTGCTGCCATAGTTATAGCCATCGCAGCATTCATTGACTACCGCGGAATAAATACAGTTGCAAAGGTTGAACATATTCTTGTGTTTATCACTATTGGCGGACTTGTTCTATTTATACTAATTTCCATATTTTATGGCCACTGGACTGCACCAAGATTTACACCTTTTATACCATCGAAACCAATGGCAATAATCGAAGCAGCTTCTCTTGCGTTCTTTGCCTATTCAGGGTTCAACACAATAGCAACCCTTGGCCCAGAAACGAAGAATCCTGAGAAGAGCATACCCTTTGCAATACTGATAGCGCTGGCAGTGAGTACCATACTTTACATAATTATAATCTTCGGGATGCTTGCCCTTATGCCCTATAAGGATTACGGGGTTACTGGCAATCCTCTCTTCAACGCACTGGTATTCGCCAAAGCACCTGTTGCTGTGGAATATGCAATAAATATTGTTGCTATAATTGCGACGTTCACTGTAACCGTGTCCCTTATAGTTGCTGGATCAAGAACACTGCTACAGATGAGCCAGGATAAACTTTTGCCTAAATGGATACAGGGTAGGGAGAAAGATTCACCCAGAAGGGCAACACTGTTGATTGCAGGACTGGCTATTGTATCTCTATTTATAGGAAACATTCAGGTTATAGCACTTGCCTCAAATTTTGGAGTTATTTTCTCCTATTCCCTGACTGGCCTCGCAGTTGTTATACTCAGAAAGAGAAAGATGGAAGGAAAGTTCAAATCACCCTTTTATCCTTTCGTTCAGATTCTGTCCATTGCGCTCTCAGCAGTTATAATGTTTGCTCTTGGGGAAAGGGCATTTTACATTGGAACCATAACAATATTGGTGGGATTCATGCTCTATTTTATAGAAAAAGAAAAATTGTTTGGAAAGAAAAAAGATTCGGCAAGTGAGATCGGTCAAAATTCAATCAATTTACATGACTGAGAGCTTTTCCCAGCTCCTCTTTTAAATCCTCAGGATCTTCTATTCCCACTGAAAGTCTTACCATATCCTCTGTAACTTCCATTACCTTCCTGTCGTCCTGACTTACAGAACCGTGAGATGTATCTATGGGCAGAGTGGCAAGGGATTCAACACCCCCAAGGCTGGGGGCTGCAGAGATGCTTTCCAGTCCCTTCATAAAATTTCGTGCTCCCTTGATCCCACCCTTAACCCTAAAGGATAACATTCCTCCGAAACCTCTCATGTTTTTCTCTGCAATAGAATGATATCTATCATCCTTCAATCCGGGATAGTTCACTGAGATGACATTGGAATTCTCTTTCAGGAATTGGGCAACTTCCATAGCATTTGAATTGTGCTGCCTCATTCTCAATCCAAGTGTCTTCATTCCCCTCTGGATGAGATATGCCTGGAATGCATCAAGAGTGGCCCCAAGATTTTTCCTCATGTCGAATATATCTGAAAGATCCGTGTTGGAACTGACAAACCCCGACATTGTATCAGAATGCCCATTCAGGTATTTTGTTCCACTGTGAACCACATAGTCAGCGCCAAGATCAAGAGGATTCTGATTATATGGAGAGCAGAATGTCGCATCTACAATGAGTGTGATCCCGTTCTTGTTGCAAAGTTCCCCAATGGTTTTTAAGTCAAGAACTTTCATTGAGGGATTTGTTATACTTTCTGTATATATGACATCATATTTGGTAACATCAAAATCGATAGAGTTCAGTTTGTCTATAGATATTATATCCACATCCAGTCCATATTTTGGGAGCTTATTCTTGAAGAAACTGAGTGTCTGGCCATAAAGATCCATTATTGAAAGAACTCTCTTCTTCTTTCCAACAAGAGACATCATGAGTGATGTTATTCCTGCCATGCCTGTGGAAAAAGATAAGGCATGTGCTGCTCCTTCCAGTGACGCATATTTTTCTTCAAGTGCTATTACAGTTGGATTTCCCCATCTAGAATAGATAAAAGAATCACCTGTATTTGGATCCTTCGATGACCCTTCTGTGTAATTTGGATATAAAAACGTTGCGTTCTGAAATATTGGAGTGACAACGTTGCCATATTTCTTATCCTTCAGTTCTCCAGAACCTACAGCCCTGGTGTTAAATCCCTTCTTACTCATAATTCTGACATGAAAAGAAATCTAGATAACCTTTCCTGAACTTAATAAACTGCCAGAAATATTTCTCATAGGAACAAATAAGTATAAACAAAACCTAATGGAAAAGATAGAGTCATGGGTAAGTTTATTGTGATTGAGGGAATAGACAGATCAGGTAAGAGCACTCTTGCGAGGAACATTGCCATAGATCTTCAGAACAGGGGAAAAAGCGTATTTCTGACACATGAACCAACTTCCTACTTTGATTCTGGCCTGGACATTCTCTCAAAATTGAAAAGAGAGGACTACATGATTCTTCTTGCAATGTTCATAAGAGACAGAATTGAACATAACAAGTATATTCTAAAAAGTATGACCGAATATGACTTTGTCATATGTGACAGATACTCCCTTTCATCCCTTGCCTATCAGGGAGTTTTCTTAAAAGAACATTTCAAAGATCAGGACCAATTTTACAAATGGATTGAAAATGTTCTATCCATAAGTCACATCGAATCTGATCTTACCATATTCATAGACTTCAACGGAAAGTCGTTTAGACAGGGAAATGGGGAAAAGAGAGAGCTAGAAATATTTGAGGAGAACGAGTACCTTAAGAATGTTTATAACATTTACACCGAAGCAATAAAAAGAGGGATATTTTTCAATCAGGGAAGGATAATAGGTGGAAATGGAAGCAAGGAAGAAATGCTAAATGAGGCTATAAAGGAAATCCTGCAGATTTTCCACATTCAGTAAAAATCGTAATTTATTGATTGCCAGGATCGTTAAGAATTTACTGTGTTGTCACTATGATCTGATCACCATCAAAAAGTATGGTATGTTCTGCCTGTGATATCATTGCTCCCTTATGTTCCTTAAGCACTGCAAAATGGCTTATTTGTTTCATGAAAAGATTTTTCTTCAGATAATCCTTGTAATCTGGTTTGACCTTCGCCAGCCACCTTTCAGCAAAGGGCAGTGTACTGAAGTTCTGTATCACTGGATCCTTTGGATCAGGTTTTGTTCCGCTGAATATGTATATGTTGCCTCCCATTCCATTGTGTATCAGTCCTATGCCTGTTGAGGCAAATGGTTCAATTGCAATTAATTGTCCGTTTTCAATTCTTCTTCCATTGCCGTCATCATAGTTCGGGATGAATATAGTAGAATGAAGATCGTTTCTCTTGATTCCGTGGCCACCAAGATTTTTAACCGGTTTGAAGCCGAATGATTCTATCTTTTCACCAATAGCCTGCCCTATTTTGTATATTTCTATGTTTGGTCTCAGTACCTTCAGAGCAGCATTGAGTGCTTCCCTTGTACAGTCTATGAGGTTACTGTAATCTCCCTTTCCTCCGACTTCAACTGTTGTTGCATTATCTGATATGTATCCATCTATCTGAGCGCCTATATCTACCTTAACAAGATCACCCGTTTTGAATGTCTTCTTGTCATTTGGGGCTGGAGTATAGTGAGCCGCCTCGTTGTTTATTGATAGATTAAGAGGAAAGGATGGTTTTCCACCATTCTCACGTATAAAATTCTCAGTTTTTTCTGCTACATCAAGGAATAATGCTCCCGGTTCTATTAGTGATGAGGCGACTTCCAGGGCTTTCCTACCCAGTTTGCCTGCCTCAAGAATCTTTATTTTTTCTTCTGCATCCATGGGTTGGTATTTTATTAAAGAATTTATAGGATTGCCTATGACTTTTCTCTTAATATAAATTTACAGGACCTTGAGTTTTCAAGTACAGTGCTCATCTGTATTATTTCCATTCCAAATATGTAACTGAGAAAATCCCTCTCAAAGGAGCAGGCTTCCCTGTACTTTTCAGCTATCTTAATTAAGGGGCAGTTAAATTCAGAAATCTCTATGGAACCATCCTGTCTTTCTGTGACTTCAGCCAGATACCCTTCCCTGTTCCTCATTTCCTCGAACTTTTTAAGTATTGATTCCCAGTCCATGCCCATGAGTTCCATTCTGTATTCCTCAATAAGCTTCTCGTTTCTTAAGGCCATTATCTCCTTTATCATGCTACAGCCAAATTTTTTTTCCACATAAGATAGAGCATCTTCTGCAATACTACGGTAAATGTCCTGTAGCTGATCATAAGCATTATTTGTTACATTGACCTTGCATACCGGTCGTCCCTTTCCAGTCTGAACATATGTTCTTGAAATTACTCCATCCCTTTCCAGCAGACTGACCTGCTTCAGAATGGCCGTTTTTGACATCTTCAATTCGTTACTTAGTTGTGAAAGCGTTGGAGAATCCAGCTTTTTTACTGTTTCAAGGACCCTTACCCTTGATGGTTTTCCCCTTGCTGATACACTCACAGTTCAATATTTTATTATCTTTATTAATCATTTTCATAACTTGTACAGTTATTTTTAAAGATTACTGTTTCCCATGATTCCTCCAAATCTTGATTTTTTTTGTCTTGTTGCTATCTTTATGTCAGACTCGTTGAATCCAGGTGGTAAGCCTTTTCCATTTGCATAATCAAAGATCACAAGTTTGAAGATGTTCGAATATGTGAAGTTTAGTATCAATCCTATAGCCATGATTATAATACCAGCACTCAGCATAGCAGCAAATCCAACCACTGTCAGTGTTGATATTCCCAGTATCAATCCGAATATAAAGACTAGAAATCCCAGTAGAACTATTGCCAGTGTATACAGATCGATGTACGCTATTCCGCCAAAGGTCTGACCAAAGTTTCTTGTTATGGTTTCAACGCTATGCTTCACCGCCTTTATGGGCCCACACTTATAATCGAGAATTGCTGGAACAGCAAAGAATGTAGCAATTGATATAATAAATGAACCCACGGCTCCTATTATTATCTGGCTAAAACCACGAAATCTTGACTCTATCATTCTCATGATCATTACTAGAATTGTGTAGAATATAGCCCATTCAATGGCTTCTTTTATGTAGGTGAATCCCTTATTCAGTGATTCTCTGATCCCCATATTGTCTCCCTTAAGAATTGATCTGTAGGCTATCATCATTGATAGTAGAATAACAGTTGCAAGGAAACCAATCAGTATGTACGCCAGAATAAAACCTCCAATATAAATTAATAGAACATTACTATTTGCACCTGAATCTAATGGAATTGTGAAAAAGAGTGACATGAACGTTGCAATGAAAATAATAATAGCTGTGATACCAGAAAGCAGTGGATATGTAACCAATCCTTTATGACCTGAAACAGATTTTCTCACGCTTTTCGCAAGTCTCCATCCAGCCTTCATTCGTTCAAACATGATAATATACTCGAAGTTGATATTTTAAGTTGAGTTATTAAGGTTATGATTATATATGATCACGCCGATGATATTTAAGTACAGACGGAATTCCCCACTATGTGAGTTCACAACATTACAGGAGTAACATGACATTACGAATAAATTGGAAGGCTGGTTTGAACTCTATAATTTAAAACACAATAGAAATTTATAGTTTAAATCAATGGAACCTCATGACATGGTATAAAGTTGCGAAAGACGGAAACATGAAGGATGGAGATCTGGCAAAGGTAAAAGTTGACGGCATAGAGGTTCTGATAATAAAGGATGGGGACAATTATTTTGCAACATCTTATCTCTGCACACATGAAGAATATGACCTTTCAGAGGGCTTCATGGACAACCATGAACTGATCTGCCCAAACCATTTTGCAACATTCAATCCTAAGAATGGTGAGGTTATTAGCCCTCCTGAAGGCTCTGGTAGTATCTCACCCCTTAAGTCGTATAAAACAAAGGTAGAGAATGGGGATATAATGGTAGAACTACAATGAATATCCTTGTTCTGGCAAAACAGGTACCTGATGTAAGCAAGATAACCTTCAACCCGGAAACTGGAAGAATTGTTAGAGAAGGAGTACCACTAAGCATCAATTCGTTTGATAGAAGGGCAGTGGAGGAAGCGATTAGGATTAAGGAGAAGAGCGGTGCCAGAGTAATGGTTGCATCTATGGGACCACCCCAGGCAGTGGATATTCTTGATGAATGCCTTCAGATGGGAGCTGATGAAGCTTTTCTAATAACGGATCGGAAATTCGGAGGTGCGGATACATGGGCAACCTCAAGAATTTTATCTCATTTTATAAAAATAAAATCTCCTGATCTTGTACTTGCAGGGAAGTACTCCCTTGATGGAGAGACCAGTCAGGTACCTCCACAAACATCCTACATGGCAGGTATGAATTTTGTGTCGGGAGTAAGCAAGCTTGAAATAATGGAAGATAGTAAGAAGGTTACTGTAGAACAGGATTATGAAAAGGGCACAAGGGTGATCACTACCTCGCTTCCTGTGCTTGTCTCAGTAAGTGAAAAAATTAACAGGGCAAGGAGAGTTCCTGAAGGTACTCCTTCAATGAAGGATAAGGTCCAAATTGTAAACTCTGAGAGTATGAAGCTTGATATCAATGGCAACGACGCATCCCTGACAGTTGTTTCTGGAACTGAAGCACTGCACAATGAGAGAACTGTTAAAATGATATCACTTGATGAAGTGTTTGAACTGTTATCCAGGAAAATGAAAGAAGGAGGCAGCAAAAAGAGACCTCAAAAAACTGTACTCAACAGTGATTTTTCAGGTGGCAAGATACTTGGAGTTGCACTTGATGACAGAGACTCTGGTATGCAGATCGCATCAAAACTCAATGATCTTTCGTTCCAGATAAATGCGGAACCAGTTATGATAGGAAATGTTGATCCAAACCTGCTCCATGGAATGAGTGCAAGTGAATATATCCATTTCAACTCAGAAGATATATACTCAATTTCTAGTTTCCTGGCTGATTACATCAAAAAGGAAAGACCAAAATTTGTGATTATTCCCTCAAACTCAGCTGGAAAGGATGTAGCTGGTATTATATCTGCTGAACTATCCCTCGGACTAACTGCAGACTGTGTGGATTTAAAAATCGAGGGTGAAAACCTTATTCAATATAAGCCAGCTTTTGGTGGAGGAATTGTTGCAAGGATAACATCAAAGACAAAACCTGAAATAGCAACCGTAAGACCAGGGATATTCCTTGAGAAAGTAACGGATAGAGAAATGACTGTTCGGGAAATATATCTGAAGAACTCGGAAAGATACGAAATAGTTGAGAACAGGATAATTGAATCAAAATATATTCCGCTGCAATCTTCTAACATTGTTATTGGCATTGGTAGAGGCGTAAAGGGAAAGCAAACCATAGATCATGTTGTTGATCTCGGAGAAAAGCTAGGTATTGCAGTAGGTGGAACTAGACCAGTGGTTGATATGAGATTGATGCCAAGGCAACAGCAAATTGGTCTTACAGGATTATCCATTGCCCCTGATCTCTATATTGCACTTGGTGTTGCTGGGATGGATTACCACATTGTAGGATTAAGATATGCCAAAAACATTCTTGCAATTAACAATGATCCTAATGCGCCAATATTTAGATATGCAGATTACGGGTGTACTGAAGATGCTAAGAAATTTATTGACAAACTTGATGCTTTTGTCAGTAATCTGACCTGATCCTGCTTCTTTGAATCTTATCCTGACTTGCCTCGTATTTCTGCAATACAATCCCCATTATCATCGCTGCAGCAGCAAAAACCTGTGCACTAACGTCAGGCAGACCCATACCATATAGTGCAATCCAAATTGCGAGAGCGCCTGCGAATGCAGCTACATAAATAACAACCTTGTTGAATCTGTAATATGTTACAACGAACGCTATCAGTGCTGCAATGCCTGCAATGACCACACCAGCTCCAGATACGTAGTTCAGTCCTATAAAAACTGTGAATGCGATAGATGCACAGATGGCAATTTCAGCAAGGAACTTGAATGCGACAGCACCTATTACTGCACCTATTGCAAATATGAGTATTGTCGGTAGACCCGTAAAATGGAATCTTACCAGAATGTATGCAGTGATTACAAAGCCTCCATACGCTCCAAGAGCCAGCATTATGAGTTTCCATGACTTTTCTCCCCTGAAACTCAGGCCTATGCCTATTAGCAAAAGAATTAGATTAACTGTAAAAGATGAATAGCCAAGTATATTAGATGGTAGCAGGTGGTGTGAAACTACAAAATCCATTTATAATATGATATAAACTCCTTATATTTTATGATCATGATAACCACTCTATAAAAATAAGGAGATATAATCATTTAACTAGTTTGCATGAATTAGGTTTACAATGGAAAGAGTTGTCATTTGCAGTGGAGATCATGTATCCCTTGCAGTACTTGTTCGTGAGGATGCTCCTGTCCTTTACAGAATAATCAATGAACCCGAGGTACACAGATTCCTTTCATCGCCATCAAGAATTTATTCACTGGTTGATGAGTATGAATGGATAGATAACTCAGCAAATGTTTATGAAAAGAGTGTAAATTTTGCAATCATTGAAAATAAGACAAAGGAAGTTGCTGGAATAATAGGCATAAATCCAATAGATTCTGACAGGAATGGACATGTTGGATATTTCCTTTCGAGGGATAAATGGGGAAGGGGTTATATGACTGAGTCTCTGAAGCTGATGGTTGATTTTTCTTTTAATACTATGAACCTACGCAAACTTTATACAAACGTTTACAAACCTAATGAGGCATCGAAAAAAGTTCTAGAGAAAAACGGATTCAAACACAGTGGAACAATGAAAGATCATCATTTTGTCCCTGGTTATGGGTATGTTGATGAATTTTACTATGAACTTATAAACAAAAATTACAAATAATTTAGTTCTGCTCTTTCTTGATCCTGATTAAATATTATTTTTGACAAAATCCCAGTATTTTTTAGCCGCATCTCTGGCCATTTCCTCTGTTAGAAATAGAAATGATCTTTGAATAATATCCCTCCTTGTTCTTCTAATATTCTTTAGATGTGTTCTCGCAATTTTTGCATTGCCTATGGTTACTTTCCCATCTTTATTTTTCATTATTTTACTATTGTTTCCTTCTTCCGTTCTTTCTAATTCCACCACTCTACTTGTTACCATTGGAACATTAAGGTTGACTCCCTTAAGGTCCATGTAACCCCTTGGTGGGAAAAATACAGCATAATCCTTTAATCGAAGAACTGCTCCAAACGTGATTACGGCATCCTCAATTTGTTCAACCGGAATATCCATCTTTATACGGTTTTTTATAATCTTGGCGACTCTGGTATTGGTAATGACATACCGTGCGGAAAATTCTGTTTTAAATTTAGCCAGTGAAAATCCAAGTATGACTAAAGTCATTATAGTGGTAACTCCAACTATAATTAGGATTTCTTCAACGGTTAAATTGGAATTTGAACCAAAACCAATGAATTCAACCAAAGCTATAACAACTGGAGATAGGAGTGATATAAGATTTGAAAATACCCTAGGAGTTATACTTTTTTTGTAAGATTCACGGGACGGTGAGTATTCTCCAAGTATTTTTTCCCCAGGCAATATATCTCCAAGATCGACTATATTTTTACCTGATTTTAATGAGTATGCCCCAACTTTTCCCATATCAGTGCCCAAAATAGTTCCACAGGAAGTGCAATAATCATAACCATTTGTGATAACTGATCCGCACTGACTGCATCGTCTCTTTCTTATAATATCACTCCTTAAAAATTTACTCGTATTATATAAAGTTTTATTGACATAATGAATGGGAAATTTCACTTCGTCTTTGCAATTATCCTTATGACATCTGAATCCTTTAACTCGTAATTTCTTCCAAGGATCATCTTTGTTCTCCCATTAATTGCCCTTATAAACCCCTCTCCTATGTCTGTATGAACTTCATACGCAAGATCTTCCGCAGTCTGGCCCTGACTCATTATTATGGCGTCTGGGAGAATATTTCCATCCTTGTCGCACCATTTTGTTTCATCATAAACCGGATACACAACTATTTTTTTTAGATCAGTTCTTATTATATCCGTCAGCACATCGAAAATTCTTGATAGTGTTCCTGATCTATAATCCATATCCATCTTCTGGATTGCTTCCCTTTGCTTTTGATTTGCTTTTTCTCGCGGTCTGATATCTTTTATGCCTTCTATCAGACCTCCGTTGAATGCTCTCTCTATAGAAAGCTCATAATCTGATGATATTATAACGAATCCTTTGTCCACATATTGTTTCCGATTTTCAATCAAGTCTCCCTTGTTCAGTACTCTTACAATGGGTCTAATTTCACTCATGACTGTGGAAGAAAACTCCCTTTTCTCATCTTCATTCCATTTGGTAATATCTTCTGTGAAATGATGTTTTTGTAATATTTCCCTGATGTCTTTTTGCTTCAGATTAAAAAATGCTGCTTTCTGCAGTAGGGCCTCCTCCAGTGTAATGTGCGACTGTAAGAGCTTTCGTGTGAATTTTTCCCAGTCGCTGGAAAATCTTGATGTGAACCATCTCATTATTTCATTTTCAGTTGATTCTGCATCGTGAATCAGTTCCTCTGGACTCAGAATCTGCTTTTCTTCATTTATGGGATCCAGCAGGTTGATTATGGCAGTGGTATCTCTCAACGCGTCCATGAACATGTTGCCCATTCCCCTGCCTTCGCTTGATCCCTCTATTAATCCTGGAACGTCAACCATTTCCACAGGTATGAATCTGGTACCGTTTTCACATCTCCCTCTTCTGGGATTACATGGCTTACCCAGTTCAGTATGCGGACATACAGTATCCATAAAACCAATCCCATCATTAGGCTGTGTTGTGGTGAATGCATAATTTCCTATTGCAACCATTGTACCTGTGATGGCTGAAAAAAGTGTTGATTTACCGGCGTTTGGCTTTCCCGCTATGCCTATTTTAATTGCTGACATGATTTTTCTTAATTCTTTCCGTTTACCAGCTTTGCCTCAATCATTTTCATATTGTATCCTTTCGGGCAATCTACCTTATGCATTATTTTCCTGATATTGAATTTTACCTCGTCACCATAGTATGTGAGATTACACTTTTCTATGAATTCGCAGGTTATGTGATCGCATTTCCTGCTCTTAAGTGATAAGGTTGAGCCTTCCTGAATCTTGTTTCCATATTCAACAACCAGGTCCTCGTCCACCTCTTCGACCTCAACTGTTGCAACCTTGTCATGATTAAAGACCATACAGGGATGCTGTTGCTTTCTCACTTCCTTTATTCTATATCTTTTGCCATGTTCAAGATTAAAGCATACATTCTTAATCTTACATTCAGAACAGGTCTGTAACGGTTGAACAAACCTGAATACATGACCCACTTCCGCCTGATCTAATCCTATTAAGGATATTTTTGCTGCCATTTACTTTCCCTTCTTTTATTAAATTATATTGGTTATTTTGAGGGCATTCTCAGCAGCGCTGTAACTCAGATCCATGTCTCCAAGGATCGTAAATCTCTCTGGTCTTATCCTGTGAGCAGTTCTTACGGCCTGTACCATTACGGTATCACTTATACCATAGTCGCTTGCCCTGGTTTTAATACCGATATTTCTATATATTTCGGCAAGGCCCTTCCAGTCCCCACCATGCAGAAACATAGTTATTATTGATCCAAGTGCGACCTGTTCCCCATGAATGGCTTTTCCGGGTGCCATCATATCCAGAGCGTGAGCAATCAAATGCTCTCCTCCGCTCGCTGGCCTTGATGAAGCCGCTATTGCCATTGAAGTGCCAGATGCAAGTATCTGTTTGGTAACCAGCCAGACAGATTCTTCCACGCCGGGCATTATTAAATGAGATTTTTCTATGAGTTCCTTTGCAGCATACTCTGCTATGGCAGCTGCACTACTGCTGTAATCTTCCCCCTTTATTCTGTTCGCTAATTTCCAGTCCATTATTGCAGTTTCGTTTGAAATTACGTCTGCCGCTCCAGCTGAAAGGTACCTGAATGGAACCTTTATCATGACTGAGGTATCGGCTATTATGGATACGGGCATTACTCCTTCTTCAGAAACGGACCAGCCGTTCCTCTTTATGGATGCCCGCGGTGATGCTATACCATCATGGCTTGGAGTCGTAGGTACACTTATGAGTGGTACCCCAAGATAATATGCAGTTTTCTTTGCCAGATCGATCTTGCTACCACCTCCAACGCCAATGATCATTCCTGCACCATAATCCTTTGCAAGTTCTGTAACCTTTGTAAGGTTTGTTTCATCTGCACCCCCCGCTATTATAATCTGATTGTCTATGGAGCTGTCTGACAACATGTCTGAAATTTCCTTACCTGCAACCTTAATTGTATTTTCACCTGTTACTATACAAACTCTTCCATTTCTAAGATTTTTTTCAGTTACTTCGCTGATTCTCTGTAAAACGCCGTGACCCACGTAGATATCACGTGGGAATTGCATAAATTTAAATTTATCAAACTCCATATTCCCAGACTGCTATTCATGTATTCTTTCAATATAAATTTTCATAAAAAAATGACATTAGGCACATCTTTTTAAATAAGATAACTGTAAAGCTTAAAGATCAAAACTGAGTTGTGTCTATTGGCATAGCTCCATTGGAGAAAAAGCCATATTCCTTTCGCGAAACAGCAATAACACCTGCAAGTTTTCCCTCCATGTTGTCTATTTCCTCCATTAGTATCCTGTTAAGGGGTCCCTCTCCTATTCTTGAGTAAATTCTGTAACACAGAAGCTTTTTTGCTATCTCTTCACCTAGCCCAGTTGCAACCACTGCACCATTAAGTCCACAGTAAATTCCTGCACCTATTAATGGCACATCTCCTACTCTTCCAGGCATCATTGGAGAAGCTCCTCCGGTAGAAACTGCTGCGGCGAACTTTCCATTAACATATGCCACTGCACCTACGGTATCATGTGGCTCTTCCACAAGGCCATCATCTATCAGTTTCTTTATTGTTGAGTACCTTTCTTCAGAATTTGTTTTATCCTTTATGGCGTCTACCATCTTTTTATACGCTACTCTAGCCTTTTCTGTTACTGGATCATAGTCTGGATAGCCAGACCTTCTTGCAAAGTCTATGGCTCCTGAACCTGCAAGTGCTATGTGCGGAGTTTTTTCCATTACATCGAGAGCAACCAGTACTGGATTTTTCACTCTCTCTATGTTTATAACTGAACCAAAAGAACCAGGAATAGCTACAGCTGCATCCATCTGTATGGAACCATCTATTCTTATAACTGAGCCTGTTCCAGCATTGAATCTCTGATCATCCTCCATATACCTTACTGCATTCACTACAGTTTTCAGTGGATCGTCATCTTTGCTTTTTGAAGCTACACCATTCATATCTTCCAGCGATCTTCCCTTGGCTCCAACTCCACCATGTACAATAATGACACCACTCATTAATGCACATATCAATTCAATATAAAATTGTAGATGAAAGATATATAAAAACAATAAGGTTGTTTCTCAATTACATTAATGCTATAACAGGAAATCTTATGGTGAATCTGACCAAAATAAATGTTGAGGGACTTATCCTTACTCAATTCATCAAATTAGTGACATTGATAAAAAAACTAATTATCTATAATCACATCCACAGACGAGGGCTCGTAGTCTAGCGGTATGATGTCTCCCTGACACGGAGGAGGTCACCGGTTCGAATCCGGTCGGGCCCATTTCTATTGTACTTTACACAAAAATAAAAAATCTTTGATTTGTAATTATTAGAAAGAATTCTGAATTATTTCATATTGTTATTCTAGGCTGGTGAAAAGCTCTTTGAGAGAAACTCTTCTATTTTCAAATCAATATGAATTTTGAATGATTAAATAGTAAAGATGGAAGAATGTCATTCGATCCTTCCCGATACAGTTGCATTTTTTTCCCTAACCTCTTCCCTCAACTTTGATCTAATGAATGAGACAGTGTTGATCCATGCGTAAACCCACAGTATATTCAGTGCAGCTGATATTCCAATAAATGCCCAGAGCAGTGCCGAATAACTTGTGAAATCAAATATTTTCATTGTGGATGTTGCAAAAAGACCAAGAGGGAATCCATATGCCCAGACACTGAGTGTTCCTCTTGATGGTTTAGTGAGTATAAGTAAAAGAACCACCAAAAAGTTCCAGACTTCAAATCCCCATAGTAATATAGAAACAAGTTCTACTGTGGATGCTGAAAGTGAGATATTGCCTATTACTTTGAACCCTGAAATTGTGAATATATTTATGATTATTAGACTTGCAATACCCACTGGAAGCATCGTGGTTGGGAGTGTATCATGAACCTTGGTAGTTACGTGCCCGGATAATGCGAGCGAACCTATAAATATGTAAAGAAAGAAGAATATACCAAGTCCCATCAGGACGAGAAAATACATAGATTGCGCTTCAAAACCTCCAAAATACTTCATGAGAGGTGTCGCAAGAAAAACACTTGTTCCTATTGCTAGGGGTGGGATCACAATTGCATAGTTCATTTCCCTGGGATTGATTTCCTTCGTGTATAGTCTATAACCAAGCAGAACACCAATAATAAGTGCAAAGAGGTACTCACCATAGAAGTTCAGGACGGATAGATCTGCTGACCATTCGGAAAGGCCAAAGAAATATATCAACTGATAATTAGCCACAAAACCTATAATCGGGATGAGTGCTACAAAACTCAGCCTCGTAAGATTGTTCCAGTGGGTAAAAACCTTATCTCTTATAGCGAGCCCACGTATAATCCATATTACCAGGATTACAAGAAATAGGATGATTCCTGTTATGGAAAACGCCTCAGCAAGGTAATTATACCATACATTTCCTGTTTCTCCATATGAAAGAATATATATCTGTGAAAGAGCCAAAGTTGATATGGCTATCCCGAACCACTCTGACCCAAACATATTTAGTGTACTTTTCCTCATTTTCATTCCCTCAGTATATAAACATGTTCACAGTTTACCATTTCAGTATCCCCGTAGCGGAAGTAAGTGTTCTGTTCCCTGTTATGAATCTTGTAAGAAACAGTGCATCTTCCATTTCCTTCTCTGTTCCTCCCTTTATAAAGAACTGTGATAGATACACCTTTGCACATTCTGGGTACCTTATAGAAACAGCATCTGCAAATGCTATAAGAAAGACATCTTTCTGGCTCATTATAAACGGTGAAAGTAGCTCTGACTTCTCCTTCAGATGTTCATCCAAAAGTCCAAATGAAATTGAAGAGAGTGATACAAGGTCTTCCGGAAGAGATTCCATGTGTGATTCTGACTGGATCTTGGCCAGTATCTTATTTATTTCAACATCGTCCGATGCTTTCACATTCCTTTTCTGTACAACTGGTAATATTGCAGTCATTACTGACATTGTTGAAGCCATTACAACCATTTTTGCAACTTTTATGGAATCCAGTATCTCCAACATTTCAGCCCCAAAATTCTGAGCAAGCTTGAAATGTATCATGGCGGAGCTTTCCTGGCCATTTGATAGTGATACTGACATCGCCATTAGAGCCAGCGTTTTTTTCTGAACATACTTTCTCCCGAGATACATTTCATTATTCTCTCTGAACTGTTCCTTGGCCAGTTCCACGTTATGGTGGCCGAGTAGCTTTATAACTTCTGGCATTCCTCCAAGAGTCGACTTTGCAAATCTTTCTATTTCTTCCATTTCGTCTGTCATGATTAAAGGATGCGTTATTTATACTAAGTAATGTCTGGCAAAAAATTTCATTATTGATTTAAATTTAAACAAAAATTGTGTTTTGATTCATTCATGTAATTTTGTGACGCATTTCCGTGTATCTATGGTACTTCATCCAGTATAACCTCAAAGTCCACGTCATATACACCAAATGCTGGAAGTATTTTTCTGGCATAATTCCTTATTTCACCGCATTCTTCTCCAATAATATGTATGCTGAATCTCCTCGAACCTGTGGTAATTGTGAGTTTCTTGATCCTCTTTTCTCCTTTTACAAAGGATACAAATTCATCTATTTTCTCAGCCGGAATGTTGAATGATATGTATGCCTTGCATCCCATGCCTAGCTTTGTGTAATCTATATCACCCCTGCATCCTTTTACTATACCCCTCTGTTTCAAAAGTACCATCCTGTCCCTTACTGTCCAGAGATTCTTTCCTGTTCTTTCTGCGATATCGTTATATGTCAGTGAACAGTCTTCCTCCATTATCTCTATGATATCCAGATCGAGTTGATCAAGTTTGAAGGGTTTCATTAACAGAATATATAGTTTGAATATATAGTGATTTCCAGTTTCTGATTAGGGAATAATAGTGCACATATTTGTAATGAATACTACTATTGAGAGTGACGTTGTTTCTGGTAAATGGTATATAAATTTAAAATTTAAATGAGACTTAACACTTCAAAAATGTTTCAAAAAATTATAAATATTTTAAATTTTAGTATTGCTTTAAAATTTTGTGATTAATTGTTATTGACCCTTAGTTGCAGATTCTACAGATATTGGCTGATTTGGCTTAAAATCCCAAACGCCTTCTGCAGGATCTTCTGATGATACTTCCAGACTCAATCCCTTTGTTTCACGTATTGTCAGCAATGTTACAACTGCTCCTATGGCTGCCATTGCTCCAAGTAACTCGAATTCACCACCATTTCCAAGTGCTGTTCCAAGTATAAGGAAAAGGAATGTAAATATTCCAGCACCAAGTTTTGCAATTGATGCTGCAATTCCATGGGCTGTAGATCTTATTTTTGTTGGGAAGAGTTCTGTTGGAAGGATGAATGTTGTTGTGTTTGGACCTATGTTTCCAAACAGGTATGATACTCCAAAGACCATTATGAAGAGATCAATATCGGTTTTAAGGAATGAGTATTCCACACCCAGCACTATATATGCTGCAGCCATTACTGCAAAGCCTACCCACTGCAGGAGTCTTCTTCCAGCCCTGTCTATGAGTCCTACTGCTATCCAGTATCCTGGAAGTGCAAAAGCACCTGCCAGTATTGTATCACCTATTGCAGTGTTGAATATGGTAGTT
>DAHVFT010000010.1:0-526 GCA_027316895.1 Thermoplasmatales archaeon | reverse complement strand
TGGTTCATCCTACAATATTGGGGATAGGATAATATGAATATTCTCCATGTTCCTCAATGGATGATAAGAAGCTCATTGAGGATCTTTACAATGTCACAAGGCCATGGTTTGTGTCCCGTGTTGTCCTTGATCCAGATGAAAAGATTCTTCATGCATATCTTGAGCATGATGATGGGTGCAGATGGCAGTGTCCTGAATGCCACAGGGAATACTGCATATCAGATCATGTGAGGGAAAGGGTATGGCGGGATCTGGACAGTGGCATTTACCATGTATACCTGCATGCAAGGATACCAAGGATTGAATGCATGGAGCATGGAAAGTTACAGGTATCACTTCCATGGTCTGACAGGCACTCACGGTTTTCCATGAGATTTGAGAACCTTGCCATGGAAATGATGAAGGGCATGGATATTCTCAATGCATCCGTCATCCTTGGCATATCATGGTTCCAGGCACATGGAATAATGAGGAGAGCTGTTGAAAGAGGTCTCTCACGCAAATCATCATCTCCCGTAAGGATTGG